>NZ_CP067099.1:2400000-3600000 GCF_016618195.1 Providencia manganoxydans
AATGGTGTTTCATCTTCTGATGGTGCATTAACTTTAAATACAATATCAGCCGAAAATGCAGTGTCACGATCAACAATTTCGGCCCCTGCCTGCTCATATGCTACATCATCAAAACTAGCTAAATGTCCCGCATCCTTTTCTACACAAACAGTGAAACCGAGTTTAAGTAACTGAGCCACTGTTGATGGTGTAGCAGCAACACGAGCTTCATTGGCAAGTCGTTCTCTTGGTATACCAATACGCATAATGTTCCCTTTTCAAAGCTAAAGTAATTTTGTCTTTATTCAGGTTTACTAAAAATTAACCATATTAGATGGAAAAGTCTTATTTTTAGTCAAAACACTCTTATCATGTCCTAATAACCTACTGAAAATAAGCTTCTTGATCCATAATTGATCTCGATTCTTAGACAGTAAATGGAATTCGCAGTGAAAATCTTAGTTTTAGGTCAATAAAACACTGGATAGCTTAAAAAAACTGGTAATAATGACTAGTCAATCATTATTTATTTCTTATAAAAAGAAAATGATGAGACAACTTGGCAAGTTACGTGTAATAATCACATGCATGTGTTACAACTAAGATCCAGCACTTTTAAAATAAATTGCGCAAGTCGGAAGGATTTTGTATGAAGCTGAAAACTACGGCCATCGCAGCCGCGGTGTTATCATTAATCAGTATTACTGCTACACAGGCAGCTGTTGAACTGACGCCCAAACAGGCAGAAGAGTTAAAACCTTATGAGCGCATAACTGTGACTGGGCGCTTTAATGCTATTTATGAAGCATCCGATGCCGTTTCACGTCGAGCTGATAAAGTGGGCGCTTATGCCTTTTATATCCAAAGCTTAGATGATGTAGGTGATAGCGGTAATATGCGAGTTGTTGCAGATCTTTACCAAAAAGATGCTAAATCAGTAGAAGAAACTAAGCGCCGTGTATTTGGCGGTGTTGAAGAAATGTCAAAGGCAGATGCTGCACAGTATGAACCGTTTGATGCTGTAACTGTAAATGGTTTTTACCCTTCTCAGCCTGACCTATACGAAGCCATTGCTAAAAAAGCCAAAGAAAAAGATGCAGCTTCATTCTATGTGGTGCGTAACGTCGCAGTAAACGATGGTGGTAATACCCTCGCAACTGCTTATATTTACAAAAAAGATGCTCCTAAACGCCAAGTTCAACTTGAAGACGCTGTTGTTCCCGCAGATTCAGAAGCAGGTAGAGCATTACTCGCTGAAGGTGGCGAAGCCGCTAAGAAAGTACGTATTCCAGGTGTAGCGTCATCAGAGGAGCCTACTGTTGCTGTTGGTCGTTTCTTTGAAACTTCAAGCAGCGCTCCGGGTAAAACCAGTGTAACGTTACCTAGTGGTTATGTAATTGAAGAAGTCAATAAAATGGCAGCTGCACAAATGGTACCATTTGATTCGATTACCTTCTCTGGCTATTACACCAATACACCTGAAGTTCGTTACCAAATCGCCAAGCGTGCTGAAGCGAAAGGTGCTAAATACTTCCATATCACTCGTGAGTGGCAGTCTAACGGTGGTAGTGTGACAATTAGTGCTGATTTATTCAAATAAATCATATCACGCTTTAAAAAGAGCCAGCTTCGAAAGAACTGGCTCTTTTACTTTCTAGATTAATTACCCCACATTCACAATCTCTTATCTGAATAAAAATCTTCTAGAAGTGCATATTTTCCCATTGCATAACTGCCATTTCCTTGTAGAATCCCTGCACTTTATCGTACTAATAGATGAACTATCTATAATTTAAAACCGTTTTAGTTTAAATGCGCAGACAAATTATAGATTTAACGTTATTTTAACTTCTGATTGTAGAATAACCAGGAAATACATTGAAACATACACTTAGTCTCACTGCCCTTACCGCTCTCGTTCTTAGTTCCATGGTAGGCGCCGGTGTATTTAGCCTGCCACAAAACATGGCTGAAGTTGCTAGTCCACTAGCGTTGATTATTGGATGGTCGATCACGGGTATTGGTATCCTATTTCTTGCTTTTTCACTGCTACTACTTTCGCGTATACGTCCAGACCTTGATGGCGGAATTTTTACCTATGCAAAAGAAGGCTTTGGTGAGCTGGTTGGCTTTTGTTCGGCTTGGGGATATTGGTTATGTGCGGTTGTCGCCAATGTTTCCTATTTAGTCATTGTCTTTGCTGCCATTAGCTTTTTTACTGATACCCCTGAAAGAGTCATTTTTGGTGATGGTAATACTTGGCAAGCATTGATTGGCGAATCGATTTTATTGTGGTTTGTGCATTATCTTGTGTTACGTGGTGTACAGACCGCTGCGGGTATCAACAAACTCGCGACTATGGCAAAACTGATCCCATTAGGTTTGTTTATTGTTTTGGCATTCATTGCATTTAAACTTGATATTTTCGACGCAGATTTTAGTGGGATTAGCCTTGAAGTGCCTGTATGGCAACAAGTCAAAGACACAATGTTAATTACCCTATGGGTATTTATTGGTATCGAAGGCGCTGTTGTCGTTTCAGCGCGTGCTAAAAATCGCCGCGATGTCGGCTTAGCCACTGTTTTTGCCGTCAGCTCTGCATTAATTATCTATATTTTAGTCACACTGCTCTCACTAGGCATTATGCCAAGAGCTGAACTTGCCGAGATAAAAAATCCATCAATGGCAGGTTTGATGGTAAATCTGATTGGATCTAGCGGTGAAATTATTATCGCCGCAGGGCTGATCATTTCTGTGTGTGGTGCCTACCTTAGTTGGACCATTATGGCAGCAGAGGTGCCTTATATCGCAGCACAACATCAATCGTTCCCAAAGATCTTTAACAAATTAAATAATAACGATGCCCCTTCATCCTCTTTGTGGCTAACAAATGGTGCAGTACAGCTCTCTTTAGTTCTGATATGGCTAAGCGGTAGTAACTATAATACATTGTTGACTATTGCCTCAGAAATGATTTTGGTACCCTACTTTTTGGTTGGGGCCTTTTTGATTAAAGTGGCTTTTGAACGTCACAATAAGCCACTATTAATGGTCGGCATTGTCGCAAGCTCTTATGGCCTTTGGCTATTGTATGCTTCTGGACTTATTAATTTGATGTTATCCGTTGTACTCTATGCTCCAGGAATACTTGTTTTTTGGTATGCACGTTCACAACAATCAAATCAAGTCGCTTTAAGCAGCATTGAAAAAATAACCGCGCTTGCCATCATAGCTGGAGCCATTCCTGCTACGTACTATCTTTTTGTATAGTGCTTCACTAGGTCACTACATGGGTTATTCCATGTAGTGACCTCTTCTACTCACCTTTGTTTACTATTTACTCCCACTCCTCACATTTTTCCCTTGATAGCCTTTTTATATACTTACATTCCGCGCTTTTGCTGCATTAGGTTAACGCCACCCACTAGCATGTTGTAACTAAACTACCTTATTTAAATGAAGTGGTAATGGTTAACTAATTTAGTATTAGTACCCTTTTCTTGTTTTTCACAAGAAAATTATCAGCATATTAACCTAAAAAAATATCTAGTTACTAATTCAAATAATAGAAAGTAGTTACTACTGATAAAAAAATATGCGTAAATTTCTTGATTTAGTTTATCTAAAAATACCTCTTTTTCGTTCTCTAAATGGCCTTATTATATTGCGCACAATTCGTTGGTTATTTTAAATAAACATAGCAATACATCATTTACAAGGTTATATAATGAAAAATATATTAAAATACGTACTAATTATTCTATCTTTTAGTTCTTCTTTGTCTTTCGCTGTTGATGGTGAAATAAAGTTTGTAGGTAGTATAATACCCACAGCTTGCTCCATTGATACTGACTCAGTTCATAAAGTTGTTAATATGGGCAAAGTTTCAGCCTCCTCTTTCAATAATAAAAATAGTGTTGCAGCAGCAACACCTTTTAGGATCACGCTATCCAATTGCCCTACTGACTATAAAAAAATTCAGTTTAAATTTGATGGAAAAACCGATCAATCTAACCCAAGCTTATTAAGCCTTTCAAATAATCCAACCTCTACGCCAGCAACTGGTGTAGCAGTTGCCCTTTATGAAGAAAATAGTATTCGCCGTATTCCTTTAAATGGTAGCACCCAATTTAAGGAAATATCACCGAGTAAAACAGTTGAAATGAATTTTGTCGCTAAATACATCGCGACTAGCGATCAAGTAACGCCAGGTTCCGCAGATGCATTAGCACATTTTAGTATTATTTATCAATAAAGTGGAGAGAGGAAGGAGAGAATATATTCTCTCCTTATTTATTATGAAAAATATATTATTGATTTTATTTTTTATAACTTTTAATTGTTATAGTGGTATCGTAATTAATGGCACGCGTTTTATTTATTCACAAAATGAACGTGAAATTGCCTTATCTATAGAGAATCCAGAGGAAAATACAACCTATCTTATCCAATCATGGATTGAAAAAGAAAACTATAAAACTAATGATTTTATACTCACTCCCCCATTATTTAAACTAAATCCCCAAGCAATAAATAAGTTAAGAATAATAAAAACTAAACCATCACTTCAAGATAATAAAGAAACACTATATTGGCTACATATTAAATCATTACCCTCTCTTAGTGAAAATATTGAAAACAGTCTTCATATTGTTGTGAAATCAAGTTTTAAACTTTTTTATCGTCCTGAATCATTAAGTAAAACTGCCGACTCTGCCTTTAAAAAATTATTATTCAATTACCGAAACCACTCTCTAACTGCGAAGAACCCAACAGGTCATTACATTACACTTAGGGAGTTGAGGATTGATGGTATTGATATCACTGACCCAGGAATGATTGCTCCTTTTAGTGAATTATCATGGGAAATTCCCATTTCCAAGCCTAACACTGTATATTGGAATGCATTAAATGACTATGGTGGGAAAACACAATTAACATCACAAAAACTATTATTAAACAATGAATAAAAATAAAATATCTCTATTACTAGCAATAATAATTTCCTTTTCTACTCAAGCAGAACATTTTAACTTAGAAGCTCTAGATCACATTGAAAATACAAATGAAGTAGAAAATATATTATTCCATTTAGATAATCAACCCGAAGGGTTTTATTCTGTTGATATTGTTATTAACAACCAAAAATCATTCACAGAAAACATTCAGTTTAAACGTATGAAAAATCGATTATCCCCAACGTTTACTAAAAAACATCTTATACGTATGGGCTTAACTAACCATATTATTAATACTCTGTTTTCTATTAATAATGATATCACGAGTAATAATCTAGAAACAGTTATTGATGGTTATTCTGATTATTTTGATTTTAATCATTTAGTATTGAATATCAATATACCACAAATATACCTCAATCAGTTGCCTTATGGAAATGAGGGGCAAGAACATTGGGATCATGGAATAACATCCGCCTTCATTGAATATGATATTTCTGGTAGTCACAATACAAATAATAAACTAAAAAAAAACAACCATATTAATCTCTCACTACAAAATGGCTTTAATTATCTTGGTTGGCGATTACGTAACAACTTTACCTATTCACAAGAAAATAAATGGCAATTTTATAACACCACCTTGTCTTATCCACTTGCTTTATTAAAAAGTCAATTAATTATAGGTGAGTATTATCTAGCTTCATCATTTTTTATGCCCTTCACATTTAAAGGGATATCACTATCAAATGATGAGTTAATGTATCCTGATTATGATTCTTATTTTTCTCCTATTTTACAAGGCATTAATTATAGTCCATCCCAAGTAACCGTGACACAAAATAATATTGTTATTTATAATGAGCACTTACCTGCTGGTCCTTTTACATTAAATAGATTAAAACCTCTTAGCCATAAAGGTTTTTTTGAAATGACGATCACTGAAACCAATGGTAAAGTACGTAAATATCTTTACCCATACTCATCTACTCCATTAATGATAAAGTCAGGCCAATTTCGTTATGCTTTAAATAGTGGAAAAACCACAGAAAAACAAGGAACATTAACACCCTATTTTATTCATGGTGAAATAAAATATGGAATTAATAATCACTTAACAACCTATACAGGCGCAATTCTGTCATCGCCTTTTAAATCTTTAACCGTAGGAGGTTCATTTACTAACTATTTAGGCGATTTTACTCTTGATTGGAGCCATGCATATAGTCATAAGGAGCGTTCAAATACCTATCAGATAGAATATTCGCGAACATTTGTTTCAACAGGTAGCGATATTTCGTTCAGTACACAATGGATAGATAACCCGAAAATTCGCCAAATATCTGATGTGATCAAAAGAATGCCACCTTATTATCCCCATTACCCCCAACAAACATTTAAGCTACATATATCACAGCCTATTAGCCATTATGGTAATTTATCATTATCAGCTTCCCAACAGAAATTTGCTAATACCGATAATTATCATTGGTTATACAATATTGGCTATTCTGGAAATATTCACGAATATCATTTTAGTCTCAATTACCAATCGAATTACTCTTTTATTGATAAAAAGAGTGAACATGCCATCTCCGCTGCTCTGATTATTCCAATTAGTGCTTGGTTACCCAATACACATTTTAGCTATCAAACTCAGTTCATTCAAAATAGTTATCATAATCATCAAGCGACTCTAACAGGAACAACTGAGGGTGATCATTTCATGGCCTATACCTTACAACATAACTACCGTAACCCTCTTTGTTGCTCAACATCAGCTCCCAATTCAGAAACACGCGTTTATACCCAATACCAACATCATCAATTTTCGTTGAATGCAGGTTATGGTTATAACCAACACCATCAAATTAACTATGGCTTACACAGCGCCATTGTGGCTCACCCTTATGGGGTGACATTCACTCCTAGTCGAGGCGATACGGCCGCTCTGATCATTGTACCTGAAACTAAAAATGTTCATTTAGATCATCATACAAACAATATTACTGACAGTGCGGGGCATACTATCGTTAATTACCTTCAACCATATCGGAGAAATAGTTTTGCTATTGATACGCAGACTTTACCTTTAGAAGCTGAAATTGATGATAGTAATCAATCTATTCTGCCGACGAAAGGCGCCCTAGTTGCTGTTCATTTCCCCGTGAAACTTGGTAAACGTGTATTTTTTACCATCCAACTTACTGATGGTTCACTTGCACCATTTGGTGCCATCGCCAGCTTAAGTACTAAAGACGTTATTGATACAAAAACAGATATCAATGTTGGGATTATTAGTGACATGGGGCAAGTTTACTTAAGTGGGCTTGAATCCTCAGGTACTATTAAATTGAAATGGGGAGAACAACAATCTCAACAATGTGAGTTTGAATATCAATTATTAGCGTCGCACTTTGATCAAGGGTTTTACCACCTACCCGCCATATGTCAACGTAAGGAAGCTTTATGACAATATTAAATTCTCGTTTATGGATTGGTTGTATTTTAGTCTCAAAAAGCGTTTATGCATCACAATGCCAGTATGAGCCCAACTTTACTCCACATCATAATTCTCTCTCCCTCGGTGATGTCATCATACCTCACCGACTCCCAGCAGGATCGGTGATCAAAGAAATTACACTTAATGAGATTGATCAATACCCACCGATGGTAAGTTGCCCGACACCAACTAGCGCTCAATGGGATAATAGTCTGTTTCCTTTATTATCAGAGCAACACCACGCAACACATCAAACTAATATTGATGGTATTGGTATTCGTTTTATTCCCCAAGAACACACGTTTAGTCATGCTAAGCTCCCTTTTATCAATCATTCACCCTACTTTTGCGACAACACTTCATATCGTTATCGCTATTGTGGGAATGCATTTAGAGGGATCCGAGTTCAATTAATTAAAACCAAGTCATCTACAGGCTCTGGTGAACTCGATTCACATCAATTAATTGCTGCTTCAATAGGTAATTTGATCGTGCAAAGTTATCGTTTTCTCAACACTCGAATTATTACCCCAAGCTGTGAATTACAAGAAAAACATAAGCGCGTCAAAATGAATAAAGTTAAGCAAAGCCAATTTCGAGGCGTCGGTAGCCACTCATCACCGATCCCCTTTTACTTAACTTTAAACTGTAATGGCGCAACAGCTGTTGGTGCTATTTTTAGTGGACGATCTGCGGGTTACTTTGATGATTCAGTGATAGCACTAGACAACCGTTCGGACAGTGCTGAAGGTATTGGCCTACAAATCCTTTTTGAAGGTCAAGCAATTCCCCTAAATAAGCCATTCCATTTAGGAACTAGTTTTGATAAAAGCCCCTATGCCGTCTATTTCTCCGCGCAATATACCCAAACTCAACCTCATATTCGTGCTGGCAAGGCTAATGCAACAGCAACACTACAAATTATTTACCCATAAACGCGAAGCCCTCGCGATAAAACGAGGGCTCACAGGCTTATACTAATCATTAAAGGGATTGGCTCAAGCTTTCCATTGCTTGAATAATCCGTTTATCTGAGATTGGATATGGTGTTCCTAATTGCTGCGCAAATAAACTAATACGCAATTCTTCTATCATCCAGCGAATTTCTTGAACTTCAGGTAGCTTCAACTGCGCTGGTGTTAGCTTGGCTTTCCATTGCTGCCACATATTCGTCACGTGCTCAACTTTACTTAATTGAGCACGGTCTCTATTTGGATCTATCGCTAACTTTTCTAATCTACGTTCAATTCCATTTAAGTACCGTAACACATCAGCTAAGCGCTTCCAGCCATGCTCGGTGACAAAGCCTTTAAAGACTAAACCTGACATTTGTGCTTTTATGTCAGAAAGTGCCATTGCCATTGAAAAATCAACGCGACCTTTCAAACGCTTATTAATAGCAAATACAGCGGTGAGAATTTGTTCAACCTGTTTAGCAATATGAACAACCGCATCATTCAACTCAGCACGGACAAAATCTTGCAGCTGATTAAAACCCTCTTCTGACCATACTGGTCCGCCATAGCTATCAATAAGTTGGTCAATACCACAAGCGATACAGTCATCAATTAATTCTAATACTTTACCATAAGGGTTAAAGTACAAACCGAGTTTAGATTTATTCGGTAACTTCTCATGTAAATATTTAATTGGCGATGGAATATTTAGTAATAGTAATCGGCGAACACCTGCCCACATTGCTTGTTGTTGTTCAAACTCAGTTTCAAATACTCGGATCCCAACACTATTTTTTTCATCAACTAATGCAGGGTAAGCTTTGACTGAATATCCGCCACGTTTTTGTTCATAACGCTGCGGTAGCTCACCGAAACTCCATATATGTAAGCCACTTTGTTCTATACCATCATCAACCACTTCCGAAAGTGTTTCTTGCACTTTCTCTTTCAAGCTATTTTTTAATACATCAAGGTCTTGTCCTTCGGCGATGGTTTTATTCTTTTCACCAACCACACGGAAAGTCATTTTTAAATGAATAGGTAACTGTTCTAACTGCCAAGCTTCACGATCAACGGTGACTCCCGTCATTCTGCGCAATTCACGCTCTAGCTTATCTAAAATGCTACCGTCGGGTACTGGTACTCGCTCAAGAAATGCTTCGGCATAGTTTGGCGCAGGTACAAAATTACGTCGTATGGGTTTTGGTAAAGACTTAATTAACGCAACAACCAGCTCTTGTCGCAAGCCCGGTACTTGCCAATCAAAACCTGAATTTTGTACCTGATTCAAAATAGCTAAAGGAATATGTACCGTTACACCATCTGCATCAGTGCCCGGCTCGAATTGATAACTTAAACGGAATTTTAACTCACCTTGGTGCCAATAATTAGGATAATCCAGCGTGGAAACATTCGCCGCATCTTCTTTAATCAACATGTTTTTTTCAAAACTAAGCAGATCAGGTTGCAGCTTAGATGCTGATTTCCACCAGCTATCAAAATGACGAGCAGAAATGACATCATTTGGAATACGCTGATCATAAAAGGCAAATAAGGTCTCATCATCAACCAAAATATCACGACGACGTGATTTATGTTCTAAGTCCTCAACTTCAGCAAGTAGTTTATGGTTTTCTCTAAAAAATGCATGACGAGTAACCCAATCCCCTTCCACTAAGGCGTGGCGAATAAATAACTCACGGCATAATAATGGATCTATCGTACTATAGTTAACTTGTCGCGCTGTAACGATTGCTAAACCATATAACGTCACTTTTTCTGATGCCATCACAGCACCTTGCGACTTAGACCAATGAGGTTCACTGTAATGGTGTTTGACCAAATGTTCCGCTAGCGGCTCAATCCATTCAGGTTCAATTGATGCAGCAACTCTTCCCCACAATTTTGTTGTTTCCACAAGCTCCGCAACCATTGCCCATTTAGGTGGTTTTTTGAATAATCCAGAGCCTGGAAAAATAGTAAATCGTGCATTTCTAGCGCCTGTAAATTCTGGTTTTTCTACATCTTTTTGGCCAATATGGGAGAGTAACCCCGCCAGTAATGATGTGTGGATCCCGCGAAAATCAGCTGCGACGCTATTAATCGCGAAGCCCTGTTCTTTAATGACTTGTCGTAGTTGGGTGTAAAGATCTTGCCATTCACGGATCCGCAAATAATTCAGGAAGTCTTGACGACACATTTTACGAAATTGGGCGTTAGATAACTCTTCTTGCTGCTCTTTTAAATAGTTCCATAGATTGAGAAACGCCAAAAAATCAGATTGTTTGTCATGAAAACGACGATGTTTTTCATCCGAAGCCTGCTGTTTATCCAATGGACGTTCACGCGGATCTTGAATCGATAGAGCAGAAACAATCACCATGGTTTCACGTACTGCACCATGCTTTCTTGCTTCAATTACCATTCGAGCCAAACGAGGATCCACAGGTAATTGGGCTAATTGGCGACCAATATCTGTGAGTGTATAACCTCGCTCTGTTTGTTTATGTGGTTTAATACCACCTAACTCTTCTAATAGTTTTACACCATCCTGAATATTGCGTTTATCTGGCGCTTCGACAAATGGAAACGCAGCAATATCCCCTAGACCAATTGAGGTCATCTGTAAAATAACTGAGGCTAGATTAGTTCTTAAAATTTCAGGATCGGTGAATTCTGGGCGGCTTAGGAAATCTTCTTCTGAATACAAACGAATACAGATACCATCTGATACACGCCCACAGCGCCCTTTGCGCTGGTTAGCCGATGCTTGAGAAATAGGTTCAACCGGCAAACGTTGTACTTTGGTTCTAAAGCTATAACGGCTGATCCGCGCATACCCAGTATCAATAACATATTTAATACCGGGTACAGTGAGTGATGTTTCTGCGACATTCGTCGCTAAAATGATACGTCGCCCACCGTGAGGTTGGAATATGCGGTTTTGCTCACTATTAGATAAACGAGCAAATAGCGGTAGGATCTCAGTATGACGTAACTGCAATTTTGTTAATGCATCTGCGGTATCGCGGATCTCGCGCTCACCACTCATGAAAATAAGAATGTCACCCGCACTTTCTTGCCCAAGTTCATTCACTGCATCTATGATGCCATCTATCTGGTCTCGCTCGCTATCATTATCATCCCCCATAATTGGGCGATAACGAACTTCAACAGGGTAAGTACGACCAGACACCTCAACGATTGGCGCTTGATTAAAATGACGTGAGAACCTTTCAGGATCGATAGTCGCAGAGGTAATGATCACCTTTAAATCGGGACGTTTTGGTAATAACTGGCGAAGGTAACCTAAGATGAAATCAATATTCAAGCTACGTTCATGCGCTTCATCAATAATAATCGTATCGTATTGCAACAATAATTTATCGTTTTGTAATTCTGCCAGCAAAATACCGTCAGTCATTAATTTGACTTGGGTATTATCACCGACTTGGTCATTAAAACGAACTTTATAGCCGACAATGGTACCTATTTCGCTTTCAAGTTCCTGAGCCAAACGCGTAGCGACTGCCCGAGCAGCCAAACGTCTTGGCTGAGTATGACCAATAAATCCTTTAATACCTCGCCCAAGCTCCAGACAGATTTTAGGTATCTGCGTCGTTTTTCCTGATCCGGTTTCACCGGCAATAATCACGACTTGATGTTGTTTTATCGCATCATAAATAACTTGTTTCTTTTGGCTAACAGGTAAATTTTCTGGATAGATAATTTTGGCTGGATTTAGCAGTTTATTGGCTATTTTTTGCTTAGCTGTTTCAATATCTATTTTAATCGTATTTAATACCGCGGCGCGTGACTTTTCATTAGTAATTTTAGTCATCCCATGGAGGCGCTTTTTTAGCAACCACTGATCACGCAATGAAGTTTGTCCAATATCAGCTTCTAGAGCTGTCAGTATGGATTTCACTTGTTAAATCCTTATTATTTATATTATTTCTATAATTGAGCAAGTTTGAGCGCATCTATTCACAGTCAAAATGTATCAATATTATTTAATCAACAAATGATTTCATATAGCGACTATTTTTTCTTAAGCCATTGCCCATTAATACCGCGAACATATTCGCCACTACCGGCTCGCTCAACTAACTTTTGTCCCGCAATTCTACCAACATCTTTAGTCTGTAGGTTATTTTTTGCTGCTATTTCACTGTATTTAATTTCACGTTCGCGATTTATATCATCCACCAATTGAGTCACTGTAGAATTATTGGTGTTAACCACCGCTAAATAACCTGACAATGTTTCGCCAACTAAGCCTTGATCTTTCGCTTCATCAACCGTTAGTGCGTAAGCAGAGAATGTGAATAAGCTAGATAAGAGCAGTACTCGAAAAAAATATTTCATTGCGTATCCACCTTACCAAAAAGGTCACTGTTTTCTTTAAGTAGATCTTCAACCTGTCTATCTGCTTTGATCTGTATTTCATGTTCAATCTTAACATTCATATTGATATTAATAGGCTTATCAGGTGTCGCAACCTCGACCCTTAAGCACCCTGTCAGCATCATACTCATTAACGTGAATGCGCATAGATTTAAAGTTTTCACTTTTATTCCTTTTCCTTTAGAGGTTCTTTTCTAACCATTCTTCCAAGTTGCTACCAAAACGTAAGCTACGCCACAGCTGAAAAATGTTCTCTTCGTGTGTATAGTTTAAGTGAACTTCACGTTTTTTAGACTCTTGTGAATTAAAACCTTGAATGATCGTTTTCATCGTTAATAGGCCTAAATTAGTGATGTTGACATCAGTGCGACTGCGTGAAATTTCTAGGTATTGTAACCAGCCCATCGCTGAACCCGCAGAAATATTATCTTTCTTAATCGATTCAACAAATTGAGTATCAAGGCGTAAAGCAAGCGGGCCGCTATTTTCCATCCAACCATTGCGTACAATCCATTCGGGATTATTCAGATAAAAAGGCAATTCACCATCAACTTTGCCTGAAGCGGCAAACTGCGTAACTTTCAATATAGTAAATAGTCTGCTCAATTCAATTTGATGTAATCGAATGGTCGCGGGCTGTTTTTGAGGCCAACGTAATAAATCTAGGCTAACCTCTCCTCCAAGCATCTTAAACCCTACATTGCTCAGTTTTAAGGGTTTTATCTCTGTCGGTGGATAGGTTCCTGATAAATCAGCACGAATTTCGGTTAATTCAAACAAGTTGGTTAGCTGTTTTATGCGTAACTTTACTGGTGATTTTTCACCTAACGTCCAAGTACTATCTTGCAACTTCCAAGGTAAAACAAAATTTAGGCCACTAACCTCACCATCTTTAAGCCACAATCCAGTATTTTCCACTCGCCAGTGCCCACCCGCGATAAATCCTGTTTCTGGATCAATGGAAAATGCTGCCTGCGAAAATAATTTACCCTCTCGCAAGGTTATCCCAAGATCGCTAGGTATCAAGGTCTGAAATGCACTAACTGACTGCTCTGGCCAACGTGCTTGCCCTCTAAAACGTTCACCATCCCAACGGCTAAAAATCACAATTGGCCCGACTTCTTTCGTGCTTAAATCCGCTTTCAATAGAAAATCAGCAGGTGATTTCCCATTAAGCGCTGCATTGGTGGTAATTTTAGGTAAATAACTCGCAGAACCAAATTGCATACGATCGCTGGTGAGCTGTAATTCGCCTTGAAAATGCTCTTTAATTGGATCACGCTGCCACAATAAAGGTTTCGTTAAAATTAGGCGGGTAGCCTTCATCGAAAGTAACCCATATTTGATCTGATCAAAACCTGTATTCAATGTATTCAGAGTAATTAAGGTATCTTGCCAGCTACCTTGACCTTTTATATCCCAATTTGCGGCTAGTGAAGGTAAATGAGCATTTCCCCAGTAATTCCAAAACCACTTACCTTGGTCAGGCGTAAATTTGTTCGCTTTCCCATCTAAATGAATAGCAAAACTCCCCCAATACTGCTCTTTTACTTTCAAAATAGCTTGTAGGCGCCCAGAAATACCTTCAGCACTCAGCATTGTTCCAGCTAATGGCAAGCGAGCCTCTTGTAAAAGTAACGTTGGCGATACTCGACCGTAAGCTCTTAAGAGTGAGCCAGAACGAAATGAAATAGCCGGAGCAACAATCGGCCCTGTAATTTGAGAAGGCAAATGAATATCCAAGATCATATCATCATATTTCAGCTGCCCATTTAGCCCAAACGTAATCGCGGTCTCAAGTAAATTAATTTTATTTTCAGGAAGCGTTAGCACAATGTTTGCTTTCCCTTTTTTACCCTCGGTCACCATATTTGTGCGGCCACTGATGACCATATCAGCAATATCTGCCTGCCAATTTTTTATTTGGAATGCTATGCCACCATGTAATGGAATACCACTTTCTTCCCATTGCCAGCGTCCATCGACAACACGAAAAACATTTGCATCAAATTGCCAAGGCAAATGTGCAATCTCATCCCCCGTACTTTTATCATAAAGGGAAATACTCCCCTGCTTATCTTGCCAATGTAATTTAGCTTGTAACAATTTTGCAGGATGAGATAAAACAAATTCCGCATCTAGCACACCTGTAGAAGGAAGCTCATCGGTGGTTAACGGCAAACCAAATTCACCATTGAGATAAAGACGTTGTTCTTGATCTGGTAATTGAACAGAAAAACGTTCAATCACTAGCTGATTAGTTGGCGTGATATAAGCGGATAAATCAACATTTTCACCATGATAGTCTAGTGCTAGTGAAGCCCCTTTACGATTATGTAACCAAAAACTCCCTTGATATTGCCCCCAAGGAGAGACTTCTACGTTTTCAATTACAACAGAAAACGCAGGGAGACTATCAATAATATCAATAATTGAAATGGGTGAGTCATCAGTATGTTCATTTTTCGATAATTGGCTAAGGCATTGGTTATCCTCAGACAGTGTTTTCACCAATAAATGCATGGGAAAAAGAGAAAAACGACTATCTTTAGCATCAAACCACAAGCAATTACCCACTTTCAGTTGTATGTTAGCAACCAGTAGCTGCTGGTTGTTCAAAACAGGTTGGCTTAATGACAACGTCACATTCTCAGGTAGATAAACTTTAGCGACAACAGGAAGCCAACGGGTTACCGTTACCCATAAAACTGATAAGAGCACTAAGCACCCGATCACGCTTAACAATAAATATTTCAGTGCCCTTTTCATTAAACTGCGTCCTTGTTTTCGTGTTGACTAATATTGTTTATCTCTAAACGACTATTATTAAGAGTCAAAGTTTAATAACTCATTATTTTCCGTATTTTTTTGGTGATTTACAGTAATAATTATCTTATTCTGATTTAAGTTTTGGTAGCTACCGGCTTTTACTACCTTATTATTTTTTGTTTTGGTTCCTAAAATAGTACACGGAGTTCCTTAGATGAAAATCGTTTCTTATAGTACTAAGCAGTATGATCGCAAACATATGGATCAAGTCAATCAAGGATCCGCTTTTGATTTTAATATCGAATACTTTGATTTTCCATTAACCGTACAAACTGCAAAAAATGCTGTTGGGGCTGATGCTGTTTGTATTTTTGTTAATGATGATGCCAGCCGTGAGGTTTTAGAAGAGCTAGCGGCACTGAATATTCATATTTTAGCTTTACGCTGCGCAGGGTTTAACAATGTTGATTTAGTGGCCGCGGAAGAACTCGGGATCCAAGTCGTTCGCGTACCAGCCTACTCACCCGAAGCTGTTGCAGAACATGCTGTGGGCATGATGTTATGCCTTAACCGCCGTATTCACCGCGCTTATCAACGTACTCGTGACGCAAACTTCTCTCTAGAAGGTTTGACCGGTTTTAACATGCATAACCGTACGGCTGGTATTATTGGTACAGGTAAAATTGGTCAAGCAGCACTACGGATCCTAAAAGGGTTTGGCATGCGCTTACTGGCACATGACCCATACCCAAATCAAGCTGTTCTCGATTTAGGTGCAGAATACGTTGATTTAGACACATTATATAAAAACTCTGATGTCATTTCACTACACTGCCCTTTAACACCTGAAAATCACCATTTATTAGATGAACAAGCGTTTAAAAAGATGAAAGATGGTGTCATGATCATCAATACTAGTCGAGGTGCGTTAATTGATTCAGTTGCTGCAATCAATGCTCTAAAAGCACAAAAAATAGGTTCTCTTGGTATGGATGTTTATGAAAATGAACGTGAACTATTTTTTGAAGATAAATCAAATGATGTGATCCAAGATGATATTTTTCGCCGCCTTTCATCATGCCACAACGTATTATTCACAGGCCATCAGGCATTTTTGACCGATGAAGCATTAACTAGTATTAGTGAAACAACATTAGGGAATATCCGCCAATTAGCCCGTGGTGACACTTGTCCTAATATAGTCAAATCCTAACAGAGACTGGAAATAATGAAACGGATTATTCCTTTAATGTTACTAGGATTTTTATTAACCACTTGCCAAACTGCAAAGGTCAGCGCAGATAATAATGATTACGTGACTGAGCAACAACTCATTCATCACAGTTTTGTGTTGACTGAAATGGACGGCAATACCATTACGGGTAAAGTTGGCGTGCCAACACTCTCTTTCGGTGAAAAAATGTTTATTTCGGCAACAATGTGCAATGATTTTTATGGCATGGGACGCATCAGCGACTCCGTTCTGACAGTTAAACACTTATCCAAAACCGAACTAGAGTGCGTTGATGAAGATTTATCGAAGTGGGATAAGTTAATTAAACGAATGCTAACTGATGGCTCAGTGGTTTCCTATCATGGTAAAAAGCTAATTTTGACTCAAGGTAGAAATAAGCTGGTATACACACTACGCGATTATATTAATTAAATCTATTACTTATCATTAGTGTAAAGACGACAAAAATCCCATTATAAAAAAATAATGGGATTTTAACCATTTGAATAATCAGAAAATTATTTGGCTTGGTCAAATAACAAACTCACCCCTGTTATTTTCGCAATATCTTTCATGTAATTGAGTATTACTGTACTAAATGGGATATCGTTCACAATAGATAAGCTGCGTAATAACGGAAAAATCATGATATCGTCAATATTATAACTGTTTGTCCGTTTTTCTAGCCATATATCAAGGGCATCCATATGAGGTTCTAATTCTACAATCAAGGTATGTGTTTCCTTTAGTAGCATATTCAGATCACCAAATGCCTTTTCTTCTCGCTCAACATACGCGGCTCTAGCCTCTTTCGTACTTAATTCAGGAAATTCAGCCTGAGTAAAACGAGGAACAACTAATTTATATACCGTTTCAGAAACAGCTTGATACCATCTATCAATTTCAGGTGAAACCTCGGACTGAATGATTTTAGGCTCTGCTAACTGATCAACATAATGAACAATATCTAAGCTTTCTGGTAAGTAACTTCCATCCTCTTTTTGTAGAATGGGTAGCATCTTGCGGCCAATCATTTTCGTTGGCGTTGCTTTATCATCTTCCATCAAAAAGATCTGCTCAACGTCAATGTTTTTAAGTCCAAAAATCATTCTGGCTCTAACACAAAATGGGCAATGATCATAAATATAGAGTTTCATTATGGGAACCTCTTTAGTTGAAGAGTTATAGCTATACATTACATTCCGTTACTTTCACTATAGTCTATAATGTGAGAAATTTGTAAAATTTATTGTTTAGCCTAATAATTAATTATCGCTATTAGTTCTATTTCAACAAAAGTTTAATTTAATCGACTCCCCTTACCTATAAATTCAATTAGATTAAAGAAAATTAGATTTTTGTTACAATTTGAAATAATCAAGATTATGATCATAAATATTAAGCTAACCACCACCAAAACAAATCGAGTTAAAACCTTAAAAACAATAAAATTCAAAAGGATACAAACAAATAAAATACAGAAAGGCTATTTTATAGATTAAGTTCCTAGAAACGTATGTTTACATAATTACCCATTTTTCATAATCTAATTCGGTTATACTTAATCTATCCATTTATACTATCAACGAAGCATAAGTAAGCTAGTTATGACAAATTTGCTTTCTTTTAGTGCATTCACATTAATGCTGATCCTGTTACTTATTATAGGAACATATGATGAACTGCTTTATATATTACATTTTTTTATCATAAAAATGTAATAAAATAACGTATTTATACTTAATTAATATACACTAACTCAAATAATAAAATTTACTTAACTTTTTTATAAAATTATTTAGCGGCATCTTAATATACTCAATTTACGTGTATTCTCATTTTATGCTATATTCAAGCTCCTCTTTATTTGATGATTAGCATAATACTATATAGAAAATAATCATTAGTAACTCACATCAATTAACAAAAAAATCTAACTAAGACCTTCCCAAAACGAATTTAAACTAAAATTTAATTCATTATATTTTATTTCATGTAGATACCCATAAAACACTCCTTATATAATATTTTTTATATTTTAATTTTCCCATCATAAAATTAACTGCCAAAAACAAAAATAAAAACCTAAAACATTACATCGCCTCACTATTACATGTGTAAATTATCAGCACCTGATGATTCCAACTAAAAAAATCGCTCATTCCCTTTCAGACATACACAAATTAAATATTGTCGATATTGAAATTAATTGTTTTTTTAATATTTTATATATTGTATAATTTTATTATGCATTAGCATTCACTATAATCCCTTTATCAATCGAGGGTGTCACATGGACATTCATTATTTTATTGGAATCAAGATAAAAGCAAGGCGAAAAGAATTAGGACTCTCGGGTGCTAATTTAGCCAAAATATTAAATATTAGCCAACAGCAAATATCTCGCTATGAAAACGGAATCAACAAAATACCTTTAAATCATCTAGTTAGTATAGCTATCGCCTTAAAGTGCCCTATAGACTGGTTCTTTCAAGGCTGTATTTCTGATGAGGATTATTCAATTCAAGATAGTAATACGGGTATCAAAAATCAAGAGTTAAAATATACAGCAGAAAGCGTTATCATCCATAATAAAATGTAATTTAATATTTTATTTAAAATTATCATAGTTCTCATTACTCTTTTTGAACCATACAATCATACCGTCAAAAATTTGAAATCAAATATAAAAATAACATAGCAAATTGAACGCTATGTTATTTTTATTTTATTATCTAACAATAAAAAACACTCCTAACTATACATTAGAAGTGCTTTATTTATTTTAAATTAAATATTTTTTATATTTTTAATTATACTGTACTTCATAAGTGGCATAACTTGCCATTAAACCTGTTGTCACCGTTTTAGGGGATCCTGTTGTATATCCGATATAATATTGAAATATAGCATCCTTATTATCGGAAACTTTAGGAATGACTTTAAGCTGAGCAGGATCAGCTGGCACAATTTTATTATCTGCATCTAACGTTGTATTATTATTAATCGATAGTGCAAAGTTAATATTTTGAGCTCCATCTGCTAACATATTTTTTAGCAATCCTGATGTTTCAAAATTAGTTTTAGGTACCAAGTAACCATTTGACCACGCTACACTAATTTTATTTAAATCAGCATCAACGACTTCACCATTATGACTAATCGATTGGCACTGTGATAGTTTAATGGTAAACATTTTAGACTTCATATAAGCCCCGCCTTCACTATTATGAATTTCAAATAATGAAATGGGAGCTAGATAAATATTCGCATCACTACCTTGATCATTAACTGAAATCTCACAAGAAATATCAACGACTTTCCCTGCGAAATTGACCAGACCTTCATCATAATTTGCTTCCAACGCAGCGGTAGCATTTGCACAGCTCAATACAGACAGGAGCATTATCAGTAACCAGTTTTTCATTAGGTATCCCCTGTTAGTCATAAGTAATATTGAATAACATTTTAGCTTCGACTTCACCGGCAGAAATTTTTGAGCCAAACTGATAATAACGAGCGATATAATTCATACGAATTTCTTTATCTTGCGCGCTAGTTAACTCACCGACCTTATAAATTTTGCCCCATTCTAACTCTTTGTTCTTATCCGTTAGTACTTGAACACCAATCCCCTGAGCCATAGAATTTTTTGCCGCATTATCTAATACACCTTTATTTATTGGGGTATTAGGTGCTTTGGTTCCACCAAAGGTCATATTCACGGCAATAGAATCAGGGGAAATGCTGATCCCACCATTGCAAAGTAAATTAATTGGGAATTGTTTTTCACCAGCCGTTGTTCCTACACCTCTAAACTCTGTACGATTCACCGGCGGTAAGATCACATCTTGATTTTTACCTGTGGTAATTTTGCAAGAGGGTGACACGATGGTAATGGCATTTGCGTCTAATCGAGTAATTAAAGCAGGCATACCACCAGAAGCAACTTGATAGCCATACCGAGTGTATTCACCTGCATTAATAGTTCCAGAGCCTGTATTTTCTGCAATTTTAATAACTTGTAATTTAAATGTAGATTTAGCTAAGCTCACTGAAAATTTTTGCCAGCGATTACCATTTATTTTATAAACATCCGGGTAAATCATAGAAATAGAACCAATTCTTTCGAATCGCAAACCAATGCCAGGGACGTTGGTGCTATAAACTTTATTAGCGCCTTCAGTCATTCCGATCGCTGTCACAATAGCTTCCATAGGTGTTTGTCCATCACATGACGCGTAAGTTCCAACATTAGATGGCATTGGAAATGGTTGTTCTTTGATAACACTACCGACAGGTAAATCTGGCGAGACAATAACCCTTCCCATTTGCATATTTACAACAACAGGATTTTGATTTATTGCCGTACATGCCGCATATGCGGAGATACTTGATAGCACTGCCACCAGCGCTATCCCATTACGTAAAATCACATTTATCGACATACACTATCCTTACTGGTTCCGGCTTCCAGAGAAAATACGCACTGACCGTTATCCCATTTCACATAAGCATTTTTTGCTTCTTCATTACTAATAAATACTGTACCGCCTTGTCCAACTACACCAATTGATTCGCCTTGCTGGTTAGTCACTTCAGCGCCGAATGGCATTGGTTTTTTATCGAGACGTACAACATTAAAGGTACGATTGCGCTCAACTTTTGTGCCAAATTTTACTTTAACAATACTGCCTTCATATGGAACCACTTGTTCTGCGGTATTATTAAACACAATATCTTCAGGGCTCCCTTTAGGGTCAATTTCAATATTGTTGATGCGATAAGGTCTAACATAAGGTGCTAAAGCATAACCCCCCTTATTCACCCGCACCCCCGGCGCACTTGTAATTGATGCCCCTTCAGCCCCTTCGGCTTCAATCAAAGCCATCGTCGCTGACGTATTTGGTGTAAGAACCACACCGCCCGAATGTATAACGACAGAGCCGTTAGCGCCTAAGCCATATTGCCTATAACCTTGGCCTTGGCTGTAGTTAGCATTGGTATTAACATACGGTGAACGATAACCAGTGTTCATTGCGACACTATACTCACCACCATTTGCTGCCGCAGTGTTGAGCCCGTAAGTCCAGTTATTTTCGTCATCAAATGCACCATTAACCCCAAGCTGAGTAGAGCCAAATTTTTCGTTATTAAACGTTGTATTTGATGTTAGTGTCGTGCTTCGGCTATCACCATAATAAAGAGGAAGATTAATATTTAAGCTAATACGATCATCTTTCTTTCCATTATTATTATTGTCCGAATAAACACGCATAAAGTTAATAGAATAAGAAACTCGTTGAAATTGATTGTTATAGCTAAATTGATATTGCTTTTCCGTTCCTGAACGTTCCCAATAACTAGAGATACGCCCAGTAAAATAAAGTCCCCCAAACCCTTCAGGCAGATTTTGGTTTACCGTATAGCTAAAACCATTCTTTTCGCGCCATCTGTTATTTGCAATACCACGTTTATCATAATCAATTGCATATAATGCATCGTTTACATTGAAGTAATCTTTCGTTGAATAACGATATGCAGCTAGCGAGATATTCGTATCTGTTTCAGTAATTAAACGGTTAAACGTTACTCGGTAACTTTGACCATTATCAGTACGGTGTTTTAATGCTGTTCGTGATTGTGTAACGTCAACTGCAACAGCACCAATACCCGTATTTACACCCGTCCCAATTAAATAGGCTTGATAATCATCAAACGCAGTCACTCCACCATAGAGTGAAAAGGTATTATTTAAGCCATGTTGAATTGTTCCCTGCACAATATACGGGCGATTATGCAAACCATCAGTATCTGATTTCCCCGCAGCGACTTGGTAACGAGTAAACCCTGGGCGTAACAGTTGTGCTAACGATGAATAAGGCACGCTAAAGCTACTTTCACTACCATCTGCTTCTTTCACCGTAACATTTAAATCATTACCGTAACCCGATGGATAAACATCGTTCAATACAAACGGTCCGGGTGGTACTGAGGTTTGATAAATAATGGAACCGTTCTGACTAACCGTCACCAATGCATTACTTTGTGCGACACCACGAATTTCGGGTGCATATGATGTCATTCCATCTGGATACATGCTGTCATCAGTAGCAATTCTTGCCCCGCGTAACCCAATACTGTCAAAAAGATCACCATCCGTATAAAACTGGCCGGCAGTCACTTTTGATTTGATATCAGCAATCGGCTTTTGCAGATAGGTTTGGTTACTGTTCCAACTCGTACTTCCTGAACGCTGCCAACTTAAATTACCAATATGTTTTAGTAACCAGCCATCAACCGATAAACCTGCATTAAGTCCTAAATAAGCACTGGCATCATTTTGACCTTGAGAACCGCTAGTATGGCTATCATAATAATTGGCCATATACGCTAAATTTAACGCAGGAATACCTTTTTCCCAAAATTGCGGAGCGACATAACCACGTGATAAACGCTGCTCGTAAATTTGTGGAACTGAAATATCTAGACGTAGGTTCGAAGAACTGAAAGTATCGTTTACGTCCTTCATTGCATTCCACTCATTCAACGGGGAACAAGTAGACTCTTGCGCATTCAATTGCGGATTTAATTTTTCTGAATTAACGCCAAAATTACTCAACATAGCGGGTGTATAACAGACACCTAATTTGCCATCTTTTTGCTGAACAACATTTAAATCATAGCGACCTTTCCAATTACCGTTAGTATATACATCAACAGAGTACTTACCTTCACTGATTGCAGTCGTGTTGAAGCGTTCTAAATCAACATTATCTTTGCTGCCTACTATGAACCCACTATTAAATTCGTAGGTTGTGCCTTCAGCACTCCATGCATAAAATGTTGGCATCATACATACGGTGACGAAGCAGGTCACAGAGAGTGTATTGCTATATTTATTTATTAACTCTCGCTGTTTCATTTTTCTATCCTATTTAGCAGTCGTTTTTACTGCTATATCCGCACCGTAATCATTGATATTGTTCAAAACAACACTTTCACCTGCTCTAATTGCTTTTTTCAATACCACTGACGTTTGACTTTTAGGTGCTAACATTACCGCCTTATCCGTTAATCCATTTTTGCCATCGGTTGAAATTTTTGTAATGGTAATAAAAAATGGCGTAGGATTATTAATAGTCAGATTATTGCCATTAGCATTCACAACTAATTGTTCTGGTGCTAATTCGCGACTACCTAACCCAACAGGGCGATAGATAAATTTAAATCGAGAACGAATTGCTAGCTGTAAGAAGTTTTGATCTTCCTTTCCTGCTGTTTTTACTGTTGGTGGAATATCTAAGATATTCAGCCACCACAAACTTTCCTTATCTTGTGGGATCCCATTTTTATCCATCAATTTAATGCGTAGTGTTTGACCACCTTTTGCATCCAGACGAGATATTGGAGGTGTAATTTGAAATGGTGTTTTTATTGTATCTGGAGTTTCCGATGCATCACCGGTATCTAACCATGCTTGTGCGACCGCTGGCCTATCCGCCGTATTATTTAATTGCACGGTAATTTCTTTTTCATTTCCAGGATAAATAAATCGCGTGCCGTTAACAATAATATTATTCGCTAATGAAGATGCACTGAAAACGAAGCAGAAGAATAAAACAATTGCTTTCATTTGAACCTCTAAATAAAAGCGGCAGTAATCACTACCGCTTAGATAAATATTACTTTTGAAATAAATAAATATTATTCGTAAGTAATTTCGTAAGTTGCATAACTTTCTACGATACCAGATGTAACATCTTTAGGCGTTGAAGTTGCATATCCTACGAAATAAGTGAAACGGCTACCGTCAGTAATTTCAGTTGTTGTTGCTTTAGGTTGCGTTGCACTATTAGGATCGATTTTATTTTCTAACTTAGAGCTAGCATCTGTTGCTAAAACTAATTGGATATTTTCAGCTCCGTCCGCAGCACCAGTAACAGTGTTAGCTAAATAACCAGCATTAATACCTGAAGCACCATTTAATACGTTACCACCAGTCCAGTTCACGTTTAAAACGGTATCATCGTTAACACCTTGACATTGTGTTACATCAATAACAAATGGTTTTGCTTTTAAATAAGTATTTGCACCTGCTTCTTGAACTTCTTTTACTGAAACTGGCGCCAAATAAACTTTAGCATCACTACCTTGACCATCAACTGAAACAGTACAAGAAACGTCTGTCACTTTACCATAAAAATTAACTTGACCACCGCCTGCATTTTCAGTTGCAGCGAAAGCAGATGATGCACCAATAATTGCAGTAGCAACTGCTGTCAATAATACTTTTTTCATTGTCATTTCCTAGTATGAAGGTTTTATTATTACATTTAAAAGAACTTATTTAGTATCACACTGTTATTTAATAAATAATTAACGCAGGGATCCGACCATATATTAAATATAGTTATACACAAATCATTCGATATAATTTAATCACCTGGTAATAGTTTAATTAATAATATTGCTCTATCTCAATGAGTCCATTTTTGAATTAATAATCATAACGTGGTCTATATGATTTCGAACAGAGAATACATAAAAACTTAAATTACATTAAATCGTTTTTATTATCAGATACGAAGCTTTTTGATAGCTATAAACTATCAAAAAGCTTAATTTATACAATATTACTGATTGATTAAATTCACCAAATTACACGAATTACGACAATACATTAAATTAATAATTTAATATCTGCATTAAAGGAAGTATTAATATTAAAAAATTAACTTAATTTGATAGATTATAAAAAGCAAACCCACCAATATAAGCCCAAATAAGACCATCAAAATATTACATAGATACACTAAATTTATATATTCACCATAAATACCAGTCTAATTCGTACAGTAACGCATCAATTAACATAAATTAATTTTATGATTTTGCTAATTTGAGATTAGTGAGGTTTTATCAATTCATTTATTATATAATGTAGACACATCACATTTGGACTCGTGACACGCAAAAGGAGTATATTTATACTTATAGATGGAAAAAACAATATTTGTAGAGAAATAACTATTTTAAATACGATAATTAGAAATTAACCTTCATTATCTCCAACTGAACAGCAGAATTATTGATTTTAAAAATGCATCATTTCAAAAATTCTTTTTAATCCGCAATTTTATCTCTTGCCAAGCGTAAAAATGCTTTATTTGAAATAATCATTTTTTACTCATTTTGTTAGTAAATGTTATCAATTAATTTAACTAACCTTCAGTTTTACTTGATTGTATTTTATTTTTTCAAATTAATTTGAAAATGTAACCATTTGATAACTAATATTAAAAAATAATTCAATTCTAGGGTATGACCAACTAACTGGAATACGCCAGACGACCTTAAGAATACTCCTAAAACTCACATGATGAGTATAAACCGCGTATTATTTCACCAAACAAAACAAAATAGACACTCAAAAAAAGATTGAGTAGCATAAACAAATTATAATCTATCTAAAAATGTAGTCGTTAATTGTCAGAATAGCCATATAAAATACATTTAATTTAGGCCATAACATAAAATACACATCACATATTGACCATCCATAATCTCCAAAAATGAGAGCAAGGCCTCTTACCGTTTTATGTATAGTTTATTCTGTAACCAAACCTACAATGAATTTTACTTGGCCTAATAGTTTTATAATTAACAGCAAGATGAACAATGCTCTACCACCTCGAGCAAGATATCACTACCGCAACTTCTTATGTCATTCTGATGATAAGTCAACTTTATGCCATTAATCTTACGTAGTGCTCATTCGGACTAATGACATAATAAGAAATCAATGATACTGCTAGGGAGCTGTTATAGTTGCAGAGATACCCTATTCAAGTGTTACGACTGCTTACTATTTATGTTTTGATTATCTGGAGCAGCAAATGCAAGCTCCTTCATCCATTCAGAAAGAATAGGCTTAGTTTTCTTTGCATCAAGCTCAGCCCTCTCTTTTTTAGTTAGTCTAATTACAATAACTTCTGTTTTCATTTGCTGCATGATAATTCCTCCCACTATTGATTGCTAACCATGCCATAGTCAAAGGAAGGACAGGTCTTAATTACTTAATATTACAAATGCATAACATAGCAATACAAAACACCAATAACTTATACACAAATGACTATATGTGAAGATTTTATCTAAGCCTTATCTTTATGGTTTAAAAGGAGAGTAATATTTGCTGGAGCATATTAGAATATTTATGATAAATTCATTATTTCTCAATACGTTACTATTTTAGATATCGATCTTTAATTGAGTCATTCAATAGGGAACACTTAAATGCTAATATCAAAAATCCGCAGAGCTTTTATTTTATCTCTATGGGTGATAGCACCATGGATAATTGGGATCATCTTCCAACAAGCCATGTTTGGGCTTTTAATGTCTTTCGGTGGCTATCTGCTAGTGGTTTCATTCCCTAAACTCCCCCAAAAAAAGTCACTATTTGTTTTATTACAAGGTGCTTGCATTATTTCTATCTTTGCAAGTATCGGCGTTAGTATCCCCCTTGGCAGTCTGCTATTTTTTCTCTTTTCAGCAATTGCTGCGTACCTTCAAGGCTATTCAGAGCTACGAGCGACCTATCTACGATTACCTATCGCACTAGGTGTGTTAGCCTACTTTCTTTCTATTGGACAAATTCCCACTCAAGGTGCGCTATTTTATGCGATAGCATTTAGTGCTGGTACATTCTGGGGTGTGGTCGTGAATTTTATGATGTTACCACGTGAAATAAAGACTATCTCACCGGTAAAAGTAGAGATGAACCAACCTTCAGTGCAACGTTTTTCCATCGCTATCGTACTGGTTGCACTAATAGGAAGCGCAATCGCAACAGTGATCCCGAGCTTACATCCATGTTGGCTACCTGCTGCTGGATTAAGAGTGATGAAAGCCGAACGAACTGCAACATGGGTACGCTTAAAACAACGTGGCGCAGGTACCCTACTTGGCGCTATTGTTGGTGGGCTAATATTGGGGTTATATGACAACCCATGGCTGCATGTTTCACTTGTGGGGTTACTACTATTCGCTATGTTAATGATAGGAGCGAAACGCTATGGTTACTGGACTTTTTGTTTAACGGCTATAGCCCTTACCTTTAATTTGGCACCTAATGCAGGGCCTATTACATTAGCTATAGACAGATCCATGCTAACGATTTTGGCACTAGCTATCGCAATTACCATGCTATTGTTATTACCAAAGTCTGTAATCCCCTCATCAAACAATAACCCGCACTAGGCGGGTTATTCCGTTTTGACTCAATGATCAGGAAGAGATTCGAACCCTTGGTTGATACAGTATTGGTTGCGTGCACCACTGCTCAATCTAGCTAGTATCACACTTTGTCCCGTCAGGATTTTACTCCAGCCATCTCGTGCACCTGATTAATTAGGCTCTATATAATAAGTTATTTTGTAGCTCTTCTGTTTTTGATAGTTCTAAAGATATTTAGAGATAAACTTGCCAAGATTGCAACTGCACCTCCAATGAAGGTTTCATATACTCTAGATACTGGCAATAAATAAGTTGGATCATGTAAATATTCGGTTTCTTCTAGCAGCAGTAATACAAAGATAGTAATAGAAAATGTCTTAAGCATATAATTTAAATGGAAAAAAGTAGGAATAAAAAATATAACCAATGCTAAAACAATTAAATATACCTTAATATCCTGTGATTTTGTTACGCTAAACATAAAGACAATAAAAGTGGCTGCCAGTAAGCTTCCTAAAAATCGTAAGCAAGTCACTTTTATTATATTCAGCTCTTTTGGATGAAGAAGCATAACAAATGTTAATGGCGCCCAGTATGGTTTGTATAAATTTAGATAATCAGGAATGGACAGGCTAAGGAAGAGAAAAATACTAAATATAAATGCTCGAATATAAATATGCTCATTGCTATGAAACATTTGCTTAGAAAACAAACCATTTCTAAAGGCATGATTCTTATAATGTTTTCTTTTTAATACACTTAAAACAATTAAGCTAACAATCACCCCCGTAGTATACGCCATTGGTATATCAGCGCTGATAGAGCCGAGTGTTGTCCCCATGCAAGAAAAAATAATAATAAATGGAAAAACGCGATCTAAATAATCATCTTTTTTATAAAAAAGATAATAGCAGTATGATACAAGAAATAAATAAATATAAAAATAAATGGTTAATTTCAGTAGAAAACCAATCGCCCCCCCTACCATGACCAACAAAAGTAAAAAAGTCATATAAAAAATATTACTACTATCATTTTTCGCGTCATAAACAATACTCGAAAATAATGTAGTTAAAACACCAAACATACAACCAACAATGCCAAATAAGGAAAAACACACTGCTGAATTTATTATAACAGCAATAAAAAAGGTGCCATTATTACGAAAACTGACATATTCCGACATCCTAAAAATACCTCTCACCTAAGCCCTATCTAATTAAGTTTATTGGAATATTATGTTTTAGCATATTCGCCAATAGAGGTATACAACATAACCAAATTTGAATTATTGCTTGTTCTATTAATATGCATTTTTAATCAATAGCACTTAGCCAAAATCACCATAATAGATAATCTAAATATGACAATAAAATATCCACTCTGGTTTTGAAGTTCTATACAACAATTGAACAATCTATTATCGATAAGGCACTGTGTTCATTCACAGGCCGCACGCGTTATAAATTTTAATGCTGGCTTCTTTGCTTTTTACACTCTTCCATTGCGACGGAATAACCAAGCTCTGTATCTTGATTATATTCATAGCCAATAAAAGCGTACTCTAAATCAATATAAAAAGAATCTTTATATTGCTCTCCTGTAAGGCTAATGACAAAATTATCACCTTCAAAAGAGTAATAACGTTCCATTCCATTCATACTTCTCGCCTGCTTTAGCACACCATAATTTCTTTTTAAACTATTAGTAATTTTACCAAGAAGATTATGATAGTCCTTCACATTGGCCGGTTGACTTTTATAGCTGATAGCAAGTAACCCATTGAAAGTAAACCTATTATATTTGGGCATAATCAGCAGTTCATATTCCCCAGTATTTTTTATTGTTTCATCTAAGTTATTGGCTTTTACGACTACGAATGGGCATCTTTTGGGATCATTAATTATTTCATATGGCTCTGCTAGTTTGCTTTTAACCTCATCTAAATCATCACCCCATCTAAATCCGAATGGTGCAGAGTTTAGATCACTGAGAGTATTTTTTGGGGCTATCTTTTTTAAAGATATTGGTTCATTATCCGAGTTAGCCCAGGTAGTTATAGATATAATGGATATAAGAAATAAAGAAACTACATTTATTATTTTCACTTAGTTGTTACCATTGAACGATTAATCATTAATTTAAGGCACCTATTGTGCCAATTTATTTTTACGTAAAAAAGCCACACTAAGTGACCTATTGAATCTACGAATTATTTTGTATTTTACACATTAGTTTTGATAGCATTATCCCTCTTTAATATAGGATATTTTATATGCACAAAACTAAAGTATTGGCTTTACTTATGGTTATTACCGCTATAACCGCATGTTCTTCTGCGACTCAACACAATCCTGTTTCTAGCACTTGTGTGATCAAAATGGATACACCCGAGGGCGATTTGCCCGGCAAAATAGAACAAGCAAGTAGTAATAGTGAAGAGTGCAAAGCTATTGAGAAAGCAATAGATAAAAGCATTTGATCTCATCACTCATCATAGAGTAGACGGCTGATTTAGTTCAGCCAGACTGTTCTGTGCCACTAAAACTTTTGTCGCAAGAGATCCTGTGATTCGAAATCACTCATTGAGTGTAATGGTCAACAAATTCTGTAGAAGATCTAAGCGGCATTTTTTAGTTCATGATATTTTTGATGGGGCGTTAAATAACCAATCGTTGAATGGCGTCGATGATAATTGTAAAACTGAATGTAATTTTCAACTTCACAGACAACAGATTGATGATTTATAAACGATAAAGGGTTGAGTCTTTCTGTCTTTAAACTCCTAAAAAATCTTTCCATCACCGCATTGTCGAGGCAATTACCTCGCCGACTCATGCTTTGCGTTATTTTTCGTTCAAAGAGGTGCATTCTAAATTCTTCCGATGAATATTGGCAACCTTGGTCTGAATGGAACATCAAACTTGTCGTATCGGGTAATTGTCGTTCAATCGCGTTATCTAAGGCTTCTTTCACTAATTTCGAATCCGGTTTTGTCGACAAGGCATAACCAATAATTTCTTTGGTCGCTAAATCCAACACACAGGCTAAATAACTCCATCCATGATGATGTCTAATATATGTGATATCCCCGACATAATAGTGATTATGCTGTTCAGGCGAAAATTGGCGTTTAAGCAAATTAGGGGCATATCGATGTTCATTACCCGATGAGGGATAGTCGTGCTTTTTCGTTGGTATAGTTGCAATTAATTGCTTTAATTTCATGATCTTAGATACTTTATGAGTGCCAATTTGGTGCCCTAAATCGTTTAGTTCTGCTTGGATACGCCTTTTGCCATACTTCTGACCCGATGCATCAAAAATACGTTTTATTTCGCCACACAGCCTTTCATTTTCAACTGTCGGTATTTTCGTTTCATATAATAAAAGCGACTGCTGCTTACTTCAAAAATGTGGCATAACTCAGTGACAGTGAAATTTGGGTACATTATTTTCATTTGCTTCACGATTTTGAGTTTTGATTGTCGAGAATGCAGTAAGCAGCGGCTTTTTTTAATATATCGTTATCCCTCTGAGCACGCTTAAGTTGAGCTTCTAATTCTTGTATGCGTTGTTGTTCGGGGGTAAGTGCTTTTGATTTTACAGGCGTATTTCCCTTTAACTCAGCAAGATATTGTTGCTTCCATCGCGATACGGCAGATTTACCCGCTCCCGATATTTTTTCGACTTGGATATTACTGTATCCCCCTTCAACCATGAGTTTTGCATATTCCAGTTTTTGCTTTGCGCTAAAGGTCACTTTTACTTTTCAGGTCATATTTATACCTATAAGATTTTGCTTAATTATAAGCTATAAATCTCTACAGTTTTATTAGACCATTACACATATAAAGGGCTTTACATATTTGGAGTCCTTTTTAGTCATTGTTTCTAGCCTCTTCAATTTCCCGTATTGCTTAATCCTTCCAAATGATGGCTTTTACCGCCCACATTTGAGCATCCATAATGCGACGCATGGCTTCATCATGGATCATCAGCGCCTCTTCTGATGCCACATCCTCCCTACTGTCATGCACCAAATCAATCAGCTCTGCTGATTTTTGTTGCGGATATTGTCCAACGATATTTTGAACTAGTCGCCCATACCGACAGGTTGGAATTAGTGAGCGTTGTTACCACGTTCTGTTTATTCCCTCGGATTCGGGGGAATTAATAACAAAAATCAGATGATGATTTATATCATTGTTCCCACTGCCATTCCCAAGACTTGCTATCTCCACCTATGGAGCCTAAACTCTGAAGTCTTTCCCAATTTCGGTCGTTCTCTATTTGCTTCATTCTACTCTCGATATATTGCTTTTCATCTCTAGATAGATCTCTATAAATATACATAGCCTCAAGCGAGCTATACTCCCTATCTAAAGATTCGATTTTTCGTTGCGATGCTTCAGATTGCTCTTTTTCCCTCTTTCGCCTGACATTCTCTTGCTTATCTCTTTCATATCTAAGATAATCCAATGAATAGGCATATGAGCCATCATTTTGACTTCTTACAGCGGCTCTGTTTTGTTGTTGCTCTAATTCAACCTCAAACTTTGTTTTGCTCTGCCCCATTGAATAGGTATTTATGGGTTTAACTCCACTAGAGGATTTTTTAATTTTTTGGTTTTCACTTTTTATCTCCATTGCAGGTGTGGAGCATCCAAGCAAAAATAAGTAAGGTAATATGATTATCGCTTTCATATAGTCACTATAAGTAATTATTGGTATTAGATAGTATTCCAATAAATACTTTTAGCGCTCAAAAATTCCATAATCGTTTGACTTATATTTAACAAAATACAATCCTTAGACTTTGAAAGCAAAAAGCCCCACCGAAGTGAGGCTCTATTTTCTTTCGTTTGGGATAATGAAATGCAAAATTCCCATCATTAGAGCCATGATAGTCCATAAATCCGAAAAATTAATAGTTACTTTCTATTTATATCCTTATTTATAGAAATAGACTCTCTTTTGGTTACCACATGCAGCATTTTATCAGCGTGAGCCTCCTCTTCGAAGGAATTTTCCACCAAGAACTCAAATATTGGCTTGAAGTTGTCATAACATGTTGTTTTCGGGATATCGATAACTGTTTGCAGCTTAATGAATATACGCTAAGTGTTCTTTGAACTTGCGCTTTAATAGCCCTACACACTTGCTGACTGCTTCATTATACTTATGAATAGCCCAACATAATTTTAGTGTTGTTAATACGCTCATAAACGCTTCTGCTTCGTTTTTCATGCTCTCACTCCAGACAGTAGTTGATCTAATCGCTTTAAATGCAAGCATCTGAGTCCAGTAACATTAGCAAATGACAACTCTCATTTAACACTTGAAGTCATAAATCGAGTTGTCATTTGCTAAAGTGACCTGTAGCTCGTTAAATTTCTCCTTGATAATATCGAGAGCGTTTTTAGCTAACTTATATTCGTAAATTCCACCTCTTTTTTACCGATGACCGAGATCGCGCCGACTTTATTCATCTTCTTAAAGAGAGCAACAGTTATCGATTGCTTCACCGCTGACAAAGCGACAACTTGCTTAGTTGTGAAACTAGATAAATGAGATACAGCGTTAATAATTTCAGCTGACTTTATTGCTTCAAATGTTTTTGTGATCATGACTTCTCCTTGTTTAGATTGTGACGATTTATTAACTCCCTGCGGCACTCATTTAGATAAATAACTAGCTTATGCACTTCATCTAAACGTTCATCTAGTTGCTTTAGTTTTTCTTCTGGTGTCACTTTTTCGCCCTCCGCTTCTTTTCTACTGGCTTACTTTGCAGTTCCTCGGCGTTGAACTGCTTTCCCTACGTCTGTAAGCGCTGAGGAATCACTTCAATCCACTTCTTCCTTTGCTCAAGTGTGTTAGTTCGCTTTGCCATTATTTTTTATTTCTTGGCTGTTCTGTTTATCTTTGCGTGACCTGTTTGACGTGAGTCATGAGCTGGATAACTATATGCCCTGTCACTATCAATAATCATTCCACAGCTCGGGTTAGCTGCTAATTTATCTATCAGCAGCGACATGCCACTTAATACAATTCTATGTTTATTCATCGCTCTTGCTGCTCCTTGAGTTTCTGTTTGTCACCGATACGTTGCGCCCACTCCAGTTCTCTCTTTGCGTCATCAGTAAATTTGACGCCATTTTGTGAGCCGAACCAGTGAGCGCATTCGATAACATCTGCTATCTGCCTTACTCGCATTTTGCTAGTACATTCACCGAAATAGACAATGCCTCCACTTAGCCCCACAACCGACCGCTGAGTACCACCATTGACTTGTTTATTCAAAACCGTGTTAAGTCCTTCCAATCCTCTTTGTCGTACCGCTGCCCCTGCCACATAACCTGCTTAGACAAATCAGTAAGAGTTGCCCACATACGGTCATTTTGTGCTTTGGTTCGTTTGGTTTCGAAGAGTTTGACTTCGTATGGCTTGGCAGAATCTATTGGTAGGTTTTGTATTGCTTCGATCGCGTTCTGTCTGATTTTTTTACTACTGAGGTAATATGTCTTTAGCGACATTTAACCTCCTTTTTCCATTTTTGACAGTCGAAAACCTTTACTAGATAAATATTTCAATTTATTACAATATATAAAAACCGTAATTTGGAATGGGGTTATGTTACTGTGTTTTTTAGACATAAGATTTTTTTAATTCTTTTTCTTGGTTTTTTTGTTTTGATAAATATAAATATTGATACTACTGATACAGTTGAATTACTCATTAGGTATTTAAGAAAAGAGGTAGTCTAAACTTAGTGATCGGAAATTTGCTTCCAAGTTAGCCTCCTATTTCACAAGCTCCCATTGAATGCCGTCATTAGCCATATTATCTAGCCACCAAATATGACCTTTTTCGTTTGTGGCAAAGTAGGCACCATCCTGACCTTGAACTTCTCGATCGTAAAAACCTAAGCCTAACATGATAATTCGAATTTTAATTGTCTCATAACTCACTGTTATAGATACAAAAAGATGAGAGATAAGCATCAATAGAAATATAGCTGTAAAAGAACACTTCACTCCACCGAAAACAGAAAGTTGAGTTAGAGTTATTTCACTAACAATACCAGCAATAAATGCCTTAAAGTGACAAATGCTTTTAACTAAGATGGGAAAAACGCACAGAATAAAAGTTAATTTGCGAGAATACGGCAGGGTAAGGATCGACAGCTGTACATTAGTTTTCTCCCCTATGTTATCGAGCAATAATAGCACGGGAGGTGATTACTATTTCTGTTGGCTCAATTGGTGCTACTTGGAACGCTGCATTAAAAAGGGCAGGCATCAGACATAGAAAAGCACATGAGTCTATACACTCCTATGCTTGCTAGGCTCTAAGTGCTGGGGCAAACCCTAGATTTATTGCAAATCAAATGGGGCACACGTCAGCAAAGATGATTTATACAGTATATGGAAAATGGATGTCTGATAAAAATGATAGTCAGATAGCATTACTAAACCAAAATTTTGAAGACAATGCCCCACTCATGCCCCAAGCTTTAAATAGATAATCACTTAACTGAATAAAACCAATGAGTTAACCCATGCCCTTTGGCTTATTCATGATATGGTCTTCCCATTCCACGACATCTTTCTCTCTTACAGCAATATGACGCACTGAAATCCTTTCACCGTGCATTGCCGCCTTAGACCCTGTTCTGAGTGGATGCCAAGCCGGCAATGTTTTACCTTCAAGCAATAATCGATAAGCACATGTATGCGGAAGCCACTCGAACGTCTCTAAGTTATAACGATTGAGCTTGATACAGTCCGCCTCATAGCTAAAACGGTCTTCATAATGTTTACACTGACAAGTTTTGATATTTAACTGATTACAAGCCACGTTAGTAAAATAAATCTCATCTGTATCTTCATCCATGAGCTTATGCAAGCAGCACTGGCCACACCCATCACATAAAGATTCCCACTCTTCGTCAGTCATTTCATCTAACGTTTTTACCTGCCAGAAAGGCTGCAACATAATACTTATCAATCCTATACTTAAATCACTCGCGTCGTTAACGAGTGGTCATTAATTGAGAGCTTTAGCATATCTCCAGACGTCAAAGGCCCCACACCTTCAGGTGTTCCCGTCAAAACAATATCCCCTGGACGTAAGGTGAAAAAACGGGACATATAGCTAATAAGAGGCAATATTGGCGTGATCATATCACGAGTGGAGCCTGACTGGCGAATTTCACCATTGATTTCTAAAGAGAGCTGGGCGCTTTGTGGATCGCCAAAGCTGTTTACTGGGATAAAACCCGATATTGGACATGAACCATCAAAGGCTTTGCTTTTTTCCCATGGTTGACCTGCTTGTTTAAATTTAGCCTGTAAATCCCTTAATGTCAGGTCAAGTGCAACGGCAAAACCCGCAATTGAACGTGACACACGGTCTTCATCTGCATTTTTCAATGGCATACCAATCAAAACAGCTAATTCAATTTCATGATGTACCGAGCCAAGATCCTTTGGGATCACAATAGGCTGATTTGCATCACATAACGCCGTTTCTGGCTTAATAAAAATAACGGGCTCCTCAGGATGAGCAGAACCCATTTCTTTAATATGTTTAGCGTAATTACTGCCGACACAGACGACTTTATTTGCAGGAAAATCAAGTAAGGCACCTTGCCAGTCACGATGTTGGTACATAGTTGTAACTCCTATTATCGTTATTGTATTTTTTGAGCAACGCCATCAGCCATGAGGCAAACGCTCAACGCAAAGTAATATGAGCGATTCCAATGCATAATAGTACGGAAATTTTCAGTGACTAGGTAGGTACGCCCTTTTGGATCATCAGGAATGACTACCCATGCCTTCACGTCGGGAGCCAACTTTGCAAATGCAGGGAGTTTTACACCCATTTTTTCCCACTGAGCAACCGTTTTAGCTTGTTCAGCCTTAACACCCTCGAGCTGCTTATCAAAATTTGCAGGTAAGCTGACCTGATAGCCCCACGGTAATGCAGATTGCCAACCCTCAGTTGCAAGATAATTAGCAATAGACGCGAAGACATCGGCTTTATTATTCCAAATATCCATTTTGCCATCACCATCACCATCTGCGGCATAGGATAAATAAGACGTTGGCATAAATTGGCTTTGCCCCATCGCCCCTGCCCAAGACCCTTTTAATTGTTGGTCTTCAGGAATATAGCCTTTATCCATTATTTCTAAAGCAGCGAGTAATTGTTTGCTAAATAACGCTTCTCTGCGACCTTCAAATGACAATGTCGCTAATGCAGAAATAACATCTTCTTTACCTTGGGAGCGCCCAAAACCACTTTCAAGTCCCCATAAAGAAACAATATACTGAGGAGGTACTCCATAGCGTTTACTAATTTCGTTTAAAGCAGTTTCATTTTCCCAATATTTTTCAGCTCCCGCGTTAATGCGAGACGCGGGTAATACATTCTTTAAATAACTATCTAATGTTACCGTCGCTCTTTTTTCAGGCTGACTTTTATCCGCTTTTACAACACGCTCAATAAAATGGATATTGGCAAAGCCGCGTTCAATAGTGGCTGGTTTTATTCCTTGTGCTAGCGCATGTTGTTTCAATAATTCGACATACGCAGGAAACTGTGACGGTTCACGGTTTTCAATTGGGAATGCTTTATCTAACGCAGTAACTTCTTTTTCGATTGCAGCATCTTGTTGTGCAGTTAATACTTCTGGTGCAGCTGAAACAGGTGGCTTCGCTGAACAACTCACTAAAAGTAGACCGCCAATTAAAGTAAATAATAACGTTGGCTTCATTTAATCACTCCCACCGGTAAAAACTTATCTAAGGATTATCCTAATTTTATTCACTCGACATATCACGGTATTCCGCGAGTAAATTTTCAACTGGTGGTGGAAATTGAAGATAATATCCCACTTCAATTAAATCTGCCTTTACCTTTTCAATATCCGCATTTGCCAGCTTATCACGGTTTGTGAGAGATAAAGACATTGCGAACTGAGGGACACCAAATTGCTTCATCAGCTCTTCAGGGACTCGAGAAAAATCATCTTTCTTCTCAATATAAAGATATGTTTGATCACGATTCTGACTACGATATATTGCACAAATCATTATATTTAACTCTTTTCTTTGTTCATTGGCTTGCTTGAATAATACAGTAACTATAACATGCTATTGTTTTACAGAATATCGTCACCCGAAGTTTGTTTCGGATATTTTAATTTGCTGAGCCCGGATAGATGTCACAGTCGCCAATAGAACTCAAAGGCAGTAACTTTACACTTTCAGTTCTTCACTTACATAGTGAAGAGCCCAAACTCATCAAAAAGGCGTTACAGGATAAGGTAAGTCAAGCACCTGACTTCCTTAAAAACGCGCCTGTCGTCATTAATATTGCTGATATTACAGCTAATGCTGACCTATATAATATCCACAAGGCAGTTGTCTCCGTTGGTTTAAGAGTTGTCGGAATTAGTGGATGTAGCGACCCACAGCTACGTAAACAGGTAAGTGATGCTGGTTTACCCGTACTTAATGAAGGCAAAAGCCAAAAAGCCATTGAAATTCAACCTGAGCCGGTTAAAGAAGTTATCGAGACAGTAGCAACCACAGATCCTGAGTTTAGCTACCGCAAAACGCGGATTATCAATAGTCCCGTTCGTTCAGGGCAACGAATTTATGCACCAAATAGTGATCTTATCGTCACAAGTAATGTCAGCGCAGGTGCAGAATTACTTGCAGATGGTAATATTCATATATACGGCATGATGAGAGGCCGAGCACTCGCAGGTGCGTCTGGCGATACTGAAAGCCAAATATTTTGTATTCATTTGCAAGCTGAGTTGGTCTCTATTGCAGGTGAATATTGGCTGAGTGATCAGATCCCTTCTGAATTTCTCGGCAAAGCAGCGAAACTCCGTCTCGTTGATAACAGATTAAATATTGAACAATTAATTTAGACCTTATTTACAAGGAATTATTCATGGCACGCATAATTGTTGTTACATCTGGTAAAGGTGGTGTCGGTAAAACCACTTCAAGCGCGGCCATAGCTACAGGCCTAGCGCAAAGAGGGAAAAAAACGGTTGTGATCGATTTTGATATCGGTCTACGTAACCTCGACCTTATCATGGGATGTGAACGCCGCGTAGTGTATGACTTCGTTAACGTCATTCAAGGTGATGCATCTCTTAATCAGGCACTGATTAAAGATAAACGAACAGAGAATCTTTATATCCTTCCTGCGTCGCAAACTCGTGACAAAGATGCTCTGACTCGCGAAGGTGTTGAAAAAATACTCGATGAATTAAGTAACGAATTAGCGTTTGATTTTGTCGTCTGCGATTCCCCTGCGGGTATCGAAAGTGGTGCGCTAATGGCGCTCTATTTTGCTGATGAAGCCATTATTACTACCAACCCTGAAGTTTCTTCTGTTCGTGACTCAGACCGTATTTTAGGTATCCTTGCGTCTAAATCTCGCCGCGCGGAAAAAGGCCAAGATCCGATTAAAGAACACTTACTATTAACGCGTTATAACCCGGGTCGTGTCACTCGTGGTGATATGCTAAGTATGGAAGATGTTCTGGAGATATTGTGTATTCCACTGATCGGCGTGATCCCTGAAGACCAGTCTGTATTGCGTTCATCAAACCAAGGTGAACCTGTTATTTTAGATGCTGAATCTGATGCAGGTCAGGCATACAGCGACTGTGTTGACCGTATTTTAGGTGAAGAACGCCCTATCCGATTCATTGAAGAAGAGAAAAAAGGTTTCTTGAAACGCCTATTTGGGGGGTAAATAATGGCTTTATTGGATTTCTTTCTGTCGAGAAAAAAACCGACAGCAAATATCGCAAAAGAGCGATTACAGATCATTGTAGCGGAGCGCCGCCGCGGTGATAGCGAACCTCCTTACCTTGCAGATATGAAAAGAGATATCTTACAAGTTATCTGCAAATACGTTCAGGTTGATCCTGAGATGCTTTCTGTACAATTTGAACAAAAAGGCGACGATATCTCAGTACTCGAACTTAACGTAACATTACCAGAAGGTGATGAAATCAAGGTTCCAGAAAAGTAATGATAGCAAAGTAGCCGCTGTTTTAGTTTGTAAATAGCGGCTTGCTTTATTATTTATTCAGGCAATTGAAATTAGTTATTTATAAAGCGAGCGAATAACGCTTTATTTATGGCTCGACTTTTCTCACCCCGAAATTAGCAGCACTGCGATGACCTGATATATAGCATAAGAATATATAATTATTCTATATTCAAAAAATATCATATATAACGATAAAAAACGTATTCTATTAGATGTACTAAATAATAGGGAGATATGGCAATAGATTGATATTTAAGACTCCTACTTTGATGAAATAGGAGTCTAGTGATTAATACTACTGAGATTGAGAAAGTAATTTAGTAATTGGTTCAGCAAGCAGCCTTCCTCTCCAACCATCAAGAAGTTCAGGTTGTTGATCTATTGATTTGATCCCCCAATGAACCGAAAGTAGTTGGTTTATCTGGCGCCTCGAAGCAAGTAACTCTGCATTGAATTTCTCATGCTCAGCAATTTCTTTGACTACCGTTTTAATTTCTTTAAACAGCGTTTTATATTGAGGTTGCTCGTTAAGATTTGCCACAATTTGCGGATATTCTTGTTCATCCATTTGCTTAGCTTTTTCAACAATGCTTAACAGACGTCGCCCATGACAACGGATCTCTTGCCCTGTTAAGCCTAATGCATCTAATTCGCCAAGCGAGCTAGGTAAGTAACGAGCAACTTTCCACAAATGCTCTTCTTTAACCACAAAGTTGATTGCCATATCGCGCGCTTTCGCTTGATTTAAACGCCATTCTGCTAACATTTGTAAGCAGGCTAACTGTTCACCTCTTAGCTGGCACACATTAGTAATGTTCCGGTATGCGAGTGTCGGATCGATGGATTGTTGTCTTCTAGTAACCGTTCTTTGGCACTCTTCCATTGCATCCGTAAGATAACCAGCCTCTTCAACTTTCTGCATCAAGATTTTCGCTAATGGCAGTAAATAGAAGACATCTGCCGCCGCATAGTGGCATTGTTTTTCACTTAGTGGTCTCGCTAACCAATCAGTTCGAGATTCACTTTTATCAAGTTCTATACCTAAGTGCTCTGACACTAATGAGGCAAAACCACAAGAAATTGGATAACCTAAAAAAGCGGCAACAACCTGTGTATCCACCATCGGTTCAGGAACGCAGGAAAAATCATGTAAAAATACCTCTAGATCTTCACTACCTGCATGTAAAAATTTAATCAGATTTTTATTAGTTAATAATGCCTTAAAAGGTGAAAAATCGTTAATAGATAAAGGGTCTATCAGTGAAACTTGTTTTCCATCATAAAGTTGTAGCAAACCTAATTGTGGATAATAAGTTCGAGTTCGGACAAATTCTGTATCCAGTGCCAGCCAATCGGCTTCACTCGCCTGTTGGCACACTTGTGCAAGTTCGCTATCAGTTGTAACTAAACAGTAATTCAAAACAAATTTCTCTTTTTTATATTCTCATCACGGCAACGCCGGTAAAAACCGGCGTTGCTCATAGGGATGCAAATTGAACAGTCTCTATCATGCCGTTGACTCATCCATTCGCTTTTTTTCTTCATCACGTAGCTCCCTACGCAATATTTTACCGACGTTAGATTTAGGTAACTCGGTACGAAATTCAAACAACTTTGGTACTTTGTATGCCGTTAGTGAACGGCGACAGAAGGTTTTTAACTCATTTGTTGTTAGGTTTGGATTACTACTAACCACAAATACCTTCACTGCTTCACCTGTACTTTCGCTTGGAACACCGACAGCTGCACATTCAACCACATCAGGATGAGATGAGATAACATCTTCAACTTCATTTGGATAAACATTAAAGCCAGAGACGATAATCATATCTTTTTTGCGATCAACGATACGGATATAACCTTCGCTATCTATTTCTGCAATGTCACCTGTTGCTAACCAACCATCGCGTAAAATTTCCGCAGTTGAATCAGGACGATTCCAATAACCTTTCATGACTTGAGGGCCTTTCACCCACATTTCACCCGGTTCTCCTAATGCGACTTCATCGCCATCATCACCCACTAATTTTACATCAGTTGATGGGACAGGTAATCCGATACTACCACTATAAGCCGTCAGATTATACGGATTTCCGGTCACAAGCGGTGAACATTCTGTTAAACCATAACCTTCCAGCAAATGCTTACCAGTAAGTTTTTGCCATTTTTCAGCTACCGCTTTTTGTACCGCCATACCACCACCAACGGTTAACCTTAATTTAGAGAAATCCAATTTTTGGAATTCTGCATTATGTAGCCATGCATTAAATAAGGTATTAACCCCAGTGATCGACGTCACTGGATATTTTGCAAGCTCTTTAATGGTGCCCGGTACATCTCGTGGGTTGGTGATCAATAAATTAACCCCACCAACGTTAATAAAGAGTAAGCAGTTAACCATTAGTGCAAAAACGTGATACAACGGTAACGCAGTAACCACAAACTCAGCACCAAATTTTAAAACAGGCCCATAAGCGGCTCGAGCTTGCTCCAAGTTAGCTAACATATTGCGATGGGTTAACATAGCACCTTTGGCCACACCTGTTGTCCCACCCGTATATTGAAGGAATGCAAGGTCATCACCAGCAATATTTGGCTTAATGTACTGCATTCGATACCCATAATGCATCGCTCGGCGAAATGAAATTGCATCAGGTAAATTGTATTTTGGCACTAACCGTTTGACATATTTAACCACAAAATCAACCAGTGTGGCTTTAGGCCTAGAAAGCTGATCACCCATACGAGTTAAAATAACGTGTTTAACTTTGGTGTTAAAAACAATTTTTTCAAGGGTATGCGCAAAATTGGAGACAATAACAATCGCAGTCGTACCGCTGTCATTTAACTGGTGTTCCAGTTCTCTAGGGGTATAAAGCGGGTTAACATTAACGACAACCATACCTGCTCGCAAAATACCAAACAGTGCTATCGGATATTGCAGTAGATTCGGCATCATCAGTGCAACACGATCGCCTTTTTTCAGCCCTAAACCATTTTGTAAGTAAGCAGCAAAAGCTCGGCTTCTTTCCTCTAATTTGCGATATGTCATGACTGCGCCCATGTTAATGAACGCAGGTTGGTCTGCATACTGTGACACCGAATTTTCAAGTAACTCGGCCAAAGAAGCAAAGCGATCAGGATCGATCTCTGCCGGCACATCGCTTGGGTAATTTTTTAGCCAGATTTTTTCCAAAGTATGACTCCTGAATTTTAGTATAGTAATATTGCCCGCACATTCTTTTAACAAATTATTAACTCAGCGTACCAGTTTGAGAAATACCCTGTGCTAAGGTTGAGAGCTCTATCACTAAATAAATTTCATTCCTTCGAAATAAAAATAGGCGGACAATCCGCCTATTCTCACTTAAGTTTATTTTTCCAGAGCGATACTTGTTACATTTGACATAACAACCGCATAAATAACCCGTTATTAGTGAACGATGTCACTATCTAACTGACTCATTTATTTGAGCTGTTCACCTTGTAACCTATGTTAAGTATCTATCTGATAATAGTGCCGCCATAATACACTTTTCTGAATCATTTTTGGAGAAATTAACACATTATCTCTCGATATTGGCTAAATACACTCTAAATAATGCACTCGACGGCTAAATAGCAGGCTAATCAGCCGCTAAAAGCATCGACATTCTGTGACTGATATGTGGGCGAATGAATATAGCTACTGTATCTCACCCAAAAGCGATATGCATTAAAATATGACAAGTATAGGGAGACGATAATCATCGCCCCCCTCAATAATATAAAACTACTCGGTAAGGTAAGTTTGAACCGGAGCCACGCCACCTGGGTAGCCGTAGTAGCCATACCCATAACCCCAAGGATGGTCATAATAATAAGGATTACCATAATAACCATAGCCCCATGGCCCAGCGGGTGGTAATACCACACTTTGTGCTAGGTTCCAGCGCTGATAGCCCGTCACATCCAAAGTGACATATTTATATGGGATATCCCCTATTTTCCCTGCCTGTTCCCCTGTAATTTTACCTACAACAGTAATATAACGACCATTATAGTCAGCAGGATCAAGGAAGCCATTTACAAAAGCGTAAATGCGACCGATGGATGCAGTGTTTAGCTCTGGTGCCGCGTCATACTTACTCAATGGAATAACGGCAATCTCAAGACGGGTTTTATTTGGTTGATTGAAAACTGAAATCACCTTTCCACCAAAACGCCCTTCTTGCCCAATATACATTTCAGGGGCATTTTGTACTGATGATAAGTTAACCGCAGGATCAGGTGACGAGCCTTGAATTGATGCTGGGATCGAAACACAACCTGTTAATGCTAATACGCCGATAAATAAAGCTGCTTTAAAAGTCACACGGCAGTTAATTTTAATTCCCATATACCACCTCCGTTTTAGCTTTAATTATAAATTCAGACAGTATGGATTAACATACATATTTATTAACATAACACGATATGTTCAGTATCTTGTCATATGTTAAGTATCAATTTAATCTTTATATCAATTATAGATAAACAAAACAGCAATTAATGTCATATTGATGCGAATTTTAATCATCTATTTAATAATAGTTCTATTTATGATTAATGAAATTCAACTTTTCAAAAAACACAAAACTGGCTAAATACTTTGTATACACTCTAAATAATTCGAGTTGCAGCTAGGCGACAAGCGAAGATAGTCGGGGAGCATAGATAAACTATGTGACTCGGCTAGCTGAGCGTAGTCAACAACGCTGCAACTTGAAGTATGACGAGTATAGCCAGTTTCAAAATAACACCATTACCGACCGGGTAATTTTTTCCAAGTCACTTCATTACGTAAATAGGTTGGCTCAACATTTTCGACTGCTTGAACATCTCCTGCTAGCCATAAACGCTCAGCGATAGGCAACATATCTTGTGCAGTTGGAAGTTCAATAGTGCTATCGATTAATGAGATAGCACTTTCATGCAACTGTGGATAAGCTTTCCAGCCAGTTCCTGCATAACTCCATTGCCCTGTCAGTTGGCTAATTTTTTCCTTAAATAGATTGGGATCCATCACAGCCTCAGTTTGCTCTCCGAGCCATTCACCACCAACACTGCGTTGATACTGAGCGCAATAAACTTCTGTCATGCGTGCATCAATAGCAGCAAGCACCTGAGTGTGCCCCGTAATTCGGTAAACCCCTTCAGCTAACGTCATCAACGATGAAACACCTATCATTGGTAAATCAGCACCTAAGGCCAAGCCTTGAGCAATACCGACCCCAATGCGCACCCCAGTAAAACTACCTGGCCCACGCCCAAAGGCAAGTGCATCTAATTGATTTAACGTGATCCCCGCTTGTGACAAGACTTCTTCAACCATAGGCAACACTTTCTGTGTATGCTCACGCGGCGAAATCGCAAAACGAGAAATAACCTCTGTGCCGCATAACAATGCGACTGAACATGCTTCTGTTGCTGTATCAACAGCAAGAATACGGCTCGACATGCCATAACCTCGGCAAATAGATTAGATTCGATGCCATGGTCATATCGCCATGGCCTGAAAAATGGTAGCTATATTAGCATAAACTCAAAACAAGGCAGCAGAAAAATATCCATATCGCTTTGGTTTAATTAATATTATTTATCTCAGTTCTTTTTTTCTCAAGAAACTCAATCGCTTTTGTTAAACTCCGAGTTCTTGGCGAAGGCGGAAGACTGTTTAAAAAAATCTCTCCATAAGGACGAGTGACTAAACGATTATCACAAATAACTATCACCCCATAATCACGGGTATCACGGATCAGCCGACCAACTCCCTGTTTTAGCGTGATAACAGCATCGGGAATTTGCACATCAGCAAAGGGATCGCCACCGCGTAATTGACAATCTTCAATACGTGCACGTAATAAGGGGTCATCCGGCGCCGTAAATGGTAATTTATCGATAATAACACAGGTTAATTCATCCCCCCTCACATCAACGCCCTCCCAAAAACTGCTGGTTGCCACGAGTACTGCATTACCTTCAGCAATAAACTGTGCAAGTAACTTATTTTTGCTACTTTCTCCTTGCATCAGCACAGGCAGGGTTAATGTTGTTTTAAACTCTTCAGCCAGTTCACGCATCATCAAATGCGAAGTGCATAAGAAAAAGCAGCGCCCTTGGTTTTTAATAATCAGGGGCCTAAGCATTGCTGCCAATTTTTGTGCGATACCTCTTTGATTGGTTTCTGGAAGGAAACGTGGGACACAAAGTAAAGTTTGACTTTGATAGTCAAATGGGCTGGCTAATAATAATGTTTCGGCCGAGGCTAACCCCAGCCGATCAGTAAAGTAATTCAGTTGCTCATTAACTGACAATGTGGCAGAGGTGAATATCCAACTTGCGGGTGTACCAGCTATCATCTCACTAAACTTTTCAGCGACGGTTAATGGCGTTAATGCTAATAGAAAATGCCTACCATAGCTTTCGAACCAATAACTGTAACCAGGAATAGTGACATCTTTTAATCGATTCAACCGATTACGATATAATGTAACACGCTCAAACACCGAATCTAACGTTTGTGAACGCCCTAACGCGCTTTTAACCACCTCATAGCACAGCTCAAGTGAATCATCCAATAATGTCAGAGCACGCTGTACCACTGGCATTTTTAATAAATCACGTAAGTTACCACGGAAACTGTTTTCCCCAAGGTTTAAGCGAAAGTCCAAAGTACTTTGCGTTAATCTATCCGCACTTTTTTGTAATTGAGCCTGATCTTTAAGTTCCGTTCGGTAAACCATCACCATGTCACGTGCGAGATCGAGGAGTTGACGGCTACTCAATTGTTGTCCAAAGTACTGGCTAGCAATATCAGGTATTTGATGGGCTTCATCAAAAATCATCACATCAGCTTGAGGCATCAATTCACCAAAACCTGTGTCTTTAACCACCCGATCCGCCATAAATAAGTGATGATTAACCACAATGATATCAGCATCCAATGCTTTACGGCGCGCCTTTAACACGAAGCACTCTTGATAGCGTGGGCAATCGCTGCCCAAACAATTATCATTGGTACTGGTTACCAATGGCCACACAACATGATCTTCGGCGATATCATGGCAGGTACTAACATCACCTGATTCAGATTCAATCGACCAACTACGCAATCGTACAACCGCTGAGAGTATTTCAGGTTCAAGGCTACCACCACCAAGTGATTGCTGATCTAAACGCTCTAAACAAAGGTAATTCGAACGCCCCTTCAATAAAGCGGTTCGCCCACGGTATTGCATCGCATCAATAATCGTCGGCAAGTCACGATGATACAGCTGATCCTGCAATGCTTTCGAACCTGTCGAAACAATCACTTTTTTCCCTGAGCGCAGTGCAGGAACTAAATAAGCATAAGTTTTACCCGTTCCTGTTCCTGCTTCAGCCACCAGCACCTGCTGTTTTTCAATCGCATCGGTGACAGCATTAGACATGGTGACCTGCGCTGCCCGTGGTTGAAAGCCTGGAATTGTTCTCGCTAGAAACCCATCTGAAGAAAAATCGTCGTGCACCGCAAACCCATATCGTATTCAACTTGGAAGCATTGATTCTAACATGTCTCTAACGTCGCTGCTGAGTTAAATAAAATCATCAGAACAGAAAGGATTTTCATCAAGCAAACTAGCTGTTATCCTAGAAAAAACATGAAATAAGGAACTCAGATGACAATTGAAAGAATTGATCCAGACAAACGTTGGTCCGAAGCGGTGATCCACAATAATGTTGTCTATTACACTAGTGTCCCTGAAAACTTAGATGCAGATATTATTGCGCAAACAGCAAACACGCTTTCTGCTATTGATATCCTATTGCAAAGAGTCGGCTCAGATAAAAGTAAAATCTTAGATGCCACCATTTTTTTAGCTGATAAAGCGGATTTTGCAGGTATGAATCAAGCATGGGATGCTTGGGTGGTTGAAGGTAGCGCACCAGTGCGTTGTACAGTTCAAGCCGCGCTGATGAAACCTGAATATAAAGTTGAAATTAAAATCGTTGCGGCGATTGATTAATTTGTTGACCATGAAAAAAAGCGCCAATATCACATCGGCGCTTTTTTAATTTATGACATTTTAATAAGAACCATGCCTAATAATAGCAGGGCAATACCTCCCCACCCTTTATAATTGAGCCTCTGGTTGAACAATATCCAACCCGCAGCCACTGTAGCGATAATCCCAAATGCTCCCCACAGTGCATATGCAATTGACAGCTCAATGCCTTTAACCGCTTGAGCAAGGGAACTAAAAGCCCCTAATACCGCGACTAAAGATAAAATACCTAGCCAATAACGCTTAAAGCCGTTCGACATTTTTAATAAAATATTCGCTAAGATCTCAAGGACCACCGCTAATACTAAAAATGCCCCATGCCACCATTCAAACTGAATGTCCATGATCAGGCCTCCGTTTTAGCGTGATTATGCGCCAAAGTTCCTGATTTTACTGCGGATACTGCACGATCTGCCGCTTGTTTTACTTTTTGTGCCGATTGGCTAACCGTTGCTTTTTTGGTTCCAGACTTAATCAGACCAATACCCGCAATTAATAGAACCAATCCACCTATTTTCATTGGGGATAATGACTCTCCAAACCACAGCACACTAAAAGTCGTAATAAATAGTATGCCGATGCCTTCCCATAATGCGTAAGCAACGCCCAAAGCCACTTTTTTTACCGCGATTGCCAGTAAGATATAAGATGATGCAATCATCACGTACATCACTGCCATACCCGTAAAATCACCACTCACACTGGCGTGTTTCATTGATAAAGTACCGATCACTTCGGTGACGATAGCTAATGCTAAAAATATCCAATATATCATTATAATATCTCTCTATGGATAATTGCATGCCTGATTGTTTTTTATACAGAAAAAACAAACTTTTTGGCGATAATTTCTTTAATGCAATTAAAAAAAATTAATAAACAACAAAGCGATACTGATTTTATTCAGTTGAATGAATATTAGAGAGAGACGCTATAATGCACCGCACCAGTGATGTTCACTGGAAAGGATAGCTGAAAGGAAAAGCCGGTGAGTTGATCTTCTTTGGGACTTACTGATTTTAATGCTATTCACGCTAAGCATGATATCTCATTCATTTCATCAGATGGACATCCATCCAAGTTACTCCGAACCCTCATGTAAAATTGTTCACGGCTTATTTTTATCATGGTAAAAGTATTAAGTCAATGAATACAAAAAGCTTTTTTAAATGAATAATTTTTGCATAATTATTCATTTAATCCCCAGAAAACCGCTCTATCGCCAAGGACTACACGAATAATCAATCGTAAAATCACCACTTATTAACCCTATTTTTTATTGAAAATATCAAACTATTCCTTGTTTTATTTTATTACAGACTTCCTAACAAGGTTTCTTATTGACTTAAAATACGAACAAGCATCTTATAGAGTGTAGGCAGATAAATAAGCATTCCCAAAGAGAGAGCAATGGATACCTTTAACCTCACTTCAAACAGTTTTCAAAATGATGTAAATGCAACTCCACTTCCTTACGACGTGATATCAATACAATCACAAGTTATCTACGGTAGTGTAGGCAATAGTATTGCCGTCCCTGCTTTAATGAAACAAGGTTTACGCGTTGCTGCTGTACCTACTGTCATCTTAAGCAATACGCCCCATTACACAACTTGTCATGGTGGTGAATTACCTTCAGAGTGGTTTCGCGGCTATTTAAATGGCTTAGTCGAACGTGGTTGCATGGATAGTGTACGCGCAATTTTAACGGGTTATTTAGGTTCTAAAAATAAAGCGCATGATCTAGCACATTGGCTCACCACTATACGTCAAAGTCATCCATCTCTCCCGGTGATCGTCGACCCTGTTATGGGTGATGAAGATAGTGGCTTCTACATCCCTCCTGAAATTGCCGAAGTCTATCGAGATGAAGTCATTCCACTCGCAACGGGGATCATTCCAAATAAATTTGAGTTATCAATGCTTAGTGGTCAAGAGATACAAACTTTAGAGGATGCGACGAAAGCAGCCCGCAGTTTATTAAAAGGCCATACTCAGTGGGTGATCATCACCAGCGCATTTCAGCCTGATGATGATAGTATTGATGTGGTTTGTGTTACTCAGCATGATATTGCCGTTATTCGCCATAAACGTTACCCTGTCACACCTAAAGGTACAGGGGATTTATTTGGTGCGGAATTAACTGCACAACTGCTAGCTGGGTTATCTGTACCTGATGCAGCAAAAATGGCTTGTCTACGTATTGAACAAGCAATCATCCATATGGCTGCAACAGGACGCAGTGAATTGGTGCTGTAGTCTTACAATGGCCATTTAGAACATAATCATTATCTATTATAATTATGTTCACTAACTCTATTGATTTTACAATAAAAAACCAGCCCGACGGCTGGTTTTTTAGCTTATATACTGGTGGGTTTATTCAAACTCATTCCACGAACGACCATCACGGGTGATCATCGCCACAGAGGCTATTGGGCCCCAAGTACCTGCTTGATACGGTTTTGGTGCCTCGTTATCCATTGCCCATGCATCCATAATGGAATCTACAAATTTCCAAGCCTCTTCAACCTCATCACGACGTACAAACAGCGCTTGAATACCTCGCATTGCTTCAAGTAATAAACGCTCATAAGCATCTGCTAAATGAGTTTGGTTGAACGTTTCAGAGAAACTTAAGTCTAATTTAGTCGTTTGCAAACGGTGTTTATGATCAAGACCTGGCGCTTTATTCATGATCTCGATATCGATACCTTCATCCGGCTGTAAGCGAATAGTGAGTTTGTTCTGAGGCAGCTCTTGATAACTTTCAGAAAAAATATTCAACGCGGGTTTTTTGAAATAAACCACGACTTCTGAGCATTTTGCAGGTAAACGCTTACCGGTACGTAAATAGAAAGGAACCCCTGCCCAGCGCCAATCGTCGATATCAACGCGCAGTGCCACAAAAGTTTCCGTCATACTTTTCTTATTGGCACCTTCTTCTTCTAGGTAGCCAGGCACTTTATTACCTTGTACAAAGCCTGCGGTATACTGACCACGCACCGCTTTTTCTCTGACATTAGTATGGTCAATACGACGCAGTGAACGTAAAACTTTTACTTTCTCATCACGAATACGGTCAGTGGTTAAATCTGCCGGTGGCGACATCGCGATCATGGTTAAAATTTGTAATAGGTGGTTTTGGACCATATCGCGCATTTGACCTGCCTGATCAAAATAGCCCCAGCGCCCTTCAATACCGACTTCCTCAGCAACGGTAATTTGAACATGATCGATAGTTCGATTATCCCAGTTATTGATGAATAGCGAGTTAGCAAAACGCAGTGCTAATAAGTTCAGAACCGTTTCTTTACCAAGGTAGTGGTCAATTCGATAGACTTGGCTTTCATCGAAATATTTCGCCACTTCATTGTTAATTTCTTGCGAAGAGGCTAAATCTGTCCCTAATGGTTTTTCCATAACCACACGGTTTGGTTGTTTGTTCAACCCTGCATGGCCAAGACCATGACAGACAGCACCAAATGTACTTGGTGGCATAGCGAAATAGTGAATAGCGGGATGACAGTCTTGCTTAAGCATTTGGGCTAAGCTGTCAAAATTCTCAGTTTGATTGACATCGAGATTGCAAAAATCTAAACGTGAACTTAGTCTCTCCCAAAGTTCAGGGTCAAGATCTTCTTTTAAAAATTCGTGGAATGCTTTTTCAACAAACTCAACATAATCGCTCTGGCTCCACTGCGCACGCCCCACTCCAATGATGCGTGTTTCTGGATGGATATAGCCTGCTTTCTCTAATTGATACAGAGATGGAAGCAATTTACGACGTGCAAGATCCCCTTTGGTGCCAAAAATAATCAAATCACAGGCTTGAGCAGCGTTATGTACCGCCATATTGGTTCTCCTCAATTTGCGGAATTTATTGTAATTTTGTTACAAAATTAGCCAGATGTTCCGCTAATGTACCCTTTTGAAGGTATTCAGTAAATATTGATGATACCGATCACAGTTTTTATGGTGAAAAAAGCACCAAAAGTCAACAACCTTATCATGACTGAATGGTGACAGCACTTGTAATAAAATAACAAAACAGCAACAGAAATTACGGGTATGAAAATTAGATACAGCTCATAGTTTCGCAAAAAACTACATCACAAACACCTATCATTCAGATAGGTTAGCCATAACTCATAGTATATTGCCTTTTTTACTACTGCTGTAACCACGATATCAATAAACACACAATATCTTTATGGCGGAAAAATTTCTCCTTTTGATCAAATAGGCGCTTTCGTGACATGAATATTTTAGAACAAATGAAAAACAGCCTCGATTTTTTGAGTAAATCCGAAAAGAAAGTTGCCGAAGTGATCCTTGGAATGCCACAACAAGCTATCCACCTCAGCATAGCAACCCTTGCTCAATTAGCTGATGTCAGTGAGCCAACAGTAAATCGTTTTTGTCGCAAAATGGATACCAAAGGGTTTCCCGATTTTAAGTTACGTTTAGCGCAAAATCTCGCTAACGGCACACCCTATGTAAACCGTAACGTAGAAGAAAACGATACAGTTAATACCTATACCCACAAAATTTTCGAGTCTGCGATGGCAGGTCTAGACAATGTTAAACACAGTTTAGATATCACCGCAGTTAACCGTGCCGTTGATTTACTCACACAAGCGCGAAAAATTAGCTTTTTTGGCTTTGGCGCTTCTGCTGCGGTTGCACATGATGCAATGAATAAATTTTTTCGCTTTAATATTCCTGTCATTTACTTTGATGATATTGTTATGCAACGTATGAGCTGCATTAACAGCAGTGAAGGAGATGTCATTGTATTGATCTCACATACAGGAAGAACCAAAGCATTAGTTGAAATGGCTCGCCTAGCTCGTGATAACGATGCCACTGTTATTGCAATTACCTCCGAAAATTCTCCATTATCTCAAGAAGCCACCTTGTCGATCATCATTGATGTCCCTGAAGATACCGATATATATATGCCAATGGTGTCTAGGTTAGCGCAATTAACTGTCATTGATGTACTAACAACAGGCTTTACATTAAGAAGAGGCGAAAAATTTAGAGATAACTTGAAACGGGTCAAAGAAGCATTACGTGATTCGCGGTTTGATAGTATGTAGCAAAAAGAGCTTCTTTTAAATACGCTCAATCATTCATGGTGCAGCTAGACGACAAACGATTAAGTCGCTGGAAGCCTACCTAAGTGGGTGGCCAGCACCAATGTATATCGTCAACAACACTGCAACTTGAAGTATGCTGGGTATAATAGTTTTGCAGACCCGATAGCATTAACTAATTAGCAGTATATAATAGCTGTGCACGTGTCAGCATCATAACTTATTGAGAAAAAGTCGCGAAATTACGCAAAAAGTACTTTAAATATTTCATGGTGCGACTAGACAAAAAGTGAATGATTCACCAAAAGCATAGAATATTCTGCCATTGGTGAGAACGAACGTAGTCACCATACTTCAACGTAAAGCGCTACCTTGAAGTATGACGAGTATAGTTCAAGTTGCATGATAGCAAGGCCCTAATTAACACCAGTAACATGGTCAAGTAACCTTCAAAAGCATGCCACTTGAAGTATGAAAAGATTTAACCCAATAAAATAACACCATTACAGGTCAACGGAGTAATACATGACTAGACGGCTTAGAAGAACTAAAATTGTTACTACCCTAGGTCCAGCTACCGATCGTGATAATAATCTTGAAAAAATTATTAACGCCGGCGCTAACGTTGTACGCCTTAACTTCTCTCACGGAACTCCAGAAGACCACATCCTCCGCGCTAATAACGTGCGTGAAATCGCTGCTCGTTTAGGTCGCCATGTGGCGATCCTCGGCGATTTACAAGGCCCTAAAATTCGTGTTTCTACATTTAAAGATGGCAAAGTGTTCCTCAATGTGGGTGATAAATTCACTTTAGACGCCACGCTAGGTAAAGGTGAAGGCGACCAACAAAAAGTCGGCATTGATTACAAAGGTCTGCCCGCTGATGTCGTCCCAGGGGATATTTTGTTACTTGATGACGGTCGCGTACAGCTCAAAGTCCGCGAAGTCCAAGGGTTACAAGTCTTCACTGAAGTTACTGTCGGCGGCCAACTGTCAAACAATAAAGGCATTAATAAACTGGGTGGTGGCTTATCCGCTGAAGCATTAACCGATAAAGACAAAGCCGATATTATTACTGCTGCAAAAATTGGTGTTGATTACCTTGCTGTCTCTTTTCCTCGCTCAGGCGAAGATTTAAATTATGCACGCCGTTTAGCGCGCGATGCAGGCTGTGAATGCCAAATTGTTGCCAAAGTTGAGCGTGCAGAAGCCGTTGCCAATGATGAAATCATGGATGAAGTGATCCTTGCTTCTGATGTCGTGATGGTTGCTCGTGGTGATTTAGGTGTGGAAATTGGTGATCCTGAATTGGTTGCGGTACAGAAAAAACTTATCCGCCGTTCCCGTCAGCTCAACCGTGTCGTGATCACCGCGACACAAATGATGGAATCTATGATCACGAATCCGATGCCAACGCGTGCAGAAGTCATGGACGTGGCTAACGCCGTTCTTGATGGTACCGATGCAGTGATGCTTTCTGCTGAAACAGCAGCAGGCCAATATCCCGCTGAAACCGTAGCAGCAATGGCTCAAGTGTGCCTTGGCGCAGAAAAAATGCCTGGGTTGAATGTCTCTAAACATCGTTTAGATGCCGAATTCAGCAGCCCTGAAGAAGCTATCGCCATGTCAACCATGTACGCAGCTAACCACCTTAAAGGGGTAAAAGCCATTATTGCGATGACCGAGTCTGGCCGTACCGCACGCATGATGTCACGCATTAGTTCAGGTTTACCAATTTTCGCAATGTCTCGTCACGAAAAAACACTGAACCAATCTTCCCTATATCGTGGTGTTACACCTGTGTTCTGTAGCACACACACCGATGGCATTGCAGCGGCAAATGAAGCAGTCACTCGTCTGCGTGACAATGGTTACTTAATGAGTGGTGATTTAGTTCTTGTAACCCAAGGTGATTTAATGGGAACTATCGGCAGCACCAATACTTGCCGTATTTTAGAAGTTGAATAAAACCATCTATTAAAGAAATATCAAGGGAGAGTCAAACTCCCTTGATATTTATATCACAGTTTTATTATTTCATTGTTATATTCTGAACATACAACTAGTATCAATTAATAAGTTAATACTAACTTGCGATTAAAAGCAGCTTCCCTGATTTGATCAAAGCATTTATTGATTCGAAATCACCCCGAATAAAAGGAAAATAAGCGAAGCACGACTTCCCCCTTAATTAGAGTGATAATTAATGAATTTATGTAAATGACTTAGGGTAACAACACCATTTATGGAGGCTATTACCCTGATTTTAACAATGAGATGAAATCTATAGAAACTGTAGATTAGGCTAATTTTGTTGTTCGTTTTTCCAATTATGAAAAGCAGCAGTCATCACTGGTGCTATTTTATCGTAGTTTTCCCAAGTATTTTCAACATGATATACCGTTGGTAAACCTTGTGCTAAAATGCGCTCATAATCATCAAAAAAGCCGTTCTCTTCTGCCTGATAATAGAATTCAGTAAATTCTAATCCCTCATCATTGACGTCCTCATCGGTAAATTTCTCATCGCACATAGCGATTAAAAATGTACGTCCGTCCATTTTACGTTCACGAACAGCGGTCAATTCATCAATAGACTCTTCAAGATGAAATTCACCAATAAGATCATTTTGAATCAACCATGCCAAGTAGAACCCTATATGTGTTCCACCATTTTCATTAGGTAGTCCCTCTGGATAATCGCCACCGTAATGCCAATCCATTCTGTCAAATGCCATCAGATGCCTCACAAATATACTGCGTTATTAACATTAGCGATATAAATCATCACGCTGATAGGGTTCTATCTCATCACCCTTACGTGTTTTTAGTAATTTAAGTATCCATGTATATTGCTCTGGGTTTGGCGCAACGAGATATTCAAGCTCCTCATTCATTCGCCTTGCAATATAGGCATCATCTTGACCGTCAATATCATCCATTGGCTGACGAATATAGATATGTAATTGATGTGTATGGTGATCATAGACAGGAAATAATGGAACAATTTTAGCCTTACAGACTTTCATCAAACGACCAACTGCGGGTAAAGTCGCCTTATAAGTCGCAAAGAAATCGACAAATTCACTATTTTCTTCACCATGATCTTGATCAGGTAAATAAAAACCCCAATAACCTTGCCGTACAGAGGCAATAAAGGGTTTTATACCTGCTTCTCGTGAATGTAAGCGCCCACCAAAATGGTAACGTGCTTTATTCCATAAATAGTCTGCAACGGGGTTTTTTTGATGATGAAACATCGCCGCCATCTTATAACCTTTAGCAGCAAGTAACATTGCAGGTGCATCAACAGCCCAGCCATGAGGCACCATAAAAATCACATTACTACCTTGTTGCTTTAATGATTCAATGATTTCTTCATTATGCCAAAACGTTCTCGCTAATGTTTTATTGGCACCACGAACACAAAGCTCAGCAAGCATGACAAATGACTGAGGCGCAGTTTCAAACATTTTATCGGTTAATTGTTCCCGCTCTTGCTCTGTTAGTTGAGGAAAACAGTACAATAAATTTATTTTAGCGCGTCGACGGGCACTTTTGGCTAGTCGACCAACCCACTTGCCTACTTTTGCTAATAAAGGGTCACGAACTTTAACGGGTACATAAGCTAATGCTGCAAACACGCCAGCTCCCACCCAAACCCCCCAATATTTTGGATGTAAATAGGATTTATGAAAGGTTGGCACGTAGCCTAATTTACTATCGGTGTCTTTATCTTTATTCATAGTGTACCTAAAAGAACAATTCGCGCTCTTTTATAGCTTAAAATGATAATAAGTGAAAGTATTACAACGGAATTGGGCAGATACAATATATCTGCCCATCGTGAAGAGATTATTTCATTTTTAATTGAGGCTTAGTTTCTTTCACCATCGCCAAATATTCTTTGCGTTCTTTACCCGTTAAACCACCTGAGCTAGGTAATTTTGCGGTTAATGGATTCACTGCTTGTTGGTTAATCCACACTTCAAAGTGCAAGTGAGGCCCCGTTGAACGACCTGTATTACCAGAAAGCGCAATACGATCACCACGTTTCACTTTTTGCCCTGGTTTTACTAACAATTGACGTAAGTGCATATAGCGTGTGGTATATTGGCGACCATGACGAATAGCAATAAAGTTACCTGCTGCGCCACTGTATTTAGAAACAATAACCTCACCATCACCTACCGCTAGTACAGGCGTACCTACTGGCATAGCAAAATCAACCCCTTTATGCGGTGCAACGCGCCCTGTTACAGGGTTAACGCGGCGAGGGTTAAACTGCGATGACACTCGAAATTGTTTTGCTGTAGGATTACGCAAGAAACCACGCTCTAAACCATTCCCTTCACTATCGTAATATTTACCATCTTCTGCACGAAATGCGTAGTAGTCTTTCCCACCACTATTCAAACGTACACCAACGAGTTGGCTCTGTTCATTACGACCATTAAGAATTTCACGGCTCATTAAAACGGTAAACTTATCGCCCTTTTTCAACTTACGAAAATCAATTTGCCATTGTAGTGCTTTAATCACTTCACGGCCTTCATTACGCGTTAAGCCTGCTTGGCTTGCACTTTGTGCGAAACTGCCGTTGATCACACCCGGCAATATACTGTTTTGCCATTCGCCTTCACGAATTTCTTTCGTTTCTTCGAATTTATTCGTGCTACCAACCCGCGTATAAATTCGCGTTTCTCGGCGAGAAACTTCCCACGTTAATGATTCAAGTTCGCCTTGGTCGGTTAAGCTCCAATTTAACGTTTGACCAATTTTTAAATTGCGCAGCGCTTTATGTTGATTTGCCAGTGTTGCGACATCACCTGACTCTATCCCAAACTGGGTTAAAATACTGGACAGATTATCACCACTAGCAACGACATATTCATGAGGGATAATAGCGCTATCCGTTCCTTCGGCACCATCGCTATCATCAACCACACCTTCGTCAGGCAGTTGATCACTGCTATCTTGAATAATATCGTCAGTTGCATCCGTTAAAGGCGCAAAGGACAAAGGGATCACTGTATCTACAGTGTTTTCGGTATCGGAGCTCGATGTCGGTAGGTGTGTTGGCCGCCAAATTGCGACGGCCAGTGTTGCGACTGTTAATGTTCCTAACATGATCCTATGAGACTTGGACAGGCTACCGTATACCTGTGCAAGCCCTTTAGCCATTTGCTGCACTAAACAATTCCTTCTTGTTTAATTCAGGCAGCTCGCGTATTGCTTCGACAGTTGTGTTAAGAACTGCATATAGCTATCTGGGCCTATTTCCAGCCCGCTACCAAGCGGGTCGAGAGTTCCCATTTTGACTCCCGTATTTTTCGCTACGCTTTCTATGACGGCTGGCCTGAATTGGGGTTCAGCAAAAACACATTGTGCTTTGTGCTCAACCAATTGAGTTCGTATATTATGTAATTTCTGTGCACCAGGCTGAATTTCCGGGTTTATCGTAAAATGCCCCAATGGAGCCAACCGATAGTGTTTTTCAAAGTAGCCATAAGCATCGTGAAAAACAAAATAGCCCTTGTTTTTGGCTGGTTCTAAAATATTAACAATATTCTCATCGTTTTGCGTCATTTTTTCATTGAATTTACGAAGGTTTACGTCCAGCTTATCTTTTTGTTCAGGATAAAGCTCTACTAAACGATCATGAATACCTAACGCGGCTTGTTTGGCTATCTCTGGAGACAACCAAATGTGCATATTATACTCACCATGATGATGATGTTCGTGATCCGTATCATGATTAGCTTCATCAACATGATCATGGCTATGTTTGTCTTCATCATCCCCTTTCATTAATAATGGAACGATATTCGCCTGTTGTGCAAGCGCTAGACGTTTCTTCTGTGGTAACGTTTTGAGAGGCTTATCTAAAAACATTTCCATATCAGGACCAATCCATACAAATAAGTCCGCTTGTTTAATTTTTTTCAAATCAGAAGGTTTCAGCGCATAATCATGGGGTGATGCACCATCCGGTAATAGCACTTGTGTATCCGTAACACCATCTGCGATACCCGCCGCAATAAACGCCAGTGGGCGGATAGAGGTTACCACATCGGCTTTTGCCGCTGTCACCATCGTTGTGCTCAGCACCGATGCTGCGGCCAGCCCTAAAATAAATTGTCGGGCATTAGATTGAGATTTATGTATCATAGACGTCTTTTTCCGTGATTTTAATTTTGAAATGTTATAATATAACACAACATGATTTCTGCAAGATGTTTTTCACATGCAACCATTACTGAATTTAAATAAAATATCTGTTTCCTTTGGTGAGAAACGGGTTCTTAAAAATGTCAGCTTTACGCTAAATAAAGGCGATATCGTGACACTTTTAGGCCCTAACGGTGCGGGTAAATCGACAATTGTGCGAGTTGTTCTTGGCTTATTAGCGCCAACTTCAGGTACGATTGAACGTGCTTCAGCGCTATCAATTGGCTATGTACCACAAAAATTACATTTAGATGCCACACTGCCATTGACTGTAAAACGATTTTTAATGCTAAAACCAAATGTTCGCTCAGAACAGTTGGCTCCTGCCCTTGAACGCGTTAATGCAACCCATTTACTCGATCAACCGATGCAAAAATTATCTGGTGGCGAAACACAGCGTGTATTACTCGCTCGTGCTTTACTGAATAAACCTGATCTGTTGGTTCTTGATGAGCCTGCGCAAGGTGTCGATGTTAATGGTCAAGTCGCACTCTATGATTTAATCAATCAATTGCGTACCGAGCTTGGCTGCGCAGTACTGATGGTCTCCCACGATCTGCACTTAGTGATGGCAAAAACAGATAAAGTGCTGTGTATTAATGGTCATATTTGCTGCTCGGGTACCCCTGATGTTGTCTCTAATCATCCTGAATTCGTTGCAATGTTCGGCTATCGAGGTGCATCACAACTTGGGGTATATCGTCATCATCATAATCATCAGCATGATTTAGACGGTAATGTGGTAACAGCTCATACCCACAGTAAGGAATGTAACCATGATTGAGTTGCTATTGCCCGGTTGGATTGCAGGGGTACTCTTAGCTATCGCAGCAGGTCCTTTAGGGTCATTTGTTGTATGGCGTCGTATGTCCTATTTTGGTGACACTCTCGCTCATGCCTCCTTGTTGGGGGTTGCTTTCGGACTTTTACTGAATATTAACCCCTTTTATGCTGTGATTGGTGTAACTCTACTACTATCGTTGATATTAGTATGGTTAGAGCGTCGACCTCAGCTCGCTGTTGATACCTTACTTGGCATTATGGCGCACAGTGCGCTGTCACTTGGCTTAGTGGTTGTTAGCTTAATGGCTAATGTACGTGTTGATTTAATGGCTTATTTGTTTGGTGACCTGCTTTCAGTGACTTACGATGACATTATCACTATTTTTATTGGGGTATTTGTGGTGTGTGGGTTACTTTTATGGCGTTGGCGAGCACTACTGTCCATGACGGTGAATCAAGAGCTGGCGTTTGTTGATGGTGTGAATATTCAACGACTCCGTTTATTGTTAATGTTAGTCACAGCGTTAACCATTGGCATCGCAATGAAGTTCGTTGGAGCATTAATTATTACTTCCTTATTGATTATACCTGCGGCAACAGCGCGTCGTTTTGCTAGAACGCCTGAACAAATGGCATTTGTTGCGATATTAATTGGTATGTTATCGGTGACAGGAGGACTGACATTCTCTGCGTTCTACGATACACCTGCTGGCCCATCAGTAGTACTAACAGCTGCGATATTATTTGTTTTAAGTTTATTAGCAAAAGCAAAAAATTAAATGTGTATCAGCTGATCTTCAATAGATTGATGCTATTAGGTCAGCTGATAACCACCAAACGATGCCGATAGCTATCAGCATCTTCCCCCCAATAAAAATCATTCATAGATGCTAAATTTCTTTTGGCGTTAAGCCAAAGTGTAAATAGGCATGCGCGGTTGCCATTCGACCACGAGGTGTCCGCTGAATAAAACCTTGTTGGATCAAGAAAGGTTCTAATACATCTTCAATCGTTTCCCGTTCCTCACCAATTGCCGCCGCAAGGTTATCAACACCAACAGGTCCACCCATAAATTTATCAATGATCGCTACTAATAATTTTCTATCTAAATAATCGAAACCAGCGGCATCGACGTTCAACATATCCAGTGCTTGATTAGCAATTAATTCGTCAATTGAACCATCACCTTTGACTTGCGCGAAATCACGTACTCGACGTAATAAGCGGTTAGTAATACGTGGAGTGCCGCGTGAGCGCATTGCTACCTGACGAGCCCCCTCTTCACTAATTTCTAGCCCCATATATTGGGCACTACGTTTCACAATATGCTGTAAATCATCAACGTTATAGAACTCAAGGCGTTGCACAATCCCAAATCGGTCACGTAGTGGCGATGTTAAAGACCCCGCACGTGTAGTCGCGCCAATCAAAGTAAATGGCGGTAAATCAATTTTAATCGAACGCGCTGCCGGCCCTTCACCTATCATGATGTCGAGTTGGTAATCTTCCATGGCTGGATATAAGATCTCTTCAACCACTGGCGATAATCGGTGAATTTCATCAATAAATAAAACGTCGTGAGGCTCTAAGTTAGTCAGCATTGCGGCTAAATCACCGGCCTTTTCAAGCACTGGACCTGAGGTTGTACGTAAGTTAACCCCCATTTCGTTAGCGACAATGCCTGCCAAAGTGGTTTTGCCTAAACCAGGAGGACCAAAAATTAACAGATGATCAAGCGCGTCACCGCGTAATTTGGCCGCCTGAATAAAGATTTCCATTTGCTCTTTAACTTGCGGTTGCCCAATATACTCTTGCAGTAATTTCGGGCGGATCGCGCGATCAATGGCTTCTTCTTCTTCATGGATCACTTCAGCAGAAATTAGGCGATCAGCTTCAATCATCGTTCAATTCTCTCAATTAAAGTGCTGCACGCAATGCATCACGGATCAATGTTTCACAATCACTGTCAGGTTTCGCCACTTTACTGACCATACGGCTTGCTTCTTGTGGCTTATAACCTAATGCGACCAGTGCGGTTGCCGCTTCAGCTTCAATATCTGCGCTGCTTGGCGCTTTGCTATTCACATCAGGTAAAGTGATATCGGTGTTTTGATTAAATAGATCACCATTTAGACCTTTAAAACGGTCTTTCATTTCAACAACTAAACGCTCTGCTGTTTTCTTACCAATACCCGGTAGTTTAACCAATGATGAAATGGCTTCTTTTTCAATTGCAGAGACAAATTGCTGTGCTGACATCCCTGATAAGATAGCTAGCGCCAATTTGGGACCAACGCCATTAACTTTAATCAGTTCTTTAAACAACGCGCGTTCTTGTTTTTCATTAAATCCATACAGTAATTGAGCATCTTCGCGCACGACAAAGTGGGTAAAAATGATCGCTTCTTGGCCAATTTCGGGTAATTCATAAAAACAGGTCATTGGCATATGAACTTCATAACCAACACCTTGTAACTCTAGCAGAACAATGGGAGGTTGCTTTTCTAATACAATGCCACGTAAACGACCAATCACAATGAAGCCCTCTATTTATTTTTTTGATAGCGCTGTTTATACCATAAAAAAGGCTGGATGCATATCCAGCCAGACTGTGAGCAAACAAATTATGTGCGGTAGAAATCAATCACTATCTCAGTCGGCCACGAGTTAAAACTAAACGCGGATCACCAACACGTAATAGATTCTGATTGAAGTGACAATGTGTAATCGCGATTGCAAGGGCGTCTGCTGCGTCGGCTTGTGGGTTAGCTGACAGTTTCAAGATAGATTTAACCATATGCTGTACTTGGCTTTTTTCTGCTGCACCAGTACCTACTACGGTTTGTTTAACTTGTCGTGCCGCGTATTCAAATACCGCCACGTTTTGGTTCACACCAGCCACAATTGCCACGCCTCGTGCTTGACCAAGCTTTAATGCTGAATCGGCATTTTTAGCCATAAATACCTGCTCGATCGCCAAAACATCTGGTTGATATTGCGTGATAATTTCCGAGACTCCCGCATAAATACGTTGCAGACGGCTTGGTAAATCATCAACTTGTGTACGAATACAACCACTTCCCAAATACAAAAGTTGCCTGCCTTGTTGGCGGATCACACCATACCCAGTTATTCGAGAACCGGGATCTATACCTAAAATAATCGCCATATCAAAGCCTATTAATATCCTTTATTACTTTTAATATCATCTTATCTGTATCTTTTAGATGCCACAATAGTCTATTCCAGCATGGCAGTAGTGAGGTGTATTCTGTAAACAGAATATTTAACAGGATGGAAGATAAGGGAAAGAGGCGTTAGAGAAAGCGGGCTGTTGTGATAACCATCCAGCTTTCTCTACGCAAGTGCTCACTGATTAAAGTTGTTCAGCAACTTCGTCAGAGATATCACCGTTGTGGTAGACTTCTTGTACGTCGTCAGAATCTTCCAACATATCAATCAATCGCAGCAGTTTAGGTGCTGTTTCAACATCTAATTCCGCTTTAGTTGATGGGATCATAGAAACTTCTGCGCCTTCACTGGTGAAACCGGCTGCATCAAGTGCGTCTTTTACTTCGCCGAACGTTTCTGGCGTTGTATACACATCAATTGCACCATCATCATACGTTTCAACATCGTCAGCGCCCGCATCTAACGCGGCTTCCATCAATGCATCTTCATCAACGCCCGGTGCGTAAGTGATCACACCTCGTTTGGTGAACAGATAAGAAACTGAACCATCAGTACCTAAGTTACCACCCGTTTTTGTAAAAGCATGACGGACTTCTGAAACGGTACGGTTGCGGTTATCACTCAGGCATTCAACCATAACCGCGGTGCCGCCTGGGCCATAGCCTTCATAAATGATAGTTTCCATATTATCGTTATCATCGTTACCCACACCACGTGCAATCGCGCGGTTTAGTGTGTCACGAGTCATGTTGTTCGATAACGCCTTATCCACAGCAGCGCGTAAACGCGGGTTAGTAGCAGGATCACCGCCACCTAAACGCGCAGCTGTGACCAGCTCACGGATAATTTTAGTGAATATCTTACCGCGTTTAGCGTCTTGTGCCGCTTTACGGTGTTTGGTATTGGCCCATTTACTATGACCTGCCATGAAATATCTCCAAAAACGTCAATAAAAATTAAACAGCAAATTCTAAGATAGCTTGACGGTTACTCCAAGACTTGGTGAGCTCTGCCGCCTCTTGAGGTGGCACCCAACAAAACTCTGTATGTTCCGTCAAGATTGGTACCTGCTCTTCGCTAAGCACCATTTTAAACCAATGCTCTTTACAATGAGTGACATCGGGGGCATAGCGATGTCTAAAGTGTGCAAATATTTCAAACGTTACCTCACGATCAAGATCGCATAATTGACCTTGCTCTAAGAGAAACCCTGTTTCTTCACTCACTTCTCGCACAGCAGTTTCAAACGTCCCTTCGTTATGATCTAAACTTCCTGTCACCGATTGCCAAAAGTCAGGATCATCTTTACGTCTTAACATAAGCACATTACCACTCGATTTAGCGGTGATAATCACTAAGACCGATTCAGGTCGTTTGAAACTTTTCATCATCAATTAATTTTAAGCTTCTACATCTTTAGCAACGACTGAAATAGCTAATTCTGTCAGTGCGTCAGGGTTTGCATGGCTAGGTGCATTAGTCATTAAGCAAGCCGCTGCTGTTGTTTTAGGGAACGCAATAACATCACGGATGTTATCAGTACCGGTTAACAACATCACTAAACGGTCAAGACCAAATGCCAAACCTGCATGTGGCGGTGTGCCATATTTTAATGCATCGAGCAAGAAGCCAAATTTCTCACGTTGCTCTTCTTCATTAATTCCTAGAATATTAAACACCGTTTGTTGCATTTCGCTACGGTGAATACGTACTGAGCCACCACCCACTTCATAACCATTGATAACCATATCATAGGCATTAGCAACCGCATCTTCTGGTTTCTGCGCCAAGTCTTCCGGTGAATAATCACGCGGAGAAGTAAATGGATGATGCATTGCTGTTAAACCGCCTTCACCATCGTCTTCAAACATAGGGAAGTCAATCACCCATAATGGCTGCCAGCTATTCAAATTAGTCAGTTCGAAATCACGACCGACTTTTAAACGCAAGGCTCCCATTGAATCAGTGACAACATTTTTAGCGCCCGCGCCGAACAGTATAATATCACCATCGACTGCACCCGTTCTCTCTAGAAGCTGATTGATCACATCTTCAGTTAAGAATTTAGCGACTGGACTTTGGATACCTTCCAAACCTTTCGCGCGTTCATTAACCTTCATCCACGCCAAACCTTTCGCACCATAAATGCCAACAAATTGACCATATTCATCAATTTGTTTACGCGTCATTGCAGCACCGCCGGGTACTTTTAGCGCAGCAACACGGCCTTTAGGATCGTTAGCAGGTCCTGCAAAGACAGCAAATTCGACATCTTTAACGATATCCGCCACATCTACTAACTCCATCGGGTTACGTAGATCGGGCTTATCCGAACCATAACGACGCATTGCTTCAGCAAACGTCATGATTGGGAAGTCGCCTAAATCGACACCTTTCACTTCCTGCCATAATTGACGGATCATACGCTCCATGATTTCACGGACTTGCTCAGCCGTCATAAATGATGTTTCAACGTCGATTTGAGTAAATTCAGGTTGACGATCTGCACGCAAGTCTTCATCACGGAAACATTTTACAATTTGGTAATAACGATCGAAACCAGACATCATCAGCAATTGTTTAAATAGCTGTGGTGACTGTGGCAAAGCATAAAACTTCCCTTTATGAACGCGACTTGGCACCAAATAGTCACGTGCACCTTCAGGCGTTGCTTTGGTTAACATTGGCGTTTCAACATCAACAAAGCCTTCGTTATCCATAAAGTTACGGACAAAACTAGTAATTTTTGCACGTGTGCGTAGACGCTCTGACATTTCAGGACGACGCAGGTCAAGATAACGATACTTTAAACGACGCTCTTCGGTATTGGTTTGATTGCTATCAAGAGGTAATGGCTCTGATTTATTAAAGACATCAAGTTCTTCAGCAAAAATTTCAATTTCGCCTGTCGCCATATCTTTATTTTTTTGGTTATCAGGGCGAGCACGCACAGTACCTGTGATCTGGATACAGAATTCATTACGCAATTCGGAGGCTTTTTCAAACAGGTCTTTACGCTCTGGGTCGAAAAATACTTGCACAATACCTTCACGGTCGCGCATATCGATAAAAATTAAACCACCTAAATCACGACGACGGTTTACCCATCCACAAAGAGTGACCTTTTGGCCTTCATGAGCAATGTTTAACTGCCCACAATAGTTAGTACGCATACAATATCCTTTTTACTCAGCTTGTTGTGCATTTGCTTGCTGCGGAAATTTGGCATTTTGCTGAACATCAGAATGTCAAAAAGGCAGACATTATACAGGAAATTCTGTTGCACAAACAGTGACGTATTAGGGGGCAAAACCTAATATTTTTGTTTTTAATCATTTTAAAATCGATTAAAAGATAGCCGAAAAACGTAACGAGCACTGCACCTTGGTATAGACAGAATTTATAACTAAAGGTGATTTTAAGTGACTCTACCGCTTATGTACATATTGTCATTAGGGTTTATTTCATGACTAACGCTTTAGGCGCAGAAAAAAACAACAAACTGTCTATTAAAAACATCAATAAAAGCTAAACAAAGGATCATTTTGCTCTTTATATATAGAGGGAACATTCATAACACATCTATTTCGGAATCATTACTGCCTATCCTTTGCTATGATTACACTAATTTAGACTATCACTATAAAGGTCATTTTATGAAAAAAGGCTTATTCGTTTCTTCATTGTTTCTTCTACTTGTAGGTTGCCAAACTGTGAAACCAGCCGATAATACAAAAACGTTTTATATCGACTCAACACTCGCTGACTGTGTCGGTGTTGCCCCCATGAAATGCATGAAAGTCAAACAAGATCCTAATGCAGATTGGGAATATTTTTATGGTTCAATCCAAGGGTTTGACTATCAACCTGGCTATCAATATACCTTGAAAGTAAAACAATTTGATATCGCAAATCCACCCGCTGATGCTCCAAGCATCCGTTATGAGCTAGTTGAGATCATCAATAAAACTCAATAATGTCATGTCACCTTATACTATCTCGTTAGCAGGTACATATTTCATCTGCTAACGAGAGTTTAATCAATAATCCATTGTTTTTATTATGGTTAGATCATAAGATTTTACGCATTAAAAATGCATCATCATCTACACATATAATGAATATTTTTATGAACAGCAAAATTATTGATAAATTAGGCCTAATTACTCTACGTGACCGAAAAGTCGCGATGGTTCGTTCTCACAATAAAACCTTGTTTTATATCCCCGGCGGAAAACGAGAGCTTAATGAAACTGATGAACAAGCCTTATGCCGTGAACTTGACGAAGAGCTCACCCTAACATTACATCTCGATTCAATTCGCTTTTATGGTGAATTCATTGGGCTTGCTGATGGCAAGCAAGATGGAACACAAGTGCGCATACGTTGTTATTTCGCAGATTATGATGGTTCCCCAATACCTGCCGCAGAAATCGCTGAGTTAGCGTGGCTTGATAGTCATGATCGTCCCTTATGCTCAGCCACAGCGGCAATCATCGTTTCGCAATTACAACAAGATGGCCTCATTAATTAAATAGATATTATATACACTTAAACTTTACTGGATTTCAGTTTGAAAGAAAGTGACTAATCGTTTTACCATTAGTAAATTTTACTAATATCTATTAATATAATACACAGTATTAATCAATTAGTGAGTCATTTTGGTTAAGCAATGGAGTGAATAAATGGTCAGCTCTTTATATGCTGTACTGGGCGCTTTGCTACTTATTAAGTTGTCATTAAATGTGGTTAAGCTGAGGAACCAATACCGCGTTTCGTATGGTGATGGTGGTTTTTATGAGCTACAAACCGCAATACGTGTTCATGGCAATGCCATTGAATACATTCCTATTGCTTTAATTTTATTGCTTTTTATGGAAATGAATGGCGCACAAGTTTGGATGATCCATCTATGTGGGTTGATCTTGATTGCGGGACGAGTACTACATTCATATGGACTCAAAAACCATGATATCTCTTATCGACGTTCAGGCATGGCAGCAACCTATATTGCGATCACATTGATGGTTATGGCCAATATTTACTACTTACCTTGGATACAAATCTTCTCGTTCAATCTTTAATTTTTATTATTAATACTGTAAATAATTCGAAATACCGGTAAAAAAAGATAGAGGTGCAGCACAGTGACGTTATGCATAGTTAAGTTCTAAGACTCAACTCGCTGAATGTAGTCACCGCACCTGAACAAAAAGCCCAATGAGTTAAAGTATCACGGATATATACGACGCTTAACTCAGCGTCGTAAAACTTTTATGGTACTTTTGAGCAATTGATTTTCAGCTTATCCGCCTTTTCTGCTACAATCTGCGACTACTTTTCGTTTTACATATACAGATCTTATGTCAAGTCAGGAATCCAACAATAAAGATAGCCTGTTTAGCGCCCCAATTGCTAATTTAGGTGATTGGCAATTTGATGAAAAAGTTGCTGAAGTCTTCCCCGATATGATCCAACGTTCCGTACCGGGGTATTCAAATATTATTACCATGATTGGGATGCTAGCGAGCCGCTTTGTAACAGAAGGCAGCAATATCTATGATCTGGGTTGCTCGTTAGGTGCTGCAACATTGTCGATGCGCCGTAATATTAACGCTCAACACTGTCAAATTATTGCTGTTGATAATTCACCCGCTATGGTTGAACGCTGCCGTCGTCATATTGATGCTTATAAAGCTGCGACTCCTGTCAATGTTATTGAAGGTGATATTCGCGATGTTGATATTGAAAATGCCTCAATGGTAGTACTCAATTTTACATTACAATTCCTCAATCCTGATGATCGCCAACGACTCTTAAATAAAATCTACCAAGGTTTGAAACCTGGCGGGATTTTAGTGTTATCAGAGAAGTTTAATTTTGAAGACCAACAAATTGGTGAATTATTATTCAATATGCATCATGACTTTAAACGTGCTAATGGCTATAGCGAATTAGAAATTAGTCAAAAACGTAGCATGCTAGAAAATGTGATGTTAACCGACTCCGTTGAAACACATAAATCACGCTTACAACAAGCAGGCTTTACCCATTGTGAAGTTTGGTTTCAATGCTTCAATTTTGGCTCATTATTAGCCTTAAAAGGAGCCTCATAATGATTGATTTTGGACGCTTCTATCAGCACATTGCGACGGGGCCCTTAAGCCATTGGTTAGATACCCTACCGTCTCAAATCACTGAGTGGAAAAATCATAACTTACATGGCGGATTCAAATCATGGGAGAAGATGCTTGATAATTTACCCGTGATGACGCCAACTGTTTTAGATTTAAAGCATAGTGTCACCGCAACGCGTGATCCTGAGTTATCTGCTGGCGAAACACGTCGTTTAAATAATATTCTTGAACAACTAAAACCTTGGCGTAAAGGCCCTTTTTCCCTTTATGGGGTCAATATTGATACCGAATGGCGTTCCGACTGGAAATGGGAACGTGTATTACCTCATATTTCCCCATTACAAGGTCGTATGGTACTCGATGTTGGATGTGGTAGTGGCTATCACATGTGGCGGATGCTAGGAGAAGGTGCTTCATTTGTCGTTGGTATCGATCCAACACAGCTTTTCCTTTGCCAATTTGAAGCTGTTAGAAAATTGCTTGGTGATGACCAACGCGCTCACCTACTCCCTCTAGGTATAGAACAATTACCCGCACTAAATGCCTTTGATACCGTCTTTTCAATGGGGGTACTTTACCACCGCCGTTCGCCATTAGATCACTTATGGCAATTGAAAAATCAGCTTACCAGTGAAGGTGAATTAATATTAGAAAGCTTAGTCGTTGAAGGTGATGAATTCCAATGCCTTGTACCCGGTGAGCGCTACGCACAAATGCGTAATGTATACTTTATTCCTTCGGCAAAAATGCTGAAAGTTTGGCTAGAAAAATGTGGCTTTGTTGATGTACGCATTGTAGATCAAGCCCTCACATCAGTTGAAGAGCAACGACGTACTGAATGGATGACAACTGAATCATTAGCTGAGTTTTTAGATCCTAACGACTCCACTAAAACGATTGAAGGCTATCCCGCACCGTTAAGAGCGATCTTAGTCGCTCGTAAACCTTAAATAAAAGGGGTCTTGTTCCCCCTTTCTGGCTGCTGACAAACATTTTATGGTTGCTGGCAGTCATTAGGCTTTTTAAAATAAATTAAAAAACTCAATAATAAGTTCCCTTGACGTACTTATAGCATCGCTAGCTTAAATAAAACTCGAGCATACTTTCAAAAACACTTACATATATACTTACAAAGTAAAAAACATTTTCTATATCCAAATGTTCTTTATTCTAATATAAATAGTTATAATTATATTCCTTCAAAAATCTATTTTAGATTATTAATTTTAACTCTTCATTTTTGGTTTTTCTTATGCGAATTTTTTATTGTTTAATTATATCATTGTCTTTGCTCGCCTGCTCCCCTTCTGAAAATCGAATCTTGACTGCTGTAAAAAAAGCAATTAGTGAACATTATCCAGAACCAGACACTATTCAATATAAAGATATTTCTGTTTATAGAAATATTGATGACGCTACCATATGTGGTGAATTTAATGCAAAAAACAGCAATGGTGAATTTATTGGATATCAACCTTTTGTCAGCCAAGTTGTTATAAGCGATAATATAGATATTCTCAGTATAAATATTAGAAATAGAAATAATTCTAGCAGCTTCCCTTCATTAATTTGTGAAAACCATGGCTATGAAGGAGCAAAAAGCGCCCAAAATCGCCAAAGGCAAGAATTCATGAACAATATAAATAAGCTTGCTGTAATAGAAGAGAATATCCATGATGAGTCTGTTCGTAAACGAGTTGTAACACATCTAATAAATAGAGCAAAAGAAATTTATGATTCCGAATTAAGTGCAGATACACTCAAGATAGTTGATAATGGCGAAGGTCGTTATGTAAGCATAATCGCATACAAAAAAGGAAACGATATTTATTTCACCTCATTATTAAACTCTGCAATATACGATTTAGAACCATTTAATAATAATATCGTAAAATACATACATACAAATGAAAATGATAAAAATTTGGCGGTAATTGGTAATTATGACACCGAAATAGAGGATGATGACCAAGAAGAACTCGAAATGTTCATTCTCGCTAGAGAGATCTTAGAAAATGGGATCCCTTATGCAAACACTGTTTTATCTGCCAAAAATTAACCTTTCATTTACGATATATACTCTACATCATTTGAGTTACAGGTAAACGACTAACTGAAAATAGTCAACAGCCCTGTAACTTAAAGTGTGACGAGTACATACTCCATCCTCTGATCATCTTAATAGACTTCCTAATATCATCATAAATAAAAAATAAGAACCAATGATAACATAAGGAGAAATAGTTAAAAATGCAATTAAAAACAATAAAATGGACATTTTCTTATTAGATGTGATAGATGACAACCATAGTGCTGCAAACATTAAAACAGCTATTGTGATAGGTGAGGTTTTATGAAAAATATAAAAACTAAACTTCAGTAATGTTATAATCGACATTCCCTGTCACTGATCCTTTTACTACTTTAATTTTTTATTCGAAACAATTGAATGAGACCCTATATTAATACTCCATCTATTTTCGAATAAACTACACTACAGCCTTTTCAGTAATCGAAATAAAATCTTTCATCGCTTCAACTGTTGGCCCATCAACACAATAATGCGTGAACTCATCATTTTCACTGTTGGACGCCATGGTGACACCAACTTTACGGTAATTCATACTTGAAGGAACCGATTTCCCAGCAGAGCTATGTACTTCTGTCAGGCCAATCTCCATAAATTTACTCAAGTTAGCCAAGCGTACCCCAGCTCCAGCCATAATTACTGGCCCCTCTATTTCACGGCTTTTGTCATGCAATTCTTTTAATAATGGTAAACCAAGCTCTGCATTTTGCTGTTGCCCTGACGTCAAAATACGTGCGACACCTAGATTTTTTAGTTGCTCTAATGCCTGTAGCGGGTTAATACACATATCAAAAGCACGGTGAAAAGTAATCTGCATGCCTTTTGCGATTTCCATTAATGGATACATACGGTCAATATCAATACGCCCTTCTGTATCTAATATACCAATGACTGCACCAGGAAAGCCCATTTCTTTCACCATCAATAGGTCTTCACGGATCACTTCAAATTCATTCATGTCATAGCAAAAGTCGCCGCCACGAGGACGAATAATTGGATGAACTGGAATATGCAGCTTTTCTTTCGCCAGCTTCAGATATCCATAGCTTGGTGTTAAACCACCATCAGCGGCACCAGAGCACAATTCAACACGATCGGCACCATATTCTTGTGCAACTTGCGCACATTCGATACCAAAACAGCAAATTTCCAGCTTTGCCATAACCACCTCCAAAACGTAAGATTAAAGTATTTACTTTAATAGCTAATTAATCACTTAAGTTAAAAATGTTATTCGTTAACATTCGTGCAATCATGCCACTAATTCTTTTTCGTTATCGGATAAACATCACAGCATGAACAGTTTTTTGCGAGTTATTCTCAATAACGTTAATCACATCACTTATTTTTCGCTTTCAATGATCTGTTTTAGTGTAAATGGATGGTATTTGATGGTGATTAATCCATTTGTCACTGCTAATGTTGGATTAGGCAACCTTTCTGACTGGCCTTTTGGCTGACTGACTTTTATCGAATAGCCTAGAGGTAATGGTTGAGGTAATAATGCATACGCGGTATTTTCTAGCCGTTCTGGGGTAACATCAATCACCATTTCAACATGCTCCCAGGTTTCTTTTGGATAGACTTTCCCTTTGGGGAAAGGCAATTCAATCACAAACACCTCTTGGGATACCACATTCAGTGGTTGAAAAAGACTAAATAAACAAATTGGACGACCATTAATCTCATTTTCTGACATGAGGTGTGCACAACGCAGTAACCCTGTTCGCCAACGTTCTGCGGTTTCTCTATGATGACAACGCACAGACATATGATCAATCTGAAAATCAGTTAGGGAAATTTTTAGATCTTGCGCCATTTGCGTTAACTGTTGTTCAAATTCAGGTAAAGCCAGCCACAAATCGTGCAATTCTGCGATATTAGCAAAGTCAGTCATTTTAATTACTCTTTTACTTTTGAATAAAATCGCCAGACTGTAGCACGAGTCCCTCGAAATATGGTATAAAACCAGCCGAATTTTCTCTTCTTTCTTTTAGTTCTGCGCATGTGATGGCACAATGCGATAACTATGTTCGTTATTTAAGGTAATCCGGTGAATATTCAGGCTATTCTTTCAGATAAAATCAGTGCTGCAATGCAGGCAGCGGGAGCCCCAGAAGGCAGTGATGCACTTGTGCGTCAATCAGCAAAAGCCCAGTTTGGCGATTATCAAGCTAACGGTGTTATGGGCGCTGCTAAAAAAATGGGCATCAACCCCCGACAACTGGCCGAGCAAGTAGTTAACCACTTAGATCTTGAAGGGATTGCAAGTAAGACCGAAATTGCAGGCCCTGGCTTCATAAATATCTTTCTTGAGCCAACTTGGATTACTACACATGTTGAACGTGCACTTAACGATCCACATTTAGGCTTATCACCTGTTAAACCTGAAACAATTGTGATCGACTATTCTGCCCCCAATGTGGCAAAACAAATGCATGTTGGACATTTACGTTCCACCATCATTGGTGATGCAGCAGCACGAACTCAAGAGTACCTTGGTCATAAAGTGATCCGTGCAAATCACGTTGGTGACTGGGGTACACAGTTTGGTATGCTAATCGCTTACCTTGAAAAAATGCAAAATGAAAACGCCAGTGATATGGCGCTAGCTGATCTCGAAGAATTTTATCGCGAAGCTAAACAGCACTATGATGCTGATCCTGCATTTGCTGAACGTGCCCGTGGGTATGTTGTTAAGTTACAGTCAGGTGATGAGTATTGCCGCAAAATGTGGCGTAAATTGGTTGACATCACCATGCAACAAAACCAAGAAACCTATCGTCGCTTAAATGTCACATTGACTGAAGATGATGTGATGGGTGAGAGTCTGTATAACAGCATGTTGCCGGGTATTGTTGCTGATCTTAAAGCAAAAGGCTTAGCTGTAGAAAGTGAAGGCGCTACTGTCGTTTACCTTGATGAGTTTAAAAACAAAGAAGGTGAACCGATGGGCGTGATTGTCCAGAAAAAAGATGGTGGTTTCCTGTACACCACGACAGATATCGCTTGTGCAAAATATCGCCATGAAGTACTCCATGCCGATCGCTCACTGTATTATATCGATTCACGCCAACATCAACATCTGATGCAAGCATGGACCATCGTACGTAAAGCTGGCTATATCCCTGATTCCATGTCACTTGAGCATCATATGTTTGGGATGATGCTAGGTAAAGATGGCAAACCATTTAAAACCCGCTCTGGTGGGACTGTACGTCTTTCTGATTTACTGGATGAAGCAATCGAGCGTGCACAAGCTTTGATCCGCACTAAAAACCCTGACATGCCAGAAGATGAGCTCAACAATGTCGCCAATGTCGTTGGTATCGGTGCCGTCAAATACGCCGATTTATCCAAAAGCCGTACCACCGATTATATCTTTGATTGGGATAATATGTTGGCCTTTGAAGGTAACACTGCGCCATACATGCAATATGCCTACACCCGTGTTGCTTCTATCTTTAAAAAAGCCGATGTGACACAAGCTGATCTTACGTCACCTGTAATGCTAGAAGATCCACGTGAAATTGCCTTAGCCACTCGCTTGATGCAATTTGAAGAAACTATTTTGCAGGTTGCTCGTGATGGAACACCACACGTGATGTGTGCTTATCTATATGACTTAGCAGGTCTTTTCTCTAGTTTCTATGAGCACTGCCCTGTTTTAACCGCAGACACAGAAGCACAGCGTCAAAGTCGTTTGAAATTAGCGCTACTGACTCAAAGAACCTTAAAAACAGGCCTAGATACTTTAGGTATTGATACTGTTGAAAGAATGTAATTTATTCTGTTTATATTAGATAGACTGAGCGCATATTCAATAATATGCGCTCAGAGACAACCACCAACCATAAGATGTTTGATGGTGGCAGTTAGCTATACCAAATTGAATAATAAAAATTAATTGACTGATTTTTCCCGCCACTTTTAGAGTATACATCTACATGACTGGCTACTCTGCCAATTTGACTGCAGTTACTCATCCGACCGCAACTAACATACAGCCATTCGAGCAGCCACACGCCACTTTATGGCCTTCGAGTGCGACGGGGATCCCGTTGATTTTTATTAAGCTGTCCCCCTCGGCGATAGCGCCTGTTTTTTTGCATGACGGGCAATAAACCGAGTCGCCTACACAGGCGACGCCTTCGGTTTGTTTGGCTAGGGAAGAGCCTGTCAGCACTGTACCGCCGGTATTGGTGGTGTCGTTTTTTAAAATGATTTTACGGCCGTTAACTGTGCTGCGCATGATGAGGCTTTTCCTTGTCAAGTTGATTAAGGATTGTCTCGATTTGTGCATCAACATCAACAGGGGGCTCGTAACTACCAAAATAAAACTTCAATGGCTCACTTTCAAAATCATGATCGGTGATTGCCTCTCGCCCTTTTTGCATATAAGCGTTAATAAAGCTAATAAATGCATTATTCTCATACTCTTCACTGAGAAACAAACTACTGTGAACCGATGCATTCGGTTGAAACAAAATCGTGTCTAATCGATTTTTGTCGGTATTAAATGTAAATAATTTGATAAATAGATTATTGCTTGGGGCTGCATATCCGGCATCTTCATAGCGGGCTACATAGACTTTTTTATTTTCCCATGTATATAAAAGATTACGTTTTCTATCCAATACCAGTATCGGGTAAGGTCCAATAAAGACGGATTTTCCTGTAATATAGAGAGCATAACCAAAAGCGAATGCGAATAATATGGTTAAATATATTGAGTACTTTGTCCCTGCATAAAAATTTCCCGAGTAATAAGAGATTAAGTAATCAAATAAATTGGGGGTTTTATCAAAAAAAGGACGGTATCTCTCTATTCCTTGAGGTGTATTAGTAGAATTTTCATATTTCTCTTTATATGTGTTAGTCAAAAAAATAAAGTGACGATATCTTGAGCTATGCCCATCAAAAAAAGAGTAAGCACTAAATATAAAAACAGCGAGAACAACCAAAAATAACGGTATTGAACTGACCTTTCGATGATTAAAGTTGGTTGATTTTATTTGGCATTGTTCCGAGTTTATTTTTAACACATAAGGACTGTCTTCTAACGAACCTTTAGCATTATAGTCTTCTGGATAAGACGTGATTTTTTGCGTTTTTAGTTTACTCGGAAACATGGTTCCCATAAAAAATTTGAACATTACGGGGCCTCTACATCAATATCATCATCTGATTTTATAAGACGAATAGGCTTTAATATGCGTTCTAACAACGCCCTCTCATTATTCATTTTTTCAAAATCAATTAGGTTTTTCGATATATTGATTGGCATAAATTGTTTCCATGTTTAACTCTCGGAGTCATATGGCGAGGTAAACAACCGCGCCATTACGACTAAAAACATCTTTGCTCAATAACAGTTATCCAATATTGACAGAGGAACCACCGATAAGCACACCGCCACAGCTAACCATGTTCTCCTTTTTTACCGATGAGCCGGTGAGTAGACACAGTTCATATCAATAACGAACTGTGTCTAAATTAGGTTTAAAATTAATAATTAAATGTCAGTTAGCGAACGACTATTACTTTCCCATCAATAATAGATAAATAAGGGTCTAATGAGAAAAAATCTCCATTCGGAGTTTGAATTTCGATTGGAGATATCCTGCCATAACCAACCTCATAACGGAAAAGTCGTCCATTCATATATGAATTTAATTCATATTCATTCCAATCAACAGGAGAATACCTATAACCTTGCTCAAAGAATTTTTTGAAATTCATCGAATCCCACATTTTCTGTGGGGTACTTCCCTGTTCCTTTGCTAAAATTTCCCACATACCTTTAGTCATTTCATAAATTTTATCTAAATCTTGCTGCTTAAACGCTTCTTGTAAAGATTGATAGAAGGCTTTAACCTGCGGGATATCTTTATCAGTAATAGGCCTTCCTTTAGTCCAATTCCAATCAGGCAAATCCTTCACTAAGAAGGTTTTTGTTATTTCAAGCATACCTTCTTCCGTACTATTAGCCCTAGGGCTACTACCGAAATAGTCTACTTTACTTGAATGAAAATTTTCATCTGGCTTAATTTCTTTATCTTCAACTATTAATTTAACACCAACCAAGGTAGTTTGATTATTTATTTCTTTAATTGTAGCAGAGCACCACATGTTATTTTTTAAGCTATCACTTGGCATCGTAACACTTAATGTATTAGCTCCATTATTAAGTAATGAGCTAATTGTTTTACTAACAATATAGTTACCTTGCGTCGCGTCTGTATTATCTGTTATCAGTATATCATTAACTTTCACCATACAAAAAGTATCATGGGCATTAAAGCTTACTACATAGTTTGTTTTCATTATACTTTCTGCATTTGAATTTGCTGTTAACATTATAACTCCACTGAAATAAATAAGTCTAACCCAACGTAAAACGCCACTCAGATTCATCTTTGTCCATCGCCTCATAAATCACCCATTTTTTAATGTCTTTATCAACACTAATTTTTCCATTTGTATTTACCTTTGATTTTCTAGAAACTTTATTATTACCAACACTATAATTATTATAAACTTTTGCAGTAATACCATCATGATAAATAACAGCAGTTAAATCATCACCTTTTTCTTTATCAAATTCGATCTGTAAAGAAGTTGTAATCTCAGCTCCGATCTCGAAAAACCCTTGAATCCCCCAATAATTCACCCCTGCTTCTAAATGAGCCTTGCCAATTAGTTCCCCTTGAAGTTTGATACTACGCCCATCTGACTCAAAATTTCCCTCATCATTAGTTTTGAAATTAAAGTTACCATGTAAACCGAAACTAAAAGTTAGCGTGAGTTCCATTGTAGCGTAATAACCTTCTTTTCCCTCTTCAACTTCTTCCTTTTTTTCTTCCAAAGATGCTCTCAAATCACTAACAATAAAATCAATGTGAGCATATGCTGCAAAAACAGTTAATAGGTCTAATGTGATTTGGAAGCCAAAAAGAGGAGCGAACCCAACTGACACATTTCCTTGTGTGATAACACCATAATCAGAAGATTGATGTGTTTTTATCCCACCATTGATGTTTAGTGTTGGATAGCAAAATTCAGTCTTAACTATAGGATACTTTACTTTATTTCCACTGCTTAATACTGAGTTTATTTTATCAAAGGCCATATCTATGCTATTGGTAAAGCTAAGCTTGTTTTTATGTTGAATAAATTCCTTTTTCAATTCTGCATTAAATGTAACTTCTTCATCCCCAGTAATACTAGTAATTTCACCTTTAATGCTTAATCCTCTCGTTATATCATATTTATGTGTTCGTTTAGTCCACCCTCCATGTGTAGGTTTATATCCCCGAGCAATATTTTTAGCTTTTTGCTCAGCTTGTCTATCATCACTTTTTTTATCTTTAATTTCTGATTCAAAACCCACTTCAACCTCAACCTTAAGTTCCCTATATAAAATAAGATCAAATTGCGCTGATGCTAAATGTCGTCGTCCTTCTTGAAAAAGCATCACAGCACCATGCGTCATTGGGCTAAAAGATGCTCTCAGCAACTTCATTGCTTTTGGGATAGTTAAAAATGGTACAGCCCCACATTCAGACAATCGCATACTATAACGCTGCCGATAGCGAGGATCATCAATAAAAGACTGACGATAAATAAAACTGTCTAATAATGAGATAGGATTATTTTCCCCAAGAGAAAATCCAGACATTGGTTTACGGTAACTAAGTACTCCATCTAAGCTTTTTTGAGCTGAAAAATCCGCGTATAGTGAACCATCTTCATTAAAAACATTTCCCATAGGACAACTCGGGTTATGAGAAACACAATTCATTGGCGTAGCCGTGAGCTTTAGTAGCACATTGCGCCCTTTCTTTGGTTCTATCAAATAGGTATATCGCTTAAAAAAATGATTTTCTTTACGATAAACATCTGTTTTATCTCCGAAGGTTATGGAAGCCTCCAATATACAATTAGGTGGAATATTACATTCCTGACAAGCCTTCCCCATCACTCCTGAGTATATCTTTTTTAATGATGACATAATCATTCCTTATGATTAATACATACTCAATACAATCAACTGTTATAACAGTTTTGAATACTATGGTAAGTAGATCATTGAAATAGGTTTTTAGCCAATATTCACACTAGAATTCCCAATCAATACGCCACCACAGCTGACAGCATCCCCATTTCTAGCAGCGGGTAGCCCATCAATAAACACAGATTCTGACCCTCCTGAAATAATGCGAGAATGGCCACCATGCGAAGCTAATCTATCACCCTGTCTAGCTACAGAACGCCCATCTACTTTTACCGTTGAAGAGCCTGAAATAACTTGTGTTGCTCCATATTTACCATGTCCTGTATCCATATCATCTATGAGAATTATTGCAGACATAATTTCACCTATTTTGGCTTAAAATCATCTTCATTAAGGTACTAAATAAGTATAAGAGTCATTATTTACTTCATAGTGACACTAATTACTAAAGCTAGGAATTTCAAAAAGCACGTCACTTGCTAGCTTAGATACACGATAGTCCCCAGAACCAACCTCACTCGCCAAACTACTTTTCCAATCCTCTGGCACATCTTCAAACCGATATATACGGTAAGTTATTAAGATGTAGCACAGCAGCATATAAGAGTGCTTATCGTGAATGCCATTGGCTTGGCAAAAATTCACCAATGCGTATGCCATTTCCCAACTGATCACTTGTGATTGGTCACTGTAATATTGGTCTAACTTCACGCTGTTCAGTGGCGGGCGCTCAAATGCTTTTACAATCCACTCATCTAAGCAAAAGGATTCATCCTCATCGATAATCGAAACTCGCGCATTTAGGAAAAAGTAACTAATCCGCCGTATAAATTGACGCTCAAACACTCCTTCAATATCCGCATATTGGCTAGCGGTGAACTTCATCAACTTACCGCTTTGTTTGACACTCTCAGGGTAACGGCGGCGCTCTAATTCAAAATCAGACTCTTCGTGCTCACCCCATAATTGCGTTTCCAGTTTTTTAATCGGCCCTAAAAATGTATGTAACCGCCAGTTATCAAACGTGCTGAGCACGTCCCACACATTACGCGGGTCGTAATAACGCCAAAATACCGGTTTGTCTTGACCGGGGATCATCACCATCAAATATTTACGCAGGTGCTGGCGCAGTTCACGCATGGTGGCTTGGGTGTACACATAAATGCCCCATGGCGTATCTCGTTGGCTGAGCCACTTTCTCACCTCAGGTGTCGCTTCCACCAAATACGGCGCAAGTTCAGCAATCTCTGGCTGGATAGGCTCGCTGTACAAGCAGCTGGCAGGCGGATCGAGCTCTTCCAACATCGTAAAAATATCCGGTTCAGAAGCTGCATCGATAATGGCATAGCAGGTATCTAATTTTGCCATTATTCCTCCTCCTCTTGGGTCTCTTTCATTGGGCAATGTGCCACAAAGGCGGCACCTGTGCTGGCAGCAGCTTTCAATACCGCTGGATTGGTGGCTTGTAAAATATCCCCTGGGCTGCCTCCTGAATTCAGGTTAATCGCAGGACCTTTAATATCAACGCCACCACTGTGGATCACCACAAAACTACCACCGACTTTCAAGGTGATTTTACTGCTGCTTTGCAACGTGATATCCCCTCGCGCATTGGTGCTAATCACCCCTTGCACGGCTTCAACACTATCGCCCTCGATCGTGGTGTGCTGGTCACCATCAACTTTGCTCTGATAATTGCCCGTGGTTTTATGCGCTTGATTGCCTTCAACGGTGACAGTACGGTTATTGGCGATCACCAGCTCATCGTCATGACCAATACTGGTGGTGCGGTCATAATTAATCCGTTCACCGCGCGAATTCAGGACATTAATGGCTAAGTTCTTCTGCGCATGCAGATAGATTTCTTGTTTGCCGTTATAATCCTCAAAGCGCAGTTCATTGAATCCCTCACCTTTGTGGGTTTTGGTACGAAACGTGGTGCGCGTCTTGTCTTTGGGTAAGTCTATCGGCGGACGATTTCGACCATTATAGGTACATCCGGTTATGATGGGTTTATCTATGTCATTGTTTAAATAGGATATTATGACCTCCTGCCCGATTCTGGGGATCGCCATAAACCCAAATCCATCGCCGTTCCAACCCTGTGCAACTCTCACCCAACAGGATGCGCTGTGGTCGGGCTTTCCGCGTCTGTCCCAATGAAAATAGACCGTCACCGCCCCTTGTTCGTTGGTGTAGATTTCTTCCCCCGGCGGCCCCACTACCGTCGCGAGTTCATTGCCATCGGCAGTCGGTTTATAACGGTACGGCGGTCGCCACTCTTGGGTGCTTGGCATAAAAGTAATGGTATTGGTCAATTGGGTGCCTTGACCGCCGCTGTTGTCGGCAAGCGGTTGTACGCCGTGGTGATGCGCAGTGACCACTTGCCAATCATCGTTCATCTTGCTGCTGGGGTGGTTGCTCAGCGAGAAAATTCGCCCCGGTGCCAGTTCGATACAGTTGCTCGAGGCCGTACCCACTTCACGGTTGTTTTGCGATTGCTCGTAACGAATTTGATTGAACACGTTGCCTTCGGCGTCGTCTTGAAAGCGTCCGTAGCTTTCAAACACTTCGTGTTGTTGGTGATTTTCACCCGTCACTTGGTGGCTCAGCGGGTGAGACGGGCGCAGTTGATTGTAATCTTTATCAATACGAATATCGCTGCACAGGTTTTCTACATAACGCCATGCGGTCACCGTGCTGTCAGTGATATCGGTCTCCGATTGTGGGTTATAGGTCAGGTGCAGTCCCGCCTTCATCCCCAAATGGCGGTCGCTGTAAAACATCATCGAACCTTCCTCAAACCAGAAGGTGATGCCTTCTTCAGCCGCGAGGCGGCACCAGAAATCGAACATCGTTTCGCGCTTTTGGGTAATATAGCGGCGTTCAAGATGCTCTTCGGGGTGATACAGCAACTTGTCGTTGGGAATATGCGCTTCCTGTAATAAGGTGTTGAGCACCTTCGGCACCGTGGTGTTTTGGAAGATGCGGCTGTCTTGTTTAAGGGTCATCACCCACATTTCAGGGCGAATAACAAACTGATACCACGTCTTCACCCCGTCAGTATTTCCCTGCTCAACGCTCGCCAATAACCCCTCAATTTTTCGGGTGACTATCCCTTCTCGCATCACCGTGAGTGAGCATTTATCCCCCAGTACTCGCTTAAAATCGATATTGGGCAATGGACTCACCGCTTGAATGGTCAGGGTGAACAGTTCCGACAACCCTTCGTGCAAGTCAAATTGGGTGACTTGAAACGTGCCTTCGGGAAGATTGGCAATTTGACACGTAAATACCAACCCTGAATAAAGCTTACGATTGGCTATCGCCTCGTAGATATCAATGCCACTCGCTTGAGGCTGGTTAGCGAGGGCCGAGCCTGATGGCACATCAAGGCGTGGCGGCTTGGTTTTATTCACTAACGATTGCCAGTGGTTCGCGGCTTTTTCCGCATCGGATAAGCTTTTTTGGGTATCTCCCACAAACATGTCGCTCCATGATGGTGATTTGGGAACCGCCTAGCCGAAAGACAAATCATAATAAAATAATTATTAAAATTTAATTTATAAAAAATTAATCAATTAGTGATTTATTATTATTCAAGCTAAAATATGGCGGTAATTTAAGGTAACACTTTGTAAATACTCATGATTGATGTATTTAATATGATAGGAATATCAATTATTGTATAGTCATTGAAGCCATCCAAACATTTTGATTAATGAGAAGTGAAGCCTTTCATTCGTCACCTCATATTTAATCATTTAGTTAATCGTCTAGATGTAACTGGAAGTGTAGTAAGTATATCGCTTAATAAAAAGTAGGGCTCACTGTTATCCTACCTCATTATCATACTGGTCTGAGCGCATATTCAATAATATGCGCTCTTTTTATTTATAATAAATAATCAAATACTGTGTTTCTTAAAATCTCTTGGGCGGAAGCCTAATGCAAATAACGCTGCAAAATAGCTACCTGCACCAATGATCACCACAAATATTAAACGTAATAAACGCATGGCCATATTGCCTTGCTGCCATTCGGGCATAAATTGCAATACTCCAAACAGTACAGCCGCCATAACTAGTAGCGCAATGATTAATTTAACGATAAAACCACGCCAACCTGCTAGCGGTTTAAAAATTTCTTGCTTACGCAGCTGCCAGTAAAGAACACCTGCATTGAAACAAGCCGCTAGACCTATTGAAAGTGCAAGACCTGCGTGCTTCATTGGGCCAATAAAGGCTAAGTTCATCAATTGCGTTAAAATTAGTGTCACAATTGCTATTTTCACTGGAGTACGAATATCCTGACGTGAATAGAAGCCTGGCGCTAAGATTTTCACTAAAATCATACCAGTAAGACCAACACAATAAGCCATTAGTGCATATTGCGTCATCAGCGAGTCATGAGCAGTAAATTTATCATATTGGAATAGTGAAACTGTGAGTGCTTCAGAAAGAATAGCTAGGCCAATCGCACAAGGCAGCGCTAGCAATAAACATAAACGCAACCCCCAATCCATTAAGTGACGATACTCTTGGTGGTTACCACTGGTAAAACTTTTTGATAATGAAGGTAATAAAATAGTCCCCAGCGCAACACCAAGTACCCCTGAAGGCAGTTCCATGAGCCTATCGGCATAATACATCCATGAAACTGACCCTGATTGGAGAAAAGATGCAAAAATAGTATTGATGATCAGTGAGATTTGACTGACAGATACCCCGATGATTGCAGGTCCCATCATTTTCATTACTCGCCAAACACCACTATCACGAAAAGAGAGTCGAGGTAGTACCAACATACCAATTTTCTTCAAATGTGGTAGCTGATAAACCAATTGCAGCACACCTCCCACAATGACGGCCCAAGCCAATGACATCACTGGCGGATCAAAATAAGGTGCGGCAAAGGCAGCGAAGAAAATCATACTGACATTTAATAGTGTCGGTGCGAATGCCGGTACCGAAAAGCGGTTCCACGTATTTAAGATCGCCCCAGCCAGTGAGGCCAGTGAGATTAGAAAAATATAAGGAAAAGTGATACGCAATAAATCTGTCGTTAAGGCAAATTTATCTGCATCTGTTGTAAAACCAGGCGCAGTAACATAGATAACCCATGGCGCTGCTATCATACCGATAATAGTCACAATCGCTAATGCAAGGGTTAACATCCCTGAAATATAAGCGACAAAGGTACGTGTTGCTTCATCTCCTTGTTGGTTCTTATATTCCGCTAATATGGGTACAAAAGCTTGAGAAAATGCCCCTTCGGCAAAAATACGCCGTAATAAGTTAGGCAGTTTAAATGCAACAAAAAAAGCATCTGCCGCTGCACCGGCACCAAAGACTCGAGCAATGATAGCATCACGGATAAATCCAAGTACCCGTGACATCATGGTCATGGAACTTATCGCAGCTAACGATTTTAATAAATTCATGATCGGTAGACTAAAAGAAAACAATCGTGTCAGTTTAACAGCGCGAAGCATAACTGACTACGATTGAATGTCAAAATCAGCTTTTACCTATTATGACTTGAGAGACTTCCATTTTTCATAGGTCAGTGCAGTTAATACGTGATCACGCCACTGACCATCAATTTGCAAATACTGTTTTGCGTAACCTTCACGTTCAAAACCAAGGCGGGCCAACAAATCACCGCTACGTATATTATGCGGCATATAATTTGCCATAATACGATGTATTCCTTGATGTTGTTGCATATAGCGAATCGATTGTACTAGGGCTTCATACATCAATCCCTGTCCTTGCCATTTTTCACCCAATGAATAGCCTAAATAACAAGCATGGAAAGCGCCACGTAATACATTGCTGAAATTCGCGACCCCCATCACTTCATTTTCTTGGCTATCTAACAATAAAAAATGAAATGCATTACCTTGACGATGCAATTCTGACATCAGTTGTAAACGATTATTCCAACTAGATGGATTAAAATGCGAGCTATCTCGGGTTGGCTCCCAAGGCTTTAAGAAGTCTTTATTTTCGCTGTAATAATCGGCTAATCGATAACCATCACGCTCATATGCCAACCTTACAACCATTCTTTCTGTCACAAGACGTACTTTAGGCTCATTTGATCGATAACCAAACATCGTTAACCCTTATAAAATTAAAATAACCAAAGACTGCACAACGATAAAAATGAAGCATCAAAAATAGGCAGGTATTACGATAAAAAAATATCATCTTCCTTTCTATATTCTACTGATATTATTGATGAGAAACATTAAGAATCCTTCCTTGTTTGTTATTTTTTACAATGGTGTGTCATGGCACAGGTGTCACAGGCGAGAAGCCTAGGTAAATATTTTTTACTCCTAGATAATATGTTAGTCGTTCTAGGTTTTTTCGTTGTCTTTCCATTAATTTCGATTCGTTTTGTCGATCAACTAGGTTGGGCTGCTGTTATTGTTGGTTTTGCATTAGGCATCCGACAATTAGTCCAGCAAGGGCTTGGTATCTTTGGCGGTGCTATCGCAGACCGTTTTGGCGCCAAACCCATGATTGTGATTGGTATGCTATTACGCGCCAGTGGTTTTGCATTAATGGCTGTGGCTTACGATCCATGGGTGCTATGGTTGTCATGTATACTTTCTGCTTTAGGTGGTACTTTATTTGACCCACCAAGAACTGCTTTAGTGATAAAACTGACTCGCCCTTATGAGCGTGGTCGTTTTTATTCACTGCTTCTAATGCAAGACAGTGCAGGTGCTGTTATAGGTGCACTTATTGGTAGTTGGTTACTTCAATATGATTTCCACTATGTATGTTGGGCCGGTGCTGCTGTATTTGTTATTGCCGCGATCTTCAATGCTTGGTTACTGCCTGCCTACCGTATTTCAACAACGAGAACACCAATAAAAGAAGGAATGGGACGAGTCCTGAAAGATAAACGCTTTGTCACTTATGTTGTGACTCTGGCTGGCTATTTTATGTTGTCAGTGCAAGTGATGCTCATGTTCCCTATCGTGGTTAACGAGCTAGCTGGTACACCTACCGCAGTAAAATGGATGTATGCCATCGAAGCTGCTATATCACTAACACTGCTTTACCCTATTGCACGATGGAGTGAAAAATATTTCCGCCTTGAACAACGCTTAATGGCTGGATTATTGTTAATGAGTTTAAGCATGTTCCCTATTGGTATGACAAGCTCTCTGCATGTGTTATTTGGCTTAATTTGTCTGTTCTATTTAGGTACGGTAACTGCGGATCCCGCAAGAGAGACTCTCAGTGCATCACTCGCTGATCCTCGTGCTCGCGGTAGTTATATGGGCTTCAGCCGATTAGGGTTAGCTTTAGGTGGAGCAGTAGGTTATACAGGCGGTGGCTGGATGTATGATATCGGCCATCAATGGAATATGCCGCAATTACCTTGGTTTTTACTTGGTATTATCGGTTTTATTACCTTGTGGGCACTACATAAACAATTTAACCGTAAAAAAATTGAATCAGCCATGTTAAGCGGTTAAGGGCAATACTTTTGCTATCTAATCGCCTGTTAAATTAAATTGTTTCCGACTGAAATTCCCCCGTAACGACAATTATAGGATAAGATAATAGTGTTACAGTAAAAGGAGCATTTATGAAACAATTTATATTGGCTGCAATGATTGGCTGTTTTACTTTACTCACAGGTTGTAGCCAGCTAACTGAGTTTTCTATTAGCGAAGGAACCATTAATAATTACCTAGCAACTAAGGTTAAATACAACCACAATGTGGGAATTTCTGGCGTCGCTGATGCAGACATTCAGTTAGCTAATTTAAAATCAGAAATTGGTCGAACAGAACCGGGGATGATTGCCCTTACTGGTGAAGCTACTGTCAATTTGGATTCGCTACTGGGTAAAACCAGCGCTAAAATTGAACTAACACTAACTGCTCGCCCTTATTTTGATGCTCAAGCAGGCGCGATTTACCTGAGAGAACTGAATATTAGTCAATATAAAGTGATCCCTGAAAATATGGATACCGCTATCTCAGCAGTGATCCCATATCTCAATAGCTCACTAGGAACCTTCTTTGAAACTCAACCTGTTTATGTGTTAAACCCTGACAATAGTGCTGTTGAAGCAACCGCTAAAAAGTTAGCTAAGGGTATCGAAGTAAAACCAGGTAAGATAATTATCCCATTAGTTGACTGAGCTCCATAAGTTTTTTCGATTGATAAAAGCACAAAAGGCAACGGTTTTAACACGTTGCCTTTTGTATTTATACGTTTACTCGTCATACTTCAAATTACAGTGTTGTTGACTACGCTCATTCGCACTAGTCACCTACCTAGTAGGCTCCTAGCGACTCACTCGCTTGTTGCCTAACTGCACCTCGAATTATTTAGAGTATATACCTATTAATCATCAAAAACTTTTGTGACAATAAACGTGACGCTGTCACTCAGACTCTAATTCATCTCTCAATGCAATGACTGCATCTCGAGCAATTTGTGCCAATGTACGATAAAAGGCAGTTGAGGCATGAGCCTCCATTTTACCTAAAAATGTCCCGTACCAACTCAGAATAAAGCTATCAAATAACTCAATTTGAGCCGCCGTTTCATCTTCTGCGGCTTGATCTTCAAGCCAAGAAGCCGCTAATAACAATGATCCAAATGCATCCGTTCTTGCATTTGTTACTGTCATTCCACGTTCAACTAAAAATTCACGGATCTCAGCTTCTGCAATTTCAGCATCATAGTCATGGGCAAAGACTGAAACGGCGGCTGTTTCCCCTACAAATAGAGTCTGATAGTCAGCCACAATCGCTTTCATTTCAACTGATTTTGCCATACGAGCCCATAACTCATCCTGTTCTAATGGCCATGATGCCTTTAATTTGTCTTGGGCGATCATCTCAAGCAATGGTTTCACCAGACTATCATCAGGAGAACGCTGAAATAATGTTCCTAAGATACGGCAGACAATTGAAAATTCATTCATATATAATCCCTGTTTTGCGATATGCGATAACCAACCCTTACTATACTCTCTATAATTCGAGGTGCAGTTTAGCGGCAAGTGAATGAGTCGCTAGGAGCCTACATAAATTGGTGACTGCCACGAATGGACGTAGTCACTATCTCTTAATGAAAAGCGCTGCAATTTGAAGTATGACGAGTATAAAATAGTATATTAGTAACCACGTCCCATATCTACTATCCCGAAAGGTTGTTGCCCACTTTCAATTCGCTTAATATTATCGCTGATCATATCCATAGCTTCTTGGGGCACTGTGATCGCGGCAATATGTGGTGTGATAGCAACGCGAGGGTGGGTCCAGAACGGATGCATCTGCGGTAATGGTTCACTCGCAAAGACATCTAAAGACGCCCCAGCCACCTGGCCTGATTCAAGTGCAACTAATAAATCTTGCTCAATTAAATGAGAGCCGCGAGCAAGGTTAATGATATAAGCCTTTTGTTGCAGCTGGCTAAACAGTGATTGGTTTAAGATCCCAACAGTTTGTGGCGTACTAGGTAATAAGTTGATAATGACACGAGTCCCCTGTAAGAAATCACTTAACTGCTCTTGCCCATGGTAACTTATGACTTTATCAATTTGCTTTTCACTTCGGCTCCATGTTCTCACATGAAAACCAAACTCAACTAATCTTTTAGCAACCGCTTGCCCCAGTGCCCCTGCGCCCATAATACCAACCACAAAATCTTCATGTCGATTTGCAGGAAGCGGTTTCCATTGACGCTGTGATTGGAATTGGCGATATTCATCCATGCGACGAAAGTAATAAAGTACTTTTGCCATTGCATATTCTTCCATTTGTAGAGCCATGCCTGTGTCTTCTAAACGCATTAATGGCACACCCGCTGGCAATGTTCCTGGATTTTCATGCTCTTGTTTTAAAATCGCATCAACCCCCGCCCCAAGCGCAAAAATGCCTTTCAAGTCTTTTCGCCCCGCTAAACATTCATAAGGAGGCAACCAAACCATGGCATAATCTGCCTTTTGGTTATCCCCTTTTACCCATTGGCGTATGTTGGCTTGTGGAAGGCGAGTTTGCATGCCCTCTATCCACTCGTTAGCATCAAAAGACGGATGATAAAATAGAATATTCATGACAACTCCTTTTATGTTTACCCACAGAGTGTGATGAAAATGTCTTACTTTCAAGCGAATAGAATGATAGATAGTCATTCCGATTGATATTTTGTTAAGCAGCTTACGAATTTTAAAATTAGTGCTTGAAGTTTAAATTAACCATCAATTAATCATACAAGATTAGATAATAGCCAAACTGCTTTATATTTAGCTAAACAAGCAATAAAACAGTAAAAAAGAATAAATAGGGAGTTGACGCAAGCCACGCTTTTCCCTATAGTAGCGCCCCGTTGTAGGACAAGTTATTTTGCCCACAACGAGAAATTAAAAATACGGTGAGGTGTCCGAGAGGCTGAAGGAGCACGCCTGGAAAGTGTGTATACGGCAACGTATCGAGGGTTCGAATCCCTCCCTCACCGCCATTTTTAATTAAATTCCTTATTGGTTATTTCTGCTCTGTCGTTAATTCACCTTCTGTTTTACCCACTTTGTTTTGTTGTTGAGATTGGTATTCTTTACTAATATCTTCCCATAATTCAGCATTCTCAACGCCCGCGACTTTAGGGTCAAATACAGGGTCAATACCCAGTTTTTCTTGTCGTTCATAATCACGTAATGCTCTCAATGCGGGTTTAGATAAGAAAACAATCGCAATTAAGTTAAGGTAACTCATACTACCAAAACCAATATCGCCTAAACTCCACATCATACTCACGGACTGAACACTTCCCATAAAGAGGATGACTAAGAAAACTAGCTTTAATATCAACTTTAAAACAGGGTATTTAAGCTTACGATCTAAATAAACAATCGTTGTTTCAGCGATATAGTAATATGCCATTAACGTGGTAAATGCGAATAAGAAAACAGCAATAGCAACAAAACCAGACCCCGCAGATTCAAATACCGTTGATACCGCCATTTGTGTCCATGCAGTTCCCGCAGCAACCCCCGGCACATGCTCAACCAATGCAGAGGCAGCGCCATCAGGGAAAACGTTATACATATTAGTGACGAGGATCATCAGCCCTGAAGCCGTACACACTACAACCGTATCTATATAGATTGAAAACGCCTGTATTAACCCTTGTTTTGCCGGATGGCTCACTTCCGCAGCTGCCGAGCTGAATGTTGCCTCACCAGCGCCCGCCACATTAGAAAATACCGCTCTACGTACTCCCCAAGAAACGGCTGTACCGACAATGCCACCAAATACCGCATCCATCCCTAATGCACTACGGAAAATCAGTCCAAACATAGCGGGAACTTTCTCATAGTGGCTACCTAATATAATCACCATCATGATAATGTAAGCGACAGCCATTAGTGGCACGACTTTATCAGCAGCGCTGGCAATTCTTTTTACTCCACCAAAAATCAGCCAAGCCATTAACACGGTCACGATCGCACCAGTTACCATGGGTGGAATGTTAAATGAGGTTTGAAAAGAATCGGCTATGGTATTGGCTTGGATCCCCGGCACCAATACGCCATATGATAAGCAAATTACTGCCGCCACAATAATAGCAAACGGTTTGAGTTTTAACCCTTTTTCAATGTAATAAGGCGAGCCACCACGATATTGCCCATCAGAACGCTGTTTATATATTTGAGCCAGTGTTGATTCAATAAATGCACTTGCACCCCCTAATAAGCCCATGACTACCATCCAAAATATGGCTCCCGGACCACCAGCGGCGATGGCTGTCGCCACCCCTGCAATATTACCAACACCAACACGACCGGATAATGCGAGGCAAAACGCTTGGAATGATGATATTCCTTCTTTTGAGGCTTTATTTTCTTTCAGTAAGCAAACCATTTTAATTAAATAGCGAAACTGAACACCACGTGTAGCTAATGTAAAGTACAACCCAACACCTAGTGATAAAATCACTAAGGCATTACCCCAAATGTATCCAACGAGCGTATTCACGATGGCTTCCATATGAGTACTCCTTCGTTATTGTAATTGTCTGTTTGTAGGGTAAAAAAAACCTGAATTCATCAAATTCAGGTTATCGAGTTATTAATGATTAATAATCCAAATCACTTTTGTCTGTGTATATTGTTCGAAGGCCTCTAGCCCATTATCTTTACCTCCGAACCCTGATTGCTTAAATCCACCAAATGGTGTGGTGATGTTACCTTCGCTAAACCCATTTACAGAAACTGTACCTGCGTTAATTTGACGGGCAACTTTCATAACACGATGCACATTTTGACTATAGAAAGAAGCCGCTAATCCATAATGGGTGTCGTTGGCTAATGCAATAGCTTCTTCATCGGTAGAGAAAGTGGATACCGCAAGCAAAGGACCAAACACCTCATTCTTAAATAATGACATCTCTGGGGTCACATTATCGAAAATGGTCGGTTCAATGTACCAACCGCTGCCTAATTCACTGTGAATTTTTCCTCCAGAGACAATTTTTGCGCCCTCCTTTATAGAAACATCAATAAATGACTTCACTTTTTCAAAATGCGCTTTTTCAACCATAGGACCGATAGACACTGAATCATCCATTGGATTACCGACTTTCCAGCTGGTGCTTGCAGCGATTAATTTATCCAATAGCGATTGGCGAATGCTTTCATGGACAATCAGGCGTGACCCACAACTACAGTTCTCACTCATATTCCAAAATGCAGCGGCCATAATATGTGGAACCGCAGCATCAAGATCGGCGTCGGCAAACACGACTTGTGGACTCTTACCTCCGCACTCTAATACGATCTCTTTTAAATTGCTTTCGGCAGAGTATTTAAGAAATAAACGGCCTACCTCGGTAGAGCCTGTAAATGAAACGATATCAATATCCGCATGGCGGCCAATGGCTTCACCGACCTTTTCGCCTAAACCACACACTAGACTCAGAGCACCTTTCGGTACACCTGCCTCATAAGCTAGTTCAACCATACGATACGCGCTCAGAGAGGTTAACTCGGCGGGTTTTACTATTACAGAGTTCCCTGCTGCTAAGGCCGGCGCGACTTTCCAAGCAAACATTTGTGCGGGGAAGTTCCATGGTAATACTGCCCCAACTACACCGATAGGCTCATGAACAATCAATCCAAGCTCTTGCTGACCAGTGGGCGCCACTTTGCCAAACATTTTATCTAGCGCTTCTGCATACCAATAGAATGTTTCAATGGTTGCTGGCATGTCTGTATTTAAGCATTCCGTGATTGGTTTGCCTGCATCGACACAATCTAAAGCCGCAAGCTCTTCACTGTGCTGTTCAATTAAAGTCGCCCAACGCAACATCACTTGTTTACGTTCCTGAGGCGATAAATTTTTCCAATCACCTGAAATAAAAGTATTTCTCGCTACTGTAACCGCAGCATCAACGTCGGCGGCTTGTCCATCAGCGATATAACCGATCACGCTATCATCAATAGGGGTACGATTTTCCAGTTTTGCACCACTATCCTGATAATTTTCGATAAGGCAGCCAGCCCAAAGTTGGCCGCCTTTAGCTCGTTCAAATACCTGCTCTTTTGTTATTTTCATCATTTCCCTCCTCATTTGATTAAGGCAAGAAAATCACGTTTCTGCTGTGATGAAATATTGGATAATGGCATTCTGACTGGCCCGACATCGACGGTTCCTTTGATACAACCCGCTTTCGCTTTTTGGTTATAATCACCAGATTCCATCGAATAAATAGCTGGATAAATCTGTGACATAATTTGTTTCGCTTTAACCCAATCGCCTTGTTGTGCAGCGTTAAAAATCGCAACTTGTTCAGCAGGAAATACGTTGCCAGCGCCAGCAATCCAACTTTTAGCTCCCCAGAAGAAAAAATCGACGGGTTGGTCATCACAACCACAAATCACTTCAAAATTATCAAATTGGGTTTGCAGTAAACGTAAAGCGCGACTAAAGTCACCGCTACTTTCTTTGATGGCAACAATGTTTTTCACCTTCGATAGATGCACCACGGTGTCATATTCAATTTCGATACCAATACGTGCAGGGAAGTTATACATAATGATTGGTAGTGTTGTTGCCGCAGCCACTGTTTCGTAATGGGCGATAACACCTTGCTGATCAGGTAGGCTATAAGGCGGAGGCGATAACATTAATCCTTCGTAACCCAATAATTTTGCCTGCTCAGCACGCTTTATTGCGCCTTCAGTAGATAAATCATTGATACCCGCTATCAGGGTTACGCGACCTTTAGCAATTTTACTGACGGTCGTTAAAACCGTTTCACGCTCGGCTTCACTTAACGCGTAATATTCCCCTGTCGTACCACATACCACTAAACCAGAAACACCTTTTTCAATAAGAGTTTCAGTCAGTTGGGCCAGTCCACTCACATTTAATGAAAAATCACTGTGAAATGGTGTAACAATAGGGACAACAATGCCATGAAAATTCATATAAAACTCCTTGAAATCTTAAAGAAAACGCTCAATCGAATAAGGAGAGCAATCGATTGGAGTCGATCGCCCTTGAAACAAACTTTGTACAATTTTTGCAGTCACTGCCGCTTGAGTTAGCCCTAGGTGTTGATGACCAAAAGCAAAAATATAAGGCCCTTTTTTATCAATGACGGGTAAAGAATCTGCAAGCGTTGGACGAAATCCCATCCATTCTGTAGATTGATAATTATTTAATGGTGTATTTAACATTGGATTAGCAAGCGGTAGGAAATGACGCGCTCGTTGCATATTTGCGGGTCGTTTCAAGCCTGCATATTCGACTGTACCGGCAAGGCGTAATCCGCCATTCATAGGTGTCATGATAAAACGTCTATCAATACTTGATACTGGTACGTTTAATCGGCCTATTTCATTAGGCAGCATTAAATGATAGCCACGCTCTGTTTCAAGTGGTACACGAATGCGGCTGATCATACTGACTAAGGACTTAGAAAATGCGCCACCAGCAATCACTATTTGTTTTGCTACGACTTGGCCTTGCGATGTGGTTAACACCACTTTGTCATTGCTTGGTGCATTAATTGCTGTCACTTCACACTCGGTGAGTAATTCACCACCTAAACGTGAAAAATGCTCAACTAATTTGATGTGTAACTGTTTAAGATCGACCACATGCCCCGTATCAGGGTAAAACAGTCCCCCCAACTGGTTATGTGCTAATGTAGGTTCACGCTCAAGCAACTGTGATTGGGTTAATAGCTGATTGGTGACACCTATCGAATTGAGATATTCACCATGTTTACGTAATTTTTCTAGTGATGAGGCTTTTTCTGCGACCAGTAAAGAGCCTTCAATCTTAATTAAATCAGCTAATTGCCATTGTTCACTAAATGATTGCCATGCTTCTAAAGAAACACCATTAATTGCAGATAACGCATGATGAATATGTGTAAATGGTTTATGTCGCATGTTACCAAGCAGACGTAATAACCACGGTGTTAATCTCAGTAAATAACGCCAATCCAAACGCAGTGCCCCAAGGGGATCGAATAACATTCCAGGGATAGATTTCAAAATCGAAGGGTCAGCAACAGGAAAAACTTGTTCTGTTGCAATATGCCCCGCATTACCAAATGAGGCTCCTGCGCCTATATGATCTTTTTCGACTAACAAGACATCAGTGCCATCCGCTTGCAATGTCAGTGCAATGCTTAATCCAATAATTCCGCCACCGATGACAACCACAGAATGTTTTTTATCCATGTTATACCCTCACGATACCGTGATCCCCCAACAAAACGGATCAGTTTCATCAAGCAATAAGGTATTTCGACCACTGATATAAGCGTTTCCACGGATCGTTGGAATGATGCCATTACCATCAGCCCATAAGTAGCTCGCCTCAAACTGGCTACCGATTACACTCGCTTGATGCCAAAGGGCACCTTCATTTAGTTTGCCATCTGCGGCCAAACAGGCCAGTTTAGCGCTGGTTCCCGTACCACAAGGTGAACGGTCATATGCACCACCAGGACATAACACAAAACTTTGACTATCGGCTTTCTCGTAACTGCCAAACAATTCTATATGGTCAATTTCCTGACCGTCTTTTCCGTAGATCCCTTGCTCCACCAATGCACTCTTTATCTTTATACATACCTCGGTTAGTGCCTTAGCATTACGATAGTCAATAGCTAAAGGGGATTGCTCAACCAAAAAGAACCAATTGCCTCCCCACGCAATATCTCCCGTTACCACGCCAACTTCCGGTACATTAAGGGTGACTGATTTACGATAACGATAAGAGTAAACATTTTGAATGCTAACGCTGCCATCAGCATGGAGTGTAGCCCTAACATCACCAACCGGTGTTTCAATAAGATGCTCTCCAGCCGTGATTTTACCTAAGTAAGATAATGAGGCTACGAGGCCAATAGTGCCATGCCCACACATACCTAGATAACCTTCATTATTGAAAAAAATGACTCCCGCCGCTGCTTGTGGGTTTTGCGGCTTGCAAAGTAGCGCCCCAACTAAAATATCGTTGCCACGTGGTTCCAATATGGTAGTTGTACGCCATTGGTCATGATCATTTTTTAGACATTTTAATCGAGAAGCCATATCTCCATCGCCCAAATCAGGAAAACCATCAATCACTAAGCGTGTTGGCTCGCCTGCTGTGTGTGAATCAATTACTTCGATTTTTGTATAGCGCTTGTGCATATTGCGTCCTCTGCCACATTAATTGTTAACAGAATGCTTGATTTTTGTTAAAGGATCTTGATATCTTTCGTGCACACTGATGCGTAATTCAGCACAATTTAAAAATATTTAAGATAACTGATTAAATATGTTGAATTTCTAGGAGGCCGCATGATTAATTTAAATAAATTGCTACTGATTAGTCAGGAGAATATGCTGTTTCCCGTTGATAATATTGACGTACTTTTAAATCACCTTGGGCTAGTCATGCCTTTAATCAATACATTACCTAACGTTACTTTCTTTGTTAAAGACTGTGATGCTAAATATCTTCTAGCGAATGAAAACCTAGCAAAACGCTGTAAAATTAAATCTATTGATGGAGTAATTGGTAAACGGGCAGAAGATATTTTTCATGCTGAATTAGGTGGAAGCTATAGCTCACAAGACTATCTTGTGATGCAAAAGAAAATTAGCGTCATTAACAAATTAGAATTACATCTTTATAAGGCAGGTTTATTAGGATGGTGTGTCACGACTAAAGTACCTATATTTAACACATGCAACCAAGTCATTGGTGTTGCAGGAATTTCTGTCGATTTGCAAGATGAAAAGTCTGTTAGCCCTAAATTAAATAAGCAATTAAGCCAAGTAGAACATTATATTAGTCAATACTTTGATACACCGATAAAAATAACCACTCTCGCAGATATTTCTGGGTTATCTTTATCACAACTCAACCGCCAATTTAAAGCCATATTTCATATAACTCCCCAGCAATATATTCAAAAGAAACGACTTGAGCATGCTATTGAATTGCTTGAGGAGGATTATTCTATCACTGAAATATCTATCAAATGCGCTTACGCCGATCACAGTGCTTTTTGTCGTAAATTTAAAGAAATGACCACAATGACGCCGAGTCAATTTAAACGAATGCGCCTTAATATTGCTAAAACGTCATTTATTGAAGACCAAGCTATCGAAATATAAACAATGATTATTTTCTTTTATATTTAAAACAGCTCCTAGTGTAACTAGAAAATAATTAAATAAGCTGTAATGGCACAGAGAATACGGTGACTTACGCGATTGGCGTAGTCGCCATACTTCAATGCAAAATACAACAACTTGCTGTATACCTAGTAGCGAGTAGATTGGCCTATTCGTTCTCTAATACCTTTAGCTGCATCATATAGATGCCATATTTAATAGCATATTTGATAATTCAATATTATTCGTATCTTTATTTTCACAAAAAGTGACACTGTCACCACATCATTAACTTAGGATAGCTCTTATTGCAGCTTAGTAATAATAGCGTATTGATATAGTTGGATACTTACTATATTTCAAGTTACAGGGCTGTTGACTACGTTCACTCACACTAGTCATCGACTAATGCAAACCTCCCAGCGATTCATGCACTTATCGCCCAACCGTATCTTGAATGACTAAAAGTATATTTGATGTATTGCTGTTGCGAATAACAAGGATGAATAAATGACAATCTATGATCTGAAACCTAAATTTCAGAGCCTGTTACGCCCTATTGTACAAAAGCTTTATGATTCAAATGTAACCGCTAATCAAGTAACCGTTGCTGCAATGCTATTGTCCATCATAGTAGGAACATTACTACTCCTTTTCCCGTATCCACAGCTATTTATATTATTACCCTTTATTTTGTTTATTCGTATGGCGCTCAATGCAATTGATGGCATGCTTGCGCGTGAACACGATCAAAAAAGTGACCTAGGCGCAATTTTAAATGAAATTGGAGATGTCATTTCTGATATCGCATTGTACCTACCCTTTATCTTATTATTTCCACATGATTTTTGGTTGATCTTGCTCATTCTAGTACTTGCTCTTTTCACTGAATTTATTGGTGTTATCGCACAAGCTATTGGTGCCTCGCGCCGCTACGATGGGCCTATCGGTAAAAGTGATCGTGCTTTTGTATTTGGCGCTATAGGGCTTATCGTGTCGATTTTTCCACAGTGGATAACATCCTATTGGTTTACTCTCATATTTATCTTTCTGTCCTTGTTGCTGTTTTATACCTGCTTTAACCGTATTCGTCGTGCGCTGATTGAGCTCAACGCTAAAACGGATGATCATTCATATTAAGGAACTACTATGAACGTGCAGACAGACTATTTAACACAACGCTCTGTTATTGAATCACAATTCACTACCAGTGATCGTACTTCACTGTTTTACCGCTATTGGCCCGCAGAACAACCCAGTGATAAAGCAATTATACTGTTTCATCGTGGCCATGAGCATTCAGGGCGGGTCGCTCATTTGGTTGATGAATTAGAGTTACCTGACTATAGCATGTTTGCATGGGATGCCCGTGGGCACGGTCGTAATGATGGCCCTAGAGGTTATAGCCCATCACTCAGTACCTCTGTACATGATGTTGATGAATTCGTTCGTTATGTTTCTACGCAATATCAAATACCGTTAGAAAATATCATTGTTATTGGTCAAAGTGTTGGTGCGGTCCTCGTATCTACTTGGGTACATGATTATGCGCCTCCCATTAGAGGTATGGTGTTAGCATCCCCTGCTTTTAAAGTAAAACTTTATGTTCCTTTTGCTCGTAGTGGATTAGCGCTGATGCAAAAAATACGTGGATTGTTTTACGTGAACTCCTACGTAAAAGCTAAATTTTTAACTCATGATCAACAACGCATTGATTCTTTCAATCGCGACCCATTAATTACACGTCCTATTGCCGTTAACATTCTGCTCGAACTTTACAAAACAGCTGACAGAATTGTTTCTGATGCGAGTGCAATCACTCTGCCTACACAATTATTTATTTCAGGTAGTGATCATGTGGTGCACCACAAACCTCAACACCAATTTTATGCACGGCTGAACACCCCCATCAAAGAAAAACATATCCTACCTAATTTTTACCATGACACTTTAGGTGAGAAAGAGCGCCATATTCCAATCGCTAAGATCCGTGAGTTCATTGGCAAATTATTTTCATTACCCCGTTACCAACATGACTACCAATATGAAGATACATGGAGTGTCAGTGCTGATGCTTATCGTGAACTCACTAAACCAATGCCTATTTGGTGCCCTAAAAATATAGGTTATAAGCTCCTTGGTAAACTAATGAGTACATTAGGAAAAACTTCCGAAGGTGTACGCATCGGTTATGATAAAGGCTTTGATTCCGGCTCGACCCTCGATTATATCTATCGCAATAAAGCACAAGGTAATGGATTATTTGGCCGAATCATTGATAGACAATATCTCAACAGTATTGGCTGGCAAGGTATACGTCAGCGTAAAACCAATATTGAAAATATCATTCGACAAGCCATCCGCGATCTCCATGACAATCAACAGCCTGTTCGTATCATAGATATTGCCGCAGGCCAAGGCAGATACCTTTTTGATGCTATCAACGACTATGGCAAAGTTGAGTCACTCCTCTTACGTGATTACAGCACAATCAATGTTGAACAAGGCCGCTTGCAGATCAAAGAACGTTACCTTGAAGATAAAGCCCGCTTTGAAGAAGGTAATGCCTTTGATGCTGATGATCTTGCTGCGGTAACGCCAGCGCCTACACTGGGGATCGTCAGTGGATTGTATGAACTTTTCCCAAGCAATGAGCTGATCCGTGCTTCATTAAATGGCTTGTCCCGTGCCATACCTTCCGGTGGGCTTCTCATCTATACGTGTCAACCATGGCACCCTCAAGTTGAAATGATTGCTCGCGTACTGCCAAGCCACCAAGGCGGCCAAGCATGGGTTATGCGCTGCCGTAGCCAAGGTGAAATGGATGCTCTCATTAAAGAAGCTGGTTTTGAAAAACTCAATCAATTAATTGATAGCTGGGGTATATTTACCGTATCTATTGCTCGGCGCTGCTAATACGCTGTATTAACGTTGGATTAGATGGTTATTTTGCCATCTAATCACTACGATAATTTATTAGCATTAAATGAATCACAAACCATATAAATAGTGATAAAAATAAGGTAACCGAATGATATCCCTACATAAACCATTGCCCTCCGCATCTCGGCGACAAATTTGGTTATACGGTCTTATTTGGTTAATCTTTTTAGCCCCTTTTTTCTTCCTCACGTATGGGCAAGTCAATACCTACACGGCTTCATTGTCCCAAGTTTCTTCCTATGTTTATTCATGGGAAAAACATATTCCATTTCTAGCTTGGACTATTATCCCCTATTGGAGTATTGACCTTTTCTATGGTTTATCCCTTTTCATATGCACCTCAGTACGTGAACAAACTATCCATGCGCTACGTTTAATTGCGGGATCATTAGCCGCATGCATTGGTTTTTTACTATTTCCGTTAAAATTTAGTTTCCCTAGACCTGAAACAAGCCACATTACTGGATGGATGTTTGATCGCCTTGAGATGTTCGACCTTCCTTACAATCAAGCTCCTTCATTACATATCATCCTATTATGGCTGCTCTGGCTACGTTTCCGAGCTCATCTACCCGCTAAATGGCATCGGATACTTCATAGCTGGTCATTATTAATACTCTTTTCTGTCCTTACCACATGGCAACACCATTTTATTGATGTCATCAGTGGCTTTGCTGTGGGTGTTATCATTAGTTATCTATTGCCTATTGATAGCCAATGGCACTGGCACTACACCGGCAGCCGACGTAGTTTAAAAATATCGATTAACTATGGTATCGGGGCTTTGATCTGCTTATTTATTGCCATTACCTTCCAAGGAGGAGCATGGATACTATTATGGCCTGCTATTACATTCCTATTGGTCACCCTTGGATACCTAGGGTTGGGTGCTTCAGTGTTCCAAAAAACCCCTGAAGGGGGGCTCTCTCCATCAGCTTACATAATACTTCTCCCATATCGACTCATCGCTATTGGTACCTATCATTACTATGCAAGCGCATGTCGACAACCCAGTAAAGTCAGCGAGCATATTATTTTAGGAGGACGTCCGCTTTATCCTTTGCAAACACAAGCCGTTTTCGACATGACTTGCGAGTGGCCACGCAATGTTTATAGCAAAAATTTAATTTACCGTAGCCAACCACAAATAGATTTGTTACCAATAAGCGCGAAAGATATTGAACGTGCCGTACACACCATGGATGAATTAGCGAAGAGTGGTTCAATTTATGTACACTGCAAACTAGGTTATTCACGCAGTGCAACGATTGTTATCGCTTGGTTAGTCCATCAGCATCAAGCAAAAACGATTGATGATGCAATTAAAATTGTGACTCAAGTAAGGCCGAAAGTGATCCTAAATGAAGCAACTATTGAACAATTAAATCATTGGTATCAGAAATATCATTCACATAGGAGAATGCCATGAATAATTTATCTAATAGGCAATGCGGCAATGTCATGGTTATTTTTACATCAAGTTGGCGTTATTTAGCAAGTGCATCATTGCTCGCCTTTATTTGTCAGTTCATTCTCTATATATACTCATTCGATAACTGGGTATATTTATTTGTTAATAGCATTATTTTTATTATTAGCCACTATTATATCTTTAGACTATGGTTTGATAATCAATTATTTCAAGTTTTATATCAACAGGATGACTGCTCTCATTTTGATTTTGCATTACAATATCTTTTTCCTAAAAAACAAACAATTACCAATATGCATCAACGTTGGTATGGTACAAAAAAATTATTTAATTATGCACTCTCATTAGTTGTTATACATTGGGTTTGGTTAATAGTTTCAGTGATAATGATGAGAATGTAATAAAATCTTACTAATGAATGGTATTATTCATTGATTCTTATTAACTATAATAAATTACTATTTATTCATTTTTAGAGGTGCCACAATAAGATATTAGCCATTTTTTTACTTTTGGCACTGTAACCGTTATGATAATTACGAATTCATTGACTCATAACAGATTTTTTCCAATGAATTCAGCGTATCCTTTGTCATTCGTTTTCCATTATTTTCACCCTGTTATTTTGGTGGGGTACAATGAGTACAAAAAAAATTAATAGATTGCGCCCATTTAGTGCGCTAATAGATTCATGTTGGAAAGAAAAATATACCTTTGCACGTTTTATTAAAGATTTAATTGCAGGGATCACCGTCGGAATTATCGCCATTCCATTAGCAATGGCCTTAGCTATAGCAAGTGGTGTGCCTCCGCAATATGGGCTGTATACTGCGGCAATTGCAGGTATTGTTATCGCCATCTCGGGGGGATCACGTTACAGTGTTTCAGGCCCCACGGCCGCTTTTGTAGTGATCCTATATCCAGTGTCTCAACAATTTGGCATAAGTGGTTTACTGGTTGCGACACTTATGTCGGGGCTTATCTTACTGGCAATGGGTTTTGCCCGCTTCGGGAAATTTATCGAATATATTCCTGTTTCTGTCACATTGGGATTTACTTCAGGGATCGCTATCACCATTGCCACAATGCAGATTAAAGATTTTTTTGGCCTGCAATTGGCGCACGTGCCCGAAAACTATGTTGATAAAGTCATTGCATTAGCTAATGCCTTACCAACCTTACAATATAGCGATACATTAATTGGTCTTGTTACCTTATTAATCCTAATTTATTGGCCAAAACTTGGCTTAAAGTTACCCGGTCACTTACCAGCGTTGGTCGCAGGTACTTTAGTCATGTGGTGTTTATCACTGTTTGATAAGCAAGTGGCTACTATTGGTTCGCAATTTAGTTATTTATTACCTGATGGCACTGAGGGTAACGGTATCCCTCCCATTTTACCTCAATTTGTTCTACCGTGGGAGCTTCCTGGTAGTGCACCAATTAGCTGGTCAATGATTACGGCTTTAATGCCAGCCGCTTTTTCTATGGCCGTTTTAGGGGCTATTGAATCACTACTTTGCGCTGTCGTACTTGATAATATGACAGGTAAAAAACATCATTCAAATAGTGAACTGATCGGCCAAGGTTTTGGTAATATCGCTGCACCATTTTTTGGTGGGATCACAGCAACAGCAGCTATTGCACGCTCAGCGGCTAACGTTCGTGCAGGAGCAACCTCACCCGTATCAGCTATCATCCATTCACTGCTAGTACTACTTACATTACTGGTATTGGCACCAATGCTTTCCTATCTGCCTCTTGCTGCGATGTCATCACTGTTGTTAATGGTCGCTTGGAATATGAGCGCCGCACGTAAAGTTATCGACCTGATACGTCGCGCCCCTAAAGACGACATCATTGTTCTACTGCTTTGTATGTCTCTGACTGTGTTATTTGATATGGTGATTGCAATTACTGTCGGTATCGTTTTAGCATCATTGCTATTTATGCGCCGCATAGCCAACATGACACGAATTAGTGAGTTAGCAGCAACGGATGAGACGAAAAGTCGATTGGTCGTACGCGTAAATGGTCCTCTGTTCTTTGCTGCCGCAGAACGCATATTTGATGAGTTAAGGATCAAAAGTGAAGGTTACGAAACGATCGTTATGCAATGGGATGCTGTCCCTGTTCTCGATGCGGGTGGCTTAGAAGCATTTCAAAAATTTATCGATACCGTAAAAAAAGACACGCATATTGTTGTGTGTGATATTCCATTCCAGCCTTTAAAAACCTTGGCTCGCGCACGTGTGACACCAATTGAAGGCACATTAAGTTTCTATAATTCGATAGATAAAGCTCTTGAAGAGCTTGATTCTGAATAAATAAAATTAGCCGCTATCAGATACCCGAGTAGCGGCTAATTTTTTATTTCAAATTACTGAGATCGGCGGCCATTGCTGTGGAGTGTGTAACACCCTTAACATAATGATATTACTTTTCAATTGAACATAAATAATGACATAGTGGTGATTAATCACCAATTCCCTCATACCTTTTACTTGTCCTGTTCGCCCCATATCTGGAAAAAATAATAGTTGTAAAGCCTTGGTTGCTACTTCATTTTTTATTTGTTGTGCTGATTGAGGATTTTTATCAGCAATAAAACTAACAATATTCAATCAGTCTTGTTGGGCGTCTCCATGCCACATTAATTTATTCTAGTCTGAATATTTATATTTTAGACGCAGCTACAGGAGCTACAATGCAGAGCCTTGTCCACCATGAGACAGTAGATACTGATATAGACTATTCATGCCTAACCAACGGTTTGAGCACCACTCTGGTGCTAATAGTGTCGGACGTCGAGCACTAGCACATATACGATGATAAATAATTTCAGATGGAGTATGGCGGATCATTTCGCCAGCTATTGAGGTGTAATCCGCCAATGTGATCGGTTGAAGACGTCCAACTTGCCAACTTTTAGCCATTATGCTGCCACCAACAATGTGTAAAGGATGCAACTTAATGCCATCTGTTCCACATTCAAGGACTTTATCGAGTGTTTGCATATTCATTAATTGGTCTTCGTTAGGTAATCCACAAATAAGATGGGTACACACCTTCAATCCCAATTGTCGTGCTTTACTCGCTGTTTGCTGATACGACGAAAAATTATGCCCTCGGTTAATACGATGCAGTGTTCTATCATGGGCACTTTGTAAACCTAGCTCCAACCATATTTCATAACCGCGCTCACGATAGCTGCTCAATAGCGATAAAACCTCTTCAGGGACACAGTCGGGACGCGTTCCAACACATAATCCAACAATGTCAGCCTGTTTAAGAGCTTCTTCATAGAGCTCTTTTAATATGCATACCTCTGCATAAGTACTCGTATAGGCTTGAAAATAAGCAAGATAGCGATTAGCACGGGTAATTTTAGTCACTTGCCCACGAATTTGTTCGCTAATGGATAGAGACGATTGGTTTTCATCAGAAAAAGAAGACACATTACAAAATGTACAACCACCGCGACCAAGAGTGCCATCCCGATTAGGGCAATTGAAACCGCCATGAAGGGTAATTTTATGAATTTTCTCACCATAACGGCGCTGCAGATCAGCGCCGAACATGTTGACAACTTGATTGAGTTGCATACCAAATAGTGATTAACGGCTAGTATCTAACTCAGGAAAACTTTTAACAAGCGCATCAATGGCTTGAACTTGCTGCAAGAATGGCTCTAGTTTATTCAAAGGTAAAGCTGACGGGCCATCACAACGCGCGTTATCTGGGTCTGGATGAGCTTCAAGGAACAGCCCAGCTAGGCCAACAGCCATACCCGCCCTTGCCAATTCAGCAACTTGAGCACGACGACCACCAGAGGCAGCACCAAATGGATCACGACATTGCAATGAATGAGTAACATCAAAAATAACTGGGCAACCTTTAGAGGCCTGCATCATGACATTAAAGCCAAGCATATCAACCACTAAATTATCATAACCAAAGTTCGCGCCACGGTCACACAGGATAATTTTATCGTTGCCACCTTCAATAAATTTTTCAACGATATTCCCCATTTGCCCTGGGCTGATAAATTGTGGTTTTTTAATATTGATAACAGCATCCGTTTTCGCCATTGCCGCAACCAAATCGGTTTGACGTGCCAAAAATGCAGGTAATTGAATTACATCCACGACTTCAGCAACAGGTTGAGCTTGTGATGGTTCATGAACATCAGTAATAATTTTTACGCCAAAGGTTTTTTTCAATTCTTCAAAAATTTTCATTCCTTCATCAAGGCCTGGGCCACGATATGAATGAATTGATGAACGGTTAGCTTTATCAAACGATGCTTTAAATACGTAAGGAATGCCTAATTTTTGAGTCACAGTTACATAGTGCTCACACACCTTCATTGCCATATCACGTGATTCAAGAACGTTCATCCCACCAAAAAGAACAAAAGGGAGATTATTAGCGACTTGGATATCACCAATACTGACCATTTTCTGTTGCATGCTCTTACCTTTTATATCGAGACAGTTTTCTGTCTATACAATAAATTAATGTAACACTACAGGAAGATTATCTAATGAATATATCTGAATTTTAATCATTTCAGAAACAGGATCTTCTGGGCAATGTTCAATAAAGTAGTTTAAATCATTCAACGCAACATGATTACAATCTAAATGTGCGAGGATTAACCCACGATCACGGATTTCATAAGGGTCTTCAGGATCTAACGCCAGTAATGTTTCACAAACCCTTAGTGCCAATTCCATCTTTTTTTCTTCCATCAATGATGCTTTCAGCGTGTCAAATAATTTACGAATAATCACACTGTTTTCCGCAACATCAAGTTGATCGTCATCAAGGTCAGAGTATGGATCGACTGTTCCTTTAAGCCAAAGATTTAATGTATGCCACGATAACGTTTCACCATTAACTGGGTTTATGAACCATTGAGAACCATCATTTTTTTGTGCCAGCAAAAGTAGCTGGGTTGGAAACACCGCTGGCTCTATAGCAATATCAAGTTTCTCGGCGATATATAGGAATATTGAGCCTAATGAGACGGGTGTACCTCGTTTTGAGGCCAAAACCTTATCTAACCAAAGCATATCAGATAAAGCATAAATACCATCTGCTCCACCAAAGCGCCACTGCTGATAAAAAAGGCACAGCAACTGATTTATCTTGCTTTCATTATCAGCCTGTAAATCGATAACCGCTTTAGCTGTCTCTACTAAGCTATCTAACTGAGCTTGAACCTGCATCAGAGGAAAATCTACACGAACGTTTTGCGAGACCATCATAATACCTTCACTTAAAGGTATTTTATTGAATTCAATATTTTTTATGGTTTTCATCACTCTTCCACTGCTTTATTCCACTGCCCAAGCGAAATTCTATCTCGGCCGCCATAATCTAGGCAGGTTTCAATATTGCTAAATCCATATTGTTCAAACAGTTTTCGTACCGCTGCACCTTGTTGCCATCCATGTTCAACCAGCAGCCAACCCTTCGGTTTAAGATATCCTTTCGACTTGGAAACAATATGGTCTAAATCTGACAATCCTTGATTATCTGCCACTAATGCAGTCAAAGGCTCAAATCTTACATCGCCTTGCTGTAAATGAACGTCATTTCCATCAATATAAGGTGGATTACTAACAATCATATCAAAATGTTGATTGAAAAGAGCCTTATACCAATCACTTTGCAAAAACTGCACATTATTTATAGCTAAACGCTGTTGATTGCTTTGTGCCAGAGAAACTGCTTCAGGATTGAAATCGATACCGACAACTGTGCTATCCAAACGTTCAGAAGCAAGAGCCAATGCAATTGCCCCTGTCCCTGTCCCTAAATCTAAAATGTGACAAGGCTGTGCTGGCAAACGTATTAAGGCTTGTTCAACAAGACATTCAGTGTCAGGACGAGGGATAAGTGTTGCAGGTGAGACAAATAATGGCAAAGACCAAAATTCACGTTCACCAATGATGTAAGCAATGGGTTCACCTTGCTCTCGGCGTTGCAACAAAGATTCTAAGTGATCTTGCTCTACGAGTTTTAACTCTGTCTCCGCAAATGCAAAAATAAATGTTCGCGTTTGCCTAGTGACGTGTTGCAATAAAATCTCTGCGTCTCGTTTAGCACTGTCGCTATTTGACAGCCTAGCAACAGCTAGGCTCACCCATTCACCGTACTGCATTAGTCTTGCTCAGATAATGCAGAAAGTTGGTCAGCTTGATATTCGTTAATAATTGGCTGAATTAACGTATCTAGTTTTCCTTCCATGACTTCGTCTAAACGGTATAGGGTTAGGTTAATTCGATGATCCGTTACCCTACCTTGAGGAAAGTTATAAGTACGGATACGATCAGAACGATCTCCAGAACCTAATAAATTACGACGCTCCGAAGCTTCTGCGGCTTGACGTTTATCCATTTCAGCTTGACGAATACGAGCTCCCAACACTGACATCGCTTTAGCTTTGTTTTTGTGCTGTGAACGTTCATCCTGACATTCAACTACAATACCTGTTGGAAGGTGAGTAATACGAATCGCTGAGTCGGTGGTGTTAACGTGCTGTCCACCCGCACCAGAAGAACGGAAAGTATCAATACGCAAGTCAGCAGGACTAATATCAGGTAGTTCAGCTTCAGGTAATTCAGGAAGGATTGCGACCGTACATGCCGATGTATGAATACGCCCTTGCGATTCAGTTTCAGGCACACGTTGAACACGATGACCACCCGATTCAAATTTCAGGCGTCCATAGACACTTTCACCCGATATTTTTGCGATAACTTCTTTATAACCGCCGTGCTCACCATCACTGGTACTCATTAGCTCAACACGCCAACGATTTGCTTCTGCAAAACGGCTATACATACGGAATAGATCTCCCGCAAAAATAGCCGCTTCATCACCACCTGCACCCGCACGAATTTCAAGAAAACAGTTGTATTCGTCATCCGGATCTTTTGGTAATAATAGTAATTGTAACTGCTGCTCTAGCTCTTCATTGCGCGTTTTTGCTTCTTTCAGCTCTTCTTGAGCCATTTCTTTCATTTCAGGATCATCTAGCATCATTTCTGCTGTTTCGATATCCTCTTGAACAGTTCGCCATGCGGTAAAACATTTTGCGACATCAGTCAGTTGAGCATACTCTTTTGATAGGGCGCGAAAACGCCCCTGATCAGCAATCACACCTGCATCGGCAAGGTGTGCTTGAATTTCTTCATAGCGTTCCTGTAATGCTTCCAGTTTTGCGACAATAGAAGGCTTCATTCGTTATATCAGACCCATGATTAAAATGTGGTTATTGATGGTTCAGCCCTAAGCTGTCCCTAAGTAGATTCAGGCGCTCCACATCACCATCTCCAGCAGCTTGCTGTAAAGACTTTGTCGGTGCGTGGATCAAGCGATTGGTCAATTGTTGGGTAAGTTGCGTAATAACTTGTTCAGGATCTGCACCCTGACTAATTGCCGCGAGTGCTTTTTCTGTCATACCCGCGCGGATTGCCTCTGCTTGCGCTCTGTAATCGCGAATTGTAGACACTGCTGCTTGCGAGCGCAACCAATCCATGAAATGGCTGCTTTCTTGTTCAACAATAAATTCAGCTTCGACAGCAGCAGCTTTACGTTGTGCTAAGTTTTGCTGAATAATGGATTCAAGATCATCAACGGTGTACAAATAAACATCTCGTAATTTTTCAACATCTTCCTCGATATCACGAGGAACTGCGATATCAATTAGTAACATTGGTTTATTACGGCGTACTTTCATCGCTCGCTCCACCATACCTTTACCAATAATAGGTAATGGGCTAGCCGTCGAGCTGATCACAATATCTGCTTGCGCTAAACGCGTATCAATATCAGAGAGTGTGATCACTTCAGCGTTAACTTCACTGGCTAATAATTGAGCGCGCTCGCGAGTACGATTGGCAATCATCATGCGCTGTACGCCATGCTCACGTAAATGGCGGGCCACTAATTCAATCGTTTCCCCTGCTCCCACCAGCAGTATATTCAAATGTTTAAGTGATTCGAAAATTTGCCTTGCTAGTGTACATGCGGCAAAGGCCACAGAGACAGCATTAGCGCCGATTTCAGTTTCAGTACGAACACGCTTAGCCACTGAAAATGACTTTTGAAATAAACGCTCTAGCTCACTGGAGAGTGAATGATTATCTTGAGAAAGTGCAAAGGCTTTTTTGACTTGCCCAAGAATTTGGGGTTCGCCAAGCACTAATGAGTCTAACCCACTAGCAACACGCATTAAATGGCTAACGGCTTGATCACCCTCATGCCAATACAAGCTAGGCTTTAAATCTTTGTCAGTGATATTATGAAATTCACATAGCCATGCAATCAACTGTTCTTGCGCCTGCTCTTGCGATTCCAAGCTAAGGTACAGCTCTGTTCTATTACACGTCGACAGCACAACACCACCGCTAACTTGAGGCTGTTGTAATAACTGCTCAAGTGCATGGTCTATTTTTTCTGGTCCAAAAGTGACCCTCTCACGCAGAGCCACTGGTGCCGTTTTATGGTTGATGCCTAAGGCTAATAGGGTCATTGTGCTTAATTACATTGCTCACATTGCTAATTAATTATTCAACAGTAATCATATTACCGTGATTTGTTTACCTACTATTGTAGATGATCCGAGCCGCGCTTTCTACGCCCTGCTAATAATCAAAGATTATAAAGATGATCAAGGCCAGATTTTGGCAGAGAAAATTGATGGCTATTTCATCACATACCTTATTGTTATTATAAAAGTTTACATCGCATAAGCTTACAAATGTACTCTTTATTTTATTATATATAATAAGGTATTCCCTATATCAATAATAGGTATCTAAAATGCAATAATTTGGCACGTAACGCAAACCGTAGTTATAGCTAATTGTATAGATAGGCAAATCAGCCTCAATCTGATTGATAATTTAGCGTTTTTCGCGCACTATTTTATTCAGTTCACCCTGTTTTCACTATTATCATTGCTAATGAAGACGTTTTCTTCACTGACAATAACAGGTTACACTTCGGTTTGGGCCTAGGTTTTGATAGGCCACCATTTATTTTCACTAAATGATTTTTGAGAGTCGCTATGCAACTGTTCACTACTTGGGCTACTTATCGCTCTATCACAACACGGGGTTTGTGGCGTTTACTGCCGCTGTCGTGTTTATTGCTAACCGCATGTGTCTTCAACAAACAAACAACAACAGGAACTGGCTCAGCATCCGACCCTCAATGGAAAACACATTTACAAGAACTTAATGCCCTACGAGATTATCAAACACGTGGCTCGTTTGTTTATAACGGCGGGGAAACCAAAACTTACGCTAAATTTTTCTGGCAACAATATACGCCTGAAAAATACCGTCTATTATTAACTAACCCATTGGGTAGCCGCGAATTAGAATTAACAGTCGAACCTGATTTAGCTCGCCTTACGACTAAAGATGGGCAAACTCACATGAGTGACGTACCTTCAGAGTTGATTTATCAACTCACTGGAATGGAGATCCCTCTTGATGACCTCACCGCATGGCTAACAGGCTCCCCGGGACGTGCAACTGAGTTTGAACTTGATGAAAACCATTTACTGAAATCAATAACGTTCCAACAAAATGGTGAAACGTGGCAACTCAACTATCTTTCTTATGATAAAAGTACTTCGCCAATGTTGCCAAGTAACCTAGAGTTACGCCAAGGTTCACGACTGATTAAACTCAAAATGGATAGTTGGACGCTACAGAAATGACTTTGACATGGCCCTCGCCCGCAAAATTAAATCTATTTCTTTACATCACAGGTCGTAGAGCTGATGGGTATCATGAACTACAAACGCTATTTCAATTTCTAGATTATGGCGATGAAATAACCATCTCAACCCGAACTGATAACCAAATCAATTTACTGACGCATATGGAAGGCGTCGAGCCCGAACAAAATTTAATCGTTAGGGCAGCCAAATTGTTACAACACTACTGCCACGAAATACTTAAACTCACACACCCCCTAGGCGCGGATATTACTATTCATAAAATTTTACCTATGGGAGGAGGTATCGGTGGCGGTTCTTCAAATGCGGCTACTGTGTTAGTCGCATTAAATGAACATTGGGGGACTCAAATTTCTGATGATGTGTTAGCCGATCTAGGTAAAAGCTTAGGTGCAGATGTGCCAGTGTTTGTTCGTGGTCATGCCGCTTTTGCCGAAGGAATTGGTGAAATTTTGACACCAGCGTCACCTAAAGAGAAATGGTATTTGGTCGCTCATCCCGGAATTGAAATCTCAACCCCGATGATCTTCACAGATCCGCAATTAAATAGAAATTCTCCAAAACGCTCACTAGCCGCATTATTACTGGCTCCGTACGCAAATGATTGCGAAACAATTGCAAGAAAACGTTTTCGTGAGGTTGAACAGCTCGTTTCTTGGCTGTTACAATATGCACCGTCTCGCCTAACAGGAACAGGTGCGTGTGTTTTTTCTGAATTTGAAACACAGGCTGCTGCCTTGCAGGTGTTAAATAAAGCCCCATCGTGGGTGCAAGGTTTCGTCGCTCAAGGGGTGAACGAATCACCATTGCACAGATTCCGCGCTGGGATAACCCGTGTATTGCACCAATAATCACGACTTAATCGTTTTATTGGTCAACAATATCTCTCTGGACGCAAGCCTGAGGTTTTTCTCGTGCCCGATATGAAGCTTTTTGCTGGTAACGCTACACCGGAACTAGCACAACGTGTTGCTAACCGCCTTTACACTAATCTTGGAGACGCGGCTGTTGGTCGTTTTAGCGACGGCGAAGTCAGTGTTCAAATTAATGAAAATGTCCGCGGTGGTGATATCTTTATCATCCAGTCAACTTGTGCACCAACCAATGATAACCTGATGGAACTGGTTGTTATGGTCGATGCGCTACGCCGTGCATCTGCTGGTCGTATTACCGCTGTTATTCCTTACTTCGGTTATGCAAGACAGGATCGTCGCGTACGTTCTGCCCGTGTACCAATCACCGCTAAAGTTGTTGCCGATTTTCTGTCCAGTGTTGGTGTTGACCGTGTTCTCACTGTTGACCTACACGCAGAGCAGATCCAGGGCTTCTTTGATGTTCCTGTTGATAACGTGTTCGGTAGCCCTATCCTTCTGGAAGATATGTTACAGAAAGACTTGGAAAACCCAATCGTTGTATCTCCAGACATCGGCGGCGTCGTACGTGCTAGAGCAATTGCGAAACTGTTAAATGACACTGATATGGCTATCATCGACAAACGTCGCCCTCGCGCAAACGTTTCTCAAGTCATGCACATTATCGGTGACGTTTCTGGTCGTGACTGCATTTTAGTCGACGATATGATAGATACTGGTGGCACGCTGTGTAAAGCAGCTGAAGCATTGAAAGAGCGTGGAGCTAAACGCGTATTCGCTTACGCAACTCACCCTATTTTCTCTGGCAACGCTGTAGACAACATCAAAAATTCAGTGATTGATGAAGTCATTGTTTGTGACACAATTCCTCTTTCTCCTGAAATCAAGGCATTGAACAAAGTTCGTACGCTGACGCTTTCAGGCATGCTGGCAGAAGCGATTCGCCGCATTAGTAATGAAGAGTCAATTTCTGCGATGTTCGAACACTAAGAATGACTTAACGGGGTATTATTACCCCGTTTTTTCTATGTGTTTAGACAATTTAAGAAATGTCATAACATTTAAGTAGCGCCCCTACCGTTGTTCATCAACCGTAGGGGCTTTATTTATCACCACGTTTACGTCCATATTTATGCTAAACATAAGGCAAAATAATAAAGGCACTAAAATCAGCACCTTTATGACATTTTTCTTTAAAGTTAAGGGACTCTAAAATAGACGTAAGCCCTATCCACTATGGGTAACGGTGATTATCATGCTTTGAGTCATGATAGTGTTTTATCAACCAGTAGCGGTCTGCCACTTTATCTCTGCCGCCCAATCTTGCGCCGGCAAGCCAAATCATTGCACCGACGAAGATCCCAAATAGTGACCCCATCGTGATCATATCTGGCAAATTAAGGCTAAAAACATGAGAAGATAAATTAACCGCTAAGCTCCCAATCATCGCAATTAACCCTAAAACCATCAAAATATTACCTACTAAAACAGCCGTTTTACGTTTCATATCTACCTCCCATGTCAGTAGACTGATAAGCAAAGCCAGTATTAAATATTCGGAAAATATATATCTTTATGCCTTTATTATAGTGCAATAAGTAAAATTGTTTGCGATGGGTATCACAGGGTGAGACTTTTTCTATTATTTCTGTACAAAAGATGCTTTTTTTAAAAGAATTTTTCCCGAATTATTTTCTTTGTAACTAACTTACCCATAGGCTTAATTCAATTTTGCACATTTAGCCCTTCACGGGGTAAACTAGACCTAATTTTTGACTTAACTGACAGTGAATTCTTAGCCGTGAGCAAAATAAAATTAATTGTTGGCCTTGCCAACCCTGGGGCTGAGTATGCCCAAACTCGTCATAATGCAGGTGCATGGTATGTTGATTTACTTGCTGATCGCCATAACCAACCTCTAAAAGAAGAGCCTAAATTTTTTGGTTATACCGCACGAATTAACCTTAATGGCAATGATGTTCGATTATTAGTACCAACAACCTTTATGAATTTAAGCGGTAAGTCAGTATTGGCCATCGCTAATTTCTATCGTATTAATCCTGATGAAATTTTAGTCGCCCACGATGAATTAGATTTACCACCCGGCGTTGCTAAAATGAAATTGGGTGGTAGTAATGGTGGCCACAACGGCCTGAAAGATATCCAAAACAAATTTAGCAATAACCCTAACTTTTATCGCTTACGTATCGGTATTGGTCATCCAGGAGATAGAAATAAAGTGGTTGGCTTTGTGCTCGGTAAACCGCCTGTTTCAGAGCAAAAGCTGATCGATGAAGCTATCGATGAATCATTAAGATGTACCGATATTCTACTCAATGATGGAATAGAAAAGGCAATGAATCGCCTGCATAGCTTTAAAGCTACCGCTTAATTAGAAGCAGATAAAAGAGTTCATTTCGTTAAAATCAACTTTTTGTGTATAATCAGCGCCAATTTTCTAACATTTAGGGCAGCACTCGCCTGCCCCTTGTGATTTTAAGGTGAGAAACATATGGGTTTTAAATGCGGTATCGTTGGTCTGCCTAACGTGGGTAAATCTACACTGTTTAATGCATTGACCAAAGCCGGCATCGAAGCAGCCAACTTCCCTTTCTGTACGATTGAGCCGAATACGGGTGTTGTGCCAATGCCAGACCCACGTCTTGAACAATTGGCTGAAATTGTCAAACCACAGCGTATTTTGCCTACCACAATGGAATTTGTTGATATTGCAGGTTTGGTAAAAGGGGCATCTAAAGGTGAAGGTTTAGGTAACCAATTCCTAACGAATATCCGTGAAACTGAAGCTATCGGTCATGTGGTTCGTTGCTTTGAAAACGACAACATTATCCACGTAGCAGGCCAAGTAAATCCAGCTGAAGATATCGAAGTTATCAACACTGAGCTAGCATTGGCTGACCTTGATACTTGTGAACGCGCTATTCATCGTGTTCAAAAACGCGCAAAAGGCGGTGATAAAGATGCTAAGGCAGAGTTAGAAGCATTACAAAAATGCTTACCGCACCTTGAACAAGCAGGCATGTTGCGTACTTTAGATCTCAGCCCTGAAGAAAAAGCTGTGATCCGCTATTTAAGCTTCCTGACATTAAAACCCACTATGTACATTGCTAACGTCAATGAGGATGGTTTCGAAAATAACCCATTCTTAGATATGGTGTACAAAATTGCAGAAGCAGAAGGTTCTGTTGTCGTTCCTGTATGTGCCGCTATCGAATCTGATATCGCAGAACTTGATGATGAAGAACGTGATGAGTTTATGGCAGATTTAGGCATTGAAGAGCCTGGTTTGAACCGTGTTATTCGTGCCGGTTATCAACTGCTTAACTTACAAACTTATTTCACCGCTGGCGTGAAGGAAGTTCGTGCATGGACTATCCCTGTTGGTGCTACAGCACCACAAGCAGCGGGTAAGATCCACACTGATTTTGAAAAAGGCTTCATCCGCGCTCAAACTATCGCGTTTGATGACTTTATCAAATACCGTGGTGAGCAAGGTGCAAAAGAAGCAGGTAAAATGCGCGCTGAAGGTAAAGATTATATTGTTCAAGACGGCGATGTACTTAACTTCTTATTTAATGTGTAAGCCGACTTTTAATTTTTAAGTATCACTTCATAATAAAACAGCATAAAACGTATGATATTCACTGGGTTTTATGCTGTTTTTTGCCATTCTGAGTTTTATAATACTTCGCTATTGATTGGATCTTGATGTAAGTACAATACATATATTTTTTATGAAGATAATCCTCTTTGCTTGCGAACAAATTCGGATTGGAAATAAGAAAAGCATTGTTCAATCTAGAGAGATTGTGGAGTGAAGCTCTTTCCCATAACAACATGAAATCGTTATTGTATGGATTACAAAAGAATAGAAAAAGTTATTTTCGGCGGTTAATACTTAGAAGGTTGAGCTTATTTAGGAAAACTCAACCTTCTGACTTTAATTATTTAAAAATGTCAATAAGGTGAGTTTTGTATTCACGAATATACTTTTCAACATCCGTTTCTTTGATTACATCATTAACCATAAAAGTTGGAAATTTTTTCAATCCTAGGAATTGCTGTGATTTGTGAAAGGCAAAATAAACACCATCTACACCACGGCCATCAAAAAAGTTATCAAACTCTTCAAATGCATCAATTGGTGCATTCCAAGTCACTGAAAGCATGTATTTTCTTCCATGCAGTAATCCCCCTGTACCATATTGTTTTTTTGGATCTTGTCGGGTACGTCCATCATTTGCATACAAATAACCATGACCAAGAGTATAAACATCATCCATATACTTTTTTACTGTCCAAGGCATCATCATCCACCAACCTGGCATTTGATAAATTATGGTATCTGCCCAAAGAAATTTTTTAACTTCATCTTCCACGCTGTAGCCTGATTCAATATGCGTTTCTTGAATAGTGTGCCCTAATTCACTTAAGCTATTTTTTGCTACATTATGTAAAGTACGATTGAGTTGGCCGGCAGAATGTGCAAATGTTTGCCCGCCATTCAGAAGGAGAATTTTCACTTGTATTGCCTTATTTATTAATTGCTAAGTTGTATTTAGGCTAACAAACTAAAATAAAGATAAAAAGCCAAGTCATGCCAATCCATTAGTTACCCACTCGACATACTCAGATTAATATTTCATTAATTAATAGATCACGGTTTTTTTATTAGTTAAAAATAACACCAAAATCACAATTTAAAGTTAAAATAACAATTTCGAGCGATTGTTGATTTTTTAGCAAAAGTCTATTGAATTTATTGCTATTTTTGTCAGTATCATTAGCGCGTATTCTCTATTGCATACAAATTATTAATGAAATCTAAGAGAGATAACATAATGACTATTCCTGTAATCGGCGTTGGTACATTCCGTTTAAAAGATGATGTAGTAATTGATTCAATAAAAAATGCGTTAGATGTTGGTTATCGAGCTATTGATACTGCGCAAATTTATGACAATGAAGCCGCTGTTGGGCAAGCTATTGCTGAAAGTGGTGTTTCTCGAGATGAACTTTATATAACCACAAAAATTTGGATTGAGAATTTAAGTAAAGATAAACTCATCCCTAGTTTGAAAAAAAGCTTAAGTGACTTACAAACTAATTATGTTGACTTAACTCTCGTACACTGGCCATCTCCAAATGATGCTGTTTCTGTAGAAGAGTTTATGCAGGCTTTATTGGAAGCCAAAAAACAAGGATTAACTCGAGAAATTGGTATTTCTAATTTCACCATTCCATTAATGGAAAAAGCAGTTGCCGCAGTTGGCGCAGAAAATATTGCGACAAACCAAATTGAATTATCACCTTACCTACAAAACAAAAAAGTTGTTGAGTGGGCAAAACAACATAATATCCACATTACATCTTATATGACGTTAGCATACGGCAAAGCATTAAAAGATGAAACTATCGCGCGTATTGCACAAAAACACAATGCAACACCCGCTCAAGTTATTTTAGCTTGGGCTATTGGTGAAGGATATTCTGTTATTCCATCATCGACAAAGCGTGAAAACTTATTAAGTAACTTACAAGCAACGCGATTACAGTTAGACAGTGATGACAAAACTGCCATCGCAAAATTAGATTGTAATGATCGCTTAGTTAGCCCTGAAGGTTTGGCGCCAAACTGGGACTAATTGTTTCCAGTATTTTCAGAAGCCATAATTCGTTATGGCTTCTGAATTTCTGAAATATATTGAGTTAAACTATCAATAAAAACGCGAATACGTTGACTAACTACTCGGTCACTGTAATAAACCGCATGAAATGGCAAAGGAATAGTTTGTAACTCTTCTTTTAATACTTCAATAAACTGACCACTTTGAATGTCTTTATTGACCATAAAGTCAGACAAACACGCAATTCCATTGCCAGCTAAGCAAAGCTGCCTTAACGTTTCCCCACTATTTGATGATATTCCATCAGTTACTTCAATTAATTGTCCATCTACAGTTTTAACTGGCCATATATTTAATGAAGCAGGTTCCGTAAAAGTGAGACATGTATGGTTGAAGAGATCTTGAGGCTGTACAGGTTCGCTATATTGCTCAATGTAGTCTGGTGAAGCAATAATCTTACGATAGCTATTAAACAAAGGGCGAGCTCGTAAGCTAGAATCATTGAGCTGTCCAGCACGTATCGCAACATCCACTTTTCGTTCTATTAAATTAACAAAAGTTTCTGATGAAACCAAAGATAAATGAATATCAGGATATTGTTTACGAAAAATAGAAGTGAAAGGAATTAGGATATGCAACACAATTGGTGTTGCTGCATCAATCCGCAATAAACCTTTTGGTGAGTGCTGTGCTTCATATAATTCATTCTCTGCCTCTTGCATTGCCTGTAAAATAACTTTCATCCGTTGAAAATAGAGTTCACCTTCTGTAGTTAAGTCAATTTGTCTAGTTGTACGGTTAAGCAAATTGACACCCAATTTTTCTTCTAACTTTTTGACGATTCGGCTCACAGCTGAATTTGCCAAATTGAGCTTATCCGCTGCTTTACTAAAGCTTTTTTGCTCTACTACTTCAATAAATACACGAGCTTCTTCGGATGTTGCTTTCATAATAGTTTTCTTATTAAAGATAAATGATCAAACAGATGATGGTTTATAGTAGCAAAAATTGAAGTTCAAATGGCATGTAAAGTAACATTGCACATCATTCGATTAAGATATTCATCAATAATAAACCACCATATAATTCATAATATTGTCTCAAGTCTATGCTATTTATTTTTCATTGTGTTTCTTAACAACCTCTATAAATTTGGTGATTAAGATATCATACAAAAAACCTAAGAAGTTTTATTAAGATCCATATCACTATTGGTTCTTTAATATTTCCCTCGACAAAGCATTCCATGCTTGTGCTTTTCGAGTTTGAGAGCCATTTTTTAATGTTGCCAGCGCCAATTCATAGGAAAGCACAGGTTCAATCACAGGGATGATTGCTACCCCATCTGTTCTGGTTTTATTCCACATGCTGCCCGGAAGCAATGTAATGCCAACCCCTGCTCTCACCATGGCGGTGACTAAATCAAGATGACTACTACGACCTGCAATTATCGGTTTCTTACCATAAAGACCACAAGCACTAGTGACTAATTCATTAATTCGGAAATCATCTGAGAAAAAAATAAATGGTTCATTAAGCAGTTCAATAAATTTGACTAAATGACGCTGTGCTAAAGGATGTTGTTCATTAACTAATAACATAAGGCGGTCAGTGGAGAAAACATGTAAATCAAAACGCTCATCATCAAGTGGTAGCATCACCGCGGCAGTTTCCACATCACCATTTAACATCGCATCCATCATTTTTCGCGTCCCTAATTCAATAATTTTTAATTCGACTAAAGGATAGCGTTGACTGAAAGCTAATATGATATCGGCAAAATAAGTTGAAGCGATAACAGGGGGTAATCCCACATGTAAAACCCCTTCTAATGGACCTGATTTTTCCTTTAATGCCTTATTCATTTGGTTGAATTGCTCAAGGATCTGTTTAGCATGGATCAGTAATATTTCCCCTTCATCAGTAAGACTGACGCCATCAACCTCTCTAATTAATAATTTATAACCAAGCTCTTGTTCAAGTTTTTTAATACTTCGGCTGATCGCCGGTTGGGTAACAAATAAACTGTCTGCGGCTCGGCTAAATCCATTGAATTGCACAACTTCAACAAAATAACGCAGTGAACGCACATCCATATCTTATCCCGCTATAAATTTTAGTTATAGATAGAATAATTATAAATAATTTCCTTACAAGTAATATTCACGCTAAAACTAATAATAACTAGAATTATTAACCGTTGAATTATTAGAGGTGATATAATGAAGACAGTTATTGAGCACGTTTTAGCCTGTTTATATGATATTGGGATCCATGACGTTTTTGGTGTGGCCGGAGACTATGCATTTCCCATAGAAGACGCTATCTGTGAAAGCGAAAACATGCGTTGGATCGGCAACTGTAATGAACTCAATGCCTCATACGCCGCAGATGGCTATGCACGAATTAAAGGTTGCGCCGCACTATCAACAACTTTTGGTGTGGGTGAATTAAGTGCTTTAAATGGTATTGCTGGTTCATACGCAGAACACTTGCCAATATTCCATTTAGTGGGGATGCCAGCAAGTGGAGTACAAAAAAATCATAGACTTGTTCATCATACACTCGGCAACGGTAACTTTGATGTGTTTTATAAAATGAGCCAACATATCAGTTGTGCGCACGCAATCCTAACACCAGAAAACTGCATCGCCGAAACCAAACGTTTAATTACTACCGCACTTAATGAACGTCGTCCTGTTTATATCGGGATCCCCTCTGATTATGCGGTTATGCCTGTTGTTACTGATAAAAATACTGATGCTATAACTATGCATAAAAGTAATAGCGAGTCATTATCAGCAGCCGTTACTGCTATTCTAGAAAAACTAAATTCAAGCAAAAAAGCCTGCCTAATCCCTGGGATCCTAAGTGCTCGTTTAGGCTATGCCAATGATGTTCAAAAAATTATAGATAAAACAGGGCTCCCATACGCCACTATGTTTATGGATAAAAGTATAGTTAGCGAATCAAATGCAACCTATATGGGTATCTATAACGGGAAATTGATGAATCCAAAAGTAGGCGAATTTGTTGAAAGCTGTGATTGTATTATAGGGATTGGTGCCGAATTGACTGATTTTAACTCAGGTAGTTTTACTGCAACAATCCAACCTGAAAATCGCATTAATATTCTTGCGGATCATGTCAAAGTCGGTTCTGCCGTTTATCCACAAGTTTATATGAAAGATATATTGGAACAGTTAAAACAACATGCCCCTTCTTTGCAACACCAAGGTATTAAAGCCGAAGGACTTGGCGAGCCAATTCAGGGAGATGATGGAAAAATTACCGCAACCTATCTCTATCCTAGACTTGAAAAAATGTTTCGAGAAGACGATATAATTATCGCTGAAACAGGCACCGCTTCTATGGGACTGGGTTTCGCACGACTCCCTCGTAACGCTCAATTTCACAACCAAACGCTATGGGGTTCAATTGGTTGGGCGACCCCTGCTGCTTTTGGTGCCGCCATTGCAGCTCCTAACCGCCGAGTTATCCTAATTACGGGTGAAGGTTCACATCAACTCACAGCTCAAGAAATTAGTCAGTTCGCTCGTTTCGGGTTAAAACCCATTGTTTTAGTACTAAACAATGATGGCTATTTAATTGAAAGATTACTATGTAACAACCCTGAAGCTTATTATAACGACTTGCCAAAATGGAACTATGCGCAATTGCCTGAGGCACTTGGTTGCCAAGATTGGCACTGCGTACAAGTCACTACCTGTGATGAATTAAATACTGCAATAAGCATTGCTGAATCAATAGATACTGCATCCTATATTGAAATCGTTATGGACAGATACGCAGCATCTGAGCTAGCACAAAAACTCGGTAAATCGAGAGGATCACTGTATTCATTTTAAATAATCCGCGTTAAGCCATTGGGAGCAATCACACATTGCCACCAATGGCTTTATTTAAATAACTTGCATAACTTACTCAAATACTATGCCAACATCATTTCTTGATGTTGTCAGTATTTTTGAAACAATTATTGCCAATTCAAGTAGCTCATGGCACTTTACAAATTGCTTAGAAGCGATTTGATCACGAAAAAATGCAAACTCAAAAATCATAAAGTTTGTATGTTCATTTTGGCTTACTTTTGTCACTTGACCATCAATACAAGCTTCCACTGACTGGCAAAGGCTTGGAGCACCTTCTACACGTATATAACCTTTTGTCCCTTGAATAATGAAATAACCTGGACTTGCTGAATCTTTCGCGCCAGTGCACGTCGCAACCGTTGTACCAAATTGGCATGTAACGACCCCCGACGTATCGATGCCATTATGCCCTTTATTACAAATGTAATGACGACTATCAGGCTCTCCCATCAGTGCAACTAATACATAAATATTATAAAGATTAATATCATACAGAGCACCACCAGCTTGCTTTGGATCGAATGCCGCATGAACATTACCCAGTAAATAATCATCATATCGGCTAGAATATTGTGAATAGTTACCTTGGATCACTTTGATATCACCAATTTTTTCCATATTTTGTTGTATAAATTGGAAGCCTGGGGTGTGTATCGCAGTAATGGCTTCAAATAGATAAAGCCCTCTCTGATGAGATAATAGGACAAGTTCTTGTAGCTGCTGCCATTGTGGAGTAAACGGCTTTTCACAAATAACATGTTTATCAGCCATCAATGCCTTGTATGTATAGTCATAATGCAAATGATTAGGTAAACCAATATAGACCACCTCAATTTGAGGGTCTCGCAGTAACTCTTCATAGTCGCTATACAATTTATTAATGCTAAATTGCTGGCAGATTGACTTACCTTTTTCAATACTTGATGCTCTGACACATAACGCAACGACTTCTATATCTTGCACTTGTGTTAACGCATCAAGTGCAGACATAATAATTTTCCCGGAACCTATGAGTGCTATTTTCATTGGAGTTACCTATTAGTACATGGTCGCTATCATTAAAAGGCTTTAGTGATCGACATCATGCTATATCCGGAAAAAAAAGTCATAATTTATCACCAGCTTCCCGATGCGCCTCCCCCGCCACTAGAGCCACCGCCGCCGCCACTCGATGAGGAGCTAGATGAACTACTCGATGAACTGCTAGATGAGCTGCTATACGAACCTGAATAATCCGATTCACGCCTTGATGAACTAGATGAATATAACGATTTTGTATGAACAATGTCATATCCTGCAATCAAAGCCCATTCCTTTTTCTGACGCCTTGCTATAGGTATAGCCAATCCTAATACTCCCAACAATAGCGGCAATATCAATAAGTTTAAAAAAAGATCCAGAAAAACCATAGCCATCACCGTGATTGGCGTTACTTCTCCATCATAGGCAACCTGAACAAAAAATATTACCAATAATGTTAAAACTATCATCATAGGTGCCATATTCGAAAACGTCGGGAAAAAATATTTGTACTGTAAAAAGTCATTTAATCTCATTAACGTTTTTCGTTTGATTTTGTGGCCTCTAGGCTTGTTCGATTTTTTCGATGAAATTTTATTTTCTTTAGCTTTTTTTATATCTTTATTAATTTTTATTTTTCGTAACCGTGTACCAAATACCAAATTATACATATAACTCAATATGAAAATAGCCAAATAAACACCCATAAAAGGCATTTGAAGTACTTTCAAAAATAACACATTATTCGTCGATTCGATATTTTCAATAGGTTCTCCACTCGCAATTTGAATTGCTGCCTCAATACCTGACTTGATACCTAGATAATAATTTTCAGAACGAAAGTTTGGTGTGATATAATTACGAATAATCCGGCCAGCAATAACATCGGAAAAAACGCCCTCATATCCATATCCAACTTCAAAACGGACTCTATGGTCATTGATCGCAACAACTAGCAGCAAGCCATTATTTTTCTCTTTGTGGCCAATTCCCCAATGATTAAATGCCCTATTTGAAAATTGTTCTATACTCTCACTTCCCGTTGTAGGTAGTATGTATAATAAAAACTGAGAACCATCACCACGCTCATTTTCAAAATTAATTAATTGTTCATTTAATGCTTGATACTCATTTTTCGTTAATAGCCTAGCGCTATCGATTACCCTTTCAGTTCCCCAATTAGGGAGCTTAATCTCATCTGCTAATGTATTAAACCCCAAAAAAATAAGAATAAACAAAAAATTACGTAACATTAGTTAAAGTCCACCACAGGAACACGTTTTATAGTCTGTTCATCATTCACATTGAAACTTGCTTTTTCTTGATAGCCAAACTGGCTAGCAATAAGGTTGTAAGGAAATTGCCTTATTAACGTATTATATTCACGAACAGCTTTAATATAATTCCCCCTAGCTACTGCAATACGATTCTCAGCACCCTCTAATTGCACCATTAAATCTTGATATAGTGAACTGGCTTGTAATTCAGGATATCTTTCAGACACAGCCAATAAGCGAGATAAGGATTGTCCTAGTGCTTGTTGTGCATTTTGATAAGTGGCCATCTCGTTTGGGTCGGTTAGCTGCTGCGCGCTAACACTTATTCGACCAATTGATGCTCTCGCATTTGTGACCTCTTGCAATACATCTTTTTCATAATTGGAATAGCCTTTTACCGTACTAATCAGATTAGGGATTAAGTCTGCACGCCTCTGATATTGATTTAATACTTCTGAGGCACTTGCAATGACAGCTTCATCATTCTTCTGAATAGTATTATAATTAGAAATAAAAATAGTAGAAATAACTACAATTAATATTAATAACAAAATATAAAAAATACGCATACTTATTCCTTTAAGCTTTAAAGTAAAAAACTAGGATATAATTTTAAATTCTACTGTTCTTTATGAATTATATATCGCTAAGCAGTATTGTTAAATACTCAAAATGATAAAATGACGAATGCAATATAATTAACTCAAAATCATATTGCATGGTCAGAAATTTTATTTTATTCCACTTATGTTTGTTAAAAGGAATTTACACTCCCTTTTAACTATTTTAACAGCCGTACTTTAACCGATTTACCTTTAATCTTACCTTGTTGTAGTTGCTTCCACGCATGACGAGCCACAGATTGTTTTAAAGCAACATAAGCATGCATTGGTTGAATGGTTATTTTACCAATGTCTGCACCATCAAGCCCCATGTCTCCCGTTAGAGCACCTAAAATATCACCGGGACGCATTTTGGCTTTTTTACCCCCATCAATACACAGTGTCGCCATAGTGGCTTCAAGAGGTATGATTGCAATACCAGTAGGGAGCGGCTGCCAATTTAGCTTCATATTTAACATTTCTTCTAAAGCATTAGCTCGCTGAGCTTCTTCAGGCGCACAAAGGCTAATTGCTAATCCACTTTCACCAGCTCGAGCGGTACGACCGATACGGTGGACATGGACTTCAGGATCCCATGACAACTCATAGTTAATCACCATTTCTAATGATTTAATATCTAGCCCACGTGCAGCCACATCCGTCGCGACTAAAACACGGCTGCTACCATTAGCAAATTGTATCAATGTTTGATCACGATCGCGCTGCTCCATATCGCCATGTAACACTAAAACACTTTGATGACTGTCAGACAAAGCATCATAAACAGCTTGGCAATCTTTTTTGGTATTGCAAAAAACAACACAAGAAGCGGGTTGTTCTCGGCTCAATAATTTTTGTAATAAATTAATTTTCCCATTACGTGAAACTTCATAGAACTGTTGCTCAACCGCAGGTAATTCATCCACTGAATTGATTTCAATAGTCATTGGATTACGTTGAATTCGCTGGCTTATCGCCGTGATTGCATCAGGCCAAGTTGCTGAAAACAACAATGTTTGCCGCTGGGTGGGTGCATAATCAATGACTTGGTCGATGTCATCAGCGAATCCCATATCCAACATACGGTCGGCTTCATCTAATACTAATGTCTGTAATGCGTCTAGATTAACCGTCTCTTTATTTAAATGATCCAGTAAACGACCCGGTGTCGCAACAATGATGTGAGCTGCATGGATCAATGAATCACGTTGAATACTAAATGGAACGCCACCGCACAATGTAAGTATTTTAATATTCGGCATATAACGCGCTAAACGACGTAGTTCGTTAGCTACTTGATCAGCAAGCTCCCTAGTTGGGCATAATACAAGAGATTGTGTATTAAACTGTTTAGCATCAATATGCTGTAATAACCCGAGCCCAAATGCAGCAGTTTTACCACTCCCTGTTTTTGCTTGTGCACGGACATCTTTTCCGGCAAGGATCAGAGGTAACGCTGCTTCTTGAATAGGCGTCATGGTTAGATAGCCTAGTTCCGTCAGATTAGCGAGTTGCTCCATAGGAAGCGCGTTAAGTTCAGCAAATGAAGTCACAGTGAAAGTTCCGAATAAAATAAGAAAATAAAGCTATTAGCCCATTATGATACTATTCCTTTCCTAGTGTGTCGTGAAAAATTTGTATCTTGTGTTCATTTATTCACCAAGTGGTCTATTCTGAACCAAACATATCTAGGTAATACAGTTCGACACCTATATTTTATTTAAATAATGATAGTTTATTTTCGATGAGTGTTTTTCACTTCAAAAGTGTATTATTTGATATTTTTTAAATTAGAGGATTAATTTAATTGGTATCAATACTTAGTTATAGCGATAAATGTTTAATAGTAAGTTTAAAATATTGCACATAAACAATATCTAATAAACTTTATCATCATAAAGATTAGTAAAATAAATCAATTTAATTCAAGTAATTATATTTTAAATTAAGTATCGACATTACGTGCATCTTGGTTATTATCTTCTATGCTTTTAATTGAGCAGTAATAACACATCGCTATTATGGCAAATAAGGATAGTTTGATTTAACAAGGGGGTTAATATGCAAAAAGATACGATAAAGCTCAGTAAGTTTTTAAGCTATGTTTTACGACATAAACCTGAATCCATAAAGGTCAAATTAGACCCTAATGGCTGGGTTTCTGTCGATACGTTACTCTACCAAGCGAATCAACATGGGTATCCAATAGATCACACCACATTAGAATCTATTGTTGCGACCAATGATAAAAAGCGTTTCAGCTTCTCCACTGATAAAAGTATGATACGAGCGGCACAAGGCCACTCTAGTCAACAAGTCGCAATGGAATTAAGTGAACAGTTTCCACCTCAATATCTTTATCATGGAACAGCTATCCATTTTCTTGAGTCCATTAATCAGCAAGGCTTAATTTCAAAATCACGACATCATGTTCATTTGTCTGATAATGGGTTAACCGCCAAATTAGTTGGCGCTCGCCATGGCCAACCGGTTGTCTTAACCATTGAAGCCAGAAAAATGTTTGAGTCAGGTTATAAATTTTATCTTTCAGATAATCAAGTTTGGCTAACTGATAAGGTGCCATCACAATTTATCTTAGTTTAGCCGCAAAATTTCATGAGCTACCGTCAATTTTGTACAGTAGCTTATACACCTAGCATCATTTAAGTGATAACACCTTGTATTAAGGCATGGTGCGCCTTAAACACAGACTTTTTTAAACGTTTAGGAGGCCATGCTCTTGTTACCTAACGATATTCCAAATTATTTAGAGTATAACGGTAAGGCATAAGTCACTTTCACTGTTTCCATCGGAACTTCAGTTTTAATACTTTGGATACTACGAATTTGTGTCAAATGATCCGCATGAAAACGACGATAGGATGCTAGGTCTTCAGTGACAATTCGAATCAAGGCGTCACACTCACCAGCCATCAGATGACATTCAACAACTTCAGGCATTTCTTTGATTTCAGAGACAAACTGATTAATAGTTTGAGCATCCTGTGTTTTAAACCAAATACGCGCAAATAATGATAAACCTGCACCAATTTTACTGCCATCAAGTACTGCAACGTAACGTTTAATCACCCCTGCTTCTTCTAACAATTTTACGCGACGTAAACAAGGTGATGGTGATAAACCAACTTCCTTTGCTAATTCATTATTAGCGATTTTTCCATCGCGTTGCAAAACCTGCAAAATATGGCGATCTAATCCATCTAATTTTATTGGCATTAATTTCCCTTATTTTAATAAATATTGATATTCACTGCCAAATTAAAGTTTATTTTTAGTAAAAAAACAACCTTACATTTCTGCAAAATCGCTATAATTTTTTATCCAAGCTGAGCAAATGAATATCCAATCTAACAACAATATAAGGAGCATACATGGAGCTGCAAACACTAATCCTATTCAGCGCAACAGTCATCCCACTCGTTTGCACACCAGGGCCTGATATTTTATTTATTTCATCTCAAGGCATATCAGGTGGATCCTCCGCTGTTTGGAAAGCAAACCTAGGTATTATTTCCGGTTACATCATGCATGCAATTTTAGCTGCATTAGGTTTAGCCGCAATTGTTGCCGCTTATCCATTATTATTTAATATCATAAAATGGCTGGGAGTCGCTTATGTTAGCTATTTAGCCATCAAAATGATGCTTTCGGCAATGAAACCAGGAAAATTATTAATGTTAAAACCGACTTCACCTAACGCGATTATTGGTAAAGGTTTTTTAACTAGCTTTCTGAACCCTAAAGGGTTGTTGGTATATTTTGCTATTTTGCCTAATTTCATCCACTCAACTGAACAGATTGCAATACAATCAATGATTTTATCCGCAACATTGATTGCCTTATGTATTGTTATTTATGGGGCAATTGGCATGATATTCGCTGCAATGTATAAAAAAGATAACTACAGCGATAAACGACGTCGAGTTACTGATGGCGTGGCTGGTGGTATGTTAACATTAGCTGCGATAGGCCTTGCAGCTAGTTAACAAGGCGTTACCGCTACCCATATTAAAATGCTACTTGCCGTATTTGGTGAAACAATACCTTCACCTATGTCAGGTAGCCACCAACCACCTTGATTGGCATTTAATATTTTGCAGTTTGCCCCTGAAATACTCCATTCACCCGCTAAAATATACACCACACCGGCCTGCCCAATCGGTAAACGCTGCTTTTGAGTGATAACACAGCTTTGCGCAGACCAACGCTCCGTATTAAATTCTAAGTTTAAGAAACGAGCTGGCGATGCCTGTAATTCAAGCTTGATAGAGTCGCAACTCGCTGATTGATAACTATCACCAATATCGTTCAATATATGTTGGCACTGATGTTGATCGATAAGAGATACAGGATCCTTATTGAGGGAAATACTCAGCCGCTCTCCCTCGATATTATGCTTTAAAAAACTTGTATGGGTAATGTGTTCAAGGCTAGCGCGAAGTGAAAAGTCTGATGCAACTGGCCAACAAAATATCTCTGTACTGCTTCCACATCCATCTTGCCATTCTTGGATAGGTAACTCAGTTGCATCAAAACATTTAATCTTCATACCTTCCCCCAAGCAAATATCATCATCAATCATGATATTAAGAGTGGCAAACATGTTTGCTCAGGGCAATGGCTTTACACTTAAAATGTGACTAACCGCGTTTATCAATAATTAAAGAATGACATAAGCGCCCTAATGTCTTCATCGCCTGATCAAGTTGCTCGTTCCATGTAAAAGACGTATTCAGTCTGAAAGCATGATTAAATTGGTCACTCGTTGAAAACATGCTGCCCGGTGCGATGCTGATCCCCTCTTTCAATGCTAATTGGTATAACCGAATCGCATTAAATGGCGGTTCAAATTCAAGCCAAAGGAAATAACCGCCTTTTGGTGTATTCACTTTTACTGAAGACGGCATATATTGTGCGATAGCCCCTAGCATTTGATGTTGGCGCTGCTCCATCGTCTGACGCAATTTTCTTAAATGGCTGTCATAACCACCTTGGGTCAGGTATTCAGCAATAGCTAATTGCGTTGGTACACTCGCCGATACGGTACTCATCATTTGTAGGTGTTGGATCTTCGTCGCATGGCGCCCAGCAGCGACCCAACCAACTCGATAACCCGGCGCTAAGCACTTTGAAAATGAGGAGCAATGAAAAAAGTTACCTTTTACATCGAGCGCTTTCGCTGGAATAGGTTGTTGGCTACCAAAATAGAGCTCACCATAGACATCATCTTCAATCAATGCGATTTGATTTTTATTAAGGATCTCTACTAAACGCTTTTTATTTGCAGGTGGCATCGTACCACCTAATGGATTTTGATAATGCGTCATCAACCAACAGGCTTTTATCGGGTATTTCGCAGCAATATCTTCTAACGCATCTAAATCAATACCAAATAATGGGTCGGTTTTAATCGCGATGGCTTTTAGTTTTAAGCGCTCAATGGCTTGCAATGAACCATAAAAAGCAGGTGATTCAATCACTACCCAGTCACCTGGTTGGGTCACAGATTGTAAACTGAGCACCAAAGATTCCATTGCACCAGCTGTGATCACAATTTCATCAGGCGCAACATGAATACCTTGGCTAGCATAGCGTTGAGCGATATTACGACGTAGCTGCTCATTGCCCGGTGGCAGGTTTGCTGTCGTATTGAATCTGGCTAAACGCCGTGCCACTGAGGCGAGGCTTTTACCTAATTTAGGCTCATCAAGTAGTGCTGGTTCAGGAAATGCAGAACCAAATGGAATAATATCGGGATCTTTACAAGCTTGTAGTACACCAAAAATTGACGCGTTAATTTCTACATTTTCATTTAAATGTAAACCTTTTCCGCCTTTTGCTGCGGCAAAATTGGTATTTCTACGCGCAACGTAGTAGCCTGATTGCGGCCTTGCTGCAATCCAGCCTTGGCTTTCGAGTAATTGGTAAGCCTGCACGACAGTCATCAAGCTTAAACCTGATTGTTTCACACTCTCCCTAAGTGACGGTAATCTATCGCCAACTTGCCAGATATTATCTTCTATCTGTTGACGTATTTGTGCAGCCAGTTGTTCATATCGCGTCATACCCGCCTCAACTGTTATAGTTAATAACTAAAAAATTGTTACTATTATAGTTTATCTTCTCATGTTCTACTTATCCATACATTCACCTGACTTTTTTTAACTATAAGCACAAAACATTTTTACTCCGTTTGCCTTTTCGGCAAATAGCCGCTGCTATTGTTTTTTTGCTAAGGAACAGCACTACACACCTATCAGCGGCAAAAGTGAAATTGTGATGTGCGTACTATCAATTCCAATCAGGGGTCAATATGTTTGGACTAACTGCGCTGGAACTGGCTCGTATACAATTTGCGTTTACGGTCTCGTTCCATATTATTTTCCCGGCAATCACTATCGGTCTTGCCAGTTTTTTGGCAGTGCTAGAAGGCCTATGGCTGAAAACTCGGGATGATGACTATATAAAATTGTTTCATTTCTGGTCAAAAGTCTTCGCTGTCAATTTTGGTATGGGCGTTGTTTCAGGCTTAGTGATGGCATATCAATTTGGCACAAACTGGAGTTTTTTCTCAGATTTTGCGGGCGGTATTACTGGCCCATTGCTCACTTATGAAGTACTGACAGCATTCTTCCTCGAAGCAGGTTTCCTTGGTGTGATGCTTTTTGGTATGCAACGAGTGGGTGAAAAACTCCACTTTTTTGCGACATGTATGGTCGCACTAGGCACAATTATTTCCACTTTTTGGATCCTCGCGTCTAATAGCTTTATGCAAACTCCGCAAGGATTTGAAATCGTTGATAATCGCATCGTGCCTGTTGATTGGCTAGCGGTTATTTTCAATCCATCCTTCCCATATCGCTTGCTTCATATGACAACAGCAGCATTCCTTGCGGCTGCATTTTTTATTGGAGCTTCTGGCGCATGGCATTTACTGAAAGGCAATAAGTCTTCAGCAATGAAGAAAATGTTTTCTATGTCTTTGTGGTTAATTTTAGTTTTAGCACCAATTCAAGCTCTTATTGGTGATGCACATGGATTAAATACCTTAAAGCATCAACCCGTCAAAGTCGCTGCTATGGAAGGACATTGGGAAAATAAACCAGGGGAAGCAACGCCATTAATTTTATTTGGTATTCCAAATATGGAAAAAGAAAAAACCGAATATGCGATTGAAATCCCTTACCTAGCTAGCATCATCTTAACCCATAGTCTTGATAAGCAAGTACCTGCATTAAAAGATTATCCACCAGAAGACAGGCCAAATGTATTTATGGTGTTTTGGTCGTTTCGTGTCATGGTTGGCCTTGGTCTATTGATGATCGCAACAGGGGTATGGGGACTTTGGCTACGCTATCGTAAAAAACTCTACGATTCTAAAACATTCTTACGCTTTGTATTCGTCATGGCACCATCAGGGTTAATTGCCATTCTAGCAGGTTGGTTCACGACAGAAATTGGTCGTCAACCATGGGTCGTATACGGCTTACAACGAACCTCAGATGCTGTGAGTGCTCATGGTGAAATGCATATGAGTATCAGCTTACTCGCTTTTTTTGCCGTCTATGGCGGAGTATTTGGGATCGGGTATATGTACATGATGAAGTTAATTCGTAAAGGTATTCAACAGGAGACAACTCATGGGCATTGATTTACCACTGATTTGGTTTGTCATCATTGTCTTCAGTATTTTGATGTATATCGTGATGGACGGTTTTGATTTAGGAATTGGTATTCTCTACCCAGCCCTAAAAGATAGCCAAGATCGCGACTTAATGATGAACAGTGTTGCCCCCGTCTGGGACGGTAACGAAACTTGGTTAGTGCTAGGTGGAGCCGCGCTTTTTGGTGCATTTCCATTAGCTTATGCGATCGTACTTGATGCGCTATCAATTCCATTAACATTCATGTTACTCGCACTGATTTTTAGAGGTGTCGCATTCGAATTTAGATTCAGAGCGGATGAATCGCATCGAAAACATTGGGATCATGCCTTTATTTGGGGCTCAATCTTTGCCACTTTTGTGCAAGGCGTTGTTGTGGGTGCCTTTATTCAAGGTTTTCATGTCGAGAACCGCGTTTATATGGGCGGGTATTTTGATTGGTTTTCTCCCTTCCCACTATTTTGTGGTTTTGGTTTAGTTATCGCCTATGCACTACTCGCTTGTGGCTGGCTGATTATGAAAACTGAAGGACATTTGCGTAGCACTATGTATCGATTATTACGCCCATTAACACTGATTATGTTAGCCGTTATTGTCGTGATCAGTGCATGGACACCCATACTCAATACCGCCATTTATAGTCGCTGGTTTAGCTTGCCTAACCTTTTCTTCTTCCTACCTGTTCCATTATTAGTGCTAGGTTGTGTTTGGGTTATGTTAAAGAGTGCTAAGCAACAGAAGTCTGACAGTATTCCTTTTCTATCGGCTTTACTGTTAATTTTTCTTGGTTTTACTGGATTAGGTATCAGTGTTTGGCCAAATCTTATTCCGCCTGCAATTAGTTTCCGTGATGCCGCCGGCCCAATGGAAAGTTTAGGTTTTATGCTAGTTGGTGCACTATTTATTATCCCAGTTATATTGGTTTACACCTATTGGAGTTACTATGTCTTCAGAGGAAAAATTACCCCAGAACAAGGCTACCACTGATCAATCTATTGACTCACCGTGGTGGAAAAAAATGGGTTGGATGGCAGTGCTTTGGTTAGGAAGTGTACTGGTATTATTTGCCTTCTCTTCTGTATTTAGACTACTAATGACCGCTGCTGGAATGAAAGTAAAATAGATTTTTACAATATATGCCGTACTAGTTGAACTGGTACGGCATTATTTTTACTCATTATTAAGGAAAAAATGTTTTACTCTCACTTATTTCTATTCTACGAAAGCGTGATATGATAATGATAACAGTTAGCAAATAATAATTTTATCATTATCGTTTATATAAAGGAGCTCGCTAGTGGCTAGTGAAAAACCAGTCGAAAAAAACATATACCGCCCGGCGCCACCACAGCTTATTCAGGTTAAATCCATTACCGATATCAGCCCTTCAATTAGAAGTATCACTTTCACGGGAGAACGACTCCGTGATTACCCTACTCAATGCGAAGGTGGTCACCTCAAAATTTTTATTGCCCCTGATCTAAAAAGTGAACCTGCATTACCTGTATTAACTAAAGATGGCCGCAGCTGGCCCGAAGACAAACCGCGCCCATTTGTGCGAACTTATACCGTACGCGCCATTCGCCCTGAAATAAAAGAAATTGATATTGAGTTTGCGATGCATGATGGCGTAACAGGGCCTGCTTATTTGTTTGCTCGTGATGCACAACCAGGCCATTGGATGGGGATCACAAACCCTGGTGGGCCTGATCCTTTACTGCCACAAACTCAACATTATTTTATGGCTGGAGATTCAAGTTCACTACCTGCCATTGCAGCCCTCCTTGAAAAAATGCCTGCAAACGCTACAGGTCAAGTTGTTTTACGACTCGATAGTCCAGATGATGTGCGCGATCTTCGTAAACCAGCGGGTATTGATGTGACATGGATTTGTGGTGATATCAGCAAGACCGCTGAATTAATTAGTACATTTAAGTCTTGGGATATACCAACAGAAGATGCTTCATTTTGGATTGCAGGCGAAGATCAAATTATTCGTGATTTACGTCGTTATATTCGCCGTGAAAAAGGGTTTGGCCGTGAAAATATTTATGCCATTCCATACTGGCGCTATGGTTATGATGAGGAAGGCTATCATCATGAACGCCATAATGTGATGGATAACCCTGATGATTAATGAGTGATATCAATCGCTGATAGTGGTGGCAAAGCCATCACTATTTTTTCAGCTTCATACCTTTAATTTCCTCAACACCGACTATATCTCATCGAGTTAGTTTTAAACTGCATTGATAATATCCTAATTGTAGAACGAAAATGTTATACAACAATCTACTCACCATACTTCGAGATTGGAGGAATTGGCTCAATAAGCTTGCGATGATTATCCAGAGCCAAGTGACGGGTACCGTTGCGCGAGTGACGGCGAAAGAAAAAGAGTCAATATTCTGTATTTAACGCCGTACTGATAGGGTGCAACCTGCCAACACAGTAACTATACGAGGTAGGCATTATGGCTAAGCGCGATTGTAATGTAAAAACATAAGCAGCTAAAGAAGAAGTGGTCAAAACCAGATGATATTCAGTAGGTTACTTGCCGAACCGAGGTAAAACCAACCCTAGCCCACAGCTGATTATCAGCGGTAAGTGGTTGAAGGAACTGGGGTTTGAGGTGGGAACCCACTATACCCTCACCCGCCAAGCCGGACAGTTGATTACCCGGTTGGTTGAGGAATGAAGTAGAGTAGATAAGGGATATCCCAGCGTAGGGCTGGGATTTTTTTGAATTAGGTATCAGAATAAAGATCTTGGATGTAACGCTCGACAAATGGCTTTAATTCATGACATGGATAAGGTTCTTTATCTTGAATTAAATAAGCGTCATCATAAATTACTCTTGAATTCAATGAGCTAGATATTATATATAAAATTAAAACTGAAAACTTTAAGTTAGTATCACCTCTTGTGGAAACACTTCCCATGAATGGATACTCTATATCTTCTGCATCACGAAGATTTTCTTCAATAAAATTGAAACTTACCCAACAAAAATAATTATATTCGTGATCCTGTATATAGATAAACTTATCAGCTAAGTTTAGTCCTTTTTTAGCAGATATACCTATAGTTAATTGTTTTGTAGACAAAGAAAAATAATTAAAACCATCGACGATATTATTAAGAATATCTTCAAATTGAGGAAGTTTTTTAATTGGAAATAGAATTTCGTTAGACATTACTTTCCTCCATTTGTGCTAATTGAGCCACTTGTAACATTAAGCCAACCATCTTGAGTTTTTATGTAAATATTATTTACAGTGCCTTCTTTTGGAATATTGCTAACTGGAGATCCAGGTTTAAAGTGTTCAATCATTTCTTTCATGCTTACACCTGTTTTAGATGCATCCACATACAGATCCCCTTGATAGCCTGCTTTTTGCATATCTTTGGCACCGCTAACAATATTGCGCCTAACAGCGTTGATACTCTGTCCTTCTACTAATTTCAATTGAACCGGGACACCATCTAACCATCCATCTATTCCTTGGAAATTTTCTTTTTCAACTCCTTTAAAATCACCACCCTTATATTTAACAATATCTAATGCTTGCTGGTATTCATGAGGCTCTAATGCATTCTGTATAACTGTTCCTTGTTTTCCGTTAGGTAACTTAAGGACATCTTTACCTGAGTTTATTGCTGTTGGCTCAGCACTCGTTAACTAATTTAAGTTAATCTTCCCTGCTTTAATTTCGGATTGAATAACTTGCTTAGTCGTTGATACTTCTTGAGCTGTTTTACCGATAATCAATGCACCGCCGGCACCTGTTCCGCCCGGTGTCGCTACCTCCGCAGTAAATATACCCACTTCATTCAAACATATTACAGGGGCAGCTTTACAGCCTGTTAAAGCTGCTCGAACAGTTGCTACCATTTCTGGTGCAATAACTAATGAGTAACCAGCAGCAACGATACCCATTGTCGCGCCAGACACAACTAAATTACCATTATTAATACCTTTAGTTATGTCTGCCTTACAATTTTGATCGCAGTCTTTGACATCTGAAAGCCAGAGCCCTAGATCTCCCCCAACCATACCCATCGAATTATTCTCAACCGTTGTCTTCCCTGCCTCTGCGGCATTGGCTGCACTTGAACTATCTCCGACTACTAAACCACCTGCTATCCCTGCTGCTAAGCTTGCAAAAGCACTGACTGTCGCTTTTTCTTCTTCACTCAGCTCACTTGGCTGTTTATGATATAACTCTTGTGACAGCATGCCTACTGCTTCCGCTGTCATTGCCCCTAAAGATTGCGCTCCCGCATTTTCACCTTTTGGCCAGCGCTAATGCAGTGTTCGCGATTCCATGTGCAATAATCCGCCCTTCTTTGTTGTCGTCAGGAATGGCTTTGGCTATCTCATTCGCAATGTACGGTGCACTCGCATTCGCTACCGCTTTGTTGACATCTCCACTGATAAGCCCTTGAATTAACGCGGTTCCCGACTCCACTATTCGACGATTATCACCACCGACACCCCATCCTAACGCTTGTACCGCTTTTTCAATACGATCATTGAGTACTGCATCTCGAATCGCTGTTTCGTCCTCTTTTAGGTTCGGATCTTTGATTGAATCTATCGCTTTCTCGCGTTCATCCTTTGTTATTGGCGTTTTATCAAAATTCGCTCTTTCAGCCTTGTATTTAACGCAGTGCTGACAGAGTGCAACCTGCAAACACCGCTAACCACAGCAACTAAAGGACTAGTCCCTATGGCTAAGCGCGATTGTAGTGTAAAAACACCGACAGCTAAAGAAGAGACGGCAAAATCAAGACGATATTCAGTGGGTTACTTACCGAACAACGGTAAGCCCAAACCCAGCCCGCAACTGACCATCAGCGGTAAGTGGCTGAATGAGTTAGGGTTTGAGGTGGGCAGTCACTATACCCTCATCCGCCAAGCCGGACAGTTGATTATCCGGCTGAGTGAGGGGGAGTGAGGTAGATAAAAGATCCCATTGTATAACTGGGATCTTTTTTATTTAGATATCAAGCTACAACGAGATAAATAGCCATTCTGTTTAAATTGAAAATTCAAATCATAATTTTTAAATTGATACTTAATCCAACTATCAATATAACCAAGAAGCATATCCATTTTTCCGCCCCCCGTAAGTGATGGTTCTCCTAACGTTTTCAGGATATTTTCTTTATCCCATCCAGCACAGATATCAGATATTAGCTTACCTTTATACTGACCATAGCCTTCCTCATCATTAAAATAAAAATGGATATGGTTTAATATGTTTCCTCTAAAACCTATCTCTATACCTGAATGAATGAAGCTGTAGTATTTGGTTCTTCCAATAGGATCATTATGTTCTATTGGGTCAATGGATATATTCACATCTTCATTTATAGATAAACAAAGGTTCTTAACCTCTTGTGAAGTCTCACTTTTACCAAGTATATCAACGAATTCAGCCCACTCTGTCATTATTTAGTCACTCCTTTTTCCTGATTTCGTTCTATTATTTTTTTAATTGCATCATCAACCAGTTTAGGGTCATAACCACGATTTACCATATTTTGTCTTAATGCCTCAGTATCACGACATTGTGCCCCACAAAGATCAGCGGCATCCTTTTGTACTTGAGTTGCCGAGTTTTTCCCTTTGTACGTAGGCCCTGCTGCATGAACATCTTTAGGAACTTCGACAGCTGTTGCATTATTGAACAGTTTATTTGATTCTTCTTTCGTTAAAGGCCTTCCTAACTCAGTCTCTTTTGCTTTCTTTAATGCTGCAAAAGATGGTATATGGTCATGTTCTAATCCATCACCAACTTTTGAACGATCTTTTAACTCTTTATACGAACCAACATCAAGAGGCTTAACAGCTTCCTGCGATTCTTTATCTTGTTCTTTTTGTTGAGTTCCTTTTTTATTACCGCCTTTAATTCCTAAAGACGATACCCCTGAGCCAGGCAATGAACCTTTAATGCCTGAGTTCTCTACAATCTCTTTTCCTTGGAGTGCCACTTTCGCAGTGAGCGATAATGACTGATAAATTTCTTGGGCGCTTTGTGCGCTTTCCGCTTTCACAAAATTGACAAGCTGGGCGCGATCTTCTGAACTCAGGTCATCAAAAAGGCCTGATATTTTCAAAGCATCGGCAACATTGACACCGCCGTTTAGTTCTTCCCATGCACCGATGGCATCAAAAGAATCGCCATCTTTAATTTCAGCAATGGCTTTATCTCTATTTTCCTTGCTGATTTTACCGTACTTGTCGTAAATGCCTGTTTTATCTGCGCCAGTCTTATCCGCTTCTTCAAGCTCTTTTTTCATGTCTACGACATTTTGAGAGCTCAGATAGTTATTCTCAACTGTTGTCTTCCCTGCCTCTGCGGCATTGGCTGCACTTGAACTATCTCCGCCTACTAAACCGCCTGCTATCCCTGCTGCTAAGCTTGCAAAAGCACTGACTGTCGCTTTTTCATCTTCACTCAGCTCACTTGGCTGTTTATTATATAACTCTTGTGACAGCATGCCTACTGCTTCCGCTGTCATTGCCCCCAAAGATTGCGCTCCCGCATTTTCACCTTTGGCCAGCGCTAATGCAGTGTTCGCGATTCCATGTGCAATAATCCGCCCTTCTTTGTTGTCGTCAGGAATGGCTTTGGCTATCTCATTCGCAATATACGGTGCACTCGCATTCGCTACCGCTTTATTGACATCTCCACTGATAAGCCCTTGAATTAACGCTGTTCCCGATTCCACTATTCGACGATTATCACCACCGACACCCCACCCTGACGCTTGTACTGCTTTTTCAATACGATCATTGAGTACTGCATCTCGAATCGCTGTTTCGTCCTCTTTTAGGCTCGGGTCTTTGATGGAATCTATCGCTTTCTCGCGTTCATCCTTTGTTATTGGCGTTTTATCAAAATTCGCTCTTTCAGCCTTAGTCGCTTCTATACGTTTTTCCGTCACCGCTATATCAGTAATCTGCTTGCCAAGCTCCCCGACTAACTGCGTTTTCTCTATCCGTTTTTGCTCTTTTTCTTTGTCAAAGATCGGATTGAGCTTCTCATGAGCATTGTCAGTATCACGGCTTAATTCTTTGATATCTTGTTTTTGATTGTCCTTATCGCGAACAATAATTTCACCTTCCGATACCGCCGAATGCGTGGTGTTGCTGTCTTTGCCTTTATTATTCACATTGGTCAGCAATGAACCCGCTGCATTACCGGCAAGTTGGTCTGTAAACGGTGTTCCCCCTGAACTAAAGCCACCACTTTGGCTATCGACCTTATACTCAGCTTTGTTTTTGATATCCCCAAAGCCCAGCGTACCCGTATCCAGTTTATTTTTATTTGCGTCAGCAGTACTGCTAATCACCGCACCATCAAGTTGCGTATGATCGCCAACCGTAATGTCAAAACCGCCTTTGCCCGCGTTGATACCCGTTTGTCTATCCACCGATTGATAGTCGCTATGCATTTCGGTTTTGTTGGCATTCAGCGAAACAGTAGTATTCAACCCAGTTCCTATACTGCCAGAAATGCTGCCACTCTGTTGCTTCGAATCATATTTATCCGTAGCTTGCTGGCTCGATAAGGTTAAATCACCGCCCACATTAGCTTTCACGCTCTCGCCACTGACTTGAGCACCTGTTAGCGTGGTATCTTTCCCGCTATTGAGCGTCAGTTGTTTACCCGCATTCACTTCGGTATCGGTGTAGAACTGGCTGTTACCTTTTTCAAAACCATTGCCTTTGTTTACACTCGCATTCACGTTCCAACCGCCAGTGCTAATACCCGCGCCAATTGAACTGCCTTTGCTTTCGTTTTTACCATCCACGGTTTGCGTATTGGTAGCACTAGTCAGGTTAATATCATTTTTCGCGGTCAAAGTAATATCTTTACCCGCATCTATTTGGCTGCCTTGTACCGTTAAATTACCTTGGCTACCCTCTTTTTTGCCTGTCGCCGTGAAGTTTATATTATCGCCAGCGCTCAAGTTACTGCCTGATGCGGTATTTTGCTCTGTCTTAGTGACTGATTTTGAGGAGCTACTGCCATAAGACACGTTTACACCAAAGGCATCAGTAACACTACTGCCTTCTTTAATCCCAGCTAATTCACCTGCTTGCTTGGCTTGAACACCTTGTAAACCTGCCTTCATCCCTTTAAGTGCTGCTAATTGACCGTCATCTTCTTCTTTCGCTGACTTTGCCGTCTGCACCATACCATCTAACAAACTACCCGCAGTACCGCCTAGCGATACAGTCAAACCACTTGATTTAGTTTCTACCGTTGTAATATCTGTACGGCTATTTTCAGCTGCGCTGATGTTGACATCACTACCTGTAACATTGATATCTTTTGCTGCAATAATATCACTACCATGAATATTGGTAGACCCACCAGCAGTTAAGTTCACATCACCTGCGGTGCTACCAATCACGCTCCCTTTTTTCAGGTTGCTTTCGCTGTCAGTGGTAACCTTTTGCGAATTTGAACCAACCGTGAAGCCTAAGCCCCCGGTGCCCATCAACCCTGACTTGGTCGTTTTCGACATGTGGGTTTCATGTAACGCTTCGTCCGAGGTCGTGACATTCAGTTGATTTTCGGCATTAACACTAACATCATTTGTTCCAAGCACATTACTACCAGCAATATTGACGTTATTTCCTGCCTGCATACCCACACTATCACCGCTAAAAGTGCTACTAATAGCAGTACGTTCATTCACTTCATCATGAGTTTCTTTGGTGCTACTGGATAAGAAACCTTTATCAGTATGCTTAGTGTGTTTCGCATATTCATTGGTTTCAACACCAGATGTGATATTGATATCGCGCCCAACATTCACTGCGAGCGCACCACCACTAGATACATTTGCCGCTCTCGCCGATAAGTCTTGCCCCGCAGATAACGTTAAATCACCCTTGGTGTGAATTTCTGTACCCACTTCTGTGCCATTAGCACCACGATAGTAATTGGTGGAATTATGGGTGTAATCAAATGCTGAGCTGATATCTCTTGTCTCTAAACTGATATCACGGCCTGCAATGATCGAGGTTTTACCTTCGACACCTAAATTGCCAATTTCAGTTGCAATCAAATTGATATCTTGCACCGCTTTTAAGGTCAGTTGCCCATTCTCACCTGTCACATAAATACTGGCAGGACGATCAAGCCATTCGGATTTACCATCACTACGCTGTACTGTTTCACTAAGAATATCGCGTCCAGCTGAGAGTGATACACTGTCTAATCCACGTATCTCACTACTTATATTTTTAATGTCTTTCAAGGCATTGAGCTGTACATCCTTACCTTGGATCCGCCCGCTATTTTCAATATTCTCAGCGCGTAAATCAGTCAGTTCACGGCTACTGACTTCTCCACTATTTAGAATATTACCCGTCATATTGGCTGATACATTGCGTCCAGCCAGTAACGCTCCATTACCGTTTAAATCACCTTGGCGAGCGCGGACATACACTTGCGGCACACTGACCATCTCAACTCGGCCATCCGGTAAAGTAACCTCTTTGTTAACCATCCACACAATATCGGTAGTCAAGTTCGCCATTTGTTCAGGAGAAAGCGCGATACCCGGCGTCAAGTTAAATTGTTGACCAAATGCAACACCATTAGTCAGTAAGGCGCGATACTGTTCTTCATCGCTGCTGTAGTTACCCAGTAGGCGTTGCCCTGTGGTTTCAATTAGCTGGTCGCGCACTAAACGCTGCTCATAATAACCATCACCTAAGCGTTTATGCAGTTGATCATTAGAGACAATATCAATACTTGAAAGCCATTTTTTATAATTCGTGAATCGGGGATCCGTTTCGATAAGAAATTGGCTATCACTACCCGGCGTCAGATTAAATAGACTGTTATCAGGCAATTTAGTATTCGGCTCAACCGTTCTGATCACTGTATCGAGGTTATCTTTACCTTCAGGGGTATGCTCTACCGTAACATCTTGCCCTTTGCCGGCATCGCTTTGCCCTTGAACATCAATATGATTAGCGATATTCGCATCATCCACTTGAGTGGCTGTCACGGATTTATCATCGGCAACATCCACTTCCTTAGTAATGGATGGAAGTGGTGTCACCTCGGCCTGTTGACCAGCAGAAAGTTCCAAAGGTGTATGTTTACTGTCTTTTAAGACTGCTTCAGTCAGTATCACACCTTGATTTTCGTTTAGCGTTGAATTAGCAACTTCCCCCGCTTTGCCATCGAGTTGATAGACTGTTCTGTCATCCAACTTAGGTTTGCCTGTACTTCCTGCCTGTTCAGTGACTTCTAATAAGTGCAGAGGTAAATCTTCTTCGCTGTTTACTCCTTGGTAAGCATAGACTGATTCACGCGTTTTCCATTTTCCACCACCTTTATAGCGATAAATCGTATTACCACTTTCCACAGTGCGGCGAATACCTTGCTCTTCTTGGTTATTGAGCGCATAGCCAGTTAAAATCAGATTTTGTCCCGCCACCACGCGAGAATTTTCGTTATTAAGTTGTTGCCCATCAATTGTTAAATGTTTACCGCTCGTGACTAGTGCGGCATCCCGCTGGATGACCTGTGTTTCATAAACAACACGGTCGTAATCATATTCATAGAAGTCTTTTGTCCAATTGCCATTTTCGAACATCCGCCAGCGGTTCGATTTTTCATAATGGATACCAACTTCTTTATTTAGAGTACCATCATCATTGATAGCATAGCGGGTATCGTTACCATTACGTGGCTGAATTTTATAACGTTTACCATTTCCAAAATCAAACCAATCAAAATGCTCTCGGCTCACTTCAACAGGTTTTGCTGTGAGTTGTAAGTGAATATCTTTATTTTCAAGAAACGCTGTTTTTAATGTCAGATCTTCAGCTGCTTCAATGTTTTCGCTTTGATTTCTCACACTCTTAGCATGGCCTGATGCTTGCAGCTGGTCATTAAGCGTATTACCGATAGTTAAATTACCATCACTGTAAATCAATGCGTGATCACGGTTTAATAGCTCAGAAACTGCAATATGGGTTTCTTTACGCCCAGCAATTACTGCGGCCTTATCGCCTTGTTTATCATTTAATAAAGTATTAGCCGCAATAGCGAGGAAATCACCATAAATACGCCCTGTTCTTAGGTTATCTAATGTATTGGTCGTGATATGTATTAATCCACCATCTATTAACCCTGTATTAATCACCTGTCCACTGGCTTTAATACGTGTGTTTTGCCCACTAATCTCACCAGCAAGTTGGTTAACTACCGTCGTCGTGGTTAAAACAAGATCACCAAGGCTAGAAAATAATCCATCAAAACCAAAACATTTATCGAGAGCAGCAGATCAGCAAACCAAGGTATTAATTTTCGGATTTCCACTTTATTCTAAAAATATGGCCTATCTTAAGGCTATATTTTTTCTTAATTTTCATATCATTACCGCATTCCTTTAGAACTTCTTCTTTTTCTACAAAATAATCTTTTGCATTTATATTAATGTTATATTATAACATAACACTTCAGTTAATTGACCGCTAAGGATCCCCTCAATGAACAACAAATCACTTGTTACAATGACATTAAGTGTCTGCGCATTATTGACGAGTTTTAATGTTTTTGCTCATAGCCACGCTCATCCTCAATCTGAGAAAGCCATTCAAGCCAGTAAAGGATTTTTTGATGATGCTGATGTAAAAGATAGAAAACTGAGTGATTGGGATGGAATATGGGAATCTGTTAACCCACTATTACTCAATGGCAGATTGGATCCCGTATTAGAACAAAAAGCCAAAACTCATAAAGATAAAACGGTTGAAGAATATCGTGCGTATTATAAAAAAGGTTATGCAACGGATGTTGATAGCATAAGTATTGAAAATAATATCATTGAGTTTAGCCAAAACGGGCAAATTCATAGTTGCACTTACCATTATTCAGGCTATAAAATCCTTAATTATACTTCAGGTAAAAAAGGCGTTCGTTATCTATTTGAGTGCCAAGATCCTGCATCAAAAGCGCCAAAATACATTCAATTTAGTGATCATATTATCGAGCCACAAGCCTCCAGCCATTTCCATCTCTATATGGGCAATGATTCACAAGAAAAATTGCTACAACAAATGGATAATTGGCCAACTTATTACCCTTATTCACTCAATGACGAACAAATTGTGCATGAGATGCTACATCACTAGTCACTATAATTAAAAAGAATATCTCAGCAATCTTAAGTTAGCGTGCTAGCTGGCATATATATTTATCGGGGACATAAATTTTTTTAAAATAACGTAGGAAAATCAAATTATTTATTTTTAACGGATAACATAAAGCAGAAATACTTCGTAGCAAAACTATAGCCCCACTCTGTGGGGCTATGGATAAGACAGTTTATGCGCTAGCTATAAGCTAATAAAGCGCGGTGGCACAATGTTGAGCGCACACAGTCATCAACAGTGAAATTGATCATCGCAACCATTTCATCACTGCTAAAACGCTGTAAGGCATCGGCTAATCCAGATGTAACACCTTCAGGTAGATCACACTGCGTTACATCACCATTAACAATCACTGTGACATTCTCTCCTAAACGCGTTAAGAACATTTTCATTTGTGTGACAGTCACATTTTGCGCTTCATCTAATATCACAATCGCATTTTCAAATGTACGACCACGCATATAGGCAAATGGTGCAATTTCAACCTTAGCAATCTCAGGCCGCAAACAGTATTGTAAAAAGGAATTACCTAATCTTTTCACTAATACGTCATAAACCGGCCGAAAATATGGCGCAAACTTTTCAGCCATATCGCCCGGAAGAAAACCGAGATCTTCTTCTGCCTGCAAGACAGGTCGTGTGACAATGATTTTATTGATGTCTTTATTGATTAATGCATCCGCAGCAAGTGCGGTACTAATAAACGTTTTACCGCAACCGGCTTCCCCATTTGCGAAAATTAATTGTTTATGCTTAATCGAATTGATATAGAGCTTTTGTGCGTCATTACGAGGGGTGATCGGCGAATTATCACGCCGCTCTTTTGCCATTCCGATTGGCTCAATGCCAGTAAAATCAGCAAAGGAAGTTACACTGGCCATTTCGTAACGACCTGCGCGCTCTTTACGTAATGAACGTTTCATTTCACGGCGTGTCTTTGTTGCAGCTTTCTGTCTACTCATAGTATTAACCCTTCCAGGTATCGTTGAAGTCAATTCAAATGACGGACTATTCAGAACAGAGAGGAGCTCCCTTCAAGCTCGTGTTGGTTGAACATGCAATAAAAAAACCGGTTACTAATCTCACCATGACAATTTCATGATGGAACAGTAACCGGCCTTGTGAACACATAAACAAAGACTTAGTTCCCATTAGTTCCTCCCTGCTAGGCTATACCCGTAAACTAATGAATTTCTATGACACTATTATGACAAAACACCGTAAATTTAAATCTGTTAACTCTTATGGTGTTACGTGCATCCGTTAAAAAGACTATACCGCTGTATTTCTTTTAAATGCAACAATAATTTAACACTTATAATGATATATTTTTGCATTTATACCCTAAATTAATAAATAAGACTCAACTCGCTTTAATAAATTAAAGCGTAACAAATTGATTATTAACAATATAAAAACCCAGTGTTGAGTAACTAAAACAATACTGGGTATCGAATTATTTATGGTTTGCAGTTACCAGCTAATTCATAACCTGCTGCTTGAGCGGCTAATTCATCTGCAAACATAACTGCATTTTTTTCGGATGTCGTTTTAAAACCGGTACAATGTGATAAATGATACTTGTGGGAATTACGATTCCCTTTCACCTGCATCACACCTTCGGTCGATTGTGGTTTTGATACTGTTGTTTTTACCTGCGTTGGTGAAACATCATTATCAAACTTAAGCCCCTGAGCACTATTTTTATGCCCAAGCTGCCATGATGCTTCCCCTGTTACAAAAGGATTATGATGACCCATTTGTGCAGCAATGCGCTGATCACGCAGTTTTTCCCATTGATTAGGTGGGTATTGTTTATCCCATGCCATCAATAATTGTTGCTGCTGCCGCGACATGGAAAGGTTATAGCGATCATGCATATAAAAGTAGACTCGCGCAACCTGCCCTTTCACTTCATTGCGAGGCTCAAACTCACGCTGTTTAAAATCAACACGGCTACGACACTGGCCATAAGGGTACTCCACGGCATCAGTAAGTTGTCCATAACTAAAATTACTACGATCCCCATTTACCTCACCGATAGAAGGCGCTAAGTTATGCATATCCGCTTCCATTTTGCGAAAAATGGCATCAGTCGCAATACAATTTTTACGTCCACCGTTCTGCCAACATTGTCTTTGATGACCAAAAACCCATGCAGGAACAATATGTTCCCATTCAATTCTTTCCGCCCGTGCTTGCTGCTTACGAACTTGATAGCCACAAGATGCTAAATCAACACGACCACCACTTTTACCCACCCAATTCCAATCACAACCGCAATACAATGTCCCTTCACCTTGATGAGTCTGATCCATATAAACTTTGGTTTTACTTAATACTTTCGCTTCATCAAATCCAGCGGGGGCGGCAATAAGAGAGGAAGTAAATAACAATATAAAAAACGAAAGTGCCCACTTAGAGCACGAAAAAAAGAATAATTGACTCAAAATAGCACCACTAATAATAAACAAGTAACCTGAATGCATTAACGCACACTGTAATATACTGCAATTTTTCTCATGGCAGAATTGCGGTTGAATATAAACCTTTTTGCCTTGGATGAATATTAGAAACAACCTATTTAGTCGGCATAATGCGCTCGTCATACCACTACAGTGGCGTATTAAAGCAATCATATAATGCGAAAAATTTTAAATAATTACAGTTTTGTTTATTAATTAATCGAATAACTTATGACACTGCCTAATTAAATAACTGTACATCGTTTAACGTCAGTCATTAATATTTATGAACCCCATTAAACTCGGGATTGTTGAACTTTGTGGGTTAAATTTTATGCGAATTAAAGCTATTTTAGTGTGAGACAAGTGCCCTCAATCTAGTATCCAATAAGTGAAGTGTGCTTTAATCGAATTCATAGGGCAACATTTAAACACAACAATTAACTCAAATAATAAAGCGCTAAATTGCTGAAGACACAAAGCCATTTTTTAGACTTTTGTTTAATCTTTTTTAGTCGTAAAAATCAGCAGTAATGGCCAGTCCCTCTAATTATACACTCGGTCGCTTACGATATAACCATAAGCCAGGCAATGACAAACCAATGGATAACGCACCAACAATAAACGATGCCCTTAAAAAATTTGTGACCAAGGTTTCGAATAGCTCTGGGGTGTACCCGAGATGAGAAATTTTTACTACGGAGATCATAGCAAGATAAGCACTGATCCCCGGAAACATGGGTATTACCGCTGCGACTGTAAAAACTTTTGGGTGTGCTAACCACGACCTTGACCACTGGATACCTATCGCTCCGACAAGGATCGCAGCAATAAAACTTGCCCACTCAATATTTAAACCTAATGTCATCATTGTCATTCTTGAACCATGGCCTATTGCACCTAATAAAGCACAGTACTTTAAAGCCTTTACTGGCACGTTAAATACCATTGCAAAGCCAACGGCAGGGATTGCGGCCAGAAACATATCTTCTAACAGTGCTAATATAAAATTCATGCCCAGTCCCTCAGATTCCACACCGCCATCGCCATCACCACTCCAATACAGGTTGCTAATGTTAATAAACTCGCCATTGTCCAGCGAGCAAGCCCCGTATTTACATGACCTTTAAACATATCTGCAACAGCATTGATTAAAGGGAAGCCCGGCACGAGCAGTAGCACACTCGCAGCCATTGAAATACTGGCTGTCGGTGCAAAATAAGGTAATTTCAATAACAAGCCAGAGACTGAAGTGGCAACAAATGCCGTAATACAAAAATTAATCAATGGATTCATTTGCCGTGATGTTAGAACTTGGCGAATATACATTGCACAGCCACTGGCAATAAAAGTCACTAGCGAGCCATCCCAACCCCCACCATTGAGCTTACTAAAACAAGCACATGATAGAGCCACCATCAAAACCATCATCCAACGTGGGTAGCGTAACGGTTTTATTGACGACAGTTTTTTCTGTAATTGCTTACGATCTAATAAATGATGCTCAACTAAAATTACCGCGTGTTGAACCTCAGTCACAACATGCATATTAATGCCGCGATCAATAATTCTTCGGGTCGATGTCAAACAGTGACCATCAATAATCGTTGTGAGAACCAGAGAGTTTGAGGAAATAGCACTATCAACTTGATCCGCGCCTAAAGCAACGCCTAAACGTGTAGTAAGTTGTTCCACTAACATGCTTTCTGCGCCATGCTGTAGTAGTAACAGCCCACACTCTATACATAAGCGAGTAATTTCTCGTTGGCTGTTTGAGATGACATTATTACTCTGCTCCGCATCAATTGTACCCTCTTTCATCACCCTCCCCCTCACTAACACTGTAATTATTCAGATAATAGTTCAAACATGATAACCTTTGTCGGTATCATAGAGCGAAATAATAGCCTGAATCATGATCTCTTTCAGGTTAAGTATGATTAATCATTATCGACCTTATCTTTCATGATAATCACGAGTTAGGATTAATCATTAAATAAATCATAATGCTAGGAATAATATTGCATGAATACCCCATTTCCAGCCAAAACCCCCAAAGGACAACGCCGTAATAAAGCATTAATTTCTGCGGCCTCTGAGATTTTTATTCAACATGGGTTTGAAGGAACAACGCTGGATATGATTATTGAGCGCGCGGGGGGATCGCGTTCTACTTTATATAAAAATTTTGGCGATAAAGAGGGATTATTTGCCGCCGTTATCGAAACAATGATTGATGATATATTCAGTGACTATGAAACCACGCCACCTGCACCTCAGACCATCGAGTCTGTATTATCTTTTTATGGTGCGAGATTTTTGCTGAATGTGATTAAACCACAATCCATTGGTTTATACCGTTTGATCCTTGGCGAATATAATCGTTTTCCTGAAATCAGTCAGGCCTTTTTTGAACAAGGCCCCGTGCGTAGCTATCGATTATTAGCAGAAAAACTTCTTGAGTTACCTGAAGTAAAAGTTAATGAAAAAATACTGCTCAGTATTTCATCACGCTTCTTGGAAATGCTAAAAGCAGATGTGTTTATTACCACTTTCTGTGTTGCTGATTTCCAACCTAGTGATGAATTTATAACTCAGCAAATTTCGCTTTCCGTTGATATCATCGCCAGCTACATTCGCAAAATTAGTCGCTAAATTTATTTAGCGACTAATTCTGTTGCTCGTTGTTTTGCTGAGGTAATATCACTTTCAATAATAACTTCAGGTCCATATAAATTAGAAAGTAATGGCGCCATTTCTTCCATCTCTGCTTTATTGCTGCCGTTAGGTTGTAATGTTACGACCATTGCTCGGCAATGCTCTATCATTGGCTCCCTCGCATGTTTTAACCAGCGGCGAACATATTTCATCGCTTCCATATGTTCTGTAGTTGGTTTGCCTTTTGGCTTTTGTACAGGAGGATAAATCAACGCAAATTGTAGTCTTCTTGCAAGTAGCAAGTCCATTTCCTCTAGCCATAAACGTGTTTCATCCATTGTTTCAGGAAACGTATTTATCACACAAACAGGCCATTCCACTGTATTAATAATAGTTTTATTCGGCATCACTCTATCTCCTTACAACCAAAAGTGTACTTAACTGTACACTTTAATCCATGGCATGGTCAATAATGATTCTCATTTATATTTAGACATTTCGTGCTATTTGTCTGTGTTGTAAAAAGAAGATAAAACGAACAGATAAATCCTAATATGTAGAAAAAAAACCGCACTGAAGAAAATATGCTTACTGAGGATGATGTCTTTTTTAATATGGAATGCTATTCTCGCATTATTGTTACGTCAAAAAAGCGAATAAATTATGAAAAAATTACTACCGGCCGTTTTAGGGATAATAGTTACATTAACTGCATTTGGCGCAAATGCAGGAAAAAACTGTGATACTTATTTTCAAGAAATGAATGCGCTTGTGAAACAAGCTGAAGAGCAATATAAAAGCGAGCCCGATGCTAAAGAACGCATCGCAGAAATGAAACAACAATTAGCTGACGCTAAAAAAGCATTAGCTGATTATCCAGAAGATGCACAAGAACAAGCATGCGAACAAGGCATTCAAGCTATCCAAAAAGCAAAAGAAGCGGTTGAAGGGAAATAACCATTAATTCTATAACTCTCATCTAATTCTAGCTTAATACACAATCCTAAAAGTAAGGTCAGTGATAAACTGACCTTATCTGCATTTTCTTATCTAACAACTAACACTGAAATTTTCGCATACGAAACAATACCCGAAGCATTTGAGCCTAATAAATGAGTCGTAATACTTGGATTGCGAGAACCAATAACAATAAGATCTGCACCAATTTCTTCCGCTTCAGATAAAACTTTATCTCGTGGCGAGCCAAACACAACTTTGAAGCTAATATCTTCATGTGGGTAATCAATCTTCGCAATAATCTCTTTTAGCTGTTCTTCTGAACGTTCAAGTGCTTTTTTCGCAAAAGAAGACAGCAGATCATAATGGTAGCTATAACTCATCGAAAACCGGGACACATCGGGTACAGAGTGAAAAAGATGTATTTTTGCTCCTGATGCTTTAGCCAAATAAATAGCATGTTTTAACGCTTTATCCGTCAGAACATCTTCAGAAATATCGACAGGAACCAAAATTTTATTATACATATGATACCCTCATTAACATGTAAGCGTGCTTATCCTGTAAAGTATAGCTTCAATAAAATCAAACTGCCGTGAGCTAAATGATGATTTGTTAAAGCTAGTTCACAATTTCATCAAAATACTAATCTTCCTCTAAATGCCATTTATGCAGAATACGATGGATAAATGGAGTCACAATTAGACCAATACTAATGATGAATACACTCTGCAAAAATAAGCCATAAATGGCGATAAAAAAACGTCCGCCTTGTGTTATTGGTGCAGGTTCTATTTCTTGGCCACTTAACATAGATAATGCATTGAGCATCGACTCCATGAGTGAATGACCTTCAATAAAATAAAAACCAATAATGCCTGGCAATAGCCCAAGAAAAAAGACCAATAGAGATAAACAATAAAAACGCAGTACCCTTAATATAAAGTGCTCAATGCGGATCACTTCTTTTGAGAACTTCTCCATAAATAAGCTCGTTTTCCTTTTATGCAATAAAATTCAGTATGCTGAACTATAACATTCAATAGCTTAAATGGGGTAAAATAAAAGACAAACAAACAGTCGTAAAAAGATTGATTTATATTGATTTTAAATGTGCTGAATGGGTACCTAAAAACCTACCTGAATACAGATAGGTTTACTTCGCTCCTTAACGCACAACTAAAACGGATGTTTCTGCGTAACGGACAATACCCGCTGCCGTTGAACCTAAAAGATGGGTAGTAATATTTGGACGACGTGAGCCAATCACAATAATATCTGCATTGATATCTTTTGCAGTATTAATCACTTCATCACGAGGTGAGCCAAATGTAATTGTGTAGTTTACATCAGACAGTGGCAAGTCGATTGAATCCACTAACATTTTCATATCTTCTTCTGCCTTAACGGTTGCGCGATCTTTGATTTCCATATATCCCAGCGCATAAGCATTAATAATTGCAGAAGAAATCGGCAGTACATGAATTAAATGCAGCTTTGCCCCTGATTGTTTAGCTAAATTAACTGCATGACGAACCGCTTTACTGGTAAGTTCATCTTCAGTTAAATCTATAGGAACCAGAATTGTTTTATACATATCCCCTCCTGATAAAAAATAGAATTTAAGTTAACAGAAGAATTATATACCGTTATGTAAAAATATCTCGTCAACAACTAAATAAATGAGATCTCTCACAATAAATTTATGTTTACTCTCTTAACCAAGGCGTAATCGTCAGACTCACCAACATTCCTTCAGGACTCAATAAACGAGTAACAGTTTGCCCCCAAGGTTCTATTTTCTGGTTAATCAGTAAAGAATAACCGTGATCGATAAAATTTTGCGTGGCTTTAGATAAACTTGCGACTTCAAATTCAATCCAACTTTGAGGAATAATATGCTCTTTTGGCCAGTGTTCTTGTCCAAAACAAGATTGTGCTACCTGCTCAAGCGGCCATAAGGCAAAATGATTAATGCCACCTAGCTGCTCTTCTTCACAAGTTAAGTAATCACTATTCCCTTCCATCTCTTGTAAAGGTAACCCAAGCGCAGCCTGATAAAAATGACGACTCGCCAATGAGTCACGTGTTATAGGACCAAAACCGGCAACAAATAACACTTCTGAATCTTGAGCAGGATTAAACATATTGCCTACCTTATTTATTTTATGCCAAAAATTTTTCAATTAATTGTTGTGCATAAATGGCTTGTTCGCCACTAATTTCAGGTTCTGTTTGATGGCTCACCGCTTCAATAAAATGACGGATTGCGCCATCAAACCCTCTTTGCACTAAAATAGAATCCCAGCTAGATGGCTGTATTTGTTTTATACCTGATTGACCCTCACTCAACCAATGGTTCATATTAGTCACTTGATAGATCCCGCCATCACACGTTGCGGTAACTTGTTCTTGCTGACTTCCAGCTCGACGATGCATTGACGTTGTCACCCAACAACCATTAACGAGTAAATGATGCTCTGCATAAAATAACTGCTGTTTTTCGGTAGCAATAATACTGCCACTTTGAATTGTCGCTTGATGACCAGCTAACCAAATCGCAGTATCAACTACATGCAAATAATCATCCAATAATGTAAAACGCACATCATTTGGCCCGACACTATTGCTACGATGTTTTTCCATTCGCAATGATGCCACCTGACCCAGATTTTGTTTAAGCGATTGATAAAAAGGTGCAAAACGGCGGTTAAAACCAACCATCAAAAACAATTTTTGTTTTTTTGCGAAATTAATAAGTTGCTCTGATTGAGTCAGTGTTTCTGCGAGTGGCTTATCAACATACACATGAACCCCTGCTGATAACAGAGTGTGGATCACCTCAAAATGACTCGACGTACTGGTATGTACAAAGACGGCATCACATTGTGAGGCTAATTGCTTAATATCTGAATATAAAGGAATACGGTAATTATCACATACCACCTTTGCTTTGATTTGGTTAGGGGAAAAAGCCCCAATCAATTGCCAACTATCGGTTTTACTTAAGACTGGAAGGTAAGCTTTCTGAGCGATCGAACCTAGACCCACAATACCAATTCGTAATTTTCCCATCAAAGAGTGGCTCCTATATGCTGAATTCAGAAAAATACTAGTAAATATACCTATGCTGCTATTTTGAAACCCGAGTACCCGCAGTCAGATTTTATCCTAGCACAAAATCAGAACATCACTCAACTAACTGAATTTATAGATATTATTTTTAAGAATGTACATATTCGATTAAAATCTTCATTAACTGACAAAAAAGGGTTGATTTATTAAATGAGAATGGTTATCTTTTACTTAACGAATACCTGAGTAAATTACTCAAGTTTTTGTTAACGACATTGCTCACATTGCTTCCAGTTTTAGCAGGCCAACCACTTTGAGTTGGCCTTTTTTTTATTTTTAACTACAATTAATTGATAAAACTGTTATTTTTTACGAATAGCACTCGCAAAACTCCATGATTTCAAGTGTCCTACGTAACTCAATCGATGGGTAGGCATAAATGTAGGTACATCATCAGTTCGCATATGTAGAATATCTGCTGGCGTGATCCAAGCCGAATTGCCTTCAAATAATGGCATACCTGCATATTTATAAGCATCTAAAACAAACTGCGAACAAAAGAAACCATTTGCTTGGTCAACATCATTACCTAGTTGTACGCTTGCTAGTGTTTTCAAACAAAAATTACGTATCGTTTGGCCAATTAAGGGTAATTCGCAAACACGCTTAGTCAGCATCCAAGGGGCGATCATGACGATACCTTTATAGTTATACTTACCACCATCATTTTGCACAGAAAATTCGCGTAATTTATTCGCATGCATCGATGTCAAACCTGATTGACGTAATACCACCATATTATTAGAATCTGAAATCGCTTGATCGAGGGAAATGATCCTTACCCCACTGCCGACAGATTCCGCAACCTCTCCAGCACCTAAATAGATTGAGGCATGGCTAACCCCACTGATACTGAATAAGCGGATCCCCCATGAGTTCAACCCTGTTGCCGATGATAATAAAATATCTCCAGGTAACATATCTGAAACTGCTAATACCTCAACGGATTCTTTAATCGGTATCGTGTTTGCTTGTTGGATACTAAATTTTAACCTATTAGTTTCTTCATCTTTTTTGAAACCCGTAGAACAACCGCTAATAACCAGTAGACACAAACATAAAATCAAACATTTGTAATTCATTAACAGGGATCCCTACCCAATTTTTATCTTTATATACTAAGCACTGTAACCAAGTTAGCCATTCTTCTTTCATCAGAAAGGTCTCAATATTGTGCTTGATTTTCAACAAAGGCACTAGTTACTGCAATCACAATTTAGCAACGACATACTAGTTACGATCAGGAGGGAACTCTCATCAAAAAAGTTTTTTAATGTAGATAAAATAATAAAATTTATTTTTAATGAAATTAAACCGTTTGGAGATATTAATAAATACAAATTTCAATATATACCCTCTAGCCATACATGCTAGAGGGTAAACATACATTCAATTAGCTAACAACATATTCAGGATAAAAGACTGTTGTTGAATGATATGTTTTTTTCTCTGTCGCTGTATTTTTTAGTGCAGCAACGACCGATTTATTTTGTAAATCGTCGGGTAAATTTGAAGTGGCATTCTCTTTGGTGACAATTGATACACGCAAATTTTTCTTAGAACGGCTCAATTTATAAGGCATGCCTAACAAGCGACGTGCTGCATTATTACTTACCATTTTATCGACTCCTAAACTAAGTATTTTAATTCAACAATATATTGAACATCAAAAATATAGCCAGTGTGACTACATGGGTTATTTTCTTTTTATATAAAGAAATAACGCTAATAGTATAGCAGTAATAAAAAATAATTAAACAACCAAATTAGCCACCGCATAAAACCATAAAAATAGTTATAATTGAAAGTATATACTCTAAATAATTCGAGTTGCGGGTAGGCGACAAGCGAAAATAGACGAGGAGTATAGATAAACACGGTGAATCAATGTGTATCACGTAGTCACTTACACCTTAAACAAAAAACCCTACAACTTGAAGTATCACGAGTATATTATGTTAAAAAACACCTTTTCATATATAAATGAAAAGGTGTTGATACAAAAAGCTCACTATTTTAATGTGCACCACGACGGTTTTTAGCATAAGTATCAAATGCAACTGCTAAAATAATAATTAACCCTGTAATTATTTGCTGATAATAAGCTGAAACATTCATTAAGACTAAACCATTAATTAATATACCCATAATAATTGAGCCAATAATCGTTCCCCCAATACGGCCATATCCTCCCATTAATGAGGTTCCGCCAATAACTACAGACGCGATCACACGTAGCTCAAATGTCATACCTGCAACGGCTTCAGCACTCCCTAAACGTGCACTCAATACAAATCCTGCCAACCCTGCTAAACAACCAATCACAACATAAACGCTGACTAACACACGCTTGACATTAACCCCTGCTAGTCTAGCAGCTTCTTGATTGCTGCCTACGGCATACACAAAACGTCCCCAGCGACTTTTATGCAGAGCCAAATAACCAATCAATGCAACAATAGCAAAGATCCAAATCGGTACAGAAATACCCAGTAATTCTCCACGTCCCCACCAGCGATAGCCTGCATCAAATCCAGAAATAGGCGCACCATCATTGATCACTAATGTTAAACCGCGCCAAATTGTCATACCGCCTAACGTCACAATAAATGGCGGTATATTCAAGCGAGTAATACCAAGTCCTTGTAAGAAACCAATACCTGTTCCAACTGCTAAGCAAATGGCTAAGCCAACTAGCCAGCTCATTCCCCCCCACGCATTAACATCTAAGCCGACTAAATTGTCGCCCTTAATAATAAAGGCCGCCGTCATCGCACTAACAGCAAGTATTGAACCAACTGATAAATCGATCCCCGCAGTTAAGATAACTAATGTCATGCCAACAGCCATAATGCCGTAAATAGACACTTCAGTTAGAATATTAGTCACATTGCGTTCTGTCAGAAAATTACTATTTTGTGTTTGGAAAAATAATACCAATAACACCATAAAAATTAGCACGCCAAAACGCTCAAAAAATGCAATAAAATCAATTTTATTACGGCTAACCGCCGTAGAAGATTGTTGTAACATATAAACCTCTCTTATACGGCAGTTTCAATCATGGAGTTTTGATGACAAATTGCCATCATCATCATTAATTTTTCCTCTGTCGCATCATCACCTAAAATTTCGCCTGTCATCCGCCCTTCACTTAAAGTAATGATCCGATCTGAAATCGCCATCACTTCAGGCAAATCAGAGGAAATAACGATCACGGCCACCCCTTTCTTAGCCATTTCAAAAATAACCTGATGCACTTCAGATTTAGTACCTACATCAATACCACGTGTAGGTTCATCAACAATCAATACCTTCGGGGACATCGCCATACAACGAGCAAGGATCACTTTTTGTTGATTCCCGCCTGACAATTTACGAACTTCTTGTTCACTACTTGCCATTTTAATTTGTAAGGCTTGTTTATAACTTTCTATTAATGCATTTTCTTTATTGGTATCAACCATCCAGCCCATTTTTAATAACTGGGATAAACCTGATAAGGACAAGTTATAACGAATCGATAACCCTAAAGCTGCACCTTCTTTTTTGCGATCTTCAGGAACTAAGGCAATCCCTTTATCTAACGCATGCATAGGCGTTGTTGGCTGGTAAGGTTGCCCATCAAGGGTAAACTCTCCTGATGTATATTTGTCAGCACCAAATAAGCAACGAGCAACTTCTGTTCTCCCTGCCCCCATTAACCCTGCGATGCCTAAAATTTCCCCTTCATGAACATCAAAGTTAATATCATGTAATGCAATACCGTGTGGGTCGAGAGGGGGTTTTTCTTTATATAAATGCTTCACTGACAAGCGAATAGGTTTGTCGCGATGATACGTTTCGCTGACAGGACGTCGCTCAAAAATAACGTTGCGGCCAACCATCATACGAATAATTTCTTGTACCGATGTGTCAGCAACATTCCCAGAGCCTGTATATCGCCCATCTTGAAATACCGTAAACTTGTCACAAATTTGAAAAACTTCATGTAAACGGTGAGTGACATAAATAACGCTAACACCTCGATGTTTTAATTCTCTGACGACACGATGTAAGCTTTCTACCTCAACATCACTTAGTGCCGCTGAAGGTTCATCCATTACAATTAATTTAGCATTCAATGTTAATGCTCTCGCGATTTCTATCATTTGCTGCTGTGCCACGCTTAAACGTGCGACTTGCGTAGTGGGTGAAATAGCTAGCTGCAAATAATCAAGAATGGCTTTTGCTTCTTGATTAAGCACTTTTTCATTCACCATCCAACGCATTTTTAACGCCTCTCGTCCCAAAAACATATTTTCAGCAACCGTCATATTTGGCAGTAAATTAAATTCTTGGTAAATCGTGATGATCCCTTTTTGCTGGCGAATAACAGGAGAATCCGTTAATGAGAGTATTTCACCATTAAACCAAATATCACCACTAGTTTGTGGCTGAGCGCCTGCTAAAGCTTTTAAAAACGTTGATTTGCCCGCTCCATTTTCTCCTAATAAAGCATGCACTTCCCCTGGCATCACCGTCATTTGAGCTTGGCTCAATGCCCAAATTCCTGAAAAGCTTTTCGCTAAATTGGTAATTTTAAGTAGTGGCTCTGACATAAAAACTCCTTTTCAGGAAATCAGGGATTTACTGCTAAAGAGGGATAACCATCTTCTCCCTCTTTAGCCCCTGAAATTATTTCAATTCACCGATACGTTCTGCTTGGTCTAGGTTGTCTTTACTGATAATGGTCGGGGCGTAATCAGCGCCTGTAATTTCTTTTTTATCGCGGATATTATCCACTAGTTGTCCCATCGCCATTTTCACCGCATAACCTGCTCGTTGATCGGCAGTCACAGCCATCCAACCTTCTTTAATTCGGCCTAGCGCTTCAGGACCTGCATCAAAACCAGTAACGAGTACTTCTCCTGGTTTAAAGCCTTGCGCACTCAATGCCTCAATTGCCCCTAATGCCATATCATCGTTAGCGGATAAGATCACGTCGGGTTTTTTAGGTAATGAAGGTAGTAAACTTTCAGTGATACGCATCCCTTCCGCTCGCATCCAGTTACCATTTTGATCAGCAACTAAACGGTATTTAGTACCACCTTCTTTTAAGCTATCTCGAATACCTTTAGTACGTTCAATATTTGAGGATGAACCAGGCTGACCCGTAATTAAAATAAGATCCGCTCCATCAGGAAATTGCTGTTTAACATATTCAGCAATGGCATAACCGCCTTTGTAATTATTGGCACCGAAGTGTGGGACTGGTTTTTGTGCATTGATCGTTCTATCAAGTGTCACGACAGGAAGACCCGCGTTTTGAATTTCAACTACCGCATCAGCAATAGCATTAACATCATTTGGTGAAACAATAAAACCTTGAGCACCACGTGTAATCGCATTCTCAATATCGGCGACTTGTTTCGGTGAACTGCCTTGGCCGTCTAAAACTTGAATATTAACATCAAGCTCTTTGGCTGTTTTTACCGCAGATTTTTGCATATGAACTTCAAATGGGCTCGCCAATGTTGGTGGACTAAAAACGATCTGTTCATTTTTTGCCATCGCCTGCGTCGTTAGCCCAAGAACAGCAACCAGCGCGGTTAATTTCATGATTTTCTTCATTTTGCCCTTCCCACTGATTATAGATGTGTGTTGTGTAGATTTTCGCCATCCGTTAACAAGGCGATAACATAGATATACAACAATGAAACATATATTCCAATTTTTGTTATATGAAAATTTTATTTTTGTTGAGCTGATAACGAAAACAGCGAGAAAGTGCTTAAAAAATGTTAGATGGGTCACGATTTTCTCTGAGGGAGCGAACCATAGGAGATGATTGACGATAAAAATTTACTTCATACTTTCAATTTTAATGATGATTGAAATTTTCATTTTATTTCTGAACGAATTGATTTCTAGAACGAGTTGATATAGCAATAGTTACAATTACATTAATAAATTAAGAATGACTCTTAAATAATTTACTTATTATTTTTTTATTTTTCTATAGTATATCGACAAGTCAATTGGATTGATTAAATAGCCAGAGCTAATAAATAAAAAGGAATTATATGTTAGTTTGTACAATTTGTATTTGCCAAAACCAGCAATCAAGTATTCTGCCTTCAACTATTGTTGATAATAGTCATTCACAATCATTTCTAAATTTGCAAAATGATAGAATAAATAATGGTCAGCTGAATGAAATATGGCAATATTTGCTGGAGCATCACACCGTGCTCAAAACATTAGATTTATTATTAAATAACCAAAATTTAAGTAAAAATACTGATAAGGAAAACAAACACTATAGTGCATTGATGCTAGAATATAAAAAAGAAATTGGAAAGTTATTTTATTTTAATACCAGTGAGTTCCCAAGCGATATTCAAGGAGAGCTTAAAGGAAATGTATTCTATGCTCAAAGTAGTATTATTCCAGCAGCTTACCATATAGATGATGATCAGCATCCTCATCTTGTTGCTGATCGTAAAACACTAGTCATTTTTAAGCCACATGTAAAAATTGAAAATAATGGAAATTTAGAGCTAAAAATACTTAATAAAGATGATGAAGAAATATACTCCGCTAAATTAGCTCCCCCATCAGAGCTACCGAGATTACCTAACAATAAGAGTGATTTTATTGAACTAACACCAGACGATTTTTTTATGCCAACTATTTTTGATGCTGATATTAACTCACCTGATCTAGTTAATCAAATATCTAAAGATCCATCTTATTTAAATCACTTCTTAACTCAAAACACAACGATAAACTTAAACATACATGAAACAAGCTCACCATTTTTTCTATCATTTGACTCTTTAGCTAAGCATCCAAATAAAAAAATCATTTTTAATATTAAGAATAATGTTGATGCTAAAATAAAATACAATAATAAACTCATCAAAATGGCTAATGATCGGTCAATTGTTATGGTAAGTGATGCAGACGGTAATTGGCATACTCGTGAAGATGCTCGCTTGTCTCAGCATTATAAACATGCATTAAACCATTATACTAAAAATAAAACTCCAGCCTCTTTTGATATAAAGCTTGATTCTAATGAGAAAATTAACAGTTTTTCTAAAAACATTGAATACTTTGATGAGATCCTGAATAAAAATAATTTAATAAAAATTTCAACTGGAGATGGATATTGGGCGAAAAACTTCAACCTTCCCAATGGAAAAAAATATTCGAACAAAAAAATACTCTTTTCATCTCAAGCTTCCTTTCATAGCGATATCTCTTATGGTGATAATAAAATCAGAGTTTCTACCGATGAGGAACAATTATTTGTTAGCGATAAAAATGGAATATGGTCAATAGCAAACAGTAGATATAAAGAAAATATTGACTATTCAAAACCTGATTCATTTTCTATAAAAATAGATAATAACGAACAAATTCAGAAAATTTCAAAAGATATAGAGCAATTAAATAAAATCATTTCCATAAATGATAGTGTGTCTATATTCACATCTGATGGAAATTGGGCCTCAAAATTTATACTAGATACAGACCCTAAATTTGCAAATAAGAAAATCTACGTCTCATCCTCTGCCAGCTACAATACTGATATTTATTACGGTGATAAAAAAATCACGATAGAAACTAACCAAAGTAAACTATTTGTCTCGGATAAATTTGGTTTTTGGCGCACAATTGAAGATGAAACATTAATTTCTAATGAAGAAGAAATACAATATATTGAAAATGGTTGGTCTACCATTATTCCTAAAAGTCATATTAAACCAGAAATAAAATTGAGCTTTCACTATAAAAATAAACAAGGCTCATTACCTACAGTTAAAGTTGGAGCTCCGTCCTCCCTGTTACTGCATACTATTGATATTGGTATGTTAACTCCCTATCGAGATGAATTTAGTTTCCAAGATGATCCTGAATTACATCGCCAATTTTTGCAGCAGCTCCCCACCAGCCAATTAATAGTAACTAAATATAAACCTGTTCAACTCAATGAAGTTGTTTTACCAAATGGTACTCGCTATACACAAAAATCCGCTGATAACGGTGGAGGACACAGTGGTGATATGCGAGAAAAGATAGCTAAAGATCTTATCTCTGATGGTATTAACTTAGCTAATTATGGTATCAATTCCTCAGCACCGAATGAAAATAGTTATTTACCTACGCCGCAAATAACGATCCACAATGCGATTGGTAACTATGATAATGGTGTTCAAGTACATGGCTGGTCAGGCGGAGCAGGTAAAGCGACGCTTTATAATTCTACTGGAAATGAATTTAGTCATGAGTTAGGTCATAATTTTCAAATAGGACACTACCATAAAGGGTTTCATGGTGGAGTACATGCGCATGCTAATCATAAAAACTCAACATGGGGATGGGATTCAGATAATAATGTTTTTATTCCCAATTTTGAAAAAGAGAAAAAAAATGAATTAGTCTATTTAGACGATCGAAACACAACCAATCAGCCCGCGGCTCATCCCTATAAAAAACACACCATGACTAAAGATGCGATGTCAGGTGGAAAACCTTATGATTCATCTATTAATGCATTTACCCTTTATACACCCGCTACAACGCAATCAATTCAACAATATTTTGAAAATCATATTGAATTTAATCAAGATTCGCCAACCGGTTATAAAAAATGGGATCCTAAAACGCAGAAAATGGAAGACTATCAACTTAGCCTAAATATTGTAAAACTGAATATTGAGATTAAAAATGAAACCAATATTGATCAAAATGAGCTAAATCATTTTTTTAATAACAACGATTATTTAAAGATCCATAGCTATAATGGCCATTACACCCCTAATATTTATATCCCTGATGCTACACAGAAGAATAAAGGTAATATTATCGAGGTCTTTAGAGAATCCGACTATAACATGAAAATTCATGTTAATAGTGATAAAATAAATATTAAACATGGTGAAAAATTATACTTTAAATCTAATGGGCAATCATGGGAGCAATTATCAAAGGTCATTCATAGCAAGAAACCATATAAACAAGGTATTCCTGTCGTTACCCTAATTGGATATTATGACCCTGAAAATCAACTACAAAATTTTATTACCCCCGCATTAGAAGGCTCGTATGGAATGGTTTATCATCCAGATGCAGAAAACCAACAAGGCGCATTTTTACGCATAACACTCGCCAATGGGCAAATGATTGATTATAAACTTAATCGATCTAGGGTTGTTAATAATAAAATGAATAAATTTCATATTAATATTGAACGTAAGCTATCCCCAATAAAAGCAGAATTATTCATTAAAGGAAAATCTATTTTAACTCAAGAGATACAACTGGATAACGAAGAGCTCACAACCACAATAAATGGTATCACGCAATAAATTTTTCTTACCCCTAGTATTCACTAGGGGTAACTGTAAAATTTCATTTCGCTATCGTTCAAACATAATTGTTTGTCATGCGAATATACGCATCAGTTCGATGACTTAACCAGTGTGCACGTACGGCCTTTATCATCAGAAACGCGGTTATTGACCACATCGTCTTCAGCAATAGTGGCTAGATTAAATTCATTTTTTCCTCGTGCCCAGATCTGCATATTTTCGCCCACATAACGGGCACCACTGGCGGAAGGAACACTTTTTAGCACAATTAACTCATCGCTGTATAACATAGCTGCCGTGTTTTCATCTGGGAAAGAGACTTTTATTTTCTGGCCTTCACAGTTATAAGTATCCGTTTTTGCGGCATAAGCTGAAGATGCTGTGAGTGCGGATATCAGCGCTAACGTAGCAACCGAAATAACTTTACGCATACTTGCTCCTTGAATAAATTGGTTTAATTAAAATTCAACATAAGTATCATAGTAAAGATAGCACTTAGTAACATAATATTCTTCCTTAAATAGACCTTTTTTGTATAATCATTTTATGTCTTGAGTTATTGATAAGTAATTACACTTATTTCCAAACTGATTAATGACTTATTCAAACAATGCTTTCTCTTGTACAACGGGATCATAATTAAGGAACACACATGAAAACAATCGGCTTAATTGGGGGAATGAGTTGGGAATCTACACTACTTTATTATAAACAACTTAATGAAGGTGTTAAGAAACAGCTCGGAGGTCTTCACTCTGCTAAGATTGTACTTTATAGCGTGGATTTTGCCGAAATTGAACATTTACAAGCAGCGGGACAATGGCAACTTGCCGGACAGTTACTTGCACAGGCTGGTAAAAATATAGAGCAAGCAGGTGCTGATTTTATCGTCCTTTGCACCAATACCATGCACAAAGTTGCCGAGCAGATTGAGCATAATACCAATATCCCGTTACTGCACATCGCAGATGCCACTGGTGAACATATTGTTGCTGCTGGAATAAAAACAATTGGCTTACTAGGTACTGCTTTCACAATGGAGCAATCTTTCTATAAAAGCCGCCTTCGGGAAAAATATAATTTATCTGTCCTCACACCTTCAGATGAGGATAGGAAGATCATTCATGATATTATTTATCAAGAACTGTGTTTAGGGAAAATTAATACTCATTCTAAAAAACAATATCAAAGAATTATGGCATCATTGGTGGAGCAAGGTGCTGAAGGGATTATCCTTGGATGCACTGAAATTACTCTTCTTGTTGATCAATCTGATACCTCTGTACCACTATTTGATACAACAGCACTACATGCAAGTAAAGCTGTTGATATAGCCTTAAACAAAAAACAGAGATGAGTTTATAAACCTTTTTATATAACTCATAAAATTCTTTTATTACACAGTGACATGGGCTAAATATAATAAATATAGCTCATTAGATTCCACTATCATCAACATCCAATTGAGATCTTCTTTATATGAGTGTATTTACTTATAATTAAAACATGGAAGAGAAAATTTATGTAAACCCTCTAGTTTTAATATCTGTAAATATCTAAATTTGATATTTTTTAAGTTAACTTATCTTTTTTTTTATTATTTAATAAAGATTAAATTTCTTAGATATTAAATTTCAATTTTATTAACCCTATTTACCAGAAAATGACTATTGAATTACTTGTTTTATATCTGATAATAGTTATTACATTCTATACTTGGAATAAATACTCATGAAATCATCAAAATCTAGAGGTGTTTCTTTAGGTAAATATATTAAGCAGTTACGTACTTCTCGGAATATTTCAATAACGGCTATGGCTGCTGCATTAAAAATATCTGAAAGTAATTATATTCAATACGAATCAGGTACTCTTTCAATTTATGTGGAACACTTAGTGATTATTGCTAGTCTCCTTGATGTCGATATCATCTATTTATTAGAAGCATTTGAAAATCCTAAAAAAGATATTTGGATCTGAGTAAATTCGCTAGCATCAGTGTGTTCCACATAAACATTTAGCTCTACCAACCTCGATGCATGTTTCTAACTAAAAATAATGCGCCTTCCACCGTTAACCGTATCAAAAGGCACCTTCCTTCTGTTATCATGAGTTCCTTTTTGGTATTTTGCCGTAAATTTGTGCGCTTTAACTTAGTCGCTCTGAGAGTTACCATGAGTATAGGCGCCTTCAGGACAATTTATCATCAGTTAATTTATTTATCAGCAACGGTATAGAACAGTAGAAAATGAACGCACAGAAAGAACAATATAACTTTAATAAGTTACAAAAAAGATTACGCCGCGATGTAGGGCAAGCTATTGCCGATTTCAACATGATCGAAGACGGCGATCGCATTATGGTCTGCTTGTCTGGCGGTAAAGATAGCTATACTCTACTTTCTATCCTACAAAGTTTGCAAAAAAGTGCGCCTATCTCTTTCTCTCTGATTGCCGTCAATTTAGATCAAAAACAACCTGGTTTTCCTGAACATATTCTTCCTGAGTATCTCGATAAACTGGGTGTTGAATATAAAATAGTTGAAGAAAACACCTATGGGATTGTCAAAGAAAAAATTCCTGAAGGAAAAACCACTTGTTCATTGTGCTCTCGCCTACGCAGAGGGATTTTATATCGCACTGCCACTGAACTTGGTGCAACCAAAATCGCATTAGGCCATCACCGCGATGATATATTGCAAACCTTATTCCTAAATATGTTTTATGGTGGGAAATTAAAAGGTATGCCACCAAAACTAATGAGTGATGATGGCAAACATATTGTTATCCGCCCTCTTGCTTATTGTCGCGAAAAAGATATTGAGCGTTATTCACAAGCAAAAGCGTTCCCGATTATCCCTTGTAACCTTTGTGGTTCACAACCTAACTTGCAACGTCAGGTGATCAAAGATTTACTGCGCGATTGGGATAAACGCTACCCTGGACGTATCGAAACGATGTTTAGAGCGACACAAAACGTTGTACCATCACACTTATGCGATACAGAACTGTTCGATTTTAAAAATGTATCCCACGGCGGTGAAGTGATTAATGGTGGCGACCTTGCCTTTGATCGTGAAGATATCCCTACACAGGTTGAAATTGATGAAGATGACAGACCTGAATTTATGGCTGCGCGTTTAGATATCATCGAAGTGAAATAATTTTATTGCCACCTTCTGGTGGCATATACTGAAAATGACTTATAAAGGCGACTAGCGACACGTAACTATCGCTCTCATACCTGAGCCAAAGCGCTGCTACTTGAAGTCTAATGAGTCTATTTTGAATGCAAAAAAAAGCCGATGTGATATATACATCGGCATTACAGTGGTCAATTATTCTGTATAAGAACTCAATATGAGAAAAACTACAATTATGGAGCACAACGTTCATCGCTCAACGTTGCATTCACCTGCGGAACTAATAGTGCCTTAAAACGACATGCTTTTTATTGATTTACCTCAAAAGAGGTAAGGTTAGTCGTAATAACTTATTTTTAAAGCCAACGGCTACGTCTCAACCACCAGAAAACCGTACCAATGAGCGCAGCAAGTAAAAAACAAAATACACTGAAAGCAAATCGGAACTCATTACCGGGGATCCCACCTAAATTGACCCCAAACAACCCAGTCAAAAATGTAGTTGGCAAGAAAATCATAGCGAGTAATGACATGGTATAAATACGACGATTCATCATCTCAGTCATCATATTGGTAATTTCATCAGACATAATGGCCGTTCGAGATACAAAGCCGTCTAAATCTTCAATACAGCGCCCTAAACGATCAGAAATCTCCTGTAAACGCCTTCGGTCTGTTTCATCAAGCCACAATAATTTTTCTGTTGTCATACGCGCCAGCATATCCCTCTGCGGTGCCATATAACGACGGATCACAATGATTTGTTTGCGCAATAGTGCCAACTCACCACGCTCAGGGATTTCACCGTTTAAAATGAAGTCTTCCATTTCAATCAAACGTTCATGTAATGTATCCGTAAAATCGCTGATTTCATCAGTGATCGCATCTGCGACCGCTACCAGCCAATCACCCGTGCTTTCAGCGCCAACACCTTCTTGCAAATCGGTTATCACTGTATCCAGTGAATTCACTTTTCTGTGACGACTTGAGATGATTATACGCCCATTAATAAATACCCTGAATGCAACTAACTGTTCAGGCCTTTGACCAGCATTGGTATTTAGTGTTTGCAAGGTTAATAAAACACCATCACCAACTCTTAAGATGCGCCAACGCCCTGCATGGCCACAAAGTGCTGATTTGACCTGTTCATTAAATAATTCTGAGCCTTCGATCCATTTCTCACTATCCCGATTTTTATAATCATAATGTAACCAAAATGGATTTTGTTGTGTTGCACTTGCATTCACATCAAGAGGGAAAAAACCGCCATCTCCATTTAACTGAAATGCATGTACAGGGCTAGAGCTCTGAAATAATGAACCATAGATCAGCGCCATGCTGTTGTCTCCTTCCATAAAAATATGTATTAGCTATAGCATAGAGGGAATATAACAGTAATATCAAGAAAACAACGGTATATTAAGAATTGTGCACTACCCGCTTTCAAATAACGTCATCGCCATTTTCGTTAAATAGCCATACGCAATTTGCCACAAACGAACAATAAATTAACATGCGATTGCATTAGTATCACTCAGGTAGTGTTTATTCCTTTTTTGGTCCTCCTTCTGACTCTCCAGCAGAAGGAGCTTTTTCGTGATGAAATGACAGTAGCAGATTAAATATAGACTTATCTTCCGTTGCAGCGCGGTGACCTTCACTTTTCGCCTACCTGCCTCTTCAAGTTCTCTGGAATATATAAACCAGAATGTTAATCAATGTGCTGTAATATAAAAACTATGGCTATAAGCAACATCTTCTGGGTTTTCAATTGGATAACCTTTTAGCCACGGTTTAATTAATCGTGCATTGGTATATTGGTAGATAGGTGCAATTGGTGCTTCTTGCGCAATAATCGCCTCCGCTTGGTTATAATAACGATTTCGTAAGTCTGCATTCGTTTCAATACTCGCTGATGCAATCACTTCATCGTAGCGTTTACTATTAAATTTTGGAATATTGCCATTATGTTGCGAAGTCAACAGTGATAAAAATGTTGATGGCTCATTAAAATCACCAATCCATGATGCTCTGATCACATCAAAATTACCGGTATTACGGCTGTCAATATACGTTTTCCATTCCTGATTAACTAATTTGACCTCAACACCAAGTTTTTTCTTCCACATTGAAGCAACAGCAATAGCAATTTTTTGATGATTTTCCGAGCTATTATATAACAGTACCAATTCTAATGGTTTATGAGGGCCATATCCTGCTGCTTGTAATAGTACTTTAGCCTGCTCATCTAACTCTTTCTGAGTATAACTTTCATAAATTCCTTTTTGTGGCTTAAAACCGTCAGTGACATCAGGGGTAAAGTGATTGGCAGGTTTCTCACCTGTGCCTAATACTTTTTTAGCAATGAGTTGACGATCAATTGCCATAGATAGTGCTTTGCGCACACGTACATCGTTAGTGGGTGCCCTTTGTGTATTAAATGCATAATAATAGGTTCCCAGCTGATCTGGCGTGAAAACCTCATTTGGAATATCAGCAAGTAACTTTTGATAACGCTGTTTCGGGAAGGATTCTGTGATATCCAAATCACCCGCTAAATAACGATTCGTCGCATGTGACTCTTGGTTAATCGGCACAAATGTCACTTTAGTGATCACCGTATTTGCATGATCCCAATAATACGGATTTGGTGTTAATACAATTTTTTCATTCACTACCCTATCAGAAAGGCTAAATGCACCATTTCCAACTAAATTGCCCACCTTAATCCAATCTGCACCGTACTTTTCAATTGTCTTTGCATGTACCGGAAATAAGCTAAAGTTAGCCGTTAAAGAAGGGAAATAAGGAACGGGTTTGTCTAACACAACTTTAAGGGTATGTTTGTCAAGGGCTTCAACACCAAGTTTTTCTGCGGGAAGCTTGCCATCGATAATTTGTTGTGCGTTATTGATCCCTGCTAACGCGCCAAACCAAGCAAACGGCGATGTATTTTCAGGTTTAACTAACCGACGCCAACTGTATACAAAATCCTCGGCTGTAACTGGTTCACCATTTGACCAACGTGCATCAGGACGTAATTTGAAAAGCCATGTTTTGTTATCTGTGGTGCTCCAACTTTGGGCAACTCCAGGTATTGGGCGACCATGGTTATCTTGATTAACTAAACCTTCAAACAAGTCACGCATTACCTGAGCTTCAGTTAAACCAACTGATTTAATTGGGTCTAATGATGCAGGTTCATCTTTTAGATGACGTGTAACTTCTTGATTTTTTGCAAGTACAGTACCGGCTGGGATCACCGCAGAGATAGCCGGAGCCGCGGTAAATATCGCTGTGAAAATAATCGCTAAAGATGAAAGTGAGCATTTATGCATTTTTGGAATTCTGTCTTATTAGCAAAAGAATCAGCTAAGTATTTCGTCACTGAGACAAAAATAAACTCAACTATGATAAAGATATTTTAAACAATAAAATACCTCAGCCGGAAGCTTTAGATCGTACGTCATACCTAGAGCTTTTTATACTCTATATAATTCGAGGTGCAGTTAGGCGACAAGTGAATGAGTCGTTAGGAGCATATTTAAGTATGTAAACAATGTGAATTGATATTAGTCACATACTCAACACAAGGTGCTGCAACTTGAAGTATAACGAGTTATAGGCATCATATTCGTTCATTGAACAAAAATCCATACAGTATCGATTAATCTGCATATTAATATCACTTGCAGATTTATATTATCTAATTTGCGTTTATTCACATCATATCAAGTTAGCTAGATCCCTTTAACTAATGAATAGTTTTCTTAATTCATTATTAGAAAATATTAATCAAATGATAGAATACATATTACCTTATCATTTGCACTTTCTCATGCATCACCAAGCGCTAACTAAGGTATAATAAAAGCCGATAAAGCCAAATGGCACATATCAATAGGATTTAATATCCAAACTGGTCAAAAATCGCTATGTGGGGTTTAAACTAATATAAATGATGAGTTTTATCGCAACTCATTGCGAATTGATGTTAGTCTAATAACTTGCACGTTGACTCACTAATGGGAGAACATAAATTATGTCACAATCAGTAAAATTAAAAGGTAATGACGTCTCTGTTGACGGTGTATTTTTACAAGCAGGACAGCAAGCAAAAGCATTTACCTTAGTTGCTAAAGATCTTTCTGAAGCAACACTTGATAGCTACAAAGGTAAGCGTAAAGTGCTGAATATTTTCCCTAGTGTTGATACCGGTGTTTGCGCTGCATCAGTTCGTAAATTTAACCAATTGGCTAATGACTTAAGCAACACAGTTGTTCTTTGCATTTCAGCTGATTTACCTTTTGCACAAGCGCGCTTCTGCGGTGCCGAAGGTTTAGATAATGTTGTCACGCTATCTACTTTCCGTAACCCTGAGTTTGCTCATAACTACGGAGTAGCATTAACTAGCGGCCCATTGAAAGGCCTAACGGCGCGTTCAGTCGTGGTATTAGATGAAAATGACAACGTTATTTACAGCCAGTTAGTTCCTGAAATCACTGAAGAGCCTGATTACGACAAAGCACTTGCTGCACTGAAGTAATTTAGCTGAGCAGCCAGTATTATACTGGCTGCTTATTGATGGCTTTAGTCAACATAAAGCCAATTTAATGTTTTATGATGTTTTGCGTTAACAACATTCGCGAATAGTTTATTATCCCCCATCATGTTTACCAACGAGTGGGAGCAACAACTGAGGATCTTCATCGCCTGTTCTTTATCAACAGGGCAAGATGAGGTAAGAATATCGATAATCAGATCTCTCGGTTTATTACCATTTTTAACTAACGCTTCCCAAGTAAAGCGATGACGCTTTTCCAGATAACGGGCTGCTGCTCGATTCATTAAATAGAGCTCAGCAGCTGAAGCCGCAACCTCAAACATATCATTTTTATAGTGGCGCTGGTTGAGATAATTGCGCAGTTTAGTCGTAACAATAAAGTTAAGAGCGAATTGATCCATAGCAACTCCTTGCAGGCTCTTAAACAGCCTTGCGACATCGGTTATCATCAATCAAAACAAAGCGAAAATATGGATGTGCTAACTTCAGTATAGTGTGCTTTTTGTGCTAAAAGATACCGCTGGCGATGAAAAATTCGTCAGCGATCACATTAATCATAAAAGGATTGTTTAATCCGGGAACATTCTAATTTCTAACTTAGTGCCTTCTGATTGCTCAATAAACTTATACAACGTCTCTCCCCCTTCAAACATTAAGCTGATTTCTAACTGTTTAGAATTTGGCCAATGATAATCCGCTTCAATACAACCACCTTGACTACATTTCACCTTAATATTTTTATTGGGTACCAATTTTTTAACCAAATTATAGCGATCTTCACTATCAAGCTGCTTATAACGCTCAAAGGCAACAGGTATATTTGCATTAGCAAAATCACATTCGATCAAATAGCCATTCTCATAAATATCATCAGGTTGTTGCTGTGGGGTATGACAATACTTATCCATTTCAGCAGATTGAGTGAGCTCTTGCCCAATACTTTGGTGATTAAAACAAAAGAACAAAAAAACCAGTAATAGATAGTTATTCATTATCTTGCTCTTTTTTCTGATTCAAACCATATTCACGCAATTTGTTTGCAATTGCCGTATGAGATACCTCTAAACGTTTTGCCAATTTACGTGTACTTGGATAATCGCGATATAAGCGTGATAGTACCGATGCTTCGTAACGTTTGGTAATTTCATCCAATGATCCATTTAAAGAATCTATTGCAATAGCGGGTAAGCTGTCCGTATCCGGTAAATCAATATCATGGGCATTTAATACATCACCTTCTAACTGCGTTAAGCCTTGATAAATTGCATTTCGTAATTGTCTAACATTGCCCGGCCAATAATAACGGCTTAAATAATCAATCAATGATGGCGTTAGTCGGGGTTTGGCAATATTCAATTCTTTAGAAAAGTTAGTAACGAATACTTCAGTGAGGGGTAAAATATCTTCTTGTCTGTCTCGTAGTGGAGGAATAGTCAGTGTTAGCACGTTTAAGCGATAATAAAGGTCTTCTCTAAACTTTTTCTGTGCAACCAATTCAGGAAGATTTTTCTGTGTCGCACAAATCACTCGTACATTGACCTTTACTTCACGCTCTTCTCCTACACGCCGAAATGTACCATCATTGAGAAAACGTAGTAATTTAATTTGCATCTGTGGTGACATTTCGGCAATTTCATCTAATAAAACGGTGCCACCATTTGCCTGTTCAAAAAAGCCTTTTTTGCCATCAAGCGCATTTGGATAAGCGCCTGCCGCATAACCAAATAATTCACTTTCTACCACATCATCAGGCATTGATGCACAGTTTAATCCTAAGAAAGGTGCATTCCCTCGGGCACTGTGTAAATGGCACGCTTTTGCTAGCAAGTCTTTACCCGTTCCGGTTTCACCAACGAGTAATAATGGCTCATCTAACATGGCAATACGCTTTGCACGTTCGATGACATGTGACATCGCAGGGCTACTCGCAACAATCAAATCAAAGCCATCCACATCAACACCAACAATTTGCTGACGCTGTTTTTCTAAGATAGCGACTGATTTAAGTAATAATACCGCACCAGTGCAATGTGATTTACCGTTTTCATCATCCAAAATAATGGGAGTAACTTGCATCAAATAGTCATTACCTTTTACAGTCACTCTTTCGGTATAGGCTTCAGGCTCTTCTCGCTCAAACCAACGCTGTAGCCCGTGATTATTGACTAAATTTGAAAAAGTTTTCTGTTTAATTTTGTTTTCATCAACACCAAATAATTGCAATGACATTGGGTTGACTAATTCAATATTTAGTTTGTTATCAATAGATAGGACAGGCTCTGGGAATGAATTTAACAAAGCCCAAACAGCTTTATGCTCTCTCTCTGAAGGCATAAAGAAAATACGCCGAACATCAATGACGCCGTTAATACGGCGGATCTCTGCCATCAGTGTACTAAATACCTGAAAATCAACGGGGGTAAAATTAAGGTAGATCCGCCTTTGCGCTGATATTTCAATGCCTTTAAGGTCAATATTTTGCAAGACGAGCAAGTCTAATAATTCACGAGTGAGACCGATACGGTCTTGGCAAGTCACTTCAAGGCGCATGGATTAAGAACCTTTAACGGAAATAGAAATAGTTATTAAATATTTTAGCGTATTTACAGCTGGAATACAGCAGATGTGTCACATATTATTGACAGCAATGATTTACAGCCAACAAATGACAAAGGTATTATTATAATAACGATGGAAAATAAAGCGTTATGATGAAATGAAAAAATGACGTTCTTTTCTACTGGCAAGTGTTGTTTACTATCAACGCAACCTGCCAGTAAAAGGTTTATTTCGTGCTTTTTTTACTAGGCACTGCATTTTTAAGTTGGCTTAATAGCTGCCCGCGAAAATCAGCTAAACGTGGTTTATCATCAATCCAAGGCAATGGACGACATAACTCCATCGCTTTAATACCCAGCCTTGCCGTTAATAAACCGGCGCCAATACCTTGCGCGGCACGAGTTGATAAACGTGCAGTAATATCCTGAGACAGCCAATCCATACCGACCTCACGAATTAATTCAGACGCCCCCGCAAATGCAATATTAATTAATACCATTCTAAACAAACGAATACGGCTATAGTAACCGAGTTCAATACCATAAATAGCAGCAATACGATTAATTAAACGGATATTCCGCCATGCAATAAAAGCCATATCAACAATTGCTAGTGGGCTAACTGCGATCATCAGTGCTGATTCCGCAGATGACCGGCTGATTTCTTTACGTGCCTGCTCATCTAAGATCGGCTGAACTAGTTTGCTATATAATTCGATGACTTCGCGGTCGTTATGCGTTTCATGTATTGTCGTTTGCCAGCGCTGTATCGCGGGGTGTTGTTCTGAAAGAGCCGATTGTTTGGCCAATTTTTCACAGAATGCTTTACCCTGCCCCATACCATGGCTATGCAGTAATTCCCTCGCAATATCACGTTCTTGCGCTCTTTCTCTTAAGCGATATAAACGACGCCACTCTGTGATAACAGAGCCAACACCAGCAACAACAATTAAACCACCAGCGGCGGCGGTACCTAACGCGGTCCAATCTTGAGTAACCCAAGAGGTATGGATCCATATGCCTAATTGAGCGATAACACTGACACCAAACACACCTATCGCAGCACCAACCAGTCGACGCCAAAAGCTACGCTTAGGTTTCAAAGCTTCATTAATTAAGCTTTCAACTTCGCCCTCTTGAACATCTTGTTCTGCTTCAATTTCAACAGATACAAAATGATGTTGCTCTTGCGGATCAAAGTATTGCGCTTTTCGCAATTTTTCATCATGTTCAGCCGCTGTCTGCTCAGAAAAATCGACTCTTGGCTTAATGGGCTCACTCATTTTAATTTATCTCCCAATAAGAACTCTAATGCACTATCCATTCGAATATGCGGTAGTGGCTGATCAAGGGGTATTTGCCGAGGACGGAAATTTTCAAATTCAAACTGCTGTTTTTGCCAAAATTGTTCATTTGGCAACCGTTTAGGAACCTCACCTGGATAAAAGGTCATCGTTTGACCATCGCTCAAGCGTTCTCCTTTTAACGCAGGCAATTTTTCTCCTCGATAATCGATAATACCGCTGTCTGTCGCTTGAATAGAAGCCAAACCGATACAATCCATACTAATCCCTTCAAAAGCCGCATTTTGCCAAGCCTCTTGAACTAACTGCTGTAACAATGAAACTAAATTAGTATGTTGATCGGGGGTAACATGATCCGATTTACTGGCCGCAAACAGTAATTTGTCAATACAAGGTGAAAACATACGCCTTAACAAAGTACGTTTACCATAATGAAAGCTACGCATTAATTGAGTTAATGCCATACGCATATCATTAAAGGCATCAGGACCGCTATTTAATGGTTGTAAACAATCAACCAATACAATTTGGCGGTCAAAACGCTGAAAGTGATCTTTATAAAACCCCTTAACTACATTTTCACAATAATATTGATAACGACGCTGAAGCATACCAATGTTGGTCTGCTTATCGGCTTGAGCCAGCTTCTTTTCACCGTATTTTTCGATATTTGGCCACGGAAAAAATTGCAATGCAGGCGCTCCAGCCAAATCTCCAGGAAGCACAAAACGCCCCGGTTGAATAAAGTGCTGCCCTTCCGCTTTGCATTGCTCTAAATAAGTTGTATAAGCTGCTGAAATTGCAGCGAGTAAATTCTCATCTGCCGGTGCAAATGGATCACATGACTCACACAGTTGTAGCCATGATTGTGCTAATTGGCTACGTTTTCCTTTTTGTAGCGATGCCATCTGTGCCGACCACTCAACGTAATGTTGATCAAGCATAGGAAGATCAAGCAACCATTCCCCAGGGTAATCAACAATTTCTAAATATAACGAAGAATTATCAACAAAATGACGGAAAAAGGAGTCCTCTGAGCGGTAATGTAACTTCAAACGTATTTCGCTCACACCACGGGTAGGTGTTGGCCACTGAGGAGGATCACCATATAACTGAGAGATGCCCTCATCATAAGTAAAACGTTGGATTGAAAAATCACGCTGTGGGATACGTTTAACACCAAGTAAACGCTTATCGCGCGCAGCGGAAAATAGCGGTAAACGCGCACCACTATTTACATTCAATAATTGGTTAACAAGGGAAGTAATAAAAGCCGTCTTTCCACTACGGCTAAGTCCAGTTACGGCAAGCCTGACATGACGATCAACACTGCGATTCATCAAGTCGGTCAATTCATTTTGTAGCCGTTTCATAATTCTCCCACTCGCTCAATAATATTGATATCTAATTTAACATATACTCTAAATAATTCGAGGCTCAGGTAGGCGACAAGTCAAGATAGACGGGGAAGTATAGATAAACTATGCGACTCGGTAAACGTTGCATCGCCACTGATACCTTGAAGAAAAGCCCTGTAACTGGCCGTATGACGAGTATCAATTCGCTCATCACGAATTGCAAGAATGCAAGCATAGTCGCTATTTTTTAACGGGTTAGACGTTTTGTTAGGTAACTGATGACCCATTTGCTGCCAACGATTTTAATCACTTTGCCAATGACTCCACCTGGGCCATAGGTCATAGCTAATGTTACAACGACCTTCAATACCTTACCGACAGCCTGCTTTTTCACTTGCTGCTGGAATTTGCGTTTGATATGAGTATGCATTGTTTTACCGTATAAATTTCAATAAGTAAGCATGTTCTACATAATTCGCGGTACAGCGAAGCAACAAACAAACGAGCCGCTAGGCGTATAGAAAACACGGTAGCTGACGCGAATGCTCCTATTCACCATACCTCAACGTAAAGCACTGCAACTTAGAGTATGACGCGTATACGTTTTAGGGAATAATGATTTCCATTATCCCCCGAAAACGCAGATGGGGGTGTTTGAATTATAAATCACGAAACTTACTATTTACCGTATAGGTATCAGAAGTCACATAACGCTCTATTTGGCGTAAACGTAATTCCCCTGATTTTAATTGAGCATCCACCTCATTAAATAAACTGGTCACCTCTGCACTAATATCTTGTTCGGCACGATAGCCACTTGGTGCATTAGGAACAACAAAGCACATAACAATATATATGACCAGTGTGATACCAAAGCTCATAAATAGAGCCAATACTGTCAATGCTCTGACCAATGCAACCGGTACGTCAAGATATTGCGCAATACCGGAACACACACCGCCAAATACTCGGCGATCAGTTAAACGATATAATTTACGGTTGCGAAAATGAGTCATTATTTTTGCCTCCAATTTGGATGTTCCGCATCCAGAATATCTTCTAACGTTTTAATGCGTTGTTGCATACGTTGTGATTGCTCAGCAAGCTGCATTAAGCGCTGAATTTCATTTTCTGTTAGCTGGCTCTCCTGACCGTTTTTTTGTTTGCTGTAATGCAGCCACAACCAAAACGGTAGAATAAAGATAACAAAAATAATTAATACGAGAGACAGAAAAACATAGCCCATCACATTTCCTTATATCAAATGGTAATATTATCTTTTTCCCCTAATGCAGCATTAGGGGAATTATCATAACTATTCTTTGTTAGTATTAATTTTAGCTTTAAGCGCCGCTAATTGCGCGCTAATTTCATCGTCTGCTTTTAGTTCAGCAAATTGCTGATCTAAAGATTTCTGTTTGCCGATACCATAACTTTGCGCTTCACCTTCCATATGGTCAATACGACGCTCAAATTGCTCAAAACGTGCCATTGCTTCATCCAGCTTACCGCTATCTAATTGGCGACGAACATTACGGCTTGATTGTGCAGCCTCTAAACGAACCGTCATCGATTGCTGTTTAGCGCGCGTTTCTTGCAATTTATTTTCTAGCTCAGTGATCTCACCTTTCAAACGAGCTAAGGTTTCTTCAACAATAATATGCTCATGTTTCAGTGTATCAACCATTGCGCTCACTTTTTGTTTTTCAATCAGTGCAGCGCGAGCTAAGTCTTCTTTATCTTTAACCAGTGCTAGTTCAGCTTTTTCTTGCCAATCTGCCACTTGCTTTTCGCCCATTTCAATGCGACGTTCTAAGCCTTTTTTCTCAGCTAAAGTACGCGCAGAGGTTGAGCGGATCTCAACTAGCATATCTTCCATTTCCTGAATCATCAGGCGGATCATTTTTTGCGGATCTTCTGCTTTATCTAGCAAAGATGCGATGTTTGCATTAATGATGTCGGCAAAACGTGAAAAAATACCCATTATTTATTTCCTCTTGATGGATTATATCATTCAGTAGAGCCTCAACCCGATTTTGGCTTCCCACCAATACGTGATGCTCCGTTTGACTATTACATAAAACATATTGCAAGCAGCATGCCAACTTTTAATAAAAATCATTAACCATATGAATAAAAAGAAATAAATTATTTTTATATCATTTTCTCGTACAGTAAACTATAGTTAATATCAGGTCAATAAAACCAACTATTGGTGAAAATAACCATGAAAAATACTAACGATACCATTATTGGTAATTCATCTAATTTCTTAGATGTCCTTGAACGTACCTCTGAGTTAGCCAAACTTAACAAACCTATTTTAGTAATTGGTGAACGAGGTACAGGTAAAGAGTTGATTGCCGACCGCTTACACTTTCTATCCCCCCGCTGGCAAGAGCCTTTTATCTCTCTTAATTGCAGTGGACTCAATGAGAATTTACTTGATTCTGAGTTATTTGGTCATGAGGCAGGTTCTTTTACTGGTGCCCAAAAACGCCATCAAGGCCGTTTTGAACGGGCAGATAAAGGTACTTTATTTCTAGATGAACTTGCCACAGCCCCCATGTCTGTACAAGAAAAATTACTACGCGTCATTGAATATGGTGAATTAGAGCGTGTTGGCGGCAGTCAATCTCTCAAAGTTGATGTACGACTCGTTTGTGCTACTAATGCAAATCTCCCTGAATTAGCAAAAGAAGGTCGTTTCAGAGCTGATTTACTCGATAGGCTTGCCTTTGAAGTGATCCGCATCCCACCCCTACGTGAACGTGTCTCCGATATTATGTTGCTAGCTGAGTACTTTGCGATAGCCATGAGTGGTGAACTCAAACGCCCTTATTTTAGTGGCTTTAGTACAAAAGCTCGACATGCTCTCGAACACTATTCTTGGCCGGGAAATATTCGTGAACTAAAAAATGTTGTCGAACGCTCGGTGTATCGTCATGGTGAAAGTGAAGAACTTGTTGAGACGATTATATTTGACCCCTTTGGTGAAAAATTATCTGAGCTTGCAGGCCCCAAACAATCTGAATTTGATAATATCTCCCCACTACCTTCACTTCCTTGTGATTTACGTTTATGGCAACAACAAAGTGAAAAACAATTAGTTGAGCATGCGTTACAGCAATGCCAATTTAATCAACGTAAAGCAGCTCAGCGATTATCATTAAGTTATGATCAAATTAGAGGATTAATTAAAAAACATCAAATTGAAGTAAATAACATTTAATGAGTAAAATTTAAATGCTAGGTTAATATTAACCTAGCTAAAATGATAGAGATTATATTGATTGCTCCCTACTTGAAATTTCAGAGTAAATACTGAAATACATTGAAAAAACTAGAATTAAATATAACACCGCCATAAATTTTAAGTGACTTAGCGGCTATTTAGACTATGACAGAGATTATTTACACTATAATATTGTTATTATTTATATACCATCCTATTATTAATTGGTAAAATAAATTGCTAATTATATTCATCAACAATTATAAGTAAAAACACTTAACCACATAATAAAAATTAAAATCGAATAATCACCTTACTTTAATTAATGCTAATAATTAATTTTATGACTTTATGAATATTTCTTTTCTGACTACATTAAAGGGTAAAAAAATGACTGCCTTAAAAAAAATGATATTATTTTTTTATTTATGGGTATTAGCTACTCTAGTCATGCTATGGATATTATAAAATTACTTTCTAAGTGTGACAATTCATTCTTTAAACAAATAAATCAAAATAAGCAATTTACCATGATCCCCGATGCCATCAGTCCATCAGAATTATTCAGTGACAACGGCATTTCAATTCCTTTACAGCATACCACTGAAGAAGGTATTGAGATTGATCATTTTATTGCCATCGCTATCGACCTCGATCGCTATAAAATCATCCCTAGCGATAATATAAGTGGCAAATTCTATTTTTGGGGATTTGAAACCTCACAAGCAGAGCTTGGTGTTATACAACGTGTATCAACCAAACTCCCTCTAATTGAAGGGGGTGGATATTATGTCGCTAACTCCATGATGCGTAATACCAATGAAGATCCTTGGCAACATAATTTAGCGCCAGTCAGTGGTATTGCACCTACAGGAAATTCAGCTGAGAAGCTGTTCTTTATAGAAGCAAACAAGGAAAATGGAACGGTTAAACTAATGTGCACATTACAAGGAAATGTTAATGACGAAGACCTAAAAGCTATTGGACTTATTCATTAATAAATCAACCAAGTTTTAGATAAAAAAAAGCCAGCACCCATGCTGGCTATAAAAAAACACTGGAAGCAATGTGAGCAATGTCATGCCTAGACCTAAGCTTTTGCTTAGGCGGCAAAGAGAATGATAATAGTTATCAGTAGTATTTGTAAAGCGCTTTAATGAGATTTCTTCTCATTAAAGAATAACAGTTTGATATTTAAACAATTAAATTTTATTTCGTGTTTCGCTCGCTGATTCAACAATCTCGATTTGCTCCATACTCTAACGAATTCCTGTTGCTGGTAAACAGGTCGCTAGAAGCACACATATTTAGGTGGCTAGCGCCAGTGAATGCAGTCACCATCCTTAATAAAAGGCACTACAACTTGAAGTAGAGTGGGTATAAAAAATAGCTAATATTTTGCTTATACCCTGTCGACCCATTTTTAAGCTACAATAGGTCATTTCAGGTTAACGATATCAGTGATATGCGCCTAATAACTCTTTGGCTTCTATTTACTCTTTCACTAACAGCCCAAGCTCTTAGTGGCAATGTCTCATACAGAGATACCGTAGCGAATGATGTTCCTAAAAACATTCGTCAAAATGGCTTTATCTACTGTGTTAATGGCATTGTCACGACATTTAATCCACAGCTAGTGAGTAGTGGCCTGATTGTCGATCCACTTGCGGCACAAATTTATGACCGCTTGTTGGATGTAGACCCATTCACCTATCAGCTAATTCCTGAAGTCGCTTCTCACTGGAAAGTGCTCGATAACGGTGCGACTTATCGGCTAACACTGCGTAAAGATGTCAAATTTCAAGAAACTCCTTGGTTTACTCCTACGCGTAATATGAACGCAGATGATGTTGTCTTTAGTTTCTCACGCATGTTTGAAGTCCATCATCCTTATCATTATATTAATGGTGGCCGTTATCCCTACTTTGATAGCTTACAATTCGCCAATAGCGTGCAAAGTATTCGCAAACTTAATGACTATACCGTTGAGTTTCGTTTAAATGCGCCTGATACCTCTTTTTTATGGCATTTAGCTACCCATTACGCACCTATTTTGTCGGCTGAGTATGCGGATTACCTTTCGAGTATCAATCGCCAAGAAATGATTGACTGGCGCCCTGTTGGTACAGGGCCATTTCGACTTGACGATTACCAAGCAGGCCAATTTGTACGTTTGATGCGTAATAATAACTACTGGAAAGGTGAACCACGCATGCAAGAAGTGGTTATTGATATGGGTGCAGGGGGAACAGGTCGTATTTCCAAACTGCTAACCGGAGAGTGCGATGTATTAGCTTACCCTGCTGCGAGTCAATTACCTGTTTTACGTGATGATCCACGATTACGTATCTCAATGCGCTCAGGCATGAACATTGCCTATTTAGCCTTTAATACCAGTAAGCCCCCTTTAGACCAACTGAAAGTGCGTCAAGCTATTGCTTACGCAATTAATAATGAAAGATTAATGCAATCTATTTATTACGGAACCGCAGAAACCGCAGCTTCAATCCTCCCACGTGCATCTTGGGCTTATGATAATCAAGCTAAAGTGACGGATTATAATCCTGAGTTGTCGAAAAAAATGTTGCAAGAGCTTGGTCTTGAAAACCTCAAACTCGACCTTTGGGTTCCTGTTTCTTCACAATCCTATAATCCTAGCCCACTAAAGATGGCAGAGCTGATCCAAGCGGATTTAGCTCAGGTGGGGATCATTATGAATATTCGCTCTGTAGAAGGACGCTTTCAAGAAAATCAATTGATGGATCGCTCTCATGATATGACATTGGCCGGTTGGGCTACCGACAGTAACGATCCTGATAGCTTTTTTCGTCCATTATTAAGCTGTGCAGCGATCGCCTCGCAAACTAACCTAAGCCATTGGTGTAGCCCAACTTTTGATGAAATATTACATAAAGCGTTACTCACTGAGCAATTAGCTGAACGAATTGACTACTATCATCAAGCTCAACAAATATTGAGTCATGATCTTCCCGTGTTACCTTTGGCTTATTCATTACGCTTACAAGCCTATCGTTTTGATATGAAAGGATTAGTCATTAGTGCATTTGGTAATACCTCATTTGCTGGTGTTTATCGAGATATGAATGAAAATAGCCCCCAAAATGACCGTAAGCAGGAGCAGCAACCATGATTATTTACTCGCTGCGACGCATACTATTATTGTTCATCACGCTATTTTTTCTTTCTTTGGTCAGTTTTAGTCTGAGCTATTTTACCCCTAATGCACCATTGAGTGGCGCTTCACTTTATGATGCTTATTTATTCTATTTTGATGGCTTATTGCACTTCGATTTTGGTGTTTCTAGTATCAATGGTGAACCTATTTCAGATCAGCTAAGAGATACCTTTCCAGCTACCATGGAGCTATGTATCTTAGCTTTTATGTTCGCTTTAATTGTGGGGATACCATTAGGTATGATTGCCGCTTTTTGGCGTAATAAGCCCGCAGATATCGCGATTAGCACATTTGCTTTACTCGGCTTTTCAGTACCCGTTTTTGTATTAGCTTTAGTTCTAACGCTGTTCTTCTCACTGCGTTTAGGTTGGCTCCCTGTTTCTGGAAGAATCGACCTGCTCTATAATTTAGAATCTGTTACTGGGTTTGCATTAATAGATGCTTGGCTTTCTGATTCACCTTATCGCCAACAAATGATCATTAATGTTTTGGAACATATGATTTTACCTGTATTAACATTGGCTTTAGCACCTACGACAGAAGTTATTCGCTTAGTTCGTAATAGCACCGAGGAAATTGCTAGTGAAAATTATATTAAGGCCGCTGCAACACGTGGATTATCAAGATTAACAATTATTCGGCGACATATATTTCACAATGCAATCCCCCCAATTATTCCAAAACTGGGGCTGCAATTTTCAACGATGTTAACCCTGACAATGGTTACAGAGTTAGTATTTAACTGGCCAGGGCTTGGTCGTTGGCTGGTAACCGCCATCCGCCAGCAAGATTATTCAGCTATTTCTGCTGGCGTGATGCTAATAGGGGCTTTAGTGATCACCGTTAACGTATTGTCTGATATTTTAGGGGCGATGATGGATCCGTTGAAACATAAGGATTGGTATGTCCTCAGATAATTTTTATCGTGAACAGAAGATGCCATCCCCAACACGGGTGGTTTGGAATATTTTTTCTTCTGATATCATTTCTATGATCGGTTTCTATGGGGTACTGTTTCTATTAATACTGTGCTTCGTAGGGCCGTATCTTGCGCCTTATACCATTGATCAGCAGTTTTTAGGCTATCAGTTATTGCCACCATCATGGTCTCATTACGGTAATGTCGCTTTTTTCCTTGGAACTGACGATCTAGGGCGAGATATCCTGAGTCGTTTGATCATTGGCACAAAATCCACTTTTGGCGCAGCACTCCTCGTGACATTTATTGCCACCTTAGTTGGCCTAATACTTGGTTGCCTTGCTGGTATGACCCGTGGTTTAAAATCTGCGGTTTTTAATCACGTACTTGATACCCTACTGTCTATTCCATCATTGCTACTTGCCATTATCGTTGTCGCTTTTATGGGAGCAAGCTTACAAAATGCCATGCTTGCTATCTGTTTGGCGTTGATCCCACGTATGGTCAGAACAATTTATGTCGCCGTTCATGATGAATTAGATAAAGAATATATTGTTGCTGCACGGTTGGATGGTGCATCAAATATTTTTATTTTGTGGTATACCGTATTACCGAATATTACCCCGATCCTTGTTACTGAGCTGACACGTGCGCTATCCATTGCCATTTTAGATATTGCTGCACTAGGGTTTCTTGATCTTGGCGCTCAGTTACCTTCTTCTGAATGGGGAGCGATGTTAGGCGATACTTTAGAGCTGATTTATGTTGCACCTTGGTCAGTGATTTTACCCGGTGCTGCAATTATGATCAGTGTCCTGTTCGTCAATTTGCTTGGTGATGGATTGCACCGAGCTATTAATGCGGGAGTTGAATAATGCCTCTGTTAGACATCCGCAATTTGACCATTGAGTTTTTGACGGCTAACGGCCCTGTTAAAGCGGTCGACCGTATTTCCATGACCCTATCTGAAGGGGAAGTACGTGGATTAGTGGGTGAATCAGGCTCAGGCAAAAGTCTTATTGCTAAAGCCATTTGTGGTGTCACTAAAGACAATATTCGAGTGACCGCTGACCGTTTTCGTTTTCAAGATATTGATTTATTAAAACTTAGCCCACGAAAACGACGCAAATTGATCGGTCATAATATCTCAATGATATTTCAAGAACCGCAATCTTGCCTTGACCCTTCTGAAGACATCGGTAAGCAACTGATACAAGCGATCCCCGGCTGGACTTATAAAGGCCGTTGGTGGCAACGCTTTAATTGGCGAAAGCGTCGCGCTATTGAATTATTACATCGTGTAGGCATTAAAGATCATAAAGATATCATGCGTAGCTACCCCTATGAACTTACCGATGGTGAGTGTCAAAAGGTGATGATCGCGATTGCTATTGCCAATCAGCCACGCTTATTGATTGCTGACGAGCCCACAAATGCTATGGAATCAACCACTCAAGCGCAGATTTTCCGTTTACTCGATAAACTAAATCAAAATAATAATATGTCCATATTATTAATTAGCCATGATATGGAACTAATGTCCAAGTTAGTGGATAGAATTAACGTGCTTTATTGCGGGCAAACTGTTGAAAGTGCGACTCCTGAAGATATTCTACAACGTCCACACCATCCCTATACACAAGCGCTTATTCGTTCAATTCCTGACTTTGAAAGCCCTATTCCTCATAAAGGACGATTAAATACGTTACCTGGAGCTATCCCATCATTAGAGCATTTGCCAATTGGTTGTAGGCTTGGTCCGCGTTGCCCTTATGCACAACGTACATGTATTGTCGCCCCACCACTGCGTAATATTAAAAACCACCTATTCGCTTGTCATTATCCGCTGAATACGGAGGAGCAATCTTAATGGAGGCACTACTTGAGGTACGTAACCTCACAAAAACGTTTCGTTTTCGTGAAGGACTATTTCGTCGTTATGAATTAGAAGCGGTGAAACCACTCAGTTTCAATTTGCAAGCAGGACAAACCTTAGCCATTATTGGTGCTAACGGTTCGGGAAAATCAACACTTGCTCGGATGTTATCAGGCGTCACAGAGCCAACCGCGGGGGAAATTATGATCCGTGGACATCAGCTCAATTATGGTGATTATGGTTATCGTAGTCAGCGAATACGCATGATATTTCAAGATCCCAGTACTTCATTAAACCCAAGACAACGTATCGGCCAAACACTTGAGTTACCTTTAAAACTCAATACTGAGTTGACAGGTATTGAACGAGAACGGCGTATTATTCAAACCTTACGCCAAGTCGGTTTATTGCCTGATCATGCAGAGTATTACCCACATATGCTAGCTTCTGGGCAAAAACAACGTGTTGCATTAGCCAGAGCGCTAATTTTACAACCTGAAATTATTATTGCTGACGAAGCATTAGCTTCCCTAGATATGTCGATGCGCTCGCAAATAATTAATCTAATGCTCGAATTACAAGCAAAGCAAGATATAGCCTATATTTATGTCACACAGCATTTAGGCATGATGAAACATATTAGTGATAAAATGTTAGTAATGGATAAAGGCGTTGTCGTTGAGCGCGGTAATACTGCTGAGGTATTAGCAGCTCCGCTGCATGATGTTACTCGCCGATTAATTGAGAGTCATTTTGGTGAACCTCTTTCAATCGATGCATGGCGTCAGGATCTTTGACTGCTCCGACAAGCGCAGCAAAATATCCTTCTTGATATAATACATGGTAATATATAGCCGATTCGTCAATAAGAGATGCGAAAACTACCCAAGACACAGTGTCTTCTGTTATATTCGCGTTTTCAATAGAAAATAAACAAGGATAATGCTATGGGTTTTTTAACCGGCAAACGCATTCTAATCACTGGCGTTGCCAGTAAATTATCAATTGCATACGGTATTGCAAAAGCAATGCGTGAACAAGGCGCTGAATTAGCGTTTACTTATCAGAACGAAAAACTGAAACCACGCGTTGAAGAGTTCGCGGCATCTTTAGACTCTAACATCGTTATTGAATGTGATGTGGCGGTTGATGCAAGTATTGACGCTCTGTTTGCTGAATTAGGAAAATCATGGACTAAATTTGATGGCTTTGTGCACTCAATTGGTTTTGCTCCAGCAGATCAATTAGATGGCGACTATGTTGATGCCGTTACCCGTGATGGTTTCCGTATTGCTCACGACATCAGTGCATATAGCTTTGTTGCGATGGCAAAAGCATGTCGTGACATGCTTAACCCAGATGCAGCTTTACTTACTCTGACTTACTTAGGTGCAGAGCGTGCGATCCCTAACTACAATGTCATGGGCTTAGCTAAAGCTTCATTAGAAGCTAACGTGCGTTATATGGCGAACGCGATGGGTCCTCAAGGTATCCGTGTTAATGCTGTTTCTGCCGGCCCTATCCGTACATTGGCAGCATCTGGTATCAAAGACTTCCGCAAAATGCTGGCACACTGTGAAGCTGTAACACCAATTCGTCGTACTGTCACCATTGAAGACGTTGGTAACACTTCAGCATTCCTTTGCTCAAACCTTGCAGCCGGTATCACTGGTGAAGTGGTTCATGTTGATGGTGGTTTTAGCATCGCGGCAATGAATGAATTAGAGTTGAAATAAGTCATACTCTAGTTCGATGACGCCATCTTCGGATGGCGTTTTGCTATCTTGGGACTAGCGCGCAATAGCCACATTTGCTTTGATATGTTTAAGATGAACGACAATCGTGAAAGTGACAATCACTAATAACGACCACGCTCCCCATTTACCTGCATGCACCACTGACCATGCCCCAATCTGATTAGGGTACTGCCAGACCCCAAAAAATGTTCCAAAATTTTCAGCTAACCAAATAAAGAAACCAATTAACATAAATGCAAGTAATAATGGCATCTTACGTTCTTTATCTAACGGAGTATAAAAAACCATACTTCGTGCATATAAACCAAAAATAAACGCGGTAAGATACCAACGATAATCTTCAATATAATGATGACTAAAAAAGTTAATATAAATGGCTAGTGCAACAAGTGTCGCCATCCAATAGGGTGGATAATGTTGAATACGTACTTTAAAGAAACGCCATGACTGAATAATATAACTCCCCACCGCTGCATACATAAAGCCAGTAAATAAAGGGACACCCCATAATTTAGTATAAGCTTCATCAGGATATTGCCATGACGCGATCGTTGCTGATGTTTTGAATAGTTCCATAATAAAACCGACCATATGAAACACACAAATCGCCTTTAGCTCATCCCAAGTTTCTAGTTTTGACCACACTAGTAGAGCTTGAAAAATAACAGCAAAAACTAACAAAACATCGTAACGCGGTACCCGTAAAATCCCTTTTGCAGGCACTAAAAAAAGTGCTAAGAAAAAGAAACCAGCAAATAAGCATGATCTGGCATTAATCAACCCAAAAAACCAAAACTCTAAAACAAAACGTTTTAACCCTGTAATGTTATGAGGTCTATGCGCCATTAACAGATCATCAAACCTACGAAGAACATTCAGCTTCTGGTACTCACTATCCATTCAGTTTACCTACACTTATTTTGAGCATTTATTTTTGATGTGGCGTTTTTGACTCAAATTTTAGCAGGTATGAAACTAAAAAAGATAAGAATCACTCTTAATAATTGATTCAAGAGGATAACCCCTCATGCCCTTACAAACTGATAGTAACACTGACATCTTAATACAAATTTTTTTATTTAAGCATGATATACTGTGATTCACTGGATTTAAGCTTGCTAGTTATCATTGCCAACATAACTATTTTTAGGGGTTTTATGATGAAATTGTATTATTCTCCCGGTGTTTGCTCCCTTTCTCCTCACATCATTTTGCGTGAAACAGGTCTAGATTTCAGCATTATACGTGTCAATTTAAAAGACAAAAAAACTGAAGATGGTGAAGATTTTTTAGCAATTAACCCTAAAGGCCAAGTCCCTGTGTTACTTTTGGACAATGGTGAGCTGCTAACAGAAGGCGCGGTGATTGTGCAATACCTAGCAGATCAAAAACAAGACAGGAATTTAATCGCACCCGCAGGCACGCTAAAACGCTATCATCAACTCGAAGCACTCAACTTTATCTCAACAGAACTTCACAAGAGCTTTGCACCTTTATTTACTCCGGGTACACCTGAAGACTATAAAGACATTGTTAGAGCGAATCTCGTTAAAAAATTCCAATATGTTGATGATGTATTGGCAAAAAGAGCTTTCTTTGCTGATGATAATTTCACCGTTGCTGATGCTTATCTATTTACAGTAACTAACTGGACTAAATTAGTTGGTGTTGATATTTCTCACCTTAAGCATTTAAGTGAATACTGCGGGAAAATAGCTAAACGACCTAAAGTACAAGAAGCATTGTCTGCGGAAGGCTTAATTTAATAGAGCCGTAGCGCTCCGTTTTTGTGAGCGCTACGGGTTTTACTGGAACCCCTATTTAGTCAATTTCAGTTGCGCAAAATTTGTGTTCTGGCTTCACCATCTTGTCTTGAGCGGCCACCAACTGAAGTTCATACTCTCCCATTTTCTTAGTTTGTATCATCACTTCATACACAGCAGCAGCAACATGCTCTAATGCTTTAGGTAAACTTTCACCTTTTAGTAGATTAACCAACATCAATCCACTAGTTAAATCCCCAACACCAACTGGCTGTTTTTCACCAAAATCCACCAGTGGACGGCTCACATGCCAACTATGTTCTTCAGTCACTAAGATCATTTCAAAGCGGTCAGCTCTGTAACCCGCTCGGCTCAAATGCTTCACTAAAACAATCTTAGGGCCTTGACGACATAGCTGACGAGCAGCCTGTACTGCTTGCTCAACAGTTGTAATTGTTTCTCCTGATAAGGTTTCTAACTCAAGCAAATTAGGCGCAATAACATCACTTGCTTGTAACGCTTGTTGGCAAAGAAACTCCGCGACACCTGGAGCAACAATACAGCCTTTTTCTGGATGTCCCATAACAGGATCACAAAAATAGAGTGCTTGTGGATTAACTAACTTAATTTGCTTCACGATAGACAGAATATCGTTACCTTGTTCAGCAGAACCGATATAACCACTTAACACTGCATCACAAATTTCTAGCTTATGGATCTTCGCTAACCCTTGCACAATATCCGTTAAATGTTGCGCAGGAAATACAGTACCAGTCCATTGAGGGTACTGAGTATGATTGGAGAATTGAACAGTATTTAGCGGCCAGACATCGACCCCCATTCGGCACATAGGAAATGCAGCAGCACTGTTTCCTGCATGACCGAAAACAACATGGGATTGAATTGAAAGAACACTTTTCATGGAAAACCCAAAAGAATTGTAAGTCGAATGAAGAGAAATCAGTGATTAGCCATAGTGGAATAGACGTTCACCATTCTTTGTATTGCGGTAAGCAAATAGAGCATCCCAGCAACAAGCAAAAAATCTACTCAGAATGTGAGGGCTCTTAGTGATGCTACCATAAAAAGTATGATGACTAGAAATAGCCCGAAGTTTTCTTCGAGCTATTCTCACCATGGTTAGTCAGAGCTATTTCCAGTTGATCAAGCAGTCGTTTTTCTTACCACGACGGATCAGGGTGAAACGCCCAAACAAGCGATCTGTATCTGTAAATACATACATTGGGTCAGTTTGTTTTTGACCATTCACAGCAACAGCATTTGAGCTAATTGCCGTTCTAGCTTGACCACGAGAAGGCGTTAACTCAGAATCAACCAGTGCTTGTTGTAAATCAGCACCCGAATCCAGAGTAATACATGGCATGCCATCTTGTGCGAGCTGTTCAAAATCAGCTTCCGTTAAATCAGAAACCGCACCAGAGAATAAACTCTCAGTAATACGACGAGCCGCCGCTAAGCCTTCATCACCATGAACTAATCGAGTCACATTTTCAGCGAGAACATATTGTGCGCGAGGCGCTTTACCGCTGTTTTTATCTTCTTCTTCAAGTGCATTAATCTCACTGAGTTCCATAAAGGTGAAGAATTTCAAGAAACGATAGACATCAGCGTCTGCGGTATTAATCCAGAACTGGTAGAATTTGTATGGGCTGGTTTTCTTAGGATCAAGCCACACAGCACCACCTTCTGTCTTACCAAACTTAGTGCCATCTGCTTTCGTAATCAGCGGTACTGTCATCCCAAAGACTTGGTTTTGGTGTAAACGACGAGTCAGATCAATACCTGATGTGATATTGCCCCATTGGTCTGAACCACCAATTTGTAACTCCACACCATGTTCTTTATTCAGGTTTGCAAAGTCATAACCTTGCAGTAAGTTATAAGCAAACTCAGTAAACGAGATACCAACATCATCACGGTTTAGACGCTGTTTAACGGCTTCTTTATTAATCATTTGGTTAACAGAAAAATGTTTACCAATATCACGTAAGAAAGTCAGCACATCCATTTTACCAAACCAATCGTAGTTATTGGCTAATGTTGCGCTGTTATCGCCACAATCAAAACTCAGAAAAGGAGAGACTTGGTTACGGATTTTTGCTACCCATTCTTGGACGGTCTCTGCGGTATTTAATTTACGCTCAGAGGCTTTAAAACTTGGATCACCAATCAGACCCGTTGCGCCACCGACCAACGCCACAGGCCTGTGCCCGGCTAGTTGGAATCGTTTTAAACACAGCAAGGGAACCAGATGCCCCAAATGCAAGCTGTCAGCGGTAGGATCGAAGCCACAATAGAGAGAGATAGGGCCTTGCGCCAGTCTCTCTGCTAACGCATCCTCATCCGTTACCTGGGCAACGAGGCCCCGCTCTTGCAATTGTTTAATCAGGTTATTGCTAGACATCAATGACTCCATCAGTTGTATTTTGTCTATCTATACTTTAAATCATCCAAAGCACAGCTAAGCAACAAGTGAAATAGCTACTCTTTCTTAACGAAACACGCTGCGACTTGAAGTATGACGAGTATATTTTTATTAAAAGTGCCACAAGACCGCCACCTAGCGGTTGTTCTCGTGAACATAGCTTGTCAGTTTTCGTAAACGAAGCTATAGCATAAAGCGCCTAGCTTTTAAGTGCCAGTTAAAAAACGTTTTATTATGGTGCTAATCTATCAATTTTCCAACCATCCTCTTCTCGTTGGTAAATAAAGCGATCGTGTAAACGATTTGCACCACCTTGCCAAAACTCAACACTATTAAATACCACGCGAAAACCGCCCCAAAAACTCGGTAATGGCACTTCGCCATTTTGAAATTTTTGTTTTAGCTCTAAAAACTTGCCTTCAAGAATACTGCGAGCTGAAATGCGTGATGATTGTTGTGATGCCCATGCAGCAATCTGACTATCTTTAGGGCGACTATGGAAGTACTTTACTACCTCAATCGGATTTAAACGTTCTGCAACCCCTAAAAAATTAACTTGTCGCTCAAGGGGATACCATGGAAAGTGTAAGCTTATCTTATTGTTTTTTCCTAACTGCTGCGCTTTACGACTTCCCATATTGGTGTAAAACACCAAGCCTTTTTCATCAAAATGCTTTAATAAAACAATACGTTGATAAGGTTGGCCTGTTTCATCAACCGTAGCAACACACATCGCTGTTGGGTCACTAAGGTTAGCTTCACAAGCTTGCTTCAACCACCGTTCAAATAAGTCGAGAGGATCCGCAGTTAGATCTGCTCTACGCAGTCCCCCTCTTGTGTATTCACGGCGTAACGCAGCCAACTCTTGATTTTGTACCTCGTTCATCGTATTTCTATTTCCTTAACGCCATCATTTTTCATCAGTATTTGTAGGATAAATAGCACCAAGAACGGTTTCACGCTCAGCCCCCGTTACTGAAGCCAGATTACCCGATAAATTCGCGATAGTTCTTGCAGCAAGCCAAGCAAAAGCTAAGGCTTCCATATCATCACCACTTAATCCATATTTGTCACTCGTGCCAACCTCTGTTCCTGGCAACAATGCAGCAAGCCGATGCATAAGAAATGTATTTTTTGCACCGCCACCACACACAATCAGACGCTCACAACCACCACAAAGCAAAATTTGTTCAGTAATAGAAACAGCGGTCAACTCACATAAAGTTGCTTGTACATCATCAGGAGACATATCGTCAAAACCAGCTAACTGTTGGTCTAACCATTGCATATTGAAATATTCGCGCCCCGTACTTTTAGGTGCAGAACGCCTAAAATAAGGGTCACGTAACATATTTTTGAGCAATGCCTGATTAACCACACCAGAACTGGCCCAATGACCATTTTCATCATACGGTAGTTGTTTATGCCGCCATATCCAAGTATCCATCAACATGTTTCCTGGGCCGGTGTCATAACCTTTAACATAAGCTCCAGGGAAGAGTGCTGTAATATTGGATATGCCACCAATATTGAGTATGACTCGTTTTTCAGTTGGATGTCCTAATACAGCTAAATGAAATGCAGGTACCAACGGAGCACCTTGTCCACCATACGCCATATCTCGCCGCCTAAAATCGCCAACAGTGGTGATACCTGTTAATGCCGCTACCCGATTATTATCGCCAAGTTGCATGGTAAAAGGTGCTTCTCCGTCGGGTTCATGCCAAACCGTTTGTCCGTGACAGCCAATTGCAATGATATCTTTTGCTGCAACCCCTGTTTCTTTTAATAACTGTTCCACAGCCTGAGCATAGAGAGAGCCAAGTTCACGGTCTATTTTACCAACTTCAGACAGCGTTGTTTCTTGGCCTTGGCAAATATTAAGCACTCTTTTTTTTAGTTCCACAGGAAAGCCAATGCTTACGCTTGCTTGTTCAGCAACAAATTTATCACTAATCGCTGCCAGAACGACATCAACCCCATCTAAACTGGTTCCAGACATAATCCCTATATAACGGCCGGACTTTATCATCATCACTGTTCCTTTAGGTTTCACATACTCTATTGGTTGCTTAACTACATACCATTTTCATTCAGCGCTAAACGATTCTTAGACTTCAAAAGATTGTGCTTTGGCTGATACTTTTGTCAACCGAACATTAAAATTTCTCGTGCTGGCTCGCAGAAAAAAATCTTTAAGCAAAATAAGAAAGCCTAAAGTACAAAATACAGACAATACAATTTACTTTTACGCACTAATACCCATCTCGTTAATTATAATTTATAGTATAATTATCAGACCAAGGTATTTCTCGATGAGATAGTGAAGAAACATCGGTATTAAGAGAATACTTTTTGTGCGATGAACATCGAATGATGATTATATCGTGAATTTATTTAAGAGAAGTATTTAACAAAGTGTGCCTTACATTAGGAAATATTTCCTACTTTGAGATATTTTACCTAGTGTTTATGCCCCGTTTAAATCAGAATCAGTAGCCTGATAACCGTTTAAAACTTGGCATAACTTAAAGACATACCTAATATGGTAGTTAAAAGCGCTATTCATGCTACGTTATTGCCACAGACAGCCAGTCTCATAGGAGTAATTATGCTTAAGAAAGTTTTCGTTGGTGTTGTTGCAGTCGTTGTGTTATCTGGCTGTGTCAATACTAGTACACTTTCTGGTGATACTATTTCAGCCAAAGATGCAAAACAAGTACAAACCGTCACTTACGGAACAATACTCAATGCTCGCCCTGTTACTATCCAAGCCGGTGAAGACGAAAACGTCATCGGTGCAATTGGCGGTGCAGTTTTAGGTGGCTTATTAGGTAATACTGTAGGTGGTGGTACTGGTAAAACACTTGCAACAGCAGCGGGAGCAATTGCTGGTGGTTTAGCAGGCCAGCAAGCACAAGGTGCTCTGAATAAAAGCCAAGGTGTACAGTTAGAAATCCGCCTTGATAGCGGCAAGAATATTGTCGTGGTTCAGAAACAAGACCCTAGCGCTTTCCGTACTGGACAACGTGTTATGATTGCTAATAGTGGTGGTACTGTTACTGTTTCGCCTCGCTAATATTAGTATTAGAATATGTTCACCGGGTACTCTCGGTGAACATACATGTTTAGTTTGGGTTATGTGAAGCTCTTTTTTAAATACTGCTATACTCGTCCTATTTCAGATTGCAGCGTTGTGGACGCGATTCACTCGTGCCAGTCACATAGTTTATATGTTCCTCACCGTTCGTTTACTTATCCCCCTTCTGCTCCTCAATTTATTTCGAGTATATATATCAAACCATCGCTTTGTTGACTCATTCGCTCACATTATTCATATATCTATATGATCATTGTGTTAGGCTCAATCAGTCTCCTAGCCAATAGTGATATAATTAGAATATAGAGCTTCATATACAATTGTTAATTGAATTTTAGTTATTCATACTTATTCATACTTGCTGTGTTTACTTATCCCTCAAAAAACGGTTAATCTGAAATATCGTATTTTCATTAAATTTCATGATGTTTTGGCTTTAATAGCCATTTATATTCAATAAAACAGTTAAACCATTAACGATTTATCATTAAATAATAAACCATATTAATAATTAATTATAAAATCAATTTACTTTATAAACATCAAAAAATAGATATCATCAGAAAAAGTAAATAATCTTTCAAAATAATTTAAATTTGAATAATATATAGGTCATAATATTTCTAGATTATAGATCTCCTTGTAAGCGAGAAATGTTTTTCTCTAACTTTAAAAGTAGTAATGATAACTGCCCTAGCTCATCAGCAGTGATATTACCTAAGATTTCTTTACGCGTATTGTCAATAACTTCATCAACCGTTTTAATAAATGGCTCAGATTCATCAGTGAGCTTTATTCTCTTAGCACGTCGATCATTAACACAAGTATGACGAGAAATTAATTTCTTTTCCTCTAACTGATCAAGCGTTCGTACTAGTGAGGGCTGTTCAATGCCAATCGCTTTTGCCAGTTGGATCTGCGACTGTTCTGGCGGTAATTGACTAATATTATGTAAAGTAATCCAATGTGTTTGTGTTAATTTAAGCGGTTTTAAGCGATGATCAATCAATGATCTCCACATGCGAACAACACGCGATAAATCAGTTCCTATTTGTGACTCCAATGTTCCCTCCTTATACAATACTATTTGGTTTAACAAATATACAAGTTATAAATTATATTTTAAATTATATATTAACTCCTTCTTGCCATGACAACCAATTATTATGAAAAACCATGATAAATACCTATTTATAGTCAATGTCAATCATTTGATTCGTGATATCAATCAACTAGCAGAATTCACTCGTTTTATATATTAAAATCCATTTTATTTACTCACATAAACTATCAATTATCTTGTTAATAAGAATAGCCTTACTCCTGTTTCAAATCTATCTATTTTAACCCTTATAGTAATTACAATTAACAATAAAAATAACAATTCTCAATTAACCCTTTAAAAACAATAAAATATAGTTAATCTTAAAATCATGTTATTTGGGGTTATATTACTTCTATTTAATCATTATTTTGAATAAATAAAAATTAATTGAAGAGTGTAAATGCAAATTAATAACAATGAATTAATTAACAATTAAATCATACTAAAAAAATACTAAACATTGCTGAATGATAAGAGAGCAGCATGCTAAGTTCATTAAAAAACAATATAATGAGTAGCCGATAAATATAATCATCATATTTCAACGTAAAATACTTCAACTTGAAGTATTTTGAATATAAAAATTATACTTGATAGATATTCAATCAATGGAAGGCTAGGTAGGCGAACCGGTCAAAACAGCTCTTGTTGTGCTGTAGGTGGATCCTCTTGTGTTTTTTTTATCGCAAGCGAACGCATATAACGCTGGCGACATAAACGTAAAATATTACGCTTCTGGGGATCTGTAAATTTTAACCAACCAAAACGCTCTTCACGAGAGCGATAGCAACCTCGACAATAGCCTTGTTCGTTAGTTTGACAAATTCCGCGACAAGGGCTCTGGATTTCAAAAAACTCAAGTTGCTCCGCCATGTAAATACCACCTAACGATAAACATTAAATAATGATATACTCCATAAATACGATTATATCTATCATTTACTAATAAAAATTAAATAATTCGAAGTACAGTTAGATGACACCAATGTGTACAAGTGACGCAATATGAGCTTGTTCGACAATAATACTGCAACTTGAATTACCTCAAGTATAAACCCATTTCGTTGTGCTCAAGAGCACAGATACGTTATATTAATCGTTAAAACGATTCAGTTTCACTCAGTTACTTTTTAGGGAGTCTTAATATGCGCTTATTACATACCATGTTACGTGTGACAGACATGCAGCGTTCGATTGATTTTTATACCAAAGTATTAGGTATGCGATTACTGCGTACGAGCGAGAATCCTGAATATAAATATTCATTAGCATTCGTTGGTTACAGTGATGAAAGTGAAGGTGCTGTCATTGAGCTCACCTATAATTGGGGAGTTGATAGCTACGAATTAGGTACGGCTTATGGCCACATTGCCCTTGGCGTCGATAATGTCGCTCAAACCTGTGAAGATATCCGTCATGCAGGAGGTAATGTCACACGTGAAGCAGGCCCGGTAAAAGGTGGTAATACCATTATTGCTTTTGTTGAAGATCCTGATGGCTATAAAATTGAATTAATTGAAAATAAAAGTGCTAGCAAAGGTCTTGGCAACTAATTAATTCGAGTTATTTAAGTTAAGCAGTAAATATTACTGCTTAGCTTAATACTATTAATAATTCGAGGTGCAGCAAGACAGCCAGTAACAGTAGTCACTGAACCTTAATGAAAAAGTGCTTCAATTTGAACTATGACGGGTATATGCAAAATTTTACTGGGTTTGGCATAATAACCAACAACTAGAAACTCTAATATGAATGTCTAATGTCTGATAAAAATAATCCAAATGCACTGGTGAGTCGCTTCAGGGGCTATTATCCTGTTGTTATTGATGTTGAAACTGGTGGATTTAACGCTAAAACAGATGGCCTACTCGAGATAGCCGCCATCACCTTAAAAATGGATAAAGAGGGTTGGCTATCACCCGATGAAACACTCCATTTTCATGTCGAACCATTTGAAGGGGCAAACTTAGAGCCAACAGCCTTAGCATTTACAGGAATTGATCCCACAAATCCCCTACGTGGCGCTGTCAGTGAATATGATGCGCTCCATGCTATTTTTAAAATGGTACGAAAAGGTATGAAAGCCACTGATTGTAACCGTGCCATAATCGTCGCGCATAATGCAACGTTCGATCATAGTTTTGTCATGAATGCAGCTGAACGTGCGGGCCTAAAACGCAATCCTTTTCATCCATTTGCAACTTTTGATACAGCTGCACTAAGCGGTCTAGTCTTTGGTCAGACTATCTTAGCAAAAGCGTGTGTTACCGCAGGGATCCCCTTTGATGGTAAGCAAGCACATGGTGCGCTCTATGATACTAACCGTACAGCCCTACTTTTCTGTGAATTAGTCAATAAATGGAAAAAGTTAGGTGGGTGGCCATTAGCCGAACAAGACTAGTTGATTCAACGTCTCATAGCAAAAAACCGTATTAGCCAATCAGGGACTAATACGGTTTCTTAGAATTATTTAGACTATCTCTACAGGGAAATTACTCTGCACTTGCCTCATCAGCTGAGCGATACTTATCAGCTGTTTCTTTAATCAGTGCTTGTAATTCACCACGCTGATACATTTCCATGATAATGTCACAACCCCCTACTAACTCACCATCAACCCACAATTGTGGGAACGTTGGCCAATTAGCATATTTTGGTAGTTCTGCACGGATATCAGGATTTTGCAGAATATCGACATAAGCGAAACGTTCACCACAAGCAGATAGAGCTTGAACTGCCTGAGCAGAAAAACCACAGCTAGGAAGCTTAGGAGAGCCTTTCATGTACAGCAGAATTGGATTTTCTTTGATTTGGCGTTCGATTCTTTCAATTGTCGTCATTTTTTTACTTCCTTAAAGCTTGGGTGCTGGTTTTGCAGTCAGTAAACAATCGCAAATGCAGATGATGCAACTGTTACTAAGCGAGAATATTTGACCGAAAATATTACTACACATTGTTTCATACAATATGCCAGTTTTACAGGGGCATTACTATAACACCCTCAAATAGAAAAAGGGATTTTTTCTCTATCAGTCTTTTAAAGATAGTTAAATCAAATTAGCTTTATTCTAGCAAACGCATTTTGTGATTTTAGGCTTTATTATCTATATGATTTTACGATGTATTTATATGCTGAATTTGTTAATATAGTACAATGATGCACATGACCATATTTTTATTGTGGTATAATGCGCTAATGACGATAAAATGATACATACAGTGCGCTATATTTTAGTATGTACATGATTAAAAAGACAATTACTCGCTCAACTTTGAGCATCACACCCATACGTGTTGTTTAAAACGCAAACAAGGAGTACGCAATGTCATTTGAACTACCCGCTCTACCTTATGCAAAAAATGCACTAGAACCTTATATCTCTGAAGAGACGTTAGAGTACCACTATGGCAAACATCACAATACTTATGTTGTTAACCTCAACAACTTAGTAAAAGGTACCGCTTTCGAAGGTAAATCCCTAGAAGAAATCATTAAAACTTCTGATGCTGGCATTTTTAACAATGCTGCACAAGTGTGGAACCACACTTTCTATTGGCACTGTTTAGCACCAAATGCAGGCGGCGAACCTACAGGTAAAGTTGCTGATGCAATAAATAAAGCATTTGGTTCATTCGCTGACTTCAAACAACAATTTACCGATGCAGCAATCAAAAACTTTGGTGCCGGTTGGACTTGGTTAGTGAAAAAAGCAGATGGTAGCTTAGCAATTGTTAATACATCTAATGCTGCAACACCAATCTCTGGTGATGATAAGCCTATCCTGACAGTCGATATTTGGGAGCACGCTTACTATATTGACTACCGTAATGCACGTCCAAAATATTTAGAAAACTTCTGGTCACTCGTAAACTGGAAATTTGTTGAAGAAAATCTTGCTTAACTGATTTTTGGCAACATTTAGGGCGAGCAGTGCTCGCCCTTTGTGATCTTACCTTTGCTATTTAAAGGCAAAATTAAAAAATATGTATTGCAAATGTGATGATCACTGCCAAAGAACCAATTGCTGCTAATAATCCGAATTTAAAATCTGTATCCATGAGTTCCTCTCATTATCAAGAACAGTTAACCAGCCATTTGACCCTATACTGTATAAGGTTAAATAAGTATGACATGACGATTTATAAAAACCAGTGTCTATATCACAGGTTATAACATCAATTATTTCTTTTGTTTTTGCGCTAGATCAGACAAAATCCATAACAAATCGCTAAATTATTGCCAGTTAAGTAACTATGCCTCAATATGCTGGTAATTTTTAATAAGTATTCATAACAAGACCGATTATTGGTCAGGAGTTTTTTTTTCCCATGGCAACGATTAAAGATGTGGCGAAGCGTGCTAATGTCTCCACCACAACTGTATCCCATGTAATTAATAAAACGCGCTTCGTAGCCGATGATACTAAGGCTGCTGTTTGGGCTGCGATAAAAGAACTCAACTATTCGCCAAGTGCTGTTGCTCGTAGTTTAAAAGTTAACCATACTAAGTCGATTGGCTTACTTGCCACATCGAGCGAAGCCCCTTATTTCGCAGAAGTTATTGAATCTGTCGAAAACAGTTGTTATGAAAAAGGTTACACACTCATTCTTTGTAACTCACATAATAACTTAGGTAAACAGCAAGCTTACTTACAAATGCTTGCTCAAAAACGTGTTGATGGCCTTCTGGTGATGTGCTCTGAGTACCCAGAAAAGCTCATTAGCATGTTAGAAGATTACCGTAATATCCCTATGGTCGTTATGGATTGGGGGACGTCGCGAGGTGATTTTACTGATAGCATTATTGATAATTCATTTCATGGTGGTTACTTGGCGGGTCGTTACTTAATTGATCGTGGGCATCGTGATATTGGGGTGATCCCAGGCTCACTTGAGCGGAACACGGGGATTGGTCGCCTCACCGGCTTCCGAAAAGCAATGGAAGAAGCCAAAGTCACTTTACGTGATGAGTGGATTGTACAGGGAGACTTTGAACCTGAGTCCGGCTATAAAGCAATGATGCAAATCTTAAGTAACAAACAAAAACCAACAGCGGTCTTTTGTGGTGGTGATATTATGGCTATGGGAGCCATTTGCGCTGCCGATGAGATGGGGCTGCGTGTTCCACAAGATATTTCTATCATTGGCTATGATAATGTGCGTAATGCACGCTATTTTACCCCTGCACTCACCACTATCCACCAGCCCAAAGAACGTCTAGGCCAAATGGCCTTTACTATGCTACTCGACCGTATCGTGAATAAGCGTGAAGACGCACAAACCATTGAAGTGCACCCACGTTTAGTCGAGCGCCGTTCTGTTGCTGATGGACCATTTATTGATTATCGCCGTTAACCGTTAAGGTGCTAACCACTCAGCGTTGAGAGTTTGACTGTCTCCAAGATATTCAAGTAACCAACTCAACGCTGGTGATGTATTTTTTTCAACCCAAGTTAAGCAGCAAGGGCTTGGTGGAAAAGGCTGTGATAACTCTAATGGGACTAACTTACCCTGCGTACAATACGGCGCTGCGCGATGTTCCGGAACCATGCCGACACACAGCTCATTAACTAAACACACCATACCATCTTCCCAATAAGGTACCACAAGGCGCCGTTGGTTATCTAATGCCCATGTATCTCTTTTAGGAAGATTTCTTGAAGTATCTTCAAGGCATAAACTCGGGTAATCACGCATTTGATCATCTGTTAGTTTCCCTTCAATTTTTGCCAATGGGTGATTTGGCGCTGCAACACACCACCATGACATAAAGCCCATATCACGAAAACTGTAACGTTCTCCGATGGGTGAAGCTCTGGTTGCCCCAATTGCTACATCCACTCGACCATCAGCCAATGCATCCCATACACCATTAAAAACTTCAGGGTGAATATATAATTCGATATCCGGAAAATGACGATAGAAATCTAATATCAGTTGCTGTGTCCGTTGAGGTTTCACAATACAATCAACAGCAATACTAAACTGCCCTCTCCAACCATTAGCTGCCTGTTGGCATTGATGACGCGTTTGTGTCATTTTTTTGATGACTGAGCGCCCTTGCTTGATAAATATCTCCCCAGCTTCCGTCAAGACGACATCGCGATGACGGCGTTCAAATATTGGTACAGCAAGCCATTCCTCCACTTGCTTAACGGTATAGCTAATTGCGGAAGGGACACGATGTAATTCCTCTGCTGCGCCACTAAAACTCCCGGTTCTTGCAACCGCATCAATCACTTCTAACGCATGCGCTGACCACATAACGATACCTTTCAAAAATTTTGATAGCAGGATCCAAATATTACCGTTTCACAATGTAAAAATATAGCCTATACAATAGCGTACATATTAACAATTTTGTAAACTCTAGAAAGTAAATCGCTATGACAAATACTGTGACGAAAAACTCCCCAGGTTTTATGCTCTACCTTGCTGGACTGAGCATGTTAGGGTTTCTAGCCATCGATATGTACCTCCCTGCATTTGGCTCTATGCAAACGGCATTAAATACCACTGAAGGGGCAATTAGCGCCTCCTTAAGTATCTTTCTTGCTGGTTTTGCCTTCGCACAACTGCTATGGGGACCTTTGTCAGACAAACTTGGACGCAAGCCTATTTTAATTGCTGGCTTATTACTGTTTATTCTCAGCTGCTTAGGTATTCTTTGGGTAACCGATGCGACACAGTTACTGATCCTACGTTTCTTGCAAGCTGTTGGCGTTTGTAGTGCCGCTGTTCTTTGGCAAGCATTGGTTATTGACCGTTATGATGCGGCGAGTACCCAAAAGGTATTTGCATCTATTATGCCGCTCGTTGCATTATCACCGGCATTGGCGCCATTATTAGGTGCATGGGTATTGGAACATTATGACTGGGAAATTATTTTTATCGTTTTAATGGCTGTGGGTATTTTATTATTACTTCCAACACTGTTATTAAAAAACGTCACCCCCAAAGCGATGACTACTGACGCGACAGAAAGTAAATCTATTTCCTTTTTCACTTTACTGAGCTCACGTATTTTTAGTGGGAACGTTTTAATTTATGCATCTTGTAGTGCAGGATTTTTTGCTTGGCTAACAGGATCACCGTTTATTTTACGTAATATGGGCTTCAACCCAGCAGATATTGGATTAAGCTATATTCCACAAACATTAGCGTTTATTGTCGGTGGGTATGGTTGTCGTTTTATTTTAATCAAACTACGAGCTGAAGTATTATTTCCATTACTATTAGTAGGTTATGCAGTCAGTATGATTATCTTATTTTTAATATCTATGTATGCTGAACCAACACTGACCATGATACTAATACCATTCTGCTTTATGGCAACCATGAACGGAGCCTCTTACCCAATAGCGGTATCCAAAGCATTGAATGCCTATCCACAAGCTAGCGGTAAAGCTGCTGCTTTGCAAAATTCTTTACAACTTGGGTTATGTTTTTTAGCCAGCCTCTTGGTTTCAGCGTTACCTTTCGACCCACTCTTAGCCACCACAGGGGTGATGGCGGTGACAATAATTCCGATGGTTATCGGTTATTTTCTACAACATACAAAAGATCACTCTAAATCATCACAAAAAAGCTCTGAATATCAGCCGCAATAACTACTTTTCTGATCAGCCACTGTATTTTAGTGGCTGATTTTGATAAAAAATCAAAAATTGACACTCTTTATTTGACCTTCCAGACATTATTAGAAACTCTAATTGCGCGTATTTACTCTAAATTTTACTTTTCTATCAAAAGTGACATTTTTCGCCATTGTTAAATAAAATTATCACTTCTATACTCGGAGAGTACTTAGTCCGAAGTGATTTTTGAGTTAATACTGTACTCTAAATAATTCTAGTCACAGCGAGGCGATTAATGAATCAGCTGTTAGGTGCGTACTAAAGTATGTAACCGACGCCTATGAACGTAGTCACCGTACCTAATAAAAGGTCCTGCGACTTGAAGTATGACGAGTATACTCAGGGTCAATAATATTTATTACCAAACCCTGTCTTTGCGAAGCTATTTCTTCGCAGCCCTACACTTTCAGCAAGTTAAAATTCTATCTCAAAAACCTTCATCTCAAGTTGGAGAGCATATGAGCACTTGTGTAGATGAAACCAAAAGTAAAGTTTCAAATTGGCAAAGAATTGCAGAATCGTTATTAAGCCAAGCTGGCATCGAAATCAACGGTTCCCGCCCATTTGATATTCAAGTTCATAATACCGATTTCTTTAAAAGAGTTTTGCAAAAAGGCTCTCTGGGCCTCGGTGAAAGTTATATGGATGGCTGGTGGGATTGCGAGCGTCTTGATTTATTTTTCTATAAAGTCTTACAGGCGAAACTCGATACTAAGCTACCCAATAATCTTACTGATATAATGAAAGTCGCAATGGCGCGCCTAAGGAATTTGCAAACTCAGAAGCGTTCATGGATTGTCGGAGAAGAGCACTACGATTTAGGTAATGATCTTTTCACCCTAATGTTAGATCCTTATATGCAATATTCCTGCGGCTATTGGAATGAAGCAACTACGCTTGAGCAAGCGCAAATCAATAAATTAGATTTGATCTGCCGTAAGCTACAAATAGAACCGGGTATGCGCTTACTCGATATTGGTTGTGGTTGGGGAGGCCTTAGCGCTTATGCTGCACGTTATTATGGCGCATCCGTCACTGGTGTCACTATTTCGAAAGAGCAACAAAAATTAGCTCAAGAGCGTTGTAGTGGGCTTGACGTTAATATTATTTTACAAGATTACCGTGAATTAAATGATAAATTTGATCGGATTGTTTCAGTTGGCATGTTTGAGCACGTAGGCCCTAAAAACTATTCCACTTATTTTGATGTTGCACGTAAGAATATTAAAGATGATGGTTTATTTTTATTACATACCATCGGCTCAAATAAAAACAAAGTGAATGTTGATTCATGGATTGGCAAATATATTTTCCCAAATGGAGTGCTCCCTTCTATTGAGAATATTGGCCAATCCAGTGAAGGGAAATTTGTCATGGAAGACTGGCATAATTTTGGTTCTGATTATGACAAAACACTAATGGCATGGTATCAGCGATTTTTAGACAGTTGGCCTGAGCTTAGCGATAATTATACGCCACGCTTTAAACGCATGTTCACTTACTATTTGAACTCATGTGCTGGGGCATTCAGAGCCAGAGATATTCAATTATGGCAAATCCTTTGGAGCCCTAAAGGCGCTAAAGGAGGAATACGCGTACCAAGGTAATTCGTTATTAATCAACCTGAACTAGGGCGCTATCTTTTGATATAGCGCCTTAGTTCATCTATAAATACTATTTTCATTAGTTTTTCCCCTAAAAATGGTTATCATGGGCTAATTATATAACTCACCATGGGTAAGCTATGCTCAAACAGTATTATCCGCCTGCTGAATTGAATGGTTTTATCAGCTCAGTGTTAATTCTTAAAAAATTTACGGTACCAATAAAAGTGTTTCCGGGTACTGGCGCGGAGATTTGGGTTTCATCCAAAGAGTTATGCATATCTACTGAAAACCATATAAAAACAAATAAATATCAACTTGTTATCCCTCGCATTGATACCTTCACAGCTAAACCGAATAATGGAAATTTGATGGTATTGCGTGTTCGCCATGATGCGGTGCGTTTTCTGCTCCCTGAACGAACATTATCTTATACTGATAAGCCAACCGCCTTAGCTGACATTTGGCAAGAGCCTTGGTATCTAGATTTAGCAAATTCCTCTTTTAAAGGACTGTTAGACTGCTTTGTCCGTACCAAAGCGTTAAAACAGCCCCAATTAATCGATGATATACTCAATATTCTTTATCGCAATCCCACTAAAAAGATCACAGATATTGCCGATGAAACGGGATATAGCGCACGTTTTATACAAAAAGAATTTTTAAAAGAATATGGTATTACCCCTAAGAGATATCAGATTAATTGTCGTTTAGAACAATTACTTAAAGCTATGCTGAAAGAGCAGGATACCTACCGCTGGCTAGAAACAGGTTATTATGACCAATCACACTTCTATCGTGATTTTAAACGATATTTTACGATGACACCTTCCGCATTCTTAAAGTCTGATTATTCGTTTTTTTACAATACAATCGCAAAGCAAACTTTAAGATAGTTCTCAATACACATAAGGAGAACGGAATGAGTATTGTTGTATACGCACAAATCACAACGGAAAATAAAAACGGATTTTTAACTAAAGACATCGTCAAAAATTTAGCGAAATTAAGTCGACGTGAGCAAGGATGCATCAAGTATGATCTGATTACTAAAGAGGATGGCTATATCGTTTTTGAAGAATGGGAAAGCACCGCAGCCCTTGAAATGCATAAAAAATCAGAGCATTTTAAACGTTTAGTCGAAGCAATTGAACGTGACAATGCGAGTATTTCAATTAACTTCAGCGAAAATTACCAACAAACTGTTTAACTAAACAAATTAACGATAGGTATTAGAGCAATACCCACTAATAGTTAACTACAAAATACACAGGGCTGATGCCCCCTCCCCTAACTTTTAAATGCTATAACACCGATACAATACGGGTGATATAGCATTTTTTAGTGAATATCTAAGACTTCAATTTACATATCATTCTCTTGCGACACAGCCTGCTGTGCTTTTTTCTCTTGCTCTTTTTGTAATAGCACACGCTCTACTGTATCAACAATTGCTTGGGTTTGTGGGTCGATCTCGATATTAACTTTATCACCTAAGCGTTTTTTCCCTAAGGTTGTTCTCGCTAAGGTTTCAGGGATCAAGTGAACACAAAAGCGGTTATTGATGACATCTCCAACCGTTAAGCTAATACCATCAATTGCCACAAAACCTTTGTGCAAAATGTATTTCATCAGTGATTTATCATAAATAGATAACCAAATCTGGTGATTATCTTCTGAAGTGAAGATCTTGCTGATTTCAGCGGTCGTTACAATGTGCCCCGACACAACATGACCACCAATTTCATCACCATACTTAGCGGCCCTTTCTATATTAACCACATCACCGACTTGTAGTTCACCAAGGTTGGTCAGCCTAAGAGTCTCTTTGATTAAATCAAAACTAACCTGTTCACCTTCAATTTTTGTGACTGTCAAACAACAACCATTATGCGCAACAGAAGCGCCAGTTTCTAAACCAACGAGTAGATCTGGTGTGAATTTCATTACATGGGTACGAAAATTGGCTCTCTCTGTAACTTCAATAATTGGGGCCGTGCCCTGAACAATACCTGTAAACATAATGATTCTCAGTAGGTTGAATTAATAGACTCAGTTTACCTGACATTTTTGAGAGATCTATCTGATTTGAGCGGTTTGTTGATGGCGATAACTATTCAACTTTATGCTGTATGCATGTCAATAAATGCCTTTATTTAAAATTCATCCTTATGAGTCATTGGCTAACACTATTAAAAGAGTTAAAATATAACGCTAACAGTAAGTATTTGATTTATCGTAAATCATTGGCATTTCCTTCTTTATATTCTTTTTATTAGCATTTATTACTCTAAAGGTGTGTGCGTGCAGAAATATTTTACAGAAGCGCGTAGCTTGCTTGCTCTCGGCATCCCGATCATTCTTGCCCAATTTTCACAAACTGCAATGGGGTTTGTGGATACGGTTATGGCAGGTAGTGTCAGTGAAATTGAGATGTCAGCAGTTGCTGTCGGAATTTCAATTTGGTTACCGGCTATTCTTTTTGGACAAGGGCTATTAATGGCACTGACGCCTATCGTGGCGCAAATGAATGGTTCAGGTCGCCGTAATTTGATAGGGAATCAAGTTCAACAAGGGCTGTGGTTAGCGTTTTTCTTATCACTTGGCGTGATCTTTTTGCTTTATAATAGCAAACTTATTATTGGCAATATGCCGCATATGAATGCGGAATTAGCGGATAAATCGGTTCGTTTTTTACATGCTATCATGTGGGGTGCGCCGGGCTATTTATTCTATCAAGTTTATCGTAGCCAATGTGAAGGATTATCCAAAACAAAGCCAGGTATGGTCATTGGCTTCCTAGGTTTAATGGTCAATATCCCTATCAACTATATCTTTATTTATGGGCATTTTGGCGCACCTGCATTAGGTGGCGTAGGATGTGGCGTTGCAACAGCATCAGTTTATTGGGTGATGTGTATCTTAATGCGTTGGTATGTCAGAAAAGCGCCTTCGCAGCGTGACATCCATGCAACGCTGCGGTTTGCTTCCCCTGACCCACTTATCCTAAAACGTATTTTTGTTTTAGGTGTGCCTATCGGATTAGCATTATTTTTTGAAGTGACCTTATTTGCCATTGTTGCATTATTAGTTGCACCACTGGGCGTAGTCGCTGTTGCTGGGCATCAGGTCGCATTGAACTTTAGTTCGGTGATGTTTATGTTCCCGCTATCATTAGGTATCGCGGCAACAATCCGTGTAGGTTACAACCTAGGTCAACAGTCAACTGAAGCGGCAAAAATATCGTCCTATACGAGCTTAGCGGTCGGTTTATTATTAGCTTCCTTGACCGCAATTGTTACCGCAGCCCTGCGCGAACCCATCGCACTGATGTACAACAAAAACCCTGAAGTTGTCGTATTGGCATCAAGTTTGATGCTATTTGCAGCAATCTATCAACTTTCAGACTCAGTACAGGTTATTGGCGCAGGTATTCTGCGTGGTTATAAAGATACACGTTCGATCTTCTTTATTACTTTTACTGCTTACTGGCTATTAGGATTACCAATTGGCTACGCTCTAGCGTTAACGGATCTGTTTGCCGAACCAATGGGCCCTCAAGGTTTTTGGATTGGTTTTATTATCGGTCTGAGTGCTTCTGCAATTGGTATGGCAGGACGTATTTGGTGGATCCATAAGCAGCCTGATAGCTTCGTTTTATTACGTTCAACACGTTAATTGAACGAATAATCAGCAGGTTAATATCTTAGGGAGATGTATTTTTCGCTTAGTCGCTGTAAATACGAGCAAACTATCACGAAAATACATTTTCCCCTTGCCAGAACGACAACAGGACGTTAATATTCGTTCCCGTTGTCACCTTGACAGTTTTGAAGCGCGTCCGTAGCTCAGTTGGTTAGAGCACCACCTTGACATGGTGGGGGTCGGTAGTTCGAGTCTACTCGGACGCACCATTTCATAACGTCAACGAAATCACGATGCGTCCGTAGCTCAGTTGGTTAGAGCACCACCTTGACATGGTGGGGGTCGGTAGTTCGAGTCTACTCGGACGCACCATTTCACAACGTCAACGAAATCACGATGCGTCCGTAGCTCAGTTGGTTAGAGCACCACCTTGACATGGTGGGGGTCGGTAGTTCGAGTCTACTCGGACGCACCATTCTAGAATATTCATTATTTCAATACGCTACCTCAACGATTATCAATATTTCAGTCTTTCTCTTTTGTTGCGCAACTCATTCACCTAAAATCATCATTTCTTTTGATCTGTATTGCCTCTTAATCTAATTTTTAAAAATTTGATTTGTCTCACAGTTTTTTGTTGTCTATAATAAGCGCACAAGCTGAAAGGTTTCACTAGAAACAAATCAGTAAGTTAGCTTTTGTGTATTAGATCAGAACTACAATAATGACAATAAAATATGAGATCTAATTCACAACATAATTGCATTAAACACCAGACTGTCGCCTATTCTTACTACAATACGTTGCGCAACACTGACAAGTCAGTGTGCTTCATGAGATCAGGCGACAATACCGATTTCTTTTATAACCTTTAGATAGACTGCCATGAAAAAAACGAAAATTGTTTGTACCATCGGCCCAAAAACCGAATCAGAAGAAAAATTAAGTCAACTTCTTGATGCAGGCATGAATGTCATGCGTCTTAACTTCTCTCACGGCGACTATGAAGAGCATGGTCAACGCATTAAAAACCTACGCGCAGTTTGCGCAAGAACAGGTAAACAAGCAGCTATCTTGCTTGATACTAAAGGCCCAGAAATCCGCACTATGAAATTGGAAGGCGGTAATGACGTCTCTCTCGTTGCAGGCCAGACATTCACATTTACTACTGATACCTCAGTAATTGGTAATAAAGATAAAGTTGCTGTCACATACTCAGGTTTAACTTCAGATCTCAACGCAGGCGATACTGTTTTGGTCGATGATGGGCTCATTGGCATGAAAGTCAAAGATGTCACTGCGACTGAGGTAATCTGTGAAGTCTTAAATAACGGTGATTTAGGCGAGAAAAAAGGCGTTAACCTACCAGGTGTTTCCATTGGTTTACCTGCACTTGCAGATAAAGATAAAGAAGATTTGGTGTTTGGTTGTGAACAAGGCGTTGACTTTGTTGCTGCCTCCTTTATCCGTAAACGCTCTGATGTTGAAGAAATTCGTGCTCACCTGAAAAAACATGGTGGAGAAAACATTCAAATCATTTCTAAGATCGAAAACCAAGAAGGTTTAAACAACTTTGATGAAATCTTAGAAGCGTCTGACGGCATCATGGTTGCTCGTGGTGATTTGGGTGTTGAAATCCCCGTTGAAGAAGTTATTTTTGCACAAAAAATGATGATTGAAAAATGTGTTGCTGCACGTAAAGTTGTTATTACTGCAACACAAATGTTAGATTCAATGATCAAAAATCCACGCCCTACCCGCGCAGAAGCTGGTGATGTTGCTAACGCAATTATCGATGGGACCGATGCGGTTATGCTATCGGGTGAAAGTGCCAAAGGTAAATACCCTATTGAAGCTGTCACCATCATGGCAACAATTTGTGAACGTACTGACCGTGTTATGCCATCACGTATTGATAGCCAAAAACCAGGTCAGCGCTTACGCGTTACCGAAGCCGTTTGCCGTGGCGCAGTTGAAATGTCTGAAAAATTAGATGTTCCTCTGATCGTCGTCGCAACTTTTGGTGGTAAATCGGCAAAATCAGTACGTAAATACTTCCCAACAGCCCCTATTTTAGCGTTAACTACCAATGAAGAAACCGCGCGTCAGCTATTATTAGTCAAAGGCGTAGTACCTATGATGGTAGGTGGTTTTACTTCTACTGATGATTTTTATCGTGAAGGTAAGCGTGCAGCACTGAATAGTGGATTAGCGAAAGAAGGTGATGCGATTGTCATGGTGTCTGGTGCGTTAGTGCCAAGTGGTACGACAAATACCTCTTCAGTACATGTATTATAATAATCGATTCTACTGTTTAATCACGGTATAAGGTTTCGATATTTGATGAAAGCGGGGACATTTGTGTTTCCGCTTTTTATTTTGGTTATATTCATCCTACTGCAAGTTACAACGCTTTTGGTTAAACATTAATAATCGAGCTCACTCACGTCGAACACTTTCTTTTCTATATGCCTGCTCGCCCTCTAATTATTTGGAATGCCAAGTCTTGATACTTTGCTCTCACCGATTTTTATCCAACCAATAAATCCTCCCCTCCATTAACTTAAGTTAAATCGCCCACTTGAAGCAAAACTGAGGTGCTATTTTCGGTTTAACATAAAATGCTTTCATTAGAGAATTTTTCAATTTATGGCTTTATTGCAATCTATTATTCATTTGCTATATTAGACGTATATCTCAGAATGCAACTGATTTGATTAAATAATAGCCGCGTGAGCCAAAAATTAAATTTTTTCTTATTTTTCCTACTCTCCGGCGTAAAGTATTTCTAGCAAAAACGGAAATTAAGTACTAGCATAAGACTAAGTGAGCACCATTCCATAAATGCATAACGTTGTTCATATGGAATAAGTAGATGTAGAATGACTGTCTGATATCTATTTTGTTGGTAGCTTACTTTTATATTTTCAAGATAAATCTATCTAGAGGGTAAAATAATGATTCGTACTAAAATTGTACTGGGCTCTATCGTATTAGCTTCAGCATTACTGGCGGGTTGTTCTTCTAACAGCACTGAAGTGCAAAAACTCTCTTCAGACGTGCAAACGCTGAATGGTAAAGTTGATCAGCTGAGCAACGATGTTCAGACTATCCGTGCTGAAGTACAAACTGCACAACAAGAAGCAGCTCGTGCTAACCAACGTCTAGACAACCAAGTTCGTTCTTACAAAAAGTAAGTTTGAACTGGCAATGAGTTAACGGAATGTTCTTTAACTCATTTCTTTATAAAGGGCCTTAATTTAGGCCCTTATTTTTTGCTGGTTAGTTTATTGATTCGTTATAGATTGGCTGTGGTTGAGAAATAGTAAACGAGTCAATTGGCTTTAGCTCTGGATATTTGCCTTGCTCATTAGCACTTTCATCCTGCTGATCTTCGCTTGATGCATATTCAGGCTCATACTGAGACTGTATTTCAGCGTCCTGCCCTTTATTCACCTTAACTGGCAACCCTGAACGTCTTGCCAGCTCTTTTTCGACTAGCGCTTTATCTATTTCTTCATTTTCAAGAAAGCGTTTAAAATCATCACTCAAAGCAATTGGCATTGTCTGAGGATCATCACTTGGCTTTTTAGACAGCGGTTGATGCACTTCAATATAATAGCTACCGTCTGGCTCTTTAGAATATTTAACCGGCTGGTTCACAACTTGAACACGTGTTCCTTTAGGAACGGTTTTAAATAACGCTTCAATATCGTCAGGACGCAAACGAATACAGCCAGAACTAACGCGCATGCCGATACCAAAATCAGCATTAGTACCGTGGATCAAATATTCACCATGACCATAGGATAGACGCAATGCATATAAGCCCATTGGGTTATCTGGTCCCGCAGGAACAACCGCCGGCAATGTAATTCCTTCTTTAGCGTAATTTTTACGAATATTCGCTGTAGGTGTCCATGTCGGATCTTTAATTAACTGGCTGACTGATGTGACCATTTCAGGTGTATCACGACCTAATTGACCAATTCCTATTGGGTAGACCACCACCTCATCCTTTCCTGCTGGATAGTAATAAAGTCTTAATTCAGCTAGGTTAAGGACTATGCCGCTTCTTTGTGTTGAAGGCAGTAGCATCTGTGAAGGGATGATCAGTTCTTTGCCTGCCTCAGGTAAATAGGGATCAGTACCGGGATTAGCTTCTAACATTGCAAGTAATCCAATTTGATGCTCACTGGCAATCATTTCTAACGAGCGACCATCATTAGGAACAACATAAATTGAGTTTTCCCCGATCAGGCGTGTATTGCCATCAGGTAATGGATAATCCATTGCTTGCACTGGTGACAGCAACGCACTCGCTACAAACAAACTTGCTGCAGTTAACACTTTTTTCATACCGACTCCAAGGAAAAAACAACATTTGTATCACGCTAAGATGTACATAATAGCAACTATACTACATATCTTTAATACCTATTGAATATATTATGAGTAATAATCATTGCTTTGCTTATGAAACAGCGAGATACAGTCAGCAAATAAATTAACAATTTAAGGAAAAAATGTTGATAGGATTAAGGCGAAAACGAGTGGAGAAACCATCTCTTCCACTCATTGGATAGTTATTGTAATTGTGCTGCGCGCGTAAGGATTGTGCGGATCATCGCGTTTAAACCTTGAGTCCGCGAGGGAGTTAAATGCTGCTCTAGCGCAAGCTGAGAGAAAAAAGCTTTAACATCCACAGCTAAAATTTGCTCTGCAGTTTTACCCTGAAAAAGAATAATTACGATTGCAACTAGCCCTTTTACAATTGCCGCATCACTATCACCCGCAAAAATAATCTGCCCATCGGCTTGTTTTTGCATATCAATCCAAACTTGGCTTTGACAACCCGCAATCAGATTACTATCACTACGCTGTTGTTCTGTTAAAGCAGTTAAACGTCCACCTAACTCTATCATATACAGATAACGTTCTTCCCAGTCCTGACAACGTGAGAAATTGCGCAGTAATTTATGTTCATCGGGCAAAGCTGGCATACTACTTTCCTTATTTAATCTAAGTTCTAAGGTTACATTGATTGTTGATGACAACGATCATTCAGCCCATAAACAAAAAGCCAATTTATTATTGGCTTTTCAGTCAATGATGACAAAAACAATCAAGCTATAGCACTTAGCCTAACAATTTTTTAATCCGTTGTAATGCATTGAATAAAGAATCTATCTCTTCTTTTGTTGTATAGATCCCAACAGAAGCACGACACATTGCTGGAACTTTATACCGTTCCATCAATGGTAATGCACAGTGATGACCTGTACGTATTGCAATACCATATTGATCTAAAAATGAGCCGACATCATAAGCATGATGCTCACCCAAATTGAAAGCAAGTACTCCTTCCCGCTGCTCATTGCCATATAAAACTAATGAAGGAACTTCTTTCAATTTTTGCGATGCATAGGACATAATCGACTTTTCATAAGCAAATGCCACTGTTCTTCCCAAAGTATTGAGATAATCAAAAGCAGCGCCTAAGCCAATAATCGCACTGACGTTTGGGGTTCCTGCTTCAAAGCGCCATGGCGCATCTGCATAAGTGATCCCTTTTTTTAGGCTAACATTGCGGATCATAGCTCCGCCGCCTTCCCATGGCGGCATGTCATCTAATAGCAATTTTTTACCGTAAAGTACACCAATTCCTGTTGGACCATACAGTTTGTGCCCAGAAAAGGTATAAAAATCACAATCTAAATCTTGTACATCAACAACACTGTGCATCGCACCTTGCGCACCATCAACTAATACGTGAAGCTGAGCCCCACAAGAGGCTGCAAATGAGCGAGCCTGCGTTATGATCGCTTTAACTGGGTTAACAGTGCCTAGAACATTAGAGATGTGAGTAAAACTCAGTAAACGGGTCTTGGCATCAATTAATGCTTCAAGCTCAGCAAGTTCCAGTTCACCATTATCGGAAACAGGAAGCACACGAATTTCACAGCCAATAGTTTCAGCTAACATATACCATGGCACAATATTCGCATGATGCTCCATCTCAGTAATGATGATGTTGTCACCCTGACTAATGAACTTGCGACCAAAGGTATTCGCAACCAAATTAATCGCTTCTGTAGTGCCTTTGACAAAGACAATTTCTTCGGCAGACGAAGCGTTGATAAAATCAGCCGCTTTTTGACGAACTTCTTCCATCATACTTGTCGCTTGGGCACTTAAGGTATGAATACCCCGATGTACCGCAGCATAATGGTGCAACGTAAACTCGCTCTCTTTTTCAACCACTTGAAGAGGCTTCTGTGCGCTAGCTGCACTATCAAGATAAACCAACGGGTGATTATTGATATTTTGAGACAAGGCAGGAAAATCCTGCCTTACTGCTGCTACGTTGTATGTCATTTGCGTATTAAACCTCTGCTAAGCGTCGACGTATATTCGCCATAACCGCTTGTTTGAGTTCATCTGAACCAATTGATTCGGTTAACTCAGCAGCAAATGCGATAATAATCATATGTTTTGCAGCTTTGCCGTCGATCCCTCTTGAACGTAGGTAGAACAACTGTTCATCATCGATACGTCCCACTGTTGCACCATGGCCACATTTTACATCGTCAGCATAGATTTCTAACTGAGGTTTGGTGTCAACTTCAGCTTGCTCTCCAAGTAATAAGGTATGATTCCCCATCTGACCATCAGTTTTTAAGGCGCTCGGTGCGACTTTAATCATGCCGTTAAATACCGCTTTACTGCTATCCATTGCAATGACTTTATGTAATTGTCTGCTTTCACAATGGCTTGCGTTATGTTCAAGATAAGTGCGCGTATCCACAATTTCGTTATCTTTCGGCAATAATAAGCTATTCAGTGATAAATTAGCATTTTCCCCTGTCAGCTGAGCACTAGTATGATGACGCGTTAGTGCCCCACCCAGTAAAAAGCTGCTGCTAAGCACTTGGCTATCACGACCAACTACAATGTCATTGTGAGCAAAATGCTGTGAACGATGGTTCTCATTGTTCAGTTTAAAATGCTGATATTGCGCATTATCACCGACTTCAACGGTCAAACGGCTACCTGTCAGGTGAGCACAGTCATTTGTGCTGACAAAGTGCTCAATAACTTGAGCCTGACTATTTGCACCTAGCGCAATATGATAACGATATTGGCTCGTATTGACCTCTGTGCCTTCATTTCCACTGGAAATATTCAGAAGATAAAGAGGCTTCTGTGCCACTTGATTGGCGGCAAGGTGGATCACAATCGGTTGCTGTGCAAGACTTTCAGTTAAGTGTAAGAAGATCTCGCTATTCACTGCATCAGGCAAAAGATCTTGATTATCTAACAAAGCAACTTGGAATGGCCCCATATCAATTGAGCTCAACGCTGAACTATAACGACCATCAATCATGACAATTCGATAAGCGTCTATTGATAGTGCTAATGCCTCACACGCTTGCTCATTAATAGATTGCTCAGCAAAGTGATATTGGGTTTTTAATACCGTATGCAAAGGGGTGTAGTGCCAGTCCTCATGACGAAACGGTGGTAAACCAACTTGTTTAGCCTTTTCCCAATGTGCTGCTGCATGATGCGATTTAGCACCTGCACGTTGTTCGAAAAGTGTTGCAAAACGCGCCATGGCTTGCTCATTTAAAGCAGCGACTTGACCACGTTTACCTGCTCTCTCACTGTTGGTCAATAAGCCAGCCATAACCTTGCTCCTCCAGTTTTTTCGCCAAGCTGAAATCACCTGATTTGATGATTTTCCCCTGATATAACACGTGAACAAAATCAGGTTTGACGTAATCTAGAATGCGCTGGTAGTGCGTCACGATAATAAATGAACGTTCTGGAGAGCGCAGTGAATTGACACCATTTGCAACAGTTTTCAATGCATCGATATCTAAACCTGAGTCGGTTTCATCTAAAATGCATAGCTGTGGCTCTAAGGCCGCCATTTGCAAAATATCATTACGTTTCTTTTCACCACCCGAGAAACCAACGTTTACTGAGCGTGTTAGCAGATCTTCAGGCATTTCCAATAATTGAATTTTATCTTCAATAAAATCTTGGAAGTCAAAGCGGTCTAATGCTTCTTGCTGACGGTATTCACGAACCGCGTTTACCGCAGTTTGCAGGAAAAATTGGTTACTGACACCAGGGATTTCTACTGGGTATTGGAAAGCAAGGAAAACCCCTTCACCAGCGCGTTCTTCAGGATCAAGCTCTAGCAGATCTTTACCTTTGAAGGTCACTTCACCACTGTCGATTTCATACTCTTCACGACCCGCAAGGGTTGCAGATAACGTACTTTTACCCGAACCATTTGGCCCCATAATGGCGTGAACCTCACCCGGTTTCACTTCCAATGATAAGCCTTTTAATATTTCATTACCTTCAACACTTACATGTAAATTTTTAACACTTAACATATCAACATGCCTTTAGCGCTTTTGCGCATAAACTCTTATTGTGATCAACCCACGCTATGCTCTAGGCTGATTGCCAGCAATTTCTGTGCTTCCACTGCAAACTCTAACGGGAGCTCTGAGAAAACATCTTTACAGAAACCATTTACGATCATGGATATAGCATCATCCTCACTAATTCCACGTTGTAAGCAATAAAACAATTGATCTTCACCAATACGAGAGGTGGTTGCCTCATGTTCTAGTTGAGCAGTATTGTTTTTGACTTCAACATAAGGGAATGTGTGAGCGCCGCATTGAGTACCAATCAACATCGAGTCACATTGGGTGAAGTTACGTGCATTATGTGCACTTGGTAATATCTTCACTAAACCACGATAGCTGTTTTGGCTCTTGCCCGCAGAGATACCTTTAGAAATAATCGTTGAACGGGTATTTTTCCCGATATGGATCATCTTAGTCCCTGTATCGGCTTGCTGGTTACCATTAGTCAACGCAACAGAGAAAAACTCACCCACTGAGTTATCACCTTTCAAGATAACACTCGGGTATTTCCATGTAATAGCAGAACCGGTTTCTGACTGTGTCCACGACATTTTGGAGTTTTCACCTTCACATAATGCACGTTTGGTCACAAAGTTCAGGATCCCTCCCGTATCACTGTCACCACCTGAGAACCAGTTTTGTACTGTGGAATATTTGACTTCAGCATCTTTATGAATAATGACTTCAACAACCGCAGCATGCAGCTGATAACTATCACGGACAGGCGCAGAACAGCCTTCAATATAACTCACGTAGCTGCCTTCATCGGCAACTAGAATGGTCCGCTCAAATTGCCCTGTTTTTGCTGCATTAATTCGGAAGTAAGTCGATAATTCCATTGGGCAACGCACCCCTTTCGGGATATAAACAAAGGTACCATCTGAAGCAACTGCTGCGTTTAAGGCCGCAAAGAAGTTATCGTGACTGGAAACAACCGTACCAAGGTATTTTTGCACTAACTCAGGATACTCTTGGATTGCTTCACTGAATGAACAGAAAATAATGCCATGCTTAGCAAGATCTTCACGATAAGTGGTGGATACTGACACGGAGTCAAAAATTGCATCAACCGCAACTTTTGCGCCTTCACGGACAGGAACCCCCAGCTGGTTGAAAGCATCTTCAACTTCAGCGGTAAGATAATTATTGGTTTCAGTGACGCCAGTTGCCTGTGTCGCACCTGATTGCGAACCACAAGTATCATCACATGAACCACAAGAAGGTGCTGAGTAGTAGCTATATTCTTGATAATCTAAATTTGGATAATGGGCTTTTAACCAGTGTGGCTCTTCCATTCCTTTCCAGTGATGATATGCATCAAGGCGGAATTTTAGCATCCACTCAGGTTCATTTCGTTTCGCAGAAATCGCTCGGACCACGTCTTCGTTGATCCCTTTAGCCATTTCATCTGTGGCGACATTCGTAAAGAAACCTTCTTTATATCGCTGGTCATCTAGCCAGCTTTGAACTTCATCGCCAATTTCTACATTGCTCTGAGACATAATCTGACTTCACATGTTAAACGCCGAAGCTTTCACCACACCCACAGGCATGTTGGGCTTTCGGGTTATTAAATTTAAAGATGCGATTTAGCCCTTCTTGGACATAATCAACAACGGTACCATCAATAAATGGCATTGCTTGTTTCGGCACATAAAGGCGTGCCCCATCGTGTTCAAAGAGTAAATGATCATCTGTTGGGTTTTTGATCATTTCAAAAACATAACCAAAACCAGCACAGCCCGACTGTTTAACCCCTAGCGAAAGCCCTTTAGTATCAGGATTCTGCTCCATCAATTTTTTAATTTGTTTCGCTGCGCTATCAGTCAGATTGACACCTTGCCAATTGGTTTCATCAATAGAAAACGTTTCTACATTGTCATTCACTTTTGCAGTCATTTTGACCCCACAATTTTCATGGCTTTTCAGCCAGTTATCAGGAGATTAACTCCGTTTGTCCTATGGTAACGATAACCCTTGTCACTTCAACCATTTGTTTTGAGAGGTTATACCTATTTTAGCTCATTTTTCACCCATTCGTAGTCTATTAACTCAGCAAAAACAGTAAAAATGAGTGCTAACCTATTAAATATAAACAGTTAAATTATTTTACATTTTTTTTAATTTTGTGTACTAAGAGATACATAAAAATCGCACAAAATAATAAAGATACATTTATTATACAACTTAAATAATAAACCTAATATTGAAATTATGCTGAAAAAGTTGAAAGAGCCTCAAGTCTAACTCACTTGAGGCTAAAAGCGACTAATCAGAAAGGACCGCGGTAGTTAAACGAGAAGTGCAACACAATTGATCTTTTTCATTAAAAATATCAATGCTCCATACTTGTTGACGGCGCCCTAAATGAATAGGTTTGCAAACACCTTTCACCAGCCCTTCTCTTGCCGAACGAATATGATTGGCATTAATCTCTAACCCCACTACGCGTTGTTCCCCTTCACTGCACAGATAACCTGCAATAGAACCTAATGATTCGGCCAGTACCACAGAAGCCCCACCATGTAACAAACCAAATGGCTGTTTAGTGCGATTATCAACAGGCATAGTCCCTTCAATATAATCGTCACCATAACATGTGATTTCAATGCCTAAATGACCTAACATGCAATCTTTTGCCATTGCTGACATCTGCTCAAGCGTAAATTTACGTTTCCAAATCATCCGATTATCTCCAGCAAAGCTTGTATTGGGTGTTTTATTTGTATATTTTCCATCCGTTTCACTTGGCTACGACATGAGTATCCCGTGCTTAAACAACGCGCTTTTGGCAAATTATCCATCGCAGGTTTCCACGACAAATTATAGATGCCTTTTGAATTTTTGAGATTAGCCACTTCATGGCCATAAGTTCCCGCCATTCCACAACAACCTACACTGATATTTTTTAACTCTTGTCCGTAACGCTTAAACAAATTAACCCACTGTGCGCCACTATTTGGTAGAGCGGTTGTTTCAGTGCAGTGAGCAAAGAAATACCATGGATCTGACGTCAAGGTAGCCATTTGTTGAGGTTCAGGCAATGTGCTCAACCATTCATGAGCTAGTTGTACAGTAAAACGGCAGTGTTGCTGACCTAATATTTCATGATATTCATCGCGATAGCATAGAACCAAAGCAGGATCGACCCCTACCATCGGTAACTGAAGTTTAGCCACTCGATTCAGGAAATCTGCCGTTTTCTGTGCGGTTTTAGCAAAACGAGCAAGAAAACCTTTAATATGTTGTGCTTTACCATTTGGTGAAAATGGCAGTAAAACAGGGTTAAAACCCAATTTTTCAATCAATTTAACAAAATCAGCTACCACTTTTGCATCGTAATAACTGGTAAATGGATCTTGAACCACCAGCACATATTTTTCTCGCTGGGAAGGTGACATTGTTTCTAATTGCTCTAGTGTTACCGTGATTGCCGCATGTCCTGATAATTCTTGTTTTAGCGTAGGCTGAGAAAATAACGGTAAATCCACCATACCGATAGTCTGTTCACTCAGTTTTTGCACCCACGGCTGGCGTAAGAAAAAGTTAAATACACCGGGAGCTTTTGATAGCATCGGTGCAGTCGCTTCAACCCCTGCAACAATATGATCACGAACAGGTCTTAAATAACGACCATGGTAGAGCGCTAAGAATTTTGACCTAAATGAAGGTACATCAATTTTAATTGGGCACTGGGTTGAACATGCTTTACAGGCTAAACAACCCGACATGGCCGCTTTGACCTCATGAGAAAAATCGTAATCCCCTTTTTGGGCACGCCATGTATTACGTGTTTTATCAATCAAGCCACGCAATGATGGACGATTTTCTTTAATCCCCTGTTCTAAGCTCTCAGGGGTGACACCTTGCTCAGAAAGTAAACGCAACCATTCACGGACTAACGTTGCCCGACCTTTTGGTGAATGGATACGTTGGCCACTGATTTTCATTGATGGGCACATCGGGCTTTTCACATCAAAGTTAAAACAGAGGCCATTGCCATTACAATCCATCGCCCCACGAAACTGTTGACGAACTTGCACTGGTATTTGTCTATCGTAGGTTCCACGTTTTACCGCATCGACTTGTTTCATAGGCGCATCGATACCCGCTGGAGGACAAATTTTCCCGGGGTTAAGACGGTTATCCGGATCAAAAGCGGCTTTTATATTACGCAGTTCTGCATACAATACTTCCCCAAAAAACTCAGGGCTGTATTGTGCTCTAAAGCCTTTTCCGTGCTCTCCCCACAGTAGGCCACCATATTTCGCCGTTAATGCCACAATGTCATCTGAAATTTGTTTCATTAATATTTCTTGTTGCGGATCGCACATATCTAATGCAGGGCGTACATGTAAAACCCCCGCATCCACATGCCCAAACATGCCATAATTCAGTTTATGGTGATCCAGTAAGGCGCGAAACTCGACGATATAGTCCGCTAAATGCTCTGGTGGCACACAGGTATCTTCAACAAATGGGATAGGCTTGGCTGCCCCCTTGCTATTACCTAGCAGACCAACGGCCTTTTTACGCATATTGTAGATACGGTTAATATCTTCCAAGTCACCACAAACCTGATAGCCAATAACCCCTGCTTGCTGACTAGCCATCAACTCATCTAAGCGCTGACAGAGGCTTTCCGTTAAACTATTAATCTCATTTTCATCATCACCACTAAACTCAACGATATTGAGACCTAGCATCTCTTTATTAGGGATATCGGTGATCAGTGATTTAACTGAATGCCAAACGATATCTTCACGAGCAAGGTTAAGTACCTTCGAATCAACGGTTTCAACGGATAACGCTTTAGCTTGCACCATAAACGGTGCGTTACGCAAAGCAGATTCAAATGAATCGTATTTGACATTCACCAGACGACGCACTTTAGGTAATGGCGTGATATCAAGGGTTGCTTCCGTAATAAAGGCGAGAGAGCCTTCAGAACCGGTTAAGATACGAGTCAGATCGAATTCACTAAGGTCGTCATTAAAGACATGGCGTAAATCATAACCCGTTAAAAAGCGGTTAAGTTTTGGAAATTTCTCTTCAATCAGAGGGCGTTGTTCTAAACAACGCTCTAAGACGGTTTTATAAATACGTCCAGTCACCGAGTCTTCTGACGCAATCGATTGGGCGAGTGCAATAGGCATAGCGCGTGTATCAATGCACTCTCCTCCCAATAATACGGCTTTTACCCCAAGAACATGATCCGAGGTTTTTCCATAAACTAAAGAACCTTGTCCAGAAGCATCCGTATTAATCATACCGCCCAAGGTCGCACGGTTACTGGTGGAAAGCTCTGGAGAGAAAAAATAACCATAAGGTTTAAGGAATTGGTTCAGCTGATCTTTGATCACACCGGCTTCAACCTTTACCCAACCTTGCTCAGGGTTTATTTCTAAAATACGATTCATATAACGTGACATATCAACCACTATCCCTTCGGTTAGCGATTGACCATTCGTCCCCGTTCCCCCGCCTCTCGGTGTGAACGTTAATTCACGAAACTTTGCGAGCCCTGCAACGCGGGTAATTATTTGCACATCAGCACTAGAACGTGGAAACACAACAGCCTGTGGTAGTAGCTGATAAATACTATTGTCTGTTGCCATTGATAAACGCTCTGCATAGCTAGTACCATTATCACCGGTAAAGCCTTGCTCTTGCAGCTGTTGCAGGAATTCAATGACAAGTTTACTTAAATGAGGTGCTTCAGTTATACGCGGGATCATTATTAACGATGACTCTTGTTGTTTATACTCGTGATACTTCAAGATGCAACACCTTTCATTTAGGGATGGTGACGACCTCCGTCACGCCGCTTTATAGGCTCTAGTGACTCGTGCACTTGTCGTCTAGCTGCACCTCAAAATATTTAGAGTATAGTGTTCGCATTACTCGTTATGTACTATCTTTATTTTAAGTAGCACAATAGTGCTTTATTGGTTGATAGGGCTTCCCCTGTACAACCTGTAGTCTTTAAGTTAAAGAGAATACAATCGCTGATGACATTGTCAGTGAAGAACCATATCACAATATTGTTTTTTTTTGATCGCGAAAAAAAATTACGTTATTTTCACCTGAAAAAACGGCTCACTTGCAGTGTTTTTATTTGTTAAGGATTAGTCATTGATGGAAAAATCGCAAAAAAGGCTCGACTTACCCAAGTTGATCTTCGGATTTGCCTCAATCATTTTAATGATTGCCGCATGCTTTTGGGTATTGAACCCTTTTATTCTTGGATTTGTTTGGGCAGGTATGATGGTCATCGCTACATGGCCCCTCCTTTTACGAATAGAAGCAAGACTCTGGAACAAACGTTGGCTTGCCGCCTTAATCATGGTTTCTTTAATATTGCTGCTGTTCGTCATTCCTTTAGGGATCTTGATTGGCAGCATCATTCAAAATAGTGCACCTCTTATTGATTTAGCTAAATCACCCAACAGCCTACGTTTTCCAGATTTAGAATGGTTAAATACACTGCCATTCGTGGGTGAAAAAATTTATTACGCTTGGCACAGCTTAGTCGCCAGTGGTGGTAACGCCTTATTAGCTAAAGTTCAGCCATACTTTGGTCAAGCAGCAGGATGGTTTATTGCTCAAGCTATCAATGCGGGGCGTTTTATGTTCCATCTCATGCTGATGTTATTATTCAGTGGCTTACTATATCTGAAAGGTGAATCTGTCATGTTAGGTATTCGCCATTTTGCGGTACGCTTAGCTGGAATTCGCGGCGATGCTGCGGTTGTCTTAGCCGCTCAATCTATCCGAGCAGTTGCTCTGGGTGTCGTTGTCACGGCATTAATCCAAGCTATCGTCGGCGGGATTGGCTTGGCACTCTCAGGCATTAGCTATGCGGCGATTTTAACTGTCTTACTTTTTATTTGCTGCGTCGCTCAGCTTGGCCCTTTACTGGTCATGGTGCCTTCAGTGATTTGGTTGTTTTGGACTGGCGATACCACATGGGCAATTATTTTAGCGATTTGGGCTGCGGTCGTCGCTACCATGGATGGGGTGTTACGCCCTTGGTTAATTAAAATGGGGGCTGACTTGCCGATGGTATTAATACTTGTTGGGGTTATTGGCGGTATTCTTTCATTCGGTATGATTGGTTTGTTTATCGGCCCTGTCGTACTTGCCGTTTCATATAGTTTATTAAAAGCATGGATGAATGAAGTTGCAGTACCCAATGAAAACCTTGATGAAACAGAAAAGTTTCTTCACGACGAATTTATGAGTAAGAAATAATTTAGCTTTAAATTCACCAACAGTGCACAACAATTTAAGTGCACTGTTGGATTAATTATTATCCCCATTAATATTTAGAAACAATATTTAACAGACTAATGTTAGTTTTCAATCATATTTGTGATATTATCTTTTTCGTCGAAACGAATTCTCTTTATGATACAGCTACTAACAATTATATTGAGAGTCTTCTTAATGAAGATTAATTTTAATTAAATTATCATTAATGTAATAAATTACGTTTCACTCAATACGGATCTCAAAGCCATGCTTATTTAAGCTAAAGCGTGGCTGTCTCAATCGAATTGCTGTGTGTAGTCTTTGCCTGTCAGCCCATGATAGGCTTTTTTTTTTATCTTGACCTTCCAACATGAATATTATTCACTTTAACAAGGCTGTTACCTTGTAAATCATCATATTGTGTACTCACGCTAATTACTCCGATTTGGAGTAAATAAAACTATTTTATAATCCTTTATATATCTATTTATATAACACAATTAAATTTAACTCAAAACGATTAACACTAATGGATCGGTTCATTAACTTTTTAGTTTAAGCTATGTGAGTAAATACTTATTCATTATTATGCATACAGCATTACTTATATTACTTGTATGAACATATTTGATAGTTTATATAAATATCAGTAATTGATATATTCTATTTGATTAATAAAAAAAGCCGGCAATATTATTACCGGCTTTTTTGAGACACTAGTCTTAAATAATAGATTAACTTCTTGTTAATCAGCTAATGTTAGCCAAGTTTTAACAACAGTATCTGGGTTAAGTGAAAGGCTATCAATTCCTTCTTCAACCAGCCATTGTGCAAAATCTTGGTGATCCGATGGGCCTTGACCACAAATACCAACATATTTGTTTTGGCGTTTGGCCGCTTTTATTGCCATCGATAGCATCGCTTTTACTGCATCATTACGCTCATCAAACAACTCAGAAACCACACCTGAGTCCCTATCTAAGCCTAATGTAAGCTGAGTCATATCATTTGAACCTATTGAGAAGCCATCAAAATGTTCAAGGAACTGGTCCGCCAACAATGCATTTGATGGAATTTCACACATCATAATGACTTTCAAGCCATTCTCACCACGTTTCAAATCATGTTTTGCTAATTCAGCAACCACAGCTTCAGCTTGAGCAACGGTACGAACGAATGGGATCATAACTTCAACGTTAGTAAGGCCCATATCATTACGCACACGTTTTACCGCTTCACACTCAAGTGCAAAACAATCACGGAAGCTATCTGAAACATAACGGCCCGCGCCACGGAAACCTAACATCGGGTTTTCTTCTTCTGGCTCATAAATATCACCACCAACAAGGTTGGCATATTCGTTAGATTTAAAGTCAGATAGACGGACGATAACGCGTTTAGGCCAAAATGCGGCTGCAAGAGTCGAAATGCCTTCCGTTAATTTGCCAATATAGAATTCAATCGGATCATCATAACCCGCCATCATGATACGAATTTCGCTTTGCAGCTCAGGTGTTTGAGCATCAAACTCGAGTAACGCTCTTGGGTGAACACCAATCATACGGTTGATGATAAATTCTAATCTCGCTAATCCAACGCCTTCGTTAGGTAAACAAGCAAAGTCAAAAGCACGGTCAGGGTTGCCGACGTTCATCATGATTTTGACATCAAGCTCAGGCATTTTATCGACAGCAGAGCTGTGAATTTCAAACTCAAGTTGACCATCATAAACAAAACCGGTATCACCTTCAGCGCAAGATACTGTGACTTGACTGCCTTCAGTTAAACGTTCTGTCGCATCACCACAACCAACAACAGCTGGGATCCCAAGCTCACGAGCAATAATTGCAGCATGACAAGTACGGCCACCACGATTGGTCACAATCGCAGCGGCCTTCTTCATGATTGGTTCCCAATCAGGATCGGTCATATCGGTCACCAGCACATCGCCTGGCTGAATACGATCCATTTCATTCAGATTATGGATCACTTTGACTTGCCCTGCGCCAATACGATGCCCAATAGCACGCCCTTCAACTAACACATTTCCTTGTTGTTTCAGTTGATAACGTTCCATGACTTGCTGATTAGAACGCACCGTTTCAGGACGAGCTTGAACGATATACAAACGCCCATTATGACCATCTTTAGCCCACTCAATATCCATTGGGCGGCCGTAGTGTTTCTCAATTTGCAAAGCTTGACGTGCAAGCTCTTCAACTTCATGATCCGCCAAAGAGAAACGATTGCGTAGCGCTTCTGGCACATCCTCAATTTGAACTTGTTTACCATGTTCTTGGCTATTTGCATAAACCATCTGCAATTTTTTTGAGCCAAGCGTACGGCGAACAATCGCAGGACGTTGATTAATTAATGTTGGTTTATGAACATAAAACTCATCAGGGTTAACAGCCCCTTGCACAACCATTTCACCAAGACCATAAGCCGAGGTAATAAAGACAACTTGGTCAAAACCTGATTCCGTGTCAATGGTAAACATGACACCGGAAGAGGCTAAATCAGAACGCACCATTCTTTGCACACCAGCGGACAATGCAACGCCACGGTGGTCATAACCTTGGTGAACACGGTAAGAAATTGCTCGATCATTAAACAACGAAGCAAATACGTGTTTAATCGCAACTAATACAGCATCAATACCTTGAACGTTCAAAAAGGTTTCTTGCTGCCCTGCAAATGATGCATCAGGCATATCCTCAGCGGTTGCAGAAGAACGAACAGCAAATGAAGCATCTTTTTCCCCTTCAGATAAGGTTTGGTACGCTTCACGAATATCGTTTTCTAACTGAGGTGTTAATGGTGTATCTATTACCCATTGACGGATCTGTTCACCCGCAGCCGCGAGCTGATTAACATCATCAATATCCGTTTCATCTAGCAGCGTATAAATGCGCTGATTAACGCCACTCTGCTCAAGAAAATCATTAAACGCCTGTGCAGTAGTCGCAAATCCGTTAGGTACGGATACACCAAGATCGGACAGGTTAGTAATCATTTCACCGAGCGAGGCGTTTTTACCGCCAACACGGTCAACATCATTCATCCCTAATTGGTTATACCAAAGTACATTACACGGAGTGAGGCCATTTGTGGACATTGAAAGCGATCCTTTATCTTTATCTAGCAATTTAGTGACAAGGTACAAACTCGTAAAAAATCTCATTGGCGATTATTCGCCTCACGAACTAGACTAGCACAGACAATATAGGAATATAGACAGGTGAATCGTTCCAACTAGCAAGAAAAAATTTTTGTTCTAAAAATTGTTCAAATATTGGCTATACTTTCCCCTATAAACTATTTTTTAAACTTTAATCAAATATAATATCTCTTTAAAACCGATAAAAAATACAACAAAAGACCAAATATATGAGTGAAATCACCGTAACTAATCGTAATAAAACCCTCGCAGAACGAACTGTTTTCTTTATTTCTGACGGAACGGCAATCACCGCCGAAACATTAGGGCATGCTGTATTGTCGCAATTTCCTTTAGCATTCACTTCATACACATTACCTTTTGTCACCACAGAAACACGTGCACAGGAAATAAAACACAAGATTGATACTATCTATCAAGAAACCCAAAACCGCCCTTTAGTGTTTTACTCGATTATTTCGCCATCAGTAAAAAAAATCATCACCGAAAGCGCGGGTTTTTGTCAGGACATCGTGCAAACCCTCGTTGCACCAATTCAGAAAGAAGTTGGCTTAGAGCCTGAACCCAAACTCAATCGAACGCATGGTTTATCCGTTCAGAATATGAACCAATATGATGCGCGTATTGCGGCGATTGAATACACATTAGCCCATGACGATGGTATTTCGTTACGTAACCTCGACCAAGCACAGGTTATTTTGATCGGCGTTTCACGTTGTGGTAAAACGCCAACCAGTCTCTATCTAGCCATGCAATTTGGCATTCAAGCGGCAAATTATCCTTTTACTGCTGATGATATGGATAACTTACAACTCCCTGCTGAATTGCGCCCTTATACGCATAAATTATTTGGTTTAACGATCAGTCCAGAGCGGCTTGCGGCAATTCGCGAAGAGCGTCGAGAGAACAGTCGTTATGCCTCATTACGTCAATGCCGCATTGAAATAGCCGAAGTAGAAGCATTGTTTAGGCAAAATAAAATTAATTACCTCAATACGACGAATTATTCCGTAGAAGAGATATCAGCAAAAGTTATCGACACAATGGGGTTACAGCGACGTATTTTTTAATAGGCGCGTTTTATACTCTAAATAATTCGAGATGTAGGTAGGCGACTCACTGAACGTAGTCACCCCCTACAGCTTGAAGTATGACGAGTATAGAAAAAATATTGCATTCAATCGCAGTTGTTGGTTGAATTTGAGCCATTTTCGTTTATTGTGATCTTAATCACTGATATGGCTCAGCCTATTAAAGTTTTGAGAAGAAATAATGCATAAAACTGATGAACTACGTACTCAGCGTGTTGATAGCTTAATAACGCCACAAACACTTGCTGACGAGTACCCTATTTCTGAAAAAGTCGCGGATAACGTGACAGCGTCACGTAAGCGGATTGAGAAAATATTATCGGGTGAAGACCCTCGCTTATTAGTCATTGTTGGTCCATGCTCAATTCATGACATTGATGCAGCTCTTGATTATGCGAATAGATTAAATGTGTTACGTGAACGTTATCAAGATCGCCTAGAAATCGTGATGCGTACCTATTTTGAAAAACCGCGTACCGTCGTGGGTTGGAAAGGCCTAATCTCCGATCCTAATTTAGATAATTCATGCCAAGTGAATACCGGTATTCGGCTTGCTCGTAAATTACTGATTGATGTTAACCAACTTGGTTTACCAACAGCCACTGAATTTCTCGATATGGTCACTGGGCAATACATTGCCGATTTGATCAGTTGGGGTGCAATTGGCGCTCGAACTACAGAAAGTCAAATCCACCGTGAAATGGCATCAGCACTCTCTTGTCCTGTCGGATTCAAAAATGGTACTGATGGCAATATCCGTATCGCAATTGATGCGATCCGTGCTGCGAAAGCTCAGCATATGTTTTTATCACCAGATAAAAGCGGCCAAATGACTATCTACCAAACCAGCGGTAACCCACATGGTCATATTATTATGCGTGGTGGTAAACAACCTAATTATGCGATTGGTGATATCGCCGCTGCCTGTGACAAACTCCGTGAGTTTGAGTTAGCAGAGCATTTAGTCATCGACTTTAGTCATGGAAATTGCCAGAAAATCCATCGCCGCCAGTTAGATGTTGCTAGAAACATTGCTGAGCAAATTAAAGGGGGTTCAACAGCAATTAGTGGCGTCATGGCTGAAAGTTTCTTGCTTGAAGGTACACAAAAAATTGTCTCTGGGCAGCCTCTTACCTATGGACAATCAATCACTGATCCATGCTTAGGATGGGATGATACTGAAGAACTACTCGATATCTTAGTTCAAGCTGTTGAAAGCCGTTTCAAGTGATTTAAATGATATCATTGGCTCTTTCTGGTTATCTTAGCCTGAAAGAGCCAGACCGCCCTACCTGCAACCTTATGATTCTCTTTCAATCATTCAATTCTAGTTATAAATCACTATTGCATTGTAGTTAATTTGTCATCCAAATGTAAAAACCTCTTGATGTTACCAATTAACTTAAAGATAATGATTCTCACTATTAGTTTTATTATCAATTGAGTTGAGTATGACGGATAACATCGCTAAACCACCTGTTGAAAATATCGTAAGCCCTACGGTACAACCTGTAAAAGTTGACGTTATAGATAGCCATCAGTTGCTAGGTCATGATGGTAAATTGGTCATTCAACATCGTGGCGAAATGTACCAATTAAGGGAAACCCGCGCCGGTAAATTAATTCTGACTAAATAGTTTTTATTTAAAAATTTAGACTCAAAATAATTCGAGTAGCAGATAGACGACAAACGAAGATAGTCGGGGAGCATAGATAACCACTGAGTCTCGTCGAGCGTAGTCTAGCCCTCTGCAACTTAAATTATCACGAGTATAATCACAGCAAGCCACCCAGATCACTATCAAGGCAGCCAGCTAAATTCACCACATAAGGAAAGGATTTCCTATGGAGTTTAAACTGATGTCTGCAACATCCATCACTTCTTTATATGGGCAAAAAATTGCCATGCCCACCCTTGTTACCGCTTTAGCACTAACTGGATTTAGTGCTTCGGCCTCGACAAAAGAAAAAGATGTGGTTGGTGACACCATACATGTCAAAACCCCCCCTTTTCAAAGGGAAAATATTGCCGTTGCAGAACAAGTTGATGTGATTGATGCCCAATCCCCTGAGTATCAATCAGCAACTTCGGCACTCGATTTACTCAAAGGCCAGGCGGGTATCTTTGTATCAGGTACCGGTGGAACTTATGGCCAAGAGATCCACATGCGTGGCTACGACTCACGAGGCGTCAAAGTCACAGTTGATAACATCACTCAAGATTTTTATTCGGGCCTATATGAAGCCACCTTTATTGATCCTTCATTGGTGAAAAAAGTCTATGTTCATAAAGGCGCATCATCTGTTGCACACGGTAGCGGCGCATTAGCGGGTGTTGTGGCAATGAAAACAGTTGATGCTTCCGACCTCTTAAAAAAGGGGCAAAATTTCGGTGGTCGTGTCTTCAGTGGCATCAATCGTAATGACCATAGCTACCTTGCGGGTGCCTCTTTATACGGGCGTACAAAGTCATTAGATACCCTGCTCAGCTATAGCCAACGCAAAAAATACTTGTTGGCACCCCCTGAAATATCGACAACGGATCATCACGAAAAAGTGCATAACTGGGCATTGAAAACCACATGGCATGCGCACCCTGCTTATACCATTGCACTGCAATTACGTGAATATCGTAATGATGGCAGCGGTTTAAAACAACCGACCGTTTTTGATACTGGCAATAAAAAGTTTAAGAATACCCCTCATGAGCGCTATAGCCATCAACGTGATCTTGCAATTAATCAGCATTTTTCGCCGCAAAACTCACGTCATTGGCAAGCAGATTGGGATCTGTACTATACCGATTTGTTTTTAGGGCAATTGGATTTAGTTAAACAAAAAACGGATAAGAAATATCAACGAGAAGAGCGTAATCAATACACTTACGGTAGCAAGTTTGCCCACCATTTTATGGTTCCCGTTGAAGGTTGGTTCAATAACCATATCGAAAATGGGATTGAATATTATCAGCAGCAGCAAAACCCGAATTTGCACGCTAATAGCTACCCACAGGCTCAGCTATCTAACCTTTCAGGTTGGATTAATAATGATATGACGCTACATCATTTACCTATCACTTTTTCTGCTGGTACCCGTTTTACCCGTTATGAGTCGTCACGCAAAGACGTTGCGACAAATAAAGATACCAATTGGTCATCCCGTTTTGCAGTGAGTGTGACACCAACAAATTGGTTAAACCTCTATTCGTCTTATTCGGAAGGCTATCGTGCACCACGCATGACCGAGTTATATAACAACTCAAATCATTTTAAGGCATTTATTTTTAGCTCAGATTTTAGACCTTCACCAGATCTCAAACCTGAAACCAATAAGACGCTTGAGGTTGGCTCTAAATTAAGCTTTGACGATGTGATGACTCAAGGAGATACCCTACAACTGGGTTCCACCTATTTTACGACTAAAGCTAAAAATTACATCGTTGCTGAAGGCCGTTATGAAAAAAAATATAATTTTAGGGAGGGAATATTCCAATGGTTCCCTCATGAAATTTTTTACGCCAATATCCCATCAGCATCCATTCATGGGCTTGATAGCTTTATTTCCTATAAAAATCATTGGTTCGACCTAAACATTAACTACAACCAAACAACAGGTACTGAAGATAATACGGGTCATTCACTTTCATCTATTCGCCCTGAAACTCTGTCTGTTCGCTTTAATGCACCGATTGCAACAACAGGTATCAATCTAGGCTGGATCGGTGAATTTGCGGCCAAAACCCAATTACAAGGCAGCGATAAATATAAATTACAACAACATAAATCTCAGCATGGCGTCGATCGTAAACATAGAGAAGTCATTCAGTACGCTGGTTATAGCCTGCACGACTTCTATGTTAACTATCAAGCTGATCAATTTATCAAAGGGTTAAGTACGACACTAACACTGAAGAATGCTTTTGATCGCCAATATGTTTCATCAATGGGTGTTCCTCAAGAGGGTCGTAATTTCTATTTCAATGTGAGTTATCAATGGTAACCATTTAATAATTATAAAATAAATAATACTCACCGGTTAGTTTTCCTACATGCGGGTTTAGGCAAAAACTTAAACTTGAAAACTGCGCTCTAAATAATTCGAGGTGCAGCTAGGCGACAAGTGAATAAGTCTCTAGGGACATAGAAAACTATGTGACTAGTGCGAATGAACGTAGTCAACAACGCTGCAACTTGAAGCATAACGAGCGCAACCGGTAACACTTTATGGAGTATAACAACATGTCTCATGTTTTACGTTTATCAGTTATAACAAGCGCCGTTCTTTCTGTTATTGCTACTGCTCAGGCAGAAACACAAACAACATCACCCCATCGCAATGATGTTATGACCGTCTATGCGACAGGTACTGAACGGGATAGTTTTGATGCACCGATGATGGTGACTGTTATCAAAAATAACTCACCAGAAACCAAAACAGCGAGTACCGCAAATGATATTTTACGCAAAATTCCCGGTATTGGTGTTTCAGGAACCAGCCGAGTGAATGGTCAAGAAATTTATATGCGTGGCTTTGACCGCAAGGGGATTTTGACTCTTGTCGATAATGTCCGCCAAGGCACCGATACGGGCCATGTTAATGGCACGTTTCTTGACCCTGCGTTAATCAAGCAAGTCGAGATCATTCGCGGTCCTTCCGCCCTACTGTATGGTAGTGGTGCAATGGGCGGTGTCATAGCATGGGAAACCGTTGATGCTAAAGACTTACTAGAAGATGGTCAAAATAGCGGTTTTCGTGTCTTCAGCCAAGCCGCTACCGGTGATCATAGCTTTGGTTTTGGTGGTACTTCATTTGGGCGAACCGAGCAATTAGATGGTCTATTCAGTTTTGTCACTAAGCAATCAGGGGATGTTCGCTTGAGCAATGGTGATGATATGGATAATAAAGAAACCATTGCCAACATGCTCGCCAAAGGTACATGGCAGGTGAATGATGACCAAAAGTTATCAGGGCAATTACGTTATTATAACGATAATGCTTATGAGCCGAAAAATCCCCAAGACTTAAACGTGGCAAAAGATAATCTCAAAGTTAATCGCACCACACGTCAACGCGATGCTCAAGCAACCTATTACCTCGCGCCAGAATCAAACAATTGGTTAAATCTTAAAGCCACCACCTATTATTCCGATGTCAATATCACCGCTAAAGGTAATGGTACACCATATGAAGGGCGTACCCAAAAAACCTATGGTTTGAAACTGGATAATAAAACCCATTTTTATGAGTTACCTTTCGCTGCTCATAACTTGACTTATGGTGGTGAGACCTATAAGCAAAATCAAACACCGTATGCTGCGACCACTCAGTTCCCTGATGCAGATATCACCTTTGCTTCCGGCTTCTTACAAGATGAGATTGCATTAAAGGATTTGCCTGTTTCATTTATTATTGGAACCCGTTACGACCATTATAAATCAACGGCAAAAGGCAATGATGACGTTAAAGAAGGGAAATGGTCATCCAAAGGTGCGGTTAGTATTACGCCTACAGACTGGTCAATGCTGTTTGCTTCCTATTCAGAAGCTTTCCGTGCACCAACCATGATGGAAATGTATAACGATGAAATTCATTTTCAAGTCGGTCCATTTGTAAATAGGTGGAAGCCCAATCCAAACTTAAAACCTGAAAAAACTCAAACTGCCGAGTATGGTTTTGGTTTACGTTTTGATGACCTATTTATGGCTCGCGACAATTTACAATTTAAAACCAGTTATTTTGATACGAAAGCTAAAGATTATATCAATACTGAAGTGAGTTTTCTCGAAGGCTACACGACATCCGTTAACGCCAAACAAGCGAAAATTTGGGGTGTCGATGCTTCAATGGACTATAAAAATGACTATTTCAACTGGAAACTGGCCTATAACAAAACCACAGGTAAAAATGAATACAATGGACAATCGATAACGTCTATCAAACCTGAATCTGTCACCAGTAACCTTTCTGTTCCTATTTCTAATAGCGGTTTTTCTGTCGGTTGGTTAGGTGAATTTACCCGCCATACTGACTTTAATGCTGCATCAAAACAACCACGCCAAGCAGGCTATGCTGTACATGATTTCTATGTTAGCTATCAGGGTGATGGTCAATTAAAAGGCTTGGGTACTAGCGTTGTCTTAGGCAATGCCTTCGACAAGGAATATTACTCTTCACAAGGCGTTCCGCAGGATGGACGTAATGCGAAGCTATTTGTCAGCTTCCAATGGTAATTTTAATCAAATAAGGAGATACACAGTGAGTTCAACATTATTCGAGCGTTATCAACAAGCTAAAGCAGAAAATAAAGCAAAATACGCTCGCGATCTAGCGGCTTACCTTAATGTTTCTGAAGGTGAGCTATTACATAGCCGTGTCGGTCATGACAAAGCGCAAAGACTCAATGTTGATGCCCCTACCTTGCTAAAGGCTTTAGCTGCCGTTGGTCAAGTCAAAGCCATCACACGTAATGAATACGTGGTACATGAGCAAGTTGGCCGCTACGATAATGCGAAATTCAGCTCACACGCAGGGTTAATTTTAAATCCACGCGCGTTGGATTTACGGATGTTCTTCAGCCATTGGGATTCTATTTTTACCTTGACCGAAGAAGCTAAAAACGGTGAACGCCATAGTATCCAGTTTTTTGATAAACAAGGTGATGCTCTGCATAAAGTCTATACTACAGATGAGACAGACATGGTGGCATGGCAGGCATTGATTGAACAATATGCCTCTAATGACAACCCGCCATTAGTTGTTGAAGCTGCGGAGCCTTTTTCTCAACAGCCAATCAGCGATGAGCTGAAACAGCAGTTAGAGCAAGAATGGCGCAATATGACCGATGTTCACCAATTCTTTATCTTACTGAAGAAAAATAATCTGAGCCGCCAGCAAGTGTTCCGTGCCGTCAGTGATGATTTGGCTTGGCAAGTCCCTGTTGATTCATTCAATCAATTGGTTAATACCGCGTTTAACGATCAAAATGAAATTATGATTTTTGTTGGTAACCGTGGTTGTGTACAGATTTTCACAGGCCAATTGAAACGTTTGATGCCATATCAAGCCGAAGGGTCTGAAATTAAATGGCTGAACATTTTCAATCCGGATTTCACCTTACATATGATTGAAAATGGTGTTTCTGAGTGCTGGGTAACACGCAAACCCACTCAAGATGGTTTTGTCACCAGCCTTGAGGTGTTTGATAAAGATGGCAATCAAATTGTACAGATGTATGGCCAACGTACCGAAGGAACGCCAGAACAAGAACAATGGCGTAATCAAGTTATGGCACTGCAACACATCTAATCGTTAGAGACAGTCCCTTTTTAGTTAATCGCCAATTTTCATCTGAATTAACGGCTGATATCTAAAATGTAAATTAACCTCCGAGAGGTTCTTATCTAATATTAAGATAATGAATCTCTCGATACACATTGGATTGAATGATTGGTTTTTAGATCAACGGCCTGTAGGTAAATAACATGAAACAATGGCTTCTAATTGCAATGACACTCATCATCAGTTGCACCGCCCAATCAGCAGAACGAGTCGTAACGCTCGGGGGAGATGTGACGGAGATAGTCTTTGAACTCAACGCAGGTGACCAAGTGGTTGCTAGGGATAGCACCAGCCTCCACCCTGCTGAAGCAGTTAAACTACCCGATGTTGGCTATATGCGTATGCTTAATGCCGAAGGTGTATTATCTATGCGCCCAACAGTGATACTCGCGAGTGAGCTTGCCAAACCGTCGATTGCACTATCACAGATAGAAAAAAGTGGCGTTAAGATCATCAAAGTCACAGGTAAACCCTCATTAGAAGCTGTTCCTGAAAAAATCACGACCATTGCGAATGCTGTCGGTAAAGTGGAACAAGGCAAACAACTTACTGAGAAATTTAATCAACAATTAGCCAAAGTGAATACATCACCGATTGATAAGAAAGTACTCTTTATTATGAGCCACGGTGGTGTACTTCCTCTCGCAGCGGGTCAACAAACTGCCGCTGATAGTCTGATTAAAGCAACCGGCGCTAAAAATGCCATGTCTGGTTTTAATAGCTATCGTCCATTATCTCAAGAAGGGGTCATCGCTAGCCAACCCGATCTCATCATTGTCACTCAAGAAGGCATTAAATCTTTAGGTGGTAAAGAGCGAGTATGGAAATTGCCGGGGGTTGCAATGACACCGGCGGCGAAAAATAAAGCATTAATTGTCGTTGATGATATGGGAATGCTTGGCTTTAGTCTTGGTACACCAGAAGTGATGCTGCAAATACGCGAGGCATTAGAGAATTCGCAATGAATCGGATTAAATACCCACTATTTGTCGTTATTGCCCTACTCTTAGTACTGATCACCATTGCAATGGTTTCATCTAATACTGGGGCAATGAATGTCTCATTTAAAACACTGTGGCAACTCCCTACAACCGATCCTGTCTGGCAAATTTGGCTAAATATCCGTTTACCGCGAATTTTACTGGCTATTTTAGTCGGACTTGCCCTTGCCGTCTCTGGCGCAATTATGCAAGGACTATTCCGTAATCCACTCGCCGATCCCAGTTTATTAGGTATCAGTAGTGGTGCCGCTCTGTGTGTGGCTGCTTTTATTGTGCTCTCTGTTTCTTTGCCTAGCGTTTTGCTGAACTATGGTCATATCGGTGCTGCCTTTGTTGGTAGCTTAATTGTCTCGTTAATTATTTTTAGTTTGAACCGTTATTCGAATGGCAATCTTGCTCGATTACTCTTAGCCGGTATCGCTATCAACGCCCTGTGCATGTCATTTATCGGTGTACTCAGTTATATCAGTGATGATCAACAATTGCGTACTTTTAGCTTATGGATGATGGGCACACTTGCGAGCATAGATTGGACTTCACTGACGATCGCAGCCAGTGTCATTTTACCAACCTGCCTTATTTGTTTATGGCAAGGCAAAAAGCTTAACCTGCTACAGCTTGGTGATGAAGATGCACATTATTTAGGTTTAAATGTTGAGAAAACTAAATTTATTTTACTCTTTTTAAGTGCCTTACTGGTTGGCTGTGCTGTTGCAATGAGTGGCGTGATTGGCTTTGTTGGCTTAGTAGTTCCTCATTTGATCCGTATGACTTTAGGTCCTGACCATCGCTGGTTAATACCCGGCTCAGCTATTGTTGGTGCGACATTACTACTGGTTGCAGATACTATCGCGCGTACCGCTGTTAGCCCAGCAGAGATCCCTGTTGGCTTATTGACAGGTTTAATTGGCGGACCTTACTTTTTGTGGTTAATACTGCGACAGCCAGCAGGGAGGATTTAAAAATGAGCAGTAAAGCTCTCCTTGAAGCACGCCATCTTGGCTTTCAAATTGGCGATAAAACATTGATTGATGATATCAGTCTATCCATACAACAACATGAAATGGTTGCTATTATCGGCCCAAATGGTGCGGGAAAATCAACATTACTAAAGTTACTAACGGGATATTCAGCCCCCACGCAAGGCAAGTGTCTATTAGAAGGCCTAGATCTACGTGACTGGCAACACCGTGCACTCGCGAAAAAACGTGCAGTAATGAAGCAGCAGAGCAATTTGTCTTTCGCCTTTACCGTTGAAGATGTCGTCGCTATGGGACGTAGCCCACATGGCTCTGAACACAAACAGCAAGCCATTGAGGAAGTGTTAACACAAACAGATTGCCTTGAACTACGTCAACGTGATTTTCGCCAACTCTCTGGCGGTGAACAACAGCGAGTACAGTTAGCGCGTGTATTGGCTCAAGTCTGGCAACCAACCCCACAACCCGTATGTTTATTTTTAGATGAGCCGACATCAGCCCTTGACCTCTATCATCAGCAACATAGCTTACGCCTACTACACCAGTTAACCCGAGAACGACCCATTGGTGTCTGCTGTGTACTACATGATCTCAACCTCACAGCGTTATACGCTGACCGTATTTATTTGATACATCAAGGTAAACTTGTTGCTGGCGGTACACCTGAACAGGTATTAACAGAAGAAAACCTCACCCAGTGGTATAAAGCTGACTTAGGTATCATTACCCACCCTGAAACAACCACACCACACGTCTACTTGCGCCGCTAATTTCTTTCAGTTTCTTGCAGCGTATTCTGCAAGAAACTGTGTTCTTCGGATGACAACACATGCTCTGATAATGAATTGACTATTTGCGCTAGCATCTTGTTATGAATTAGTTAACACTTTAATTACGATTTTTTACTAATAAAACGAATAACACCAATCATATTATCTTAAAATTATAGATAAAAAAGCATTAACATTTGTGATTATCACATCGGTATTTCCTGTCTATTAAAGCCATTCATCGTTTTTTCCATAGAACTTAAAACAAATTAATTTCTCAACATTTTACTTGGTTAATAAATTCGAATGCATCATACAAAAAAATTGAACAGGGTATTTTTACACGTAAAAATAAACCTAATAAGAACAGCAATAAAATTTATCACATTGATTTAAATAAAAAAATAACATACAATATTGAATGTATAAAACAGTTAGATTGATAAATCCAATCGTATCAATAACCATTCTCACTAAAAAAAAGCACGTTATGCCTATCGATATATCGGAAAAATAGGAAGAATAGACACTAATTTCTTTAGTTATTATTAGTTATTAATGAACAATAACCCATCGTAGTGGGAGGTAAATATGTCTGAGAGTGTAGTTAACGATATTGTTAAATGGCTTGAAAGTCAGTTACAGCGCAATGAAGGTATCAAAATCGACACTATTGCCGATAAGAGTGGTTATTCAAAATGGCATCTACAGCGTGTTTTCAAAGAAATGAAAGGTTGCACGCTTGGCGAATACGTCCGTAAACGTCGTTTATTAGAAGCTGCGAAATCTTTACGTGATGGCAACTTACCGATCCTTGATATTGCTCTGCAATACGGCTTTAGCTCACAAGCGACTTTTACACGTATCTTTAAAAAACATTTTGACATTACACCTGCAAAATTCCGCCAAAACGGTCAAATGCCTGAATGCCAAGAATTTATGTCTTGCAGTTGTAATAATTAAACTTATTTCAGTTCAGTTGTAGAAATATTCGTCATCCCCTTAATACCTTTTATTTCTTTATACTCTAAGTAATTCGAGGGGCAGCTAGGTGGCAAGTGAATGGATCGCTAGGAACACACTTAAGTATGTGACTAGTGTAAAATGAAACTAGTCACCCTACCTAAACAAAAAAAGCTGCAAATTGAAATATGATAAGTATATTTAAGTCTATGTCTGAGTCGGTAGCGATACCGGCTCTTTTTTTAACTTAATTCATGTATCAACCAACCTTCTATATCGACAAGTTGCTCAGCTAATTCAGGCCACATCGTGTGCATTTTTGCTATGAGCTGACGTACGGTCTCTGTTTGATAAACCTGTCCCGTCAGTTGCTCACTTAACCACTCCAGTGGTGACGGATCCAAACTATCCGTGAAAAATTGACAGCGCTTAATTTCCCCTTTTTCAATATCAAAATGGAATTCAATACCACCCCATGGGAAACGTGTATCACTATAATGCGTAAACGCAGGCGCTTGACCAAAATTCCATTCCCAACTGCTTTGCTTAGCGAAGGTTTCACTAAAATTAGGCAGATCAGGCAGCTTCTCAGGTGAAATATATTCAGGTGCTACTGACTCACCATAGTACTCAAAAAAGCTAGCGATAATCCCTTCACAGACTTTTTCGTGGCTGATATCGGATACCAGTTCACATAAATTAGCCACACGAGAACGCACAGAAGTGATCCCTTTAGCCTGTAGTTTTTTAGGATCTGGGTTAAGGTAATCAGCTAAACGATTTAAATCAGAATTAATCAGTAACGTGCCATGATGGAAGCCTCTATCTTTGGTTTCGCGATACGCTGAACCCGATATTTTACGAGGGCCATCAGTGGTATTTAATATGAGATCATTGCGCCCTGAAACTTCCGCTTGAATGCCAACTTTAGCCAATCCATTAACAATAATATTCGTGGAAATACTTTTATCATATTCAGGTTTACCCGCCATAAAAGTAAAGCAGGTATTACCAAGATCTTGAAATACCGCCCCTCCACCGCTACTACGACGAGCTAAACGAACCTTGTCCAATTCCATACGGCGGGTATTGCATTCTTTCCATGGATTCTGTGCGCGGCCTATAACTACAGTATCTGCATTGCGCCATAAAAACATCACTCGTTGGTCTGCTGCCATTTGGCGAAATATGGTTTCTTCAACAGCTAAATTAAACCAAGGGTCAAACGATTCAGAAATAAGTAAACGTAAGCTAGACATGCTGCTACCTTAGTAATAAAAATTGGCATTAAGATAGCATATACTCATCATCCTTCAAGTTGCAGTGCTGTTAACCACGTTCACTCGTACGAGTCACCGATTTATGTAGGCTCCTACACTTGTCGCCTAACTGCAATCTTGAATTATCTAGAGTATAAATAAAGAGGAAATGAAGGCTAGATACGGCGAGCTTGCCAAAACACCTTTCGCCAATACACATTATCCATCGATGAACGGATCACCCCTTTACTGGTTGATGCGTGAATAAATGTATTGTCCGTATCATAAATACCAACATGTAAACCATTCTCACCTGAACCTGTTTTAAAGAAAACTAAATCGCCAGGCATCAAATCTGATTTATCAATACGTGTGCCAAGCTGGGTTTGGTCAACCGTAGTACGTGGTAACTGGATAGCAAAGCGATCATTAAAGGTACGATATACAAAGCCAGAGCAATCAACGCCACTTTGACTCATCCCACCGTAGTTATACGGTGTACCATACCATTGCTCCAACTGGTCTTTTAGCTGAGCAATGGTCATGATTGGGTCAGATAATTGTGTTTTTAATGGCGGCGGCGGGGTTCTTTTAACTGAAGTGGAACATCCCACCAGCACCAGTGAAAATATTATTGGTAAATATCGCCATTTAATTATCATATCGCACCCTGTGGATAAAAAATCAGCACATCAAATTCATCATAGCCGTTAAAATATGAAAAATAAATAATCGCGTCATTAAATTACATTATTTAGTTTTATTGGCTGACCGTTTTGTTGGTCGACTAATTAACCAAACACCGAGAATAATAAATGCGACGCCTCCGGCTTTTAGCCATGTTGCCGGTTCATTATACCAAGGCAAAATAACAGCCAGCAAATACACAAATATATAGCTCAAGCTAATTAATGGGTAAGCTTTATTCAATGGGATTGATTTCAAAGCCAACAACCAACACAGCATAGATAATGCATAACACACTAGACCAATAAACACGATACCTAAACTAACAGCGTTCGCCATTAGCCAATCGAGTTGTAACCAATGCCATCCAAGGGTGAACGAAGGTAGCCCAACTACACCAGCCTTTAAACTCAGCTGAGCAATTGTCACTAACAGTGCACTGCCTACTACCCAAATATAACCTTTATTCATCCACTAATACTCATCAGAAAGATACCGATCATAATCGCTACAACACCTAGCCAATGATCTAGCCCTGTTTTTTCATGATAAACAAATTGACCAATCAAAGTGACTAAAACAAAGTTAATACTGAGCATCGGGTAAGCAATACTTAATGGCATGGTTTCCAAGAGCTTTAACCAAAACAACATGCCCAAACCTAGCATCAACAACGCCAGCACCAACCAACGAATGGCTGATGCTGTTTTATTTTGCTTATCGCCCTGCCAACAAACGACCGCTTGTTTTTGTGCTATTTGGCCAATGCAAGTTAATGCACTGACCAATAATAGTAGTAATAATTGTGCAATCATTGTTTGTGATACACCACAATCGCAATGCGTGAATTACTGATCACCTGATCTGGCTTAGGTATGTCTGGGAGCCCCTCTTTACGACCAAGTAAAAATACCACGGTCACTTGCCCCTCTTGACGTGCTTTGGCTAACCAAGCCGCAAATTGATCGGGTTTGACTAAACGGTGTTGGCTATCTGGATACTCTAAGCCGTAAGTCAGCTCACCACTACTATTATATAAGTAGATATTTGAGTTTTGCGTTTCCCATGCTAGCCCAGCCGCAATTCCGACATTACTTGCCATTAAATATTTGCTATCCATAAGTAAATCATGATTCTGATGGATAAAACTTTGTGGCAGTTTTGAATTAATCGTATTGTTTGGCAATGCACTTCCGATGCATAAACTCACCGCAAGCGAACAAGAGGCTGCCCATAACCAATACTTAGCATTTAACACGGTACATAGGTAACCAATGATACCCCAAATAGAGAAAGCGACGATACCAAGTACCATCTTAGACCATTCATCTGCTTCGTAGAGAGGACGCTTAATAACAGTGCCGGCAATAATAATTGCGATAACCGCTAATACACCAATGGCAATGTTAATAATACCATTCGCTTTTAGCGCTTTCATTTTGCCATTACGCACACAATCCACCCCATACTTCGCCATTAACAATGCTAATGGAGCCATAAACGGTAGCATGTAGGTTGGTAACTTGCCGCGTGAAATACTAAAGAACAACACGGGGACAACAAACCAACACAGTAGGAAAAACATATCAGGGCTTGATTTACGTTCTTTCCATCCTTTACATAATGCGCCTGGAAGCAATCCAACCCATGGAATGGAGCCTAATAAAATAATCGGAATGTAATACCAGAACGGTGCTATATGTTGTGCATCATCAGCAGTGAAACGCTTGATATGTTCAACCCAGAAGAAATAATTCCAATAATCGGGTTCTTGTTTTGCAATAGCCAGTGCCCATGGCAAACTAATTAATACCGCAGAGACAATGGCAAGCGGCCCATACTTGATCATTTCAAGAAAGCGCTTTTGGTATATCGTAATTGGCAGCATTACAATCACTGGAATGGCTAATGCAAGGAACCCTTTGGTCATAAATGCCATGCCACATGCTAAACCGAGACAGATCCATGCCCCCAGTTTTTCTTTTATTCCCCGAGCCTTCATTGCCCATAAACAGCAATACATACTTGCAGCAATCCACAATGACAACATCGGGTCAAGTACGCTATATGTCCCAACAGCAAACACCAAGAACATCGAAACATAGATAAAGCTTGCAACGTAGGCAACATGGTTATTACGCCACATCATTTTAGCCATACGATAGATAAGTAATGCACTCAGCAAAATGCAAAATACAGAACCGAAGCGAACGGCAAAATTAGTTTCACCAAAAATCATTTGGCTAATATTGTTGATCCAATAACCGGCTACGGGTTTTTCAAAGTAGCGAGTGTCCAACATATACGGAACGATCCAATCGCCACGTTGTAACATTTCACGGCTAATTTCTGCATAACGCGTTTCGTCGGGCTGCCAAAGTAAACGGCTATTCAACGGCAGTAAATAAGTTAAGATAAAAAAAAGAGCCAGCAGTGAGGCTCCTATTTTGCTCGCTCGGTTATTCAACATGCTTATACTATCCCTCTTCTTGGCAGCCAAGCCAGCCTTCACGCCCCGGGAATGGTGCTCTCACCACTTTGCCCGTAGGTAGTGTGTTGATGTCTTCTGGCAATAAATCACTTAATGTACAGAATTGGATTTCTTCTTGAGTAATTCGTTCCAATAATTGTGAAAATTGTTCTGATTTAGACATTCCTTCAACCTCAGTATGGATAGTGTAAACCGGAACACCTTGATCCTCTTTTATCGCTTGCAAGATAAAATCATTAAAAGCTTCATCACTGACCACGGTGCCGACCACTTCATCATAAGTTGGTAAGGTCACAGGGATCTGCACAGTCCCTATCGAACCATCACGTAAGATCGGTCTAAATGGATATTGCCCACGGCAATCACTATTGTAACTGAAACCAAACTTTTGTTTAACTTCAAGTACTCGCTCATCGCCACGCCATCCCGCAACCGCAGAACACATTACTGGCTGCCCTGTTGCCTTTTGTAATGCATCAACACCAAGCTTCACTTGCTCAGCGAGTTGAGCCTCACTCCACTTAGCCACCTTCGCTTGCCAGCCTTGGTGATCCCATGCATGCAATCCAACTTCATGGCCTTCATCTAACGTTTGCTTCATTAAATAACCTAAATCTTTGGCTATTTTTTTACCCGGCCAAGCCGTACCCGCCAATAAGATATCGAGTCCATATAAAGAGGCAGCGTTAGATCTCAGCATTTTCCACAGGAATTTAGGACGCAAAAGGCGCCATAAATGGCGCCCCATATTATCGGGTCCTACACTGAAGAAAAAGCTGGCCTGAATGTTGTGCTGTTTCAGCACTTTGAGTAATTGTGGAACGCCTTTCAATGTACCTTGATAGGTATCCACATCAATTCTCAAGCCAACTTTTTTCATTAGTCTTTATCACCTAACTCTTCAACAGCACCTTGTAGGAAGAAATCTAATGTCTCTTCGATGGTATCTTTCATGTCGATGCTCGGAACCCAGTTTAATAAACGACGTGCGTTTTCAACACTTGGTTTACGATGTTCAACATCTTGATAGCCTTGACCATAGTAGCTGCTGCTTTCGATTTCACGGAAGCCTGCAAATGGCGGGAATTTTCCACGTTGTGGGTGCTTTTCAAAGCTTTCAAGCAACATTTCCGCTAACTCACGAATACTTGCTTCGTTAGTTGGGTTACCAATGTTGATGATTTGGCCATCACATTTACCGTCTTTGTTTTCGATAATGCGGAACAGCGCTTCAATACCGTCTTTAATGTCAGTAAAGCAACGTTTCTGTGCACCACCATCAACCAGTTTAATTGGTGAACCTTCAACTAAGTTGAGGATCAACTGAGTGATTGCACGCGAACTACCAATACGAGCAGAATTCAAGCTGTCCAAACGAGGCCCCATCCAGTTAAATGGACGGAATAAGGTGAATTTTAGACCTTCTTTCGCACCATATGCCCAGATCACTCGGTCTAACAGCTGTTTAGATACAGAGTAAATCCAACGTTGCTTATTGATTGGACCAACAATCAGACGTGATTCGTCTTCATCAAACTCTTTATCATCACACATACCATAAACTTCTGAAGTTGATGGGAAGATGATACGTTTGTTGTATTTCACACAGTAGCGAACCACTTTCAAGTTTTCTTCGAAGTCTAATTCGAATACACGCAGTGGGTTACGGGTATATTCGATTGGTGTTGCAATCGCTACTAGCGGCAGAATAACGTCACATTTTTTAATGTGGTATTCAATCCACTCAGTATGAATGCTCACGTCACCTTCGATAAAGTGGAAACGTGGGTTACCAATAAAGCGTTCAATCGCAGACGAACCAATATCCATACCATAGATATCGTAGTTGCCGTCTTTTAACAGGCGCTCAGTCAAGTGGTTACCGATAAAGCCGTTAACACCAAGGATCAGAACACGTGTACGACGTTTTACTTGAGCGGTAGGTTTCGCACCAACACGCACGTCAGTCACAATCCCCATCTCGTTAGCAAGACGGTTACCTTGCATGTACAAACCTGTTTCGCTTTGACCGCTAACCACTTCAATCGCACCTTGACCACAAGCGATACGTAGTGGATCGCTAGACAGTACGGTACCAGCCGCTTTACCTTGGTTATCATCTAAAACGCGAGCGCGCCAAATGATCATTTTACGAGCACCCAAATAGGTGAACGCACCTGGATACGGTTCAGTTACAGCACGGATCAGACAGTTAACTTCTGTCGCAGAACGGCTCCAATCAATCAGGCCATCTTCAGCTGTACGACGCCCGAAATAGCTTGCTTGGCTCTCATCTTGAGCTGTCGTCTGGTAGTTGCCTGCTTCAATCAGTGGTAGAGTTTTATCTAATAACACTTCTGCAGCTTCACGCACTTTAGCATGCAGAGTCAGCGCAGTGTCAGTATCAGTGATCGCCACTTTTTCTTGCGCAACAATCTCGCCAGCATCCGCTTTAGCAACCATTTTGTGCAGAGTCACACCGGTTTCGTGCTCACCGTTTAGTAGTGCCCAATTAATTGGCGCACGACCACGGTATTTTGGCAATAAAGAGCCGTGTAGGTTAAACGCGCCTTTCGGTGCCAACGCTAACAGTTCTTCACTCAGCATGTCACGATAGTAGAATGAGAAAATAACATCTGGTTTCAATTCGCGAATACGTTCAATCCACAATGGGTGATTGACGTTTTCTGGCGCGTAAACAGGAAGTTCCATGTCCGCGCTGACACGCGCTACTGAAGAGTAAAAGTGGTTTTCGTTAGGATCATCAGTGTGAGTAAATACCGCCTGAATATCGAAACCTGCTTTTTTAAGCGCTTTCAGCCCTACACAGCCAATATCATGATAGGCAAAAACAATAGCTTTCATTAGTTTTCTTCCTGATTTTTGTCAGTCTTAGCATCCGCACCGACGACTTTTTGAATAAAATAACGGGGTCTCGCACGCACATCATTATAGATCCTGCCGATATACTCACCAAGCAGCCCCATAGCGACAAATTGTGCGCCGATAAACATAAAGAGTATTGCAAACAGTGTGAACACGCCATCCGCTGCCCATGTTGCGCCAAAAAGCAAACGTAATACGATCAACAACACTGCTAATAAGAAACCGCCTGCTGCAATAATACTACCAACTACACTTAATAAACGCAGAGGCGCTGTAGTTAAGCAAGTCAGCAGGTCATACATTAAATTAATCAGCTTCATAAAGCTGTATTTTGAATCACCAAACTCACGTTCAGCATGCGCTACATCAATTTCAATCGTTCTACGCGCAAAAGTATTCGCTAAAATAGGAATAAATGTGCTTCGTTCATGGCATTGCAGCATCGCATCAATAATATGACGACGGTATGCACGTAACATACAACCATAATCACCCATCGAACGACCGGTCGCTTTCGTGATCATCGCATTAATCATTTTAGACGCCGTTTTACGGAACCACGAATCTTGACGATTAGCACGACGAGTCCCAACAACATCATAACCTTGAGCCGCAGTTTGCACTAAACGAGGTATCTCTTCTGGAGGGTTTTGCAAATCTGCATCCAGTGTAATCACTAAATCACCGTCTGCTTGATTGAAACCAGCCATAATTGCAGAATGCTGCCCATAGTTACGATTCAGAATGATCGCGATAACATGGTTATCAGGATTTTCTGCGGCTTCAGTCAACATTTTCGCTGAACGATCGCTGCTGCCATCATCAACTAAAATCAGCTCATAAGCCTGAGTTAATTGTTTACAGGACTTGATGGTACGCTCAAGCAACTGAGGAAGACTTTGCTCTTCATTATAAACAGGGATCACAACAGAGACTTTTTTAATCTCTTCAAATTCATCTACAAATGACACTATTTTGACTCCAAAAGGATTTCATTTATCGCTTTAACTACCCGATCAACATCTGCATCAGACATATCAGGGAAGAGAGGCAGTGAACAAAGCGTTGCTGTGTTCCATTCTGACTCTGCGAGTGAGAGTTCTGGGTACTTCTCACGGTAATATTTTTGCGTATGTGCAGCACGGAAATGCAAGCCAGTACCAATATCATACGCTTTTAGTTTTTCCATAAAAGTATCACGATCGATACCACACACAGTTTTGTCAACACGCACCATAAATAAGTGGTTAGCATGTAAATGAGGATATTCAGGTACTGACAGCATTTGCAGCGGTGAATCTTTTAATGCTTCACGATAACGAGCAACGAGCTGTGCACGTCGTTGGTTCATTTCTTCAACACGAGACAATTGAACCACCGCTATCGCAGCATGAATATCTGACAAGTTATATTTTAACCCAGGTTCAACCACTTCAGCTTGTGGTTTTCTGCCTTGCATTTGTCGATCAAAGGCGTCAACACCTAAACCATGGAATTTTAATGTACGAACACGCTGGGCTAATTCATCATCATCAGTAACCACTAAGCCGCCTTCGGCACAAGTCACATTTTTGATTGCATGGAAAGAAAAGATAGCAGTGCCATGTTGACCGACCCACTCATCTTTATAACGAGTGCCTACTGCGTGGGCAGCATCCTCAATCAGTACCACACCTGCTTTTTGTGCGATAGCGCGTAATGCGTCTAAATCACAAGGAGCACCTGCATAGTGTACAGGAATTATCGCTTTCGTTTTCGCAGTAAGCGCTTTCTCTACCGCATCAGGTTGCATCATAAGCGTGTCACGATCGACATCAATCATCACGGGTGTTGCACCTAATAGCTCAATCATATTGATGGTGGATACCCACGTTTGTGATGGTGTTATCACCTCATCACCAGGGCCTATCCCCAACGCCATTAAAACAACATGCATACCTGCGGTTGCTGAAGTAAGGGCAATTGCATGTTTACAACCATAACGTTTGCAAAAGTCTTCTTCTAACTGATGATTCTGTGGGCCTGTGGTGATCCAGCCTGAACGCAGAACTTTCTCTACTGCCTTAACCTCTTCGTCACCGATTGCCGGTTTTGAAAACGGAAGGAAATTGCTCATATAGTTTGTAGCCTAATTTTTATTAAGAATAGAGTATTCTAGTTAAAGTTACTTTAACCGAACATCAACACCTGAAAACATTTCTTATATCGTAAACCACAACGAAACCGTCGATTAAAACAATTTTTGAGTTACTCGTCAAAATTAATTACTTGCCAAAACCTATTTTCATCATTTGGACTTAAACGGACTTTACCTGCAAATATTTCAGAAAGATTACACTCGTTCATAACTTGCTCAGGTTTACCTGAAAAGATAATTTCACCTTTTTTTAACATCCAAACTTTATCTGCATATTTATATGCGTGACTCAAGTTATGGTCACTCATTATAACCGTTCCTTGGCAATCACAAAAATATTTCACCCATTTATCTAACATTGATTGCTGAATAATATCTAAATTGTTCGTTGGCTCATCAAATAGGATAAATTTTCCACTCAGATCTTGACCATCCCACACCTGTAAAAACGCGGCAATAATGCGTACTCTTTGCCACTCACCACCGGATAACTGATTGATAGGCTTCAATAATAGAGCGCCAAGTTGAAAATCATGGCATAAACTATCAAATAACGACGAACTAAAGTCAGTCGCTAAATGAAACAACGCTAAATACTGAAATACTTTTAAAATAGGTTGGTGAGGGACTAATTGGGGGAAATAGGCTCGCTGTTGGCTCAGCTCTTGAGTTGAATAGCTAACTATATCTTGCCCATTCACTTTAAGTTGTCCGGTAGAAAATAAAAAACCACTTATTCCATTTAATAATGTGCTTTTACCTGAACCATTTGCACCTAATAAATAAATTTTCTCACCGGCAAATACACTCTCATTGATATTATGTAAACGGTTACCAATACTGAACTGTACTAATTCAATCACTGGAGGTAATTTCCCCATCTATTTTACCTCCATTGATTATTACGGATTAACAGCCAAATAAAAATAGGTGCCCCTAACGTTGCTGTGATCACCCCTATAGGGATTTCGGCATTTGCGATTAATGTTCTTGAAACGATATCAGCCAGTAGCAATCCCCCTGCTCCTGCGAATGCACATCCGGGCAATAAAGTACGATTATCTGTTAGCCCCGCTAATCGTAAAATATGCGGAACGACCAAACCAATAAAGCTAATAGCTCCTGCAATCGCCACACTTAAACCAACTAATACACCTGTTACGATAATCAAAGCTAATCGCCAGCGATGCAGAGAAACCCCCAATTGATAGGCTTGCAATGAGCCTAGCGACAAGTAATTGAGGATATTACCTTGGAAGATAGCCCATAGTAAGAATGGTAAACATGCGATAACTAAGCCAAATTGACGCCAATCGATACCACTAAAACTGCCCATCATCCAGTAAAGCAACTGACGTAAATCCAAACTGCTACTGATATACACCATCCATGTCATTATCGCGCCGCAGATCACGCCAAGTGCCACTCCCACCAGCAGCAAGCTGGCATTGTTAAAATGCTTTCGACGAGCAAAGAAAAGCAAAATCGAGGTTAACAGCAGTGCACCAATAATCGCACCAACGCTGATTAGCCAATATTGCGTCACCCCGTTGGATAATAACACTACCAAAACCACGGCAACCCCAGAACCATTACTGATCCCAAGAAGCCCGGGCTCTGCCAATGGATTTTCAAATAACGCTTGCATGATCGCACCAGTAACAGCTAATGCTGCACCAATGGTGATTACCGCCAGTAGCCGAGGAAAACGAATTTGCCAAACAAACAATTGAGCACTTTCACTACCCCATTGGTTTGGCCAAAGCTGAATTTCACCCACACTCAGTGCCACCACTGAAATAATCATCAAAAAAATCATTAACATAATAATTAATCGCACATCAGAGCGCAGTTGCTGTTTTTGAAGATTTAATAAGTGATTATTCATTAGGTTAATAATATTTTAAAAAAAGAGGTCAGCAGACTAATTATAGCTATTTATGAAAGTAATACGCTATCCATCAATCTAGGATACTCATAATTTCTTCAACTATAAAACGAAAGGAACTTTATGAGCATTGATATTAAAGCAAATAATACGAATAACGAGTACCAACACAAAACTTACAGCGCTTCAGAGACAACAAATCCGTTTTCTGTCAAACCAGCGCCTAGCATGTTTTCAAGATGTATAACCGCTATCTCGAACATCGCTACATCAATCTACTATACCATCAGTGGCAAAAAACCTTTCACCACTTTTGAGAACCCATCATATCGAAAAGAAGAAAACCTATTCATTAAATTTAAATCTATGATCCAAAATATTGAAATACCAACTCAAGAAGAAATCAATACGTTTAATCGGTTAACAAAAATTTGGGATTTTATTCTGAAAGAAAGTAATAATACTTGTGAAGATCATCAAAAAACGCCGATGTTCCTTGAGCCCAATATTAAGGATTTACCACCTGATTTACAAAAGCTAGTGCCATCTATGTGTGAAATACTCGCGCAAAAAGAAAAGTATAACCAAAGCGAAAAAGATTTAGCGCGCCTTATTGCACCAGTTTTGCAGCATGATCTCCCAGAAACATTTAAGGAGTATGAAGAACAGCGCGATTGCGATATTCAATATATTCAGCATATTATCGCCTCAGAATATGACAAATATAAACAAAAAATGGCGAAGGTGTCTCCAATCTATACCGCCAATAAAAAAGCTATCGATGAGGATGGTGCTTTATCAGCAAATGAAAAAATTCAACTTCACAAAATAAATTACTTAGTTACTGTGTTAATTTCTGAACCACAATACCTACAACAAGGGTGGGTATTTCGCCAATCTGGCACTCTAAAACACACAACTACACTAATAGACAGCATTGATACTCAAAAGCCACTCAACTTATTCCACTTAGAAAAATTCGAATCCAAATCAAACTTAGCAATTAGCGCGATGAAAGAATTACAAAATAAATTCTTAGACAAAAATAAAACTGAGAAACATAAATTACTTAAACAATTATCTGAATTTGAAACAAACGGCAACATAAGAGCACTCTCTGATTTAGATCACCTCACACGCATTTATATACCTTTATACCGAGAGATTATCAACAATCAAGAAAGCAACCAAATGGACACAAATAATGTCGTACAGATTGCCGCATCACGATACCAATACACTCGAAATTCACTACAGGATACTAGCTGGTTAGAACCGGCAACTCACCTCATGGAAAAATTAATCAGTAGAGAATTAAGCATAATCTCATGAGCACACTCATTAAACGCATAAAATAATCAATGCTACTAATAAAACAAAAGACCGCCTAGGCGGTCTTTTATCAGCACAAAAAAGTGCTATTACTCTTTTGGTGTTGCTTTTTCCACACGGCTTTTTAATTTTTGGCCAGGGCGGAAGGTCACAACGCGGCGGGCAGTAATTGGAATATCTTCCCCAGTTTTTGGGTTACGACCGGGACGTTGATTTTTATCACGTAAATCAAAGTTACCGAATCCAGATAATTTTACTTGCTCACCATTTTCTAAGGAAAGGCGAACCTCTTCAAAGAAAGTTTCGACAAGGTCTTTAGCATCACGTTTGCTAACACCCAGTTTTTCAAACAAATTTTCTGACATTTCAGCTTTAGTAAGCGCCATAGGTTTAGTCCCTCAAGGAGGCTTGGAATCGCTGTTTTAACGCAGCAACACACAGATCAACGGTCGCGGTTATCTCTTCTTCTTCCATAGTACGCGCGGTATCTTGGAAGACAAGACTGATAGCAAGACTCTTATAACCATCTGCTATCCCTTCACCACAATACACATCAAACAAGTTTATGCCAACTATATGATTTATGCCAATTTTTTTACACTCTGCCAGAACATCTGCTGCAGCTACACTTTCTGGCACAACAACTGCGATGTCACGACGGTTCGATGGATAGCGTGAAATCGCCTTTGCATCAGGGATCACACGTTGTGCTATCGCATCACAGCGAACCTCAAATACGACGGTTCGACCATTCAAATCGAGTTTACGTTCTAGTTCTGGATGAACAACACCAATAATACCAATATGTTCATTTTCCAGATAAATCCCAGCACTTTGCCCAGGATGTAACGCTGGATGTGCTTCAGCTTTAAATGTAATTTGATTCAGTTTGCCAGTCAATTCCAAAACAGCTTCAAGATCACCTTTTAAATCAAAGAAATCCACAATTTGTTTATCTAATGACCAATGCTCTTCAAATTTGTTACCTGCGATCACACCTGCCAACATAGCTTCTTGGCGAATTTGATATTCTGCTTGATTATCAGGGATAAAACGCAGACCTGTCTCAAATAAACGAATTCTACTTTGTTGACGATTCTGATTATAGACTACAGTGGTTAAAAGACCGGTTAAAAGTGACAAACGCATTGCTGACATATCAGCTGAGATAGGATTTGGTAACACTAATGCTTCTTGCTCAGGGTGCAGCAGAGACTGTACTTTCGGGTCAACAAAGCTGTAAGTAATCGCTTCTTGATATCCACGGTCAACTAACATCGCTTTAACACGCTTCAAAGGCAAATCAGCTTCTTGGTGCTTAGTCATAATTAAATCAGCACGCAGAGGAACATCTGGAATGCTGTTATAACCATAAACACGCGCAACTTCTTCAACCAAATCTTCTTCGATTTGCATATCAAAGCGCCAACTCGGTGCTACCACATCCCAGCGGCCTTCTGAAACCTTCACTTGGCAACCTAAGCGAGATAAAATATCAGTGACTACATCATCCGCAATCACATGACCAATCAGACGGTCTAACTTCTGACGAGTCAGGGTAATATTGGCCGCTTTAGGTAAATGTGCCGCACTGGAAACGTCAATGACTTCGCCTGCTTCACCACCACAAATATCAAGGATCAGTTGTGTGGCACGCTCCATAGCCTTGAATTGTAATTCAGGGTCAACACCGCGCTCAAAACGGTGTGAAGCATCAGTATGTAACCCATGATGACGCGCACGACCTGTGATTGATAATGGATTAAAAAATGCACATTCTAATAGAACATTTTTCGTATCGCTATTAACACCTGAGTACTCACCACCAAAAATACCCGCAATACCAAGTGCTTTTTGTTCATCAGCAATCACTAACGTATCAGATTTTAATGTTGCTTCGCTACCATCTAACAGAACTAATTTCTCGTCCTGTTTTGCCATACGAACAACAATGGCTCCATTTAGGCGATCAAGATCGTAAGCATGTTGAGGCTGCCCTAACTCAAGTAATACATAGTTAGTGATATCAACAACAGCATCAATTGAACGGACGCCACCACGGCGCAGCTTCTCTTTCATCCATAATGGAGTTGGTGCTGATACATCAATATTTTTGATCACACGACCTAGAAAACGCGGACATGCTTCTGGCGCTTCAACGCGAATAGGGAATGAATCTGCGATTGTAGCTTTGACAGCCTCAATTTTAGGCTCTTGCAACTGCTGTTTATTAATCACCGCCACATCACGCGCAACACCTAAAATACTTAAACAGTCTGCACGGTTAGGGGTAATACTAATTTCGATAATACTGTCATCAAATTTTAAATAATCGCGTAAGTCAGTACCAATCGGAGCATCTAAAGGTAGCTCAATAATGCCGCTATGATCGTCAGAAATACCCAGCTCAGAGTAAGAGCACAACATACCTTCTGACGGCTCACCACGCAGTTTTGCCGCTTTGATTTTAAAATCGCCCGGTAAAACAGCACCAACAGTCGCTACAGCAACTTTTAAGCCTTGACGGCAATTTGGCGCACCACAAACGATATCGAGTAGGCGTTCACCACCTACATTAACCTTAGTTACACGCAATTTATCTGCATTTGGGTGTTGGCCACATTCAACCACTTCACCGACTACTACACCATTAAACTGCCCTGCCACCGGTTCAACACCATCTACTTCCAAACCGGCCATTGTGATTTGTTCTGATAATGCTTCACTGCTAATGGCTGGATTTACCCATTCGCGTAACCAGAGTTCACTGAATTTCATGAGAAAGTCCCGCCTTATTTAAACTGTTTGAGGAAACGAAGGTCATTTTCGAAGAATGCGCGTAAATCAGAAACACCATAACGCAGCATCGTGAGGCGCTCCATTCCCATACCGAATGCAAAACCTGAATACACTTCAGGATCAATTCCCACATTGCGTAGCACATTCGGGTGTACCATACCGCAACCCAAGACTTCTAACCATTTGCCGTTTTTGCCCATAACATCTACTTCCGCAGAAGGCTCTGTGAATGGGAAATAAGATGGACGGAAACGAACTTGAACTTCCTCTTCAAAGAAGTTATTCAAGAAATCATGCAACGTGCCTTTAAGGTTGGTAAAGCTGATGTCTTTATCAACAATCAACCCTTCAGTTTGATGGAACATGGGAGTATGTGTCTGGTCGTAATCGTTACGATAAACACGGCCCGGTGCAATTATGCGGATAGGAGGCTGCTGCCCATTCATGGTACGAATTTGTACACCTGAAGTCTGCGTACGCAATAAACGTTTCGCATCAAACCAGAAAGTATCATGATCTGCACGCGCAGGGTGATGAGCAGGAATATTCAATGCATCAAAGTTATGGTAATCATCTTCGATTTCGGGCCCAGTTTCAACACTAAAGCCTAATTCACCAAAAAACTCTTCAATTCGCTGAATAGTACGGGTCACTGGGTGTAAACCACCGTTTTCCATACGACGCCCTGGTAATGAAACATCAATGGTTTCTGATGCCAAACGTGCATTTAGGATCTCTGCCTGCATAGCGTCTTTACGTGTGTTCAGTGCATCTTGTACCTGTACTTTGGCTTCATTTATCACAGCCCCAGCAGCTGGACGTTCGTCCGCTGGCAGATCACGCAACGTTTTCATCTGTAGTGTGAAATGGCCACTTTTGCCTAAATATTCAACACGAACTGATTCTAACGTAGCAACATCTTGGGCCTGTTCAATGGCTGCTTTTGCCTGTGCAACCAACTCAGCGAGATGTGGCATTGTTTCCCCTCTATGACCCTTCAGGTCGTTTTGCTAGTTATTCACCGATTGATTAAGTTCTCATTTACCATTCATTAATAATGGATAAGCACTTAACTGATTTTACTGTATTTTTCTTAAATCAAAAACAAAAAAGCCTCCCTAAAGGAGGCTTTGGCGTAATTTTTCGTTTCTTTTCTACACGCATAAGCCCCCGATATTCAGGTGCTAAAGTAAAAGAAGAAACGAAAAGTAACGGTTTGCATTTAATTAATTCACTAAATAATTTGTATTTTTAAGTAGTAACACAAATAAGCATAAATGAAAAGAGGAAGTTACCTTCCTCTTTTCAAGCAAACATTAAGCTAAAGCGCCTTTCGCTTTTTCAACAAGTGCAGTGAATGCTGCTTTGTCGAATACGGCGATGTCTGCTAAGATCTTACGGTCGATTTCAATTGAAGCTTTTTTCAAGCCATTGATGAAACGGCTGTAAGACAGACCGTTCTGACGAGCCGCAGCGTTGATACGTGCGATCCACAGTTGACGGAACTGACGTTTGCGTTGACGGCGGTCACGGTAAGCGTATTGACCAGCTTTGATTACCGCTTGAAATGCTACGCGGTAAACACGAGAACGTGCACCATAGTAACCTTTCGCCTGCTTCAGAATTTTTTTGTGACGTGCACGGGCGATTACACCACGTTTTGCGCGAGCCATAGCTATCTCCTATCGTCTTTAATCTTATTAACCAATGTTTACTTATGCGTAAGGCAGGCAGGCAACTACCAGACCCAGATCGCCCTTAGATACCATTCCTTTCGGACGTAAATGGCGTTTACGCTTAGTAGACTTTTTAGTCAGGATATGACGAAGGTTTGCATGCTTACGCTTAAAGCCACCGCCTGCAGTTTTTTTAAAGCGCTTTGCTGCGCCACGTACAGTTTTGATCTTTGGCATTTCTTTAATTTCCAACTTCGCATTGTGATAAACTACGAATTAATTAGGCGAATATCAGTGACATTACTGCCACTGTTACTACTTGATGGCCTAATTATTTCTTCTTCGGTGCCAGCACCATGATCATCTGACGGCCTTCAATTTTTGAAGGGAATGACTCAACTACCGCCAGTTCATCTAAATCGGCTTTAATACGGTTAAGTACTTCCATACCGATTTGTTGGTGAGCCATTTCACGACCACGAAAACGCAGTGTAACTTTGGCTTTGTCACCATCTTCAAGAAAGCGAATCAGGTTGCGTAGTTTGACCTGATAATCACCTTCATCTGTACCAGGGCGGAATTTAATTTCCTTCACCTGAACAACTTTTTGCTTTTTCTTCTGTTCTTTTTGAGACTTGCTCTTCTCATAAAGGAATTTGCCGTAATCCATAATACGACAAACTGGCGGTTCGGCATTAGGGCTGATTTCTACAAGGTCTACCCCTGCTTCTTCTGCTTTTTCCAGTGCATCACGCACACTCATAACGCCAAGTTGTTCACCGTCTAAACCGGTTAAACGCACTTCATTCACACGAATTTCATCGTTGATACGATTAGGACGTGCTGTTGGGATTCTTTTTCCGCCTTTAATACTTCATTCCTCCAACTGGATAAAGAGAGTTGCTATTTTCTCTAAAGCACACATTTCAGTAACGATTAAAACCAACGCATTCAAGCATTAATACTGAAACGCAATATTCATTTGCCTATATCAAGTTCACTATGATGGACTGACAAAGCGATTCGACCGCGGATTTTAATGCTTATTGCTCGATTACTCAAGTAGATAATCAATTTTTTCGCATTAACTACCGACTTTTCTTGTTAATAGTTAACAAAGGTATAGGATGCCGCTGAATAAAAGGGTCATATACTCGTCATACTTCAAAATGCAGGGTTGTGGACTGCGCTATGCTCTCGAGTCACGTAGTTCATCTATGCTCCCCGTCTATATTCGCTTGTCGCCTACCTGCATCTCGAATTATTTAGAGTATAAAACAGCCTAAACATAACAATCAATGCTTAAGGTTAAACCACTTTATTTAGTGCCATTCGTTAACATACACTTCAACAACGAAGATAGCACCCACATTTACAGCGGGTGCTATCCCATTATGGCTTAATTATTTTTTCTTCGGTGCCAATACCATGATCATCTGGCGCCCTTCAATTTTTGAAGGGAATGACTCTACTACTGCCAGTTCATCCAGATCAGTTTTAATGCGATTAAGCACTTCCATACCAATCTGTTGGTGAGCCATTTCACGACCGCGGAAACGCAATGTCACTTTGGCTTTGTCACCATCTTCCAAAAAGCGAATCAGACTACGCAATTTCACTTGGTAATCGCCTTCATCTGTTCCCGGACGGAATTTGATTTCCTTCACTTGAACAACTTTTTGCTTTTTCTTTTGTTCTTTTTGAGACTTACTCTTCTCATAAAGATACTTACCGTAATCCATGATCCGGCAAACTGGTGGCTCAGCATTTGGGCTAATTTCAACTAAGTCAACACCAGCCTCTTCTGCTTTTGCCAGTCCTTCACGGACACTCATGACACCAAGTTGCTCACCATCTAAACCGGTGACACGGATTTCAGTTGCACGAATTTCTTCGTTAATACGATTAGGACGTGCTGTTGGGAGTTTTTTTCCGCCTTTAATACCTTATTCCTCCATCTGATTGAGCTGACGACTGCGAATTTCTTCTAGCAGTTTGCTTGTAAATTCATTGACATCTAGGCTACCTAAATCCTTACCACGACGAGTACGAACAGACACTTTACCTGATTCAACTTCTTTATCGCCACAAACTAACATGTAAGGAACACGACGCAGGGTGTGTTCGCGGATCTTAAAGCCAATTTTCTCATTGCGTAAGTCCGCTTTCGCACGAATGCCAACACTTTGTAGCTTGCTTACTAATTCTTGAACATAATCCGCTTGAGCGTCTGTAATGTTCATCACAACAACTTGCTGTGGTGCCAACCATGTTGGGAAGAAACCCGCATATTCCTCGGTCAAAATACCGATAAAACGCTCTAAAGAGCCTAATACCGCACGGTGGATCATGACAGGCACGATACGCTCGTTATTTTCACCTACATAAGATGCATTCAAACGACCCGGTAAGAAGAAGTCTAACTGTACTGTACCGCACTGCCATGCACGATCAAGACAGTCATACAGTGTAAACTCAATCTTAGGACCATAAAATGCCCCCTCACCTGGTTGGTATTCAAATTCAATACCTTGATCTTTTAACGCCTGAGCCAGATCTGCTTCCGCAGTATCCCACATATCATCGGTACCGATACGTTTTTCAGGACGAGTTGACAACTTAACAACAATTTTTTCAAAACCAAATGTTGCATAAACGTCATAGATCATTTTGATACAACTTGTTACTTCACTCAAAATTTGATCTTCAGTACAGAAAATATGCGCATCATCTTGAGTAAAGCCGCGCACTCGCATCAAACCATGCAGTGCACCTGATGGCTCGTTACGGTGGCAACTACCGAACTCTGCCATACGTAATGGCAAATCACGGTAAGATTTCAAACCTTGATTAAAAATCTGAACATGGCCTGGACAGTTCATTGGCTTAACACAATATTCACGGTTTTCTGATGAAGTTGTGAACATCGCATCTTTATAGTTGTCCCAGTGACCTGTTCTTTCCCATAATACGCGATCCATCATGAATGGGCCTTTCACTTCTTGATAGTGATAGGCTTTCAATTTTGTGCGCACAAAAGTTTCTAATTCACGGAAAATGGTCCAACCATCATTATGCCAGAATGCCATGCCCGGCGCTTCTTCTTGCATATGATATAAATCTAGTTGCTTACCAATTTTACGGTGGTCACGTTTTGCCGCCTCTTCAAGGCGCAATAAGTATGCACTAAGCTGTTTTTTATCAGCCCAAGCGGTACCATAAATACGTTGCAACATTTTATTGTCGCTATTACCGCGCCAGTATGCTCCTGCCACTTTTTGTAGTTTAAAATGGTGACAAAAACGCATATTAGGAACGTGTGGACCACGACACATATCAATATATTCTTGGTGGTGATATAAGCCAGGGCGGTCATCTTGACTAATGTTTTGATCAAGGATCTCAACTTTATAGTCTTCACCACGGGCAACAAATGTTTCACGAGCTTCAGCCCAAGAAACACGTTTTTTAATCACGTCATAATCTGTTTTGGCCAGCTCTAGCATACGCTTTTCGAGCTTTTCCAAATCTTCCTGTGTCAGCGCATAGTCCAAGTCGATATCATAGTAAAAACCATTATCAATCACTGGACCGATTGCCATTTTGGTATTTGGCCATAGTTGTTTAATGGCATGACCTAGCAAGTGAGCACAAGAATGGCGAATGATTTCTAAACCTTCGTCATCTTTGCTGGTGATAATGGCTAATTTAGCGTCGTTTTCAATCAATTCACAAGCATCGACCAGCTCACCATTCACACGGCCAGCAATACAGGCTTTTGCAAGACCCGCACCAATATCACGAGCTACATCCATCACCGAAACGGCATGGTCAAATTGACGCTGACTTCCATCAGGAAGAGTAATAACAGGCATTAATAAATCCTTATCAGCAGTGGTGACCCACACGCAAGATCACTTGCTTGATTATTCCAAAGTTTATAAAACAATACGTTACAATTAATTTCTCGCTGCACAATGCGAGGTATGTACATAAACAATAAAATTGCGATGCACATTAAAAGTAACTCATACAAAATAATAACACAGACTATATTATTAGCGATAGTAAAGAGGATACAGCTCCCCTATTCTGCTTCACATTCCTCTCACTCGATGCCAATAAAAAAACCATCATGCACAATCCTTTAGCGCTATCTAAGAAAGATAATGACACAAGTGAATGTCTATGAATTACAGGTGAAGCTACCTATCGCGAAAAATGCGACAAGCCAATAACTGGCATCCCAATTATTGATATCGAGATATAAAAGTCACAAACAGAACACTTTCCGAGTATTTTCGTGATTGCTTAGCTTATTACAGATAATTGAACCCGTAGTTTCCACGAAGAATGACTTGTACTCGCTGAAATTAGAATAACTGGGCTATAAACCCTGATTGAATTCATATTCTAAAGACTAAACTAATAGATTAGCTAAGTCTGCCCTGATTTGTCTCTTTGTGGTGAGTTTATAGCTATCATCAATCAATGCTTTAAGCTCATTTTCAGGAAAGCCACGCCCTAGTATTATCGTTATCCAGTGCTCTTTATTCATATGATATGCAGGGTAAACATGCTCTTTTAATCGCAAAGAGCCAACGAGTTCAGGAGAGGCTTTTATATTGACAATATCAACCATGTCATTCCCCCCGTTTTCGGATAATGTCTTAGATGTGACATTCATAAGAACAGCAAACCACTTTGAATTATTTTCATGTCTAAAAACCCTGTAGTTAGGAAGATTTTTCCACGGTGATTCAGCAACAACACCATAATTGCTTTGAATATAATCTATAAGCTCACTTCTTTTCATCTCACTATCCTATCGATTAGTTTTAGCACGGTTAGTTTATAGGGAGCACAAATTGAAGAAAACAAAAAAACCTGACGGGGTCAGTTGGTAAGACTTTTTTCATCATTCTGCTTTATAAAATTTCAATTTATAGGTAGAGATATATCATCAGTCAACTCAGCTTTATTGCGATTAAAAATACGTATGATTGAGAAACTACCCTGCATTCAAGGCGCTCTGAACATTATTTATTGGTACACCAAATTTACTCATCTGCACTTATCAAATGAGATGACTTCATTGCTTTTAAAAGCTAATATCGATGACATTATACTCCCCTTACTTATTAATAGACTCTTACTACCTAAACAATTAACTCATTGAAACTATCTAAAAGGCGCATTTTTCAATAATGGAGATGAAAATTTATTCCTAACATGTCAATTACATTTATTATTAATTAGAAATAATTTGAAATGAATCAATCTCAGACTACACTTTCTTAGATATATGTTTTAATCAGTGGCATTATTTAAGAGATATGAAAGCGACATGTAAGTTCCTCTTAGCGTATTAATTCTATTTTATTAGCACTCTTATAATTTAGATGAAGGTAATACTAATGTTTAGATATCATGTTAACTCACCCAGCATCTGTTCTATAGGTTATGACAATCAAGCTAAAGTACTTGAAATAAATTATCACAAAAAAGGGTCTTATCAGTATAGAAACGTCCCTCTTATCGTCTACCAACGATTATCTGTAGCCAAAAATAAAGAGTTGTATGTCGAGAAAAATATAGATAATAGCTATATGGCAATTAAAAAACCTAACATTACTTCTCTAGCGTAGCAAACATAAATTTCTACGAAAATGAAAAGCCATCAGCGATTAACTGATGGCTATTTAGAGTTTTATTCAATGTTTTCGTGTAATCCTCATTGAAAATATAACAATGAGTTACCATTACTTATATAAATCATTGTTAATATTTAATCGCTAAATAGCAATTATAGAATTATAATAAAGTTAATTCTTTACTAATCAGCATATTTTCTTTCAATTATCTTTTCCGTATTTTGTTACATAATTTAACTTTAGGAACAGTTAATATCATTGTAGTATCCATTTCGCATTACTCCCCCTACGAGAGTTATGTATTTATTACTGTATTTCTTGTAATAAGTTTTCAAGTTTGCCCCAGTGAATAGCTGGGGTCTTTTTTATTAGGCTACTTTTTCTTCTATATCCTATCTTGCTTTCTTGTCCAAATTAAATGGATTCATTCAAACTATCAGCTAGCAATCTCATTGCGCCAGCTGTCCTTGTCCTATAGATAGGTAGGTAGAGTTATACTTTCCGCTCACTTCTTTCGATAAAAAATAGGCCTCATTTCGCTGAACGATGACGAAAAGAGAAAGTAATAAAAATCCAAATATGTTTTTTTTACTGAAAATGAGTGCTAATATGGGAGCCTCTAAGCGTTAAATTATATGCGTTCTATTTAGCGTTTACATTCCGTGTTCATCTGAATACTTACCTTATAGGGACGACCCTGTTAGGTATCTGGTTACTCAAGGGACGACCCTGTAGGATTTAAAAGTATGGCATGGTTATATCTATTCCTTGCGGGCGTCTTTGAGGTTGTTTGGGCCTTTTTTATGAAGGAATCAAACGGTTTTACTAAATTAGTTCCTAGCTTGCTAACCATCTTGTTTATGGTTGTTAGCTTTGGGTTACTATCTATTTCAATGAAAACACTTCCATTAGGAACATCCTATACGATATGGGTTGGGATCGGTGCGGTTGGCGCATTCATTCTAGGCATCGTATTTTTCCATGAAAGCATGAATATTATGAGGATCATCGCTGCGGCATTGATTGTTGCTGGTGTGATTATGATGAAATTAGCAACCAAATCATAAAATAGTCATTAGTCATAGTTCAACCAACAAAATATAAAACAGTATTTTTAACGTCATGATGGTTATTGTCGCTATAACTTAATCGGTTATAGCGGCAGTAACCACAGCATAGTTCTCATTTCCTTAATCAAAAAAATTCAAATAACGATCATCTAAAATCACCAATAAATCCTGTCACACTTAAGAACTTGCGCTAATTTAGCTAAGCTATATGATTTGCATTTTTACGGGGGTGTTTATGAAAAAAACTGTGCTATTTCTTTCATTTTTTTTAGCTTCAAACCTAGCGCTAGCGGATTGTAATTTTAAAAAGGCAGCTAGAAATAAAATGCTAGATCAAAAAATAGGTTTATCGGGTAACTGTGACACAGAGAAGGCAGTCAAAACCCAGGCAACTAAGAAAGTGGATGATAACTTAGGTGTTGATTCGAAAAAAATCCAAAAAGATATCACTGATAAAAAAAATAATGTCGAAAACAAAGTCTCTAATATCAATAAGACTGTTGATAAAATTAAATAAATTTATTTCATTGCATATTTGCCGCAAAGAGTGGAGGCACGACAATTGACCCAATGGTAGTCGTGCCAATCTTCATTTTTGTAACATAGGGATCTAGCCCGCTATAACCAGCGGCGGGTTTGCTGGCTATATTGCCGCCATTCTTCCTTAAAATGTTCAGCGAGATATCGTTCCTCAAGAGGAATGGTATACAAATCTGTAATCAACCAAAAAACTAAGCCAGAAACTAAGAAATAAGGTGAATGAGTGAACAATGCTAAGCTAATACACATTGATGTAAATGCAAGATAAAGCGGATTTCGCGATAAACGGAATGGCCCTTTAGTAATCAAAGCCTTAGCTTTATTCGTCGGATTGGGGGATGTGTTATAACAGTGAAAATAATATAAACTTACTGCAATCCATCCAAAACTCTCAAGCGCAACTAAAATTGCCAATATCCCCATCCAGCCAGAGAAACTCCACAAAAAATTGTTTTTTACATGTAACACATACAAAGCTATTGAGTTTAAAACGATCCAAGTTAACAAAGGAAGCCTAAATATATTCATTTCAATGTCCTATATTGGGCAAGGTCAATCTTATTGATGAGTATAAGTAAAGCAATGCCGAGTATCATCCTTACAATCTATTTATATCGTGAAACTATTTGACAGACATCAATCTGTTACAAAATACATTCCCCAGCCAATAAGTTTTAATATACCCTCCTCGTTAGACAAGGCAAGTCATTAGATAGTCAGAGCAGTTTTGTTTTACCGTGAAGAGTGATGAGATAGGTTTAATAGCGGAAAGTAAATTTCAATTTATACGAATAAAAGCACTATTACTCGCCCAGCTCAGTCGCTAAGGCGAGACGATTTAATAATAGTTACGGTGAATACAGGTAAATCAAACGTTATTTGGTTAAAAAGAAAACACTTTTTAACCCTTCTAAACGCGCATACTCCTGCTGACACGCAAATTTTCTCACTTGAGATGGAATACTGTTTACTCGAGAACGAATTTCACCAATTTGGTCATCCAAACCATTCATGCCTTTGATGCTTACTACATCTTCATTAGCCTGCAAATAATCCGTAAATGTTTGCAGATTACTTTCTAGACGGTCGCATACATTGTTGTTTATATCCCAGCTTGGGATAAGAGAATTAATTGACTCAGGCAAAAGGTTTGAAATACTGGGATAAACATTTTGTTTCCATTGTTGTGGAAATACAATAAACAGAGCAGCGATCGCGACCCCCATTAACATCATGAGGGCTGTTAGTGCAGTCGTTAGCTTTTTCATTTACAACCCCAAACATGCCTATTTAACTAAAGATAGATTACCTCATGGGGCGTAAAACAATTTTTATATTAAAAAATTGTTTGTAAAGAAAACTTTAGCAATATTATTCCACCAATAATACCTAACAAATTAAGATGATACAGGAATGCCCAATTGTTTATAAAAAATAGTTGTACTCTCAAATTTTCCATTTGAATTAGTCACAAACTGTGGAATTTTTCCAACTTCTATATAGCCTTGTTTACGATACAGGCCTGAAGCAGCATCTCCTGTACGAGTATCTAACACTAATAATGTACGTTGGTGACCTAGTGCAATATCCTCTACAGCCGCAAGTAGCTGTTTCGCTATGCCATGTTGTCTATATTGCGTATGTACCATCAGTTTTTCAACTTCAGCGCGATGTAACCCATTCGCTTTTAAGCACAAAGAAAGCTGTATAGCCCCCACTAACTTATCGCCAATAAATGTCACCACCAGCAGCCGTTCACCTGCTTGTAAACCTTTATCTACCTTATACCAATAGCATCCAGCGTCAGATTGCGTTAGAGGAGCATGAAAACCCACTGACGCTCCGCTATTCACACAATCAATCAGTAACGCAGTCAATTGCTGCTCATGGCCTTGAATTGTTGAGATAAGTTCAATATTCATTCGAGGATCTCTTATTAATATCGGTATTGATGCTTTTTTTATGAAAGAAATAGTCTATTCATAGAATTTCATTTCCTCATACGGGTGAACTAGACAGCTTTTTAACCGATCAAGTAAAGAGCCAACATGAATTTCTAATTTATGACCATCTGGGTCTAAGAAATAAAATGATGCCCCTTCACTACGGTTGTCTTTCCATACTTTTACATCGAATTGCTGCAATTTTTCAACGACCAATGAAAAGTCGTTCTCTGTCACACTAAATGCGTAATGGGTATAGTCTGTAGTATCAGGATCAACATGATGCCTTTGCGGATCAAATGAAAGGCATACCCATAATTCACCACATGTTAAATAAGCGCCATTTTTCCAACTAGCATGTAAATGCATCCCTAAGATATGATGATAGAAATAAATACTTTTTTCTACATTCGTCACTGCAATTGTTAAGTGATTGATTCCTAATAACATTGTTAATCCACCAATAAAAATAAAACAATAATCTCAGCGTTCTTTTAATGAATTTACATAACAAATAAGTAAATAACATAATTCAGGGTATAACTAAATACATCGAAATTTTGACAACCTACTAATAGATGCCCTTTCCCTTTTTATGACCCCCATAAAAAGGGTTTTTTTTTGCCTATATAATTGAACACTTTTAGCGCAATCTTTTTATCTGCATGTTATATAAGAATTAAATTAAGTTATTCACAATGGAATGCGAATGTTATCCACAGTTAATGTGAACAACTAGCCCCCTCATTGATTAATCAATTTTAATCTATTGCAGCATAGATAATCACATATGTTATTTAAAACAATGCTACCTAACCAGTCTAAGATACAGATTTATAATCATTTTGTTATACTCTATGTTGTAGCGTTACTATTCACCCTGAATTTTAATATCCACTGAGAGCTTAACTTGCCTATGATGAATGATTTTTTGCAACTGTTTCAAGCCATCGGTATTGGATTGGTTTTATTACTCCCACTAGCAAACCCACTGACCACAATAGCAGTGATGCTAAGCCTCTCAGGTAATATGACCAAAGAGCAACGAAATCACCAATCGCTGCTGGCTTCAATTTACGTGTTTTCAATCATGACGATTGCTTTCTACGCGGGGCAACTGGTCATGAGTACCTTTGGAATTTCAATACCTGGTTTACGTATTGCGGGTGGTTTAATTGTGGCATTTATCGGCTTTGGTATGCTATTTCCAAGCAATGAGACTAACGATGATGCTAATGTCTTAACCCCTGATGATTCCACTATTTCTAAAAAACGTCAGAAATCCCCCAACATTGCTTTCGTTCCTTTAGCGATGCCTAGTACAGCAGGGCCGGGTACTATCGCGATAATTATTAGTTCAACAGCATCCTTACAAGGTGATACAGGGTTTGCACCATGGGTATTAAAAATCGCCCCTGTATTAACGTTTTTCATTGTCAGTTTAATTGTTTGGTTAGCTCTAAGAGGAGCGACATCCATTATGAAATGGTTAGGGAATGGGGGGATCGACGCAATATCGCGCGTGATGGGATTTTTACTGATTTGTATGGGAGTACAATTTGTTATCAACGGTATTGTTGAAATTGTTGCGCAACTCCCACACTTAATCTCAGCACATCAATAATTCATCGCTAGCGAATTATACGCATTTTTCACTTTCCATAAATAACGTGGGGCTTGCGGTGCTGGGTGCTTACTTTGCACATGTTGATAAAACTCTTCAGGTGTCATGCTATTGATCATTGCAATAGCTCTACCTTTGTTATTATCAAATGTCCTTAACAGAGCACCAGCACCGTTGACATAAGCCACAACGGTTGCGTAATACATTGTTTGAGGATGGTTAATACCTGCAAGATGCTGCTCTTTTAAAATCCGAATATAGGCTGTACCAATATCAATATTGGTTCGAGGGTCTTTCAAATCACGGCTTGATGGCTCACCCGTTTTGCCTTGATAACGATATGCATCTCGTCCTGCTGTTGATGCCTTTATTTGCATCAAGCCAATCGCATTCGACTTACTCACAACTTCTGGACGGAAGTTTGACTCAACCTCAATAATTGCCCGAATTAACGTCTCATCAACATTATATCGATTAGCAGATTCTCGAATAAATTCATCAAATGGCGTACGAGGAAATGAAATATTTTGCTGTGCGGTTGATAAATTGTTACTTTGATTTAACATTCGTTGCGTTGTGGCTGGTTTTTCTGGCCCGCTGGAGCAGCCTGCTAGCAACAGAAATACCAATGCACCACCGATTTTTGTTTTCACCGAGATATCCTCTGCTAATAAAACTGACGAAAGAATAACGACTTGCAGGAAAAATAAAATAATTTTTACTTAACTTTTACTTCAATACATGTTTTATACTCTAAATAATTAGAGCCATAGCTTGGAGTATGACGACTATTGTCATCAAAAATAACTATCATAATAATATAAATAACACACACTTTTTGTCTTGACTTTACTCAGATGATATTGATAATCATTATCAGTTGAGTAATTAATTCTAAGGGAGCTTCCAAGCACCTTTGAATATTAAAGAATCCACTAAGCCAATGATGTCAGGATCTGAATAATGAAGAAAAAAATATCACTACTTTCTAAACCCCTACTTTCCGCTCTCTTTGCTTTATCTGCGATTTTGTTGATAAGTCAACCTGCATTGGCAAAAAAGTTTAAGGTCGTCACAACTTTTACCATCATTCAAGACATTGCACAGAATGTTGCCGGTGATGCCGCAATAGTCGAATCAATAACAAAACCTGGCGCAGAGATCCACGGTTATCAGCCTACACCAAAAGATATTATGAAAGCCTATGATGCTGATCTTATCTTATGGAATGGTATGAATCTTGAAGTTTGGTTCCAACGCTTCTTTGAAAATTTCCAAAATGTACCTGCGGTTGTAGTCACAGAAGGTATTGAACCAATGCCAATCCGTGAAGGTGAATATAAAGGCAACCCAAATCCGCATGCATGGATGTCACCTGCAAACGCAAAAATTTATATTGAAAATATTCGCAAAGCACTAGTGAAGTATGACCCAGAAAATGCAGAAATCTACAATCAGAATGCAAAAAAATATGCAGAGCAAATCGCTCAGCTTGATGCGCCATTACGCGAACGTTTAAGTCGCATTCCTGAAGACAAACGTTGGTTAGTCTCCAGTGAAGGTGCTTTTAGCTATCTCACCAAAGACTATGGCTTTAAAGAAGTGTACCTGTGGCCAATTAATGCGGAAGAACAAGGTTCACCACAGCAAGTGAAAAAAGTGATCGATACCGTACGTAAATACAGCATCCCAGTCGTATTCAGTGAAAGTACTATTTCAGATAAACCTGCGCGCCAAGTCAGTAAAGAAACGGGCGCAAAATATGGTGGCATGCTTTATGTTGATTCATTATCAACCGCTGATGGCCCAGTACCTACTTATATCGACCTGTTAAACACCACTGTAGAAACAATAGCGAAAGGATTTGGTCAATAAATGAGTCATACAAACCGCTTTGAACGCCCTAACTTAGTCGTTGATGACGCTACAGTCACCTATAACAACGGCCACACGGCAATCTATGATGCAAGCTTTAATATCACTGGCGGATCAATCTGTGCGTTGGTTGGCGTAAATGGCAGTGGTAAATCAACCCTGTTTAAAACCATTATGGGGCTAGTTACCCCATCGTCTGGTAGCGTGACATTAAACAATGAACCCATTAAAGCCGCTCTAAAAGAAAATATTATTGCCTATGTTCCGCAAACCGAGGAAGTGGATTGGAATTTCCCTGTACTGGTTTCTGACGTCGTGATGATGGGCCGTTATGGGAAAATGGGCTTCTTTCGCATCCCGAAAAGTGAAGACAAAGAAGCCGTCAAACGAGCGCTTGAGCGTGTTGACCTCGCTGGGCTTGAACATCGCCAAATCGGTGAGCTCTCCGGTGGACAGAAAAAACGCGTATTTTTAGCTCGAGCACTCGCGCAACAAGGTAAAGTATTATTACTGGATGAACCATTTACAGGGGTGGATGTTAAAACTGAGAACGCCATTATTGATTTATTACGCAGTTTGCGTGACGAAGGGCATCTTATTTTAGTTTCCACGCACAACTTAGGCAGTGTACCCGAGTTTTGTGATCAGGTTATTTTAATCAACCGTACTGTTCTTGCCAGTGGACCAACAGAAACCACATTTACACAGAAGAACTTACAAATGGCCTTTGGGGGTGTATTACGCCACATCAATCTGTCTGGCCAAGAACTGCATGATGATGATGACCCTCGTTCCATTACAGTTATCACCGATGACGAAAGAGCCGCTGTCTTTTATGGTCATGACCATGATGCCCCCGTTAGAACAAATCAGCCTAAGGATCCACAATGATCGAGTTGTTACTTCAGCCCTTTGAGTACAACTATATGGTTAAAGCCATTTGGGTAAGTGCGATTGTTGGCGCCGTTTGTGCCTTCCTTTCCGCTTATTTGATGCTCAAAGGCTGGTCACTGATGGGAGATGCCCTCTCCCACTCTGTTGTACCCGGTGTTGCTGGTGCTTACGCACTCGGACTCCCTTATGCCGCTGGCGCATTTTTTACAGGGATCCTCGCCGCGCTCGCCATGACTTTTATTAAACATATAACTCGACTGCGGGAAGATGCTGTGATTGGTTTTATCTTTTCCACATTTTTTGCTGCGGGTCTATTAATTGTCTCATTGAATCCTACCTCAGTGAATGTGCAAACCATCATCTTTGGTAATATCCTAGGTATTGCTGATGCTGATGTATTGCAAGTTGAAATCATTATCGCAATTTCATTTATTGTGCTAGTCGCTCTGTGGAAAGATTTACTCGCTGTGTTTTTTGATGAAAGCCATGCACGTTCAATCGGTTTAAATCCTCTACGTTTGAAGATTATTTTCTTCACCTTATTAAGTGCTTGTACTGTTGCGGCATTGCAAACCGTTGGCGCTATCTTAGTGATTGCGATGGTTGTGACTCCAGGGGCAACCGCTTATTTATTAACAGATCAGTTTAAGCGCTTATTAATTATTGCGGTTGCTATTGGTACCGCGACGAGTGCAATTGGTGCTTACGCCAGTTATTTCCTAAATGGTGCAACTGGTGGGCTAATCGTTACGTTACAAACAGTTATTTTCTTACTGGCATTCTTCTTTGCACCAAAACATGGTGTTTTTGCATCACGCCGTAAAGCAAAACGCGAAGTTGAAAACCTGCATAAAATAAAGCAGCAGGAGGCCGCAAATGAGTGATTTTATTGATTTACTAACCGCGCCTTTTATCTTTCCTTTTATGCAAAAAGCAATTATCACGGCGATTGTTACTGGTGCGGTATGCGCTATTTTATCCTGCTTTTTAGTATTAAAGGGTTGGTCTCTAATGGGGGATGCCATTTCCCATGCCGTACTGCCGGGTATCGTTATCGCTTCAGTTGCAGGGATCCCTCTAGCTATAGGGGCGTTTTTATCTGGGTTATTTTGTGCCTTTGCAACAGGGTATTTAAAAGAAAATAGCCGTATCAAAGAAGATACCGTGATGGGGATTGTGTTCTCAGGGATGTTTGCCCTTGGTTTAGTCATGTTCGCTAAAATCGATACCGAACAACACCTCACCCATATCTTATTTGGTGATATTTTAGGGATCACTGACGCTGAATTTACACAAAACTTGTGGTTTGCAGGCATTACTATTGCTGTTATCTTACTAAAACGTAAAGATTTTATGCTATATTGCTTCGACCCAAATCAAGCGCGAGTCATTGGTCTTCCTGTTAAACTGATCCACTATGGGCTGCTCTCATTATTGGCATTAACAATTGTTGCTTCCCTCCAAGCTGTGGGGATCATCTTAGTTATTGCAATGCTAATTTCGCCGGGTATTATTGCCTTTGTGCTCTGCCGTAGCTTTGGATGGATGCTCGTTGTCGCGGTTATCGCCTCCGTAACCTCTAGTGTGATAGGTACCATTGTCAGCTTCCATATTGATGGCGCTACAGGCCCTTGTATTGTGATCACCCAAGCTGTTTACTTTATTATTGCGCTACTCTACAACAAATTAGTATTAGCACGTAGAAAAGCAAAATTACCTAAAGAGAAGCTACAGACCGCTTAGTACTCAATAGAGACAAAAAAGCCACCATCGCGGTGGCTTTTTATGATTAATTAAGATGCAACATCAACTTTTTCTAGCACAATCGGAATATTTTTATAAGCAGGAATACCACTTTGTGGATCAAAGTTATCCAGTGCAATTAAGTTGTTGGCTTCAGGGAAATAAGTCACTACACAACGATCAGCCATATCATAAATCACCACTTTTAGGTTATCTAAACGACGATGCGTGCGTTTTTGTTCACTATCTAATGCGATAATATTCACCCTATCACCCGCAGCTAAGTTCTGCTTCTTAGCCTGTGCTTCGCTAATAAACATGACATCTCGCTGACCGAACACACCGCGATAGCGATCATTTAATCCATAAATAGTGGTGTTATATTGGTCATGACTACGTACCGTTGCTAATACTAACTCACTGTTTACTGCGGATTTTGGATCTTCAATAACGCCTTCCGTGGTCAGGAAATTAGCTTTACCTGATTGAGTAAGCCAACGACGCTCTGCAGCCGCATTGGTTAAATGAAAACCACCCGGCACACGAATGCGTGCATTATAATCATCAAAGCCAGGTAATACCGCTTCCATTGCATCACGAATTTTATCGTAATCATCGATAAATTCATCCCACTCAACCTTTGTATTTGGTAATGTTGCTTTTGCCATACCAGCAACAATTGCACATTCAGATTTTAAATAAGGGCTAGCAGGTTTTAACTTGCCATGCGATGCATGAACCATCGACATGGAATCTTCTACTGTAATGCTCTGAGGTCCTGTTTTTTGCTCATCTCGCTCAGTACGACCTAATACAGGGAATAAAAAGGTATTTTTTGCCGTTAATAGATGAGAACGATTTAATTTAGTACCAATATGTACCGCTAAATCTAATTTTTTCATTCCCTGATAGCAGGCATCCTTATCAGGCATTGCAACCGCTAAGTTACCTCCCATGCATATTAAAGCATTCGCTGTTCCCTCGGATATCGCTTGCATACTTGCCACCGCTGCGTGACCGAATTCCGCTGGTGGTTTAAAACCAAAACGCTGCTCTATCTTATCTAAAAAAGATTTGCTTGGTTTTTCAGTGATCCCCACTGTACGATCGCCTTGGACATTTGAGTGACCACGCAATGGGCAAATACCCGCGCCTTCACGCCCAATATTCCCTTTGAGCAGAAGTAGATTAACCAGTTGTTGGATATTCTGAGTGCCATGTTGGTGCTGGGTGATCCCCATTCCATAACAAATAATCGTGTTATCAGCGTCAATATATAACTGAGCAATTTGTTCTATTTGCTCTTTTGATAACCCACTAACACGTAATATATTTTCCCAGCTCGTCGTCATGACATCATGTTTAACGGCATCGAACCCAACAGTATGTGTTTGGATAAAATCATTATCTAATATAGATGGCTTGCCTTGAGCAATTGCCTCATCATCTTGCTCCAGAATACAGCGTATGACACCCTTTATTAGCGCAGTATCGCCACCAATACGCACTTTGTAATAATGCTCCGCCAGAGGTGTGGAATCAAAAGTCAGCATTTCCGCGGGATCCTGTGGATATTCAAATCGCTCAAGGCCACGTTCTTTAAGCGGATTTATGGCAATGATTTTTGCACCGCGTTTTGAAACTTCACGCAATGAACTTAACATTCTTGGGTGATTAGTTCCGGGGTTATGCCCAATACAAATAACCAAATCGGCTTTATCAAAATCTTCTAATAGGACGGTTCCTTTTCCAACGCCGATCGAGGCTGCTAGCCCGACGCTGGTTGGTTCATGGCACATATTTGAACAATCTGGAAAATTATTCGTACCATATTCTCTGGCAAATAATTGATATAGAAATGCAGCTTCATTTGATGTTCTGCCAGAGGTATAAAACTCAACAGTATTAGGATTTGAATAATTCGCTAGGCATTTACCTATTTGTCTGAATGCCTCATCCCACTCAATCGCTTCATAATGATCAGTTTCAGCATTATATTTAACCGGATGAGTTAAACGACCTTCATTTTCTAAATCGTAATCATCCCATTTTAATAATTCAGTTACAGAATGTTTAGCAAAAAATTCAGGGGTTGTTTTTTTTGATGTGGCTTCCCATGACATCGCTTTAGCACCATTTTCGCATACATCAAATGAAGCATAATGTTTCGGATCAGGCCATGCGCAGCCAGGGCAATCAAAGCCTTCTGGTTTGTTCATTTCAAACATAGCAATAACATCGTGACTCACATTCATTTGACCACGAATAGCTTCTGCGACGGCTTTCACGGCTCCCCAGCCTGCTGCTGGACCTGTATAATTTTCAATTTTTTGTTTCATTTTCATTACTCTTTCAAATTTAAATATGGCAAAGAATAAATATCAAATAATTACATTCTAATTATGATTTAAAATAATTTAATTATATTCAATTGAAAATATAGCAAATAATATTAATTACAATAAGTAATTATTTGATTAAATGCGACTTCAATATTAAATTCAAATGATAGTCGTATTTAAATATTTAATTATGATTACTTATCAATAGAATTTAAAAGTAATGTCTTCATGATTACTTCCAGACTAGCTTTCAACTAAGTGACTGATTTCGTGATAGGCTCTTCTTTTTAAATAATTATTACTGTTAATTCCCAAACTGTCACTATAGAATCGAGTTATATACTAAATAATTCGAGTTGCAGGTAGGCAAGAAGCGAAGATAGATGGAGGAGTATAGAAAACAACTAGCTGAGCGTAGTTCCCCCTGTAGCTTGAAGTATGACGAGTATAGTGAAGACCAAAGCAAAGCGAGGTGAGTCATGTGGCAAGCAATGTATCGTTTATTAAGCGAACACTTAGGTGAAGCAGAATTTCATAACAAAGAAATTCTCTCTGGCGGTGATATTCATCACACGATGAAAATCGATTATGGTCAACATACCATCTTTGTAAAACAAAACCTGCGTGAGTTTTTACCTTTGTTTAAGCAAGAAGCCGAACAACTTGAAATGCTTGCTAAAAGTAACACGATCACTGTCCCAAAAGTTTATGGTGTGGGTAGTAATAAACATCATAGTTTCCTGCTTCTCGAATACTTTCCCCTCAAAAACTTCGATTCAACTAATGCATGGCGTTTTGGTCAACAACTCGCTCACCTCCATCAATGGGAGGAACAACCGAGTTATGGGTTCGATTTTGATACCATGCTAGGCACTATCGTACAGCCAAATAGCTGGGAAAAACGCTGGAGCTCTTTTTTTGCAGAGAAGCGTATTGGCTTACAATTACAATTGGCAGCAGAAAAAGGCATGGTATTTGGTGATATCCAACGGATCGTTGATGTTGTTAAAGAAAAGCTATCCGGTCATCAACCGCAACCATCACTATTGCATGGTGATTTATGGCCCGCTAACTGTGCTATGACTGCTGAGAATAATGGGCTGTTATATGATCCAGCATGCTACTGGGGAGACAGAGAGTGTGATATCGCCATGCTCCCGCTATACCCCGAGCTTCCTATCCAAATTATTGATGGTTACCAAAGCGTATGGCCGCTACCTGCCGGATTTATTAAAAGACAGCCTATTTACCAACTCTATTACTTACTTTGCCAATCAAATATCTTTGGCCTTGAAAAGAGTTACGTGCATGCACGCTCTATTATTGATGAATTACTTGATGGGAAATAATTGATACGTTGGCCCAACACAATTGCTGGGCCAATAAACTGATGATTTACCAATTCAATAATTTCAAAGCAAAGTAAATCGCAATCCCGAATACAATTGGCCAAAAATAAAGAATAAAGAACTGGGTGAAAATAGTATGACGAGGAATAGTCACTTTTGCCTCAAGCTCTTCTTTTGAAATATCATTACCTTTGGCTTTTTCTAAAATAACGTGATCTTCAAGGCTTTCACGAATAAATTTAATTTGTCGGTACATACGTAGGCCTGAGGCACTCAACGCTAAGCCAACAAAAATAAAAATAAAGATCACCATAAAACCAATATTTGCACCTGAAAACCCTTCATTGACATGAGGTACAGGAGAATTATTCCAAAACATATTCAAAAATGGTGTACTTTGCCGTGTCATTTCTGCCATTAGTTTAATAAAATCATTGGCTACTGCATTAATCCCCTCACCTTCTAATCCTTTCATACCCGCCAATTTTACCAATGAAGCTAAAGTTGAAATTAATGCTACAAGAAAAACAATCCAACCGAGTATACGCTTGCCGATTGCGACATAACTTGCAGTCTGGTAATTCATTATTAACCCTCAAAAATTTTTTTTATAACTAATCATAACTGAATTTTTGAGAAGCCACCAAATTTACATTGGCTAATATTCCTCAGATAATGATTTTCAGATTATTTAACTCATTAATTCCTAAGCTATTAACAAAGAAAAATGTTCAAATATATATAATCAGTTGCTGACTTGCTACAATGCGGTGTCTCACTAAAAGGCTAGCAGTTTCAAGTTGGCTTAAAAAACGCTATGAATGGAGTTTTGATATGTACCATAACTTATCCATCCAATCCGTTATTTTTGATATGGATGGCTTACTGATTGATTCGGAGCCTTTTTGGGCACAAGCTGAACACGAAGTTTTTAGTCAACTAGGTTTAGACCTTTCCGTTGCCGACAAACTGCCTGATACATTAGGCTTGCGTATCGACCATGTGGTTGAACTTTGGTACCACGCTTCACCATGGCAAGGCCATACTCTTCAACAAGTCGAGCAGATGATCATTGACCGTGTTATTGGGCTTGTTGAAGAGCAGCGTCCCCTTCTTTCAGGCGTGCACCATGCACTTGATCTCTGCCGCTCAATGGATTTGCGTATCGCATTAGCCTCTGCATCGCCACAATACATGCTAGAAAAAGTCCTAAACTTATTTGAAATTCGAGATTATTTTTCTGCGGTTGTTTCTGCGGCCGAGCTGCCTCACAGCAAACCGCACCCTGAAGTTTATCTTAATGCGGCTGCTTTATTGGAAACCAAACCAATTCATTGTGTATCGTTAGAAGATTCATTTAATGGAATGATAGCAGCTAAAGCCGCTCGAATGCGTTCGATTGTTGTTCCTGATAAACAACACTTTAACGACCCTCGCTGGGGGCTTGCTGATGTGAAGCTATCTTCACTTGAGCAATTGACTGAAAAATACCTACGCTAATCGCCCTATTCGCTGCTTTCTTACTCATCCCTATCACATATCGATAGGGATAGAGCACAAAAGTATAAAACTCTAACGTTATCGACTAATAACTAAGAGTTTTTTTCATTTTTAGCCCTATCATATTCTTTTTAAACACTTTATACTGCCCGTATAACTGTATAGATAAACAGATGGTAATTTATCCACCATGACCGCTGAAGGGCACCTGCTATTTTCTGTCGCCTCATTAGTAATGGCACATAAGTTAGAATTAACGCCTGAGCTTGCTCAAGGTGATTGGCTGCATATGGTGCCTGGCGCGTTACTCGGCGCACTATTACCAGATATCGATCACCCTTCTTCTATACCGGGTCGGTTGCTGCGTATTTTGTCATTACCTATTTCCAAATTGTGTGGGCATCGTGGATTTACTCATAGTCTAATTGCTTGGCTGTTGCTTTCTATAACATGTTATCAATGGCTTGCGGTACAATGGCCAATTCCCAGTGATTTACTTCAAGCCTTCTTACTTGGCTATATCAGCCATTTAATCGCCGATATGCTAACCCCTTCGGGGGTACCTTTCTTATGGCCGCTGCCTATACGTTTCTGTTTTCCTATCTTGCGCAGTAAATCAAATAAACGTGCAGAACGCTTTATTGCTATCGCATTGACAGTTTGTGCTTTTTCGCTACCCGCTAGTTATAGTTTTGATTTATATGGCCAATTTGAAGGCATTATAAAATATATTCACAATCAAATAGATATGCATAACTCTGCATAAGTGTCAGTTTTGTAATATACTGTAAGCATCAATCATCATAAGTTATTACTTTTCGGTATAAGAATTGTCATTTATCTACTGATAACATATAACCAGTTGTTAGGATGAGCTAATCCCTTATAACCTTTAAGGTTGCAACGCTAATAACATAATTCAAAAACTGCGATTGGAGTTCGGAATGAATATTCCTTTAATAATTAATGTGCTTGTCTTTATAGCACTACTGATACTATTAGCAAAACTCGGGGCAAAGGGCTGGAGCCTGTCGAAAAAAGTATTGGTTGGTTTAGTTTTCGGTGTTGCCTACGGTGTCGTGCTACACCTAGTTTATGGCAATGGTCATCAAACAGTTAAAGACTCCATTCTTTGGTTTAATATTGTTGGTAATGGTTACGTACAGCTATTACAAATGGTGATCATGCCATTGGTTTTTGCTTCTATATTGAGTGCTGTCGCACGCCTACACAAAGCCTCTTCTTTAGGCAGGATCAGTTTCTTAACCATCGCTACGCTACTATTAACCACAGCTATTGCGGCACTGATTGGTATCTTAATGGCTAACCTATTTGGCTTAACCGCTGAAGGTTTGGTACAAGGCCAACAAGAAACCGCTCGTTTAGATGCTATTCAAAGTAATTATGTTGGAAAAGTTTCAGACCTAACTGTTCCACAGCTGATTTTATCATTTATTCCTAAAAATCCATTTGCTGATTTGACTGGTGCAAGTCCAACTTCAATTATCAGCGTGGTTATTTTTGCTGCTTTCTTAGGTATTGCAGCCTTACAACTATTCAAAGATGATAAAGAACGTGGCGAAAAAGCATTAGCTGCGATTGATGTATTACAAGCGTGGGCAATGAAATTAGTACGTTTGGTGATGCGTTTAACACCTTATGGGGTGATGGCGTTAATGATCAAAGTCGTCGCAAGCTCTAACCTGTCAGACATCATTAATTTAGGTACTTTTGTTATCGCTTCATATGTCGCTATTGCATTAATGTTTATTATCCATGGCATCTTTATCGCGGTAACCGGTTTAAGCCCAATTAAGTTTTTCAAAAAAGCGGGTCCAGTGTTAACTTTTGCATTTACTAGCCGCTCAAGTGCAGCAAGTATCCCACTGAACATTGAGACACAAACGCGTCGCTTTGGTATACCTGAATCTATTGCAAGTTTTTCAGCTTCATTTGGTGCAACAATCGGTCAAAATGGTTGTGCCGGTATCTATCCTGCGATGCTCGCTGTGATGGTCGCACCGACTGTTGGGATCAATCCTTTTGATCCGCTCTGGATTGCTACCTTAGTTGGTATTGTAACTGTAAGTTCTGCTGGCGTTGCTGGTGTGGGTGGCGGTGCGACTTTTGCTGCACTGATTGTTCTACCAGCTATGGGGCTGCCTGTAACACTCGTTGCCTTACTAATCTCAGTTGAGCCATTAATTGATATGGGTCGTACAGCATTGAACGTGAGTGGTTCTATGACTGCTGGTACGGTTACCAGCCAACTCATGGGTGAAACGGATAAAGCTATCTTTAACCAAGAGGATGATGGTGATTTGAAACACGTCTAACCCTCAGTGTTATTCAACTTTTAAAGCCTGCTGTTTAAAGCAGGCTTTTTTGTTGTCAAAATAATTTAATTAAATTTATTTATCGTACGGATAATTATAAATAACAGGATTAACGTCTAAAAAACCTTGCCAATAGTTAATAGTACGTAAGATAATATCGCCTGAGTAACGATTCTGGGCCTCCTGCCTATGTTACGTCAGCCCGTCTTCTGCGGGTCTCTATTATCAAAATTGTTAGTGGTTTTATATATGACAAATATTCATATACTAAAAACTGATCCTGTCAATAACCCTTGTATAAGCTGCGGTGCATGCTGCGCTTATTTCCGAGTCTCTTTTTATTGGGCCGAAAGTGAAAGTGGGGGCGGTGTTGTTCCTCAAGAACTCACCGAACAAATAACCCCGTTTATGAGCGCAATGAAAGGGACTAACCAGAAACACAATACCCGATGTACTGCCTTGTCAGGCAACATAGGCGAATGCGTTTCCTGTTCTATCTATACACAAAGGCCAACACCATGCCGTGAATTTGAACAATCATGGCTTGATGGCATACATAACGAAGCCTGTGACCGCGCTCGTGCTGCTCACGGCCTTCCCCCTCTAGAGCCTCAACGCCCACAAATCGCTTGTTAAGCCGTCTATGACCCAGATATATCTGGGTTATCTTCTTATTATTTCTGACACCATAGATCTTTATAAAAGCATTCATTGATAGGTAAGAGAGTCGGAACAATTTTAAATTTATTGAGCCATTTTTTGATGATATTTGTGTGAGTGTTTGCTCCTTTTCGGTTCAAACATTATGTGAACTAAAATAAAAAAGCCCCATTAGTTATTGTGTTTAACCAACAAGGCATCGCCCAAAACCAAACTCCTTGGATTTCTCCTCTTAGCCAGAAGAGACCAAGGAGAAATGACCCAAAATACATTAATCGCACCTGTTGTCATTTGTATGACAACATTGAGCTTTTCATTACTTTTATCGAGATAGGCTCTGTACTATATGGTGACTGCCCCACTCAGTATAGAGTGCCCCTATAAACTCTATGAGCGCAGTCACTTATACTTAAACAAAAGCCCTGTAACTTGAAAGATGACGAATATATTAGCTTAAGCAGTGGTAGCACAGCGGTTAAACTTATGCTTTATTACCAAGCAGACCAAGCCTCGCGGAGGACGTCCTCCCGCAATTTCTCTCAGTAATCTGTTGGTAAAATCACGACGCGCGATGCCAAATAATTATGCTAACTCCTTCATTGCTTGCATTGCGAGTTCGAAGGAGTACAAACGCGCCTGATGATCAAAAATTTGGCCATTAACCATAATTTCATCAGCTTGGGTTTGGCGTAACACAGAAGCTAGTCCATGACGAATTTTTGCTTTATCACCCACTAGAGACATACCTAGTGCTTGATGTACGCCATACTCTTCTGCTGGAGACCAAATTTTCGCCATATCTTGTACAGGAGGTGGCAATTGTGATGGATTACCTCTGCGTAACATCACAAAGGCTTGCTGCATTGAGGTAAATAAAAATTCAGCATCACGGATAGTATCTGCGGCAATAATATTAATACATACCATTGCATAAGGTTTTTCTAGCCTTTGTGATGGCTTAAAATTTTCACGGTACACATGAAGTGCCTGTAATAATAAATCAGGTGCAAAATGTGAAGCGAATGCAAATGGTAAGCCCATTTGAGCCGCAAGTTGTGCACTATATAAACTGGAGCCCAATAACCAAACTGGGATTTTTTCACCATAGCCGGGAACGGGTCGAACAGCCGGTTTAGGATCTATGGCATCAAACCAATTTACCAGCTCAGCAACATCACGGGGGAAATTGTCAATATCATTGCTCATATGACGACGTAATGCGCGCATCGTTTGTTGATCACTGCCCGGAGCTCGACCAATACCTAAATCTATCCGATTAGGGTACAAGGTATTTAATGTGCCAAATTGTTCAGCAATAACCAGAGGAGAATGGTTTGGTAGCATCACCCCACCAGAGCCTAAATGCAACGTTTTCGTATTAGCGGCTAAATAACCAATTAAAACCGAAGTTGCCGCACTCGCAATACCTGTCATATTATGATGTTCAGCAAGCCAGTAGCGATGAAAACCTTGTTTCTCAGCTAAATGAGCTAAATCTAATGAATGAGAAAAAGCTTCTTTAGCGCAAGAACCTTCAATGATTGGCGCGAGATCTAACACAGAAAGAGGGATTTGCTTATCAGACATAATGACTCACTTTGTCGTGCTCCAGTATTCAATAAGTACCATCCTAATCGATTCTCTGCTCACCTTCCAGACACTACCAGTTAGACCGCACAACCGATGTTGTTTCTGTATTTAATGTGCTAAAAAAGCTAATTAAGTAGGAAATATGGAAAAAGTGCAGCAATTGTGAAGCTTTAGTCAAAGCAGGTAAAAGCGATTGCGGCTAGAAACTAATTGATTGATTATCTAAATCATTGCAAATAAGAGGATATATCAATGAATAAATTAAATACGGGTTTACTTGCTATCATGTTAATGTCAGTTGGCTTTGCAGCTAGCGCGGCCAATGGTTCGGATAACAAATCACCACGCCATCATATGAGAGCTCCTCATAATGTCATTTATAGCGTCACTCAACAAACCACCAATCCTAATGAAACGCTACAAAAACTGGCTAACGATGCCCCCAAAGCAGCAGATGGAAAACGTTACATGGTAAAAATGACTATTGTAGAAGTTCCTGATTTTAACCAAATAAAGCGTGGTTCTACTCAGCAATCCACCAATGCTGTTACTCCGCCAGCACCAGCGGTAGCGCAATAGTTTTAGATCTTCGCTTTAGGTATTACCTTTTATAGATATTACCTTTTAGACTAATACATAGAACCAAATAGCATTGATTGTCATTATTCGCTATTTTGAACTAATAACAATCAGATCTACACTCTCAACATTTTGAGATGCAGTTGCGCGATAAGTAGAAATTATGTGACTACCTTATGTAATTCACTCTATTTTAACAAAAAGCACTGTAACTTGAAGTGTGACGAGTACATTAATCCTACGATTGCCTCTATCTCCATAGAGGCTTTTTTTTGTCTGAAATTGAAACCAAAAACTAGTAATTTTGCATATTTGTTTCTAGTCTTAAGAAATAGCAGAGGTAATAACCACTGCTTGCTTTTCGACTTTAAACAACTATTGGAGTTTATCATGGGTTATTTCGAACTGAAAAAATCAACAAAGGACACGTCTCAACCTTATTACTTTGTTCTTAAAGCAGCGAACCATGAAATTATCGCAAGTAGTGAAATGTATTCGTCTAAACAAGCTGCGATGAAAGGTATAGCATCCGTGCAAAAAAATGCTACAACGGATGAGATTAAAGATCTTACATCATAATACTGCGTAGTTAGCGGCTTAATCACATATAAAAAGTTGTAACCTCTGGCGCCTTTGTTTAATTAAGCAAAGGCGTTTTAGTATAACTAAAAAATGAACCGCAATAATGCTGTAACCACTGACGCTGACAATACAATAATAATAAAGGGTTTTTGGTACCAAGTTAGAATACCAGCCACCAATACGCCTATTATTTTAGCGGGGTCGGAAAAATATTCCCCATCAAATACTGTAGATGTCATAGCAACTGAAAATAAAATAACAATCGCCGCAGCTGAAAACAGGGCTTTCTTGCTATCTGAAAGTACTACTTTACCTTTAAAATAGGCGCCTGAAGCACGCATTAAATAAGTGCCCACCGCAAGTATGATAATACCTGCCAATATAAGCCATGGATTATCCATCATATTCAGCTCCTAATATAAATAACCAAACTGATAAGAGCCATTAATACTGGTATCCCCGCAGGTAAAAATGGAGTTGATGCAACTGCAATTACGGCACCAATAATCGCCGTTAAGCGTAAACTTTTATCTTTTAATGCAGGTAATGAAAGCGCTAAAATAATTGCAGGAAACATTGCATCCATACCCAAAGCCTTTGTATCTTGAATAAAACTGCCTACTCCTTCGCCAATCAATACCCCTATAGGCCAACACATAAGAATACCCAGACCGCATAACCAAAAAGCAGCTCTTTTTTCTTTGTCTGTTTCCTGAGCTAACCCAAATACCACACTTTCATCATTCATAATGTGGTAACCCAGTAGGGCTTTTGGGCCTTTGCCGGCTAATTCGCTCACGGCAAAGCTAAATGGAATATGTCGAGAATTGACTAATAAACCAGCTAATGCTGCTGAAATTGGGCTACCACCAGAGAACACCACACCAATAAATAAAAATTCAGACGCCCCAGCCAATACTAGTATAGAAAGTGTTAAAGGAACCCAAAAATCAAATCCTTGAGAGTGAGCTAAAGCTCCATAAGAAATGCCGACAATTAAATCAGCAAGACAAACCAGTACAATATTTTTTACCGTGCTATGATTTAGCGTTGAAAGTAGCATATCAAAACCGTTCGATATATAATACATTTGTTCATTATGTAGAACGAGAATAAAAAGCGCAATCAAAATAGGAAATAAAATTGAGCACATTGACCCCACCTATCGAGTTAATTGCCAAAGCATTAGCCAAAGAGCGCCAAAAAAGCGGACTATCGCTTTCAGAACTGTCTCGCCAAGCGGGTATTGCCAAGTCAACCCTATCACAACTGGAATCAGGTACTGGCAACCCAAGTATTGAAACGCTATGGGCTATTTGTGTCGCTCTTAATGTCCCTTTTTCTCGTTTGATTGAAGAGCAGCAGGAACCTGTAACCGTAATTCGTCATGGTGAAGGCACTAAAATCAGTGCTGAACATGCAAACTATTTAGCCTTTTTACTTTCATCTGCACCGTCAAATTCACAACGTGATATCTATACTGTTCTTGCACAGCCCGGACGAGATCGGATCTCTGATCCTCATATGAATGGTGTGAGTGAGCATATTATCTTAATGAGTGGTCGTGCTATGGTAGGGCCTTTAGATAATCCAACTGAGCTGTCCCCCGGTGACTATATTCATTATCCGGGAGATATACCCCATATTATGAGAGCCCTTGAGCCAAACACAATGGCAGTGATGATTATTGATAGACAGAATTAAAACGAAGCCAAGCATAAATATATTTATGATTGGCTTCGAAGTGTAACTAAACATAATTTAGGTCAGTATTTTCAATTATTCCCAAAAATAGTACCTTTTTTCTTGCCATCCCTTACGTTTCATACACTTGCTATATTCTTGGTAGCGGCTATCTTTATTCACATCCAATACGTAGCTTTCTGTCGCCGGAACTTTTTCTTCGTAAGTTTCCGCTTTGCCACATTCATCACTTTTCTTACATCTTTTTGTAATCGTTTCATACACAGTGCGTTGTGCGACTTCGTTACGTACTGGAAATCGCTTAAAAGCATCAAATTCACACTGTGAATCAGCCTCTTGGTAAGTCCATTCAGGTGATCCTATAGGCTCCCATTTTGTCGATGAACAAGCAAAAAGTAATAAACTCATCACGATGACAATCAATTTCAAGATCTTATTCCTATGTATAATATAAAAAATAAACCACTTCCAGTATCAATAATAACCTTCATATCCCTGTGTTATAATCTGTTGATCACCACGATTAGGAGGTATGCATGCAGCATTATGAAGATATCGTAAAACAAGTTGATTCCCTACTCACTGAGAACTCAATTGTAAATATGAATATATTATTAGCTCAGCTTTCTCATGACGAATTATTAACCCAAGAACAACGTTTTGAGTTACAGCAACGATTGAGAAATGCTATTTTTAAACACCATGAGCTTTAGTATAAGGGCAAACATATTACTCTTTATGTGATTAATATTGTTTGAGATGAATTATATTGGCGTGATTGATTGTGTCAATAAATAGACTTGATTAAGTGAAACATATAATCACTTGTTTATATTTGGTTAACGATATTGCCTAAAGATATCGTTAACCATTTAGTTATCTTTTATCTATTAGGCGCTATATTCAACTACTGTAGCGACCAATACATACACTTTTAGACTGAATACCCAGCACTTTAAGAAAGATATTACTACCAAAACCATTGAACATTTAAACCTATATTTAAATCACTTGTTTCATATTCCGCGGGCTTATAAAGAGGAACAGCAATAAACAGATCATAATTAAATATATTAAAATTTCCTCTAACACCTAGTGCACTCCCCAACAACTGATCATTTGAGTAAAGACCGATAGGATAAATATCACCAATTATGCGACCATAGTCTAATGCGTAATAAGGATAAATAGAGACATTAGGAAAGTAAAAATTAAACTCATTTCTAAAATAAAATCCTTTATCACCAATTAATGAGTACTCTTCATCAAAACCTCTCACTGTCCAACGATTTCCTAACGAAAATTGATCTTGAATCGTCAAGTTATCAGGGGTGTACTGAATAAACACTTGAGGGTTATAACTCATAACAAAGTTATCGAAAGAAAAAGGGATGACTGCATTGACATCAATAGTGATGATCCTTCCCATTTTACTCACATCACCATACTCCATATCCCAACTGGGTTTTGCTCCCAGCCATTGGACATTTCGTTGATAATTAATTGATGCATCAACTGTAGAGTTATTAATATTCTGGCGATGATTTAATCCTATATTAATATTAGTTAAATCTCTTTCTTGGGATAACAATGAAATATCTTCAAGGTGATATCTAGATTTTCTTTTCATTAACTGGAATGTTAATGAGTCTTTATAGGATTGCCCTCGCAAAAAAACATGACTTGCACTAAAATTTAAATATCGGTTTTCACCATAATATTTATAGCTCATAATACTATCATTGATTGTTTGCTTATAATTACTTTTACTTGCATATACGGAATACAACCAATAGTTATAAGGAACTGCATAATAAATTGCTTGGTTCTTAGTCGAATATCGCGCTCTATTTTCTAGGTTTTTACCCATTGAAACATAAATTGTATCATTTAATGAAGTTAAATTATTACCATATACAGTAACGCCAATTTGATTTTTTCCTGTTTGTCGACTTCCCGCATTATTAAGCCAACCACCAACATTAAAATATGATGACTGTACCCTTTCAATTTCAATATCTGTTGTTGAAAATTCTTTACCGGGCATTAATTCAATATTGGTTTTTACTCCGGGTATCCGCTCTAAATTCTCAAGCCCTTGTTCTAAATCTCTTAAATTTAAAACTTTGCCTTTCTCTGTGGGCATGGTATTAAACAACGAAATATATTCACTACTGTTGTCTGTTAATTTAATATTATCCACAGTACCGGGAATAATTTTTAATTTTAGCAAACCTTTACTAATATTTTGTTCAGGTATATTAATACGTGTCGTAACATAACCTATTTTAATAATTTTGTCTTGTAAACCTTTTGCTAACGTTTCCATACCATAAATACCAAGGCACTGCCCTACAGCTTGATCAACATACTGCTGTAACAAACGCATATTAGCAATTTTTCTTTCCGTATCAAGGTGTATTGATTTTATTTCATAACAATTTTGTTCTGGTTGAAAATATAATTTATCTTCTTTTATCTCGGCTTTATCATCCAAAACATCTTTAGTCGTTAACTGTGTTTGTTGATATCGTGATTTATCTTGAGATATTTGATTATTAATTTGTTGGTCTATTGGCTGTATTGGATCAGCATAAACCATAAACGCAAATACAGATAGCGATATAATCGTTAAACGTAAAAACATACATACCCTTAATTATTCTGAAAATATAGGGGAGCAAACTGCTCCCCTAAAATTAGGTATTAGTAATAACCTAAGGTGTTGAGTACTACTGTTCCACCAAGAATTTGACCATTTCTTTGTGAGTAGATTGTTGGACTATCAATTTGTGTTGTATTTACTGAACGAATAGTTCCATATTGGTTATTAACTGATTTAAACGATTTTATCATTGCGCTATTACCTGCATCGATAAGACCATAAGTATTCGTCATATTACCAACAGTGATATTCATATTATTTGAGGCTCTAACTGTTCCTCGGTTGTTTTGAAAATCATTTCTAACCGTGACATTAATATCACCTGTCACTTTTGCTTTTTGAGTGATATTGGCAAATACCAACCCATATTGGTTATCAAAGCTATTCGCCTTAATCGAAATACCACCATCACTGCTTTCTAAACCACCGGATTGGTTAATTAAACCAAAACGTGAACTGACTTGCTTAAAGTTGTCACTATAACGGTTATATATTGTACCAGAATCAACGGTTAGTGATTTATTAGCATGAATATAACCAGACTGGTTATTTAATGAATCAGAAGTCATTTCTATCTCATTTGCTTTAATATAACCATACTGGTTAGATAACGCTGTCGCTGAGATATTCGCTTTACCATTTTCAAAAACGATAGAACCTGTATTAGTCAATCGTGATGATTTGACGTTTAAGTTTTTCTCTCCATTGATTGTTGCAACATTATCGTTATTGAGCGTTGTTGCCGTAATATTCATATCTCCACCCGCTTTGATCGTTGAAGATAAGTTATTGATGGTTGAACTATCAATGTTCATTGAACCTTTAGACTGAAGTGTTGCCTTACCGTTATTCCTCACTTCTAAACGATTACGAATGTCCATATTACGTTCAGCTGAAATGTTACCATAGTTATTAGTTAACTGATTCGATGAAATATTGATATCACGACCAGAAATAATTCCACGCCTATTCTGTTCATGTAGGTTATTTCTTAAATCGAAGCTATTAACTATTGCACCCGTAGTATTAATATTAATATCACCAGTTCGAGTTTGGATCGTACCATTTGTGTTAGCTACAGAGCCTGATTGAGTATCAATCGTATTGAATGCACTGACGATACCGTTATTATTATTAATCGAGTTGAGTGTCGCTAACTTAACGTTACCACCATTAGATACAATTTGGCCTTTCTGATTGTCAATATAACCATATCCGCTGGTAGTAATATCAATATCACTGTTTCCTGCAATACTACTGCGGTTTGTAATAGTACTTGCTGCTTTGATATTAATCTTACCTTGCGATTCAATTTTAAGCCCAGTATTAGTTACTTGGCCTGCGGAATTAATCACTAAACCACCGGTACCTGCTGAAATAACGCCATTATTTGTCACACCAACGCCATTCTCAGTGGTAACTAAGGTGATCTTATCAGCATACATTCCACCAATAGAGGAAGTATCAATACCGACTCGAGAAGTAGAACCGATGCCTCTGATCGCAGTAGTAAAACGATTGTCTGCATCCACAAAGTTACTGCCTGTCGTGATATTTATCTCTTTTGCACGAATATCACCACGAATAGCCACTGAACGAGCCAATAAATCCGTCGGTGAATCTGAACGTAGTGCACCATTAACAATGATTTGGCCTTTTTCAACGTTATAACCAACAATTGTGCCATCTGTTGCTTTAACTGCATTACCCGTTGTTAATGTTGCACGACTGGTATTAATAAAACCACAGCTATTACAAGTGATACCTGATGGGTTTGCGACGATAACTTGAGCCTTATCCCCCGCTACTTCAATTAATCCATTTAATGTACTGGCTCTATTAGAATTAACTTCATTCAAAATGACTTTTGCACTGCCACCAGCTAAATTAGCGTTACCATTGATTGTTCCACCTAATTGGGTCGTGGAAGAATCTTTGCTGTTATTCAAAATCACACCCGTCGGATCGACGTCAAAACTGTGATAAATATTGTGCGAGACACCTTTATCACTCGCTTTATTAATATTAACAATAGTTGGTCCATTAGGCTGTACTTGTACACCTGCACCATTAGTATTAATAATTGCTCCATGAGCAACAGAAGCAAAACCTAAAATAACAGACACACATAAGTAAATAGGCTTAATTTTCAGCATGGGCGTGCTGAAAACTTTATTTGTATTCTTTTTCATAATTAAACCCTAGATTATTTATAGATAAAAACAAAAGAAAAAAGAAATAAAATCGCCCTAAGGCAAATGAATTATGGAATAAACAAAATTTAAAGAACAATTAAATAACCTAAAGTTAAATTATATAAAAATCACAGATAGATAAACTTTTCAAAAGCTAACTATTTCAATAGAGAAACCATCAAAATAAGATATACAACTTTGAAATCAATCAGTTGAAATTTTTAAATTTTAAGGGAAGTGATGTTAAAGTGTTTTTTAATAGCGTAAAGAAAACCCCCAAAAAACATTAAAATAGATCATATATAAAATTATTTTTATGAATATTTATTAGTGTTATATTATTGCTTATTTACGCCGTTTTTAATTAAATAAACCATAGGTACCTTTATAATAAAAAAAAACAGAGAATAATAAGTACATAAAAACAACGAAAAATAAAATTAAGATTAATCTCAAGAGAAAAATAGAAAATTATAGAGAATAAAATAATGAAACAATTACAATAAAAGTATTTTATTTAAATAACGCCATTTACATGTTTAATTAAAATTTAATTTTAGGTGATTTTTATTTACATAAGTAAATTATTTTCGGCTACTTATATTAATAGTCCTGGAATTAACAAGTAACAGCCTTATACTTTAAATAACTCGAGATGTAGGTAGGCGACAAACGAAGATAGGTGGGAGCATAAATAAACTATGTGACTCGATAAACCTCAATGTAGCCATCTTACCTTAAGGAAAATCACGGTATCTCCATAGTATGACAAGTACATAGTTAAAATAACCAAGCGGATAGGCATACAGGCACCAACGAAATCAATTCAGTTAATTAGAACCTGTCAGCGAAGTGTGAAAAACAATGCTATTTTCTCACTTCGCCAGCAACCTAACATCTCACGATAATACCTGTAGTAAAGCGTAAGACTCTTAGAATTTATCTTGTTGTAAATAGGACCACGCATACTGAGCATAGAGTTCAGCGCCTGCGACCATTGCATCTTCATCGATATTAAAACGTCCGTGATGATGTGCCCACTGAGTGTCTTTATCAGGATTACCGGATCCTAATAGGGCGAAACAGCCAGGAATATTTTCAATATAGAAACTAAAGTCCTCACCGCCCGTAGTTGGTTTTTCAAATATTAATGTATCTTCACCAAACGCTTCAGTAATCACAGACTGTGCCAACAATGCACTTCGCTCTTCATTAATGACAGGTAATGTGCCGTAGGTATAAATCACCTCAGCTGTTGCTCCATACATTGCGGCAGTATGTTCTGCATAGCGACGGATTGCCGACTCAATGCGACTACGCGTTTCAATATTAAAGCAGCGTACCGTACCATCTAAGACCGCGTTTTCCGCAATAACATTAAAACGTGTACCAACATCCATTTTACCAATACTCACCACCGCAGACTCAAGCGGTGAGGTTTCTCGTGAAATCACGGCTTGTAAATTCATCACAAAAGAAGATGCAACAACCGCAGCATCAATGGTCGCTTCAGGCATAGAGCCGTGGCCCCCCCGACCTTTAAATTTGACAACAAGTAAATCAGCGGAAGCAAATGTGCCCCCTACATTACAAGAGATTTTTCCTGAAGGTGTGGTTGACCAGATATGCATACCGAATACGTTATCGACATTTTCAACTGCGCCTTGCCTTACCATTTCTTTCGCGCCTTGAGCTATCTCTTCAGCGGGCTGGAAAATAAGCCTGACATTACCACTCAGTTGTTCGCGTATATCGTAGAGGGCTTTCGCCGCAGTTAATAGCATGGAAGTATGTGCATCATGACCACATGCATGCATTTTTCCTTGATTTTGTGATTTATAATCTAATGAATCATTCAGCTCCAACACCGGTAGTGCATCAATATCGGCTCTTAGAGCAACCGTTTTACCTGGTTTGCCGCCTTTTATTTCAGCAATGATCCCTGTAGGCTCGGTGAGGCGATACTCAATCCCAATTTTAGTCAGTTCTTCTGCGATACGTTTAGTGGTACGTACCTCTTCCCAAGGCAATTCAGGATGTGAATGTAATTCACGACGAAAAGCGATCATTGCTGAGGTGTATTTTTTAATTGCCTGAGTAATCGTTGTATTTACCATGTTTCTACCTTTACCTAAGAATACTTATTTTTAATTCAACACTCTGCTAGCGACCGAGCTGTCGCGAACATGACATCAACACCCCGTACAATTTGTTCATAATCAGTCCATTCATCAGGGTGATGACTTAACCCATTACGGCTTGGCACAAAAATTAATCCTGTTTGGGTAATGCCCGCAAATATCATTGTATCGTGCCCAGCACCACTCACCATTGTGCGGTATTGCAACCCTTGTTGAGCTGCATGCTGTACCATCAACTGATGAATATTTTCATTTAATACCGTTGGCGGAACATACAGTGGTTGAATGACATCACTTTGTATCGCTGATTGACGGCTTGCTTGCTCAACTAAATCAATAATTCGCTCAATGGTTTGTCGTAGTGCTTTATCATTTTTTGACCGAATATCAACGCTAAAAATCACTTCACTCGGGATCACATTCGCACCATTAGGTAGCACATTGAGCCGCCCTACCGTTGCAACCGTACCATCACCAGCCGCTATTGCTATTGCGGGGATCTGACCAATTATATGGCTCGCGCAAACTAATGCATCAGAACGCATATTCATCGGCGTAGTTCCAGCATGCCCCGCTTTACCATTTAGTTTCACTTCAAGTTGTGCAATACCCACGATTGTATCGACAATGCCAACATCTTCTTGTACTTGCTCTAATATTGGCCCTTGTTCAATGTGTAATTCCAAAAAAGCTTTTACTTGGGAAGGATTAAGGATCGCCTCATCCGCTTTATCCGCATTAAAACCGGCCTCAGCCATACGTTTTGCCGCTGACACTCCCTGTCTATCTTTGAGTTGATATAACTCTTTAGTGCCAATTAAACCTGTGATCACGCTTGAAGCCATCAAACCTCTTCCAAAGCTTGTGCCTTCCTCCTCAACTAGTGCAATCACCTCAATAGGGTAACGCGGCTGTAGTTGCTGTTCACGGATGCGAGCAATAATGTCTAACCCACAAACAATACCCGCTGGCCCGTCGAAGGCGCCTCCATGGGGAACTGAGTCAAAGTGCGAACCAATGATCACCGCAGGCAAATTAGGTTCAGAGCCTTCTAATCGTCCATAGATATTACCTATAGCGTCTTCCCTGACCTGTAAACCCAGCTGGCACATTTGCTGTTTTAAATAATTTCTCGCCTGTTTATCCTGCTCGCTATAACTCATACGCGTCGTACCTTGGCCCGGTGTCGCGGTATATTCAGCTAATTGCTCTAAATGACGTTGAATTCTTAATTTGCTCATTTCCATTGTGTTATCCCGCAATTGGTGTAATAAAACCGACCATAATTCCAGCTAATACTACCGAAACCATCGTAACTGAAATAAATCCCCCCACTAACATTGGACCTAACATATGTGCCGTTAGGATCTGACGTTCTTTTTCATCTTTAGTGAGCGCATTAATCGCTTCGTTGGTAATAATATAATCAGCAGGAAAACCGTATAACGCAGTCAAGGAGACAGCAAATGCCATTTCTTTGGAAACACCAAGAATTTTACCGACTATCCATGATGCCAAATACATACCGATGACAGCTGCAACGATTAAAACAACCATTGGATAAACAAGGCGTAATAACATGTCTGGTGTAGCATGGTTTAAGGTATCAAATATAAATAACATCAGCGCCATAATTGCAAAACCGAAACCATTAGCCTTTTGTAGCGGCTGTCTTTCTAAAAATCCTAGCGATGATGCAATAACGCCAAATAATAAGCACAATACAAATGGACTGATACTAACAATTGGTGCGGCCCATGTTGAAACTAAATAAGCAAGGTAGCCTACCGCTGCAAGACGTAAGAATTTGAAATAGCTAGTATTATAGTGTGATGGGATTTTTTTGAATAAACGAGGCATTTCCTCATCAGAAGTGACTGTTTTGACTTCTACATCATCAGCCCCATCAACCGACAGCGATTCTTTCCATTGTCCACTGCGATATTGGGTCAAAACCCGCCGGCCTTCACGTTTTAACATAACAGCAGTTAATGGATAACCCGCAAATCCTTGCATCACGTAAATAAGAATAGCAAAAACAGATAAGTCAATTAGCCCTGCATCTGCAGCACCTTTTGACATAATTAACGAAGAAACGATCCCACCAACTAATGGCGGAATAGCTACTAATACGGTATTAAGATCAAATAACACCATTCCAATGGCATAGATAAAAACAATAATGCCTAAAATACCCGACAAAGAAATTAAAATGGTTTTCCACTGACGTAACAATTCTTTTAATGATAATAGCGTTCCCATGTTGGTGATAAGTAAATACATCAATGTCACAGCAACGACCTGTGGTATTCCCGCAATACTGACAATATTTTTAGGGAAAAATGTCCAATAACCTAATAAAAATAAGACAGCACATACAAACACTGAAGGGATCCATGCTTTAGTTCTCACTGCAATCGCATCCCCGATATACAAAATCAAAACTATAATAAACAGCGCTAACATCTGCGACATAACTTTTCCCCGTCTATATCTGTTTAAAATTCAATTTTTTATAGATTATAAATTTTATTATTTATGATTAGAGGTGACATACGACACCATTTAGTATGGTATTTGGTCACAATAAAGATGATTTATCTAAAAGCGATTAAAAGCATACCAAAATTCATAATATCATCGAAAATCAATATGTATAGATAACCCACTGAAGAGGTCACAAATTACAAAATAGAAAGCTACTAAGCTTAACAGTGATAAATCATAGCCGATCGGCATATGACATTAGAATTGACTAACAATTAGTTAACATATCGATGTGATATCGCTAATTTATAAAAAAAATCAAATGATAATTTTTTTGGTTTGTTTTTTAAACAGTGAAATTATATTCTGTCGAAAAGTGCTATATATTAAAAAGGTATACTCGCTATTTTGGAAAACGAATTATTTTATAAAAGAATTAATTAATTTATCCCAAACAATCTACTTTATTCAGTATTGAGTGTAATCAATACCTAAAATAGGTTTTCCACTAATAACAGCGCCCTCTCCCTTAAATAATTTTAGAGGCCGCTAGGTAACAACTGAACGAGTCTCTAGGCACCTAAAAAATAGGTAATAGCTACGATCAAATACAATCAACATATCTTAATGAAAGGCGCTGCAACCTGAAGCATACCCGCTAAATATGCAATATAAGCGCATACCTCATCGTTTATTTAACGGGTATCGTTACCAAACACTCAATCAAAAATTCATTGCTTAATCACTGCTGAGCAAGCCAGTTATGGCATAACATGCCTAAAAAAGTAAAAATTAGTGCCCCGATAACATGAATAGCAATCGTGCTCAGTGCCACCAGTAATTTTCCTTCTTGTATTTGCACTAAGACTTCCAATGAAAACGTTGAAAATGTAGTAAACGCGCCACAAAAACCGGTCACAATAAACAGTTTATAGGCAGGACTGAGATTGGCATTGGCAAAATAAGAAATCGCAAAGCCAATGATAAATCCCCCGACAAGATTGACAAATACAGTTCCCATTGGAATATTTGGATAGAGATGATTGAGTTTTAGACTGATAAACCATCTTAACCAACCACCTAAAACAGAACCTAGCGCGATAGAAAAAAGAGCTGCATACATAGCGGGATCCCCTAGTGTTATCATGGGGAAATAAATGCGCGGATATATTAACATTTATGCCCCAATAATTAGGGCACATAATACCTACGTACCCCATCAATTGAAAAGGTTAACGTAGGCATCATCAACCCATTAAGGGCGGTTTTTCACGGGAGGAATGCCATCTCCTGCAATTAGATTACAGCTAATTAATTACAAGGTAAATAGTGGATTATTGTATAATTTATTCACTCGTTGAACAGCACCTATACACTATATAAGTGCTGATTGTGACATCAACTTAGTTGAGCAAATATTAATAAGGCAATCATCACAGTAATAGCACCGCCAATTCGTGTAGATATTTGAGCAAACGGCAATAACGTCATACGTTCAGCTGCGGTTAAAATAGCAATATCACCAGTTCCACCTAAACCACTATGGCACGCCGTAACAATCCCCGCTTCGACAGGATACATACCCATTTTCTTAGCCATGAGAAAACCAACTAAGGCTAACGTCGCTACAGTCACAAAAATAGTAATTAATATTGTTGGATGGAATGCAGCAACTAATTCGCTCCAGTGTGTCACCGCAACTGAGTTCGCAAATAATAATGGGTATGTCACACTCGCTAAGAAAAACTGAAATAACGTCTTTGCCCCCTGTTCAAGCGGAGCAGGAATTAAATTACTCAGCTTTAATATTACTGCAAGAAAGAGCATGCATACTGGACCAGGTAGGCCAAATAATGCATGTAACAGAACACCAGCTAAATAAAGTGTAATCGCACACATACCTGCGCTAATAACCCAATTAACATCAATAGTACCTTTTACCTCTTGTTTATTTCCTGCCAGTAAATTATCACCAGTCACCTGTAACTGCCCATTTCCTGTTAGATGTGGATAACGGCGACCGATCATGTTTAAAAAACCACAAATAATAATTGCGAACAAGTTAGCAACTAATATCACAGGCAATAATTGTGCAAGTACTTTTCCAGAATCAATCCCCATGATTTCAGAATATCCAACCGATAATGGAATGGCACCTTCCCCTAATCCCCCACCCATTACTGGCGTACTAATAAAGAATACGATTTGTTTTAAATCTAAACCACAAGCGAGCCCAACTAACCCACCAATAATAAAGGCAAGTATTGAACCAATAAATAATGGTAAGAAAATCTTAGCAAACCCTTTTAATATAAGATTTCTATCCATAGTAAAAATACTACCAACGACTACTGAAGAAACAAACAAGTAAATAAAATTGCTGGACTTGGTAAATGATGTAATCGGCTCGACTAATGTTTGTGGAATAACATTAATACTCACTAAATATGATGGAAGAAATGCAGCAATGATTGCGGATCCGCCCATTTTACCTAAATAAGGAATGCGTTTACCGATTTCCGCACAAGTTGCTCCACCTAATCCCAATATTGCTATCATAGTAGGTAAATCAGTACCTATTTTCTTCACAGACATAATGCCAGCCACTAGCAACAATAATAATAGATAGACAGGTAACGGAATAAATCCCACTTTATAGTTAAATACTTTGACCAAAGTCTGTGGTGGTGATGCAGCAATATTATGTTGTGTCATGGTGACCTCTTTATATTATTTGTATGAGTGTTACCGATTTTTGTAGGGTGATGCGAGATCTTTTATGCGATCGCACCTTTTTGTCGCAACATGGATATTTTTTGCTCGTCAAATCCAAGTTCGCTCAAAATTTCATGACTGTGCTCCCCCAATTTAGGAGCGGGGAAACGCCAAACACCGGGTGTTGAGGAATATCGAGGTAAAATATTTGGCATACTCAACGATCCAAAATCATCGTCTGCTACAGATAGATGAACTTGGCGATGAATAAAATGTGGGTCATTAACAATATCATCAATACTATAAACAGGGCCAACAGTGACGCCTGCTTCTCGAACTAGCTCAAGTGCTTCTGCTCGGTTTCTTTGTGCAAACCAATCAGCGATAATGATATCCAGTTGTTCACGATTTTTAACTCGTGCACTGTTATCACAAAATCGAGGGTCATCCGCAAACTCACTGTGTCCAATTAAGTCAAAAAAACGTAATGCCATGGTTTGCGTTGAGCCTGAAAGTGCGACATATTTTCCGTCACGGCAACAATAAACATTTCTTGGAGCGCTAGTATTAGACGCGCTACCAATGCGCTGCTTAATCAAACCGGTTTTTTCATAAATAGCCGCCTCTGGCCCCAAAACCGAGTAGATAGATTCTAACAGTGATAAATCAATTACTTGCCCTTGAGAAAGTTGCCTAAATCGAGCAAATAGTGCTGTCGTAACCGCATTTGCACCATACACTCCTGTGATCATATCAGCCAATGCAAGCGGTGGTAATACAGGCTCTCGATCCGCAAAACCGGTTCGATGAGCAAAACCACTCATAGCTTCCACTAATGTGCCAAATCCTGGCTGTTGTGCGTAGGGACCGGTTTGCCCAAAACCAGAGATACGCACAATGATTAATTGGGGATTGTGCTGATGCAAAACCTCGGGTGAAAGCCCCATTTTTTCAAGTGTCCCAGGGCGATAGTTTTCAATAAAGACATCAGCTTGCTTCAATAATTCTAATAGTATCGCCTTGCCTTCATCATCACGTACGTTTAAGGCAATAGAACGCTTGTTTCTAGCATAGACTTTCCAAAAATATGAATCGCCCTCTTCTTTCCATGCCCGAAGAGGATCTCCTTTAATTGGCTCGATTTTTATAACATCCGCTCCCGCATCTCCCAGCTGCAATGACAACATATTACCCGCGACTAAACGTGATATATCGATAACGCGGATCCCTTGTAGTGCTCCTTTCGTTTGTGGATTAAATTCCTGAATTCTTGTATTATTTTTATTCATTATTCAACTTCCTTTTGCTGATATTTTTTATTTGCTCAACAACCGCGTATGCTTGAGCGAGATAAGGCGCATCAATCATTTTTCCCTGATATTGACTAGCACCGTGCTGACTATTTTTTGCGGTCTCAATAATGGCTAATGCCTGTTCTACTTCTTGCTTAGTTGGCATAAAAATACGATTTGCCAATACAATTTGAGTTGGATGAATGCAAGACTTGCCTGTGTATCCAAGATTTTTTGCTGCTTGCGCATCCGCGATAAAACCTTCACTGTCGTGGATATCAGGCCAAGCCGAATCCCAAACCGCTAACTGATGTTCGGCTGCCGCCATTTTTAGCTGTAATCGGATATATTGGCGTATTGACATATCCGTAGCCGTGATATTAAAAGGGGCTAATAAGTCGCCAAACCCCAGCTGTAAAGCCACTAATTGTTCAGAGGAACCCGCTATTTCATGGGCATTGCGTAATCCTTTTGGAGTTTCTATTGTGGCAAGTATCGCTAGCTTATTTTTTAATCCCTTTTTGGCAGCAATAACATTAATACGCTCAGCTAATTCAATAATTTGTTCTTTTGACTCAACTTTTGGGAGATTAATAATTTGAATATTAGGATGAACTGCAACTTGTAAGTCGGCGCGAATATCATCACTTTCTAATGAGTTGATACGAACAATTAAATCTTTTGTTTGTGATTGAGAATTTAATGGCATTTGATCGAGAAACTGAGATAAAAACTTTCTTGCTTCAGGCCTATCTTCAGGCTTTACTGCATCTTCAAGATCGAAGCTAACCGAATCAGATGCACTATTTAGCGCCTTACGATAAAGTTCAGGCCTTGATGCAGGCACAAATAATTTGCTACGCATAATTCACCCGATGTTATGTATTTGTAAAAAAGAAATGTATTTACAACCACTGTACTCAGCCATTAAAGTAAACAAAACATTGTTTTTCTACTTTCAAACTCAACAAAAAGTTAATTATGAATATTCGATTCTTAGAAACTTTTCTCTGTATTGTTGAAGAAGGCTCCGTTGCTTCTGCCGCACGTAAATTGCATTTAACAGCAACGGCCATGGCACAGAGAATCAAAGCATTAGAGGATGAGATTGGCGTAGCACTGCTTTATCGAACAGGTCGTACAATGCAAGTCACGCCTGAAGGGAAAGCAATTCTTCCTAAAGTCAGGGAATTAATTGCAGGAAGTAAGGCCTTAAAACAGCTAGCCTCAATGCAAGATGTTGCAGGAGAGCTTCGGATTGGCGTCTTACCAACCTTATTGTCAATGTTAGTTCCTGATGTCTTAACACATTTAAACGAACAGTTTCCGCAGTTAGTTTTATCAATTGAATTAGGGTTTTCCAGTGGTTTGTACCGACAATTGGCAAATGATGAAATCGATCTTGCTTTGCTAGTAACACCACTATTTCCTCTTAGTAAAGAATATTGTTGGTTACACCATCATCAAGAAAAATTTGTCGTCGTCGCCCCCGCAACATTAAAAGGCCGTACGGCTCATGACTTGCTAAAAACAGAGCCATTTATTCGCTATCACCAACAATCATGGGGGGGGATTGTTGCTGACCGCTATTTGCAATCACAAAATATTCAGGTAAATAAACGTTTTGATTTAAATACACTTGATGCGATTGTGTCACTTGTCAGTAGTGGCTGTGGTATTTCATTAATACCAGACTGGCAGCCGCTATTTAGTGATAGGAAAAATATCATTAAATTTCCATTACCTGAACCTGCTCCTAGCCGCGACATTGGTATTTTATACAAATATAATTCAGCTAAAAAAAACCTTATTGCCCCCGTTATTGAGCAATTGTTTCTTGATAAAAATGAAGAAAAATAGTTTGAACTGTTAATTTATTGTGATGTTTTTAAAGTGACAGATAGCTCAGTATCGATTTCTTCCTTTAACTCAGTGAAATATATAAATTTGAGTTTAAATAGCGCATAATATTTTCATCGCAGAACAAAACCATGTTACCTGCTTTTTTCATGCGTAAAGTCAGAAATCAACAATAATAAGCTCAGCATGAAACCATGTTAATTGTATAGGTTAAGCGTAAAAATGGATAAAAACCGCACTTTCTTGAAAATTGATGATATTGGGTATTCTATTGATGGTAAGACCATATTGGAGCATGTCCAATTTGAATTAAAATTAGGCGAGTTTAAGCTAATTACAGGCCCTTCAGGCTGTGGGAAAAGTACACTATTAAAGATAGTTGCATCATTGTTGCCTCCTACTTCAGGAACAATTCTATTTGATGGCCGTGATTATGCATCTATATCACCTGAAGAGTATCGACAACAAGTTTCCTATTGCACCCAAACGCCATCTTTGTTTGGCAATACTGTCTATGATAATTTATTTTTCCCCTATAAAATTCGAAAACTAAATTTTGACAAAGCTAAAATATTGCATGACCTAAATTACTTTTCACTACCTGAATCTATCTTAGAAAAAGGAATAAATGAGTTATCGGGGGGTGAAAAACAGCGTGTTTCACTAATTCGTAATCTCCAATTCTTACCGAAGGTATTACTACTGGATGAAATCACCAGTGCATTAGATGAAGCAAATAAAGTCAAAGTTAATGAGCTGATCCATCAATATACAACTCAGCAGGGTATTGCTGTTTTATGGGTAACTCACGATCAAGATGAAATTATGCATGCAGATGACGTCATCACTCTTCCCATCCATAATCAAGAACATAGGAATTAAACATGCACCAACCCACTATCACCAATGAGTCCTTGGGTTTTTCTATTATGCTTGTTCTGGTTGCAATATTTATCAGCCATAAAGAAAAACTCGCTCTAGAAAAAGACATTATTTGGAGTACGTTGCGTGCCATCATCCAACTATTAATTGTCGGTTATATCCTTAAGTATATTTTTCAGGTCGACCATGAAATACTCACCATCGCAATGGTTATGTTTATCTGTTTTAATGCGGCATGGAATGCGAAAAAACGCAGTAAATACATAGATAAAATTTTCGGCACTGCCTTTATCGCAATTACTTCAGGGACATTCCTAACCTTAATCATATTAATCACCAGTAAAGCCATTGCTTTCACACCAATGCAAGTGATCCCAATTACAGGTATGATTGCGGGTAATGCAATGATCGCTGTAGGTCTTTGTTTTAATAACTTAGGGCAACGTTTTAACAGTCAGCAACAACAAATACAAGAAATGCTAAGTCTAGGTGCAACGCCTAAAATTGCTTCAGCATCAATTATTCGTGAAAGTATTCGTGCATCGCTGATCCCAACTGTCGATTCTGCAAAAACAGTCGGTATTGTTAGCTTACCGGGTATGATGTCAGGATTAATATTTGCAGGTGTTGATCCGCTAGAAGCGGTAAAATATCAGATTATGGTCACTTTTATGTTATTGGCAACAGCAAGTTTATCAACTATTTTAGCTGGCTATATGACATATATTAAATTTTACAATGAGCGCCACCAACTGCTTATTAATACATTGAATAAGTAATATTATCAGACGCTTGATAACATTACTTGTTATCAAGCGTTCCTAATCTCTTTTAATTCTATGAAAAATCGCTCATTCGACTAACAAAAAACCTGATAAAGCTTCTTTAATCGGCAAACTTATTTTTAATAAAAAACGCGACCTTTTGTATTAATGTAAAATAATAACGTCAATTTTGTTTGTTTTTTGTTAAAACACTTCCATACCAAGCTATTATTAAGAGCAATACTTTACCCAGAGATTTTCTATAACCGAAAGTGGTAATAAATCATCATCGCCTTCAACCAAAGGAAATGACAGAACAGCTCGTCCATCTTTACTATGATATGCTTTTACTATAAATCTTTTATAGCCTTCTATTTTTGCATTTTTTATTCTTAACACCTTACCACAAACATAACCGACTTCGCCTTTATCTGCGGTTACTCTGATAAGATTATATTTTACATGCTTAAATGATGCCGACTCAGGGTAAGATAAATAATCTTCAACATTGTATTCAGCCAGTTTGATCACATCTGGTTGTGGCTTATAATAGATAGTTACGCCTAATAAAAATGAGCACCCAATAAGTAATGCCATCGTAAGCAGCTTAACGATATTCATATCTTGTACTCTTCAAAATAATTAATCATTTTATTCATAATCAATTTTTACAGAAAAAATATACGATACCTTTTGGATTAAAATAATCTCATCCTCTCACTTCTGATATATGTCAGTTTTCGCGATCACAACTTAAATTGTTCTTATATTTCTATCACTAAAAATAATTACAACACCTACAGAATTATGGCTAAAGATAGTTAAAAACATACAGCCATTATAACTTCTCTTAATAAAACTCAATTATGGAGTAATTTTATCAGCAATGTTCTTTTAAAATAAGTATCAGTAGTAGATTGAACTGTTACAGGTTGTATCCTTTTTACTATAAAAATAATCAATCTAAAATGACTAAACGTATCATTTAACTTAAGTGTCAATCATATTTCATTTTCATCCATGTATAAACATGAATAAGTTATACAAATGGATAATATATATTTCAATATATATAAAATCCCTTTTGTGAGTAAAAAAGCAATAAAAATAATCTAACCATATATTCATTAATCTATTATTCTGAGCAATCAAACTCATAAATTTTGTTTTTGCACATGTTTTATAATTTAACTACTCAGTTGGCAGGAAGCCAACATAGGCGGGCTATTGATATCTCAAGGATATTCTAGCAGCATATTTATACTGTAAATTTGATGTTTCCCTTCAGCTATCTCATACTTGATGTTCACAATGTTCTTAATACAATAGACTACAATTAGATATAATCATTCGAACGATTATATCTTAAGCTATTCTTATCAATTCATTTATCTTAAAATGGAATTTAACGCAAGTTAAAAGTAAAAAAACCCCGTTAAAAACAAAATAGATAAATAAAGTTAATTTATCCACTATAAAAAATAATTAAACAATCACATCACCAATACGTATTTTATCCTATAGCCACCTTATCCCCCGCTCTAAATACAGAATATTCCTATAAATGGGGTTAGAGCCTAAAAACTAAAATTATACGACCAATTTTGACAATGGATTTTATTTTAGTCAGGTAGCATCTACATGTCCCGACGATAAGGTGTATCATGACAAATATTCAGCTACTACTACTTGCAACTAATAACTTCAAAGAAGACATTGCACTTTCACACACGCAAGGATCATATATTTATCAGTTTTATTATGCGCAAATCGCTCTTCAACATTTAAGCATTGATTCTTTTTTAAGCAACTATAAAGTGCAAATCGACCCGATATTGAAAAATAACCATGAGTTGTACGCTCAACGCGAGCAAATTTATCAATTAATCAAAAGTTATTTAGAACAAGCAGAAACACGCTTTATTGAAAGAAAAAAAATTCTCAACCAAGACTAATAAATGATTAAGCCCCTTATCTAGATGGTTAAGGGGCTTACATTATCAATGACTTGGAATAGAAACATCATTTTTCCATCCCAAGTTATTTTATATTTATCGGGTTATTGTTCCTGCAACTCTAATTCCGCAATAATAGGCAGATGGTCGCTAGCTTGTGACCATTGAAACTCTTTGCTGTCTTTCGGGATCACCATATCTTTCACATCCCAAACTTGACCTTTAAAGGTGAAAATATGGTCAATATCAATCGCAGGATTTACCGCGGGCCAGCTTCGATAGTTCACGCCTGATTTTTCTACTGGCACCCAAAAATAGCGAAGCTCTTTAATCGGCTGCTCTTCTGCTGTAGAGTTAAAATCTCCCGCCAATATTTTGATTGACGCTGCAATATTATCGAATCCCGTATCAGTATCGCCAATAGCCGCATCAAGTATATGTCTCACTTGGCCAATACGAATTGTGGGATCCTTTTGCCAATCTAAATGAGTTCCCATAATAATAATCGGTGAATCAAAACCCGGTTTACTGATTTGTGATAATAAAACAACTCGCTGTTCGGCATCTCCCGACGGTAGTGGAATAACTTTCGATTTTTCAATTGGATATTTTGATAAGATCCCAACTCCATACTCTCCACCATCGAAGTCTAAAGCTTTACCAAATGCATGATACATTTTATTCGCTTTCGCCAACGTTTCGAGTTGATCAACTTTTTTACTGCGTGCCGTTTTATTATCAACTTCAGTCACCACAATGACATCCGCATCGATTTTAGCAATCGCCTGATTAAGCTGATTAAAATCAGCAACATTCTCGGATAATTCGTTTTTACCTATATTATAAGTCGCGACTTTAATCGTAGGTTTATTTGTTTGGTACACTTTATCAGGTGTCCCGCCGTTTTGTACCGCGAGTATTTCAGAGCCTGTTGTGCTTGCTGCCACTGAGCATGACGCGAGTAGCGCAGCAGATAACGCTATTTTTAGTTGTGTTGTGTTCATAAATTCCCCTGTAATTTATCTACAAATCATGCCTTGTGAGACAACATATTGACTTTGCAAAATAAAAAATAATTAACTGCTTAATCAAATTACCACAATCAATTAATGATTCCGTGACATCATCGACAATCTTATTTCGAGGGTTAAAATAACTATCTAATCGATAATTAAACAGTGACCGCTAACACATTTTTGAATGTGTTAGCGTATAAATAAGGGATTAAAAAGGCAGAAAATATGCCCTTCTCGGCATTTGCATTTCATGCACTTTGCCTGGCTTCGAATTTGTAGGGGAAAATAATTTCTTCTTGCTGGTTTGAAAAATCGCTATCGGGATCAGAAAGCCATTTTTGTAATTTCTTGGCTGCTTCCTTTGCCATTTTACTGTAATCGATCCTAACGGATGTGAGCGATGGATGGATATAATCGCAATTTGATGACCCTTCAACACAGGCTACAGCTAACATTGATGGAACTTTAATCAACCGCCTTTGGCATTCAAAAAGTACCCCTAATGCAATCATTTCATGACTGCATATCACTGCATCGAGTTCTGGTTGACGAGTTAACATTTCGCTAATGGCTTGCCGTCCAAAATCCATAGTGGCCACATAAGGGGTGGTTATGCTTTGTTCTGCACTGTGATTATGGCTTAACATTGCCTTTGTCCAGCCACTTAGCTGTTGACTTTGTACCTTACTATCCATTTGTGCACCAATATAACCAATTTTTCGATAACCTTTTTGTAGCATATGATTAGTTAGAAAATATACGGCCTCACCAATATTGCTTCGGATGTTAAGCGAAAGTGAGTGTGTTGCTTCCCCTGCAACACTAATAACGGGAATATCAATATTTTTAAGATAGCTAAGCACGCTTTCAGAATTAATCGCGCCAAAAATAACCATCGCTGCTGGACTACTTTGCAATAAAGTAAAGAAAACTTCAGATTCTTTTTTCTGTTGATAATCATGGCTGCCAATAACAACTTGATAGCTGTTTTTGTTAAGTACATCCTGTAGTGATTGCAAAAATGCCGAACTCGCATAGTCTCGTAATGATGGCACAAGTACTGCGATCGTTCGGCTTTGACCGGAGGCGAGTATACCCGCCGCAGAGTTTGGTATATACCCAAGCTCTGCGACTGCTTCATTGATTTTTTCTCGCAGTTTATCTGATACTAAGTCTGGAGTGCGCAGCGCCCTTGAGACAGTCATTGAACCAACGCCTGCATATTTAGCAACATCTTGTAGCGTCACTCGCCCAGTATTCTTTCTTTTGCGTGTTTTTTCCATAAAAGATGCTTTTTTACTCTATTACCCAATTTGTCACGCTATAACTTACCACAGGTTAGATTTGTTAATGAGCGGTCTTTAATGTTGTTTGCAATATATTCACTTTATTTATATGAAATGATAGCGCTATCACGAAAATGAACAATTCAGCTAGATAGCGCTACCATAGATCACTACTATGCTCTTAGTTTGATAGTTAGAAAAAAAGCTAAAAATAGTTTTACATTACCAGGAGCAAATTCAATGCTAACGACATTATTGACCCCTAACGTCATTCAGGTCGTCGATAGCGCCACTGACTGGCGTGATGCGATACATATCGCCTGTGAACCACTCATCAAAAATAACGCGATTGAGCCGTCTTATGTCGATGCCATCATTCGCTCTCATGAAAAAATTGGCCCGTATTATGTATTAGGCCCAGGTATTGCAATGCCCCATGCTCGCCCCGAAGATGGTGTAAACCAATTATCATTAGGTCTAACGGTGATTAAACAGGGCGTTGAGTTTGGCTCGGAAGGCAACGATCCAATTAAGTTGTTAATCGTACTCGCTGCGACAGACAGTAATAGCCATATTGGCGCTATTGCTAAACTCGCTGAACTATTTGATAACCAAGATCATATTGACCAAATCATCCAATCAGAAAACATTGATGACATCATTAGAATCATCGCTAACTATTAATTTTTAGAAGGAAAAGAATATGAAAATTACCGTCGTATGTGGAAATGGTTTAGGTACTAGTCTGATGATGGAAATGAGTATCAAAACGATTTTAAAAGATTTGCAAGTCAGTGCTGATGTAGATCACGTGGATCTTGGTTCTGCCAAAGGAACTGCTAGTGATATTTTTGTTGGTACAAAAGATATTGCTGAACAATTAGTTGCACAGCAAGTCGATGGTGAAATCGTTGCTCTAGAAAATATGATCGACAAAGTCGCTATGAAAGAACATTTGAGTGTTGCACTGCGTAAGTTAGGCGCACTGTAAGCGGAGGCTATATGTCATTTTTTCGTTTTCTGATGCAGGATGTCCTTTCTGAACCGGCGATCCTAGTCGGTCTGATTGCTTTAATTGGCTTAATTGCTCAAAAGAAACCCGTTACTGAATGTATTAAAGGCACCATCAAAACCATTATGGGTTTTGTCATTTTAGGTGCAGGTGCAGGCCTCGTTGTCAGCTCATTAGGTGATTTCTCAGCAATTTTCCAACATGCTTTCGGTATTAATGGTGTTGTACCAAACAATGAAGCCATTGTTTCTATTGCACAAAAAAGCTTTGGCCGAGAAATGGCAATGATCATGTTCTTCGCCATGCTTATTAATATCTTGATTGCCCGCTTAACCCCATGGAAATTCATTTTCCTAACGGGTCACCACACTTTATTCATGTCAATGATGGTGGCAGTGATCCTTGCAACAGCAGGTATGGAAGGTACGCTACTGGTGGTTGTTGGCTCACTCATTGTTGGTTTTTGTATGGTGTTCTTCCCTGCCATCGCCCACCCATACATGAAGAAAGTGACGGGTTCAGATGACGTCGCTATCGGACACTTTTCAACGATCTCTTATGTGCTTGCTGGTTTTATCGGGAGCAAATTTGGTAATAAAGCACATTCAACTGAAGACATGAACGTACCGAAAAGTTTACTTTTCCTACGTGATACCCCAGTTGCTATTTCATTCACTATGTTCATTATTTTTATCATCACTTGTTTATTTGCTGGCAGTGATTACGTTCGTGAAGTGAGTGGTGGTAAAAACTGGTTTATGTTCTCATTGATGCAATCTATCACTTTCGCTGCGGGTGTTTATATCATTCTGCAAGGTGTTCGTATGGTCATTGCAGAAATTGTTCCCGCTTTCAAAGGGATCTCCGATAAATTAGTTCCTAATGCCAAACCTGCGCTAGATTGCCCAGTTGTGTTCCCTTATGCGCCTAATGCTGTATTAGTTGGTTTCTTAAGTAGCTTTGCCGCTGGTGTGATCGGTATGTTTATCCTGTATGCGTTAAATATGACTGTGATTATACCGGGTGTTGTACCTCACTTTTTCGTGGGGGCTGCTGCTGGGGTGTTTGGTAATGCTACGGGCGGTCGTCGTGGAGCAATTTTAGGTGCGTTCGCGCAAGGCCTATTAATTACCTTCTTGCCTGTGTTCCTACTCCCTGTTCTTGGTGATATTGGTATCGCTAATACAACATTCAGCGATGCAGACTTCGGTGTTATTGGTATTTTACTTGGCATTATCGTTCGATAAAAATATCCCCGCAGGCATGCACCTGCGGGGGTCATTTAATTGCCTAATTGTCCAACCAATGTACCCTCTTTAAATAAGAATTCTTGCAATGAAATCAAATCGTCCGGTGTGACATGAATGACCCCTTCACCAGGAATATCAATTTCTGCAATCATAAATAAAGCCAAAGTAGTTAGTGAAGGTAAGATCAAGATCAACCAGTTCTTCCCTTTAGTGCCACGAATGTTGTAACCAATTAAAATATTCGAGCAAACCGCAAAGAAAATTAATAAAAACCATGCCGCATTAGGTATTTGATGTCGCCAGCTTGCCATCGTTTTCTGCTGCGAAAGATAAAGATCACTAATTGCCGTCAGTACTGATGCAATCACAGGGTTCGGTGTTTTAGTCGCTTCTTTAACTGCGAGCTCCCATAATGCGGCTTGTTTTTCTAAAGAAAGGCGTCGCCACTGGTTATTTTCATCACTCACTCCCGATTTGAAAAATTCAATACGTGCCTCTAGGTACTGTTCCAATAAATTCATCGCATCAGCCCTATCACTGCTGTTCAATATTTGCACGCGTTGATAAGCATTGCCAATCGCAATCGCTTCATTTTCCTCGGTTTGCTGCCGATTATTGTAGCCATTAATTGAGATGGAGAGTACAAAACCAATTAATAAGCCCAATAATGATAAAATGGCACCTAGTATAATTTTAGCTTCATCGTCAGCAATTTCTTCGTGCGCATTTCGGCGCTTAAATATAAATTTACCGATATACGCAGAAATAACTAATAACACAAATGTGATTACAAATAATAAAATAGAGTCAATCGGCGTATCATTAATTAATTCAGAAAGACTAAACATAGACTCTGTCCAGATAGATAATTTTCCGATGATATACCATATCCAGAATCAGGCTTTCTAGCTTTTTATTGACTGAGAATAACTTCAGACTTTAACGCTAAAATCTTATCCATAAATGATAAGATTTATATATTAGCCATTCTTTTATCTCAAAAAAAAGAGTCATCTAACCACCTGTTTTTAAATCAATTTTAGACTATAAATATATTCCCCATCGACAATTTCACCTGTATAAGTAAAACCATGTGATATATAGAGGTTTTTAGCAATATTGTTCTCATTATCAACTCCTAATGTGACACGATGGAGTCCTTTGGCTTTAAAGTAATCAATTATTGCTGAAAATGTTTTTTTTCCGAGACCTTGCCCAATAAACTTGTGATCTAACATATAACGACAAATTTGGGCTTCATTCGGCAGCAAATCTCGCTCTCGGTACATAAAGAAACCAATCAACGCTTGCTCACAATATAATGCTTTAGGCTTGAACTCAGGATAATAATGGGATTCTGCAATTGATATAGCATTACAGCAGATATAATCTTCAAGTACGGTCGCTATGCCATTAGCGTTTGATGTTAATTCACAGACATCAAACAGGTTATCTTTATCTATACTCTAAATAATTCGAGATGCAGGTAGGCGACAAGCAAAGATAGACGGGGAGCATAGATAAACTATGTGACTCGGCGAGCGTAGCGCAGTCAACAATCCTGCATCTTGAAGTATGACGGGTATACATCATTTAAGTCACAATTAACGATGCACTCTCCAATCCCGAGGAGCAGAGAAAACACGCTGCCGACTATCAATGAACCTAGTCACCATGCCTGTTGGTATAATTCCAATGCATTTTGCTCTGTCAACTCCCGAGGATTATTCACTAATAAGCGAGTTTGAGCCATTGCCGCCTGAGCCAATGATGATAAATCGCTGTGTAAGATCCCGACTTCACGTAAGCGTTGAGGCACTTGGCATTCAGCAATAATTTGCGCCATTTTGTTGATAAAGGCGTCACTATCTTGCTGCACATTGTGTTTTACTGAAGCACCCACATACGTCGCCAATTCCGCATATAACATCTGCGCACTAGGTAAATTAAAATGAAGCACTGGCAGCAACATTAATGCATTTGATAATCCATGAGAAATATGATGCTGCGCGCCGAGTGGATAGGCTAACGCATGAACCGCCGCAACAGGTGAATTAGCAAAAGCGATACCGGCAAGTGTCGCACCTAATAAGTTCGCTTCTCTGGCCGCTCGGTTATTACCATCATTACAAGCAGCCACTAAATTTTGGCTAAGTAACACCAGCGCTTCTTTGGCAAGTAAATCAGAAAATAGGTTTTTCTTATGTTTACTGGTATAAGCTTCAATTGCATGCACCATAGCATCAATCCCTGATGCAGCCGTATGTATTGCGGGTAACTTAAGGGTTAATTGCGCATCCAACACCACCACATCACAGAATAATTTTGCATCGACTATGCCCATTTTATTATCATCAGAGGTAGTGAGGATTGCTATATTAGTGACTTCTGATCCTGTCCCCGCAGTCGTGGGGATTTGGATCAATGGTAATCGTTGTCCCTTAACCTTATTGATGCCATACATTTGTGAAAGCGGTTGTTGTGATTGCGCCATAATTGCTACCAGCTTTGCAACATCAAGACTTGATCCCCCGCCTAATCCAATGATTATTTCTGCGCCAACATTCGTGGCCATTTCAGCGGCATCAATCACTTGCTGCTCTAACGGATCAGGCTGAACAGCCGAATATAGCGAAACGCTATATCCCGCACGCTCTAAATTAAGCATGACATCAGAGACAATACCCGCTTGCACAAGCCCCTGATCTGAAATAATCATCACTTGTCTTGGAGAGCCGAAGGTTTCTATAATTTGCGCTAATCGCTGTGCGGCCCCCCATTCAAAAATAAGCTTTGGTACACAGGCAAATTCAAATTTGTCTAAGTTTATCATTGACGTACTCCTTGATTGAGCGAATTATTTCCTTGTGTCACAAAAATACTTTCCACCTGTTTGCTGTCCAGAAGTGGCGTGATGATGCTCCCCCCAATACGCTGGAAATGTTCCGTTTGACGGTGTGCTTCCAAACCATTCGCCGTTTGATATTGTTCTAGAATAACAAAGTGATCGCTATTTTCTGTGGAACGAAAGAACTGATACGATAAATTATCAGGCTCTGTCCGTGTTGCTGCGGCCAGCTCTATCAAGGCTTGATTAACATGCTCCCCCATTCCTTGTTTGGCATAGTAATAAGCGATAACTTGAAGATAACCATTATTCATTTTATTTTTCCTTCTGGTGATAGGGCCATTCCCCACAGTTGACAATCACTACTTGAAACTGCAATAGCGCCATTGGCTAATGCATATGTGACATCATTTGCATGGCTCACAAATCCAGAAGCCACAATAGGAGGTAATTTCATTTTATCGGCTTGAGATAATAGAGGCAGCATAGGGGCTGGCATCAGTTGGACATAGTCAGGAGCACTTTGTTCGATCGCATTTAAACTACGTAACCACGTGGAGCGGTCAGTCACAAAGATTTTTTGCATCGTCAGTAACTCAAGACGATTCGCGCGTTGGATCGTTTGTAAGCGAGTTGACAATATGCCAGTAGCGCCGCTTTCAGCAATATATTCGATACCACTTTTATCTTGCTGAATGCCATTACAACTATCAATATTCACAATGACAAATTTATCTGCTTGCGTGAGTAAATTAATCACAGGTTGAATTTTTAACAGATCGATATTGGCGATAATGCACACTTTTGCTTCGCTTTCGATGGCGACTTTTAATTGCTCCACACCATAGATAGCCATAATGACAGGATGGCGCGCTAACAGCGCGCCAAAGTTATGAACCATAATTCACCTACCTAATCATTAGGAAGCTCAGTACTAAATCCGAGCTTACCTGGGTTGAGTATTTGTTTAGGGTCAAGCGCCGCTTTCAAACTTTGCATAATAGGAAAAGCCGATGACAGTGATCTCTCCATATAAGGCGATCTTAGTAGCCCGACCCCATGGTGATGGCTGAGTGTTGCTTTGTGTTTAATGATCACTTGGTTTGCCGCATCCCATGCTGCGCGGTACCATGCAGCTCGTTGTGTTACCTCAACATCGCCGCGCAAAGAGAAATATAAACAAGCGCCATCAACATAAGCATGAGATTGGTGCGCAGAGCCTGCTAGTGTTCCTGGGACTGCATTAATCGCCGCCACAACCTCATCATAAATAGTACTGAGATCACGCCAACAACCAATCATTTCTAGTGTATCAGCAACCAGTCCCGGTGTTCGTTTAAAACCCTCTGCGCTTTTTCCTGTTAAATAACGCGTATCTAACCAACGCTCAAAAATAAATGCATGATCGAGAGGCTGCCCTATTTGCTGGCATACCCGCTCAGCGATGGTCAAAAAGGCATCAACCACTTCTTTTGCACCTTCATCGGCAATTAACAACACGTTGGTATTAGGTAGATCAAATTGCACACCGCTTTCGAGATTATCATAAAGACGCAGAACCGCTGGCGTTGTGCCCTGTTGCATGATTTGTCGACATGCTTCTAGCCCCTCGGCAAAACTGTCAAACCCCCATGCAATCGCACGACCATAATCAGGCAAACGGTGTAGCTTAAAACGAATACGTACAATGATGCCTAATGTTCCTTCTGAACCAATAAATAATTGCTGTAAATCAGGTCCTGTCGCCGCACGCGAATAGCCCCCTACCGTAATTAATTGACCATCAGCGAGCACGATATCCATACCGTAAACCATATCTTCAATTTTGCCGTAACGTGTAGAAAGTTGCCCTGCACCTCGGCATGCCACCCAACCACCTACCGTGCTAATACCAAATGATGAAGGCCAATGCCCCATCGTCATTCCGTATTCTTTTTGAATGATCTCTTCAAAAACATCACCAAACATGCCCGCTTCAACATCAACAATTTGGCTCGTTTTATCAAAACTCACGAGTTTATTCAGTTCACAGACATCTAGCACAATCCCACCACGTAGAGGCAACGCTGCGCCAGTCACATTACTACGCCCAGCGGAAACTGTGACGGGTAAGCTTTTTTCGTGAGCAATACGCATCACCGCTTGAACTTGTTCAACGGTGGAGACACAGACGATCACCGCCATCGGAGTTGCAGGCTGGCCTTCTGTCTCGCTGATCATCGTTCGCGCCCACCAGTCACGAGTGAAATTAATGACGTCTTGCTCTGACGTCATCACTCGATCGGCGATCTGCTTGAGTTGCTTAATGGTTTCTTTATTCACATGCACTGGCGCTGTTTGTAATCCTTGATTACCGTTACTTGAAGACACTGACGTTGCCCAACTTGGTGGCGTGTGAGCGCCAACAACATAGTTACCTCGGTTATAGCCGCGCTTAATCGCATCTTTACTGATCATATTGCTTCTCCTATAAGTATCGATTTTTCACGTTTAATCGCTGCCTGATAGTCGTCTACTTGTGTCTTAATCTCTTCGGCAGTAAAACTCAGTTCTTGTTGAAGTAATTCACCAACTCGTTGAGCTGCTTGCGCAGAGGCATCTCGTGCCATCAAACGTGCACGGATCCGTCTTGCCAAAACATCATCAACCGTACTGGCTAGCTCATGACGAATGGCATAAAGTACCTCTGCCTCGCTATAAGGCAGTCCTTCAACAATGGGTTTTGCAAGTGTTGGATCCTGCTGCAAAATATCACTAACAAAATGTGCTTCGGTGCCATAGCGTTCGCCTAGATGTGCAGCCATTCCACCAGATGCCATCACCGCTTGTGGATCATAACCAGCCGCACCTAGTAGATAAGCGGATTTGGTCGTACAGCGTTTTTTCTTACCCAATAGTTTGCTAGCAGCATCAATGGTTTGTTCTGCCATATGGCGTGAAGTCGTCAACTTGCCACCAACAACGGTAATCAAGCCATCTTCTGCAACTGTAATTTGGTGGTTACGTTTCATCTCAATAGTTTTTCCGCCTTTTCCCCCCACTAACGGGCGGCAACCTGCGATACTGCCAACCACATCATCAACAGTTAAATTGGTTTTCAACGCGGTATTGGCACCTTCAATTAAGAAATCTAATTCCTTACGTGTACAATGCACATCATCTAGATTTCCTTCATAGTCTTCATCTGTCGTGCCTAAGTAAGAAACATTTCCCCAGCGTGTAATCGTTGCACGACGATTGCGCCCCGGAACAGGGATAGTCACAGTACAATCATTGCGTATTTTCAACCATGGGATTGCAATATGAACCCCTTTTGCTGGGCGCACATGCAAAGCACTTTCCGTGCCTTTTTTCTCGCCTTTCCAATCACGCAACCATACACCTGTCGCCATGATCACCACTTTCGCTGAAACATGAATTTCACGGTTATTTACCTGAACTATCGCACCATTAACCTTCCCGTTCGCGTCTCTTAGTATTTGTTGCGCTTTGGTATGATTGATAACAGTGACTCCGTGATGTGCAGCGGTTCTCGCTAATGCAAGTGTCAATCTGGCGTCATCGACACGTGCATCAAAATACATAAATCCACCGGAAAGCTGTTCTTCATTCAGTGTTGGGCAATGTGATAGCACCTCAGCAGGTGTCAATTTTTGATGTAAAATACCTTCACGCCATCCCCCTGCCAGATCGTATGTCCATAATAAGCTTTCGAAGGCTTTGGCTAATCTTTTATCAAATACCCCGTTTTTATCTAAGATTGGGAACATAAACGGTAAACGTTGTACTAGGTGCCTTGCATTACGGCGTAAACGTTGTCGCTCTAGTAAAGAATGAAACACCAGTTTTAAATTCCCTTGTTCGATATAACGCAGCCCTCCATGTACCATTTTGGAGGATTTAGATGATGTCCCCGACGCAAAATCATCTTTTTCGACTAAAGCAACTTTATATCCCCTCAAACTGGCATCTAATGCGGAATAAGCACCAGTCACTCCACCGCCGATAATCAAGATGTCATATTTTTCATGTTGTAACCGATCAAGTTGTTCTTCTCGATTGAGTCTTAATGGCGCTGTTGTAAACAAATCACTGTGTGATTTACTTGGTTTACGAGATGGAAAAAAATTCATGAGTAAATAGACTCCTAACAAGCAATGGCTTTTATTGCGGTATAATCAATTTCAAGTTGAAGGCGTGAATTCCACAATAGAAGACGTTGATTACGCTCGGCTTCGCTTATTGATGGAATAAACCGTTTCGCTACCGTTAATGTTTCACAGGCACTTTCGAGAGAGTCCCAAAGCAATCCATTAGAACCCGCTAAAAATGCGGCTCCTCTTAGACTCGCTCTCGCTGTTTCAGACATGCGTAATACAGGTATACCGCTGATATCTGCCTGAATTTGCAATAAAGCATCACTGTTTGACATCCCACCCCCGACTACCAATTGTTGTGCGGTTAACCCTGTTGCAGATTGATTCGCACGTAAGCAACCTGCGACTGAATTCGCAATGCCTTCTAAAATGGCGTAGGCGATCTGTGGACGTGTAGTTGAAATTGATATGCCGTTTAAAGAGGCACGTGCTTGAGGTTGTAAACTCGGCACTCGTAGCCCAGTTAAAGCAGGTATAAAGCTAACACCACCTGCATCTTGCGCTTGCATTGCCAGTTCACTTATTTGCTCAGGTGAATCAAACCAATGTAATTTCTCACACACCCAATTCAGCGCAGAACCTGTTGTCGGAACAAAGGTTTCTACTGAATAATGAGATTGTGATTGCTGACGACGAGCCACCATCGCAAGCGTGCTTTCCAATTGATGATCGAATGAAGGAACACTCTCACTAACAATTTGGTCGATAAAACTGCCAGTACCATGCATACAAATAGATTGCCCATGTTGAATGCAACCTAATCCAACAGCACCCGCAAATTGATCCCCCATGCAAGCCAAAATCGGTACCGAAATACCAAGTAGGTCTTGCTTTGTGGTTCCTAGGTCATCTAAATCATCTTTAAGTTCGGGCAGTAATGATAGAGGAAATGATAATGCCTCTAACCAAGGAGTGTAGTAACGATGCTCACGCAAGCTATAAGCGCCCGCTGACGTTGCGTTTGTGGGCGTTGTAACACAGTGGCCTTCTTGTGATAAATTCCAAAGCAACCAGCTATCTATGGTGCCAAATTTGAGTCGATTGGCCTTAAAAGCCTCTGCAACGACTGGGGTTTCTTGAATATGTTTTGCAGCCCATAAATAAGGTGAGCGGATCCCTACAGGACGGCCTGTATGTTGTAGTAGGCGGCTGTCCCACTCATCAGCTAGAGTATGTAAAATATCGGCATAGCGTGCATCTTGCCAAACCATAGCGGGGACTAATGATTTGCCTGTTTTACTGTCCCATAGCACTGAGGTCGAACGCTGAGTTGCAATACTTAAGGCAACAATATGCAAATTATCTTGTTGTGCCTGAGCAATTGTTTTACGGCAAACCTCTAATGTTGCCTTTAATATGTCATCTGCATTTTGCTCTGTAACACCATGCTGTAAACTTTCAACACGTAAAGGATGATATTCTAAAAAACGCACTAATCCATCTGCACTGACAACTGCTGAACGAGTACCTGATGTACCTTCATCAATCGCTAGAATGACATTTTGACCGTGTTTCATTCTGTTCTCCTTAACGGATTGTCAATTATCGTTTCTTTTTCAGCTTTAAATTGAGGAGCATTTGGCTCGTTGTCAGGCACGATGTGAGTGCGAGTAGGATCCCATTTAATTAGGAAGCAAATGATACTGGCGACCAACGGTACCACTGACATAATCAGAAAGGTGGTTTGTAAACCATAAGACTCACGAAAAACAGGGAAGATGAATAAACCAAGCGCAGCCCCCATCGCACCAAGAGCACCAATGATGCCGTTTGCACCAGCGCGCAATTCACTTCTGAATGAAAGTGATGATAGGCTTTTACCATTCGCACCGGGTCCACCTGAATGACAAAGAATGAACAAGGCAGGAACCGTCAATGACAACCAAATTGGCATCACATCACTGTATAGCCCTAAAGAAAGTAATACTAAAAATGCAACTGCAAAACCGGTTGCTGATGCCATTCTCAAGCCAAGCCAACGGCCAATCAGCGGGGACATAAACCCACCAAGGATCCCAAACAGATTGAAAAATAGTGAACCTAAGGTTGCATAAACAAAATTCTTACCAAACATCGCTGCACTGATCACTGGCAAATACCAACCAATCCCAAAATATTGTATAGATTGACAAATTTGCACCGTTGCAGCCAAAATCGTTCTTGGTAAATAAACGCCTTTAAAAATAAGTAATAGATTCCGTACTCCCCCTTTTGCTTGACCAACAATGGGTTTCAATTCTTCTTTAGGGGCTAATGTAAAATAATCGCCATAGACTTTTGACATCGCCTTTGTTGCTTCAGCAAAGCGCGATTTTCTCGCCAGCCAAATGGGACTTTCAACGAGGTAAACAAATTGCAGAATAAAAATTGTAATACCACAAACCGCAGTCACCCCAATAGAATAACGCCAGATTGCATCACCCACATCCATTGAGAAGAATAACAAGGCAAATATCAAATTCAGGCACACAGCAACATACCAAACCCCTTGCCATGTATTAAGGCGACTTTTTAGTTTCGCAGGCGTAAACTCCGCTAACATTGCCATTGCAACAGCAAAGTCCATTCCATAAGACACCCCAACAAAGAAGCGCCCTGCAATAATGGTGTGAAAATCAGTTGAGAACATCACTAATAATGCGCCGATAATAGCGACAATCTTAGCAATGATTAATGGTTTTACTCTTCCCCATCGGTCAGCAATCCAACCACCTACAGGGTTAAAAATAATAGCGACCCATGACGAAAAAGACGTCAATAACGCAATCTGCGTTGCCGATAAATTTAAATCACGAGTCATTGGATTAAGCCCTGCGCTTAACGCTGAGTTAGAAAATGCATCAAGGAATAATCCTCCGAGCATTAACCACCAAATCAGCCCAGCACGGCCAGTAAGACGAGCCTGAGAATCGATGAACTGAATAATGTCATCGATACCTCTAATAGTTACGGATTTTGATAGATTGCGAACAGTCATAGCAGCCCCCTTCGTAATATTGGTAAGATGGCCGCTATCTGCTGAAAAAAGACAATAAGAGACCATATTCATATCACAGATAGTCTCTTATCTAAAATCTGCTGCCTTCAATCTACTTGCATATAACAATAAATGTCAAAACATTGTTAACATAATTGATTGTAATTGTGACATGTAACGCAGTTGTTAACACAAGACAAATAAGATGATCCTTCTGCCTAAAATTAAATAATGTTGCAATATTCACTACGTTATTTTGAGCATTGTTACATTCTGTTAATCCATAAGTAATAACTTATAATCAATTCAAGATAAGTCATAGAAGTCAAAATAAAATATATGATAATATATTCAATTAAATTAATCATAAACGTAAGACCTCAAATTATTAGTTATCGCTAACTTAATAGGTAACAGACTAAATCATCATCAAATTTAAAGTTTACATTGAGAGGAGGAAAATAAATTACAATCTTAACATTAATATTAATGCCAGTCGTCATCATTATATCCGATAAGCCTTATTGATGGCTTATCGTACAACTTAATTTTATCAATCTCTTAATATACTTCATATTTAATGCTATTCTTTTTCTCCATAACGTTTTTTCATTGAAATTAAAAGCGAATCTACAATCCAGCTAATCTTTTTAGTACCAAGAAAGCCTATCATTGCTCCACAAAATTCAGCGAGAGATGACCACGCTTCAGAGTAATTCATGTAAACTAATAACCATTGTAGTGCTCGGATCGCACTCACAGTAATTGCCCCACAAATCACTGCTTCCGCTAATGATTGCCATGTACTATTACCATCTCGCCATTCTCGAATAAATGCAATCAGCGTTGCCAACATAACACCACTTAATAATGGAAAATTGAGTTGAACCCAGCGAAAAATCTGCTCCCAAAAGTCAATATTTTTTTCATGCATAATGATATCTCCTAAATGGAGTGCTAGTTTATTGTCAATAAATGAAGCCTCCTTATAATTTTATAAGATCATTAGGTTATATAGATTCTCATAATCTTATCGAGTCAAATTAATATTCATTTAAATAATTATCATCATTAACTTAAAATATAATTTCATATAAAAACAATGATAAAGTAAGCCTTACACACAATAAGATAAAGTTACAACCATTAGTTGAAAATTCCACTTCATATTATTTAACACAAAATAGCATACAGTATGAATACTCGCATGAATAAAGATCAGCATAAATACGTTATTTCTTTAGTCATTAATAATATTTACATATTAAACTATATTACAAAAAACGAGAATAACTAATATTAAAGATTTATTGAGTTAAAAAATAACAATTTTTTAATTTCAAACACAACTCAAATGCATCTTGAGCACTTTTAATATTAGTGAATCCTAACAAAATAATTTGCGTAGAATGATTAGACTGCATCCAACTTGTCAGTGATTGAATTCCTATACCCTGCCTATTCGCTTGTTTAACAAAACGTTCCGATGATTGCCCGTTGATCAGCTCGGCAACAATATGCATCCCCCCTGACTGCTGATGAACAAATAAAATGTCAGCAAAGACTTGGTTTATTGCATCAATTAAGTATTGCCGCCTCTGTCGATATAGATTGCGCATTTTTCGTAAATGACGCGAAAAATGACCTTCTTGGATGAATAATTGGCTGACTTGTTGTGTCCATATTGGGCTATTCCCACCTAATTGTTGTGCTGTACTTTTAAATCGAGCGACTTGGTGAGTAGGCACAACCATATATGAGAGACGTAAAGAAGGAAATAATGCCTTACTTAAGGTTCCACAGTAGATAACCCTATTGTCATTATCAAGGTTTTTCAACGCAGGAATTGGACGACCTAAATAACGAAATTCACTGTCATAGTCATCTTCAATTACCCAGCTTTTATGTTTATTTGCCCATTCAAGCAAATCCATACGTCTTTCTAACGATAAAGTGACATTAGTCGGGCTTTGATGAGTCGGTGTCACTAACGCAAACCTCGCTTTTGCGGCTGTTTTATTACCTAAATGAACATTTATTCCCTCCGCATCAACATCAATAGGCACTAAAACCATCCCCATTTTTTGCAAAAACTCTCGAGCGATATGGTATCCAGGCTCCTCGAACCAACCTACATCCCCTTCTTGGAATAAACTGCGTAAAATTAAAAGTAAACTTGCTCTATAGCCTGAAGAAATAAAAATTTGCTCAGGGGAGCAAACTACGCCTCTTGATACAGCTAAATAACTCGCTAATGCTTCTCTTAAACCAATAAAACCTTGTGGATCAGGATAGCCCAGTTGCACAGACTCCGTATTACGTAAAACTCGATGCATTAACCGATTCCATAATGTCAAAGGAAATGCATCCAAAGCAGGAATACCAAGTTGAAAAGGCAATACCTCATTTTCATGATAGAAACTGGTAACCTTAGAGTTGTGTGTATCCTGATTGAAATTAGGCGTTATAATTGATTTTTTATTGCGCAAACAATTCGCCATTGGCGCAATAAATGTACCTTTAGCCCCTCGCCCAATCAATATTCCTTCACTAATCAATAGCTGATAAGTTAACTCGACTGTCCCTCTCGCAAGGTTTAATTCACTTGCTAGAGCACGGATCGAAGGTACTCGTTGTTCAGCAAGCAATTGCCCTGAATCGATTGCATCACGAAAACGATGGTATAACTGCATATACAGTGGTTCATTTAGCGTACTATCAACTTTAAATATATTACTCACCATCTTGACCCAGTCATTTCAATCATTTTTGTCACTTTATTATAGGACAACTTATCATTACTATCTTTATTAATTGTTCGCTGAGACATTGAAAATACAGAGACTGGTACGAATGTTTGCCGTAACGATGCCTTAATGATGAGACCCTAGGCGCATACATGAGTATATGACTAGCGCGCATGAACGTAGTCACCATACCTTAACGAAAAGCGCTGCAACTTGAAGTATGACGAATCATACTCTAAATAATTCGAGGTGCAGCTAGGCGACAAGTGAATGAGACGCTAGGAGCATACATAAGTATGTGACTGGCGCGAATGAGCGTAGTCAACAACGCTGCAACTTGAAGTATGACGAGTATAGATAAAGGAATTAATATGAACACACTACGCCTACCCTATAGCAAATTATCACCTGATGCCTATAGAGGCTTAATTGATTGTAAAAAAGCATTAGAAAAAGGTGGATTAGGCATCGAGTTAATTGAACTCGTCAATCTACGAGTTTCACAAATGAATGGATGTGCTTTTTGTTTAGAAATGCATGCTGCTTCATTAAGAGAGCGTGGTGTGAGTAATAAAAAAATTGATAGCTTAGCGGGTTGGCAAGTGAGTTCTCATTTTAATGACAAAGAACGTGTGGCACTGGCTTGGGCTGAATCTTTGGTGAATATTGCTCAAACTGTCGCACCTGATACGTTATTTCAAAACCTGAAACATTATTTTTCCGATGAACAAATATCAGATTTAACCCTTGCCATTGGGCTAATGAGTGCGTTGAATCGTGTTGCTATTGGTATGCGCCAATAATATCTATGGTTGGTGTGATTATTTTCCTCTTCACACCAACATGGCTGTTTAATTTCCTGTTTTCAAATATGCACAGAAAAGATCTTAAATAATTAGTATTAATCCAAATCGTCACTGTGCGCAGCAATATGAAATTAACGACTACACGGGTTAATTAACACAAAGGCCGCATCTGCGGCCTTCAAATGATGAATGTCAATAACGTGAATATAGTCCGCTACGAGTTAAACGCTCATGAGGACATCATATTTTTCTCTTCATCGCGTAAAGTTAATACTTCATAGCCCGTAGCTGTTACCAAAATAGTATGTTCTGACTGGGCAGAAAGCTTTTTATCACGGGTAACCACCGTCCAACCATCTTTCTTGGTTTTGATCTTCATTCCGCCTTGATTGATCATTGGCTCAATAGTAAAGGTCATTCCTTCTTTTAATTCAATGCCTTGCCCACGAACACCGTAATGTAAAACTTGAGGATCTTCATGCATCTCTCGGCCTATACCATGGCCACAATATTCACGAACAACACTATAACCATTGGTTTGAGCATGATGTTGAATAGCGGCGCCAATATCGCCTAACGTTGCCCCTGGTTTTACCTGTTTAATCCCTTCCCACATGGCATCATAGGTATCTTTCACTAATTTGCGCGCTAGTGGCGATGCTTCAGGCATCACATACATTTTACTCGAATCAGCAATAAAGCCATTTTTCTCCAACGTAATATCAACGTTGATAATATCTTTTGCCTTCAAATGTTCATCAACCTTTGGAACACCATGACAAACGACTTCATTTAATGAGGTGTTTAAAACATACTGATAATCATATTGCCCTTTACTCGCTGGCCTTGCCTGTAACTCATTGACAATATAATCTTCAACCTTGTCATTTATTTCCATGGTGGTAATACCCGGCACAATAAAAGTATCTAACATAGCAAATACTTTGGCTAATAAGCGCCCCGACTCACGCATCAATTCAATTTCTTCAGCTGTTTTGATTGTGATATTACTCATGGTACTTCCCTTTATCGTTAATAGACTCTTCTTCTGACGTGTGACTTAATAACAGCGCAATGCTATATACACGCTAAAATAATACACCGCGCACTAAACCATATCCCATACAAAGAGATAATGATAGATAATCAGCACAAACGAGATATTCACAGACTTATTTGCCCTATATTTTTTAACATTAATTCCTAACTTAAATCTGACGTCAAAGTATTATTGATTATTATGATGTATGCTCCTGATCGTGAGTTACTCTAGAATTCCTTATCGTTTGAACATTTTTATCTTCATGGTCTGGTTAGTTTTTAAAACACGATTGACGATTGCTCGGAGAACAATATGTATAAGAAAATTTTAGTTCCTATTGATATTACTGAAAAAAGTTTGGCTAATATGGTACTTCCTCACATTAGATACCTTTCAGAGGAAGAAAGCGCTCATATTCATTTTTTAGCAATCATCCCAACTGTACCTTTTTATACCTCAATGGGCTTCGGTTTTGCAGAAAAAGCAGACAGTGAAAACGACAAAGTGACAAAACAACTAGTTGATATAATTAAAGAATTTAATTTACCCAAAGAGAAGTTTACTGCCCAAGTGATCATGGGAACACCGAGAGATGAAATTTTACGTATCGCTGATGATATTCAAGCAGACCTAATTGTTATTGGTTCAAGACGACCTGGAGTATCGACGTATTTTCTTGGCTCAACCGCTTCAATGATCATCCAAAACTCTAAAATTTCTGTTTTAACTGTACGTTAAAATAGCAACCCACTTCGGTGGGTTTTTTAGAAACTTACTGTAACAATTTGTCATATATAATGATTACCCATTTCCTTGCATAAAAAAATGTTGAAAAAGGTTTTCAATCTAAACTGCATCGCCAATCTTAAAAGAAAAAGTATAAAAAATATCAACTAAGCCATTTTTGAGTACTTCATTAGAAATATCGAGTGAAATAGCGTAAATGGCCTATTTTCCCCTTCCCCTCTAACGCAACAATTCATTTCTTGTTTCTTATATGAAACTAAAACTAATCATAATCTAGACACACTGCACATTTTAAAACAATCATTTTACATGATAGTAACAATTGATTGACTGTTTATCATCCAACCAATTAGTCTGGTTTTAAATAATAAACAATGTTTTATATATGAAACAAAATTATTTGGCTGTAGAGAGAGGAAACAAGATGAGTTGGATAGCGGTATGTGATGTCTCGCAAGTACAAGAGGAATTTCCTTATTCAGCACGTGTCAAGGATACCGAAATCGGCATTTTTCTCGTGGAAGAAAAATATTATGCCATGGAGGATGTTTGCCCACACGCTTATGCCTTACTCAGCCAAGGCTTTGTTGAAGATGGCAAAGTCGAGTGCCCACTCCACGAAGCCGTGTTTGATATACGAACAGGTAAGTGTCTACGTGAGCCAGGCGGCCGTGATTTGAAAACATACCAAACACGTGTTGTTGAAAACCGAATCGAAATCAGTTTGATTGAGGAGTAGATATGGATCCAATACAAAATTTTAACCCCTTCTTACCGGCTAATCATCAAATTATCCCAGCAAGAGAAGGCGGTAAAGGTCATATTCAATCACCCGGTACTGCACCTAATGTCGTTTGGCAAACTCGCTCACGTATTCCCGATGAGTACGAAGTCTCACTAATAGCGATGTTAGAAACGTTATTTGCATCGGGTGTTGAAACCCTTGAACAAATCATTGATGAATTAAATCAAAAACAGCTATTTGACCGACAAGGTCAACAATGGAATGAAGCCAGTTTTCGCGAATTTCTCCAAGTAAATGGGTATTAATTCACTGCTATCTACTCTGCCTATTCGCAGTGAGACTAGGAACAGACTCAAGATGTGACTAGAACACATAAACACTGCAACTTGAAATATCACGAGTAGTTAACAGAAATAATAATAACGAATAATACCGCCAATAACAGGAAGCAAATTATGACAACCAAAACACAACTTCAAAACTATCAAGATTACTTAGATGTTGGATTACGAGGCCAGTGGTATCCCGTTTTATCGAGCTGGGAAGTCACTAGCAACCCGATAGGCATCACCCGCCTCGAAGAACAAATTGTTTTATGGCGTGATGATAAAGGGCAAATTCATGCCTTAGAAGATCGCTGCCCACACCGTGGAGCGCGGTTATCTATGGGCTGGAATCTAGGTGAACGCATTGCTTGTTGGTATCACGGTGTTGAAGTTGGTGGTGATGGTATTGTCAAAGATGTTCCTGCGGTTAGTCAATGCCCGCTTGAAGGACAAAAATGCTTAAAAACCTACCCGGTTCAAGAATTGCATGGCGCCATTTTTCTCTACTTTGCCATTGAAGATGAAGTACCGCCATCACTTGAGTTTCCAGAAGAGTTAGCTGATAGCGAAAATCATAGCAATTTCTTATGTACTGCGACATGGCATTGCAACTATCAATATGCACTTGAAAATGTCATGGATCCAATGCATGGCACCTATTTGCATTCATCTTCTCACTCCATGGCGGATGGGGATAAACAATCAGAAATGATCTTACAGCCAACTGAAAATGGATTTATTTTCCGCAAAAATGACCAAGTCGGCGTCAACTTTGACTGGGTAGAATTTGCTAGCACAGGCGCTAATTGGCTTCGTTTATCGATTCCTTATCAAAAGCGTTTTGGACCAGGTGGACACTTCTGGATCATCGGTATGGTGGTTCCTGAAGATAGATTTAATACCCGAGTCTTCTTTTGGCGTATCCGTAAGGTCAAAGATTGGCAACGCGACCTGTGGCGCTTTATGTACCGCAATCGCTTAGAAGGCTTGCACTGGGATGTACTTGAGCAAGATCGCCTCATTTTAGAAAACATGGCACCAAATGCTCGTCAACAAGAATTCCTTTATCAACATGATGTTGGTTTATCACGTCTACGCCGTATTATGCAGCGCGAGGCCAAAAAGCAATTTGACCAAATCTACAACAAGGAAGTCTCAAATGCATGATTTACTGGCGGGGAAACGTATTGTTATTACTGGTGCGGCAAGAGGCTTAGGGTTTAGTTTCGCCCAAACGATTGCCGAACAAGGCGCCCATGTTGTGTTGTGTGACATCCTAAAGGAGCGTTTACAGCAGAGCGTCATGCAACTACAACAAGCAGGTTTAACCGCCGAAGGTCATCACTTAGATATCGCCGATCCTGAGGCGATAGAACGTGTTTTTCAATTGATCGGACAGCAAGGGGCTATTGATGGCTTAGTGAATAATGCCGCACTTGCGACAGGGGTTGGTGGTAAGACATTAGACGAATATGACCTCGACCTTTGGGATCGCGTGATGACCGTTAATGTAAAAGGTACTTGGCTGGTTACTAAGGCGGCGCTGCCCTATTTACGTCAAAGTCAGCAAGGCAAAATTGTCAATATTGCCTCGGATACCGCTCTTTGGGGCGCACCAAAACTGATGGCTTATGTCGCTAGCAAAGGAGCAATTATTAGTATGACCCGTTCTATGGCGCGTGAGCTGGGCGCACAAAAGATCTGCGTCAATGCTATCGCTCCGGGTCTAACCAAAGTTGAAGCGACAGAATACGTTCCCGCAGAACGCCATCAACTCTATGAGAATGGACGAGCACTGCAAGGAGAGCAACAGCCTGAAGATGTCACAGGCACTGTTTTATATTTGCTTTCACCAATGGCTAATTTCGTGACGGGACAATTGATCCCAGTTAATGGCGGGTTTGTATTTAACTAATCACACCGCTGATGCGGGGAGGTTAAGATTTTGAGTTCAACATGCAAATATTTGATCCCCGGTTTAGAAAAAGGGTTACAACTTTTATTACTCCTTGCACAGCAACACCGCGAACTGACTTTCGCAGAAATTTTACGTTTAGTTGATATGCCAAAAGCTACAGCCTATCGCGCTATACAAACATTGGTTCATTTGGATTTTATCGAGCAGCACCCAAGAACCGGCGCCTTCTCCCTAGGTCGCAAAGTGCTTAGCCTAGGCTTAGGCTATATCGCCTCGCTCGATCTTACTCAATTAGGGCAACCTATCATCGAGCAATTACGCGATCGCAGTCAGTGCAATAGCCACCTTGTAATACGCGACGGCAGAGACATTATTTATATTGCCAGAGTCAGTGGAGCCGAATCAAAAATTAACCATGTTACCGTTGGAACACGTTTACTGGCACATCGGACATCCCTTGGACGTATGTTACTGAGTGGATTAAGTCGCGCCGAATTTGATGAATTGTATCCAGATGATGAACTTCCTGATGACGCCGGCAGTAAACAGGTTTTTTGGAATATGATCCAAGCAGACCGCTTACGCGGCTATGTCATCGGGGAATCATTCTATCGACGAGGAATTTCTTCTATTGTTTATCCTGTGTACAACCGAGACAGCGGTGTCGAAGCCGTCATTAGCATTATGATGCCAATGGATAGTATCCCAGCCCAAGAACGACAGCGATTACAAAATGAAGTTAGAAGTGCAGCGCAAAAACTTACCGAGTTTATTGGTGGCATGACATCCATGAAAGCGATATAGCACGAATAATGCGCTGAAGAGTTCGAGGTGTCGCTAGCGACGAAATTAGCGTAACCGCCGAATCTAAACAAACAGCGCTGCAACTTAACGTTGCATGAGTTTAACGAAATAACACCAAACATTAGGTTTATTGCCATAAACCAGCGGCCTTTGCTTGCCCAAAATCTAGCTCGGCAATAAACCAATATCATATAGAGGGTCAAATTATGTCAGTCATTGGTATTGAAAAATTAGAGTTTGGGGTCGACGACATTGCGGCTTGCCAGCAATTTTTACAGGATTTTGGTTTACACAAATCCTCCAGTAACCCATCTCATTTCACCACATTATCGGGGGCTAGCATCACAGTTTCCGCTATTGACGACCCTCACCTACCCGCTGCATTTGAATCAGGCTCAACCTTGCGGCGTATCACTTGGGGCGTCAAAGATGCCTCAGAGCTAGAACAGATCATCAAACAAATCGCCGATTGTCCCCAATTCAAACGCACAGAGAATGGTGCTGAATGTCTGGATCCAAACGGTATGACAGTCGCGTTTACTATTACACAGCAACAGCCCGTTGATGTTGAAATTTCCCCTATTAATCAGTGGGGAGATATTCGCCGTATTGATGCACCGAGTCCTGTTTACGATAAAGCGACCCCAATTAATATCGGTCACGTGGTGTTTTTCGTTGATGATTTACCAACAACAGAAGCTTTTTACTGTCAAAAACTCGGTTTTCAAGTTTCCGATCGTTATATCGATCGCGCTGTTTTCTTGCGCACTCAAATCAATGGCTGCCATCACAATCTCTTTTTACTCAAGCTGCCACACCGAGGACGCGGCCTCAATCATGTCGCCTTTACCGTTCGTGATATCCATGAAGTCATTGGTGGTGGTCTGGCAATGAACCGCCAGAACTGGAGTACATTTATCGGCCCAGGCCGCCACCCAATATCATCTGCTTACTTTTGGTATGTCAACAGCCCAACAGGTGGCGCCTTTGAATATTACACCAATGACGACTATTTAACTGAAAAGTGGCAACCACGTGAACTCGAACACTCTCTAGTTTCTTTTACTGAATGGGCTATCGAGGGAGGTATCGACCACGAAACTCGCCGCCAAGTCAAAAAAGAGAAGGAGTGATGTCATGACACAGATAATCAATGGTGGAATTGTCATTATTGGCGGAGGCCAAGCTGGCGGCTGGGCAGCCAAAACCTTAAGAGATGAAGGTTACCAAGGCACTTTATCTGTGATCAGCGATGAAGCGCATGATTTCTATGAACGACCACCGTTATCCAAGGCCGCTCTTAAACAAGCCGATTTCTCGCTATCACGTTTATTTAGTGAAGAAGACACTGCGGCATTGAACATCACATGGTATCGACCACTTAGAGCAACCGCGATTGATTCTCAGCACAAACAAGTTCTACTCAGTGATGGGCGTGCTATTTCATTTGATAAACTCTTAATTGCTACCGGTGGACGGGCTCGTTACCTCTCTTCAGATTGGCAATCACACCCTCGTGTTTTCACATTACGTTCATGGGATGATGCGCAACGTTTACGTGAAGCCATGCTTAAGGCAGACAATATTGCCATTATTGGTGGTGGTTGGATCGGCTTAGAAGTAGCAGCTTCTGCACGTCAAATGGGGCTTGACGTCACTGTATTTGAACGCCAAACACGTCTATGCCAACGTAGCGTTCCTGCTTCAGTTTCTGATGCTTTAATGCAGCGTCACCAGCAAGCTGGCGTTAATATCATTACAGATTGTGGCGATATCTGCCTTGATGAAACCACTGACTCGTTATCAATAAGCTGTGATAAACAAGCCAGCCAATGTTTTGATATTGCTGTTATGGGGATTGGGGTAGAACTCAATCTAGAATTAGCTTCTGAAGCAGGTCTTGAATTAGCCCATGGCATTGTGATTAACGGTCAAGGGCAAACCTCACACCCCGATATCTATGCAGCTGGTGATGTGGCTTGTCATCCTACATTATCACTGTGTTTACAATCTTGGGCGTATGCACAAAACCAAGCCATCTCAACAGCAAAAGCGATGCTTAATGCACACAGTGAGCCGTTTAGTGATCTCGCTTGGCTGTGGTCGGATCAATATCAAGACAATATCCAAATACTTGGCATACCTACGGCTGAAGCGACTCAACATATTCAACGTATCACCCCCAATTCTGAAATTTATTTCTCACTAAATCAAAACAATGAGTTGATCCAGATGGTGTCATTCAATGATGCCAGAGCCATTAAATTGGGTAAGAGATGGATGCAAAACAACCGTAAGCTATCACCGACAGAGCTTGCAGATCCTAATTTTTCACTGATGTCGCTGAAATAAACAAGCGAGTAGGAGAAACACCATGGCAAACCAACAAGTTTCTGTTTCCTCAGTGACTAACGAGTTAGAAACACAACAAGAAGAAAAAGTGAATTGGTTTATTCCAATTGGATTATTTTCTTGTGTACTGCTCGCCTTTTTTGACAAAATTAGTATCGCAGCACTGTTCTCTGATGAACAATTTCAAAAAGCACTAGGCATTGATTTTGATCCAACTCGCCTTGGTTTATTAATGAGCGCCTTTCTTTTTGCTTATGGTATTTCGTCCATGGTGCTCAGTGGTATCGGTGATAAATTTCACCCAACCAAAATGCTACTTTTCATGGTAAGTAGTTGGTGCTTTTTAATGATTTTTATGGGATTCACCCATCATTATGGCACTATGGTTTTTCTACGCATCCTACTTGGGATCGCTGAAGGCCCATTATTAGCTATCTCTTACGCTATCGTTCGCCGAACATTTCCACAAAAAATGCAAGCCAGAGCAACGATGCTTTGGTTACTCGGCACCCCGCTTGGGGCTGCGCTTGGCTTCCCTATTTCACTGTATTTACTTCATAACTTCGGTTGGCAAAGTACCTTTTTTGTCATGGCGGCTTTTACTGTGCCTGTTTGGTGGCTGATTATTATCGGTATTCGCCATCCTAATTTAAGTCATAAACAAAACAAAAATGCGAATGGCCAAGTTTCCCCTCATGAAATTGCTGAAACGAAATTACAGCGCAACATTTTGCTACGTAATAGCCATTTTTGGATCATTTGCTTATTTAACATCGCCTTCTTAATTTACCTGTGGGGGATGAATGGTTGGTTGCCAAGTTACTTAATTAAAGGCAAATCCATCAATTTAGAGCATGCAGGGATCCTCTCATCACTGCCCTTTATTGCCATGTTATTCGGTGAAGCCATCGGGGCTTGGCTTTCAGATCGCTACGATCGTCGTGCACTCGTTTGCTTTATCTCATTGCTGGGTGCAGTGGCTGGGCTAGCAGGTGTATTACTCCTTGATAATACCTACAGCATTATTTTGATGATGGCATTCAGCATGTTTATGTGGGGCGCAGGCGCACCGAATATTTTTGCCTTGCTTGCTAAAGCAACACAAAAACAAGTCAGTGCACTAGCTGGCGGTATCTTCAATGGACTAGGCAATCTTGCTGGTGCAGCAGCTCCACTGCTTATGGGCGTGTTGATCACCATCACTCATGATATGGATAGCGGACTATTATTTATCGTTATTATCGGTTTAATCGGCAGCTTACTACTGCTGCCTCTTATTAAGAAATATTGATTAGAGACTCAATGTTAGGAGATCGCACTATGTCACAACAACAGAATCAAATAAAACCACAAGGCGTTGAAATCGCTGATTGGGTGGAATCACGCATCGCACGTTTTGAAGGTCGTAAATATGATTGGAACGCGCTGAAATTTCAGGCCGATTTTGACCCTAAATACCGTCGAGCACAAATGCGCTATATCGGTACTGGAGCTACAGGTGTTGCTAATGATGCAAACACCGTACCTGCTGAAAACTTTACCTTTTCTACTATGGTACTACCCGCAAAATGTGAAGGTCCTCTGCATTTACACCCAGATGTTGAAGAAGTATTTTTCATGCTCAAAGGTACCATCACCTTATTTATTAAAGATGGCGACGAAGAATATGAAACCGTGCTAAAAGAGCGCGATCTGATTTCTGTACCCGCCGGTATTTATCGTGGCCTGTTCAACCATGGTGAAGAAGAAGCGCTCATGTGTGTGATGATCGGTACACCAAAACCGGCTATTCCGACTTACCCAGAAGATCATCCTTTATCAAAAGTCAAACGTGGTTAAGAGGAGAAATCAGTGATGAAACTGCCAAGTGAACAATTACCTGTGATCCAATCTGCACATTTCGGTCAGTATTTTTTAAATTGGCGTGAAGCAGGCAATGGTGATGCCATCATTCTACTTCATGGTATCAGCTCAGGGTCAGCTTCATGGGTTTATCAATTGGCAGACTCATCACTGACACAACATTATCGACTCATCGCATGGGATGCTCCGGGTTACCTTAAAAGCCAAGCTCTCGCTACTGAGCATCCAACGGCAATAGACTACGCAGATGCATTAGTCGCTTTTATCGATGGCTTGGCGCTAAATTCAGTGGTTCTTGTAGGCCATTCACTAGGCGCATTAATGGCAAGTGCATTCGCCGCAAAATACCCACATAAGGTAACAAGCTTATTTTTAGCTAACCCTGCGCAAGGCTACGCAACAAAAAGTCCCACAGAGCAACAGCAAATTTACCAGCAACGCAAAGACATTGTGTTTAATTCAGGTATTGAAAAATATGCACAACAACGCGCTGCTGCATTACTCAGCCCAACAGCAACCAAACAACAAATTGATTGGGTAAGGCAAACCATGAGTCAACTCAACCCTGATGGCTTTCTAGCGGCGGCATGGATGTTAGCGCACGATGACATAGGGCGTTATCTCGATACCTTTTCAGGGGCGGTGCAAATGGCTGTCGGTCTCGACGATACCATCACACCACCTGAAAAAGTACAACAGTTAGCACAACAAAAAGGCTGCCCGTTGAATTATCTCGAACAAGCAGGCCATGCTAGCTATCTCGACGCATCTCAACAATTTAATCGTTACCTGACACAATTTTTGGCATCCCATGCCGCAGTAGAAGTTTGATTAAGGAATAGCGCTATGAATTTACAGTTAGAAAATCGTGTTGCCGTTGTCACAGGAGGCAGTTCAGGAATTGGCCTCGCGACCGTTAAATTGCTGTTGGAAGAAGGATGCAAAGTTGCTTTCTGCGGTAGAGATAAACACAAATTAGCGCAGACATGCCAGTCATTACAGACGCTCTATCCTCAAGGCGAACTTTTGGCGGTGAGTTGTGATGTTTTGGACAAACAACAAACTGAAGATTTTGCTAAACAAGTTCAATCCCACTTTGGGCAAGTCGATGTATTAATTAATAATGCAGGGCAAGGCTATGTCGCTAGTTACGCTGATACTCCCGAAACGGCTTGGTTACACGAGGCACAACTGAAATTATTCGGTGTTATCAATCCTGTAAATGCATTTATGTCACAGCTAGAGCAATCTGATATTGCCTCTATTACCTGTGTCAATTCGTTATTAGCTTTACAACCCGAGCCGCATATGGTCGCCACTTCCGCGGCACGAGCTGCATTATTGAATTTAACCTTAAATCTATCAAAAACCTTATTACCAAAAGGGATCCGTGTTAATTCAATTTTATTGGGTATGGTGGAATCTGAACAATGGCGCCGCCGCTTTGAAAATCGCAACGACAAAAATCTGGATTGGGATAGCTGGATTGGCGCGATTGCTCAAAAAAGAGGCATACCGATGCAACGCCTTGGTAAACCCGAAGAACCCGCACGCGCCTTGGTCTTTTTAGCTTCACCAATGGCGTCATTTACTTCAGGGGCGGCAATTGATGTCTCTGGCGGCTTTAGCCATCACATTTAAAGGGACGATGATGATGAAAACATTGATGCTTATAGGATATGGCGCTATGGCCAATGAGGTCATTAATCGACTACCAGCAGGGATTGAATTACGTTGGGTGGTCGCTCGCGAGCCTCATCATAACGAAATCAAACAACGTTTTAATAACCGAGTGACACCACTAATCTGCCCATCACAGGCAGATCAAAAACCCGATTTGGTTTTAGAATGTGCTAGCCAACAGGCCGTCAAACAATATGCCGCCATGATCTTAGAAAAAGGCTGGACATTTGCAGTGATCTCGACAGGCGCGCTCGCTGATGCACAATTTGCAGATAGCCTAAATCAGCACTCCCATCAAGGCACTTTCATTCCATTATCGGGCGCTGTAGCAGGGTTAGATGGCTTACGCTGTGCGAAACAAGCCAATATTAACCAAGTCACTTATCTTTCCCGTAAAAGTCCTGCAAGTTGGCGAAATGGCCCTGCGGAACAATACATTGACCTCAATAGCGTTACGGAACCTACGGTGTTTTTCCGTGGTTCAGCACGTGATGCCGCACTTAAATTTCCAGCCAATGCCAACGTCGCAGCGACCGTTGCTCTGTATGGCGTTGGTATGGATCAAACCAAAGTGGAGTTGATGGTTGACCCAACCACCAGTAAAAACAGCCACCACATTGATGTTACAGGGGATTTTGGGCATTTCTCCATTGAACTTAATGGTAATCCTTTGCCATCAAACCCGAAAACTTCGCTGTTATCTGCTTTAAGTGCTGTTGAAATTTGCCAACGCATTGCACAGCACGATGCCATTATCTGACAGGAGAAAAACCATGAAAAAGCTTGATATATTTGTCGGAGGGAAATGGCAGCAAGGCCGTGGTAACGAAATGCACTCCCGTTTCCCTGGTGATCAACATATTGTTGCCACACTCAATAGTGCTAACCTTGAAGATGTTGAAGATGCCGTTCTCGCTGCTGACAAGGCGTGGCGTGCGCCGAGTTGGCGTTCACAACCTTCCCACCAGCGAGCCACTATTTTGCTTAAAGTCAGTGCATTAATTGAAGAACGCATTGACGAACTCACACATTTACAAACCCTTGATAATGGCAAACCTTGGGCAGAAGCACGAGGTTTAGTCATGAGTGCTGCTGCTACCGCACGCTACTTTGCAGCCGTTTGTGAAGTCAGTGGTGGTGAACTCCCACCACGTCGCCAATCCGATATGATGACCTTGAGCACTTATCAGCCTGTTGGTGTAATAGCGGCGATTACGCCATGGAACTCTCCGATTGCTAGCGATATGCAAAAAATTGCCCCTGCCATTGCCGCAGGTAATGCCGTGATTTTAAAACCAGCAGAAGCGACCCCACTGATCTCACTAAAACTTGCAGAATTGTTCGAGCAAGCAGGTCTTCCTGCTGGATTGCTGAGTGTATTACCGGGCAAAGGATCTATCGTAGGCGATGCGCTGGTTCGTCATCCATTAGTCAGAAAAATTTCATTTACGGGTGGCACAAACACCGGTCGTCAACTTGCGCATATTGCAGCTGACAAATTGATCACAACGTCACTTGAACTCGGAGGCAAATCGCCGACTATCGTCCTAGAAGATGCCGATATTGAACTGGCGGCACACGGCGTTTGTTATGGTATTTTCAGCTCTATGGGGCAAGCTTGTATTGCGGGCTCACGGCTATTTGTGGCAAAAGCCATCTATAAACCGTTTATGGAACGATTAACCGCCCTTACCCAACAGCTGATTATTGGCGATCCACGTCAAGAGCGTGTACATATCGGCCCATTAATTACCCCTGCCCACCGAGAAAGCGTGATCCGCTATGTCACTCAAGCTATTAACGAAGGCGGCACAATTCGCCTTGGTGGTGAAATACCCAGTGACCCGAGTTTACAAGAAGGTAACTATTACCAGCCAACCATCATTGAAGGTTTGACTAACCAAGCCTCTGTTTGCCAAGAAGAAATTTTTGGCCCTGTTCTCGTCGTTATTCCATTTGATGATGAAGCTGAACTTATTGATGAAGCGAATGATTCTATTTATGGACTCGCGGCGGGTATTTGGACAAAAGACTATACACGTGCATTTAAACTCGCTGACGCATTAGACGTTGGCACTGTTTGGATCAATACCTACAAAGTTTTCTCCATTTCAACACCTTTTGGCGGTTTTAAAGAGAGCGGACTCGGTAGAGAAAAAGGCATTGAGAGCCTTAAAGCCTATATGCAGCAAAAAAGTATTTTTCTGGCATTAAACCCACAACCAAACCGTTGGTGTGAATAAATGACCACCGATACGCTTTCGGTGAGTTATCGAATTCTAAAGGAGAACACTATGTATGAGACAATCACGGTTGGCGAGGCTATCGCCAGAACGTTAGAACAATATCAAGTCAGTACCGTGTATGGCGTTATTTCAATTCACAACCTCCCGATTGCCGATGCTATCGGTCGTCGCGGCATCATTGATTTTACCCCAAGTCGTGGTGAGGCTGGCGCAGTGACGATGGCTGATGCTCACAGTCGATTTACCGGTTTAGGTGTTGCTCTGACCAGTACTGGCGCAGGTGCAGGCAATGCTATTGGTTCAATGATAGAAGCAATGAATGCATGTTCTCCAATGATACATATTACTGGGCAGGTTGAAAAAGCTTACCTTGATATGGATGCGGGTTTTATCCATGAAACTCGTGATCAACTCGGCTTCTTGAGAGCAAGTTCAAAACAAGCCTTTCGCGTGCATACTGCGGAGCAGGCCATCGCCGTTTTACATAAAGCCATTCAAGTCGCACAAACCGTACCTTGTGGCCCAGTATCTATCGAAATTCCAATCGATATTCAAAACACGCAAGTGCCATTATCTATTTTAAGCGCCCCACTCGCACCATCGACGCTTCCTAGTGCCACCCTAAAGCAAGTTGAAGCTATTTGGCAAAAACTACAACATGCACAACGGCCTTTACTGTGGATTGGTGGCGGAGCATTACAATCAAGCCAAGCGGTTAAGCGACTCGCTGATTTAGGTATTGCTGTCATTAGCAGTACACATGGGAGAGGCATTCTATCTGACGACCATCCATTTAGTTTACGTGCTTTTCATAATGCAGATTCCATTGATAAATTACTGCGTGATTGTGATATCACACTGGTTGCAGGCTCTCGACTACGGAGTAACGAAACAAAAACATGGTCGCTCCCTCTACCACAACCTTTGATTCAAATTGATATCGACCCACTGGCAGCAAATCGTAACTACAGCGCTGATTTAGTTATCACTGCGGATTGTGCTCAGATATTAAGTGGATTAGCCGATAAATTAGAACAAACACATTTTTCTGCACCTTCACAGTGGCAACAACGCGTACAAACAGCGGTGCAGCAGGCAGAAACGCAATTGCGAGAACAATGTGGTTCTTATAGCCAATTAAGTGATGCTATTGAACACGTTCTCCCTAGCGAAGGCATTTTTGTTCGTGATATTACTGTTTCAGGTAGTCTGTGGGGAAGCCGATTATTAAAAGCCACTCAACCAATGCATAATATACATTCATTAGCTGGAGCTATCGGTTTAGGTTTAGCAATGTCAATTGGCACTGCCAAAGCAAATCCCAACGTTCCTGTTATTGGCTTAGTCGGTGACGGCGGGCTAATGCTTGGCATTGGTGAATTAGCCACCATGGCTCAAGAGCAGTTACCTATTGTGCTGATCATTATGAATGACCATGGATATGGTGTTATGCGAGGTATTCAGGATAAATATTTTTCAGGTCGACAATACTATAATGAATTGCTCACGCCATCGTTTAGCAAACTTGCAGCATCAATGGGAATTCATGCGTTAACTATTGATAGAGCAGAAGAGTTCCAACCAACGCTTCAACAAGCAATTGAGCTAAAGCAGCCAGTGGTCGTCGAAGTTCTAATGAAAAACATTGGTACGATGAATTTCTCCGGTCCACCGCAGAAAAAATTATTCTAAAACTTAATGATATCCGCATTAGAGTGAGAACAACTCACTCTAATGATTGACCGCCTTCATTCCCTATTTTCTATCCTCAATATTGCCTTATTACACTTGCTTACTTAACTTATATTCATTTGTTCAAACAAATTGCTATACTTGCCGCTCGCCATATTTTAGGAAAGAGTACTTATTAATATCAGTACCTACTACTTAAGGAACAATAATGAAAAAATATCTATTACCTATTAGTCTTGCGGTCAATGTGATACTTCTTGCTTCGATTATTTTTTTAGGTGTTAAGCTGTTTAATATAAAGAATAAAATCGATACGACGATTGAGCAGGTAAAAAGTGGGCAATATTCGCAGTTGATTAAGGATAATACGGGAAGTTTAGTCCCTGAAGGATTAAAAAATTTTAATAAAATTGAAGTTTCAGACAATAAATGTGACTATTTTGACCAAAAATTTGCTATATTGATAAATTACCTAGAAGAAAACCCTACTATCCCCGGTTCAAATGCCTATGTTAAGCAATTGAATAAACTCAAAATCACCGTTGAAAAATCCCCTTCAGCACTCAAAGAGACGGCTTGTGATAAAGGTATATCCTCCATTAATTATATTGGCGAAAAACTATCAACAATAAATTAATTACAAATTGATAATTCACTATTGCTATTTTTGCTTCCAAAAATAAAAGCCCCGTTTACACGAGGCTTTTATTCAAATTTGTACAGCGCTTAGACGCTGTTGCAACTTTAGCTTACAGTGGGATCACGTTAGCTGCTGCTGGGCCTTTTGCGCCATTCTCGATAGAGAAAGACACTTCTTGACCTTCGTTCAGGCTTTTGAAACTGTTGCTTTGGATTGCAGAGAAGTGTACGAATACATCTTTGCTACCATCTTTTGGAGAGATAAAGCCAAAACCTTTATCATTGTTGAACCATTTTACTGTACCAGTCATTGTATTAGACATGTTATTTCCTTTAAATTTATTAAATTGCCATAAGGCGGGGTAAGGTTTGTTCTTTGTACGTACTTATGGGAATTAAATTAGAAGGAATTCACAATGAAGGTATCATGGATAACACTTAATAGGGAACTGCTTTAACTTGTCTTTCATAAATAAATGGGTACTACCAAACCAGCCGCGCTATTAACGCATACAATGATTATGATAGCAAACTTTATTTTAAATATGCCCCTAGAATTAATCACAATATGAATGAAAAACCTGAGCCATCACAAGTATGATTGACTTGATATCCCCCAAAAACACAGTACAATGCCATAGTTTAATATAATAAAGACTACATTATCGTCTCCCCCCCCCTATTCTACTGAAATTTAATTTCAAATGACACTTGTGACTTAAATCCTTCAGGTGGCACACCAACAGAGCGACTTTTTGCAACGGCTGCCAATGCCGCATTATCTAATAATTCATGACCCGAACTAGTAATAACACGGGCAGAGGTAAACTCACCTGTTATTGTGAGGTTAAAAACAACTTCAGTGGTACCACGAATTTTCATACTGCTGGCTCTTCGAGGATATTGTTTATTGCGCTCGATTTCTCGACGCAATTTTTCACGGTAAGCGCTTAATTCCCCGCTATCTTCCATAATTGAAAAACCTTGAACTGGCTTACCCATTGCCCCCATCGCTTGAGAGGATGCATTTTCACCATTTTGTGACATCAATGGCTGTGGCTGAGCAGCCGCCTTTTCTGTTTCATAGTCTGTTTTTTCCTGCTGTTCTGTGTTTTCTTTTGATACCACCATTTTATTACTTTCTTTAGTCGCTGGCTTACGTTCCGTTTTTTTTTCCTTTTTAGGCACAATGATTTTTGCTGTTTCGACAATGGCTGGAGATACCGGTAAATCATGTTGAACAATCGGGGGCTCAATCTTTGTTTCAGGTAACTTTGCTTGTTCTATCGCCTGTGACAATGCAATAGACACCACCGGCGATCCAATATCCGCCCGATGTTGTAAACTGTGTTCTGCGTAAGAACGATTAATCAAATTAGCAATAATCACTGAATGCAGTAATAACGAAACAGATACGGTCAAAAATGGTATTTTTTTCATCATATTCGAATCAGCCCTCTTAAACATTAATTAAGAGGGCTACTGGATTTAAAAGTGGCTAGTGAAATTAAGTCTGAATGTCCGACCTGGAGCTGGCATCATAGTACGTGTCAGTGGATCCAAATAATATTCATCAAAAACATTAGTCGCTAATAATTCCATGCTAATGTCTTTAGCAATTTGATAACTCATATAAGCATCTGCAACGAATACTGGATTCCAACGCATCGGGCTATTATTAAGCGGTGCGTAATGGGCAGGATATTTCCCCATCATCTCTTTTTCATCACTGTTTTCTGTACCGCTGTGATAACGCATGCGGCTACCAACTTCTAAGCGTTGATCGAAGAAACGCATACCTAAATTCGCATTAATACTGTATTTAGGTTGCAATTGGGTACGCATAAAACCGCCGGGGAACCCTGCTTCAGTACATGACGATATATTGAATTTATTCATCGGATCTAACATGGCAGCAGAGGCACTATCACAAACCTCATTTTTTAGGCGATAATCAATACCAATGTCACCAAAATAATTGCCATTATCATAACGCGCCTGTAATTCAATGCCCGATGTGATGTGTTTATCTACTTGAGTAAATTTAAGATGGCCATCGCGTTCAAACGAATTCTCAATCGTCGTGTAATAATAATTTATACGTACATCCGCAAAATGCTCCGCACCAAGTAGCTGTTGCAGATTACGCACATAACCAAGCTCCGCTGTTTTACCGCGCTCAGGTTGAAAATTTCGCCATACCGCCGTATTGCCAATTATGGATGAAAAGCCAATTGTGTCTTCAAAAATACTTGGCATACGAACCGTTTCGGTATAACTGGCATAGATACGATCGTTATCGGTGAGATAAGCGGATGCTGAAAAAGCGGGTGCCCATGCGTGTGCTTTACGTTTTTCTTGTGGTTTAAACTTTTCTTCGTCTGTTAATCGGCGGATAGTTTCATTATTATTACTAGAAAGTGAATAACTGGGGATATATTGTGGTGCCAATTGTCCACTAAATGGATCAATAGCCTCAGCATTCAGATCGAAAGTACCGTTATAAAAAGGATTGGTTTCTTTGGTTAGCTTATTATCACTATCCGGATACCATTTAGCCTTAGAGATTTCATCTATACGAAATACTTCTTGTCCATTTATTTTTTTTAATTCTGATCCACCAAATGCATTCCTGCTTAAATTTAATGCATCCTTAACAAAAAGATCTCGATAATAAGGAGAACGTCGTACATCGTCAAAACGTTTATGTTTACCTTTGGAGTCAATATAAATATGATTAATAATTTTATTATATTCATCAACTGTAACAACTCGAGAAATATCATAACTCTTAGCTAATAACTGATGAGGACGAGCAAAATTAATATCTTTTAACGCACGACGCTTATTAAGTAAATCGTCCTGTGACCAATAACTGGTACGTTGAGCCCCCGCAGTCATATTCAACCAATTCGTAGGACGCCAATTAAAATTAAAGGCAAAGGTATTTTCTTGTCGTTTCCCTTCTCGCGGTAACGCGCCGAATGACTTTACTGTCGCCCCAGCAGATGCATCAAAAACATTATTTTTACTGTTTATTGTTTCATGGGTTAAACTGCCGATAATCGTTAACTCTAAACTGTTGGTTAATTGCATCTTATTCGACAAATCAATTCCTTGCCGATGATTAAGTGAACTAAATTGTTCTCCTAAAACTAATGTGCCATCGATTTTTGAATCTCTTGGGAGAAAACCCCTTTCAAATTCAAGATCACGATTTCGCGGCTCCCTTGGATAAGCCCCCGAAGTATTGCTATTGCTTATAGTTTTAGTTAACCAATAACCTAATTTCATATCAATATAGGGATTGTTTTCAGGCAAAAAAGAATAAGTAGCATAAAAAGCATCTACTTTAAATTTTGCTAATGGCCATTGGGGCACCTTCCCGTTTAAGTCCATCATCGCGACTCTTGATGGCATGATTTCACCGTAATGATTCATGGTTTGAGTATAACCTAGCGAAAGTTTCTGCTGTTCAGATAAAAATAGATTGGTTTTAATTAAATAGGTATCCATTTTGCTGGAAGTATTCATGACCTCCCTGCCTGGGAAATAGACATTGGCAGCAAATGGCATATAGGGATCAAATGATTTCGACTGAGAAGTCAAAATTTCCTCAGTATAGTTTTCAGCGCCTCGCGTTCCTGCAAAATAATTTCCTTGATCACGATAACTGTATGCCGCCATTACATCGAACCGCTCCTGCCTTGTGCCGATTGCCATTCTGACTGCATTATCTCTCAAATTAAAAAAGTTCGCGTCACCACGGGACTTTGCTGTCATTAACAAAGCAGGGTCATTAAATAGTGATGATGTTCTTTTTATTAATTCATCAGACATGCTTTTCAAAATAGCAGGATCATCACGATAATCTGTCCCTGCCTGTAACTGAGCAATTCTTGGCTTGGTCGAATTACTGCTAGTTTCTAACTTTAAATCAAAACCAAATTTATCTTCAGGGGAAACCACGTCATCAATATTGATCGTTCTAATGGCGATTCCACCTCCTACCGACGTTTTTACATCTGGATCTAATGATGCACTTTTATGTACCGTAATGCTGCTGATCATATTGGGATCAACATAGTTACGGTTATTGGCACCGTTATATCCTCTCCATACAGTATGAGCTTGCTCTGTACCATCCACAGTAACAGGAACTCGACCTTGACCTTGGATCCCTCGAACATTAGGGTCTATCGCCCCACTATTTCGAGCATCACCGCTAAATACCCCAACAGCACTGTTTAATACGTCTGCGGGATTCGTTCCTTTGTAACGCTCAACCAATTCTTTACCGAGGTAAACATTAGATTCATTTTTATCATACTGAGCATCATAACCTTTTTGATCGCGCTGTTTAATGGTTGTTGTTTTATCATTAATAATAATGGTTCCGATATCCTCCTGCTCTTTAGCAAATATCAGATTGGAAATTAAAGCAAACGAGATACCTGTCGCAATATTAATTGCAACTAACTTTTTTATCTTCATTATATAATACCTAAAATATTAAAAGCGTTTTTCTAATTTAAACTCAACTTCATTCTGTGAATAAGAATACAGTGCATCAATATTGCTATGGTTTATCCTGAATTTATAAGATAATGATGGTGTTAAAGTAAATAAACTATACTTTGGAGCACTTAACTTTATAAAATAGAGCTGTTCATTATCATCTCTAATTTGACGACTTAATGCATACTGAGGTTGCTCAAAATGCGTTTTTTTATAGCTCGCCATACCTAAAAAATTAAAACCTTGTGAGAAACTTTTAAATATACCGACTCTAATACCATATTGTTTATAACTATCACTTTGATACCGTTTATTTCGCATTACACCATCAACCCCACCAAAAAATATTATATCGGGTGAAAATGCATAAATATTAGTTAAATAAAACGTGCTCTTATTACCATTACTACTTTGATACATAGAGCGGTAGTTTAATTTTTTATAATCAACGATAGCACTGACCGAAAATTTTGGTGTGAAGTGATACGCCACGTCTATACTCGCCCCAAATCCATAATATCGCTGCTGATCACCAATAAACTTAAATTCAATTGTAGGTCCAAAGGCAAAGGTTTTTATACCATCTTGATATTGATAATAGGATTTTGTATTTATTATATTCTCATTGTATTGAGACGCTTTTTCATACTTGTATCCATATGTATAAGCCTTAAATAGCGCATTATGATGGCGATACAAAGGAACTTGTTTCTCAATATTCGCCTCGTAGATAAATTTTTGTCCTTTAGTGGCTTCTCCTACGCCATAACAGACCTCTTTTACCTCACTACGATAACAATCTCTTCGATGATCACCCGGCACTTGGTTAATATTTGAGTTATAACCATAACCTAACGAGATACTCCCCCGCCACGCTGTTCTTTTTTTCAAGGCTTTGGTGAATTGAGCAATATTGTCTAATACATGCTTCGGTAATTGTTGAGCATACTTATCTAACACACGATTAAATTGTACTATAGCCTCTTTATTCTGTTGGCTTTCATAATATACACGAGCTAATTCGAGCTCGACACGTAGGAAATCAGAATTTTTTTGTAAAATTTGCTGATAATAATTGATTGCTTTTTGATAATTTTTATTTTGATGGGAAATTTTAGCATTCGCATATTTCACCAATAAATCATCATGACCAGTTAATTTTTGATAAGAAGACAATAGCTGATTCACATCATTATATTGCCCCCTAGCTAAGGCAATATAAATAGCCTCCCCTATATCATGGACGTTATTATTTATTTTATAGTTCTCCCCATCAAAGTTAACTATCAACTCATCATCAAGGGTTATCTTTATTTCTTTATCTTTAGATAATTTTTCATTCACATTGACTTTATCTACTAATAATCTTTGATAATCATTAGTGTCATCACTATGAGAAATAACAAAGCCACTGTAAAAAATCGATAATAATATAATTAAACGAGATATCGTCATAACATACAACCAATTGACTAACAAAGTAGTAATAGGTGGAATATTAATTCCACCTATCCAAGTTAACTATTGTGCTTTAGAACCACCAAATGCAACATCTTTAATATGTTCACTTCCAAAAGATACTATCCCAGCTACCTCTGTTGCATCAGCGCCAAAAAAGTTACCATAACTATGCCCTTCAATTGATTCATTAGCGATCGCAGTCCCATTAAATTGATATTGTTCTTGCTCTAAAATGTCCCCGCTCATAGTGATATTCAATTCATGACCACTCAGTGAGCCAGTATATTCTTTAGTATCAAAATCCGCATTAAATGTACCACTTAATTTACCTGAGCTATCAAACTGGTTAATACCAGCGATGGTATACTCAACTTGCCCTGAATTAGGCAGAGATTCGCTAACATCTTTACCCGAATAGAATGCGGTATGCGTTGCATCACCATCAATACCGGTTTTAGACCAATCACCAAAATATACTTCGGCATTCGCAACCTGAGTAAAATTAAATTTTCCGGTATTAGCAGAGTGCGCGCTCGTTGATGCAGCTAATTCATATACGCCATGTTCATTTTCAGTCGCTCGCGCTTTAAAACTTGCAAAACTAATTCTGGTACCAAAAAATATTGGTTGTAAACCGATCCCCGGATCACCGATTGCGCCTGCATGTGACCCGCTAGCGTATTGGGTGTCACCAACGATCACTTCAACACCATCCACACCATATTTTTGGCTTTGAGCGGAAATAGTTGTAGCACTAGCACTAAAAACAGAAGTCGATAAAGCAATCGTGAGTACTGCTAATGATAGGTTTTTCATAAGGCTCCTTGTCAAATGACTGTTAACTTAATGGTAAATATAACTATCCAAAACAGCTTAAAAGCATTAGTCGCAATGCTTGGTACGCAGTATATAGAATTCGCCTTAGCGCTCAAATGGTAATGATTATTATTAGCATTGATAATCAATTCAAAAGAAACTTTAATTTAACGCTATCAAAATAAATCGGATTAAATTTAAATTAATAAAAAACAACCCATTATAAATATATATCGAACACACAAAATAAGTAGCAAGTATTGTTTAATTAACGTTATTTACAAAATAAATAAGGGGCTGTCCTAGATAAGGTTTAAATTTTACCTTTAACTATCTGTTTTAGCATATTTAATTGTTGTTTTGCACTAGGTGTGTTAAATCGCCATTCACACTCTTTTAAATACAGCTCAAAATGAGCCTTCGGAATACCGTTAAATTTACGCATGTGACGCTTCGCTTGGTTCCAAAAATTCTCTATGCCATTGATGTGATTTTGCCGGTCTTTTTTGTCGACAAACTGGGTGCTGTGATTGATCCTGTAATGCTTAAAATCGCTCACATCCAGTACGTCATAACTGGCAAAATTATCTGTGTAGACGATGCTGTCAGGGTAAATTTTTGACTCAATTATTGGCAGTAATGTCCTCGATTTAGCATCGGGTATGACCTTGGTATAAACCTTGCCACCACGCTTGAGAAGCCCGAAAACAGGCACTTTTCCAGCTGCCCCTCTACCGCGCTGACCTTTACGACGCCCCCCAAAATAACTTTCGTCCAATTCAATCTCGCCATCAAACCAAGAGTGCTTATCAACGTGCTCTGCTATCAGTACTCTGAGCCGATGAAAATAGTAAGCGGCAGTGTTCCTGTGGACACCAACCAGCTCTGCGGCAATACGGGCTGTAGAGCCTGCAATAAACAGCTCAAGTAACCGTTCCTGTTTGTACTGACTGAGTCTGCTTTTTCTCATGAAACTATCCTAGATGATCTTAGTTATCTAGGACAGCCCCATAAATAATGTTTAACTTTTTCCTTGTAATCTTTCATGTAATAACATCATTAAAAATATTAATTTTTATTGTTTATTTGCAACCTAGATCACTCTTTTTGAATAAAGAAACTAATAGCTTACTTTATGCATTAATATCGACACTCTAAATAATTCGAGCTACCGATAGATAGCAAACTAACTCATCGCTATAGAATTAAAAAATAATAAGATTAATTCGAAAGCATAGAGGTGCTATACCTCAATACAAGGCGCTGCCCTAGCAGTATCACGAGTGTAAATTAAGTTAAATTCATTCACCTCACATTGACCTTCCCCCTAGGGGAAGCTTTATGGTTATTGCAATTCAACCAGTCATGAACAAGGAAATTCTCATGAAAAAATTGCTCCCTCTTGCTGCTCTCATTGCAAGCACGCTTTCATTTGCAACTTTTGCTGATACAACCCATTCCATGCATATGTCTCCACCAGCAACTAATGAAATGCAAAAAGAGCTGAATCAATCAATGGATAAAATGCATTCAGATATGGCTAACAGTATGAATGAGCAAAATGCAGATATCGCGTTCGCACAAGGGATGATCGCCCATCATTTAGGCGCAATTGATATGGCTAAGATTGAACTTAAATATGGCACAGATCCTGAAATGAGAAAACTAGCAGAAGAGATTATTAATGCTCAAGGCCCTGAAATAGAACAAATGCAAAAATGGTTAGAAAAGAATAAAAAATAATTCCATGCGTGAGTCTCTAAAATTAGAGGCTAACCTCTTTATAATCTAAATAATTCGAGTTGCAGGTAGGCAAGGAAGCATAGATAAACGTTATGACTCAATGAGCGTCGCCTAGTCATTTATACCTTAACGAAAAAACCTGCAACTTGAAGTATGAAGACTAGATGCTCAGGCTAAATTCACCGCAAATGGGTCATGACTCGCATCATCATTCCACACATATTCCATGCTCTTGATAATGGTTGAAGCTTGCTGTAAGCCATAGAAATCACTGACCACCTGTAATGACATATCAATACCTGCGCTTACTCCAGAAGATGTATAAAACTTGTCATCTTTCACCCAACGCGCTTTCGGCTGCCAATTAACATTATTGTTAATCGAAGTTACCCATTCAAAAGCTAATTTATTGCTTGTAGCACTAAGGTCATTCAATAAATTTGTTGCCGCTAATAGCGCTGAACCAGTACAAACTGTCATACAGTATGAGGTGTATTCAACTTGTTGTTTCAACCAATAAATATACTCTTTATCTATTGCCAAAGGCCGAGTCCCTTGCCCTCCTGGAATCAACAAATATTTATATTGAGGATTGGTGACTTTCTCAGTTTCGATAGCCACTCCCTGCGAACTGGTTTTTTTGTTACCTTCAGGCGAAATAAATTTCACCTTACAGTCTGGTAATCGGCCAAAAACCTCAACTGGCCCCATCACATCTAAGGTTTCAAAGCCATCGAATAAAACAATGCCTAAAGTTTCTATGTTCATCAAACACCTCACTTACCAATTGATACTATAAATACTTCGAAGGTCAATTCCATAATGAAAACAAGTAAACACAGATACGATACTGTAACGCAAGCGCTAGAACTTGAAATATAATGAATATAGATAAGGATATTATTGTTGCTGGAGATAATACTTATTCAACCACAAGATGAAATGTTCTAATTTAGATATAAATATATTCGTGTTATCTTGAGGTTGATAGCTTTCTTGCAAAAAATAGTGAATTTGCTCCTTACATTCAGGAAAAAGAGCCATAACGCGTTCAGCATACTCATTTAAACTTTCCGGCCAACTAGTATCATTATTATCATGTAAGATATTCGTTGAACGCAGTAATTTTCTGGCAGCTGCACGCTGTATTAATCTTCGTTTGTTCGCATCTGCCGTATTTTTTAATTCATCAATATACTGTGTTAGCACGTCAACAAAATCGCCATTAACCGCAATAGCAATGTCTTTGGAAGGTAAAAAAGGGGCAAAACGTAGACTTAAATCGTCACCAAACACACAGCGACAATGGTGCTTTAGCCAATACCCCCAACTAAACTGATTACATTCATCAATAACATCCGCCAGTATGCCAATATCAAAATCAATTTTACTGACAATATCATGCATTTTTTCTAAATATGAGTGCGCCTCATTTAATTGTCTCTGTTCAGTTTCATTAAGTTTTTGAGTAAGAATCAGGCATAGATCGAGATCTGAGCGATACTGAACTGCTTGCCCTTTTGCGACACTACCATAGACATATATGCTATGTAATCGATTATTCAAACTAAGTTTAAGATGAGCGATGACATCGTCAATCACTTGCTTAAATTGTGCTTGATACTCAACTGGAGCTAACGTTGTTATCCTACCTTGCCAGTCTATAGCCATAATAACCTGTATTGTTTTGCAGCAATATGAGAATGCAATTATACGGATAAAGCCATTGTAGCTTATAAATTACAGATAAAAAGTAGTACGTTAGGTCTTTTATAAGAGGAGAAAACCATGAGATTTATAGCGATCGACCATGTTCATATTTATGTTGATGACCTTGATGAAGCCATTCAGTGGTATAAAAATATACTCTCTTTTGAAATAACCCCACGTTTTAAATTTTGGTTTGAGCAAGGCGGCCCTTTAGTAATCAACAATGGTGATGCTTATTTATCTCTATTTAAAAGAACAACGCAAAATAGAGGAAACACAGTAGCATTTAGTGTTGATAGAACCAGCTTCTTGCAGTTCAAAGAGCATCTAACAAGTTATAATGTTCCAATTTCAGTTATCGACCACGAGGTGTCTTTATCAGTCTACTTCACCGATCCCTACGATAATAAATATGAAATTACAACTTACGACTATTTTGAGTTGTAGTATTAAAAAATTTTAAGCTGCTTATATGGCAGTGAACTTGGGGCTCTATCTCTCAGCTTCCCTATACTTTTCTAAGCTGCCTATACGGCAGTGAACGGTAAGTGCAGAGATGTCATTTTTCTTATAGCTTTCTAAGCTGCTTATACGGCAGTGAACGCTTTTAATTTGCGATACCAGTAATCTGTATTTTTCTAAGCTGCCTATACGGCAGTGAACTATAGACTACCATAAAAAATAATCTTGATAACAATAAGTTATCTCAAAATAGTCAAAAATATCTTATTTTCCCACTCTTTATTTAACTTATTATTTTAAATAACTATTTTTCATCTTGAAAAATAGAAGGTAAAAATACATAAGATCATAGGTACATGAAGAGTAATATTTTAATTTGATAGCAAGTAAAGAGTGCGTCAGTTGTCACTGAATAAAAAATAATAAATAAAAACTTTGAATGTAAAATTCACATTCAGATTTGATATATGAAAGAATGATGAAGCTTGAATACTGTAATGATGAACAGTGCCGTCACTTTTGATTTTCAGCGACAAATTCCAGATGCAAAAAATCCACCTATTAGGTGGCTTTTTCTTTCCCTAACCCGTTGTTATTCAACGCGGTTTTTATTTGGTGCCCAGGGCGGGACTTGAACCCGCACAGCCTAAAGGCCGAGGGATTTTAAATCCCTTGTGTCTACCGATTTCACCACCTGGGCTAAATTTTTGGAGGCGCGTCCCGGAGTCGAACCGAGCTACACGGATTTGCAATCCGGTGCATAACCGCTTTGCTAACGCGCCTTCTTGTTCAATCTCACTGCTGAGATTGGAGCGGGAAACGAGACTCGAACTCGCGACCCCGACCTTGGCAAGGTCGTGCTCTACCAACTGAGCTATTCCCGCCTTAAACTATCTTTTCCAAACTGGCTGATTTACTTATTTTTTTTCGTAAACCTCGTTGCCGTTCGATGCGTTGCATTCTACTGATTTCACATTTTGAGTCAACACAATTATTTAAAAAAATCACTTAAATCTGTTCGTTCGCTGTTTTTTCAATCATTTCGATCAAGCTTCGCTCAAATCTGCCCATGCAGCCCTCAAATATTGATACATTGACCAGAATGTTAAGATGGCGGCAATGTACAATAATGCGATCGCAAGATTCTCAATCAGTAAATTTGGGCGCCATAACAAACCAACCAATGACATCATTTGAGCCGTCGTTTTAAATTTGCCAATCCAAGAAACAGCTACACTGCTTCTTTTGCCTATTTCGGCCATCCACTCTCTCAGTGATGAAATGATAATTTCGCGGGCTATCATTGTTGCAGCAGGTAAAGTCACATACCAAACATCAAAGCTTTCGGTCACCAACACTAATGCGGTCGCCACCATAACTTTATCGGCGACAGGATCAAGAAATGCCCCAAACTTCGTCGTTTGCTTCCAGAGCCTTGCCAGATAGCCGTCAAACCAGTCTGTGACCGCAGCGACAACAAAAATCAATGCGCACACGAAAGGCCCCCAGCTTACTGGTAAATAGAAAGCCAGCACAAAGAATGGTATCAAGATGACGCGAAACAAGGTCAACCACGTAGGAATATTTAATTTCATCATACTTAGTAACTTTTTGACCAAAATGGATTTTATAAGTATGGTGCCCTAAGACACCTAGTGTTTCAATGCATTATAAATCTTTTCTGCTAGCGCGTATGAGATCGAGGGCACTTTTGCAATCTCTTCTATACTTGCATTTTTTAAAGGCTGTAAGCCGCCCATATATTTTAGCAACATTTGGCGACGCTTTGGCCCTACTCCCTCTATTGATTCTAATGCACTGGTATTTTTAACTTTAGCCCGTCGCTGACGGTGGCCAGTGATCGCATGATTATGCGATTCGTCTCGAATATGTTGGATCACATGTAATGCTGGTGAGTCTGCTGGTAAGGCGATACCTTCCCCCTCAGGTTTAAAAAAGAGTGTCTCTAGGCCTGCTTTACGATCGCTTCCTTTAGCAACGCCAATCAATAAAGGTCGGTTTTTATCCCAATCCACTTCAAGTGAATCAAAAACGTCTTTTGCCTGCCCCAATTGGCCTTTACCACCATCAATAAAAATAATATCAGGCACTTTGCTTTCATCTAGATGTTTACCATAACGGCGTGTTAATACCTGATGCATTGCCGCATAATCATCACCTGGAGTGATGCCAGTGATGTTATAACGCCGATATTCCGCTTTTACTGGCCCGTTTTTATCAAAAACGACACAAGATGCGACCGTTTGCTCCCCCATGGTATGTGAAATATCAAAGCACTCCATACGAGATATTGAATCCAGTTCAACTATTTTGGCTAATGATGCCATACGTTGATGAATGGTTGATTGCTGAGCCAATTTAGTCAGCAATGCCGTGGATGCATTGGTTCGTGCTAATTTTAGATAACGAGCTCTCGCTCCTCGAGGCTGCGTTTGGATTTGGATTTTTCGCCCTGCAACCTGTGATAATGAATCGGCTAATAGTTCTTTTTCAGGTAATGCAAAATCCAATAAAATCTCACCCGGTAATGTCCGGTTTTCACTGCCCTGCAAATAAAATTGTCCAAGAAATGTTTGTACAACTTCTTCTAATAAAGTCCCGGCTGGAATTCTGGGATAATAGCTGCGACTTCCGAGTACTTTTCCTTGGCGAATAAATAAGACGTGTATACAGGCCAGTCCTGACTCAAAAGCGACACCGATAACATCAAGGTCATCACTATCACCAGAAACATATTGTTGCTCAGTAACCGCTCTTACCGCCTGTATTTGATCACGAAAACGAGCCGCTTCTTCAAAGCGTAGTTCTTGACTAGCTTTTTCCATTCGTTCAATCAATCCAGTTAAAACTTGCTGATCTTTACCGGTTAAGAATAAGCGCACATAATTAACTTGTTGTTCGTACTCTTCATCACTAACTAAACCTTTAACACAAGGGCCTAAACAACGCCCTATTTGATATTGTAGGCAAGGCCTTGAACGATTTTTATAAACACTGTCTTCACATTGCCTGATTGGAAACAGTTTTTGCATCAGCGCGAGTGTTTCCCTCACAGCATAGGAGTTAGGGAATGGCCCAAAGTATTCCCCCTTTGCATGCTTAGCACCACGATGCATGGATAATCTAGGGTGAGTCTCTTTGCTTAAAAAGATATAAGGGTATGACTTATCATCTCGTAGTAAAACATTATAACGAGGCTGATACAGCTTGATGTAGTTGTGCTCAAGCAGCAAGGCTTCTGTTTCTGTATGAGTAACGGTCACGTCAATAGAAGCAATATTTTTTACTAACTGCTCGGTTTTACGACTACTGACAGTGACTCGAAAATAACTGGAAAGGCGTTTTTTAAGATCTTTTGCTTTACCTACATAAATCACCGTTCCCCCAGCGTCATACATACGATAGACACCAGGTTGGTTAGTGACTGTTTTTAAAAAAGCTTTTGGTTCAAACTGTTCTGACACCCTGATACACCCTGTTTGGTTACAATCAACCCATTACTGATAGCGATATGAGTTAATTCTACATCACTACGGATATTAAGTTTACCAAACATTCTATATCGATAGGTATTTACTGTTTTAGGACTCAATGCCAACATCTGAGCGATCTGCTTTATTGAAATGCCTTGAGTAATAAATAGCATAATTTCGAGCTCTCGCGTTGATAATAAATCATATAGATCAGCTTGCTCGTTCTGATCAATACGTTTTAGAGCTATCGTTTGTGCAATATCCGGTGAAATGATTTTGCTGCGAGCATTAACGACTTGTATTGCTTCAACAAGCTCATCTGCATCAATTTTCGCACTTAGAATGCCACGAATGCCGATATCAAGCGCCTTCAATAAAAAGGCATAATAGCGGTGAATATTATAGATAATGATCCCTACATCAGGTTGAGTGCGTCTTAGTGTTTGTAATGTTTTTAGTGACTCGAAATGGCAATTATCACTATTAATTAATATAACACTAGCCTTCTGCTGCCGATTCCATGTAATGGCTTGTTCGATAAAAGGGAATGAAGCAACAATACTACATCGTTTATGGCGGTTAAATATTGCCTCAAGTCCACGAATTAAAATATTATTATCATCAATGATTGCTATATTAATCATTTTCCATCCTATACTTTATGACAATTTTATCTCCAAAACTCTTCATAAATAACAAGTTCCGAATATAAAATAAAGTATTTTAAATTAACGATGACCTGATAGATTTAATAATAAACAGATAGATAAACAAATAAAATTAGTTGTTATATATCATTTAACCCATAAATTAAATGACCATGCATACACATGGTCATTTGATAATTATAAAATTAAAAATAATAAAATTATTTTTGCCCTACTAAACGACAAATGGTTTCAGAAACTAAATAGCTTTTTTCAAACGAGCTGAGTGGTAAAAACTCAAATTTAGAATGAAAATTTAATGCGCCTGTAAAGTAGTTAGGTGTCAAAACACCTCTCGCTGACAGTGCCGAGCCATCTGTGCCACCACGCATTGGAATAACGTTTGGTTCAACATTTTGGATCTTTAATGCGTCAAAAATTAAATCGATGGCAGTGCGGTCATCCCCCAATGAATCGCTAATATTGCTATATACATCAACAATATTGAATTCAATTTTTGCTTTTGGATGGCGTGCTTTAATCAATTCTACGACTTCGCCGATATAACGCTTACGTGCCTCATAGCTATTACGATCAAAATCACGAATTGCCATTTTAATTTTGGCATTATCTGGATTTGCAATGAGATCAGTCACATAAAAGTAACCTTCGCGATGCTCCGTGTGTTCAGGGGTATCAAAACGATCAAAGCAGCCAATAAAGTCATGCGCAACGCGGATCGGGTTAACTAACACATTTTTTGCTGACATTGGATGTGCAGTGATCCCTTTAATCGTTATATCAATAGAAGCAGCATTGAAGGTTTCATAAACGACTTCACCTAGCGCGCAGCAGTCTATCGTATAAGCGAAGTCGACCTTAAAGCGGGATAAGTCCATAATTTTGGAGCCCCGTAGGCCAATTTCCTCATCAGGAACAAAAGCGACATAGATATCACCACAGTCGAAATCAGCATTCTGTAGTTTATCCATTAGCTCCATGACAACCGTAACTGCGGCTTTATTATCAGCGCCAAGTACACTGGTTCCATCACTAAAAATGATCTCTTCTCCTACATAAGGAGCGGCTTCTGGATGCTCTTCAGTTTTAAACCAGACCTCTTCTTGTGCATTCAAACACAGGTCTTTTCCTTCATATTTTAAAGTCTGAGGTTTGATAACTGGGGATAATCCCACATCAACCGTATCCAAATGGGTAACAAAACCAATTTTAGGTGCAGATGGTTTGTTGCCCGGACGGAGTGCATATAGGATCGCATGATCATCAATATAAATATCTTTAAGGCCGTAGCTTTCTAGCTCTTTAGCGAGGAGTTTTGCTAGTTCACGTTGTCCTTCGGTGCTCGGCACAAACGTTGCTGAAGCATCGCTTTGGCTTTCGATAGCAAGATAGCGGAAAAAACGTTGTTCTAGCTGTTTACCTAATTGATTCATTTTCTATTCCTTTTTACTCAGTCCAGCAAACTATGGCGCTGGCTGCCATGTGTAACCACTGTCGAATCCGATTGGGATATCAAATGCCCAGAACAGATAAAGCGTTGCAGTCAATGTGATCAATAAACCGATTGTGAACGGGATCATCATTGAGCAAAGTGTCCCAATACCTGCATTTTTGTAGTACTTCTGACAATACATCAATATCAACGGATAGAATGGGAACATTGGCGTACTGACGTTCATTGCGGAATCACTCACGCGGAATGCAGCTTGTGTCAGTTCAGGAGAGATCCCCACCGCCATTAGCATAGGAACCAATACTGGCGCCATAATTGCCCATTTAGAAGTTGCAGATGTGATCATGATATTAATCAGAGCCGTCAAAATAATGACGCCAAGTACCGTCATTTCTGAAGGCATATCCAGTGTACGCAATAATTCAGCACCAGATAGCGCTAATAGTGTGCCCAAATTAGAATGCTGGAATGAATAGAGAAATTGAGCAGCAAAAAATGCAAAAACAATAAATGGAATTAATGACTTGGTGATATTTTCCATTGCCTTAACCACATCTTTGGTTGAGGTAAAGGATTTAGTCATATAACCATAAACAATACCCGGCACCGCAAAGAAAATAAATAACAGCGGTACCACGATTTGCATAATAGGGGCTTTAGGGCTGGTTAAACTACCATCAGGACCACGTAATGGTGAGTTTTCAGGCCACAATAATGCAAATAAACCTACGCCAAGCAAAATCACGATACCGCCGGCGACACGAAATGCTTTGTGCTCAATTGGTGTAATTTTACTGAGATCTTGTTCTGAATCGACATCCACTTCATTGGTCGTAATTGGGCAGTTTTTATTTAGCCAAGGTTCGACAATTTTTTCAGTAATAAACCAGCAGGTAAAAATCACGCCAAACGTACCACCAAGGCTAAAGAAATAGTTACACAAAACGTTAACACTGTAACCTGGTGCCATCATTTGAGCTGCGTCTTGGGTAAAACTTTGCATGATAGGGTCAATAATTGATGGCGTATAGCTCGCAGTAAAACCGCCTGCTAACCCAGCAAAAGCCGCTGCAATACCTGCTAATGGATGGCGACCACTGGCGTAAAACATCATGGCTGCAACAGGCATCAAAATCACATACGCGGAGTCTGACGCAATATGAGAGACGATACCGACAAAAACCACGGTTGGCGTCAACATTTTAGGGGTAATAAAGGAAAGCATTTTTTTCAAAGCAGTATTAATAAAGCCACTACTTTCAGCAATGCCGATCCCTAACGTTGCGACGATAGTTATTCCTAATGGAGGGAAATTAATGAAGTTTTTCACTGCCGATGTAATGAATAATATGATTTCTTCATAGTTAAACATATTTACGACAGATATTTTTTCTTTCGACACTGGATGATAATAATTAAAATCTACAAATGAAAGTAGATAAGATAAAAACCAGCAGATCACTAGGGCATAAATAAACAGCATTGTAACATCGGGCATAACGTTTCCGATACGCTCAACACGGTTTAAAAACCCTTTCTTTTTAGGGAGTGTATTTGTTGTCATATTTGCAAGTTACTTAGGTTATTATACTCTAAATCATTCGAGTTTCAGGTAGGTGACAAACGAAGATAGACGGGGGCATAGATAAACTATGTACTCGGCTAGCTGAGTGTAGTCAACACCCCTACAACTTAAAGGATGACGAGTATAGAATAATAAACTTTTACACAGTAGATAACCCTTTCTAAAAAGTAAAATACTTTCTTTCAAATATTTAACAGGATAAACCAGTGGTATTTTATTGTATTAGTATAATTTAACATTAGAATGAGAGGAATTAGCATTGCCAAAAAGAAACATGCGCTGATTCACATAAAAATAGCTATGTTTTATTACTTAATATTCTATGTTAATTGAAAAATGCATAAGGAAAAGGAATGAGTTTCATCCCTTTTCCTATATTAAAAAAAATTTGAATTATTCTATTCTCGTTTCAGTCTTTCTGTATTGGCGATAAATAATGCAATAACTAAGACTAAAATAGCACCGGCATGAAGTAATGTTGTCATTGGATCACTGTGGTCGACAATAATTAAGCGTATTATTGCAGTAATTCCGATATAAATAAAATATCGTAATGGGAAGTGATAACCAGACAAAAAATATTTAGTAATCAAAGCAATAAACTCAAAATAAAGAAAATAGATGACTATTCCTTCTAATAGCTCATAAGCTGTTGCTTCTTTTTGGCCACTAAACATCAACGATGCCATGGTATAGGTTTCTTTGGCTAAAAAGAACACAAGCACAATAGCGAGTGCAATCAACCCAATATTCAATACCCACTGCAATACCCATGCGATATTACTAGCATGCCGCATATTTCTCATACTGTTCATCAGCGAACATCCCTAAACATTAATGGTTATTTATACAATCTGCGGTAAAGTTTAATTTGCCTTATCTTATTAAATTATTAGAATTAAATAATTCTCTATAATAAGCAACTAGGCTTTTAAGTTATTATAATCCATATTCGAGACATTCGCATTACAAAGGATAAAGACGAGCCAGTAAAAACCAGCTCATGATCTTTATTTACTCATCAAACTGATGATATCTTGCTCTGTCAGCATCGGCGTTTTTTCAACAAAATTGTAGTAAGCAGGTTTACTATCAACGAAAATCTGCATTGCTAGAGTTGCACTTTTAGTTTCTCCAAACAATGTTGAAGAAACATAATAAGAAGAGGGAGTATGAAGATGGTAAAATAGATGAGTGCCACATTGCTTACAAAAAGCACGCTCTGCCCATTCCGATGATGCAAAACGGGTAATAAACTCTTCCCCATCAATACTAACATCACTATGGCAATCAATAGTAAAACTCGGCCCACCGTTCCAACGTTGGCACATCTCACAATGACAAACACTAATTTTATCGACTGGCTGTTGAGTTGCTATTTTTACTGCACCACACAAACATTGGCCTTGAGACATAATCGTTTCCTCTGGCTGTAATTTTACGCTAATTGTTATCAAAAAAGCGTAACACAATAAAGGTGATAGTTAGTCTTTTTTATCATCAATTCTGAATTGACGTCCATTAAAACGACGATCAGTCGTTGTTTCTGATAGCTCAATGCGGTTTACTTCTACTTGTTCACGTATAGATTCAATATCGCCAAGATCTCCCAATTTATTTTGTTTGAGTGAATGCTCAATTTTCACATTTTCGTGTGAAGGCATTGTTTCAGTTGTTTGAGCAAATACGGATGCACTTGTTAGCAACGCTATCGCAATAAATAATTTTGAGAATAGTTGTGTCTTCATCGTGTTCTCCTTAATCTAGAGTTTTGTTTTAACTCAATTCCTTGTCAAAAAGTAGCTCTCAGGAGTAATCATTTGGGGGGATTTGTCAATTTTTTAATGAAAGGTAATCATCTAATTTTATTTGATAAATTATTGAGAACTCCATCAATAGCAAAGGAGGTACAATGACCTCCTTTTTATTATTTCTTCAATGATCATTTAGAACTTTTGCTATTGATCTCTTTTATCAAATACCAACAAAAATAAATTAATATCAGTATTCCGAACCCTAGTAATCCCCAAAGTATCCCAGTCACCCAATCAAAATAACCTTCAGCTGAAATATTTGAAGTAAGCTGTTCCTCGCCTCCTAACTCGATAATCTCATTTGAGGCTGATAATTCAGGATAACGATGCATCAATTGTTCAACTGTTAATGACTGCCCTAATAGCTCTTGGTAGCTTAGATTATCTAGGGTTGCTAGTTGGCTTCCCCAAGCTAATAAATAGGGTGATGCACCTTGCATATTAAAAACTAAATTAACAGCATCACGTTTCCCTTCAACATAAGGCGGCTTATCATCCCAACTTCCTTTCAATGCCGTGATCCGCAATTTTTTAACCATGAGGCCATTTACGGATACATCTGGATTGCGAACCTGCTTACCATCATTGATTTGGTTATAAGCAACTATATTAGACAGTGGCAACCAATTTTCGCCTGAATTCGCGGTGTACTCTATCTGTAATGGCAATACCCGATTAGTTTGTTGCAAATGTATCGCTATTGAGCTCAGTGGCTGTGCTGAAGGTAAACGATAAATAAGTTGATTTAACGACATACCTTCATTGTTAGTCGTAAAGTTACAAGTTTCTTGTCGCCTTGTTGAATGAAATACTTTTGCAGTTCCTTCGGCTGATTTTAAATCGGGTATATGTGCCTCTTTGTCTGCGACTGTAATCACCATTAAGTAAGGCGCCATTAGTGCTGGGTCATTTCCAGATAATAATTCTATCGTATTGCTACGAATTTCCCCTGCATGTGAATTTAAGCTCATTATTGGTTGATTAGTAGAAATGTTTATCCAACGCTGCTTGTCTTGGCTAGCGTAGATAAAAGACTTTGCCTGCCAATCTTGTTGACTACTATCCCAATCCAAAGACAAGGTTTGGATTGGCAAATTACGTTGCTGCTCACTTTTACGTGTTAATAAAAAGGCTTGATACTTAACATCTTGTCTATTCTGTAGCGATGGGATCTCAATACGGCTTACTTTACTAGGTACAACTTCAACCAATAAATATTGCCGTTCATTTAACGTTTCTTCTTTCGAGCTGACTTGGTCTGCTTTGATAATTAAAGGTTGTAAAGAAAACGGAATTTGAGAGGTTTCACTGCTTTCTTCTGAATCAAAAAAGAGTGCGGAAGGAACTTCCTGCCCCGTTCCATTGAATACCCTAACATCTTGTAGTGTTTTCGAATGCGCTGAATTCATATAGGCTTCAGAGGGTAATTCCACCCACGCGAAAGGAGTTTTCTCATTGTTCTCACTTAATTCAGAACCTTGATAAAAATCGTAAGGCGTTAAAGATTGGCTATTTTGCCCATATATAGTACTCGAAAATAATAACGAAGCCGCGAGGACACAAATCCTCGGCAACATCCCTTTATATTTAGTTAGCATCATCATCTACTCCATTGGCCCCTTTTTCTTGCCTGACTTTTGGTGGAAGTGGTGAAAAATAACCCACAACCAAAATAAGCACAGCAACGGCAATAAAGCTAATTGCTCTGGATAAACCATCTTGACCATAGATATCAACAAGAAATAATTTAGCGATAACACACGCAAAAATACCTGCACCAATTAGCCAACTAACTCTATTTTGCTTTAAAGCAGCAAAAGTCATAAAACCAAGTGCAACAAGTGACCAACTAATTGAAAGAACGGTTTGTACTAATCGAGAATCAAATAATGCATCGAAGGCCCAATTGATCTCAGAGAAATCAGCAACTGCACGGAGTATAATACCGTTAAACCATAAACCACTAAGGATCACCGCAGAAAAACCGAGCCCACGAATAACGAATAAATCAAATTCACTAATTCGTTTTAACTTTAATACAAGGCCACGACGCATCAATAATAGCGAAGCAATACTAAATAGCCCCGCTTCATCCAGAGGGTTAATGAGTGGGATATAATTCCAAAATGTCAATTTACCGTCTTCTAAATTAGCCATAAAAGACAACCAAATTAAAATCACAGTCACAGGTAAAAATGCATACCAATAAATCATCCCATTACGTTTCATTGGTGCCATTTTTTGATTTTGTAACCAATACAATACCAAGGTTGTTAATGTGATAGCCATGACGTAAATAAAATAGCCAAACTCATTCATACCCCAAGGTAAAATTGCTACAAACCAATTTACTTGTGTCGCAATAAAGGCCAATATCAACCAAAACGTTGCGCCGTGTAATATGCGCTGTAACCATACATTACGTGCTTTATGCGCATTCATCACAAACAATATAGAGCTACCCAACATAACAGGCCAAATCAACGAGCCTTCACCTCTCCCCATAGGATTTTCATCATTGATAAAATCTAAGGCAAGATAATAGTAACCAATTAACCAGATAAATGATTGGCACAGTAATAAAGCGATCCAGTCTGTTTTAATGGCTAACAAACGCCATAACCAAGCAGAAATAATCACTAATGCCATAATAATGAAACTTTCAGATTCCCCACTCCACGATAAAATATCGGTAATATTCGGTAACCAAAAATACCAAACGACTAAACCTAGTAGCAGAAAACCATAACTGAATAATTTAAAGTAAGCCGATAACTCACGATATAAATGGAGCAGTGCCCCTGCACAAAAACAAGCTACCAATAAAATCGGTACCATATAGGTGCTAGCTCTGCTCCATGAATATAGCGAGAAGCCACCCAGTAGCGTGACTGCGCTGATAATGATCAGCACCATGCCTACCGTAACTAATCTGTTATTACGCACTGAGAAGCCATACCACAGCAATAATAGCCCCTCAACTGACCAAATAATTGAGGTCCATTCGAAAGTTAGCGCTAATGGTATTGCTAAGGTGACAAAACCTGCGCCAATGACAATGTTACCTAATGCGAGGCGTTTCCCTGAACTACCGTATCGTTTGTGAATTTGAAAACCGGCAAGCAAATACAAAACGCCTAATAAAAGTGCCACAAAGGCTGGCACAAAGCCTATCTGCCAAGAAATTGCGTACTGTAATACCATCGTGATAAATGGTGGGAGGAATAGCAAAGTATAATCAACAACCATTTGTTTTTCGTGTGGATAACGTAATGCAAATAATTGAGTGAGTACATTAAAAACGATTAAATTAGCAATGAGAAAAATTTGGCTCGATACATAATATTCTAGGTGATACTCATTCCAGCCCCATAATATAGCGACCACATAGGTCATAAACATGCCAACTAAATTTAATGGGCGCCATGCCTGCCAAACACTGATAACCAAAATAGCAATTGATAATATCAAGTAGTATGAGAACAGCAGAATATGATTACCGCCACCGGTCGATAACAATACTGGCGCTAAATACCCACCTAGAGAAGCTAAGATGGCTAAGCTAATCGCCCGTTGTAATAGCGCAAGCACAATACTTGCTGCACATACCAAAATCATCGCAATGAGTGCCATGCTATAAGGCAACATGGTATAAAGTTTGAAGGCGGCAAATATCGTAATATAAAAGCAACCTATCGCGCCCCCCTGCAAAATCAGGGCAAATAATGATTTCTTATGTCTAAGATACCAACCTATGCCAAGTAAAACTAAACAACCTACTGCACTCATCAATAAACGTATTTGAGGGGAAAGAACGTTATTTTGGACACTAAACTTAAGCAAATAACCTATCCCAAAAAATAACAGTAAAATCCCTATTTTAGCTAACGGGTTGCCTTGCCAGATCCAATGGAAGAAATGACTAAAAATAGGCCAAGAGCCATCACTTTGCTCACGAATATTTTTATTTTCTTTTTGTGATGAAGCATCAAAACGATTAACATCAACAGCGTAAATTGGCGCATTTTTACTATCAAACCGATTGACATCGACCGTAGGCGCAGAGGCCGAACTTGCGGATTGTATTTTTTGTGGCTCCCCTTCCATCGACATACTCGCTGTTTTCGCTGTTGAAGTATCAGCATGCTTTGGTGATTCAATAGAGATATCTGTCGGTGATGCAGAACCTACCATTTGTTCTACTGATGATGGCGTGTGACTAGGAGGGGATCCCGTTGAATGATTCGACAAATGACTTGTGTGAAGTTTCAGTTCTTTTTCTAGAAATGCTATACGTTGATTTTGTTGTGAAAATTGTTGTTCCAAACGACTTGCACGACTTAGCGCAATAATGGAAAGAATTGGCGAAACAACCACCAAAACAACAACTATGAACCCTACCAGTATCAGGATATCCACAAATAGGTTTCCCTCATAATCAAACTCACAATATATACTCGTTATGCTTCAAGTAGCAGTACAATACGTTAAAAAAGAATGATCACACTCCTTGCCGCTTAGCTGTACTTCAGAATGACTTAGAGCGTAGAAAATTAACAAAAAAAGAGTAATCAAGTCGTAGTCTAGTGTAGATAGCATTCTACCCATTGCCAATGGGCTGTAATAAATTATTACAAATTAAAGCTGACCATTAATCATACACTGAAACAGCCCCCTCCAAAAGAGCCTTAACATAGGTTTATACCATAATTACACCAATTTGGCGTATAAATACTATAAATTACCCAATTGATATAGAAGGAATTATTTATATCTAATCGATTTTTTAACTTTGTTTATTGTTATAAATCGCCTAGTTGGATGATTTTATTTTTATCTAATAAAAAATTTTCCTTTTGACGTATATTTCTATTTATTTATGATATGTATATCTACGTGTATTTTATTAATTTGATGATTAATTAATAGTTCGAGAAATCATATCGATAAACGATGTTTTCTCGAAATAATTTTAGGTGTAACTGAAAGCATCGAGACTTTGTGCACAGTATAAATTACATGGTCGCTATTTTGGATTACTCAGTGAAATTTGAGTCATAACAAAATAATCAAAAAATGAGGAGTATTATGTTACTACATATTATAATGGCCGCCCTAGGACCCATTATTCTTGGTTTAGCTGTTGGGTGGCTCTCAGGGAAGTATGGTTTTATCAAACGCGAATATTCGCAAGCCTTTGCTGACTTTGTCGTTAAAATTGCCTTACCTTTTGCTTTATTTTTGGCTGCGGCACAAGCGCCACCTTCTGTATTGTTAAATATTGATTATTTATTGGCACTGGCTGTTGGTTTAATTGTTTCTTATATTATTGGCTTTGTTGGCGGTAAAGTCTTTTTCCGTCATAATAAAAAAGATGCTGCGATGCAAGCATTGTCGGTTTCTTTCCCTGATATGGCTTACTGTGGGCCACCTGTATTATTAGCCACTGTTGGTTCTTCTGGCTTAATTGCCATGGTTCTTGGTAACTTAATCTATACGATAATTATTATTCCATTCACCTTACTGATGATCAGTGGTAGGCAACAAAATAACGGTGTATTGAAATCAATTGGCAAAGCTATCGCCCAGCCATTAGTTTTCTTACCAATATTAGGTGCCCTATTAGCTATTTTTGGCGTCAAATTACCTGAGATTTTACAAAATTCAGTCAATGAGTTAGGTAAAACAGCCGGAGGCGTTGCACTCTTTTTCCTAGGGTTGTTACTTTCAGGTATCAAACTTACCGTTAATGCCGAAATCATTTTCAACGTTTTCATCAAAAACTTTGTACAGGCTGCCTTGATCCTAGGTGCAGGTATCGCACTAGGACTACAAGACGATATGTTAAAGGCAGCATTTATCATCGGTGTACTGCCTACAGCAACAGCTGTACCTGCTTTAGCTATCAGCAATAAAGCCTATACTGAAACTTCCGCTGGCACCGTGCTATTAAGTACGCTTGCTGCACTAATTTCGATTATAGGTGGAATAGCGATAGTTGAAATGTTGTAGTTCTCCTGTTAGCGGGTGGTCCCCACCGGCTAACTTTTATTCTTCTATTATTCTTCTATTTTTTCTCTCTGTTGTTTTATTTCCCATGTATTTGCCAGATAGATGGCAAAAAAAGTATCATATCTACTGTTTTTTGCATTCAGGAAATAAATAATGAAAATTAGCGATGAGTTAGCTTATGCAATCGCTTCAGTTACAGAAGTTGCTGCACTAGCAGCACATGAATGGGTTGGTAAACAGGATAAAAACGCCGCTGATAAGGCGGCAGTAGAAGCTATGCGTAATCGCCTTAATCAGATTGATTTTCATGGCAAAATAGTGATTGGTGAAGGTGAAATCGATGAAGCACCGATGCTATATATTGGCGAGCAAGTTGGTAATCTATCAGCGAAACATAAACTCGATATTGCAGTCGACCCTATCGATGGAACACGCATGGTTGCGTGTAATGAACATAATGCTATTACCGTTCTCGCAGCAGCGCCAACGGGAACACTATTACAAGCCCCAGATATGTACATGGAAAAATTAGTCGTAGGTTCAGCCGCTAAAGAGGCTGTTCATCTCGCTAATCCACTAGAAAAAAATCTCGAAAATCTTTCTGCCGCTCTCAATAAACCTATTTCAAGCTTATCGATTGCCGTCTTAGATAAGCCCCGTCATCAGCATATTATGCAAACACTACGTAATTTTGGCGCGAAGGTTATCCCAATCCCTGATGGCGATGTTTTAGCATCACTGTTAGCTATTTTACCAGAACACGCTATCGATATGATGTATGGTACTGGTGGAGCACCTGAGGGGATTATTAGTGCAACCATCGCTCGTGCATTAGGTGGTGATATGCAAGCACGTTTGGTCTCACGAACACAGGCAAAAGGCGATACGCCACAAAATAGGCTATTAGCTGAGCAAGAAGCTATTCGCTGTCAGCAAATGGGCGTAAATATTGGTGAGATCCTAACGTTAGACACCATGGTGAGTACGGATGATGTGATGTTTGCGGCGACTGCCATCACCCCAACCATCTTAATGGATGGGATATCATTAAATAGCCAAAGCCGTACTTCAAATACTTTATTGATTAATGGCCATAACCGCTCATTGAAAATAATTAATAACCGACATTTTAACTAATATCTTCATATTATCGAAACTGGTATTCATTAATTGATTGCCAGTTTTGTCAATTAACATCAATATTTCCACTCAATCAAATACTGTCAAATCACCACGGATATACTCTATTCTGTACTAATTTTGATGATTATTTTGTAAAGCTACCTCTATTATTGACACCATTCGCAATACTTTTCACCTTTCTATTTTGCTCTTCTTCTTCTAAGTTAATAGCAGGTATACTTTTTAACCGTTCATATTCTCATCTAATAATGGAGTATTTATGAAATTAAAACCTCTGATTGCCGCAATCATTACTTTATCTAGCGTGACTGCATTTGCAGCGACAACCCAAGCTAATTCAGCGACGGTTACGGGATCGGCTGTAGTGGCTAATGCTAATGCAGAAAAACCACTTAATGCTTATGAAAATATGATGATTGATAAAGTTTGGGTGACGACAGAAGCTCTGGATCAGGACAACAAAAAAGTCGACCCAGCCAATGAGCAAGTGGCTAACTTCTTTGGACTGGCAGAATATTATCCAAATGGTTCTTTTAAAATGACGACCCTTGATGGAAAACCCAAAATGCAAGGTGAATGGTCATTTAGTGATGATGGTAAAAGCCGTTCATTGACAGCCAAAGATGATAAAGGTGAAGTTCTATTTACACGTGTCGTCGAAAACGTCACTGTTTCACCTGATGAATACACTTACCGTATTTATCCAACACAAGACGATAAATCAAAATATGTTGATATCGTCCATAAAGTGAAAAAGTAATACGATTAAATCACAAAAAGGCCACTTCAATATCGTGGCCTTTTCTTATTCATGTGACCGGTCCTAAATAAAGTTGACACTTTTCCAATCTAAAATTGGAGAGTGTAATGAAACCAATAGGTAAACGAACTCAACGTGATTATTCTCTTGCCTTTAAACTGGCGGTTGTTGACCAAGTAGAAAAAGGCGAGCTCACCTATAAACAAGCTCAATATCGATATGGCATACAGGGGCGTTCAACTGTTTTGGTTTGGTTACGTAAGCATGGTAGATTAGATTGGTCGGAAGGTACGCCCAATACTCTTTATAAAGGTGCTGCTATGAACCAAACCTCGGAGCAACAAACACCTGAACAACGCATTAAAGCCCTTGAAAAAGAGCTTGAGGAGATGCAGCTCAAAGCTGATTTTTTTGAGGCGGTTGTCAAAGTGATGGATAGGGATTTTGGAGTTCGCCTCTCAAAAAAGCGCAAAGCCGAGTTATTAAGGAAAAAACGGTTGAAAAACTCACCGTAACCAAAGCTTGTCGTTTTATGAAAATCACTCGGCAAGCCTATTACAAACGTCAAGATACGTCTGATAAGCGGAAAAAATTAGATGCAATTATTGTTTGTGCTGTGAAATCTGAGCGAACAGTTCACCCTAGGCTTGGGGTGAGAAAATTACACTTTCTTTTGAAACAAAAACAATTAATTATTGGTCGTGACCGATTATTTTCTTTGTTGAGAGAACATCGCTTATTAGTGCCTAATAAGCGGTCATATCATCGAACAACATTGAGTCATCATCGATTTCATCGACATCCAAATTTAATTAAATCAGGGTTTATCCCTTCACAACCGGAGCAACTGTGGGTTGCTGATATTACGTATTTATCCACACACGAAGGAGATACTTATTTAAGTCTGATCACCGATGCTTATTCGCGAAAAATAGTGGGTTATCATCTTGATGACAATATGAAAACAAAAGCCGTCAAGAAATCATTTGTACAAGCATTAAAAAAACGAAGTTCAACCACGACCTTGATCCATCATTCAGATCGAGGCTTACAATACTGTTCGTCGGAATATCAGGAAATCCATAAAAAACATAATATTCAATGTTCTATGACGGATGGCTATGACTGTTATCAAAATGCATTAGCAGAGCGAGTCAATGGGATATTAAAAATGGAATATTTGTTAATAAAGCCGAGAAATTTAGAACAGGCTAGGAGGTTGGTTGAAGAATCAATACAGATTTATAATGAAAGGCGACCTCATTTATCATTAAACTATAAAACGCCCGATGAGGTTCATCGAGCATTTTATACCTGAAAAGTTGTCAACCTATATCAGGACTAGTCAATGACTACAGAATCAGTAGCGACTAATCACGCTCTAATGTCATACGATTCAGCATTGGTGCTGTTATTACCATCAAAATAGCGATAATCCCCGTCACGATACCAATTTTCAGGAAGACATCACTGTATACTGCTAATGAATCGACAGTGCTAGTTAGTTCTCCTTTTGGCACTGCTGCCATAGAAGCAACATATCCAGCGATAAATGCAGCAGCGGAGTTGGTTAGGAACCATGATCCCATAATAAAGCCCATCAAGCGCTGAGGAACGAGTTGTGCCACCATCGCTAAGCCTAAACCAGAAATCATAAGCTCACCAATACTTTGGAAACCATAACAGATAATCAACCAATTAACCGATACAATACCCGCTTCGTTGGCAAATTTTGCTCCTAAAGGTAGTACTAAGAACGCCGCAGAGCAAAGTAGCATACCGATAGCAAACTTATGTGGCATTGGTAAATGGTCACCCATTTTATTATAGATAGCAGCAAGGATTGGGCTACCAATCATAATCCACAATGGATTTAGAGCTTGGTATTGCGCTGGCTCAACGCTAAAACCGAATACTTCATGTTCAACGTTATGCAACGCAAAGAAGTTCAGTGATGTTGGCATCTGGCTATACAAAACAAAGAACACTATCGCTTCTAGCATCAAAATCAAAGCCACAATCATACGGCGACGTGCAATACCATCTAGCGCTAAAGTTTCTTTGATGAAGATAATAATGATACCTAGCGATATGATCCCTAACGCTGCACGAGCGATACCCATGTTATGTAATAACCATGTTGAAATCGCAATCAAGGCAACAACACCGACAATAGTGGCTAATAACTTAGAAATCACCATTGGTGCAAAGTCTGGCTTAGAGCCATGCTGTGATACCCACTTTTTACACATAAAAAAGTTAATCAGTGTGATCACGAGACCTACAACACTCAGTGAAAACGCAATATCCCAGCCATAGTGTTTTGCCAGCCAAGGAGTGGCCAACATAGAGAAGAAGGAACCAATGTTAACGGCCATATAGTACATGGTAAATGCGCCGTCTAAACGAGGATCGTCTTTGGCATAACACGTCGATAACAACGATGATGGATTAGCTTTAAATAGACCATTACCAACCGCTATTGTTGCCAGCCCCACATATACCATAGAAACATCATGATCTGAATAAGCGACAAAAGCATAACCAGCAATCAGTACTAATGTACCGAGAACAATAACACGTTTTGTACCTAGGATTTTATCGCCTAACCAGCCTCCAATAGCAACAAAACCATACACTAGCGCAGCAAAGGCAGAAAATAAGGTGATAGATTCTGTCTCTGACATGCCAAGCACTTGGCTAAGGTAAATTGGGAGGATCCCCTGAAGACCGTAATAACCAAAACGTTCCCAGAGCTCAATAGAAAAGATTAGATAGAACGAGCGAGGTTGCTTAAACGCGTTAAGACTGACTTCCTCTTTGTTGTTAGTTGTGGACACTAGTTACCTCTATGACAACCTGTACATAAATAAAAGCAAAATGGGGTACTGTCTATACCCTCAGCATTGTTATATTCTCAAAATTAACGTTTCGAAATTCGATTTTTAGGGCTAGTAATAGCTACTTTCCTGACTGAGTACGCCATCAATCCAGCCTTCAAAATTAACATCTGTGTGTGTAATCGATGTTAATGAACAACAAACATAAAATTCAATGAGTTAAAGCATATTTGATTATTTATTCAACATTTATAGGGATAAACACCGATAGAAATGCAAAAATCAATTGAGCAATATACGCTATTTATGCACCAAAGATAAAGATTTAGTTAGTACCAATTACCCCATGAATAGCTTAATATCGTGATTAATGTCACTTTTGCAGTTAATTTAACAGGCAATCCTTGCGCATTAACCAACCAATTGTAACTTCATTGTTAAGCATATTATGCTTATTTCAAGATATGACAACAAAATCCATTCATCCTTTTTGTCTATTTATAATACAGCTTGCCATTTAAGTTATTGTCCGAATCCGACAATCTCTTTTCTTAAATCACTACGTTAAGTTAAGTCATTATTCACCATATTAAATATCAACTACCGATATGATAATGGAGATAATTCATGAATAACTATTCTTGATATAACGCGAACAATCATTGTTTGGAAGATCTTAGAGGTTATCAGCGCAGTGATAAGAGCGTAGATGGGAGATGAATTGCGAGCGAATGATTTAATTTTAGATAAAAAAAGCCCAGTGGTTAACTGGGCATCATGCATGCTACTCAAAGAGCTTAGTGATTTCGATTGGAAATGACTATTTCATAGCTGCATTATCGTATTACTTTACGTAACGAAATGAATATTGAGGGTAAATATATGAATGCTCACGCAAGCAAAAGAATATACTTATATCTAAGAGTCTTTTCTTGCAAAAAAAGTTCATTTTTTCATGAAATTTTATTCGCATGTGACGAAATGGCACTTTTTACAAACTGTATTGACGCTTTCAACATTGCACTGAGTCATGCAGCAAGTTAACCTACCTTCAGATACGCTGATATAAGGAACTTCAGTGAAAAAAATACTGCTTTCATTATTACTGATTTTTAGTGCCATTACTCATAACGGTTATGCTGAGCCATCATCCCCGATTCAAGATAAGCAAATTTTGCTTAAACAGGCGCAAGATGGGCAAATGGAAGCACAATTTAACCTTGCAATGCTTTATCAATCAGAAAATAAACTAAGTGAAGCGGCTAAATGGTACCAACTATCCGCTGAGCAAGGATTCACTAAAGCACAAATTAACCTCGCTTTAATGTATCAACAAGGTAAAGGTGTCAGTAAAAATAATCAGCAAATGCTGTATTGGATGAAAAAAGCTGCTGATGCAGGTGATCCATTAGGCCAACTTAATATGGCTGAATACACATTGGCTGGAATCGATAAACTATTGCCGAAGAATAAACAACAGGCAGAAGAGTGGTTAGTAAAAGCCGCCGCTCAACGCTTTCAACCCGCAGAATTGATGTTAGCTTATTGGTATGAAAAAGGTATTGCCGCCACCGAAGACGCGCAAAAAGCCCAGCAAATATATCTCGCACTCGCTAAACAAAATCAGCCTCAAGCGCTTTATCTACTAGGCTATCAAGCGGCTACAGGTATGTATGATAAAGTTAATTATGCTCAGGCTTATCAATATTTTTCACGTTCTGCTCAGTTAGGTTTTTCACCCGCACAAAATAGTTTAGGCATGCTTTACCTACATGGCCAAGGCATTACTAAAGATGTGCCATCAGCGATCAAATGGCTCACTTTAGCTTCAGAACAAGGTGAAATTTCGGCTCAATTTAATCTTGCTTTGATTTATGCACGCGGCGATGGGGTCAAGGCCGATCAGGCGAAGGCTTGCCATTGGTTTATACGTGCGGCACAACATGGTAGCACTGACGCTCAGTATGCCAGTGGTGCATGTTATCAATATGGCATGGGGGTGACGCAAGATGATCGCAAAGCCTTGTATTGGTACAAGATTGCTGCTGCTCAAGGCAATGAACGGGCAGAGAAAAAAGTATTAATCTTAGAAAACAATCTTAAAAAATAGCGTTTATTGCCTACTGGTTGGATATCAGTAGGCAACGGTTTCTAACCATTTATTTATTGTTAGCGACACGGTAAATACGCTGCGGCCGCCCTACTTTACCGTATTCTATTTCCGCTTCAATTTTATGTTGTGCTAAGCAATATTCTAAGTAGCGACGAGCCGTTGTGCGACTTAGTTTAATTGTATCTGCAATCGTCTCCGCGGTATATTCCGCGTTAGGTTGTGCGAATAGCGAGAGTACTTTTTCCAAAGTCAAAGCATCAATACCGGTTGGCAACTCTTCTTTGGTTTCGCCTCGCGCATAGGTATTGAACATATCATCAATTTGGCTCTGACTGGTTTTGTTATTTGTTTGCAGCACGGATTTACGTTGAATATAGCGATCTAATGTTTGCCCCAAACGTTCATAGGCGATTGGCTTAACCAAATAATCAAATACACCTAAGCGAATGGCTTCAGATACCGTATCCATATCGCTGGCGGCTGTTGTAAATACAATATCAGCATTGTTTCTTTCTTGAATCAACTCATGTACCAAATCAATTCCTTTACCATCAGGTAAATAGTTATCAAGTAAGATCAGATCAGGCTTCATATATTCAATCATTTTTCTTGCTTGAGCGAGATCACCCGCCACCCAAACCTTATCGCAAGCAGGATAGGATTTAATATACTCACCGTGCATTTCTGCCAGTAGGAGTTCATCTTCCACAATGAGGATTTTTATCTTAATCATTTTGTATCTTCACTTTCGGAATAAAAATTGAGAATAGAGTACCATGTGGTTGATTATCTTCAATAATAATCACACCATTGCACCGTTTTACATACGAGGCAACAAGATATAGGCCGATCCCGTGTCCATCGACAGATTCTGTTTTCGTCGTCATCCCCCTTTCAAGCCATTTTTCTTTCATGTCAGAAGGGAAACCACACCCCTGATCCGCGATTTCAATCACAAACTCGGCACTCTCATCTGAAAGATACAGCTCTATTTGCTTATTACCGCGATTATTTTTCAGAGTAGCTTCAAACGCATTATCGAGAAGATTTCCCAAAATGGCACAAAATTCCGTACTCGTCAGCTGCTGTGGTAATGAATTCAATTGGCAGCCTGGTGTAAACTCCAATTGTAAACCTAACTCCCTCGCCCGATGATATTTACCAAACAGCAATCCTGCCACTTGTTTATCAAAAAATTGCTTACGCAGTGCATCAATTAATTGCTGTTGTGATTCTGATTCACCTTTGATCATCGCCAATGCTTGGTCATACTCTTTCATTTGTAAAAGACCACTTAGCGTTGACATCCAATTAAGGTGCTCATGGCGTAGTGAGCGCAAATTTTCAACATATTGGCGTACTTGTGTCAATTGTGCATTTAAAGACTCGATATCATTTTGGCTACGGAAGCTGATAACCGCCCCCATTAAATGGTTATCATCCTGTAAGGCAATACGGTTAGCAATTACATTTAACCCATTAAATACACAAATCACATCATGCTGTGTCACCGCAATATCATGAACAAAAAAGGTTGCTGGGGTAATTAATTCACTGACGGAACGACCAATTAAATGATTAGGGGGTTCACTCAATGCTAACATTTGGCGGGCGTTATGGTTGATATTAATGATGCGCCCAGTACAGTCAACCGCAATCACCCCTTCAAAAACCGCTTCAAAGATCCCCTTTTGTACGACGACCATTTGCGTAATTTGCTCTGGCTCTAAACCTAACATTTGCCGTTGGATCAAACGGGAAAATGCCCATGACAAAAAAAGTAAAATAACCAGCACACCAAAAAACGTTGCCCCTGTTTGGACAAATAGCTCGCTACGTGAGGTTTCAATGTTCTTGGTTAAATAGCCAATAGAAACCACACCAATGACAGTACCTTGTTCATCAAAGATAGGGGTTTTTGCGCGAACGGCATTACCGATAGAGCCTTCTCCACCAATAAAATAGCTTTCGCCACGCTCTAATGCCCCCGGCTTATTCCATTGCATCTTAAACCCAACTTTATCTTGATTGGGATGGTACAAACGCATTGAGTTTTCATCACCAATCACCACATAGTCGTAATCCGAATCTTGATTAAGTTTATCTGCAATCACTTTTAGCTTTTGAATATCACGAGTTTTAACTGACTGGACGATACTCTCTATTGATGCAATAAGCTTTGCTTGGCTCATGGCCAGTGAACGAATATTCGCCATTAAACGGTTTTCAGCTGTATCGGTGAAATACTTACCTAGGCCCAAAGTCAAAACGATAGAAACCAACAATAAAAGAAGAAAGACTCGAGCAGAAAAGGATATTGATTTGTGTTTTCGAAGCGGAAAATGCAAATATTCTTTTTTCATCAGATACCCTATTACCTACTGAAAAGTAAAAATTTTGTTACATGATAAAACACAGAATACACTGACCATACAGCCAATTGCATCACTAATAAAGTATTTATTAATGATTAAATACATTAAAACCAAGCAATAAACAACTTATTTAATAATTAAAAACATTAAAACCATTAAACAACTACAAACTCCTATTAGAAACATGAAATAGGTCAAAAATATTAATTAGATAATCTTTAATATTAATATTGAAAAAGATAATTAAATAAAAAACTAATGATTCATTTATTAAATTAATACTGAAATTTTTATTTAATTAACTTTAACATTAGTAACAACTTAAAAACATCTCTATATGAGGTGCAGGATACTAATATGTTCGAAAACATCACGTTTAACCATGTGAAACGTCATGAGAACAGGAAACTAGCTGAAATAGCTCAGTTTTTAAAAGAAAATGATTTAGATATTGATTCTAGTATTGACGTTTTTATTACTATTACTCGCAATGATAAATTAATTGCTTGTGGTGGTCTGGCTAAAAATGTCATTAAGTGTGTTGCTATTAGTGATAATGTTCGAGGTGAAGGTTTAGCCTTAAAACTCGCTACTGAGTTGGTCAATCTTGCTTACGAAAATAATACAACTCACTTATTTATTTATACTAAAACACAAAATGAAAGTTTATTTCAGCAATGTGGTTTTCACACACTCGCCACTGTACCCAATATCATGGTACTGATGGAAAATAGCTGTTGTTATTTAAAACGTTATATTAATAGCCTGAAAAAACAACGTCAAGAAGGTAAAAAAATTGGGGCAATCGTTATGAACGCCAACCCATTTACCCTTGGTCACCGTTATTTAATTGAAAAAGCAGCGAAAGAATGTGACTGGTTACATTTGTTTGTGGTTAAGGAAGACACCTCACGTTTCCCTTATAGCGTTCGATTGGAATTAATTGAGGCTGGAACTCAAGGGATTGAGAATTTAACCATACACAAAGGCTCCGAATATATTATCTCTCGGGCTACCTTCCCGTGCTATTTCATCAAAGATAAAGCCGTTGTCGATAATTGTTATACCGAGATCGACATTAAAATTTTCCGCCAATATATCGCTCCTGCTCTTGGTATCACCCACCGCTTTGTCGGTACAGAGCCATTTTGCAAAGTCACCAATCAATATAACGAAGATATGCGTTTTTGGCTGGAAACTCGCTCAGTTAGCTATCCACCGATTGAGCTCGTTGAATTTCCGCGAATGGTCTATGACGGTACGGCTGTTTCAGCCTCACAAGTTCGCAGATTACTCGCTAAAAAAGATCTGGCGGCGATCAAGCCGATTGTCCCCGAAGCAACCTATCTCTATTTAGAAAATATGTTAGCTTCCCGCCCTTCATCGGCTTCTCACCGCGTCGAAAATTCTGAATTAGTTACAGGTGAACTATGAAAATACTCCACGCAGCCGTTGCCGGCACACTTGAATCAAGTGATGTCATGGTACGAATAGAACCTTTAGAAGATACCGAAGAGGTGTCGATCCAAATTAGCAGTAGTGTTGAAAAACAATTTGGAGATGCCATTGAGCACGTCGTGCTTGAGTTAATCGAACAACACGATATTCAAGGCGCTCAAATTATTGTTGATGATAAGGGCGCTTTAGAGTGCGTACTTAGAGCTCGACTTGAAGCATTGCTAGCCAGAGCCTGTGATATCACAGCATTGCCTTGGGAGGACAAATAATGACGCCAGAAAGAAAAACACGCACGCGCAGAAGTATGCTGTTTGTTCCCGGCTCTAATGCGGCAATGCTCAGTAACTCGTTTATTTATAAAGCCGATGCACTAATGTTTGACCTCGAAGATTCGGTTACTTTACGCGAAAAAGATACTGCTCGTCGCTTAGTTTATCATGCGCTACAGCACCCTTTATACCGTGATATTGAAACCGTCGTACGCGTGAATGCGCTTGACTCAGCGTTCGGTGTTGCTGACCTCGAAGCTGTCGTGCGCGGTGGTGCTGATATTGTTCGTTTACCTAAAACCGATACAGCACAAGATGTTATCGATATCGAAAATGAAATTTTACGTATTGAAAAAAGCTGTGGCCGCGAACAAGGTAGCACGGGTTTACTGGCAGCCATAGAATCACCAATGGGTATTACACAAGCGGTAAATATCGCTCACTCATCACAACGACTTATTGGCATCGCTTTAGGTGCCGAGGACTATGTCCGCAATTTGCGCACCGAGCGGTCCCCAGACGGCGTAGAACTCCTCTATGCTCGGTGCGCCATTTTACAAGCTGCACGTTCTGCTGGTATTCAAGCCTTTGATACTGTCTATTCAGATGCAAATAATGAGGAAGGATTCTTAAAAGAAGCCGCCCATATTAAACAGCTTGGTTTTGATGGCAAATCTTTAATTAATCCTCGCCAAATCGAACTGCTTCATAACCTCTACGCCCCGACCCAAAAAGAAGTGGATCACGCACAACGCGTCGTTGATGCGGCAGATGCTGCTGCGCAAGAAGGCCGTGGTGTCGTCTCACTCAATGGGAAAATGGTGGATGGTCCAGTGATTGATAGGGCACGTCTCGTGCTGTCACGCGCTGCATTATCAGGTATTCGGGAAGAGTGAGGCATTGAAAATGACAAATACAACACAGCGTCAGGCGCGCGTATCAGCCTACCTAGATCCAATGACTGAGCAACCACTGCGTCAATTTAAAGATATTGGGAAAGTTCAGCAGCAAGTGCAGAAACCACGTAATCGCAAACTGTGTGAAGATCTGCAAGTTGCCATCCGCCGTTCAGGTCTAAAAGATGGCATGACAATTTCTTTCCATCACGCGTTTCGTGGCGGTGATTTAACCATTAATTTAGTCATGCAAGTGATTGCAGAAATGGGTTTTAGGAACCTTACCTTAGCCTCTAGTTCGCTCAGTGCTTGCCATTCACCACTCGTTGAACATATTCGTCATGGGGTAGTTTGTAAAATTTATACTTCCGGTCTTCGTGGGCCCTTGGCTGAAGCAATATCTCGTGGTGAATTAGCCGAACCAGTACAAATTCACTCACATGGCGGACGAGCTAATCTGATTCATAGCGGTGAACTGAAGATCGATGTCGCTTTCATTGGCGTGCCATCTTGTGATGAATATGGCAACGCGAATGGCTATACCGGCGAAGCCTGCTGTGGCTCGTTAGGTTATGCAAAAATTGATGCCGAAACAGCGCAAAAAGTGGTGATGTTGACCGAAGAGTTACTGCCTTATCCACATAATCCAGCCAGTATCAAACAAGATGAAGTGGATTATATTGTTAAAGTTCAACGTGTAGGCGATGCCGATAAAATTGGGGCTGATGCTACACGGATGACCTCTAACCCTAGAGAACTATTAATTGCCCGAACTGCCGCAGATGTGATTGAAAAATCAGGTTACTTCAAAGAAGGTTTTTCATTGCAAACAGGTACAGGTGGCGCTTCATTGGCAGTAACCCGCTTCTTAGAAGACAAAATGCGTCGTCACAATATTTGTGCAGGGTTTGCCCTCGGTGGCATCACCTCGACGATTGTTGATTTACATGAAAAAGGCTTTATTCGCAAACTGATTGATGTACAGAGTTTTGACCGTGCCGCCGCGATGTCATTAGCTCGCAATCCAAACCACATTGAAATTAGTGCCAATCAATACGCTTGTTTCGACTCAAAAGGTGCGTCTGTCGATATGCTTGATGTGGTGGTATTAAGTGCGCTGGAAATAGATACGCGCTTTAACGTTAACGTATTGACGGGTTCAGATGGCGTGATCCGTGGTGCATCGGGTGGCCACAGTGATACTGCCGTCGCGTCAAAACTATCCATCATTGTTGCACCGTTAGTTCGTGGTCGCATTCCTACCTTAGTGGATGAAGTGATCACTTGTGTTACCCCCGGTTCTAGCGTTGATATTTTAGTGACCGATCATGGCATTGCCGTCAACCCTGCACGTCCAGAATTAAAACAACAATTGGAAACTCAGGGGATCAAAACGGTCTCTATTGATTGGTTACGTGAACGTGCGGAACTGTTAACAGGTAAACCTAATCCGATTGAATTTACAGATAAAGTCGTTGCAGTTGTTCGCTATCGCGATGGCTCTGTCATTGATATCGTCCATCAGGTTAAGGAGTAACACGATGTTTTACCCACTGCCTGATACGATAGAGCAACCTGAAATTTCTTTACTTGAGCTGCTGAATAGCCGTGACAATCGTCAGACTCGACAACAGCAATGGATTGGTCTCCATCAAGTAACCCTGATTTCGTTTACTGTCGTTTTTCCTGGACCTGTCAAAGACAATCATCTTGTTAGGCAAGTCTTTAATCAGGGGTTAAATGCGCTTAAACAGGTTGCTCAATGCAGGCAGTGGGTACTTTTAGCACAACAATCTTTTGCATTTCCAACAGGCCCCGAATGCTTCGTTGCTGTTGATGCCGATGCAATCGCCGTTAAAACCGCCTTAATCGAAGCGGAAGAGTTATCGCCAGTTGGTCGTCTATGGGATTTTGATGTCTTTGATGCTAACGGGCAGCAATACTCGCGCAACACGCTCACTCTTTCACCACGGCGCTGTTTGATTTGTGATAAAGAAGCCAAAGTTTGTGCTCGTGAACGCATTCACCCACTGAATGAAATTATCAATAAAATCGAGGTGCTAGCCAATGCGTCTGTCGATAATTGAACATACATCACAACTGACACTGAATAACGTGCAGTATTACAGTCAACTGGCTTGGCAAGCTATGATGGCTGAGGTCAACTTAACCCCAAAACCAGGCTTAGTTGATAAATACAATACCGGCGCTCATAAAGATATGGCATTAACCGATTTCCATTTGAGCGCAAATGCCATCGCACAGCACTTCCCTGCTTTCTTACATGCAGGCGCACAATACAAAGAATTACCACTTCATCAGTTGCTAAAAATGATACGCCCAATTGGGATCGCCTGTGAACAATCGATGTTCCAAGCAACCAAAGGCGTGAATACACATAAAGGCTCAATTTTTTCATTAGGGTTGATACTCACGGCTATCGGGCGTTTACTGGCGCTCAATAAACCGGTTTCTGCCCCTGCCATTAGTGTGATTGTTTCACACATGTGCCAAGGTATTACCGCTGAGTTAAAGCAGGTTAGTGTTCACCCAACCGCGGGGCAGAAGTTATATCAAATGTTTGGCTTAACGGGAGCCCGAGGTGAAGCAGAAAGTGGTTATCAATTAGTGATCAACCTTTCTCTTCCTTACTATTTAAAACAACTCATTGAAGGTAAACCTCAAGAACTCGCATTATTACAAACATTACTGTTATTAATGGCAAACAATGATGATACCAATGTTGCCAATCGCGGTGGTTTGCAAGGTTTATCATGGCTAAAAAAACAAGCTCAAGATTTACTTAATCATGGAGGATTAACTAAATTAGCCGATTTAAGCAAAATTCAGCAATTTGATAAGGCATGTATTATTAATAATCTGAGCCCTGGAGGCAGCGCAGACTTATTAATTCTGACGTGGTTTTTAGCACGCTTACCTTATTCAACCGGAAACTTAATATCATCTATTAATAATAATTAAGTATTAACTCACACAGGAAAATTTAATTATCCAAACATCTTTATTACGTTAACGAATTTATAACCTATTAAGAATAAAAATATTAACTAATTAAACATATTCAAGAAACAGTTATATAAAAAATACGTTAATTAACAAATTCACAATATTAAAGTTCATTCAATTTAATATTAATTAAATTTAGTATTAATTAAGGAAATGGCCTATGCAAAAAGATAAAATATGGAAGCTATTACTTCTAATAGCCATCCCCATAATCATCTCGCTTATACCCACACCAGAGGGATTACCCCATATTGCTTGGTTGCTATTTGGTTTGTATTTATCAGCCATTATCGGGTTAGTTTTAAAACCCTATTCTGAGCCAGTAATATTACTTGCCACTATTGCCGCCAGTGCTGCCGTTATTGGTATCACGGAGACAAAAGATGTCAAAGTGGGTGAAGTGTTAAATGGTTATGCTTCAGGTACCACGTGGTTGGTTTTCGCTGCGTTTACACTCAGTGCTGCTTTTGTCATAACAGGACTAGGTAAACGACTCTCTTATATTTTGATTGGAAAACTCGGCGGCACAACATTAGGACTCGGTTATGTCACCGCAATTCTTGACCTGATCATCGCGCCTGCAACCCCTTCAAACACAGCTCGCGCAGGGGGAATTGTCTTTCCGATTATTAACAGTGTTGCTGTGGCGCTTGGCTCCGATCCTGAAAAAAGCCCACGCAAAGCAGGGCATTATCTGTTAGTAAACGTGTACATGGTGACAAAAACCACCAGCTATATGTTCTTAACCGCGATGGCACCCAATGCATTAGCCTTAGCCATGATGACCGACATTATGGGGATCCATTTAAGTTGGGGCGGATGGGCACTAGCCGCCGCCGTTCCTGGCTTAATTATGTTGGTTTTAACACCACTGATTATCTACAAACTTTATCCACCTGAATTAAAGAAAGTGAATAATAAAGAGATTGCGGCTAAAGGATTAGAAGATTTAGGCCCAATGACAGTAAGAGAGAAGTTACTGGCTATTATCTTTGTATTAGCTTTAGCAGGATGGATTTTTGCCGGGCAAATTGGTGTCACTGCCTCTACCGTTGCAATATGTGTTATGGCTTTAACATTAATTCTAGGCGTAGTAACTTGGGATGATGTGCTAAAAAATAAAGGTGGATGGAATACCTTGATTTGGTACGGCGGTATCATCGGTATGTCTGGCGTACTCACAAAAGCAGGTTTCTTTAAATGGTTAGCTGATGTCATGGGGCAACACCTCTCCTTTGGTGATCAAACCATGTTAGCTTTCTTCGTCATTATGTTTATTAGTGTGGCAATACGTTACTTATTTGCTTCCGGTGGCGCTTATGTCGCCGCAATGGTACCTGTTTTTGCAACTGTTGGTATGGTCGCTGGTGCACCACCAATGTTATTAGCACTGGGCTTACTATTTTCCAACGCATACGGCGGCAGCTTAACCCATTACGGAGGCGCGGCAGCTCCTATCGTTTTTGGTGCTGGCTACAACGATATACGTTCATGGTGGATCATAGGTGGTATTGTCGCATTCTTAAGTTTATTGGTTCATATGACGATTGGTTTAGGCTGGTGGGAAATATTAATCAGTTCAGGCTTAATTTAAAAAATAATTAAAACGAAATAAGGGATCCAATTAATGATTGGATTCCTTTCATTGCAAATTAATTAATGAGCAATACTTTAATAGGAAAGCATATGAAAAAAATACCTTGTATGTTGATGCGCGGTGGCACATCGAAAGGCGTATTTTTATTAGCAGATGACTTACCCCAAAATATTCAAGAGCGTGATGAATTAATCTTAGCTATTATGGGTTCAGGACACGCTTTACAAATCGATGGTATCGGTGGTGGTAGCCCACAAACCAGCAAAGTTGCCATTATTAGCCGCTCCCCTCACCCTGATGCCGATATTGATTACCTTTTTGCTCAAGTTTCTATCACTGATCGTATTGTCGATACCGCACCCAATTGCGGTAATATTTTATGTGCTGTCGGTTCTTATGCGATTGAAAAAGGTTTAATGCCCATTACTGGTGAAACAACTGTAGTACGTATTCGCAACATCAATACTGATACTTTTGTTAACTCCACAATACAAACACCAAATGGGCAAGTACGCTATGAGGGGGATACTACAATTGCGAGTGTTCCTGGCCATGCAGCACCTATTTCGCTTACCTTTCTAAATGCATGTGGTACAAAAACCGGCAAATTACTGCCAACAGGGCGTGCCATTGATATATTTGATGGGGTAGAAGTGAGCTGTATTGATATGGCAATGCCAGTTGTCTTGATTGATGCTCCGCAATTAAATAAAACCGGTTATGAAACCGCAGCTCAGCTTGAATCAGATAAAGAATTTATGCAGCGCTTGGAAAGTATTCGTTGCCAAGCAGGGCTCGCAATGGGATTGGGCGATGTCAGCCAAAAAGTGATCCCCAAACCGGTATTGGTTTCCCCAGCCATTCATGGTGGGACTGTGAATGTGCGCTATTTTATGCCACATAAATGCCACGGTGCATTGGCGGTGACGGGGGCCATTGCTATTGCAACTGGCACACTCATCAATAACTCAGTAGTCAAACGTTATCTCACTAAACATGTTGATATGCAGCATATTTCGATTGAGCACCTCAGTGGTAATTTTGATGTCTCATTGAGCCAGCAAGGTGAGTTTCCTTTAGGGTTACAAGCCTCGATTATACGCACTGCTAGAAAACTATTTTCTGGAGATGTGTATGTTCCTTGATACCGCATATTGGCTTGCACAAATCCATGACGCCGACTAATTAGACGTCATGACGTTGTTGACGAAGCGGGATAAACGCGTTTTTTCCCGCTTCGTGTTATTAGAATTGAAATTCACCATTAATGAAATAAGAAACTTGGTGTGCCTCATCTGGGGTTGGCAACTCTAATTTGTTTGCCATCCGTTCCATCACATTTTCAGGTACCGCGTATTTACGTTGGCGATTCTGTTGTTGCCACTGTTTATACGGGACTTCCAAATAAATTAAATGTATTTTGGCTTGATAGCGAGCAAACAAGCTGATCATACTTTCTCTTAAAGAAGCGCTGAGCGATGTGGCATTCCAAATAAAATCCGTTTTTGCGCGTAATCGTACTTTAGCTTGCTCTTTTGCATACTGAGCGACCCAACCTTGAGCATTTCTATCTGCTGGGCTGATTTTATGCTCTCTGCGGATCTCATCAAGGCAAATCACCTCTCTATGTGGATAGTACTGAGCAATAAAATGATCTTTCCCCATCCCCGGTAGGCCACATAGCATAATCACTTCGCTGCCAAACTCTTCAAATGGTTGATAGTCAGGTGAACCACGCTGTTGATGAAAATAATGAAAGCGACCTGCCATTGATGCAAACGCCTTTGGCTGTTCCCAACAACCTTGCTCACGACAAAACAGCTCAAACAGTTCAATACGTGATAGCAGTTCAGCCTGATCAGCGCAAATACGTCCTAATACATCCGCTTTTGCTAATAGGCAAAGCAACGGCATTGCCACACGTAATGAAGCAGCAAATAAAGCACGTTCAGGATCTGCCTTTTCCATAACCCATAATGGCAAACCGTGGTATCTGACCAATCCGGCTATCTGTTCACGGATAACAAAAGGAGTCTCCACCTCGCGAAATAGGATATGGCGAACCGATAGTTCACCTTTTTTCGCATGACCCGGTGAACGAATTCGCCCATCTTGTTCACGCGTTGTCGAACGCTTTTCCACATCATGTAATAACGCTGCCGCCCAAACAATATTTTGCTGCAATGCCGGTAGCTGCTGATATTCAGGTAAACTTTCTAAGGCATTTAACACCATTTGGGTATGTGTCGCCACATCACCTTCGGCATGGTGCTGTTGATCCTGTGGAACACCTCGCATATCACGCACAAAATCAAACCGTTCTTCTAACTGTGACCATTCACGTGTATCGCTGAGTTGCCAATTCATGACTGCCCTCCTTGGTACTCAAAGGCTAATTTTGCTCGCTGCCAATGGCGTTTCCAGTGAATATCCGTTTTAACATGATTTTTACGGACATATTTAAAAACATGGCACTTAAAGTCATCAAGACTAAAACGTTGGCTATCACGCGTAACAATCCCTTCCATACTACAAGGTTGTTGGCTATGAGTATCATAGGCAATAAATTGACTATCTTGCTCTGCCGCCGTGATCAGCTGCTGAGTATAGACTTGTGAGTCGAGCTGCTTATCAATATTCAGCGATAATTCAGGTACTGTTGGGAAATCAAACAGTGAGGCATAAAATTTGACCTCCTCCCAACTTAACCAGTAATTACCCTGCCTGACCGCAAATACATAGAAATACTCTTCAATATGTTGGTATTCAATAGAATGTACGGCATAAAGATTTTCACCAAACAGCTCAATATCGCCTAAATCATTTTTAATGAGCTGCCAACGTTGACGGATCTGCTGACTCCATGCTGATTGAGTCGGTGCTGCATGAGAGCGTGCAAATACACCGTGCCGATTCAAGCAATTATTTTCACCATCGAGTTTTTCAGTATGTACCAGTTGTTCAATGTTCTGGATGTGCGACCACCAATCGCGATTAATACGATCATCACTGGTGGTGCCGGGGGAGAACGGATAGTGATACGTTCTACCATACTTTCTTGATTGCATATTCATCATGCTTTCTCTACAGAAATAGAAAAAATAACAAATCTTTTAGCCAGATTTGCCTCTGTGTTGTTTGAGAAATCAAGAGTAGGTATTACATATTTTTTCCGCGAAACGGCCTCATGTTAGGGAAAATGGATTAAAACGAGGAGATCTTAACTTAATTGTCAAGCCTGAAGCTATCAATTTAATCTGAATCTATACGCGTTACACTTTAAGTGGCCACGCATTATATTGAGATATAGTGGTTATGTTCACGCACGCAGCCACATGCTGAAGTAGGCTCCTAGCCTCTCATCAACTTGTCATCTCGCTGGATCTCACATTATTTAGAGCATATAAATGAAAAACCGCAGCGTTATCACTGCGGTCTCAACGAATTAAATAAAGGAGATTAAATTAATATAGGCCAAGTAATGCACCAATACCTAATGTAAAGAAGCTAAATAACCAAATCCATCCAAACGAATAACGTAAATGGCGTCCCATATCGATCCCAGCCAGCCCCATCGCTAACCATGCAGCAGGAGAGAATGGGCTAACAAAGGTTCCTGCATTGTTACCAATCGCCATCGCATAAACCACTGCGGATGGGTCGACGCCAGCTGTTTCAGCTATTTGTTGAATAATAGGGAGTAAAGCGAAATAGTATGCATCTGTACTGGTGAAAATATCCATTGGTACACCGAGGATCCCCACGAAAATATGAATTTTCGACACCCACTCGGTTGGTAAGATAGCGGTTAAATCTTCAGCGATTGATTTTAACATGCCACCATCAGATAAAATTCCAAGGAAAGCCCCTGCGGCCAATATAATCGCGACCATACCCAGCGCTTGTGGCGCATGTTGAGACAAGACTTTCATTTGGTCTTTTGGATTCGGGAAGTTCACCAATAAGGCTATCGACAACGCAATCATAAATACATAAGGCGCTGATAATAAACCAAAGGCCAAACAAATAATTGAGGCAATAATCAATCCACCATTAATCCATGGTTTTTGCGGTTTATTAATTTGTTGCTCCACATCTGAGAATTGCTCATTTGCAGGTAACAATGAGTCCGCTAAATAAGGTGTTGTGCCCTTTTGTGCCGCGGCTGCAATACGACGTTTTTCACGTACCCCCATTAATGCGGCGAAAATAGCAGCTCCAACCATACCAATAATCTGTACAGGGATCAGACCTTGCCATAAAGTTGATGCGTCAATGCCTGTCACTGCTGATGCACGACCGAGTGGTCCTCCCCATGGAACCATGTTCATGATCCCCATACTGGTACACATGAGTAGCAACATCAAATAAGGGCTCATGCCTAATTGACGATAAAGTGGCAGTAATGCAGGAATAATAATTAAAAAGGTAGCAGCACCAGAACCATCTAAGTGTACAACACCCGCAATTAACGTAGTCATCACACAGACGATGATCACATTGCCACGAGTCATTTTGACCATCAAACGAATAATCGGGTCAAAAATATGTAAGTCTTTCATTAAGCTAAAAAATAGAATGGCAAACAAAAACATCGCTGCCACTTTGGAGACTTTATTGATACCACTTTCGAAAAAAGTAGAAATTTCAGGTATTGAGTAACCTGCGATTAGGGCACCAATAAAAGGAATACACGACATTGCAATGATTGGGCTAACTTTTCCCATCATCAGTAAGGTCACAATAGAAAGAATGATCAAGATACCAATAATCGTAAGCACATTGAGTTCCTTATTAGAATTATTTTTTCAGGTGAATAATGAAACGCTAAAATATTTATCTGAATATTATTTATCTTTGATTAAATAGGATTCGTTTTTAGACCTTATATAAAGCGACCTAAATTTAGCAAGTACGAATATATTTTTTTGCGAGGAAAACATCCGCAAATCAGTAACTAAAATCGCTATTTAAAATAAAAACACAGGTTAAAACTCTTTTAACACCATTAAAACCATTAGCGCAAATTAAGACCAAAGCAATTTGTGTTTTATTTGTTTAATCACTAACTTAGCGATTATATGGGAATATTTATTTGCAATTATTAAGCGATTTTATCTTTTCTACTTTTTTTTGATATTTCATCCCTTAAATTAATTGGTAGCGGCAGAAATTTATACTTTTTTGCTTAGCACTCAAATTTTTACTTCCCTGCTTGCATTCTGTTGTGGCTCCACGGTAAAAAATTTAATAGCAAAATCACATCTATCGCACAGCATCATGATGTATTTATTTGTATTCTTTTAAGATCTGTTTGATTAAGGTTATTAATTAAGGAATACAATAATGAGCTTCCTATTTTCACCTTCCTCTTTGGGGCAAATCTCTTTAAACAATAGGATTATTGTTCCACCAATGTGCCAATACTCAGCTATTGATGGCATGCCAACTGCGTGGCATAACGCACATTATATGAATTTAGCGCTTTCAGGTGCGGCTCTAGTTATTGTTGAAGCGAGTGCGATAACACCTGTCGGACGGATCACCTACCAAGATTTAGGTATCTGGAATGATGAACAAGCTAATGCGCTGAAAAAAATGCTAAACGACATTAGGCAATTTGCCGATGCACGTCTTGGTATTCAAATTGCTCATGCAGGTAGAAAGGCATCCACTGATTTACCTTGGGTCGGTGGTAAAAGTTTATCCAGTACAGAGCCACATGGCTGGCAAACTGTATCAGCCTCAAATATAGCATTTGGGCAATCTTATCCACCTTGCGAATTAAGCCAAGCGCAAATCGCGGAAACGGTACAACAATTTGTTGATGCCGCTAAGCGCGCGGAATATGCAGGATTTGATGTCATTGAAATTCACGCTGCACACGGTTATTTATTGCATCAATTTCTCTCACCTTTATCCAATCAACGACAAGATGAATATGGCGGTAGTTTTGAAAATCGCAGCCGATTGCTGATCGAAGTGTTCCGTGCAGTTCGCCAAGCAGTTACCTCTGAAATCGCGGTGGGTATTCGTATTTCAGCAACAGACTGGGTTGATGGCGGTTGGGATTTACCTGAAGCAATTGAATTAACTGAACAGCTTGAAGAGCTCGGTTGCGATTACATGCATGTGTCATCAGGTGGGTTATCAGATAAACAGCAGATCCCAGTTGGTCCAAACTATCAAGTTCCCTTTGCACAAGCAATCAATGAACATACCATGATGCCCGTTATTGCCGTGGGTTTGATCACTGAGCCAGCTCAAGCAGAGGCGATTATTGCAACGGGGCAAGCAGATTTTATCGCGATAGGTAGAGGGATGCTGTATGACCCACGCTGGCCATGGCATGCTGCGGCACAATTATCTGAAAACATTCGCGTCGCACCACAGTATTTACGCAGTGCACCACATCAATTTAAATCGTTATACTCAAAATAATTCATAATTAGAGATATTCTAAGCAACAATTGAATAAAATATGGGCGAAATTATCAGTATTCAATGAAAAATATTGTAACTGAAAAGATGGCAAATATATTTAAATAAATAAAAAACCACAACACATTATTTGGACTGATGTTGTGGTTTTCATTGCGGTTAAATTAACGGTCGTTCTTAGTACATTGATTGACGAATTCAATCATTGATTTCTGAAAATCAGGCTCCGCTGTTGCAGATTTGGCTAATTCACCTTCAATACGTTTAAATTCTTTTAAACCGTATTTTTCTATTGTTTTATCGTATGCGCAACCACAAATTGCACTAATTGCATCCGCAGTTTCACCCGCTGGGCTACCTGATGCCTTAACACAGTCGCTTACAAAACTTGCTTTATACTCAGCAATTTCAGCTTTATCATCTGAACATGCCGCCAATAACGTCATCACACCAGCCATACCCAAAACTAAAGCGATCTTTTTCATTCTAAGCCTATTATCTATTTGGATTGTATTGATATTAATCTTATTTAGATTAATCCCCCACACCGTTCTTATGTAAATAATCATAGCTGCTTTAATATAAAAAATCTCTATCATAAGTAACGTTTTAATAAAAATCTTAATTGGATAAGGCGCGGAAAGAGCGCCAGCGATAATAAAATAATGCGCTTAAAATAAGCACACAGCCGATAATTTGGATCGCAGGCATCCTTTCGTGATACCAAAAAGCTGCAACAAACACCGTCATCACTGGCTCTAAAATCATAATAATGGCTGCGTTGGCTGCTGTTGTATTTTTTTGCCCCACTAATTGCAATATAAAACGCAAACTGGTAGCAATGATCGCGCTAGCGGCAAACCACGCTAATGTCGATGCTGAAATCGTTGTTGGCCATTGTTCCAATAATAAGGATAACACCAAACCAATAACGCCTGTGCAAGCCAATTGAATCGCTGTTAATGGCAATACTGGCAAGCTGCGTGCATATAGGCTGGTATAACAAAAATAGATAGCCTGAACGATTGCCGCGGCTAAAAACCACAGTTGGCTGCTTTTAAACTGGATTTGTCCTTTAAATAACGTCAAACAAGCGAGTCCGAGTACCGCGATAGGCAGAGCTTGCCAAAAATAGCGTGAGGGACGAATTTTTAAAATAATCCATCCAACTAAAGGGACAAATAACATTGCCAAGCTCATGATAAATGCTCCCTCGCCAATAGAATCTGTCGTCGCAACAGCGTATATCCATAGTGCGAGGTTTAGCGCCATCCAACCACCGGTCATTAAAGCGCTAGGCAGTTGTCGTAAGCGAAATTGATTACGCTTGCCACCACAGAATGGCAATAAGATGATTGCAGCCAATAAGAAACGACTGCCGAGAAAAGCAAATATGGGCATTCCCTGCACTGCCTCTCGTGAAAAAACCCATCCCCACGCGGCAATAAATGTGGTTAAGACTAAAAATAATTCAGCTTTTCTTTGGGAATGCATTGGCATTGATACCAGTTAATACGATGTGTTAGCGATAATCATACTAACTATCGGCTAAATGCCAATGGATATTTTATCGTCGCTCGCGAATTCGCTCTCTAAATATGACGTTCACAGCTCAAATTCTTCCTCTTAAATACGGCTGACACGGTCTATTGTCTGTTTGACTAAAACATTTTCATTTTTCGACTCATTAAATGAGGAAATCTTGTAACAGATTGGTCAATTTTTCTCATTCTGCCGAGTGAGATAATAGCCATATAGTAAAACACATAAATCAAGGTGGACATGATGAACTGTACACACAAAGATTCGCTCAGCCAGTTTGAATTAATTAAAAATACCAAAAATGCCATCCGTGCGCGTAAATATGCTCATCCAGACGAAATCAATTTATTATGGAAGAATTCATCAAAAGCGAGTTGGCTGCAAATAATGCTGATTGCTTGTGTTGGCAGTTTTCTATTGATCCTGTTAATAAGCTAGGCGATTTAAAATATAAAACCCAGATGGCTATTGCTATCTGGGTTTTATGGGCTAATTAATCACCAATAACCGAGGAATTTCCACCAAATACTACCTAAACCTATCCAAATAATTAGGTTAACAACGCTCATCACAAATCCCGCTTTCCACCATTCCCCTAAAGTCGCATAACCAGACCCAAAGATAATCGGTGCCGTACCTGTTCCGTAATGCGTTAATGACATCATCAGTGATGATGAGAATGCTAATGTTAAACCTAACAACATAGGTGGCGCACCTAACGCCAAGCCTGCTGCAAAAAATGCCCCAAACATAGCCGTAATATGTGCGGTGGTACTAGCGAAGAAATAATGTGAGTAGACATAAATTAGCACTAAAATAAGTGCTCCCCAAACCCAGCTAAGCCCCATATTATCAATCGAAGTGCCCACTGAGAGCGACATCCATTTAATTAAGCCGAGTTTGCCTAAAAAACTTGCCATCATCACTAACGCAGCAAACCATACAACCGTATCCCACGCACCTTTATTTTTTAGCACATCATCCCAATTAATCACCCCTGTGGCCAATAAGATCCCAAGACCAATAAATGCCGCAGTCGTCGCGTTAATAGTATAACTAGAGCCAAATAGCATCGCAGGTACTCCTGCCCACATTAATAGCAATAACAGGAAGACGCCTAACGTGATCACTTCAGGTAATGAAATTGGCCCTAACTGCTGTAAACGTTCTCTGGCGAAATTTGGCGCATCTGGCGTTGAAGTTATTTCGGGCTTATACATGAAATAAATCACCAGCGGCATCAGTATCAGTGAAACCAGAGCTGGAGCAAAAGCAGCAATCGCCCACATTGACCAAGTCAATTCATGTGTGCCCCCCGCTTCACTGACGATCAGACTCACAATAAGCGGGTTTGGTGCTGTTGCAGTAATGAACATCGCAGAAGTAATTGGGTTAATATTATAGTTAACCAAAGAAAGATAACGGCCTATTTTTCCTGCGGTGCCATCATCGGCTTTAGAGCCAAAACTATCGGCAATTGAACGCATTATGGGGTGAATGATCCCCCCACCACGTGCAGTATTGCTCGGGGTAACAGGAGCAAGCACTGTTTCTGCAATGGCTAATGAATAAGCGATCCCGAGTGTTTTTTTACCAAATAAAGATATCACATAATAACCAATTCGAGCCCCTAATCCGGTCTTATTTAAACTCATTGAGACCATGATAGAAATACCAATCAGCCAAATAAGATCATTTGAAAAACCACTTAATGCATCTGCAATTGCCGCTTTCGTCGAATTAGGGTTAGTCACCCCCGTCACGGCGACTAATGCAATAGCAATGATAGAAACACCACCAATAGGAAGTGCCTTACCAATAATCGCCGCAATAGTTCCAACAAAGAGCGCCAATAAATGCCAAGCATCAGGATTAACACCTTCGGGAACAGGGATCACGAACCAAATAATGAGGGTAATAGCAACAGCAATCAATGTAGGTATCGGTTTTAACGGGGTCAGTTTATTCATGTCAGGCATCCATACACGTTTTAAGATGGAAACAAAAAACTGTACTCTAAATAATTCGCAGTTCAGCTAGGCAGGAAATAAATCATGAACAACATACCTTAATGTAAAACGCTGTAGCTGGAAGAATAACGAGTACTAATAATATATTTTTATCTTTACAGTTATGTTAGCTAAATATCGTTGAAAGACTTTGATCGTTATCATTGAGTTATACATCTTTACATATAAAAAACGACTTTAATTTAGTAACAAAAGGTAATTAATCAATTCAACAAACATTCTTAAAAATTTAACTAACAGGTATCATTTCATTTACCTTGTTATTATTAAAATAATAAGCACATCAATTTATAATCAAAAAAACACCACTTCACTCGGTGAATGGGTAAATAAGTGAAAAATCTAATTTATTTTCCAGAACCATCACTTTTTGGCGTATGCAATATACAAAAAAACTTAGATAATTTATATTACAGCTAGTAAAAATGAAGGCTGAATCGAATTATTCATTTTCTATCTTATTACTCACTACAAGCGACTAAATTATGACCTTCACACTTCACGAATAATAATGTACAAATAATAAACTCACCTTCGCTTAATCATTAACGACAATCACCTTAAAATTCTCTCTAAACGTCAGGTATCAAACTATTTTCCCCTGCATTACAATTAGCAATTGATTAATCTTCATACACAGTATGGCTATTTAATCTACCCTTAACCATGGATGCACACTAAATAAAGCAATTATTCTGAGGGAATTTAAATGACTAAAAATGATGTCAGCTACAAAAATGAACTACAACCTTGTATTATTTTATGCACGACAAACAGCCAAAGTAATGCGATAAAAATTGCTCAATTGTTATTAGATAAACACTTAGCAGCCTGCGTGTCACTGCTTCCTGAGCTAACGTCACTTTATCGATGGGAGGATGGGATAGCCCAAGACAAAGAAATTATGTTATTCATCAAATCTACCTACAAAAACCAATCTAAATTATTTGCGACAATCAAAGAAATTCACCCTTATGAAACACCTGAACTGATTTGTCTGGATTTAGATCAAGTAGATGGCAGCTATTTAGAATGGTTAATAAAATCGGTTAAGTGAACCTAGATAGTGAGCAAGCTCCCAATATTTTATCTTACCTAAGCACGAGTGTACTGGTCTGCTCTGGTAGGTAAAAAATAAATGTTATACAGATGTTCTCGTTTTCGATTTATTTGCCCTCTTTTATAGAGGGCTTTTTTCGTAAACTCATCAGATTTGGCGTGTTTCGGCTTCACCAGCAACATAATAATCCGCTTGGCTTGTGGGAAGAGGCGCCCGTCCACGGATTTTATCCGCTATTTTTTCTGCGATCATAATAGTTGTCGCATTCAAATTGCCTGTAATAATCAACGGCATAATCGATGCATCAATTACCCTTAAATTTTCAAGGCCATGCACTTTACCTGCACCATCAACAACCGCCATCTCATCATTTCCCATTTTACACGTCCCACAAGGGTGAAATGCGGTTTCTGCGCGCTCACGCACAAAAGCATCCAATTCCTCATCCGTTTGAACGTACTTACCAGGACTAATTTCTTCACCTCGATAAGGTGCTAATGCAGGCTGAGACATAATTTCACGCGTGATACGAATTGCTGCACGAAACTCCTCCCAATCCTGTTCACATGACATGTAATTAAACAAGATACTTGGATGTTGATAAGGATCCGTTGATTTTAACCTTACACGTCCACGACTAGGGGAGCGCATGGAGCCAACATGAGCTTGAAAACCATGTACGTTAACGGCATTACTGCCATTGTAGTTGATTGCGACTGGCAAGAAATGGAATTGAATATTTGGCCAAGCAAACTTTTTGCTCGTACGAATAAAACCGCCAGCTTCAAACTGATTACTCGCCCCTATACCAGTGCCTTTAAATAACCATTCTGCCCCAATACCGGGTTGGTTATACCATTTTAATGCAGGGTATAGCGATACGGGTTGCGTACATTCATATTGCAAATACATCTCCAAGTGATCCTGTAAATTTTCGCCAACACCAGGAAGCGAATGTACGATAGGGATATTGAACTGTTTTAGAACCTCTTCAGGCCCCACACCAGAACGCTGTAATATCTGTGGTGAAGCAATCGCACCAGCGCATAATAACACCTCTTTACGCGCCTTAACTTGAACCGCGTTTTTACTGTTTCCTTGATAAAAACGCACCCCCGTCGCTTTTTTCGACTCAAACTCAATCAAATCAGTGGTCGCATGGGTGATAATAGTTAAGTTTTTACGTGCCTTAGCCTGATCAAGATAGCCTCTCGCAGTACTAGAACGACGGCCTTTCGGGGTAACCGTTCTATCCATCGGGCCGAAACCCTCTTGTTGGTAACCATTAAGATCATCGGTTCTCGGATAACCCGCCTGTACACCAGCCTCAACCATCGCATGAAATAACACATTGTTACCTTGCTTTGGCGTCGTCACACTGACGGGGCCATCACCGCCATGATAGCTATTTTCACCGATATCTCGCGTTTCCGCTTTACGGAAATACGGTAAGCAATTGAGATAGTTCCAATCCTCTAACCCAGGCGCCTTAGCCCATTCATCGAAATCTAATGCATTACCACGGATATAACACATACCGTTGATTAACGAAGAGCCGCCTAACCCCTTGCCTCGGCCGCATTCCATACGGCGGTTATTCATGTGAGGTTCAGGCTCCGTTTCATAAGCCCAGTTATAACGGCGACCCTGTAACGGATATGCTAATGCCGCCGGCATTTGAGTGCGAAAATCGAACCTATAGTCCGGTCCTCCAGCTTCAAGGAGCAGCACAGTAACATCAGGATCTTCTGTCAGGCGAGTAGCGAGAACGTTACCGGCTGAACCAGCACCGATAATAATGTAATCATAGACCATTGTTATCTCCTCTGTTTCAGTCAAATTAAAAATAAGTGATTAAAATACGGATGAAAATTCCTCGAGCTCAACTTGAATGGATTTGATTTGAGTGTAATTTTGTAATGTGACTAAGCCATTTTCACGCCCAACCCCTGAGTGCTTGTAACCGCCAACAGGCATTTGAGCCGGTGATTCGCCCCATGTATTAACCCAACAAATACCCGCTTCCAATTGATGAATGACTCGGTGAGCACGTGATATATCACGGGTAACCACCCCTGCTGCTAGTCCATATAATGTATTATTCGCTCGCTCAATCACTTCATCTTCCGATTGATAACTGAGAATGCTCATCACAGGGCCAAAAATTTCCTCTTGGGCGATCCGCATATCATCTGTACAGTTGGTAAAGACAGTAGGCAATATGTAAGCTCCCTGAGCAAACTCATCTTCAATGAAACGTTCCCCCCCACACAGTAATGTAGCGCCTTGCTGTTTACCTATCTCAATGTAGCGCAAGACATTTTCCATATGAGAGAAACTGACAAGTGGTCCAAAATTGGTATCAGGATCAACCGGCGAACCAATTCGAATACGCCCTACACGTTGTTGGATTTTAGCTTCAAATTTCTGTTTTAATGCTTCAGGCACAAACACTCGCGTCCCATTAGTACAGACTTGCCCTGAGCTGTAAAAATTAGCCATCATGGCAATATCTGCGGCGATATCGAGATCGGCATCATCAAAAATGATCAAGGGTGATTTACCACCTAGCTCCATTGTCACTTCTTTAAGTGTCGAGCCAGATGCATTTGCCATGACTTTTTTGCCTGTCGCAACACCACCTGTAAACGAAACCTTAGCGATACCTGAATGTTCTGATAGCCATTGCCCAATTTCGGCGCCACCAGTAACAACATTAAATACGCCAGCGGGTAGGCCTGCTTCGGTATAAATTTCAGCTAATTTAAGTGCAGTTAATGAGGTGACCTCACTGGGTTTGAATACCATTGCATTACCAGCAGCTAAGGCGGGAGCCGATTTCCACAGAGCAATTTGAATAGGGTAATTCCATGCGCCAATCGCAGCAACAACCCCCAGTGGTTCACGGCGTGTATAAACGAATGAGCTATCACGCAAAGGTATCTGCTCCCCTTCTAAAGCGGGGATCAGACCTGCATAATACTCCAACACATCTGCACCTGTTACAATGTCGACATAACGGGTTTCTGATATCGGTTTACCTGTATCCAATGTTTCAAGTTGAGCGAGTTCTTCGTTACGTTCACGCAATAAATCAACGGCTCGACGCAAAATACGTGAACGTTCCATTGCCGTCATTGCCGCCCAAATTTTTTGCCCTTGATGAGCACTTTCCACCGCCCAATTAATATCTTCATGGCTAGCTGATTGTAAACGTGCGATCACTTCACCATTTGCTGGGTTAATTGCATCAAACTGCTCACACTCAGGTTGTGAACTATCCACATATCCACCGTGGATATAGAGTTTATGTAATTGGGATTGGTGCATAATATCTCCTTCAATTAAAGCTAAGGCTTAGCTCTGACCATGTCGTTCAAATTGCATATCGATGTATTCGTTGGTAATGGTTAATGCATCCTGTAGTGGAAATGTTTCGTTGCTTAACGCGCTACGTAACCAAATCCCATCAATCAACGCTGCTAGGCCTTTTGCAGCCATACGTGCCGATTGCTTATCCAGCACACGCGCAAACTCATAACTTAAGTTTGAATATAACCGTCTATCATTGACCTGTTGTAAGCGATTTAAATTGCGTTGATGCATACTGCTTGCCCAAAACGCTAACCATGTTTTCATTGCCGCTTCACTGATCTGTGAAGGATCAAAGTTACCTTCCACAATAGCTTGAATGCGTTGCTTAGGCTCGGCATGACTCAACATCCTTAAACGCATTGCAACAGCAAAACCGAGCTGGTACTGAATATGGCGCATTGTGGCCTCTAATAAACCATTTTTATCGCGGAAGTAATGGCTAATAATTCCTGTTGATACTCCCGCTTTGCGAGCAATTAATGCGATGCTAGCTTCCTGCATTCCAACCTCATTAATCACTTCAAGTGTGGCTTGAATTAGCTGCTGCTTACGTATCGATTGCATTCCTATCTTCGGCATGATCTCTAAACCTAAAAAATACAGTGAACACTATTATTAAACTTTTTTTTAATTGAACATTCAATCAATATTAACTATATTTTATCACAAAGATTTTACAAACGTAAGGAGAGGATAGCCGTGAAAATTTGAATCTTTGCTAAAAATTCAAACAGTTAGTAAAGAATGCAACTTTTAACTTTTAAACAAATAAAATTGTGGAACTGCCGATGACAACTCAAAACAGTCCAAAAAATCAGCAGAAAGACAAACTGAATTCTGTGGTTTTTTTCTATTCCGCTGGGTTAATCCTAGCGTTTTCATTTTTCACCATACTCATGACCGAAACCGCCAATCAATGGATCGTTGCCACGCTAGGCTGGGTATCCAAAACATTTGGTTGGTATTATTTATTAGCAGCAACCTTGTATATCGTGTTTGTGATTTTTATCGCCACCTCACGGTTTGGTAATATCAAGTTAGGGCCCGAGCAATCTAAGCCTGAATTCAGTGTGCTCAGTTGGTCTGCAATGTTATTTGCAGCAGGGATCGGTATTGACCTGATGTTCTTCTCTGTAGCAGAGCCTGTGACACAGTATATGCTACCGCCAACTGGCGAAGGGCAAACATTAGAAGCAGCCCGTCAGTCGATGGTGTGGACCCTATTCCACTATGGCCTGACGGGCTGGTCTATGTACGCATTGATGGGGATCGCTCTGGGGTATTTTAGTTATCGATATAATTTACCTTTAACCATTCGCTCCGCGCTATATCCTATATTTGGTAAACGAATTTACGGGCCAATTGGCCACACCGTCGATATTGCCGCCGTTATTGGTACCATCTTTGGAATTGCAACCACATTAGGCATCGGTGTTGTACAGCTTAACTATGGGTTGAAAGTCCTATTCGATATCCCACAGGGGCTGGCCGCTCAAGGTGGATTGATCCTACTTTCCGTTATTATGGCTGTAATTTCAGCAACTTCAGGGGTTAATAAAGGGATCCGCGTTTTATCTGAGCTAAATGTGTTACTGGCTTTTGGTTTGATCTTATTTATTCTCTTTGTTGGTGATACTGAATTCTTACTCAATGCCTTAGTACTGAATGTCGGCGACTATATTAACCGCTTTATGGGTATGACCCTTAACAGCTTCGCTTTTGATAGACCAACGGATTGGATGAATAGCTGGACGCTCTTTTTCTGGGCGTGGTGGGTTGCATGGTCACCATTTGTAGGGCTCTTTCTTGCACGTATTTCCCGCGGACGCACTATACGCCAATTCGTTATTGGCACCTTGATCATTCCATTTGTATTCACCCTGCTTTGGCTATCCATTTTTGGTAATAGCGCACTCTATGAAATCATTCATGGTAATAAAGCGCTCGCCGAAACCGTTCTTGCCGCTCCCGAGAAGGGCTTTTACTCACTACTTGAGCTTTACCCGGGTTTTGGCTTAACCGCTTCTGTCGCCACCATCACTGGCTTGTTATTTTACGTGACATCTGCTGACTCAGGCTCCTTAGTACTTGGTAATTTCACCTCTAATTTAAGCGATATTAACAATGATGCGCCAAACTGGTTGCGTATTTTTTGGTCAATCGCCATCGGTTTATTAACCCTTGGTATGTTGATGACCGATGGTGTTTCTGCTTTACAGAACACGACCGTGATCATGGGTTTACCATTTAGTTTTGTGATTTTCTTTATCATGGCGGGTCTATATAAGTCATTAAAAGTTGAAGATTTTAGACGTGTCAGTTCATTAACGACCAGCGCACCTGCGCCTTTATATGGCAATGGCAAATTAAACTGGAAACAGCGCCTTGGTCGAGTGATGAATTTCCCTGGAACCACTTATACCCAAAGGATGCTCGATCTTGTGTGCGTACCGGCCATGCAAGAAGTGGCAAAAGAGCTATCACTGCGGGGTGCAAAGGTTGAATTTAATAGCCTTCCACCGGTTGCAGATGAGCGATTAAACCATTTAGAGCTGGTTGTCGATTTAGTTGAAGAGCAAAACTTTATTTATCAAATTTGGCCTCAACGCTATTCAGTACCGGGTTTCACCTATCGAGCACGCTCAGGGAAATCACACTATTACCGATTAGAAACCTTTTTATGGGAAGGAACTCAAGGTAATGATTTAATGGACTTTACTAAAGAACAAGTGATCAGTGATATCTTAGATCAATATGAAAAACACCTTAACTTTATTCACTTAAGCCGTGAAGCCCCCGGTTCAACACTAACTTTCCCTGAAACTAACTAACCGTACTACCTAAAAAGGACTCGTTTGAGTCCTTTTTAGGCTTGCAACGGCCTGCACGTTTTTCCAATAAATTTCATGACAAGTCATTAATGTCTTCATCATTTAACCAATGAATATGGCGTAATTTTATCGTTAACGACCCAATGTAAGCAGGAAAAATTTCCGCTATTGAAAGAGAAATGATGATGAAAAAAACACTGTTTTCACCTTATTTTGATGTGACTGTTGATGCGATTTGGAATGATCCACTTTCCCCCAACGGTAAACCAAACCCTAAATATAGCCAAGCTGCGATCAGTAAAGGCGTTGATGGTGTTTACTTAGCTTTTTTAACTGCGGATGCGAATAATAATGCTGCATGGGGAGCATACTCAAGTATGCCTATCTCTTGGGCTAAACCATTTTGTGATGCCTTGATTGATGCCAATATCAAAGTGATAGTGTCCTTTGGAGGGGCTGCTAACTATGATATTTCAGTTAGACAAACCGTTGAGCAACTTATTGCCACCTACCAAGACGTGATTGATACGCTTGGCGCTTCACAACTGGACTTTGATTTCGAAAATGATTTATACGATGCCGATAAAGCTTTTAGCGCATTAGTCACCATCATGAAAAATAACCCTGATATCGTTTTAAGTCTCACATTACCGGTCATGCCATATGGCCTTGTTACAAAAGGGTTAGCCTTAGTACAAAAATCCGTTAATGCGGGTTTAAAAATGAAAGTTAATGGTATGGCAATGGATTATGGTCAAGGAACTGATAAAAATATGGGACAAGCAGCGGTTGATGTAGCAAGCAGTCTAAAAAACCAATTAAAAATTTACTACCCAACACTGACAGATACGGAGCTATATGATTTAGTACAAGTCACACCAATGATCGGCCTTAATGATGATAAATCTATATTTAACTTTGATGATATTAATACCCTAAGTAGTTTTGCAAAAACCAATGGAGTGAACTTAATTTCAATATGGAGTTTAACCCGCGATAGAGTTGGCGTTGGTGAATCAGCATCAGCGTCCTACTCAGGAAACTCAGCACAAACCAAGGATTTTGAATATACGGAACGCTTTGTCAATGCTCTTAAATAATCAATTTAAATGATGAGTTATGAAAACCTAAGGAAAGGCACTATCGCGCCTTTCCTTATTTCCTTGCTTGTTCAATCATCTGTTTGAGCTGTTCAGGATCATGCAGCCATGTAGGTTCACCAGTACATCCCTTGGTGACAACAGAGCGATGACAGAGATCATTATTCCAATTTCCCCAAGTATTACCTTGTTGCTGCTTTTCAGCCAGTAAATCTTCATAATGACGCTCCGCTTCAGGGATCTTCTTTTTAGGATCAAAAACGAAACGTTGTTGCTGTTTGACAGTATCAATACCTTGATAGTTTTCACTATATACGCGATCTGCGGGAGACTTTTCTTTGAAGGTATAATCCGTTGCCATACTTGGAACGGAAATAATAAACATGCTGAATATTAATAAGCTTTTAAACATAATCATATCTTGATAATAAAATTATCAAAAATTATAGATATGACGAATGAAATGGCGAGTTTTATCTTAAAAAAACTCGCATTAATGGACGATTTATCAACAGATGAATGATATTTTCATCAAATTTCAATCGATTGATTTTATTTGTTTTTTTATGACTAAACTGTTAACCACACAAAGTTTAATGGATAATAGCCTTCGAGGCTTTAAATCATTCAAAATACAGTGAGCCGGCAAATGAGCATACTCAACAACACCGCAACTATAATGGGTAATTATGATACCCCATCATCTCAGAAATATTACATCCCGCCACCTTTAATAAACTCACATAATCGTCTAGTTGTTGTTCATCAAAGCGAATAGTTGGGAAAGATATTGATAATCCTGCAATAACTTGCCCTAAACGATCATAAATAGGCACGGCAACACAACGTAACCCTAGCTCTTGTTCTTCTCTATCCTCTGCGTAACCTTGTTCTCGCACCATCGCTAATTCAACCGTTAGCTGATTTGCATTCAATAATGTCGTCTCTGTTTTTCTAACAAATTCAATCTGTTCTAATATTCCTTTGACAATCTCTTCATCTTGCCAAGCTAACAGCACTTTACCAATAGCGGTACAATACAAAGGATTACGTCGTCCAACTCGCGAATACATGCGTAAATTATAGCTAGAATCAATTTTATGAATATAAATAATCGCATTATCATCAAATGCACCAAGATGTAATGCCTCATGAGTTAATTGACCAATATGGCGCATTTCTTTATCAGCAATTTCAATTAAATCAACATACTCTAGCGATTTAGCACCTAATTCAAATAATTTAAGTGTCAGAGAATATTTATCCGCTTCCCCTTCTTGTACCACATATCCCAGTTGCTTCATGGTTTGTAAAAAGCGATAAGTTGTCGCTTTTGACATGAATAAGCGTTGGGAGAGTTCAGATACCCCGATCTCTTTTTGCTCTCCTAATGCGCTCAGGATACTGAATACTTTCACTACAGAAGATACCGCGTCTGTTTGCGTGACATTATCCGTCATTATTAACCATTCCTTATAGACTCAAAATAATTCAAGTTGCAGATAGGTGGCAATCACCGCCCTTTAACGAAAAGCTCCGCGACTTGAAGCACGACGAGTATATGCCATTTTATTGACTGCTACACAGCATAGAGAACCCCCTTATAAAAAACAAGAACAGCGATTCGATTTTTTTAAAACACTGTTTCATTTTTATTGAAGTTACCTAAAAAATGGGCTTTAATGACAACCATTCAATGATGATTTTTAGAATGACAATAAAATGCAGGTGGTAAACAAACATGGCTAAAACTCTACAAGTTGCCATTATCGGTGAATGCATGGTTGAGTTACAGAAATCAGGGGAATTATTTAAACAAACCTTTGGAGGGGATACGCTCAATACTGCACTCTACCTTGCTCGCCTCACCGCTTCTTTCGGTGTGATGACACGCTATTTAACTGGGCTTGGGCAAGATCCTTTTAGCCAGCAAATGTTAACCAGCTGGCAAAAAGAAGGCATCAATACCGATCACGTTGTTATCTCAGATAGACACCTGCCCGGCATGTATTTGATTCAAACCTCAGCAGATGGCGAGCGTCGTTTTTTCTACTGGCGCGATAATTCAGCAGCTAAATATTGGTTGAATGAACAAACCGCATCTGACACTCAGCAATTACTCAACCAACAACAATTCATCTACCTAAGCGGTGTTAGCTTAGCTATTTTACCTGAACCCACGCGCAATTTATTGTTTACTTTACTTGAGACGGCGCGCCAATCTGGTGCGGAAATTATCTTTGATAATAATTATCGTCCTGCATTATGGCCGTCTATTGAAGCTGCCCAAGCGGCTTATCAACATATGCTTGCGCTGACAGATATGGCTTTCTTGACCTTTGATGATGAGCAACTGCTATATGGCGATCAGCATGAAAATCAGTCTATTACTCGTGCTCAACAATATGGCGTCAATGAAATCATCATTAAACGAGGCGAAAAACCCTGCTATATCGTTATCGATAATCAACAACAAGAGATCCCTGCGGATCAAGTGAGCAATGTTGTTGATACCACTGCTGCGGGTGACTCTTTCAGTGCAGGCTATCTGGCTTGTCGCATTTTAGGAGGAACACCTGCCGAAGCTGCCAGTACAGGTCATCTTCTTGCTGGGACAGTGATCCAACATCGCGGTGCCATTATCCCTAACGATGCCATGCCCCAAATGACATTAAATCAATCCCAAAAGGCGTAATCATGAATCGATTAATTGAGAAATTAAAAAAAATCAGTGTTGTTCCCGTTATTACTATTAATAATGCACAGCATGGCGCAGCGCTTGCTAAAACATTAGTCGAAAATGGCTTACCTTGTGCTGAAGTGACGTTTCGTACCTCAGCGGCGGTTCAAGCGATTAAAAACATGCGTGCAGCTTACCCTGAAATCTTAATCGGTGCAGGAACCGTATTAACAACTCAGCAAGTCGATCAAGCTATTGAAGCTGGGGTTGATTTTATTGTGAGTCCAGGTTTTAACCCTAAAATCGTTGCTTACTGCCAACAAAAAAATGTCATTATCATTCCTGGTCTGAACAACCCGAGTCTTGTTGAACAAGCATTAGAATTTAATTTAACTACCGTTAAATTCTTCCCCGCAGAAGCTTCAGGCGGTGTTGCGATGTTAAAAGCATTAAGCGCGGTTTATCCAGTGAGCTTTATGCCTACTGGTGGGATCGGCCCTAAAAATATTAAAGATTATACTGCCTTACCATCTGTATTGGTTTGTGGTGGTTCATGGATGGTGCCTAATCACTTAATAGACAGTGAAAGCTGGGATGAGCTCGGTAAACTTATTGCTGAGGCTGCTAATTTATAACGATGATAATGGCTTTCTGCAAATGAAACCGTAGGAAGCCATTATTTGCCCCCAGTCTATTCAATCATCTCGTTTGCTATCGCTTTAATGACACATTAATCCATTCCATCAAAAATGATCTCTCTCAACAGGAAAAGTGAGCATTGCCCTATAGAATGAGTAAACCAATTAAGCTCTAAAGTCATTTGATCCGTTAACTATATCGGTGTAAAAGCGATTTAACTGGATATTAAATTATCTGCGGCAGATTGCCGCATTCTTGTTTATTCCGTGAGCGATTTTAAACGGCCGCGCAGTCGTTTTATTGCTTGGCTATGTAATTGACTAACACGCGACTCCCCCACTTCCAGTACAGCCCCAATCTCTTTTAAATTTAGCTCTTCTTGATAATAAAGGGTGAGTACCAATTTTTCGCGCTCGGGTAATTGTTCAATTGCTTCAATTACTTGTGAGCGTATATTGGCTTCCATTAATAGATTGAATGGATTTCCCCCCTCGTTTTCATCCATGGTGGGTTCACAACTTTCTCCGTGAATTTCATGCCACTCATCATAGGAAAATAGTTGGCTATTATTGGTATCAAGTAACGCTTGGCGGTATTCCACAATATCGATTTGCAATGCATCTGCAATTTCACTTTCTGTGGCTGTACGGCCTAAGGATTGCTCCAATTCCCCAATCGCTTTTGCCATTTCGCGTGCTTGGCGGCGTACACTGCGCGGCGCCCAGTCTCGGCTACGTAACTCATCGAGCATTGAACCACGGATACGCTGTACTGCATAAGTCGCAAATGACGCACCTTGCGTGACATCAAAACGCTCTAATGCATGCAATAAACCAATGCCGCCCGCTTGGATCAAGTCATCAATATCAACACTCGCAGGGAGTCTTACTTGCAGTTTAAGGGCCTCATGTCGTATTAGCGGATAATAACGCTCCCACAGGCTATTTTTATTAATTACACCTTCGGCAGTATATAAATCACTCACAACCGGCATCACCCTTTAAGACTTATACAAAGGTATTTATTATGCTAGTTGCTTAATAATTCAATCCGTAGAGTAATGGGGTAAATTGGCGCTATTTTACCTAACCCAAATAAAAACCGTATAAAGATCCACCTTCTTAATTACATTCTAAACAAGATAAAAAAGGCCAGAAATATCTGGCCTTCGGTAGAATAGAATAGAAAGGGAGTAAAAATTAACGCAACAGGCTCAGAACACCTTGTGGAACTTGGTTTGCTTGTGCCAGCACTGCAGTACCTGCTTGTTGCAGAATTTGACCGCGGCTCATGTTAGATACTTCGGTAGCAAAATCAGCATCTTCGATACGGCTACGTGCAGCACTCAGGTTGTTGACTGAGTTGTTCAGGTTGTTGATTGTTGATTGGAAACGGTTTTGGATCGCACCCAGTGAAGAACGCATACCGTCAACTGAATTGATTGCGTCATCGAGATCTTTCAGTTGTTGTTCTGCTTTCTCTGCTGCTTTTTCTTCAGCTGAGCCTTTTGCTAGAATTTCAACTTCAGCACCTGCTTTAAATTGAATAGTTTTCGCATTAGTCGCATCAGCAGGGTTAGTCACAACAGGTTCATCTGCTTTAAAGGTCACTGACTTATCTGCGCCTTTATCGTCTTTAACGGTTGCAGTTACATAATAATTACCGTCTTTATCTGTAAAAGCTTTAGTTACAGCAACATCTTTTTGTTCTTTACCTGCATAGTTAACAGTGACTTTTCCTAAGTCAGCTGCAACCTTACCATCTGAGTCTGCTGCTGCAATATCAGCAGCTTTTTTCTCTGTTAAATCACTTTCTCTAATAGCAGAAGACTCAGCTCCCACTTTAAAACCTTTAACATTTAACGTTGAGCTATCGACTTTTTTCAGATCAAAGCTGATTTTTTCTTTATCGTTAGTCCCCACTTGTACAGTCATAGTTGGCTTTTCGCCGCTCAGAACTTTAACACCGTTAAATTGAGTTTGTTCAGAAATACGGTCGATTTCTTTTAAACGTTGATCGACTTCTTCTTGAATCGATTTAATATCTGATTCAGAGTTAGAACCGGTTTTTGCTTGAACAGTCAGCTCACGAATACGTTGTAAGTTAGAGTTGATTTCGTTCAATGCGCCTTCCGTGGTTTGCGCCATTGAAATACCGTCGTTAGCGTTACGAGAAGCTTGAGTCAGACCTCTAACATTAGATGTAAAACGGTTAGCAATCGCCTGACCCGCAGCATCATCTTTTGCGCTGTTGATACGTGAACCGGAAGACAAACGCTCAATTGCGGTACCCAGTACACCTTGTGAACGGTTTAAGTTATTTTGTGTTGTCAGAGACAGAACATTAGTGTTGATGACCTGTGCCATGATATAAGTCCTTGTTATTCGATAATAATAAGGAAGGCTGATTTATTAAGCCATTCCATTGTTGCCACGAATATGATTATCGGCGGCAGCAAAAAGGCCTTTAGGGTTTTCAACAAATAATTTCCGAAATAAAACAAAGCAAATAATAATTACCATGAATAACAATAAGATATTTATTTTCCGAATGCTTTAGATTTATAGTTTAATTGGTGGGTGTTTTAGCAAAGGTGATAAAGATAAGGTCTTTTTATAGCAAGAAATGTCGGTATGAGAAGTGCATTGGTGTAATCAATAAAATAAAAGTTACCTCAAGTCAGAGTGCCTAACCTGAGATAACCAGAGACTTAAATTAACGTAATAGGCTTAGAACACTTTGAGTCGTTTGGTTAGCTTGTGCTAACACCGCCATACCGGCTTGTTGTAAAGTTTGCCCTTTGGTCATATTGGACACTTCAGTAGCAAAATCCGCATCTTGAATGCGACTACGTGCAGCACTCAAGCTAACAACGGTATTTTGAAGGTTTGTGACGGTTGATTCCATACGGTTTTGTACCGCACCTAATGTAGAGCGCATGCTATCCACGGTTTTCAGCGCTTCATCTAATGCTTTTAATGGCTCATCATGGATATCGGTCGTAATCGCCTTCGTTGGGTCAAGCTTAGTAGCAACAATAGCTGAACTCAGCTTACCTGAAGTGGCATCAAAGTCGCTTCTGCTAACTTCAAAATACTGATCATCTTTTTTAATTAAGAATTTATCAGTAGCTACACTGCCATCAGTTTCTAATTTTTGGAACAGTTCTTGTCCAGCATCTAGTTTAATGGCGGCTTTGGCTGGTACTGCGGCAATAGCTACAGCCCCATCAGCGATTTCGGTACCTAAAGTTGTTGCTGTTGTCGGAGCCGTTGCTTCTTGGGTAACTCCCGATATATCAACGCTCCCTGAAGTTGTATCAATTTTAGATTTATCAATTTTATAATATTCTTTACCGCCACCACTTGCCGTTTTATCAATTTCAACATAAAACTCATTAGTCGTACCTTTGACGTTATAAAGTTTTTCATCAGTGCCTGCTTTATATTTTACTGCGGCTATATCCGCCGTAGCAGTTTCATTGAGTTTTTTGATTTCATTACCAATTTGCCCTTTCTTCGATAAATCCACCTCATCGATTTTTAGTACTGAACTATCAATCTTTTTAAAATCTAATGAAATGGTTTGATTATCCAGTGCACCGATTTGGATTTTCATCTCACCCTCTTTGCTCAGCACTTTATTACCATTAAAATCGGTTTGAGCAGAGATACGATCAATTTCTGCTAAACGTTGAGACACCTCTTCTTGCAGTGATTTAATATCCGATTCAGAGTTTGAACCGTTTTTCGCCTGTACCGTCAGCTCACGAATGCGTTGTAAGTTATTATTAATTTCGTTAACCGCACCTTCAGCGGTTTGCGCCATTGAAATACCGTCATTGGCATTACGTGCAGCTTGAGTTAAACCACGAACATTAGCCGTAAAACGGTTAACGATCGCTTGACCTGCTGCATCATCTTTTGCGCTATTGATACGCATGCCAGAAGATAGGCGCTCAATCGCGGTTCCCAACACACTTTGTGACTTATTCAAATTATTCTGAGTATTCAGAGACAAAATATTGGTATTGATAACTTGTGACATTATATAAACCCTTTCTATTCATATATATTATATATTGAATTAACCACCTATTCTTAATGATTAATTCGTCAAAACATTTATCGGCAGGATTAAAAATTGCTTTAATCATTAATTTCAATATTTTCATCTAAATGCATATATCTTTAATTTATATAATGATTTACACGGCAAAATGAGTGCTAAAACCCACTTATTTATCACCAATAGAAATAAATACGCTGCTTTCTGTCGCTAACTCGTGCCATCACTATTTGTGTATATAGTCTAAGATTTCCGCGCTTCTCGCCGATAACCTCTGAACGAGAACATTTTTAGGAGATATTCATGGCTGGTATAGCGACACTCGGTATCGGGGCTAACTTAGATTTAAATAATCAAATGAGCCAAATTGAAGCGGTTGAAAAGCGCCGTTTGGAACCATTAACCACACAGAAAGCCAGCTATGATGCGCAAATCAGTGCCTATGGCAAAATGCAATCATCACTGGAGAAATTAAAAAAAGCCGCTGAAGATCTAAAAAAATATGGTGATATCAGTACCACTAAAGTTAATGGTGACTATAAAAGCTTTGATGTTAAAACAGATGGAAAAGCGGTTGCAGGTGTACACGATGTTGTGGTTAAAAATTTAGCTAAAGCACAAACTATAGCTACTAAGGGTCTGAGTGATAATAAAAAACTACTCGGTAATGGTAATGCAGAACGGACTATCACCATTACTCAACCCGCTGAAAAAAAACCCATCATTATTAAGTTAGATAATGAACACACTTCATTAATTGAAATTGCTGATGCAATTAATAAAACAGACAGTAATGTGAGTGCGGCAATCATTAAAGATAAAACCAATAATTATCACCTTGTCTTTACCTCCAAAAAAGAAGGTACCGATCACCGTATCAATATCAAGGTGGACGGTGATGATGACCTAGCTAACCTAATGAATGTTAAATCAGAATTAGGTGCAGATAATAAAGTCATCATCAATGGCGCACCTGATATGGAGCAAAAAGTTGCACCGCAAAATGCGCAATTAATCATCGACGGCTTTGAACTTGAATCACAGACCAATGAAGCGAAAGACCTGTTTCCTGGTCTCACCTTAACGCTTAAACAAGAAACTGAAGCATCAAAAACTGATCATTTAATTATTTCCTCCGACATCGAACCCGCTAAAGCTAAAATCAAAGCGTGGGTCGATGCCTATAATGAATTTCAAACTCTAGCGACTGAGCTAACCAAATATACACCGACAGATAAAGGCTCTGAACCTGATAAAACCAATGGCCCGCTCATTGGTGACTCTACATTGCGTGGGATCCAAAGCCAACTGCGTACCCATGTTCGAGCGGCACAACAAAGTGGTGAAATTGATACTCTGAATAAACTGGGGATCAAACAAAAATTAGACGGTACATTAGAGATCGATAATAAAAAGTTTGAAGAAGCATTAAAAGAAAACGCTGCTAGCGTCAAAACCTTCTTTATGGGCGATGGCAAAGAAACGGGTTTTGGTACTGAGAACTTCGAATATTTGAAAAAGACCCTTGATAACAAAGAAGGAACAATACATAACGCCACTGATGGCCTGCAAAAGAAAAAGAAAAGCCTCGATAAACGTATTGAACAAACCAATAAACAAATCGAAAGCACTATGGACGGCTACCGCCGTCAGTTCCAAAATCTCGATAAAATGATGAACTCGCTCACTAGTACCAGTAATTCTTTAGGTAGACTCTTAGGTTAATTAATATGTACCAACAAAAAGCAAAACAAGCTTATCAACAAGTTGATATAGAAAGTGAAATTATCAACGCTACCCCCTATCAACTCATCAGTATTTTATATAAGGGCGCATTAAGCGCCCTGAAACGCGCTGAGATTTTTATGCAGCAAAATGAGATTGCCGCGAAAGGTAAAGAACTTTCCAAAGCAATTGATATCATTGATACTGGTTTAAAACATGCGCTAAATCATGATGCAGGTGGTGAAATTGCGGATAATTTAGCGAGCCTTTATGACTACATGGTGATCCGCTTACTCAAGGCTAACCTTGAAAATAATGTGGCCTATATACAAGAAGTTTACCAATTACTCTCCGATCTTGCGTCAACTTGGCAGCAAATCGGAGCAAATGTGGATGAAATATAAACAGGTGAATAGTCATAAATCTATCGATTTACATGAAATCTACCGTGATGTTTTAGTATTAAGTGAAAATTTAGTCGCACTGGCACAAGCAAAAGAGTGGGAACAGTTAATCGCCCGCGAAACAGAGTATGTCCATGCTGTCGAAAATTTGACGCAATTGTCACATGAGCTCGGAGCGCAACACCCCATCACAAATGAATTAGTGATAATGTTGCAGCAAATCATTGAAAATGAACGCGTAACCAAAACCTATTTACAGCAGCATCTAGATTTTTTAAGTAAAGAAATTAAACAATTAGATCAAACTCGGGCACTGAATAACAGCTATGGCCAATTTAATTGGCCAGACACGCCAAAAACAATAAAGCCTCTTGAGTAGTTATGTGTGTCAGGCGCCCTACCTGACACTTCATAACCACTTCACATCAAGCTGTAGCCGTTTAGATTAAGGCATGGTGACGTTGCTCTCCCGCACTAGTCACATACACTTATTGATTACATCTCGAATTATTTAGGGTAGAAACAATGGAGCCTACTCAATTATTGCTTTAATCGTTGCTGTTTTTTTAGCTTTTTCAATAACATATTACGTTTCAATGTTGATAAATGATCAAGAAACACTTTACCGTGTAGATGATCAATCTCATGTTGCATCACGATAGCTAAAAACTCATCGGAATCGACGATAAATTCATTGCCGTCTCTATCTAATGCTTTGACCTTAACACGTTGAAAACGTGGAACATCTGCGTAAATTTCAGGGACAGATAGACAACCCTCTTGATAGCTAGTTTCCCCTTCACTTTCAATAATTTCAGGATTAACAAACACCATCGGTTGGTCACGGTTTTCAGAAATATCAATCACCATCACCGATTGCGATGCACCTATCTGAGTCGCCGCCAAACCAATACCATTATCGGTGCTATACATAGTATCCAATAAATCATCGATCAAACCTTGTACCGCAGCAACATCAGTCACAGGGTGACAGTGTACTCGCAGCCTTTCATCCGGTATCTCAATAATCTCTCTTACTGCCATAATTCAAAGATCCTTCAATCACACTCTTGACTTAAGCTATAACTCATTATCGTCTGTTTAAATTTACGATAAGATGCAAAAAATGGCATTGTTGCCAATATCAAAAACACAGCGAAATAAAATTTCACAGAAAAATAACATGTTATCGTAAAAAAAACACGCTAAAAAACAATTAATGGGGGCTAAATAAATTAGCTTATATATGACAACTTCTGTTTATTACCCTTCCTACAATGAATTTCATTGTATTCGTGCTTTAGCCAACGTCAGGTAATTTATCACCGCAGATCCACGTCGTCGTTGATTAACTATTTAATAACTTTAAAACGCAATAATTAGACATTGAAGCAATTAATTAGATGAATATATTTCCCTTATTATTTGGCTTAATAAGAAATAATCACTATTCACGATTTAATGATGCGTTATTACTGAGTTTTTGCTTGGTGAAATCCAGTATAACATAATGAATCTACGGCAAAGAATGCAAAGTAGATTTGATTAATTTATATAGGATATATAATGAAAAAAGGATTTATTGTTAGTTCACTTACATTGATACTAACCTCTTCGTTATCAACTACCTCGTTCGCGTTACCTCTTTCTTCTATTCTCATCGAGCCAATTGTTGCTATCTCAGAAACATTATCGGAAATACCAACTGAAAAACCGTCTATAGAACATAAAAAAGCAGTGATGAAAAAATATGAAGAGCATCGTCTGCGAACTCTTTTTGGCAACCATAATAAACTGATTACCGATCCACCATCTACTTTAGAAGACCACATCTATAAAATAATCAATCAAGATATGGAAGATATATATCGTGAGCTAGAGCCCAAGATGTCAGAAATCGATAAAAATACTCAACAGGCTATTTCTCATAACAACCTTCATATTTATGATAAAATTGATTTAGCTGATAAAAAATATCATAAAAAGCATTCTGAAAATGTAAAAAAACTTACCGTTCTTCGTGAAGACTTTAATAAAGCTCAAAGTGAAAATACGGCTCATTTTTCTCAAATGGAGAAAAAAATCAGCAAAACGACTAAACAAGCGAATTCAGGCATCGCTTCCGTCGCTGCGATGTCGAATATTCCTTATGCTATGAATACACGCTTTAGCCTTGGTGCTGGTTTAGGTAACTACCGTAATGGCAATGCTGTCGCTGTCGGGGCGCAATATCAAATCAAAGAAAACGTTAACTTACGTAGTTCTGTCTCTTGGAATAATTCAGACAGTGCAGTTGTTGGTGCTGGCGTTGCGATTGGCTGGTAATCCATTATTTCTAGTTATTCGTAAGTAAAAATAGTGCCTTGACTGGCACTATTTATAAATAAAAGACAACTTAATCAAATGTCGCTATCAGCCAAGCGGAGCCTTTATAGTCACCTGCTACAGCATTACTGCCTTGAATATGACTGGTTATCTTAATGGTTCTTAAATCTTTAATATCAACTTTAAAATCTTTTCCCGTTTGACCGGTTATTTCATCGGTCATGCTCAAATCGCTATAAATTTTATTATTTTGACTACTGGTCATCGGCAAACGTTTCTGTGGGTCGCCGTCGGTAGCATAATCGAGACGTAATCTAACTTTTGTTGACATGGAAAATTTACAGTTATAGGTGACTTTCTCTGTGACTACACTGTCATAATTTAGCGTATTTAACTGCCCATGACGTAAGTTAACTGTGCCCGCTAGTCCCGTGCTGGTCATGGTTGTACAAGAAGAACCTACATTTAATGTTGAAGAAAGTAATCGCATTGGTACTGTGGTTTCACCTAATGGCCAAGATGTGTATGTTGGAGGCGTTTTAGGGCTCATAAATGCACGTACATAGCCCCCAAGTGGCATAGAAGCAATAACTACCTGACCATCAATAATTCTTTCATTAATATAAAATGTCACTGTAATTGGAAATTGTACTGCAAAACCAGAGGCTGACTGTGTCGATCCACTCGAAGCATTAGCACAAGCAGTAGCACCTGTAATATTCAACCAATTGAGCATTTTACTATCAACTGTCATCACGACATTACTATTAACGCGATAACCTGTTTTACCATCGACCGTCGTCCCCGCTGAAGGTGCATATATAAATAGCCTATGGTAAGCACTATCACTACCAATATTTGTGCTCATTCCCCCCCATGTTCTACCAATACACCTTGCTGTGCCTGTTACGCTAACAGAAGGACCGCTACCATTAATCACTATCGGGCTACCCACACGATAATAGTTTTTACCATCAGAACCAACCACAGGGGTAGAAGCTATGGAACTATTGCTAGCGAGCTGAATTAAATATCCATCATTTGGGTCTTGGATCATCGGGGCGTAGTTTGCTAATGCAATTGATGGAAGCAATAAACTACCCAATGAAATTAAACTACACCAAATTTTCTTTTTATGAAAAGACTGCAACCAGTGTGTAGGAATAGTACCTTTTAAATCCAACATAATAAAATGATCCTACTAGTTATAAGTCACAGCAAGGGTGACAGTTGAAGTAAATTTCCCCAGCACCAACTGATTGATTGGCACCGCATTGACTAACTGCGCCTGTAAATCCATACGGTATAATGTCGCATCCACCCGTTCGGGATAGATTCGTTGCTTTTTACTCATTTCCAGCGCACGCACCGTTCCACCCGTCACTTCTTTAAAATCAATCCCTAAGCCATCGGTACTGGTGGCGAGAATATTTTTTCCGTTATATAACAAGGTGCTTCCTCCTTTAGGATTTAGCACGATCGCTAACGCGTTATTGAAATTACAACCAGAAATATAAAGTGAAAACTCCTTCACCACCGCAGACTTACTCAGCGCTTCAGGGTTAAGTGTGCCAAAACCAATTTTCATGGGGGAACTGCTGTTCTCACTACGAATATTACAAGCTGGATCGACCATAGTGGCGGTAACATCCACTAAAACGTCAGCTGAACTCTCTAATGTGACGAACAATAACAGTAACCCTAGTGTTTTTTTTATTTGTTTGAGTATATTCACTATTCGTACTCCACATTAAAGGTCACGATACTGGAAAAATCGCCAATCTTGGCTTCACCCGTAGCTGGCTTGCGAACAAAAACACCAAAGTCGAATTGCTGTAAACCTTCAACAACATTGACATCACCAATAGTCATGGGTTGATTCCATACAATAGGTTTTTCATCTTGATCAATGATCCCTAGCACCACCCCACTGTCACCTTTGGTAGTTAAAAAACTATCACCACCAATGTTGACTAATTCCTGACTTTTCCAAGTCAGTTTGATACTTTTTTGCAAATCCGTTTCACTGCATTTATCAATGGCAATGGAAAAAGGCGTCACTGCACTGGTTGTATTTTCATTAATAAATTGCCAACGTAAGTTGTACAGTGTGATCTTTTTATTGATGGATTCCGCTGCTACTTGGCATGCAGTACTGACCAATTCGCCACTAAACTCAACATCCAAGCTATTCGCTGCCCATGTCTGAGGCGGACAACTTAGAAGTACCACAGGAAGCAGCCAAAAATGCATCGTAGCCTTATTCATAGCTCACCTCTAAACGCAATGTATGCCGATCATTCATCAATATTGGCAGGTGAATTGGATTATCCCCATTAAGCAATGAAAGCGGATAACGCACTGAAAACACATCGCGTTGCACATCATAAAATCGCATACTTGCTGGCGTATTAGCAGTGGCATCAAATAATTTCATTTCTCGGTAATCATTTCCCGCGCCACACCCTGTTAAACGCCACGTTTTATCTAGACTTAAATTACATGGAGCATTAAATAGTGTGGCACTCACTTGTATTCGGCCTTGATGCAACGGTTCATAGTCCGATTGATTTACTGGTGTATTCGCCACAGGGAGCTCAGCGTTGGCCAATTGACCGAATACACTGCACGCAATGAGTAATGCCGCTTTGTACCATGTTAATCTCATGAAAATATTGTGTTTGAGCATCATCTTTCCCCGTTAGCCAAACCCTTGAAATTACTGTTCACCCGTAACAGCGCATGTATCACCTTGGCAACGAAACGCCAGCGTCGGCTTGCCGCCATAATCATTAATGTACGTGAGATACGGTGTGGATAACGCTGGCGACACTACATCTTGTACTGACTTAGGTGGCACCATGACGACATCAAATGAATTTTGTTCGGAGGCCGCTTTACTATTTCCTAACCCAATTACGGTTAAATTAAAGGGGGTGTTATTGTTGATGCGATAACCTTTTGCGGTTTTGGTTAATGTGACCTTATGTGCCCACTTTGTTTCCGACTCAGCTAAAATAGCACTTGGGCGATAAAACAGTTTTACTCGTGATTGCAACGCGATTTGTAATGTATTGCCATCGGTAGATTTTGGCGGTACTTCACGCAAATTGAAGTAAAACACTGACTCTCGGTCTTGTGGCAGTTTGCTCAATTCAGGCGTCGTACTTAAACGCACTAAACTGGTACTATTAGGCTCAACACGCTGTAATGGAGGAGTTGCCAAAATTGCGCCTTTAGTCAGTTTATTACCCTGTAAGTCCTCAATCCAACTTTGCGCTAAGTAAGCTTCTTCTGGATTATCATTCGAAATAGTCACGTTAATTGACTTTTCAGAGCCCGGAAAAATAATACGAGTTCTATCTAATGTAACGGCGCTGTAAGCACTGATTGAAACTAATGCTGCAACCCCTGCGAGTACACGATATAACCCATGACCTAAATTCAACATAATTGACCTCATAAAACGAACTAAAAAATTATTTTGCTGGCGTTGCATTAACCGTTGATAATGCAGGACTGACTGGAGAGCATGGCAGCAATAACATGCTTGATAATGATGTGATATTGTCAGGTATTCGTAATTCACATTGCTTTTCTCCGGCCCAATAAACAGAGAGTGTCTCTTGAGGGGAAATACCAACCAACCACGTCACCCCATCCTCTCCAACAATGCCTAATTCACGATTATCGGTATTACGTACACTGGCACCAAACGGCGGATTTTTACCATTATTCAACGATAAAATGGCAAATAGCTTTTCACCTTTCATCACCGATAAGCTGCGATAACCAATCGCGCCTTTGGTTAAGGTGATATCCGTCGTTGACTCCAATGTTTCTAAATTCTCCGGTAGCTGGCTGGTGTTAATCGATGCTGTCGATTTACGATAACTATTCACGTTAGGAATAACCGCAAGCCCAAAACGGTTAGTTTTGATCACACCGCTATCTAGAGGCACATCACCCACCCCCGGTGTTTCAATCATTAGACGCGTATCGCCATTCGCGCTACGGTGTAAAGCGACCCCGTGAGCCGTCGCAGTGATCCCACTGTTAATTGAAGCCCCAAAACTACGGTATTGTTGCGGCACATAACTGGCGTTCGCCGATAAGTTAGCTTGCGATAAGTCACGTGAATAATAGCCACTGATACTCGATTGACTTTCCATATTTTGTCCATGGTTATAGCCAACATTCAGGCTGTAATTATCACGGTCGCTATAGCCGCTATACCCAACACTATGGTTATATTGGTTATTACCTCCGGCGCGCGAATACAGCTCGGAAAAGGTAATATTGTGCCCGCTATACAAAGGGATCGTTAAATACAGGTTGATCGCATCATCTTTATAGCCGTTATCACGCTCAGTACGCGTTGCCGATAATGAAATATTGGCATCTTGTTGCGATAGCACAGGAATACTGATATTCGTGCTGGCATATAATCCATACTGTGTCTGTGGCTTATCTTGCCAATAAGTACTGTATTGATAATTCAGCGATAAATTGAAATTATCAAAATACTTATTCAAATAAATTTGATAATTTTCTTTTGGTGCTCGCACCACGTACCCTGTGCGTTCTTGATCCATAAACTGAGTGAGTGTGCGGTAATTTCTATCCGCAAATCGGTAGCCTGCGAAGGTAATATCCGTACGTAATGCATCAAACGACTTTGCATAGTTGAGGCGAAATGAGCGTCCTTGCAGAGTTTGGTTGGTAAAATGGGCAAAAGACTGTGTAATATCGAATGACAAAGCACCGAAAGCAAACAAGTCTCGACCAATACCAATCGCCGCAGTTTGGTAATCACCATTAAGTTGCGAGCCCCCATACAGTGACCATGCATTGGATAAACCATACGACAATTCACCACCAACCACAGGTTTACCAGTCAGGTTATGGCCGTCATAGCGCGTTTTACCAGCAACTAACTTATAAATAATGCGTCCGGGACGGGTTAAATAAGGCAGCGAGGCCGTACTGAGGCTAAATTTTTTCTCTTCACCATTTTCTTCACGCACCGTCACATCAAGTACACCACGTACACCACTGTCTAACGTCTGAATACGGAATGGGCCCGGTGGTACCGTAGTTTCTAAAATAATTCGATCTTGGCTACGCACAATGACCGTAGCATTGGTATTTGCCACACCAATAATTTCTGGTGCATAACCTACCAATTTAGGCGGTAACATACGGTCGTCACTTTCTAAGGAAAGGCCTGTGTATTGCCATGACTCAAATACATCGGAATAGAAGTAGTTTTCACCAATGGTTAAAATGGAGGCAAGTTTCTTCAAGGACGTAAACGCATACAATCGGCTAAAATCAAAATTATGCGTTTCTTGTGGGTTGCTGCCGCCGTGCTGCTTTTGATAGGTTGCGTTATAGTCGCCACGTAAACGCCAAGCACCGAGGTTAATACCCGCCGTACCATTAGCAGATAAATAAGTACGCTTGTTGCCTTTGTTCTCTTCGGTCACCGAAACATTCGCGTTGTAATCAACAAAAGCCCCATTAATCCCTTCTTCCCATAATGCAGGCGGGACCCAGTTAGGATCACGGTATTCCATCCATAATTGTGGAATAGTAATTTTCAGTGATAGCGTAGGCAATTCAATTATCGATTGCATACCTTTTAATGCGGAAAGATCAAGGCACTGGCCATCATCGTAAGTCGTGACTTTTTCTTTTGCCGAATCTTTCAAACCAATCAGATCCAATAAATTAGCCGGTATACAAATTGCTTGGTGCTGGTCATTTTGTTCAAGAACCGCAATATCACGAGGTGCGCCTAAGCGCTGCCCGTTAACAAAAACAGTTAATACATAGTTTCCGGGAGGCACATAACCGGCAACAGAAAATTGGCTCATATCCACGTTTTGCATATCTTCTGCATCCAATACATCCGTATTGAATTCTGTTGCATACGCCGTGCATGCACTGACGCTCACCGCCAATAAAACGGCCAGCCTTATTTTGCTAAGTTTGAACATCATGCTCTGTACCATCCCAAAGACAACAAAAATGCCGTCCTCAATGTTATTATTGAAGAAGTGTTTCTATGCTTTATTGATAATCGATAAAAAAACGAACTAACCCCTGATAACTTCCTGCTTGTAACGGTTTCCCGGTCAGTTCTAGCCGTAAAAAATAACGTAAAAAGAGGGTTTGCCCTGATTTACCTTGCCGTAACACACTCTTAAACAAAGGGTAGCTTTCTCCAGGTATCAAGATATTTTTCGTGTTATCAAGCACAGAGACTCCCAAACCTTGGGAAGGCCCTTGTAAGACAAATGCATGGATATTGTCAGCTCCTTGCCCATCAAAACGTATCGTCCATGTTTTGCTATCAATAGTGCTATACACACTGCCACAATCACGAAGCTCAATATCAAATGGCCGAGTTTGTTGTTCTCGTTCTACCGCCGTTGAAAGCTTGGTCATCGTTAAAGATGAAAAATCGACCGTTTGATAACGATTTGACATCACAATCGAACATGGCGTCGAGATCACACTGCCAACAAGTTGAGTCACCCCTTCATGGCGCATACCCACCTCTTTCGCGGCAAAAACTGGTGTACCACCAAAGATAAGCGAAAATAAGATCCCTGTTATTTGCAGACCAACATGTTGATAAACAGCCACCCATCTCTCCCTAACAGGCATCAAAAATCCGCCCGTAATCTGACTGTTAACAAACAAAAACTGTTTGACGGCAGTCACTAGAGGTTGTTAAATATTCGAAGAAAATCAATTTATTGATTTTCAATTGAAATACGAAGAGGGAGAAATTACCGTTTGCCCCTCTTCGTGAGCAAGATTGGCCGCCAGTGTTCGCTGGCGGTCAATTTATCGACTTATTGATATGTGATACGGAAGTTAGAGATAGCACTGAATTTACCTTCAGCCACATCTTTAGTTGTATCAACTGCTTTAGCTAGTGCCTTGAAAGTTAATGTGTTATCACCAGTTTGGTTTGCAATACGAGGTAATACGTCGGTCGCTTTACCGAACTCGAAACCGTCGATCAAAATACCAAGGTTGTTTGCATTTCCTGCTGAAGTTGCCAACAATGTATTGTCTTTATCTGCATAAGTTTGGCCAGTAAATACCAATTCCATTGATTTCACTGCTACAGGTTTACCTTCAGTATCTTTGCCAAAGTTAGCAAAATCACAGCCTGTAAATTTGATATCGAAATCCGCTTCCGCCGCTTTACCACTTTCCAGAGCCTTACGTGACAGCTGCCCAAAATCAACAGTTTGTTTCAGAGAAGACTGCTCAATATTACAAGGTGTGTTAACAACAGAGCCCACAAAGTTAATTGTCCCTGTGTTATCGGCCATTGAGCTGAATGGAACAACAGATGCCGCAAATACAGTTGCAATCGCTAATTTAGTTAATTTCATTTATTTTTCCTTTCTAGTAAAAAGACAATAGAAACCATTCACCTTTTAAATAAAGGTGTTAATTTCATTTTTTTTGAAACGTAAAAGTTACATCATTAATAACAGCATCATCCTGTTGCTATTTAAGTCCCTTATTTATCGCTAAGCGAGATAGTCGATCCTATAGGCTATAAATAGCCTATAGAATATTTTTTCATACTCATTATTAAATAGAAAAGTAAACTTCTATAGAAAGTGCTTTCTTTCCTGTATTCTCATTTCCATCATATCATCTGAATAATTAATCATGACGGAGAAAAAAAATTCTGACCAGCTTTTCCCTAAAATATCGAGCATAACATCGAGAGTTTCAATATTAATGCCGGATTCGCCTCGTTCATAGCGCGAAATTTGTTGCTGACTAACCTGCATTAATCTGCCCAATTGATGTCCTGTGAGAGATTGATTCTTTCTTGCTTTTTTTAAAAAGCTTCCAATCTCCTTTCGTAATAACTCTTTATTTTTTGTCATAATATAAACCAACAATAAATAATTTACTCAATTTATCTTAGTATCTTATTACTCTTAAAAAATGACTCTGTAATAAGATAAAAATTAAAAAAACTGTTACTTTAAAACCGAAAAAACACCTAACTGGAGTTGAATATAGGATTAACCACCTAGAGAGTAAATACGTTTATAACGATCGATCTTAAAATTTTAATAGAAAATAACTATCAAAAATAAATTATTGATCGTTATATGCAATATATCGTTTAATTTAAGCCAATAATATCAAAACATTGAGAAAATAACCCATAATATGGGTATTTGAAATACTCTTATTATGGGTTATTCATATTTGGTGTATGTTAATATAATTAACGATATTTTCATTTTGTTACAAATTTAATTTTTTTGATATAGTTTACTTTGAAAATACATTTCCTTTTTTAAAAAAACATAATCACTGTTAATTTAAACATATGAGCAACCAAAAATATTATTAATTAAAAATCAATTAATTAGTAATTGAGAGGCATGCGTAACGTATTGAACAAGAAGTATTAGAGAAAAAATAGATAATTCATCTTAACTATAACGTAGGTAAATAAAAATTCCATTTAATGAGTATTAACTCTTTACTGTTAAATTTAATGTCTTAAGCTATACAACAAAAAATGCTATTATCATCTCTCTCTTTAGCCTCACCATCATTCATTTCATATACAGATTCTATTAATTGCATTCCTCCTCTATTTTTCATTTCAGTTAAAAGTGCAGAACTCTAACTAAAAACCGCCCCTCTCAATCAAAGTCTAATCCCCTACTTTGATTAATAAAAAACGTCTAGAAAAAATTAACTTTAATTAACACCTTGTTCTATATTAATAATCTCTCATTACTGATTTTGTTCTTTCATAAATTTAGCCAATATGCACAATCTAGCAGAACGACCAAAAGACCCAGTAAACCGATTATTGATATTGAAATTGAGCAACAACAACCCGCGAACCTTCGTGAACGTTTATTTTATTAAAACCCAATACTATCGCTCAAATCTGCTAATGATGAACGGATAAGATCTCATCAAAAATGGTTCACAATGTATATAGTAAGTGGATAGCCGAAAACGATGTTAGCTAAACTGATATTTTAAATGAATAATGCCCTATCACTGCTCCAAGAAAGCAATAATAAGGCAATTAATTCATTATATTCAAATGGGTAAACCAATTACACAGGTATAGACATCACCTCTTGATATGCCGCCACCAACTTATTACGTACTTGGATCCCCATCTGCAAGCTCAAGCTGGCCTTTTGCATATCCACCATGACATCATTGAGCGATACATTCTCTTTCCCCAAGGTAAAATCTTCGATCTGTTTCGCCGAGTGGTTTCTGACGTCATTAATTTGCTCCACAGCTGACACAAGATGATCCGCAAATCCTACAGGCTCAATAATAGGTTTGCTGTGATTGGCGGCTTGGGTAGCAGTCGCTTGCAGCTGTGATAGCACCCCTTCAATAGCTTGAATAGTCATGTATTTCTCTTCAATTTCATAGGCGAACGGTCATCGCATTCTAGTTAGGCATACTTACCCTAGCACAGGCTTTTTAACTTGAAGCCGATAAATAACACCAAATTTATAGGCTGATTCCGTCATTAGATTTATTAGAGTCATCAATAATAGCAACGTAAAAAAGTGACGTGACGAAGAGGGAATAACATTGTTTCGCCAAAAGTGTTTTCATCTGTTGATTTTGCAAGGCAAGGAATATCTATGAGTGCCGCATCTAAAGAAACGGGAGAGGTTTCAAAAGGGTTTGCATCTATTGCTACGCGCCTCAAATCATCCCCAAAAATTCCACTAATGATTGCTGGTGCTGCGGCGATTGCGGTTGTTGTCGCCCTACTTCTTTGGCTACGCAGTCCTGACTATCGAGTACTTCTTAGTAACCTCAGTGCCAAAGACGGTGGTGATATAGTCAGCCAATTAACACAAATGAACGTACCTTATCAAATCGCTGATAATGGTAGTGCAATTTTGGTACCCGCGGATAAAGTTCATGAACTACGTCTTAAATTAGCGCAATCTGGATTGCCTAAAGGAGGCAATACGGGTTTCGAACTGTTAGATAAAGAACAGTTTGGTATCAGCCAATTTAGCGAACAAGTTAACTACCAACGTGCATTGGAAGGTGAATTATCACGCACCATTGAATCGCTGAGCCCTGTCCAAAACGCACGTGTTCATTTGGCCATCCCAAAACCCACTTTATTTGTTCGTGAACAAAAGCTCCCGACAGCCTCAGTCACCGTAGGATTACTACCGGGACGCATGTTAGATGAAAGTCAAATCACAGCAATTGTCCATATGGTCTCCAGTAGCGTTTCAGGTTTAACCGCTGCAAATGTGACGATTGTCGATCAAACAGGTCGTTTACTGACTAACAATGATAACAGTCAACAATCGGCTAATAGCGCACAAATAAAAATGACTAAAGAGATGGAATCCCATCTCAAACAACGGATTGAAGATATCCTGTCACCATTAGTCGGTCGCGCCAACGTGCATGCACAAGTCACAGCGCAAATGGATTTCTCTAAAGTTGAGCAAACCTCTGAAGAATATAAGCCGAATCAAACACCTGAAAGTGCGGCAATTCGCTCACGACAAAACAGCCAGAGTATGCAAAACAACAATGGTGGAACAGGTGGTGTGCCGGGAGCATTATCCAACCAACCACCAAACGCCCCATCAGCACCTGTTTCGACGGATAAAAACAACCAAACTAGCCAAAAAAATAATATGTCGGGTAATGGTTCAAGCCACTCACAGAGTGATGAAACCACTAATTACGAGGTCGACCGTAAAATTAGTCACACTCAGCGTCAGATAGGTGTTGTTGATAGATTATCAGTCGCAGTGATCATCAATTACTTACCCCAAGAAGGTGAAAATGGCGTCCAAATGAAACCATTACCACCAGAAATGATGAAGCAAATTGATGCGCTAACCCGTGAGGCAATGGGGTATTCAGTTGATCGTGGAGACTCTTTAAACATCACTAACTCATTATTTACCAACGAAACCGTTGTTGAAGAACAACCTTCGATGCTGGAAAACCCACAGCTTATCGCCCAAATATTGGATTACGGTAAGATCCTCTTAATCGCCATTATCGCTTGGTTTATGTGGCGTTTCGGTATCAAGCCACAATGGGTGAAATACCGCCAATCACAGCAAGCGCAAGTGACCGCCGAAACCTTTGTTACGACTCAACCTAAAACCCCGCTCGTGGTTGATGAAGAAATTAATGAAGATATGGACGAACAAACACGTCGTCGCCTGACTCGCCAACGTGTCAGTGCTGAAATTCAAAGTCAACGTATTCGTGAAATGGCAGAGAAAGACCCACAAGTGGTTGCCATGGTCATTCGTCAGTGGTTAGGAAAAGCACAATGATATTAACAGGAACCGAAAAAAGTGCCGTGATGCTAATGACACTCGGCGAAGATCAAGCCGCAGAGGTCTTTAAACACCTGAATCCCAAAGAAGTTCAACAACTGAGTATGGCGGTTTCTAACATGCGCCAAATCTCAAATAATGAACTGGCTGAGGTACTCACTGAGTTTGAAGAATCCGCCATTCAATTTGCAGCACTCAATATTAATACCAATGATTATCTACGTTCAGTGCTGATCAAAGCATTAGGTGAAGAGCGTGCGGCTAGCTTGTTAGAAGATATCTTTGATAAACAAGAAAGTACATCCGGTATTGAAAGTCTCAATTACATGGAACCGCAAACCGTGGCCGATATTATTCGTGATGAACATCCACAAATTATCGCCACGATATTGGTTCACTTAAAACGCAACCTTGCTGCCGATGTTTTAGAGCTGTTTGACGAGCGCCAACGTAATGACATCATGCTACGTATCGCGACCTTTGGTGGTGTACAACCCGCAGCCTTGGCCGAGCTTACCGAAGTTCTTAATAACTTATTGGATGGCCAAAACCTCAAACGCAGCAAAATGGGTGGCGTAAGAACCGCGGCTGAAATCATCAATCTAATGAAAAATCAACAAGAAGAAAGCGTGATTGATGCAATGCGTGACTACGATGGCGAATTGGCACAACGCATTATCGACGAAATGTTTCTATTCGAAAATCTTATTGAGGTCGACAATCGCAGCATTCAACGTATTCTACAAGAAGTTGCCAACGATTCGTTGGTTATTGCCCTTAAAGGCAGTAATCAAGCACTACGCGACCACTTCCTTAACAATATGGCGGTACGTGCTGCTGAAATCGTTCGCGATGATTTGGAGTCCCGTTCACCTGTCCGTATGTCACAAGTAGAAACCGAGCAAAAAGCGATCTTGATGATAGTGCGTCGTTTAGCAGAAAAAGGCGAAATCAGCATTGGTGGTGGAGACGATGTCTATGTCTAAATCACCAATCGATCAACAATCATGGAAACCTTGGCAACTGCGTGAATTGAATCAATGGGATCTCAATTCCCCAGCTATTCCTTCATTGGATGACCTACCAGAGCCTGATAAACCGAAAGTTCCCTGTCTTGAGCCGCAAGAGGTACTTGAGCAAATCAATCTATTGGATAACTTAAAAGAAGAAGCCCAACGTTCAGGTTACCAACAAGGCCATGAACTTGGACAAAAAGAAGGTTATCAAGCAGGTTTTGAGCAAGGGTTACGTGCAGGTGAAGAACAAGGTCGCCAACAAGCTCTCGCGCAAGAACAGCCAATCATTGAAACTTGGCAAAAATTACTGTCCGAGTTTAATTATTCAATTGATAGTTTCGATACCGTCATCACCACTAAGTTGCTGCAAATTGCCTTAACTGCCGCTAAACAAGTATTAGGTCAATCAACTATTTGTGATGGCACAGCGCTACTAGAAGAAATCAGCCATTTATTACAACAAAAACCCATTTTCTCAGGCCAGCCTGAGCTACATGTCAACCCTGCTCACATAGAGCTGATTGAGCAACATTTAGGTTCATTATTAAGCCTTAATGGTTGGCGTTTAGTTGCCGATCCTAAGCTACACCTCGGTGGTTGCCGTGTCGTCGCTGAAGATGGCGAAACCGATATGACCGTCGCGACACGTTGGCAAGAATTGTGCCGCCTTTATGCGCCGGAGACTTTGTCATGACCGTGAGAATGGGTCGCTGGATAGCAACACTGGATGATTTGGAATCCCGGATGAAAGGGATCCCAATGACACGCCATTATGGTCGCCTCACTAAGATCACCGGTTTAGTGATGGAAGCAGAAGGCATTAAAATGCCATTAGGAGCGACCTGTTTTATCGAACGTGCGATTAATGGTCGTCATGATGAAGTAGTATGTGAAGTCGTCGGCTTTAATGGCGCACGTATGCTATTAATGCCACTGGCTGATCTCGAAGGAATTGCACCGGGTGCTCGTGTTTATGCACAAACTACCGGCGATGACGGCCAAACTAGCCGCCTGTTACCACTCGGTGATGAATTACTGGGCAGGATCCTTGATGCACAAGGCACACCACTTGATGGTAAAGGCCCATTAGATGTTAAACATCGCGCACCATTAATCACGCCACCAATTAATCCACTTGAAAGAACACCGATTAATAGCGTACTGGATGTTGGCGTTCGCGCTATTAATGCGCTTCTCACCGTAGGCCGTGGCCAACGTATGGGGCTCTTTGCCGGCTCAGGGGTGGGTAAAAGTGTGTTACTTGGCATGATGGCTCGCTTCACGCAAGCTGACATCATTGTGGTTGGCCTAATTGGTGAGCGAGGCCGTGAAGTTAAAGATTTTATTGAAAATATTTTAGGTGCCGAAGGATTACAACGTGCAGTCGTAGTAGCCGCCCCTGCTGACGTTTCCCCCTTACTACGTATGCAAGGGGCCTCTTATGCCACACGTATCGCCGAATACTTCCGCGATCTTGGTAAAAACGTACTGCTGATAATGGACTCACTCACTCGTTACAGCATGGCACAGCGTGAAATCGCACTCGCAATTGGCGAACCACCTGCAACAAAAGGCTATCCCCCCTCTGTATTTGCAAAATTGCCTGCATTGGTTGAACGTGCCGGTAATGGCAAAAACGGAGGCTCGATCACCGCTTTTTATACCGTACTCACAGAAGGTGATGACCAACAAGATCCGATTGCCGACTCTGCACGCGCTATCTTAGATGGTCATATTGTGTTATCGAGAGCGCTTGCCGAATCAGGCCACTACCCCGCTATCGATATTGAGGCTTCAATTAGCCGTGCCATGACTGAGCTCATTGATAAGCAACACTATCGTTTGATCCAACGGTTTAAACAACTCACCTCCAGTTATCAACGCAACCGCGATTTGATTAATGTCGGCGCTTATGCAGCAGGCAGTGATCCCATGTTAGATATGGCAATCCAATATTACCCACGTATGTCGACATTTTTACAGCAAGACATTGATGAGCGTTGTGATTATCAAACGGCTTGTGAGCAATTAGTTCATGCGATTCCCAATGAATAATGAGGGGTGAGATGAGTAACAATAATGCGTTAACAACATTACTAAATTTAGCCGTAGAAGCTTCCGACGAAGCGGCAAAAGTGTTGGCTCAAGTTAGACAAACGCAAGTACAAATGTCTCAACAACTCAACATGCTAGAAAATTATCAAACTGAGTATCGCCAAAAACTCAATCAAACATTACACAGTGGAATCGATGCTGATAAATGGCAGAACTATCAACAATTTTTAGTCACATTAGAACTCACCATTGAGCAACAACAGCAACAGCTAACGTTATGGGAACAACGCGTGAGTGAAGCTAATCGCCATTGGCAAGAAAAACAACAAAGAGTGAATGCGTTCGATACCTTAATTCAACGTGCCGAACACAGTAAAAACCAGCGATTAAACCGTTTAGAGCAAAAACAGATGGATGAATTTGCTCAACGTGCAACGTTACGGAGAAACCAATAAATGGATGTCAATACGCCTAACGCCCCCGCAATTTCTTCATCTACGGGGCTAAAAAACAGTCATAATCAACAAAATGATCCGCGTTTAGATGCCGATCAAGTGCCAGTATTGCCCTTCCAAGCAGTTCTTGATAACCAGCAACCGGTTCAAAAACCTACAAACACCAATGATCTTACTGCTAACAAAACATCCCATACAGCTGCTGACACAGTACAAACGGAAAACTCGCCACAACCAACAACTAAGCAGCAAGCTGAGCATGCCATTGATCAGATGAATTACAGTCGAACTTTACGTCATGACGGTGAACACCCCGTATTACAAACACAGCTACTTAATCAAACAGATAGCCTAGAGCAGACTTGGCTAAATAATTTAAAAGTGACAGACGACAGTAAAACATTCATATCCGCTTCAACGCAGTTTGCTGATGGCAAACAAATGGCCCTTATTCCTTTTGCTGAAAAATCAGTACAACTTAATGCCTCATTTGCCGCTACAGTGCAATCTGAAGAAGATAGTGAACTGCGCGCACCGATACGACTCACCGATCTTGATAATAAAGACCAACCTGCACACTTAACTGCTTTTATTAAAAATGAAAAAGAAGAGCGCAAAGATCAGCCTTTATTACCGTTGAATGAAAGCAAAAAAATTGTCGTGAAAGATTTATCTCCTGACTTTATGCCACTAAATAAAAAGAGCATAGAGAGGGAAACATTCTCAGTATCCCAAGCGATCAGCAATGGAGAAAATACGGGCAATCTGAAGAGTGCCTTCACCTCTTCTGTCGATAACTCTCTACTACAACCTACGTCAACTCAATCGGCCTCTGCACATACAGTCAGTATGATGCCGACACCTACCGCCACACACACTGTCAGCACCAATACACCGATGATACCCATGCAACCGGGAGTACCACTCGGCAGTGAAGCATGGCAGCAGCAAATTAATCAACATATGCTATTTTTTTCACGCCAAGGTATTTCACAGGCACAAATTCGCTTACACCCTGAAGATCTTGGTTCCCTAAATGTCCATTTACGCATAGAAGATAACCAAGCGGTAATGCATTTTGTTTCACCTCATAGCCATGTTCGCGCAGCAATGGAAAGCATGATGCCAATATTGCGTAACGCACTCCAAGAAAGTGGCATTCACCTAGCACAGGGCTCTGTAGGACAAGACACCCCTAATGGCCAATCAGGTTCAAACAAGCAAACCGACCATCAACAAAGTTTCCCCTCCTCCAGTGCAACTTTAGTCGGTATCGCTAGCAGTGAGTCATCATTGACTCCATCAGCTCAACCAGTGACTCGTGCACGAGGTGGCATTGATACATTCGCTTGATTTTCAAACAATAGGTGGTGATTTCGTAACTAAAGCGCCGAGTTACCCCCTTTTTGTTTCGTTTTTCCCCCCTTTAGACTGGCTCAATCAAGCCATAATGCTAAAGATTACAAAGTAAAACCCTAATTGGGTTTAGTTTTTATCAATAGGAATTTTGCTAACATGCCGTCTTCAAGCAATTCATCTAAAAATTCAAATAAAGGGCTAATGATACTCTTTGCCCTTCTTGCCATCGCTGGTGCAAGTTTTGGCGGTTACACATGGTGGACAACACAGCAGACGGCAAACCCAGTCAATGAAGATGAAAAACGCATCAATATGCCTCAACCCATCTTTATGGATTTAGAGCCCTTCACCGTAAATCTACCTGGCTTGAATGAATCACCTGATCGCGTTTTATATATCAATGTGACCTTACGGCTCGCCAATGAAAAATCACGTAAGCAACTTCACGAATACTTGCCTGAAGTTCGCAGCCGCTTGTTATTACTGTTGTCTGAACAAAAACCGAAAACACTCAGTACCCATGAAGGGAAACTACAGTTGATGCAAGCCATTAAAGAAACTCTTTCACCGACGCTGATCCCGGGAGAGTCAGGACAAGATATTTCAGACGTATTATTCACGACCTTTATTTTGCGGTAATTCAGATGAGCGATAATATTTTATCTCAGGCTGAAATCGATGCGTTGCTCAATGATGATGCACCATCATCGAACCAATCAGCGACACCATCCAAAGACAAAGAACACGTTCGTCCTTATGATCCGAATACACAGCGCCGTGTTATTCGCGAGCGTATGCAATCACTTGAAATCATCAATGAGCGATTTGCACGTCAGTTTCGTATGGGATTGTTTAATATGCTGCGCCGTAGTCCAGACATTACGGTAGGTGGCATTAAAATCGAGCCTTATCATGAATTTGCTCGTAATTTACCTGTTCCAACTAACTTGAACTTGATCCATATGCCACCATTACGTGGCACGGCGCTGTTCACATTTGAACCCGCGTTGGTGTATATCGCAGTCGATAACCTATTTGGTGGCGATGGCCGCTTCCCTGTTCGCTCTGAAGGTAAAGAATTCACCAATACTGAACAGCGTATTATTAATAGGATGTTGAAACTCGCTTTGGGTGCCTATCGTGAAGCTTGGAAGCCAATAGCAGATATCGATGTGGAATATGTGCGCTCAGAAATGCAAGTAAAATTCACCAATATCACCACATCTCCAAATGACATCGTCGTTACCACACCTTTTTTAGTGGAAATCGGCAATACCATTGGTGAATTCAGTATTTGTATCCCTATCGCTATGATTGAGCCACTGCGTGAGCGGTTAATTAATCCCCCCGTAGAACAAGGCCACCAAGAAAATGAAGCATGGGTCAGTAATTTAGTCACGCAAGTTAAACGCTCAGAGTTAGAACTTGTCGCCAATTTTGTCGATATCCCATTACGGATATCTCGCTTACTGCAACTGCAAAAAGGGGATGTGATCCCTATCGATAAACCTGACCGATTAATGGTCAGTGTTGATGGTGTGCCCGTATTGACGAGCCAATATGGCACTCAAAATGGTCAATATGCATTGCGTGTAGAACATTTGATTAACCCTGTTTTAAACACTCTAGATGAGGAAAGTACCAATGAGTGAGGCGAATAACTCTCCTGATGCATCAACCAATCACGACAGTGAAGATTTATGGGCTGAAGCGTTGGAGCAACAAAAGAAAGCGGGATCCTCCTCAGCCAGTGCACAGGCGTTTGCAAGTTTAGATGGGCAAAATACGCTTGATCAGCTTTCTGATATTAATTTAATTATGGATATCCCAGTTCGTCTATCTGTCGAATTGGGTCGCACTAAAATGACTATCAAAAAACTATTAAGCCTTTCACAAGGCTCAGTGGTTTCTCTTGATGGACTTGCTGGTGAGCCATTAGATATTTTGATTAATGGCTATTTGATTGCTCAAGGTGAAGTGGTGGTAGTCTCTGACAACTATGGTATCCGTATTACCGATATCATTACACCGTCAGAACGCATGCGCCGTTTAAGCCGTTAATAGGTTAGAGACTGATATGAAAACGACTCCATTTATTAGCCAAACCGAACAACCAAGCGGTCAGGCGATCCCCGCCCTCAGTAATAGTCATAGCTTAATGCAAATATCAGGGGCATTAGGTGGGATCATCTTGTTAATACTGGCTGGTTCATGGTTAGTGAAAAAACTCGGTCTCGCCCCTAAACAATTAGGTAAAAGCCAATTATTAAAAGTGAAAAGTAGCTGTTCACTTGGCAACAAAGAACGTGTAGTTGTGGTAGAAATGAATAATGAATGGCTGGTGCTAGGCGTGACTGCACAATCTGTGAATTTACTGCATCAATGCCCAGCGGTGAATAAAAAACCACTTACATCGGTCCCTGAGCCGCTGACATTTCAATCTGTGTTCAAGAAAAAACAAGATACAGTTGAGCAAGTGGCCTCCAAAATAACAAATTACCAATAATTGGAAGCACACATGTTCCCTTTGAAAACGATAGCTGTGATCGCTTCATTATTACTACCCACTCAAGCTTTCGCTTCCTTGCCGCCTATTATCAGCCAAACACTACCTGATGGTGGGCAAAGTTGGTCATTACCAGTACAAACATTACTGTTTTTAACCTTATTGGGCTTTATCCCTGCCTTACTGTTAATGATGACCAGTTTTACTCGCATTATCATTGTATTAGGTCTATTACGTAATGCACTCGGTACCCCTTCTGCACCACCGAACCAAGTATTATTAGGTTTGGCACTATTTTTAACCTTTTTTGTGATGTCACCGGTTGCAGATCAAGCTTACCGCGAAGCCTATCAGCCATTTAGTGAAGATAAAATTAGCTTAGAAACTGCTTTAGAAAAAGGCACGGCACCATTTCGCACTTTTATGTTAGGACAAACTCGCGAATCAGATTTAGCGCTATTCGCACGGATCGCCAAAGTCGGTGATATTCAAGAAGCCAAAGACGTGCCAATGCGTATTTTAGTCCCTGCTTTTATTACAAGTGAGCTTAAAACCGCTTTTCAAATCGGCTTTACCATTTTTATTCCGTTTTTGATCATCGATCTCGTGGTCGCTAGTGTATTAATGGCGCTCGGTATGATGATGGTGCCGCCGGCAACCGTGTCTTTGCCTTTTAAATTAATGCTATTTGTTTTAGTCGATGGCTGGCAGCTGCTACTTGGTTCTTTGTCACAGAGTTTTTTTTAACTAATAGTATTGAGTCGTTTATGCTCAAAATCATTCGAAGTGCTGATGGGCAACAAGTGAGCCAATCGCTAAGAGCATACATAAGTAGATGATGAGAAGCGAATGAACGCAGTCAACAACACTGCGACTTGAACTATGACAAGTATCAATGAGGAATAGTGATGACACCTGAATCCATCATGGCAATGGGCACAGAAGCCATGAAAATTGCTTTAATGTTAGCCGCACCATTATTGCTGGCGGCTCTTGCTGCGGGGCTAATTATTAGCCTATTGCAAGCCGCAACACAGGTGAATGAAATGACCCTGTCATTTATTCCCAAAATCCTCTCCGTGATTGCAGTGATCATTATTGCCGGTCCATGGATGCTCAATCTACTGCTTGATTACATGCGCGCGTTATTTAGTAACCTGCCATTTATCATTGGCTAGCCATGTTAACCATTACCAGTGAAACGCTAACGCTTTGGTTAAGCCAAGGTTTCTATCCTTTTATTCGCCTATTAGCCCTATTTGGCACCGCCCCCTTCTTCAATGAAAAACAATCTATTACCAAAGCACGTATCATCTTAGCTTTTTTTGTGATTTTAATTGTTTCGCCGCAACTGCCTATCGTCAATATTCCTTTATTTTCAGCAATGGGGTTATGGGTGATTGTTCAGCAAATCGTGATTGGTATTGCTATCGGACTCACGATGCAGATGGCATTTGCCGCTGTACGTCATGCAGGTGAGGTAATTGGATTACAGATGGGACTTTCTTTTGCCACCTTTTTTGATCCAACTGGCGGCCCGAATATGCCCATTTTAGGACGTATTCTAAATCTGATTATGTTACTACTATTTCTTTCCTTCGATGGCCATTTGTGGCTGATTTACATCGTGATCAATTCATTTGAACTGATCCCAATTCAAGTCTCTCCTCTTAATCGAGACGGTTTTTGGTCATTAGTCCAATTTGCCAATAGTATTTTTATCAATGGGTTAATGTTAGCACTACCTTTTATTACCTTGTTTTTAATCCTTAACTTAGCCCTTGGTATTCTGAATCGTATGACTCCACAACTCTCGGTGTTTGTCGTTGGCTTCCCTCTGACATTAACCATTGGTATCAGTATGTTAGGGTTAATTATCTCGATCTTACCACGTTATAGTGAGCGTTTGATTCATCAAGCCTTTGAGCAGTTGTCACTGATGTTTGGGTTGTTTGTGGGTTAGGTAAACTAGGTAGTACAGCAAAAGCTACCTATGCATTCATTTTATCTTTAAGTATCACTTCAGTAGTTCAAATAAAAATTCAATTTGTATATCTATCCTTATAATGATGAGTAAAAATATTATCAGCAATATAATTGTTCCTTTATATAATCACATTTAAACAACACTAAAATAATCTGGCAATTATCCACAAAAAATTATGTATAGAGATAAAACACAGAAAATCTGTAATACTTTAATTAGAAATAACGTTTTAAACGCTGCCTATATGGCAGTAAATGCTTAATCAACAATAAAATAACCTTTTCTAAGCTGCCTGTGCGACAGTGAATCCACCACAAGACCGTATCAGTATCAATATGTATTTCTAAGCTGCCTGTACGGCAGTGAACACTCCGAGCGGTTGCCTTCCATGCACCAAAAATTTCTAAGCTGCCTGTACGGCAGTGAACGATTCTGGTATTAAATCTTGGTCAATGGCATTTTTCTAAGCTGCCTGTGCGGCAGTGAACAGAATGGTTTTGGGGTTTACCGCAATCGGGAATTTCTAAGCTGCCTGTGCGGCAGTGAACAATGGTTTTCAACGTCTGTTTGTGCGTGAACTTTTCTAAGCTGCCTGTGCGGCAGTGAACATTAATCCCAAAGTTGGATCAGGGCTTTTTGTTTTCTAAGCTGCCTGTGCGGCAGTGAACATTGGCAAGCCGCAATTATCTGATGCACAAATTTTCTAAGCTGCCTGTGCGGCAGTGAACTGCCATATCAGCGCGAGCCATTGCGTGAGTTTTTTCTAAGCTGCCTGTGCGGCAGTGAACATTGTGAACGGCGTTTTAGCGGGTCGCCGCGTTTTCTAAGCTGCCTGTGCGGCAGTGAACCAGATTTACCACCAGAACTCGTTAATCAATTATTTCTAAGCTGCCTGTGCGGCAGTGAACTAGACTTTATCAAATAAAAAATAAGTTACAACAAGTCGTTAAGCGTATTTCTACAAAAATACCTTCTTTTTCTCTACTTATTGTAACCCATTGTTTTAATATCAAATTTTAAAATAGCAAAAAAACAAGGTCAAAAATGTGGAACTGTTGCTAATTTTATATCGCCAGTAACTGCTTGACTTAATCCATAGCAATTAAACAAACCTGTTTGGGGCTTTTCGGCTGAAAGGCATTTAATAAACAGTGGAAACGGACGGTGCCCACTTGCTTCATTCCGTGATTTAGTTTGCTGACTTTCAACCCATAAAAACGGCAAACGGCTCTGTGCTTTCGGCTGTTTCTCCTTCAGCTGTGCCAAGCAAGCCTCAACCGACAAACCGGATTTAGTTGCATATAGTCGCGCCTTTTTTTGCATATCCAACTGGATCCGTTTTTCACCCTTTACATGCTGGCGTACATAGCTAACCGCTGTAGCGTATTCAGGCACCAGTTGAATTGATTTGATATGCACATAATCAGATAACCTCTCCAACCAACGGCTTATGTTTAACTGAACCAGTGCCTGTTCAGTTTTTGCCAATAAACGCATTTTTTTACCTAATCGAAAACCAACGCTACCATATTCAGGAAATGCAATCGCAACTGCGCTATCTCCTGCGGCTGATTTGTTGTCAACAAGGGCAATATGCGTTTGCTGATAAACTTTTTGCCATAAAAAATCTAACGGTATGGTTGGATCAGGTAATAAAGTTATCTCCTGATAATAGTTCATAGCTCACCTTATTTGTCGCTTTCACCAAATACACCACCACGAACCAACACCGCCATCACATAGTGTTCATCCTCAACACGCGCTAATTTTTCACCTCTAGCCCATTTGTCAAAGTGAGTATAAAAATCTTGCTTAGCACCAGGGGTGCGATAAGCCGTACCAAGGTTAGTCACTGCACCATAAGGCTCGATTGCAATTGCGCCAGCGCTATTAACCTCATCATCATAAGCAGGATACCATGTATCAATAGAGCGTAGCGCGTTGCCCACTTTTTGTGAGTGCATCGCCGCATGACCATTGACATGATAAAGGATCTTGCTTTTATTGCCTTTCCCCTTATCCATCACCAACTCTTCACTTGGATAAACTTCTTGTGCTTTTCCTAGTTGTGCATAAGTGGTAATTTCAAGCAATAATGCACCTTCACTATTTGCCAAGGCCGAAGCAATTTTATTTCCTAATTCTGTAACTTGCTTGTCTTGCTTATCAAAACTACGAATGCTGTATTGCGTTGCATCAAATGTCCATTGCTGCTCTTGCCCTGAGTTTAATATATTGACTTCAACTTCAATTTTTTCGGCTCCAACTCGGTTGCGCCATAAAAAACGCGCATTAGCAATATTATGCGCATAGCGACGACCTAACTCACGAAAGCCTTCTTTTTCAATATACTCTTTAGCTGCTTTGGTGTAGCTTTCTTTGAATAGTGCATTGTTACAAGCAGAAGGTGATTCAACGCCCCCCAAAACTTTAAGGGTGAATTGATGCTTTAATGTATCTTGTTCGGTACCTAATGCACATGCATCAACGGTTTGTAAATTGGCTTTTTCAACTTCTGCATTTAGTTTTAACGGGTCGTTTTTAACCGCGCCTTTTAACCTATTTGAAATGGTTCCGCGAACCGATTTTTCTTGAAGAGCCAAAGGGGTAAATTGGCTTTTATTATCCCAGCTAGTGCCATAAAAATAACCATCAGATGGAACCAATTTTTTTTCAAAGGCCAATACTGAGGCTACATCGTTATTCTTCGCCATTTTTACTCTCCGCTTGTAAAATGTTTAGGTTGAACTTGTTCGCATAAATAGAGATTATTTTCAAAATCCTGTGCATAACACCAAAGTATTTCATCAGGACATTCGGCTTTATTGACCATTAAAAATTGCCCTAATGTGATCATACTTTCTGCAAATCGATGGGAACATTCAGGGTCGCGTTGATTTTTTGCTTTTCCTAATGGAGATATGCCTTGAAACCCTGTTGCTATAGGGACAATCCAGCCCGATGTTTTGCGTTGCATTTTCCATTCAAATGGTTTCTTTTTAGACTCATCACTGTTTTCTATTTCAACACACTGGTTATTTACGGTGACATAATCTAATAGTGCATCCATGGCATCTTGCCCTTCTTGCATCGCCTCCATCATTAAGTCGCGGCGTTCAATTAAGGCATAACCGGGCATTAAGCTATTAAATAATTTGATTTTTTCAGCATTATTGTACCCATCAGGTAAAATATACCGTTGTGGCATCTCAACCGACAAAATATCGCCACCAGCCAGTTTCATGGTTGGGATCAGCTCATGGATTTTATTTAATACTGCGGTATTGATTGGGGAGTCTTCGTTATCTTCATATTTAATTAATAATGACACATCCAAATGGCACCTTGCTTCTTCAATAAAAGCTGAGCGATTACCGTCTTTATCAAGAGGGTTACCTGTACCAATAATTGAATTCACAAAATCACCAGGACCCCGGTAAGTTTGCAAATTACATTCATGGCTGATCACCGCCAGAGCATCAAATTGAACATCTAATTCATAATCATTATTAAGCTTACGTTCTAAAGCATGCATAAAGCCAAGCCATGCGGTCATCGCAGGGAAACCAATTGTCAACGGGCTAGATAAGGCATTGGCATTAAGGACTTTAAGATGCGGTAGTTTAATAAGATAGATAGGCTCACTCATCTTAATAATTCCTTATTTTTAGCCACAATCTCAGCGATGGCATTAAACTCATCATTACCAAATGACAGTGCCTTTTTACCATTGACCTTGTTATAGCCCGCAATAAATTGGCGAGTTATTTCCGCAATTAACACCAACAGCCAATCATCCAAATCATCACGCTGCTGCTGCATGTTTGGAAATAGCCATGTTTGTTGGTATTTAGCAAGTTTGGTCGGTAAAACGACATCTTCTTGTTCATATGCACGGCGGATTTTCCACATCATGATAATTATGTGATCCACATATTCTTGAATTCGATTATCACGGTATTCAGAAAAACGACTACCTCGCTTATCTTTTGGTAATGTAATTAACCCATGAAAAGCTTCAAAAGCCTCTTTTATATGCCAAGGGTTAATACAATCTGCAAAGAAATTTTTTGAGGGTAGTCGTGTTTCCCGTATATTTATCACGGGAGGAAGAGAAGGTAATAAATGTGCCTTACCTGCGTTTTGGTTATTTAGAACCGAAATATTTTGTGGCTTAGTTCCCCCAAAACCAATGGTGGTAATACCATAAATTTCTTTAAAACCCATTTCGCTATATTCACCTTTGCGTTTTAAGTCACGCAATGCTTTGGTTTGTTCGGAAAAGCGAATATTGTCGATACGTCGACGCATTTCAAACACTATCCCTGAAGGGGTTAATACTGAAAGCAAATGGTAGTCTTCATGATCAGTCCATACGGGAAAATAGACTTGTTTTATTTTTGAGCTAGTCACCGCGGTTTCATCCGTCGCAGCCATAGCCAGAAAGCCTTCCCGTAATTCTTGATAGCTCCCCGTATTTATCGTCAATAATGATTTTGCGAGGGGAGTTTCTGCTTCAATGTGAGATAACAGTGTTTTGTGATCTTGCATTTGTAAAGTCAAAAACTTATAGACATCTAATGCCGCGGCATTGCCTAATGCATCAGCTTCAACAGTCACATTTCCTGATCGTAAAAAACCATCATTTGCATATTGACTATGTGCAATAGTTGCACTGACTGAACCATTTTTATTTTTACGGGCGCTAGGGTGGCTAAATGTACAAGGGTGAGTCGAAATAGATATTTGTCCTGCGCGTTTAGCCGCACTTGGTAGCCACTCATTTAATGAAAAAGTTTTTTCACACTCTTGCTGTAACTGGCTAACTTCATGTTCATTCATTGAAGCTTTTAAATTCTTTTTAAGCCAGCCCTCTTTGCGCTCGGCAAAGAAAGCGTCTATTGCTGGATCAAGCATATTTAGAGGTCCTTGTGACTTAAGTTAAATACCAATCTAGCCGACAACACAAAAACGATCAACCATTATACTCTAAAAAGATAGATTTAATTTATACTAGGGATGATGACGACTATGTACCAACTTGATAAACTTCCCAAACTACCGCATAGGTAGCTTAGAAAATTATTCTCTAGAATCTAAAACCATGTTCACTGCCGTATAGGCAGCAGATAACTGGCCTAGTGCCAGTTATCTTTCTACTTCGTAAATCCCCATCTGGTCATCATATTGATAATTATGGTTATCATTATCACGCTTCAAAAAGCTAACCTCACCGTATAGCCGTGAAATCGACGTGAGTTGCCCCTCATCTTGACTATGTTGATAAATTGATTGCTGATAATCCCTCACTAGCCATAATCTTTCTTTCAACGATTTAGGAAAATCAACGTACTGAACACCTGACACACTATCTTTCGTGACCCATCCGCTAACTCGGTCATACTCCCAAAATTCAGGTTTTCCTCTATTTGAAATCACTAATGAAAGCCGAATCGATAATGAGTTTTTACGAAAAGGTGCTAATTGCACGGGTATCGCCGTCATCCACCAGCAACCGTGGGTATAGCCCCATAAATGAGATGCCGTATTAACTCGAACCATAGCAGATGAATTTGCGCGTGAACGCCTTCTTTGATGTGTTTTGACTGTTTTTCCAACTTGCTCAGTTGGAAAAAGGCAGTTGGTTTTCAACGTATAACTAATCGATGCATGCTCTAAACTGGCGAAATTACAACTTTTAGTGCCCTCAACATTGGTTGGTTTTTTTATTCGAGGCAGTGAATTAATTGATTTTCTTAACTGTTGCTCATCAACCAGTTCACTTAAATTATGCGTTTTGAGTTTTATCGCACTATTTTCATAACCTGGACGAACAAAAACATATTTCTCCTTACCTTGAAAACCTTTCCAATTATATTGCAATAATGACACATTCGGCTGTTCGACCTCGCCTTCGCGATGGCGACGTACCCGCCCTGATACCTGAATGATAGAACGATATGACGACGGTTCGACAACCGCCCAATCAAAGTCATGATCGCGTCCTACTTCCTCAACAGGTGTAGCAACAAGAATAAAGATCAAGTTCTTAGCCTTGCCTTGAGTTTCAGTTAAATGCTGACGAATAATAGGATCGGCAAGTGCGATAGGTTGTTCACCCATTTTTTCTTTACGTTTAAGCACCTTATCTAAATGCTGTTCTTGTTCATGACGCAGTAATAACACCTGCCGACTGTGATACGCCATTGTGCGAATTTCAATATTTTCAGGCCATTCACATTCAAGTAAAAAACGTGTCAATTCAACACAAGGGCTGATATTGGCTACTCGTACCACACCAAATGAAAGTTGAATACCCGTTTGCTGATCAACAAAATGATGATGTTCATGTTGCGTTAAAATGGCTGCTTGAATATGCTCAAAAAAGCGCTTCTGACTATTTTTCCCTTGCTCAATCGGCATCGGTACAATTAACGCTTTACGGCGAGCAGGTAGTGACTGTAAAACCTCAGCACGTTTATCAACAAATTGATCGTGATATTGCTGATATAAGTACACTGAATTCACATCATTTGCCGTGATGGTCGCAATTTGTGTTGTCGCTTGGCACTGATCTTTCGCTGAATTATATTTACCTTCGTCCATCCATATGCAACCAATTTGTAATGGCTGTTGTCGGCTTTTAGCATGAATATACCAGCCTGATTGATAAGCATGAAAATAGGCTAAAGCAGTATCAGGAGGGATGGTTGCCGAAGAGATCATCACCTTTCTCCCAAGCAGGCCAGCGAAGTGGATCAAACGGCCGATAGCAATAAGATCATCATCGCTAAAATCATCCACTTCATCAATGACAAGGTCAGATGACATTAAACGTAAACTTGGCAAAATATAACGGCCACCACGAGTGGTTTCTGTCGCGCCCATAATATGGTCAATAGTACAAGCCAAAACAGGCGCATAGAGCAACGCTCTATCTTTTGCTTTGGTTAATACAGTTGATAATGCTTCTTCAGGGAGAGCGCCTTGCCACTTATCCTCTTGCCATAAGAGCACTTCTTCGTCGTCATCAAATAATGTTTCCTGTGATTCAGAGCCTATATCTTGTGGCTTAGTTTTATTTTCAGCATTATCATCATCTTTCGCGCTGTTATCAGCATCAGCTGCATGATGATGTAATTGAGTGACAGCTTTAGAACCGACTAATACAGCCAGTTCATCTTCCTCTAGCCCAATACTGTCTTTGTATTCATCACCTGTTTGTAATGTGAGTGTTCGCAACCCCAATGCGAGTATAAAACGTAAGCTTTGCTTATCTTCTGATAATGCTTGCATAACTTTTGCATTTGCTCGCGTTTTACCACAACCTGTGCTGGCCATATTGACAATAAAATAGCCTTTTATATCGTCTTGTTGTTCACGGTATTTATGAATTGTGCTAACGACATCTTCTTGCCAGCTAAATGGCCCGGTGCTGTTTTTTTGATGAGTTAATTTTTTAACCTCGCCCGCTGTAGGTGGCTCCCCTTCAAAAAAAGGTAATTGTTCCGCCACATCGCGAGCAATTTCAGCAACCTTAACGAGGTGCTCATCCAGTTTTTGTTTAAATTGCATACCTTTATTGAGTGGATTCTCTTTTACATAATGAGTATTCGCATAAAGGGGAATATCGCTTTTCCACTGTGGGTCATTTTCTTTTGAAGAGTAATTATGATCCCCTAACATGAGACAAAGGCGTGCATAATGGGCAATGATTTTCCAGCTACCATCAGCCATAGCTTGTTGAAATAGAGGCAATTGCTGTTTTAAGTGGATCGCAGCTTGTTTAATCGCTTGAGTCCATATTGGTGACGTACTTAATAAGCCATTTGGAAATTCAAAACACATGCCTAGCCGCTGGTTAAATTCCTGCTCATGATATTTATTTTCATAACCCCAATACTGTTCAATGAATGTCATCATATCTGCCAGTGTATTAGCTTCTTTATGGCCTATTTGGCTTAACAGTAGACGGTCACCATTTTTAGCATCACCCTGTTGCTGTTTAACATCTAAAAAAGGCAGTCTATGATGGGATAAAATTAGCCACGTTAATAATGATGCGGCATCGGGTAGCCCTGATAGTGGCAATCCCGCTTGTTGATTCTGTTTCGCCCACTGTTGTAATTGTGATTCATCCCATTGTTGCGTACTCAGTACATCGAGCCAGTTTTCATCATTTTCACTATTAGGTTGGCTTTTCACTAATGCGCTAAACAGTATTGATGAAACCCATTCATGCCTTACTGGATCACCTTTAAAAGGCGTTTTAATCTCTGGGTTAAGTTTATCTTGAAATAGGCGCGATGCCTTGCCCCAATCATGTAGGAGTGCTGCTAATTTAGCAAAAGCTTCTATGAGAGAAAGGTACTGCCAATCATTTTCATGTTCGCGCCCAAGAAAGGATTTTTCTGTCCGATTAACAGGTACATATCCTTCTGAGTTAAATTTTTTACGGTTGCCTACAACCCACAACAGTTGCGTTCGTGAGCGAGAGCGTATCCAATGGCAGCTAACCGCTGTGCTACGACTGGCACTTTTTCGGAGCATTTTTTTGACCGTTTCTAGTCCCTCAGCGGTGATAAGTGTCTGCCATGTGTTATCACCAATACGATTTGCAAACGCATCGAGTACTCGGCGTGTTCTTTTTAAAGCGTATTTTTCACACTGTGAAACGAAGGTCACGATCATTGCGTTGGCTCCTGAGTTTGTTGCTCTGAGCCTGTTTGTAAAGCGATTGCTTTTACGGTATCAAAAAGGTAATCGAGTGCATGGTTATCAACAAAGGATTGTAAAATTTGCTGGCGAAACTCTTGCTCACTAGCATCTTCCTTTGCACAAATAAAAGACCATGGCAGTACGATAGCATCTTTAATTAAATCAGCTATATCAAATACTAAGGCTCCCCGCCTTGTTTTACCATGCATCACCGCAAAACCGTGAGGGATCCCTAATACCCACAAGCAACTGGCTGCTAAGCCATAGGCCAAATAATTACCGTGATTTAAAAAAGCATTGGCTTTATCTATCGATTTATGTTGCCGTGAAAAGTGCTTTTGCCCAGTATTATTTGCCGCATACTTATAAAGGTTTTTTGTTAATTGGGCTTCGGTAAGTAATAACTCTTGCGAGTTTGTAGCGGTATCTGTTCTTATTTGAAAGGTGTCTAGCGCACTTTGGATAAGACTATCATTATAGATAAAACCTTCATTTTGTAGCTCTCGCGAGTTCTGCCAAATTTTCTGTAAATACTTGATACGCGCTCGTTGCAACGATTTTGCTGCCCGTAAACGTTCAGTATCATCAAACCAAAACTTCATCCAACCCTGTAGATATTCAGTCGGTCTATATTCACTTTGAGGGGTTAACCATTCCACCTCAGAAGCCATGTAAAGAGGCGTTCCCCCACCACCACAAAAACCAACAAGCACACCTGCCTGAGATAACATCCGCATCGCCGCTTGTGTTATCGATGTTCCTGTGCCTAGCATCAGAACCGTTGTATTAGCGATTGGAATATTAAAATAAAGATTTTCATTTTTTGCTTCGGTGAGATAGAGCACGCGCCCATCTTTCTGCATCACTCGACAATGCTCTAGATAGTACATATTGGCACGTTTAGAATGCAGAATTGTTTTTAGATCTGAAGGGGAAAAATCATCCATGTAAATTTGGCCTTTCCATTAGATTAGTAAGTTACATTATTATGTTAATACAATTTACCTTATGGAATGTCTATAGCAATTAACCTACTGTTATGCATTATTATGCAATTTTGGGAAGATGATCGCAGAGTTGGTGAATAAAAATAACTCATTGATTGCATTCAGATTGTCTAATTTCAATTGGTTACTATGTGCTTTTTAATAAAACAAATAAGCATTCGATGGTAACAATCATTAAGCTGCCTATATGGCAGTGAACAGTAAAAGCGGTACGTGGTCGATTACGGTGACATTTCTAAGCTGCCTATACGGCAGTGAACTTTATATCCTGCACCGGAAAGCTCGCCTGATGTTTCTAAGCTGCCTATACGGCAGTGAACGCTGAAATATTTATTCGATGGGCATGGAAAATTTTCTAAGCTGCCTATACGGCAGTGAACTACAAGATGCTCTTTGCCTGCTTCAATTGGCGTTTCTAAGCTGCCTATACGGCAGTGAACGTTGTCGCGGGGTTTGTGTTGTATGGGGGAAGTTTCTAAGCTGCCTATACGGCAGTGAACGGTACTAATTTCAATGTAGTTATGCTTTACAATTTCTAAGCTGCCTATACGGCAGTGAACACCACCACAACGGTTGTCACCGCAACCACAGTTTTCTAAGCTGCCTATACGGCAGTGAACTATAACTTACCAGATAAAATGTCTTAGACAACAATTCATTACTGTATTTTTTCGTAAAACACCTTCTTTTTTTCTTATCATTATAACCAATTGATTTTATTAATAATCAATAGATAACAAAAAACACAAGGTCAATAAAGATTAAGACGGAATAGAGACATTATAAAATCGTGTATCGATATACAACACTGGGGGCTATACCCCCAATGTTGAGCCTCCATCGACCACAATATCTTGCAAGGTGATATGACTTGCATCATCTGAAGCTAAAAACAAAATGGTGCTGGCAATTTCATCTGGTTTAGCAATTTTCCCTAAGGGGATCCCTAATTTAAATTGATCTGCGGCGCCTGAAACCCGCTGTTTAACTGCATCATGGCTCACCCACAGCATACGTTGCATATCGGTATCCGTTGAACCTGGAGAGACTAAATTAGAACGTACCGCACTACTAGACAGCTCTAAACCTACCGTTAAAGCTAAACTTTTCAATGCTGCTTTAGATGCACAATAAGCACTCATCCCCATACGCGGTAGATGTGCTGCATCAGAAACAACCGTAACTATCGCTCCACTTTTTTGTTTACGAAACTGTGCCATTGTTTGTTGAAATAGATAAAAAGCACCATCTACGTTTACCGAAAAAACTTTTTTCCAATCTGTCACATCCAGTTCATCAGTATTGCCAAGCCTTAAAATACCCGCAGCATTGATTAATACATCCAACCTCGGTTGAAGCTCAAATAATCGGTGACATGTTTGAGCAACTTGTTGAGGATCAGCAATATCAATCACTTCTGTTGCAAAAGGATAATTGCCTTGAGTAAACGCAATATCAAACCCAGTTACCTCAGCGCCTGAGTTCACAAATGCTAGTGCTGTCGCTAATCCAATCCCACGTCCGGCACCCGTAACCCACACCGTTTTATCGCGAAAATTAAATGTACTTTTCATAGCGTTCACATTTTCTGTGACAGTAATGACCACCATGCGTTAATGCTTGGCTCCTTAGCTAAACTAATAAAATCAATATGTTGATAAGTTTTTCGCCAATTGGAAGCTAATGACATTATTTGTATTGAATCTAATCCATAATCAATAAGATTTTCATCATCTAAAGGGAAATCAGAGTCATCAAGCAAAGAAAGAACCTGTGTACGCAGTGCTTCCTTTGAAATCGCTGTTTGTAATAAATCTTTGGTCATGAGTACACAACCAGCACGACCCGCAATATAATTGAGTGACATTAAGTGCTCATCTCGACTAAAGTCCGCCATCGCATCAGCAACAAAAAAGGGTTTAATATCATGCATAAATGCATCGATAGCGGTCACCATACAACCAATATGCGCATAGATCCCAACAATGATCAGTTGATTGCGATGCCCTTCTCGCATCTGCTGCTCAAGTAATGACCGTTGAAATGCACTATAACGCCATTTAGGTAAGATAATGTCATCTATGTGAGGAGATAAAGCTTCAATTATCGGCTGTTGCTCGGGGGAGTTGACTAAACCCGCTCCCCAGATATCATTAAGTAAAGCACGTTCTTCATGACTTTGGTTTTTGGGCTGAGCAGTGTAATAAATGGGGATCCCATGCAGCCGGCTAAATTGTCGCAGTATATTAATGTTATCGATAACTTTAGCTAACATTGGGCTGTTTTTGTCCCAAAAGTTGACAAAGTAATACTGCATATCATGAATAAGCAATACCGCTTTATCTGGTTTAAATTCCCAATTAACCTTGTTGGGAGGAATATTGTTCATATTTGGTAAATCATAGTCTTGCAGCTTTGGTATTGCCATTTTCTTCTTCCTCCTATTTAAGATTAATCAATTAGCCATTCACGTAATTTTCTTTTGTCCACTTTACCGACCGCAGTCAACGGTAATGCTTTAATAAATTTAATAAAATCAGGTAATTTGTATTTAGCTATCCCTTGCTGATTTAAAAAACGTCTTATTTCTGCTGCTCGTAATGGTGTTGTCGTCACCAAATAGGCACAGCTTTTTTCACCTAATACATCATGTTCAACACTGACAAGAGCTGCTTGAGTGATTGCGTTATGTTGAAGTAACAGATTTTCAATTTCTTCCGCCGCGATTTTTTCGCCACCTCGATTGATCTGATCTTTTACTCGTCCATGTACGGTGAGATAACCATCGATACTGATCGAGACTAAATCCCCTGAATAGTAAAAACCTTCATGATCAAACGTTTCTTGATTATGTTCTATGCTATTGAAGTACCCTCGAATGGTGTATGGCCCCCGCGTCATTAAATGACCCATTTCACCAGAAGCAAGCTTTTCACCTTGCTCATTAGCTACCCATAACTCATCATCAGGGCAAATAGGATAACCTTGAGTTTGCGTGATTTTATCCAATGCATCATTAAGACGCGTGCAGCAAACAAGTCCTTCTGCCATACCAAACACTTGCTGTAACTGACAATTCATTTCACCAGTAATACGTTTCGCCAGTAATGACGTCAGGCTAGCTCCCCCTACTTGCAGTAGCCTCAAAGAAGAGAGTTGCTTATGACCCCCTCGCTCTCTCAGAGCTTGCAGCCAAAGATTAACGATAGAAGGTACGACTGCGCTGATATTGACCCCATGCTGTTCAATAAGCTTGAAACAGTGGTCTGGACTTGGGTTATTTGCTAGCACAACGCATCCCCCTGCCATGAAGACCCCTAAAGCTCCCGGTGAACTTAAACAAAAATTATGTGCTGAAGGTAGTACGCATAAGTAACAAGTATGCCGATTAAGTTGACAAATCTCTTGGCAGCGACGAACGCTATATAAATAATCGTTATGAGTTCTAGGGATCAGTTTAGGCGTCCCAGTACTTCCGCCTGATAATTGAAAAAAAGCAACCTCATCGGCCGGTGTTGGTGTTGCAATAACTTGATAATGCGTTTGTCTTATCATGTTATTCAGGCTGCGGGCGCCTATATCATTATTCAGTAATACTAAACGTACCGACGAGTAACGAGCGCAAAAAGTGGTTAAAAAGCCGTCATCAACAAATAATGAATGCTGCCTATCCGCAATAAATAAAGTTGGATTAATTTGCTGCGCATAGGCATTCAGTTCGTGACTTTGATGACTGTATAATGCATTGACAGGAACCACGCCAATCCGTAATAACGCAAAAAAGACAATATAAAATTCAGCTACATTACCTAGCTGAACAAGTGCGGTTTCTCCACATTTCGCCCCTTTATACTGTAAATACGCAGCTAAATTATCAATAGATTGATTAAATTGTTGATAACTAAAATGGCGCTCTCTATCAACAATGGCTATTGATTGATTACTAGCATAACGTGTCACAATATGTGTTAAAGGGAGATCTTGCCAGTAGCCTTTCAAACGATAACGGGCAGCAAATTGTTCTGGCCAACGCGTATAAGCAATGCACATTGTTGCCTCCTTAATTCAGGCCCAAAACATTAAGCATCGTTGAAAGCTTCGCCCCTGTTTCTTGCCATTCTGATAATGGCGATGAATCAGGTACGATACCTGCACCAGCAAATAAGCTGATATAATTTTGTTTTATTCGAGCACAGCGAATAGCAACCACCCATTCACCATTACCACGATGATCACACCAGCCAACAATGCCGCCAAATAATTGACGATTAAACGGTTCTACCTGTGAAATAAATTGTTTAGCTAACTGATATGGAAAACCATTTAAAGCGGGCGTTGGATGCAATAAACACGCTAATGAAAGTGCATTTTCTTGTGAATGTGCGATACCTTCAATATCAGTCGCGAGATGCCATAATGTTGGGGTACTAACCAGTTTAGGTTGTTCAGAAAAAAATAATCGATGACTACGAGGGTAGAGTAATGCTTTCATAGCTTGTATCACTAATTGATGCTCATAGTGATCTTTTATCGAACCGTATAAGCGTAAACTTATTTCTCGATCGGATTGTTCATCAAGATTTCGTGGCGCCGAGCCGGCAAGTGGTTGTGAAAAAAAGCGATGACCTTGTTTACGGATCAATAGTTCCGGACTAGCACCGAGCAATCTACTACCATCAAACAACGGTACATGAAAATTATAACTAGTTGGATTTTGAGACATTAATCGTTGCAAAAGATAATGGCATTCTAAGGGCGCCGTAACCACTATATCCAACAAACGCGCCAATACCACTTTGTCTAATAAAGTCGTTCGCATCGTGCTAATTGCTTGCTCAACCATTGAAGTAAATTGCTGTTGATTCGGATATTCACGATGCTGACTAACCTGAATGTTTGGTTTTGAACCTTTTGATTCAGCTAATGGCTCTATGATCTTTTTTATACTTTGAGGTACAAATAATGTTGAGGGTTCATCAGTATTAAAAGGAAGCGCACCAACGATGATGGGGTTGGTGATGCCTGCCATTTTTGCTGCGTCAAAAGCAGCTATAAGGTCTTTTTGAAAAATACTTGATAAGTTTTCACCGCATTTGGCTGGTGTTGTTAATTGGCAAAAGCACCCTGTTGTTGAAAAGCTTTGATAAGGTGAAGTAAATAGAAAACTATTTGGCGATAATGTTGCTAGCGTATCGACTTCATATTCGATTAACGTTTCTTCCATGTTGTTCCCTTTAAGCCATCAAATATATAAATAATTATTGGTATAATAATTAGCGGATACGTTACAACAGCCACACCTTTGAATAGATAAGGCAACACCACGAACCACCGACTATGCCGCTTTAACTCCTAATATTTTTATGGTGAAACGGTCTCAATTTTCTGAGTAATTCAACAAGTATTCAGCCTACAGTCATTTGTAAGCCCCTAAATTCACTACCAGCAGCGTCGTCGATGGCACTCGATACAATACCAAAAGCAATAGCTACGCATTCAAGCTGAAAACTTGCCCTACCCACTGACCACCAGAGATTGAAATAGCCTTCATATCGAAGCCACTCGTGTTAATGCGCCGAAAAATAATTAACTCAATATCGTTAATAGTTATGCAATAAAAATGACTCGAAATGCAGGGTATTTTTTAATAAACTTACACTCAGTAACCTTAGTTTTCTCCTCATACTTCTTTTCGTTTTATCTTTGATTAAATCAGTGTCGCGCATGCTAACACAGTAAAATAAATGGGATAACGATAATTATTATCTCTATTTTGATGAAAAATATTATGTAAAAGTATGGGTTCTCATTTGCTTGTCATGCAAATTTATGTTGTTAATATCCGAAGAGTAATACTAACTAATACCATGATATAAAAAGCTTTTTGGTTATTTACACAGCTAAATATAGCAAATATTTGATGACTAAAGAAAATACAAGACAATTTCATTACATTAATGCGGTTGTAATATAATAAGCTAACCTAATATTTGTCGTAATACAGGGCCAATTGCCGTAAATGATTTTGGGGAAATAATATCAACATGAGTGCAGTCTTGAGGGTAAAGATCGACGTGTTGTACCCACGGCGCCCAAGCTGTTTTAGGAGTTAGCCCTTCAGGTAGCGTTTTTTGAGCCACAAATAGTGTCACCTTACCATCATAAGGTAATGTATGAGCTGTCGTCAGTAATCTGACCGCATCGGTATAATTTTGCTCAATGATTCGAAAAAGGTTATTGGTTTCTGTACTCGTCTGTACTGACATAAATGCGGTTCGTTCTTGAGCGATTTTAGCTATTATATCGGGGTTTATTTCCCCCTGAGCCCTATCACGCCAATTGAGTACTTCTGGCGGCCAAGTATCCAAAAGACCTAAGAATAACACCTCTTTACCGAGCTTTCGCAAACGAGCAGCAACCCCTTGAGCTAAAGTTCCTCCTAAAGAATACCCTAATAAATAATAAGGGCCTTGTGGCTGTTGGATTAATAACGTTTTGAGATGCTGCTCGCATGCATCATCAATGGTTTCAGCCATCATTGCTCCCATTGGACGTGGTGATTGCAAACCAGTGATACTCCAACGCTCACTAAGATGGCAAGCTAATCCACTAAATTGCCATGCAAAACCCGATGCAGGATGAAAACAAAACAGTGTAGGGCCATCTCGTTCACGCAAGGGTAAAATCGTTTCCATGCCCCATAGCGAAGGATCTTTGAATGTAGGTTGCGGATTTAAACGTGCAGCAAGTTTGCCTATTGTCGGTGATACCATAATTTGGCCAGGGGTGACTTGCTGGCGTAACTGCTGACTTAGCTGTGCCGCTAGCTGAATTGCCAGAAGAGAATGCCCTCCTAAAGCAAAAAAATCCGCATCAATGCTTTCAATATGACAACCTAATAATTGCTGGTAAGCCTTGGCAATAATTAGTTCGGTTTTCGTTAACGGTTTTCTGCCCGTTTTAGGGGAAAGCAATTCAGGAAGAGGTAAGCGTTTACGGTTTAATTTACCATTTTTACTGAGTGGTAAAACATCAAGTTGTACAATCATTGACGGTAGCATATAAGGTGATAAATGCTCACTTAACTGTTCTCTTAAGCTAACCATATCAAGTTGCTGACCTGAGATAGAAGTCACATACCCCACTAGCTGCCGTGTATCCCCTGCCATTTGCGCCGTATTATCTAATATACATGCATGTGCCACGGCTTGTGCTATATCAGGAAGCTGTAACATGGCACACTCCACTTCACCAAGCTCTACCCGTTGGCCTCTTATTTTCAGCTGCGAATCAGTTCTACCGAGATATTCCACTGCGCCTGAACTGAGCCAACGAGCAATGTCACCTGTACGATACATGCGTTGACCCACATTAAGTGGATTAAAAATAAATTGATTGTCTGTTAAATCAGGACGTTTAAGATAGCCCTGTGCGAGTTGCACTCCTGTTAAATATAATTCACCCGCGACCCCAAAAGGAACAGGTCGCTGTTGGCTATCAAGTATATGCATACCTGAATTCCATATTGGGTAACCAATTGGTACAGTATTTCCTTCTACAGCAGCAAGGTCATCGCCGTAAGCCTTGTAATAACTAACATCAATAGCCGCTTCGGTAGGCCCATAAAGATTATATAACGGTATATGAGTTAGCCGTTCCCATCGACGACACAGCTCAGTCGGTAAAGCCTCACCACTACAAAAGACCTGTTTCAGCGTTAAACTGTGTGGCTGTCTGATATATGACTCAATAAAAACCGCTAACATAGAAGGAACAAAATGGGCTGTGGTGACCCTATGCTGCTTAAAACATGACATCATTGCTAGCGGATCAAGATGAGCTTGCGGCTCTAACATCACCAATCTAGCCCCCGCAATCAACGGCCACCAAAATTCCCACACTGAGACATCAAAACTACACGGTGTTTTCTGGATCACAACATCGGTTGATGCCAATGGATAACTCTCTTGCATCCATAGTAGACGGTTTACTATCGCTTTTTGCCCAATCATTACTCCTTTAGGCACCCCTGTTGAGCCCGACGTATACATAATATAAGCGGTGTGTTCAGGTTGAATACAAGGCTCAATCCATTGTGGGATATATGGCAATAACGCGTTATAACATAAAACTTTTATACCGGAAAAACAGGGTAGATATTCCGCCAGCGTAATCAAAAGTATGGGTTGAGCATCTTTCAATATTTTATCCAACTGTCTATCTGGAGAATCAATATCTAATGGCAACCAAGCTGCCCCAATCTCAGCGATTGCATGGATAGAAAGCGTTAAAAATATCGACCGAGGTAAGGCAATTGCCACGCTATCGCCTAATTTTACCCCTAACGATTTTAGCTGTAGAGATAGAGCAACGACTTGTTTTCTCATTTCGTCATAAGTCAGCGAATATTGCTGATCGACTAATGCAATTGCATCCGGTGTTTTAGCTGCCTGTGTAGCAACAAGGCAACTTAGTGTTGTGATGGGCAACTCTCTGTGAGTATGATTGATGCGTAATTGTTGTTGATATTCGCTTTCCAGCAAGACATCAACATCACCACATCTTAATGTAGGATTATGGATAAATTGCCTAACCATCAATGAGATGCGTTGTAAATGTTCTTCAAGTTCTTTCCGTTCAAAACAGCGACCATTAGCTAATAACTCAATCGTCACTTGTCCTGTTTCATCAACTAATAGCACCAATTCCAGCTCATCAACTGGGCCTGAAGCAAGCACATGCGTTTTGGTGGTAAGTTTTGGCATCTCCAATGGAGAATCAAACATTTTTACATTTAATACAGGGCCGTAAATTAATTCATTTCGTCCCGCTCCACACCTATCTCGAAAGTGATAATCAGAGTTGTAACGTTGATGGCGGCGTATCACTTGCAGCTGTTGAGCGAGCCGTTGTGCAAATTCAGGTAATGTTTCCCCTTCATCAATCTGAATAGCAAAGGGTAACATATTTACCACAGGTCCTGTTGCAGCGAGTGCGACAGATCCTATACGCCTCATAAACATAAATTCAGCCGAATAATTCATACGGCCACATAATTTTCCGAGCCATAATGTCACTAGTGCAAGCGCTAAATCTATCGACTGACACCCCTGTTTATGAGCAAAGAATTGATTTTCAATAATATACTGTAATTGTATGATATTGTTGGCTTTATCCAATAATGATTTGGAGGACAGTGATGCAGGAATGGGTAATTTTTGATAATAATCATTCCAAAATTCTTTATCTATATGAAAAATTTCACTATTTTGATATTTTAGATATTCATCGACAACCGCTTGAAAAGGGGTAAATGGTGATGCTGGTATTGATTGTTTTTGCTGTAACGCACGATAAATTGCCGCTATTTGCTGAGTAATCGCCGAGAAACTAAAACCATCCACTTGAATATGATGGTAGCGTTGATACCAATACCATCGCTGATCATCCAGTTGTAATATTTTATGCATTACCAATGAATTGCCACTGTTCACACGTAAATCTTGTTGAAGATCAGCATTCATAATAGTCAACGCAGTATTATGAGGTTCAGGGCAGTGACGTAAGTCTATGTATTCAGGAAGATCAAACTGTAATGTCTCATCAAACCACTGAACCACTTCACCATCCTGTTCTTGAAAACGCATACGTAATGTATCCGCTTGCATCATGCCACTAATAATGGCTTGCTTTAGCTGCGTGACATTAAGTTCGCCGACCAATTCGACATAATGTGCAACGCTCCAAGCAGGGTATTCTGTATACAAGCGTTCAGCGGCCCAAATCGCGGGCTGAGCAGCAACAAGAGGTAATTTATGACACATTATACGCTTGTCCTCGCTATGCCCCGTGTTGATAGAAGTACTAACCCTGATTGTGTATTACATGAGGCATCAAACGCCCCATAAGAAGCATTGGATGGATTGTGAATTACCATATCAAGCCTTTATCGTCACTAGTTCAACTTCTATCATAATGGTGGAGTGGCGCTTTATGGCTTTTCAAAAAAGATTAGGCTGATGCTAAAAAAAGGAATAACAATAAATAATCAAGCGACTTATTGTTACCTTTGATAATTCATTTGAAGGCCCATATCAGTATGGATACTCATTATTTAACCCGCTACTTAGGTAAACAAACATTACACTTTTTGTACTTTGACCCCACCACCTTCACCCGTGATGACTTACTCTATCTTCCGCATCACAGCAAACTCGCAAATGCAGTCATCAAACGAAAAGCCGAGCATCTAGCAGGACGTATCGCAGCTTCCTATGCGATTAAATCATTAACGGGTCGCGGCCAAGTCATCGATATGGGTTTACACGGTGAGCCTTTGTGGCCAAAAGGCATTAAAGGCAGTCTTAGTCATAATTGTTGTTGTGCGATTGCGATTGCTACGATTGATAAGGCCATAACAAGTGTCGGCATCGATATAGAAACCATTATTGATGAGTCTGAAGCAAAGCAAATTTGGCAAGTCGTACTTAATAATGCTGAAAGGCAAAACTTGTTTGGCTGGCCTTTTCCTCTCGCTGTCACCCTCGCGTTTAGTGCCAAAGAGAGTTTATACAAGGCACTCTGTTATGATACAAAACAAGGCATTGATTTTTTTAGCTCACAAATCATTAACATTACCCACAATACACTGACGCTTGAGCTAACAAATGATCTCGCTGGGCACATAAAAGGCGAAAGATGGATATTGTATTGGCAACAACAAGGTACGCAAGTCATTACCTTGGTTTGTCATTAAGACTGATTGTATGTGCTGCCTATACGGCAGTGAACTGTTGCGCACACGAGTCCCCGTAACCTTCATATTTCTAAGCTACCTATACGGCAGTGAACACATAATGCTCCTTGCTTACTTCCATCCTGTCTTTCTAAGCTGCCTATACGGCAGTGAACGCAAACGAACGCCGCGCAATGCGCCGGTGTTATTTCTAAGCTGCCTATACGGCAGTGAACATGAGTATCCGCAATGGGATGTTGCATTAGTTTTTCTAAGCTACCTATACGGCAGTGAACTATTTGATAGCGCTTGTCCTGTAGACGTTGACTTTCTAAGCTGCCTATACGGCAGTGAACTTGTTGCTTCCTCAATGTCTCCAGCTTTTTCATTTCTAAGCTGCCTATACGGCAGTGAACCTCTAGCAGTTTGCACCAATTCAAATATGACATTTCTAAGCTGCCTATACGGCAGTGAACGTGGTATGTTCTCACTAACTTGTATTCCTCATTTTCTAAGCTGCCTATACGGCAGTGAACTCTTAAACGTTCTCAAATGTCCGCAAGTGACAATTTCTAAGCTGCCTATACGGCAGTGAACTTCCCGATATTGTGAGAAAAGCTAAAGAGATATTTCTAAGCTGCCTATACGGCAGTGAACTCCGTGTCAAAGGGGTGTTTTCGGCTTTAGTGTTTCTAAGCTGCCTATACGGCAGTGAACTGCTCAAGAACTGGAAATGGTGAATAAAAATCTTTCTAAGCTGCCTATACGGCAGTGAACAATCAGCAATGGCGCGCCTTGTGTTTCTTGAATTTCTAAGCTGCCTATACGGCAGTGAACAGCTAAGGTGGTCTCCAACCCTTTGGCCTGTGCTTTCTAAGCTGCCTATACGGCAGTGAACTCAGGCAAAAAATGAGATTCCACACCCACATATTTCTAAGCTGCCTATACGGCAGTGAACTCTTTCTTTATTTCCCCCACTCTATCCCAAAATTTCTAAGCTGCCTATACGGCAGTGAACAAATGGTGGTGACTGCGGATATTGCGACAGATTTTCTAAGCTGCCTATACGGCAGTGAACAACGATTCTGAATACTGCCACCGGAATATGATTTTCTAAGCTGCCTATACGGCAGTGAACGACTAGTCGGGTCGGTTGAATTATACATGCTATTTCTAAGCTGCCTATACGGCAGTGAACCATCACTTGAACTGAAGCACTATTAGCCTCAATTTCTAAGCTGCCTATACGGCAGTGAACACACGATAGCTTCCGGGCTAAATAATATTCCCTTTCTAAGCTGCCTATACGGCAGTGAACGACATTTTAGTTAAGCCAGATGTAACCGTTTTTTTCTAAGCTGCCTATACGGCAGTGAACTCGTCAGCTCGCCTCGATTGCGCGTTCAATCATTTCTAAGCTGCCTATACGGCAGTGAACATTTTCGTGTCCGTATACCGGGCGCATTTGAATTTCTAAGCTGCCTATACGGCAGTGAACACAGGCTGGGGTTAAAAACAACAATGCTAGGTTTTCTAAGCTGCCTATACGGCAGTGAACGTGACTTATGCTCTGATGCGAAATGCATTGTTTTTCTAAGCTGCCTATACGGCAGTGAACAGGAACTACATATAAATAGATATTTTCCTTTATTTCTAAGCTGCCTATACGGCAGTGAACATTCATGACTCACATAAACCTTACAGTAATTATTTCTAAGCTGCCTATACGGCAGTGAACACACAAAAATGAGAGTGTCAGTAATGGCTTTATTTCTAAGCTGCCTATACGGCAGTGAACGTGAGGTTGTCGATTCGGCGATCGCCCGTTATTTTCTAAGCTGCCTATACGGCAGTGAACGCTTCTTTCCGCCAATCTTCATTTGGAATAATTTTCTAAGCTGCCTATACGGCAGTGAACTCTTGATGTAAAAGGTATTAACTCATGGAATGTTTCTAAGCTGCCTATACGGCAGTGAACTATAGCCTATCATAGAAAACATCTAAGATAACAAGAAACTAGCCCGAAATTGTTAAAAATACCTTATTTTATAAGGTGTATCTTAACCTATTGTTTTAACTTATTATTTTTAATGTGGGAAAATAGAAGGTAATTTAAGAAGGATAACGAATCAAAATGAATATCAAAAAAGACAATATCTACTGCTATTGAACCAATAAAGAAAAATAGATTATCCCTAACGAATTAAGCCAGCACCTCTATCAAACAATCAGTGCTGGCAAATCACTTAGCGACCACCAAACAGCGACATACTATTTAAGTCTTTAAAAATATCCTGTGAAGCTTGGAACATCGCCATCTCTTTATAATAATCTGATGTTGTACCAGTCCAATTTGTTTCCAACAATTCACTGACTCGTTTGCTATTTTGGATACTGCGTGAATCTGCAAGAAAATCTAATTTATCAATTTCTTGTAATTGTAAACCTTGCTTAGACTCAATATTAGAAATTTGGTCTAACGCTGATTTAACCGCCGTATTTGCCTCACCTAAATCTTTTTGTGCGGCCGCTAGCTCAGCTTCTGTTGCGGTATCTTGTGGTAATTTTAAAGCTGTAATTGCTTTATTGAGTGCTTTAAATACCTCAACATGATTACTACCATCGGTTGCAAACACTTGATTGCCCGTATAATAGGTCGTCATTTCGCGATCGCTAGACACATTTTGTGTAATCGCTTTATCACCACCGTTATAAATCACCTCACCACTTGCGTCGACTTCAAAAGGTGGCTGATCCGATTTAAAACCAGCAAAAATATAACGACCATTGCCATCAGTCGTATTGCCCAGTGCAACCAATTGATCTTTTAAGCCTGAAATCTGATCGGCTAGCGATTCTCTATCACTATCACTTAAAGGGCCTTGGTTTGAGGCCTGAATAATCGTGGTATCTATTTGAGTCGTCACATCATTCATTTGTGTCAGAACACTCATCTGCAACAACATACCCGTTTTGGCAAAACCACGACTCAACACATATTGTTGATTACGGTTTTCTGATTGGTTGATCCGTACTGCTTGTGAAGACGCTTGCGGGTCATCTGAGGGTTTACTGACTCGTTTACCCGACGCTAATTGGCTACCTGCCTCCATCCAGCGTGACTGAGCATTATTCATATCTTGCAGGCGCTGGTGATAAATCATATTTGTACTTAAACGCATAACAGGATCCTTTTTAATTACTGAAAATTAAAATGCTCTCATCAGGGCATTGAATAAGTCATCGACCGTTTTTAATACTTGTGCATTCGCATTGAAGAATTGCTGGATCTTCTGCATTTGAATGCTTTCTTCATTCATATTAACGCCTGAAACTGCCTGCTCTTGCGCATAAAAACTTTCAGTCATTTTATTTTGTACTTCAGAATCAATTTGCGCCTGCTTAGTTTGGCTCCCTACTTCATTGACTATCGATGCATAATAATCAGAGAAAGTCGAATTACCGCCAACCAATTTTTGATCTTGCAATTTGACTAATTGTTTAATGTTTTCATTGTCCCCAGGCCCACTACCTTTAGCTCCGGCTGCCGCAAAGTCAGCTGCATTGCTGATCAGCGTTTGCATTCCATTGATCACACCATCAACAGGTTTCACTAGAAATGCATCACCGGCTTGCGCATTGTTATTACTTATTTTTATTTCAATGCCATCAAATTTTAAGGTGTCGGCTGTTGAGGTATCGACAGCAATTTTTACGCCTTCAGGTAACCGTGTGACATTCCAATCGGTACCATCAAAACGCATTTCATAGTTATTGCCCGTCACCTTAGAAACATCGCTATAACTTAAATCAAAATCAGCCTTACCTTGGTTAAAAGTGTTGCTCACCACACCACCTTTACCGATTTCAAAAAAGTCTTTGCCTGTATTGCCGTTGGCGTCAAAGCCTTTGGCATGAATTTCATTAAATTTACTGGCAAAAACTAACGCAAGCTGATTTAGCTTTTGATAAGCAGGATCAATCACATCTTTGCGAGAACGGAGAACACCGCTCAGTTCCCCGCCACGAATCGCCTCATCAGAGATTTCACGAACTTGTCCATTCGCACCCACAAAACCAATGCTAAAACGGCTATCGTCTTGCGCAGATGCTACTGCTTCAAGTCGATTTGCTTTTTCGCCAGTAACCAATGGCAAGCCATTAGCAAAGGTAACGTTGTAATTACCGTTTTGCTCAATCACTTTGACGCCGACCAATGAATTGACCTCATTGACAAGGCGATCACGAACATCTAATAAATCATTAGGCTCTGAGCCACTTACTGAGCGCATACGTGCAATTTGTTGATTGAGTCCTGCAATCTTTTCCGCGTAGGTATTGATGTCTTTCACCTTGGTTTCAATTTGGCGATTAACATCACGCTCCATCTCTTGTAGACGTCTATCCGCTTCTTTAAGTTGGCTAACTAATGAATTTGAATTACCCAAAAAAACATCAATCAATGTTTTATCACTGGCATCACTGCTCGCCGCATCCAGAGCAGTAAAAAAGCTACCAAGGTTATTGGAAATATCCCCCGTATCATTAGTTAATAAATCATCTACTTGGCTACTATTTTTTGCATAAGCTTCATAGTCACCGCTACGTGCGCGCGATTGACCATACTGTTGGTTGATAAATTCATCAAATTCACGGCGCACATGGCTGAAATAAGTGCCATTACCAAAATAGCCATTAGGAGTCATTGTACCGGGATTCTCCCCGAAAACGGCACTTTGGCGGTGATAATAGCCCACACCTGCGTTAGCTAAGTTATTTGATATAACACTTAACCCGCCTTGTGCAGCATTCACCCCGCTAAGCGCGTTGTTCATTACATTGTTTAGCATAAGCTGTTCCTTTCTCTGGTGCTTACCGCCATGGTTATTGATGAAACCTTCGCAATATCAACCGGAAATTTTTCAAATCTGTAGTGGTTATCGGAAAAACGACAAAAAAATTTAGTCCTAGCGCCATGAAATTTTAAAAAATATCACTCAAATCGACGTTATAGGCTTTAATAGCCCGAGAGGCTGTCGTATCAGAGGTTTGATGGCCGCGAATTTGATTGATCAGACTAATCAACTTGTCAGAATAGTTCGGGTCTGTCGCATAACCAGCCTGATGTAAGCGACGTGCTGCTACCTCTGGTGATTGCGCATGTTTCACGTCCCGATAGCGTGGATTTTCTGTCAATAAATTGATGTAATCAGCAATCGCTTCCTCGTAAGAACCATAAACACGAAAATCATCACGCATCTTAATGCTTTTGCCATTAATCACTTCTGTCGTCATGATATTGGTGGTAGGGCCTTGCCAATTTTTACCGGCTTTAATGCCAAATAAATTATGACTGCTTTTCCCTTCTGCGGTTAAGATTTCACGACGCCCCCACCCGCTCTCCAAAGCGGCCTGAGCAAGTACTAATAAATGCGATATACCACTTTTTTGGCTCGCCGCTTTTGCGGGTTCGATCAGTTGGCTAATGAAATTTTGACTGTTTAGAGAGAGAGATTTCACTTTTTGCATCGGTGATGATAAAGCATCACCTAATGGCGCAAAACGGCGCACAATTTGTGCCATCGCTTGGTTAGGTAGGCTGTCGATTAAGCGATCTTCCATACTAAATGGTTTCATCGGTTGCTCTAGTGGTGAGGTATTACCTTGCATTTTTAGCTGGTTATACATCATTTCGCCAAAACCTAACCCTTTTTGCGATAAATCCTGAGCGATTTGTTGATCATACATACTGGTTAACATACGTGTTTGATCGCTAGAAAATAAGCCATCTTGCGGTAACGCATCACGCATACTTTTTAGCATCATCTGGACAAAGGTTGCTTCTAGCTGTTGAGTGACTTGTCGCAAACCTTTTTCAGGTGAATCAGTCAGTTCTCGCTTTAGCCCATTCAGCGATTGCAAATCAAATGCGGCCCCCTGCATCAGTTGCATATCATTCATTAGATGATCTCCAACTTAGCATGTAAACAACCCGCACTTTCCATTGCTTGTAAAATGGACATCAAGTCTGTCGGTGTTGCACCCAGTGTATTAAGTGCCTGTATCACTTGGTTAAGCTGTACGCTTGCATTGACCTTTTGCAGCGCCCCACCTTGCTCACGAACGCCTATATTAGTATTACGTGTTACAACCGTTTGCCCACCGGCAAATGGTGTGTCTGGCTGGCTGACTTGTGTTTGTCTTTCAACTGTTACAGATAAGCTACCATGCGCAACCGCACAACTTTCTAACGTTACACTACGGTTTATCACTACTGAGCCAGTACGTGAATTTACGATAACTTTCGCTTCCGCTAATGGTGTTCGCACATTCAGCTCTTGAACCTGAGCCAAGAAACGCACTTGATCCGCATTATTCATTGGTACATTTAACTGTACTGTACGTGAATCTAGCGCTGTTGCAGTCCCTGCACCGCGTAAGCGATTAATTGCATCACTAATATCTTGTGCTAATGTAAAGCTATCATCGTTCAATTGCAGGTTGATCATACCACTTTGCCCAAAACTCGTTGGCAATTCACGTTCAATAGTCGCACCACCTGAAATACGCCCACCATTTAATTGGTTGACTTTGATGCTACTGCCACCCGCACTCGCCCCCGCACCTCCTACTAAGATGTTGCCTTGTGCCATCGCGTAAATTTGCCCATCGACGCCTTTTAATGGCGTCATCAATAATGTGCCACCGCGTAAACTTTTCGCATTGCCCATCGAGGAAACGACGACATCAACGGATTGTCCTGAACGAGCAAAAGGCGGTAATTTAGCGGTCACCATCACTGCCGCCACATTTTTCAGCTGCATATTGGTGCCAGGAGGAACCGTGATCCCCATTTGAGATAACATGTTGCTTAAACTTTGTGTGGTAAAAGGCGTTTGCATAGTTTGGTCACCTGTACCATCTAGCCCTACCACCAATCCATATCCAATCAACGCATTGTCACGCACACCTTGTACCGTAGTAAGATCTTTGATCCGTTCACTGTGTGCAGATACCGCCGTGAAACAGAACAAGATGAGCAAAAGGGTCACTAATTTATTCATTCGATTATCTCTACCGATATACAGCTCAATTTCCATCTTAATAAGGGGAAACATTTAAGAAAAAGCGTTGTAACCAACCCATGGTTTGTGATTCATTAATATAACCATCACCGACGTATTCAATACGAGCATCTGCGACTTGGGTTGAACTCACATTATTATCAGCACCTATGGTGCGTGGGTTAACCACCCCAGAAAAACGAATCGACTCCGTTCCTTGATTAATAGCAATCCGTTTTTCACCGACCACATGCAAGTTACCATTCGCTAGCAATTGATCGACCGTGACGGTGATCGTGCCTTTAAAGGTGTTGTTAGCATTTGCACCTCCCTTACCTGTGAAATCGCTATTCCCCTTCACATCCAATTCGGTATTGCTTCCGCCAAGCCAACCTTGCATAAAGCCCGGTAAAATTGCGGCTAAGAATCCCGTTTTACCACTACGATTGGCATTCGCTGATGAGTTTTTGCTGGCGCTAACATTTTCTTGGAGATTAATCGTTAAGATATCGCCAACATTACGTGGGCGCCTATCTTCAAATAAAGGTTGATAGCCGTAATAAGCAGGTTGTGTGCTTTGAAAAATTGCTCCATTGGGTGCAGGTGCAGTGGGGGCTGTCGGTAATGCTGTTGTTTGAGTATCCACCAGCGGGCCAGGCTTAATGTGGGCGCAGCCGCTGATGACGAATACCATCGCAATCACGATAGCCTTATTCGGTGAAAATGATGGGACTTTTCTATTATTAAGGGCAATACCGCTTTTCGTCATTATGATGCTCTTTTGCTGCTGTTTCTGTTTTACCTAATAGGCGCTCATCAAGTGGTTGTTGGCATAACCACTTGATGTAATTTATGAAATTAAAGCTGCGTTAAACGTTGCAACATCTGATCTGATGCAGAAACTGCTTTACTGTTAATTTCATAAGCACGCTGCGTTTGGATCATATTGACTAATTCTTCGGCAACATTGACATTCGAGGTTTCAAGCATATTTTGATATAGCAAGCCCGCACCGTTCGTTCCCGGCGCACTTTCATTTGGTGCACCAGAACTCGCCGTTTCCATGTATAGGTTCTCCCCCATACTTTGCAAACCCGCATCATTGATAAAGGTCGATAACGTAATTTGTCCAATTTGTTGTGGCTGGCTGTCACCAAATACCTTGATAGAAACGGTACCATCGCGAGCAATGGTTAAACTCTCTGCATTATCAGGGAGAGTGATAGCAGGCACGATTTGATAGCCGCTTGAAGTGACTAATTGACCATCTTGGTTAGGTTGTAAAGCACCATCACGTGTATAGGCATCCGTCCCATCAGGCATTTGGACGTGTAAGAAACCCTGCCCTTTAATCGCGATATCGGTTGAATTACCTGTTTTGTTTAAAGCACCTTGGCTATGAATGCGCATGGTGGCAACAGGGCGAGAACCTGTACCTAACTGCAACCCCGATGGTAACGAGGTTTGTTCCGAGCTCATCGCCCCCGGTTGACGAATGTTTTGATACAGTAAATCTTCAAATACCGCACGCTGGCGCTTGAAACCATTAGTACTCACGTTTGCCAAGTTGTTTGAAATAACATCAAGGTTCGTTTGTTGAGTATCAAGCCCTGTTTTAGCAATCCATAGAGAACGGATCATGGATAATTCCTTACTAATAAGTTAACTAATGGTAAGCAGTTGATTCGCTTTTTGCGCATTTTCATCTGCACTACGCACAACTTTCATCTGCATTTCAAAATGTCTAGCATTGGCAATCATCGCCACCATCGCCTCAGCGGCATTGACATTACTGCCTTCAATTACCCCTGAAGTGATAATTGAATTTTCGCTTTGAGGGAGCCCATTACCATTAGCCGCTTGTGCTTGTGGCGATAGATGAAATAATCCATCTTCGCCACGTAATAAATCTTGGGGCTGAGCTTCAACCACTTTCAAGCGACCAATTTGGCCTAACATCGTCGGTGGATCAGTGGCTAATAACGCCGTTACCGTACCGTCTTGACCAATGGTTAATTCCGCATTTGGCGGTACATTAATTGGGCCACCATCGCCTTGCAGACGGCGTTCACCGATCATCAACTCACCTTCAGGTGAAATCTGAATATTACCGTTGCGCGTGTAGGCTTCGCTTCCATCCGCCAATTCAACCGCTAAGAAATGTTTATCATTAAGCGACACATCCATTGGCCGACCAGTGTAATTAAGTGGCCCTTGGCTCATATCAGCACCTGGAGTCGAAGCAACGACTAATGTACGCGTTTGCTCGCTATCTCCATTTATGGGGACAGCACGCATCGCTGCTAGCTGAGCTTTAAAACCTGCCGTAGAAATATTGGCAATGTTATTTGAAACAATCGCTTGATTTTCAAGCGCATGTCGTGCGCCCCCCATTGCGGTATAAATAACGTGATCCATGGCCAACCTCTATACTTAACGTAAGTTAACCATCGTTTGCAGCATCTGATCTTGCGTTTTGATCGTCTGTGCATTCGACTGATAGTTACGTTGCATCACAATCATATTGATCAGCTCTTGGCTCATATCAACGTTAGATGATTCAAGTGCACCACTGGTCAAATTGCCAAACTGACCAACCCCCGGTACGCCATTAATAGGGTTACCTGACGCATTCGACGATGCCCAAACGTTGCCACCTTGAGACACTAAACCATTTGGATTCGCAAAAGCAGACAATGCCACCTGCCCCACTACACGTTTTTGTTGGTTAGAGTAGTTAGCCACAATCAGACCATTGTCTTCGATTTTGAAGTTTGTATATTCACCGGCTGGATAGCCATTTACATCAATAGCACTCACTGATGATTCACTGACTTTTTGTTGGCGAGTATTATTTAGGTCAACTTGTAAAGTGCCATTATTCGCACCGTTAAGGCCTTTATAGTCGAAAGGAAATTTTGCATCTGCTGGTGTAGATAAACGACCATTACCATCAAATGTCATATCTCCTAATTTTACCGCTTTTTTGTCATTGGCATCTTTCGCATAAGCTGTCCATTTATTGTCATCGGTTTTGACAAAATAAACAGAAATTTCGTGCGTATTGCCTTGGCTATCAAAGGCAGTCATCGTAGTGCTAAAGTTATAGCTCCCCGGTATATCTGGGTTATCTGGGTCAAATGTTTTAGGATTGTCTTCCGAATTCAGGTTAATCGTCAGTTTAGCCATATCCGACGCTTTAGCATCCATCATATCGGTTGGGATATTAAGTGCCTCAGGTACCCCCCCTGATTGAATAGCCACATTACCTTTATTATCAACACTCGCTGGGTATCCCGTTACAATCATGCCTTGGTTGTTAACTAAGTTACCGCTTTTATCACGAATAAATTGGCCATCGCGACTGTAATAAATGTCGCCATTAGCATCTTGTACACGGAAAAAACCATTACCTGAAATAGCAACGTCCGTTGGTCTATCCGTACGTGTAATTGAACCATCTTTAAAGTTTTGTGTTACAGCAGCAACATTCACCCCGAGCCCCACGCCTGAGCCGGCAAACATATCGGCAAATGAGGTCGTTGCACCTTTAAATCCATTAGTTGCGGAGTTGGCAATATTGTTACCAATCGAATCAAGCCCTGCTGAGGCAGCATTTAAGCCACTGACTGCTTGTGAAAATGACATATTTTCTCCATGACGGTTGGGAAATTAAAATTAAGCGGATGGGTAGACTTTAAAAATGCTACTAAGTGGAACACTTTGCCCAATACCAACATCCAATAAAGGTGCATCACTCCCCGGCGTGACACCATTAACACGGGTGTAGCCTAGTTTGGTAACTTCGATTTCAGTGCCGTTACTGATAGCCTTGACATCGAAAAAATATTTACCTTTTGTATCGACAACCACATTGCCATTGTTATCTTTTCCGTCCCACGACATATCATAAATATCGGGTTTGACATCAGTGTCATAGGTAATGGTTCGCACCACAGTTCGATTTTTATCACGGATAGTGATTTCAACGCTGTTGGCCATTTTGGGAAGAAAAAAGCCGAAAGGCGAAGAGATAAAATCCCCTTCAGATATAGCTGTTTCACCATCATGACTACTTTCAGATAAGGAACGGGTCGTTTCATCTTCTGGCAGTGGATTGGTAGGTTTAGAAACAGATGAACTGCTGTCATTATTGGATGATTTTAATGGTGCAAGCACAATTTCATTACGTGGGATCAATACGCCTTTTCCAACTAATTGAGTCGCTTGTAATGATTGCCCTGAACCAATTTGCTGAGAAATACCATTAACACTATCACCCAACTTGTTCATACTTTCCAACGTCGCGATTTGTGCTAACTGGCTGGTCAAATCGGTGTTTTCCATTGGTTTAGTTGGATCTTGGTTTTGCATTTGTGTGACGATCATTTTCAAAAATGTGTCACGCATGTCATCTGTTTGACTTTTCTTTGGAATATTACTTTGCAACGGCTCAGGGCCTGCTGTGGTATTGTCCAAAGAATCATACATTGTCGCTGCAATGCCCATTTAGCCTCCCGTTACTGGCCTATAGTTAAGGTTTTTTGCAACAGCGATTTCGCTGTGTTCATCACCTCTAAATTGGCTTGATAACTACGTGAAGCCGAAATGGTATTGATCATTTCGCCAACCATATCGACATTAGGCATACGGACATAACCTTTTTCATCCGCTAATGGGTGGCCGGGTTTATATGCCAAACGTGGTGGTGTCGGATCTTCAATCAGTTGGCTCACTCGAACGCCACCGACTTGATGACGACCTTGGGGTGTCATCTGAAATACCACTTGTTTAGCACGAAATGGCTCACCATCAGGTCCTGCTACGCTTTCAGCGTTTGCCATATTGCTTGCGCTAACGTTAAGACGCTGTGATTGTGCAGTCAGCGCTGAAGCTGAAATATCTAAAATACTCAGTAAAGCCATAATCATTACCCTTGCTGTAAGACAGCCAACATGCTTTTGATGCGGCTATTGATAAAGGTTAGGTCTGCCTGATACTTCAAGGTGTTATCGGCAAATTGACTGCGTTCAATATCCATATCGACCGTGTTTCCATCCATTGAGGTCTGATAAGGCACACGATATTTGAGATCCAAAGCCGGTTGTTTTACCCCATGGCCTTCTATGTGTCCTTTTGAGGTCACCGCAAGTGCAACCCCCTTACCTTTCACGGCGCCGTTATTTATCGCCTGTTGCAGTTGACGATTAAAATCAATATCACGTGCCTGATAACCCGGCGTATCTGCATTCGCGATATTTGCGGACAGCACCGCTTGTCGCGATCCGCGTATTGATAACGCTTGTTGCCCAAAAGCAAACAAAGCATCTAATTTATCAATCATGTTCAACCTCAATGATAAAACGTATTTCAGCACTCGTTGAAAAAGCTGCTCTAGGAAGATAGCAATACAGAAAACGCTGAAATTTAAAATTCGACGCGCTTATATTAGCTGGCGGATAAAAAATCTAATGGCAAGATAAAGGCAAAATTATTGACCTATTTAGCTCATTCATTATTGTACAAATGAGTAAACTGCGAGCATCTAGGAAACTCGTTTTAATATATGCTCAAAATAATTTGCGAAGTACTGGGCAACAAATGAATGAATTGCTAACGCTTGAGAAAACAAGAGACTGACGTAAATACACGTAGTCAATATGCCTTAGCTACAACTTGAAATATGACAATATAAGAGGCGACTTGATGGGTTATTTTTATACAACTGCATTTTGTGGGTTAACTTTAATGGCAACCGCAGCCCAAGCCTCTTTACCACAAGATATTAATCATTATTTTCGCAAAATACATAGCAAACCAAACCAAGTTTCTATTGAAATTAAAACGCCAATAGAACGCTGGCCGAGTTGTGAAAACCCGCAGATCATGCCGCCGATTGGTGGACGTAATATGGGAAATGTTTCATTACCTGTCCAATGTGGAAAGAAAAAACAGTATCTTCAATTAATCGTTAATGTTACGGGTCAATATTATGTCGTAACACGTAATATTACCCGCGGTGAAAAAATTGAATTTGTAGATATTGGCACTAAAAAAGGGCTGTTAGATAAGCTGCCAGCAGGGGTATCAACGGACAAACTCGCTATTCGTGGCAGTATTGCGTTGCGTGATATTAATGCAGGCCAAATAGTTACTCAGTCCATGATCCGCCGGCCATGGGCAATAAAAGCAGGACAGACTGTGTATGTGTTTGCCAACGGCAATAACTTTTCGGTGAAGTATGAAGGTCGAGCGATTAATAATGCAGTCACGGGACAAAACACACGCGTTCGCCTAGTGAATGGGCAAATTGTGAATGGAGAAGCATTAGAAAATGGCAGCGTTCAGATAGCACTCAAATAGCGATTTTTGATTGTCGCAATATCGTTATATCGATAATATGCACTCAAAATACAGGTAATCATCTACTTTTATACTGCAAGGTGCAGGGCTTTTCATTAAGGTATGGTCGCTACGCTTAGCAAGCTGTCCCCTAAATCTTGAATTGTTTAGAGTATAGAATTATCCGAAAGGTTATCATCGCATTTAAAGTATTCAACATAATTGCCGATAAAATGAATCAGAAAGATATCGGAATAGGAAAAATATTATGGCTATCGAGCAAACACCTGCAATTTCAGCATTAACTCAAGTCACCACTCGTGATCCACAGGATGCGACAACAACTCTTCGCGATAAAAAAGTTTCAACCACTGAATCTGTGAAAGAAAGCGTTTTTTCACCCAGTGAATTGCAAAAGAAGCTGTTACAACCGCAAGCAAGCGATATTAATAGTGAAAAAGTTGAAAAAATTAAACAAGCTATTAAAGATGGCACATTGAAAATGGACGCGGGAAAAGTGGCAGATGGGATTTTACGTGATGCACATGAATCCATGCTTTCAATGAAAAATGAAGCAAGATAACCAATATGAACGATGAATTACTCATACTGCTAGAGCAGCAACTAGCACATTTGCAATCACTACAGATAGTGATGAAAAATGAGGAGTTGCTGTTAGGCTATCACCGTGTTCCACCGTCTCCTTTCCAAGAAACCACGGAACAAAAGCGCTATTTGGTTGCCGCGATTAGCCACGGTGAAACAAACCGCCTACGTTTAGAGCAAGAGAGCAACATTTCAGCACCTTACGAAGACTTCCCTGCTCTACAAAGTCTTTGGGGAGCGATCAAAGCGCTAACAACAGAGTTAAAAGAGCTCAATTATCGCAACCATCAAATGTTGCAATTACACATTGAACTCAATAGCCAACGCCTCGCTTTCGCCAAAAAACATAATAATCAATCGACATATGGTGCTGATGGGTTAGAGCAAAAACGCCCTGTGTTAGGTAAAAAGATCTCGATTTAATCAAGTTTCTCCCAAAACTTACCTTTTATAGTACAGGCTGTTTTGCGTATCGCTTACCCTATACTGATAAATAATGCAGGGGGAATATGCCCATTATACTTCAAGTTGCAGAGGTGTTGATGTTTGCTCTTGGTCAATCATAACAATATGGTATTGTTCAATAAGACATTTGAAAAACATTCGAGGCAAGTTCGACACTGCTACTCGATGCCTTTCGGCAAATGAACGCCATACTTTAATTTAAGTACAGCACTCATGATTAAATACAATATCCTTCCTAAACTTCAATTCAACTAGATTAACTGTTTCAGGATTATCCCCGGTAGTCACCATGCGATACTGATGTTTATTATTTAACTTCAGCAATCGATAACTATCAGGGACAGCAAAATGATCTATTTGAAAAGGACTTATTCCTCTTTCGATAAATGACACTGTGTTCTATATTTTTCGATAATACTTTTAATTTAATATTAAAATCAGTATTTGGAATTAGTCTTAGCATGGTTGAGCATACCTGAAGTTCAAGTTTTATGCTCATTTTGCCCCACCTCATGGACAATGAATAAACACAATATACATTAGTTCATCAAGGGCTCTAAATCTCAATCAATCTCAAGTTAATTGGGTCGATTAGCTACCACTAATCATTGATGTCATACGAATTTTACGGCGATCATTCAGTTCAAGATTCGACATGACGACCAATTGAGGTAAGCTTCTGCGCAAAAAGCGAGATAAGATCAAACGTAGACCATGGTTAACTAATAACACGGTTGGTGCCCCCATTGCTTCTTGATGTCGAATGGCATCTTCAGCTTGGGTTTGTATAAATTGAGCAAGATTAGGTTCTAACCCTCCACCATTTTTAGCGGCTTGTAATAAAATTTGTTCCAAATTTGCATCAAGTCCAATCACTTGAATTTCATCTGCATTACCAAACCACTGTTGTGTAATTGCTCTGCCCAAAGCAATACGTACTTGAGATGTCAGATAATCGGTATCTTTTTGTTCACCGTTTTCTCCTGCCATTTCAGCGAGTGTTTCAATAATGGTACGCATATCGCGGATCACCACATCTTCCATGAGCAAATTCTGTAATACGCGATGTAAAATGGTTAATGAAATCGTATCTGGTATCAAATCATCAGCTAATTTAGGCATTTCTTTTTTCACTCGCTCATACAGCTGTTGTGCTTCTTGGCGACCAAATAGCGTACTTGAATTTTGCAGCAAGATTTGATTGAAATGCGTTGCGACTGCGGTACTCGCTGAAACCACGGTATAACCTTGAATTTGTGCTTGCTCACGTAAATCATCATCAATCCAAACCGCTGGTAGGCCAAATGCAGGCTCTTTTGTGGCATCACCTTGCAATGTTCCAGCAGCATTACCAGGATCAATTGCAAGACTTCTTCCCGGTTGAGCTTCACCACGCCCAACTTCAGCACCTTTTATAAGTATCCGATATTCGCATGGCGATAACTCTAAATTATCGCAAATATGGACAACGGGTGGCAGATACCCTACTTCTTGAGCAAATTTTTTCCGCAGCCCGCGTAAACGCCCTAATAGCTCGCCTTGTTGATCGTTATCAACCAGTGGGATCAAACGATAGCCTACTTCCATAGCCAGTAAATCTTCCAACTGCACATCGTCCCAAGTTGCCTCCATCACTTTATTGGCTTCTTGAACTTGTTTTAGTTGGCCATCTTCTGATTTCTGTTCTGGTTGTTTGGACTTTTTGACCAAATACCAACCTAAACCGGCTAATGCAGCGGTAAAAAGTAAGAAAACAAAGTTAGGCATGCCCGGTATCAGGCCAATCAGCCCTAAAACCCCTGCACTTAGCCACATCACTCGTGGGTTATTAAACAGTTGGGTAACCATCTGCTCACCCACATCTTCATCCGTTGCAACCCGAGTAACAATAACCCCTGCTGCGGTTGAAATGATTAACGCGGGGATCTGTGCCACGAGCCCATCACCAATAGTCAGCAAGGTATAAGCACTCGTTGCATCACCGAGTGTCATATGATGCTGACCAACACCAATAATCAAACCACCTACCACGTTGATCACCATAATCATGATCCCCGCGATAGCATCACCACGGACAAATTTACTTGCACCGTCCATTGAGCCATAAAAATCGGCCTCTTGGGTTACCTCAGATCGGCGTTTTTTGGCTTCTTCATCATTAATGATCCCTGCATTCAAGTCAGCATCAATCGCCATTTGCTTACCGGGCATTCCATCTAGCACAAAGCGAGCGCCTACCTCAGCAATACGCCCCGCTCCCTTAGTGATAACCATGAAGTTAATCAAAACTAAGATAATAAAAACCACAATACCAATAGCAAAATTACCACCAACTAAGAAATGCCCAAAGGCTTCAACAACCCGACCCGCTGCATCTGGGCCTGTATGACCATCAAGCAAAATGATCCGCGTTGAAGCGATATTCAGTGATAAGCGTAATAATGTCGCAAATAGCAGGATCGTAGGAAAAGCGGCAAAATCGAGGGTACGTTTAGTAAACATGGCGACTAATAGCACCATGATGGATAACGCAATATTAAAAGTAAATAATAAGTCTAAAATAAAAGCCGGTAATGGCAAGACCATCATTGATAAGATCAATAAGATGAGAACTGGCCCAGCCAAAATTTGCCATTGCGTGCCCTGTAACGTTTTCGGCAATTTTAATAATGCAGCCAAATTAGCCATCGCGATTGTTTTCTCCAACAAAGTCCAGCGCCGGTGGTACTGGTAAATTTTTCGGTCTTCTTGGTTTTAATCCACCTTCACGTCGCCAACGACGCAATTGGTAAACCCATGCTAAAACTTCTGCTACTGCTGCATAGAGTGCAACAGGAATGCTTTGCCCTATCTCTGCATGACGATACAAAGCACGTGCAAGTGGTGGTGCTTCAAGCTGCAAAATCCGATGCTCTTGGCCAATTTCCTTAATACGCTGTGCTAGTACCCCAGCTCCTTTTGCTAACACTTTAGGTGCCCCCATATTTTTGTCGTCATACTTTAATGCAACAGCATAATGGGTTGGGTTAGTGACAATAACATCTGCTTGTGGGACATCTGCCATCATTCGGTTACGCGCAATGGCGCGCTGCTGCTGACGAATTTTCGCTTTTATCTGTGGGTCACCTTCTTGCTGTTTGAACTCATCTTTAATTTCTTGGCGGCTCATGCGCAACTTCTTCAGATGTGAGCGAAATTGATAAAAAACATCAAAAGCCACCATTGGGATCAGTAAAAATACAATCAAGTAACCTGCAAAAATCACTTTATGCATCGCATTGCCTAGGGCTGTCACCGGTGATTCAGTAACTAGGTGTAACAATGATGGCCAGTTTTGCCATAAGAAAATGGCAGCACCTAGCCCAACAAATAACGACTTCAGTATTGCCTTAAATAGCTCTGAAAGCGCATTCATTGAAAAAATGCGTTTTAATCCTGAAATTGGATTAAGTTTTTTCAAATCAAACTTAATGGATTTGCTATTAAAGGCTAATCCCCCTACCAATGATGATGCAGAGATCCCAACCAGCGCTAACCCACCAATCACAGGGAATAAAGCAAATAATGCTTCACTCACTACTCGTCCTAAGTAACTCAACATCAATCCAGTATTTTGAATATAGTGGCCATCAAAAATAAAACCTTGGCGGAAAATTTGCCGTAACTCATCAGCAAGATGCCCCCCACTCAGCCATAGCAAGCTAATACCCGCTAACATCATCATCAACGAACTCAGCTCTTTGGAGCGAACAATCTGCCCGTCGTCTTTTGCTTTTTGTTTTTTATGAGGCGTGGGCTCTTCTGTTTTTTCTACATCACTTTCATCAGACACGCCGTTTCCTTGTTCGTCAGCAGATGACAATTTTGGTCTATAGCATGACAGAGTGTAAAAAAATCAATGCTGGAAAATAGATAAGGTTCGCAAGGGTTATTTGCCAATTGAGCAAAACAACATCAGTATTGCGAGTGGCTACGCAAATCGAAAAACAGTAATGCAAAAGAGCTGAAAAACAGCAAAATGGAAGGTTAAAGTCTAACGTAAGCAACAGGCCATGCTATATTACACGGGTAAATACACATGTAATCTGAGGCGATTATGAGTACGGTTGCAAATAGAATGAAAAAAACGGTAAGCGTCACCGTTGCTCCTGAACTGTATCAGCAAGCAAGAAACGCTAACTTAAACTTTTCAGCCATTTTAACTAAGGCATTGATTATGGAGTTGAAAAAAGTAAAAGCACTGGAGTGGAAACAAGCAAACACGGCGGGTTTTGATGAACTCAATCGTATCAATGATGAATACGGATTACTGTCGGACAAATACAAGGAGTTTTAATGCAATTTAATCTCTATCAAAACCGTGAAAATAGCCATTCCCCATATTTACTTGATATACAAAGCGACCTCATTGATAGGCTTAATACTCCGCTAGTCATTCCGTTGTTTGATAGAAGTTTAGTTCGTCACGCATTACCTGTACGGCTGAACCCAACGCTGTTAGTCGAGGGTCGCCCCTATGTATTAATGACGCATCAGATGGCATCAGTACCTCATTCGTTACTTGATAAAATGGTTGCAGATTTTACAGATCAAAGAGATGACATAAAAAAAGCCATTGACCTACTTATAGATGGTTTTTAAGAGAGCTGAAGATCCCATAACCCATCATATACGTTAACGATTATTTACTGATAACGATAAGGTTGTGCTTTTTTTATGTTAATTTTAATGAAGTGCGCCCCCTCGCAGCACCTATGCAAGGGGATATGCTATTTAAAAGCCTAATTCATCTAATAAATCATCAACTTGAGATTGTGAAGCCATAACATTCACGCCTTCTTTATTGATTTGAGGTCCATTCAGCAAACTGTCATTTTGTTGTTTCACCCGCATTTCTGGCGGCGTATTTTCCATTAACAAAGCCAATAACTGTTTTTCAGCTTCTTCAACCACTTCCATCATTTTCTTAATCACTTGGCCAGTGAGATCCTGAAAGTCTTGAGCCATCATGATTTCTAGCAATTCCGCCTTAGTAGTATTGCTATCATCAATAACTTGACTAAGAAAAGCTTGCGTAGATTGATGTAATTCAGGTGTAATTTTCTCGCTATTGACGTTTTTCCATTGTAGCTGCAATGCCGTTGCATCCGCATGCATTTTTACCTGAAGTGGCTTCATAACATCAATACCATTTAAGGTTTTTTCTGCCGCCTGAGCCGTCATTTGCGCGATATAACGTAAGCGATCTTTACCATCAGGGATGCTTGCCACAGCCTGTTGAACACTTTTTTCAAGGCCCAGTTCACGCATACTTTCGCGTAGCGTTCTCATCAAGGTACCAATTCGAGTAATGACTTGCTTAAGGTCTTCATTACCCGAATTGTTCGCCGTTAATGTTTGTTCAGTCATCACACTCTCCTAGACAGGTGCGTTTATTGCAGCCCCATCTTTTCAAAAACTTTATTTAATTTTTCTTCTAATATCGCCGCAGTAAATGGTTTCACCACATAGCCACTTGCCCCTGCTTGCGCGGCAGCAATAATGTTTTCTTTTTTTGCTTCAGCCGTTACCATCAAAACTGGAATGTGTTTTAGCGCTTCATCACCACGAATAGTTTTTAATAATTCTAATCCATCCATATTTGGCATATTCCAATCGGCAACCACAAAATCAATGTGACCAGCACGAATTTTTTCTAATGCATCGACCCCATCTTCTGCTTCTTCTATTTTGTTAAAGCCTAATTCTTTTAATAAATTACGAACAATACGTCGCATAGTAGAAAAATCATCCACAACTAAAAAACTCAGATCTTTAGCGGCCATAACCACTCCTTCAAAAAGACAATAATAAATTCTGTAGCCGCTATGCAGATACAGTTGAAAGTCGAGCCAAAACACTTGGGGCAATTTTGGCAATATCTTGCACTTCATCTACCGCATTCAATTCGATCGCGGCTCGTGGCATACCAAATACCACACAGCTACTTTCGTTTTGTGCATAAGTCACCGCACCCTGTTGGCGCAGATTAAGCATGCCTTTTGCGCCATCCATTCCCATACCCGTCAATAAAATACCTACACATTTGCGCCCTACACATTTGGCAACAGAGTCAAACAAGACATCTACTGAAGGGCGATGACGGTTTACAGGCTCTGTTTGCTGCAAGCGAATGTGGTAACCATGTCCGTTATCAATAACCAACATATGTGAATCACCGGGAGCTATATAAGCAAAACCTTTTTGTAAAGGCTCATTGTGCTCCGCTTCTTTCACTGTGAGAGCACACAGCTTATTGAGCCGCTCAGCAAAAGAACGAGTGAAGCCTGCTGGCATATGTTGGGTGATCACAATCGGTGGGCATTCGGACGGTAGCATTTCTAATAATTGACGTATCGCTTCCGTTCCTCCAGTTGAGGCACCAACAGCAATCACTCGGCTATGACAAACATAAGATGAAAGTGGCTTCGCCAACTTCGCTGGCTCATTAGCCGTTTTATCATTACGTACAAAACGACTACGACGAGTGATCTTCGACATCGCTGCGGCACGGATCTTTTCACCAATCACATCACGGTAACTCATCATTGTTTCGCGAATACCAATTTGTGGCTTAGTCACAAAATCAACCGCACCTAGCTCTAATGCTTTTAAAGTGACTTCAGATCCTTTAGAAGTAAGCGTAGAAACCATCACAACAGGTAAAGGATGTAACCGCATTAATTTTTCTAAAAAATCAATGCCATCCATACGTGGCATTTCCACATCCAAAGTGATCACATCTGGTTCATGTTGCTTGATTAAATCGCGCGCGACATAAGGGTCAGGTGCTGTGTCAACAACCATCATATCGTTATGACTATTAATAATTTCACGCATGATTTGGCGCATCAGCGCTGAATCATCAACACAAAGCACTTTAATTTTTTCCATCACCATCACCCCTTCCTCGTCGGTTGTAGGCTATAGACAGTCTGTCCTTTAATTACAAAATGTTGTGATAATTGTGATAAATTTTCTGAGTGGCCAATAAACAGTAAACCATCAGGTTTAAGCAATGGAGCAAACCGCTCTAATAGTTTGATTTGCATGTCTTTATCAAAATAGATCATGACATTGCGACAAAAAATAGCATCGAAACGATGTTGAAGCTGCCAGTCACCATCCGTTAGGTTTAAAAATCTAAATTCGATCATATCTCTAAGTGATTGTTTTACACGGGCATAGCCTTCAAAATCACCCACTCCTTTCATAAAGTAGCGCTGGCGCTGAATTGCCGTTAGATTTTTTAGCTCTTCAATTCGATAAATACCTGTCTTCGCTTTATCAAGTACTTCGGTATCAATGTCGCTTGCAATAATTTTTGCATTCATCGCTTGTGCGCCAAGCACATCACTTAATGTCATCGCAATAGAGTAAGGCTCTTCACCGGTCGAAGAAGCAGCGCACCAGATGTTGATATTGCTATTTTTACGAGCACGAACAAACTCACTCAACGTCACAAAATGGTGCGGCTCCCGAAAAAATGCAGTCAAATTAGTTGTTAGTGCATTGACAAAAGCTTGCCACTCCGGATGTAAAGGTTCACGTTCAAGTAGGCGTAAATACTCAGCAAAATTATTAACCTTACAGTCACGTAACCGTTTGAGCAGCCTGTTGTACACCATGTTTTTCTTATTCATGGTAAGAACGATGCCCGACTTTTTGTGGATAAACCGACAAACCCGACCAAATTCTTCATCGGTCAATGGTTCTACTTGTGGTGAAAAAAGCATCGTACCTTGTCCTATTTGATAGAAACCCAAAAGCAGCCGATAGCCGACTGCTTAATGGCTAACTCCAGCAATAATCATTAATTAACACGAACACTTTTCGATTCCGATATGTCAAAAAAGGCGACCGTATCGACTAAATTATTGGCTTGATCTTCTAATGCAGCCGTCGCACTTGTTGACTGCTCAACTAAGGCAGCATTTTGTTGTGTGACGAGATCCATCTGACTCACCGCAGTAGCAACCTGCTCAATGCCGCGGCTTTGTTCATTCGATGCAGAAGCAATATTTCCCATTAGTTCAGTGACTTGATTAACTGCGGCCACCAATTCATTCATTGTTTGTCCTGCTTCATTCACCAACTGAGAGCCTTGATTAACACGACCAACCGATTCATCAATCAATGTTTTGATCTCTTTTGCCGCTTCCGCACTCCGTTGTGCTAAGGCACGAACTTCCCCCGCAACAACGGAGAATCCACGCCCTTGTTCACCAGCGCGTGCAGCTTCTACGGCAGCATTCAATGCCAAAATATTTGTTTGGAAGGCAATACCATCAATCACACTAATAATTGCACTGATTTTTTGCGAGCTATGGGAAATCGCGGTCATCGTGTCAATCACATCAACGGTGATGTCCCCCCCTTTTGTTGCTGTTTTAGATGCAGATATCGCTAATTCACTTGCTTGACGTGCGTTATCCGCATTTTGCTTCACGGTTGCTGTTAGCTCTTCCATACTTGCAGCAGTCTCTTCTAATGAAGCGGCTTGCTGCTCAGTACGAGATGATAAGTTGTTATTACCCAAAGCAATTTCGCGAATACCGGTATACATTTGATCCGTATTGGTCCTCAGAGTGGTCACTGAAGTGGCCAGTGACGCTTGCATTAATTTTAACTGTTCAAAAACTTCACCAATTTCATCACGAGAGGTAACACGAATATCTTGATTCAATTTCCCTTGAGCCAATCTCATAAAATGATCACTCATGCTAATGAGAGGATAAATCACTTTACGCTTCATCCAAAAGTGCGCGAAACCAGAGACAGCTAAAATGGTGAATGTCACAGCAAAAAACATAATCCAAGCAATTTTGTTATAAAAATTGGCAGAATCGAGGGAGTTTTGGCTATCTGTGGTTAAAATATCCATATACTCATCAAGTGCTTTTGCCATTTGCTCTTGGTGTTGTTGAGCAGGTAATGCCACATAGCCTGGAATATCATTGTTATCAATCAATGCTCTAAGCTGTTTTAAAATAACCACAAACGCTTGATACTTTTCTTCAATCGCAGCTAAGTTTTCTTGCTCACTTAACAATGGTTGAGCTTTAAATTGTTCATAATCGCCAGCTGATTGACGTAAAAACTCATCAAAAGCCTCTTTAGCTTGTTCAATACTGGTGGCATCTGAATTAACTTTGATGTGCACCACTATTTGAGTGAGTGTGCTACGTGCCTGCATGAGATCTTCATAGGTTTTTTCCAGTAAATCACGCTTTTTAGAACCAAGATCTATGCGCTCTAAAGAAGAAAGCTCACTCGACACGATCCCTAATGACAGGGCGCTCGATAGAATTTGCATTCCACAAAACATCACAAGGAGCAGATATAAACTGACTGAAATTCGAATACTCTTCATTTTTTATCCCCACATATGCCAGCTAGAACTTCTATGCTCTGCTGTCACTCTCGCAGTACGCACAGAAACGCTGCCAACGATAAAACGTGGCCGCGTTGGTCTGAGTTTTTAGAAAGTTTCCCAATTGTCATCATCTTGGTGATCCTTCGATGATATTTTTTTCAGATCTGGCGTTTTGACGATATTTGAAATCGTTCTTGCCGCAGGCTCCGTCATTCGTAAATCTTTTTGTTTCATCGCAGGTAAGCGAAAAATAGCAATGAGTTGCGCAAGTTTGGCTACCTGTTCTTCCAATACATTGGCGGCAACCGCTGATTGCTCAACTAATGAGGCATTTTGCTGTGTCACTTTATCCATTTCAGCAACAGCAATACTCACTTGAGAGATACCTTTGCTTTGTTCATCTGAAGCCAAAGCGATATGCGACATAATGTCTGTTACCCGAGTGACAGATTCAACAATCTTAGTCATTGTTTCACCTGCATCTTCTGCTTGGCGAGCTCCGGTATCAGTTCTTGAAACAGAATCTTCAATCAGGGTTTTTATTTCTTTGGCTGCATTCGCACTACGTTGGGCTAAGTTACGCACCTCATCAGCAACTACAGCAAAACCACGACCATGTTCCCCTGCTCTTGCTGCTTCAACGGCTGCGTTGAGTGCTAATATATTGGTTTGGAAAGCAATGCTATCGATGACCGCAGTGATATCTGAAATTTTTTGCGAACTATCTGCGATATTCAACATAGTATTCACTACGTTAGAGACCACTTTTCCGCCTTCTTTAGCAATTGCAGAGGCTTGGCTAGCAAATTCACTCGCTTGATGTGCATATTCTGTGTTCTGCTTAACTGTGGCAGTCAGCTCACTCATACTCGCCGCCGTTTCTTCTAAACACGCGACTTGCTCTTGAGTACGTGCGGAGAGATCATTATTACCCGCAGCAATTTCACTCGTACCTTGATAGATAGTTTCACTACCATCTCGCACACCGCGAACAGTATTAATCAACTCTTGCTGCATATGTTCAACACCACGAGCCAGCTCACCAATTTCGTTGGTGGACTTTGTATCAACTGTCGGGGTTAAATCACCAGCAGCAAAAACATTAATACGCTGAATTAATAGCCCTAATGGCTCAATAATACCTTTACGAACATAGCGGTAACTCAGGAAACCGATCAGTGCCAATATGATAGACAAGACAATAATTAAATATAAAGACTGGCGATAATTGGCATCTGCACGTTGCACTTCACTCTGAAAATCAGATGAGATATCAGCAAAATAAGCATTAAATTGCTCTTCAAATTGAATTTGATGTCCAGATGTACGATGTGCGTAGAATTTATCAAGCTGCCCTTTTTGCGCATATTCGCCTAGTTGAACTAGCGCATTGCGGTAGGTTTCGTAAGTTAAAAACAACTGCTCAAACTTTGCTTTATCATAGCTAGTCTCTTCCACTAGCTTGTTATAGCGTTGATAAGCTGAATCAGCAGCTTTAAAATTACGAGCTGCTGCTTTAATTAAATCATCTGCATTAGCATCATCTTGATAATCGCGACCTTCTAATAGCAAAGCGTTCACGGATCGATTTAGATTAGCGCGTGCTTGCAATAAATTAACCCAACTTTCCGTTAATAGTTGCCTCTGGCGTTGAAGTGAATTCAAATAATTAATGCTGTCGCTATTATCCCCCAGCTTATTAAACATCAATCCACTGGATATTAATTGCAACAGAATAAAGATAAAAATAACGGACAAAAGTCCTGATACGATTTTAATTCGACTGTGCATGAGGTTGTACTGACATAATGTTATTGTTATTTTGATATCGGTCTCATGGCTAAAAACTTTAGCCATGATGAGTGGAATATTTGTGCGGCGAATTCTTTTATCGCGACTCAATTAATATACAAATGAATGAAGTAGGCCATGCGGACACGGCCTACCTCACAAGTGAATGTTATTACTAATATTTACCGTTATACCTAACACAATATTAAAGCTTTAACTGCATCATTTTACGTAAGTTCTTATTCTGTCATACTATCAATGAGCGCCATTTCATCACTGGTTAATAATTTTTCAATATCAACAAGGATCAGCATCCGTTCGCCTACGGTTCCAAGACCCGTTAAATATTGTGTGGATAAAGTTACGGCAAAATCAGGCGGTGCTGCGATTTGTTCTTCATTTAAAACCAGCACATCAGAAACACCATCAACTACTATTCCCACAACTCTATCTTTTAAATTTACAACAATAACCACCGTATTATCGTTATAAGTGATATTTTGATGGGAGAATTTTACTCGTAAATCAATAATTGGAATGATCACGCCTCTTAAATTCGTCACGCCTTTAATAAAATCCGGCGTATTGGCAATCCGAGTGACTTGTTCATAGCCTCGAATTTCCTGCACTTTTAAGATCTCAATACCATACTCTTCTTCACCTAAAGTAAAAATAAGGTAACCTTCTCCATTTTTTTCTTCTTCCAGTTTATTTAAATCATCATCCAACATTGACATGGTGTTTAGCCTCTATTTAGTGCATAACGGGTTGTGCACTTTGCTGCTTTTTTTTAAGCAAAATGCTGTTGTTCATTTTTTGTAACTCTGCAACATCTAAAATAAGCGCAACAGAACCATCGCCCATGATCGTGGCAGCCGAAATACCCGGAATTTTGCGGTAATTACTTTCAATATTTTTCACAACCACTTGCTGCTGCCCAACTAATTTATCCACCAGCAATGCAAAGCGATGCCCTGCATGCTGAATAATCAGCACAATGCTGTTGGATAAATCTGACTCTGCGCCTTTGATACTAAAGACTTGATGTAATTCAACTAATGGAAGGTACTCACCACGAACTAATAACATTTTTTCTTCGCCAGCAAGACGATATATATCTTCTTGGCGTGGTTGTAATGTACTGATAATTGCACTGAGTGGAACAATAAATACATCATCCGAAACTTTTACTGACATACCATCAAGTATTGCTAAGGTCAGAGGTAACAAAATACGAATAATAGTTCCTTTACCCTCGGTAAAACCTATTTGTATACGCCCGCCCATGTCTTGAATGTTACGTTTAACCACATCCATGCCTACGCCACGGCCAGAAACATCAGTGATAACTTCAGCTGTAGAAAAACCAGGCGCCATAATCAACATCGCAATCTCTTCATTGCTCATTCCATCATGGACACTCATTCCTTGGGAACGTGCTTTGGCGAGAATGCGTTCGCGATTTAATCCTGCACCATCATCACGTACTTCAATACAGATGTTGCCACTTTGATGTGAAGCAGAGAGAGTTAATGTCCCTGTTTCAGGTTTGCCGTTTGCTATTCTCACTTCTGGTTTTTCAATACCATGATCAAGACTATTGCGAACAAGGTGGTTAAGCGGATCGACAATCCGTTCAATTAAGCTTTTATCAAGCTCCGTCGCACTTCCCTCCACTTTGAGCTCAATTTTTTTATTCAGCTTTGTGGCTATATCACGCACCATTCGAGGGAAACGGCTAAATACATAATCCATCGGCATCATGCGAATCGACATCACTGACTCTTGCAGTGCTCGTGAATTACGTTCTAATTGGACAATGGAACTTAATAAATCGCTATACTCATTATGATCCAATTGCTGACTATGTTGCGTCAACATCGATTGAATAATGACTAATTCGCCCACTAAGTTAATAAGCTGATCAACTTTTTCAACGGCAACTCGAATGCTACTTGAATCATTTTTTGTTTTTGCTGGCGCAGTCTTACGTGGAGTAGTCGATGCTTCCTTACTGGCTGTGCTTGCTATTTTATTAACTTCAAGCTCCGCAGCTTGTTCGCTTTTCACCTCATCAGAACCTACATTATTTGAAGATGGTAAATAAGCTAAGCAAGTTTGTGCATCCACCCTCTGATGGGTAATTTGTGATCCATCAACCACAAAACACAGAACCCCACAAATATCGTCAATAGTGGTATTCGTGCCAAGCCATGCAACTAGACTGTCTTCTGTTTTTTGGGTGTGATACAAAGAACCGAATAAGGCCAACTCATCCGTAAGTAAATCCACTTCATTCGCTTTTAATTGAGTCAATGTGATGATGACATAATATGAATAATCATCAGCTATCGCGGCAACTGTCTCGGCTTGCATAGACTGCGGTAATGGAAGCTCCTGACTTATCACCTCTTCTGCTGTTTGTTCAACTCGCCCAAGGACTTCGCAAATACGTTTAAAAGTCTCTTCATCGGGTAATGAGTCATTTTTATAAGCCTCTAATTGCGAAGCCATAACATCTTTGGCATCCAGAAAAACATCAATGATATCAGGCGTGAGAGTCAATTCATCATGGCGTGCTTTATCAAGTAAATTTTCCAATGTATGAGTCGTGTTTTGCAACTGTGTGAAACCAAACGTCGCAGCACCACCTTTTATTGAATGTGCACTGCGAAAAATCGCATTGAGCTGTTCGCTATCAGGATCAAAAGGGTCGAGCTCAAGCAAATGTTGTTCCATATCCCTAAGTAGCTCATCAGCTTCATCGAAAAACGTTTGATAAAACTCGGTAATATCCATGGTTTTCATCCAATTTAGCTTAGGTTTCACTTAATGCTGTATACCCATTTCGAGGCATACAATGACAATCAGTTTGTTAACATTGATAACGGCGCTGAGTTTTATTCCTCATCCGCGGTTTTCTTATCATCAACTGGCGCTACATCCACTTGTTGTAGCGATTTTTTCAATACATCATTTAAAGGAGTCGCCCCCTCGTATTCATGCAGGATTTGTGCAGTTTCCGTATCATTTAATACAATGATGCTAATACGGCGGTTAATTGGCGCTAATCCATTGTTTTTATCGAGATGAATACTTGATGCCATCCCCACCACACGCAAAATTTTGTCTTGATTTAATCCACCTGCAATTAATTCTCTTCGAGAAGCATTAGCTCTATCTGCTGATAATTCCCAATTGTTATAATTGGCACTATTGGCATAAGGCAAATCATCGGTATGACCAGAAATACTGATCCGATTAGGAACATCATTAAGCAGAGGTGCTATCGCTCGTAAAATATCGCGCATATAGGGTTCAACATGAGCCGACCCCACCATGAACATAGGACGATTTTCACTATCAACAATTTGGATACGTAAACCATCATCAATCATGTCGATTAACAAATGAGGTTTTAATTCATTGAGACGCGGATCTTTAAGAATGGCTTGTTCAAGAGATTGCTTTAATTTTTCAAAGCGATAATTTGCCGCATCCTCAATTTTATTATTTGGTTCAGGCAAAATATCGCCCTCACGAAAGACAATATCCTTCCCTCCACCAGGAATTGGGTTGGTGGCGTCACCACTTTTTTTACCTGAATTAATAGCCGTTTTTAATGGTGTACGAAAATATTCTGCTATCTGAGTTAACTCTTGTGGACTGGATATCGAAATCAACCACATAACCAAAAAGAACGCCATCATCGCCGTCATAAAATCCGCATAGGCAATTTTCCAAGAACCACCATGTCCATTTTGATGATTACTAACCCGTTTTTTAACACGAATAATATGGGCGTTATTTGCTCTCATGGATTAATTACTCCTCGTTCTGTGTTTGTGAGCGATTACCCACTTTCACTTCGCGAACTTTATCTTCTAACTCAGTAAAAGAAGGACGATCGACGCTGTACAGAACCTTACGTCCAAACTCAACCGCAATTTGTGGTGCATATCCCTGCAATGCCGAAAGAAAAGTAACTTTGATACATTCCATCATTTTTAGTTGTTCACTACTGCGTAAGCGGATCAAAGCCGCCAAAGGTAAAATGAACCCATAAGCCACTAAAATTCCGAGAAAAGTTCCCACCATCGCATGAGCAATTAATGCGCCAAGCTCACCAGCAGGCCTATCTGCGGAGCCTAATGCATTAACAACCCCTAATACGGCGGCAACAATACCAAATGCAGGCATAGAATCACCGACCATTTGTAAACCAGATGCTGGCACCTCGCTCTCTTGACGAAAGGTTTCTAGCTCTTCATCCATCAACGCTTCAATTTCATGGCTTTGTAAGTTACTGGTTACCATTAAGCGCAAATAATCAACAATAAACATAGTTGTGGTTTTATCTTTTAATACGCGAGGATATTGAGAAAAAATTTCACTTTCTTGAGGGTTTTCAATGTCTTTTTCAAGGGCCAACAAGCCCTCTTGGCGTGATTTATTTAATAACTGAAAGAGCAGTGCCATAAGATCCATGGACATTGCTTTGTTATAAGAGGAACGACGAAATAACAGTGGTAACACTTTAATTAACGCTAAAATCGATTTTCCACTGTTACCAACAACGAATGCACCTAGGCCTGCCCCTAAAATAATAACGAATTCAGCAGGTTGATAAAGTGCCCCTAGATGGCCACCTACCATTAAATAACCGCCAATAACGGTAGCTGTAACAATGATATAACCGATGAGTATTAACACAATATTCCCTTCAACTCAGTTAGATAACAGATGGCAGTCAAAGGGAATTATTGGGAATAACAGGCACATACGTTACCTGTTTATACTCGTTATATTTTAAGTTGTAGAATAACTCTAACGAATGGTTGATAGTGTCCAATTGGGCTAGCTACCGTGATTTCACTGCATTTTGCAGTCATTCCCTACTCGCTTACCTACAGCTCAAATTATTAAGAGTATACCGAATTAATCCAATCACATTACCGCTTTGGTAATGCCACCCTGTCGATATAGCGTAATATCGGCGGGATGTTCGGAAAGTTTACGTTTTTTTATTGCCCGTGATGGCGGCTGACACAAACTACAGGTAAAACTGTTTTCTGGTATATGTGCATAAGTGATAAAAGACCCATTACAACAGCTACATACAGAGCTTTGCAACATGCCACTTTCAACAAAACGAACTAGCGTCCATGCACGAGTCAAAGCTAATAGAGGTTCTTCTTCTGATGATGGCATGCACTGTTCTAAATACAAGCGATAGGCTTTTAAAATAGCATCAACGCCTTTGCAGTGACCTGTATTAATTAAAAATTGGTATGCATTATAAAACATGGAAGAGTGAATATTTTGTTCCCAAGTCATAAACCAATCTGTTGAAAATGGCAACATTCCCTTAGGCGGAGGGCACCCTCGTAATTCTTTATACAAACGGATCAACCGACCGCGGCTAATTTGAGTTTCACTTTCTAGCATTTGGAGACGCGCCCCTAAAGAAATTAGTTCCATCGCGAGACGGATATCACTAGCTTCTTTAACAATACTTTTTTCAGTAATGCTACTCATTATTTTCTCGCTATTTCATTTTCATTTGCCTTGTGCGTTTGCAACAAGTGGGTTGAAAGTAATATGCCTGTATGGATTTGTTGTAATTCATCGACTCTAGAATCACGAGTTAGCGTTTCTATCGTGTCACTGTTTTCGAATCTAAATTGGCAAATTAGCTGATTTGTTTCTGCTAATTTCACCAATTGGGGAAGAGAAAGATCTGCTAATGTAGTCGCCATAGATTCAGATATACCGAGTCGGAACATAGCAGACGCTTTTTCTTGAGAGATAAGTTTTTGGGCAAGCAGCAGATAAGAAAGATTAATATCGTATATATGCTTCAGAAAATCTGTTGTTGAGGTCATTTTTTTTCCTTTTTTAATATTAACTACATCTGTGTGCAAATAGAGCAAACATCGAGCTTAAATGTATTGCTTTAACCTAATTTTTAATAATAAGAAAAATATACTAGGCAACTGTTTGTATTCCCGCTTCATACAATCATGAAACGAATACCCAGTAAGAGGTATAAAATACACAAAAGTTAAAACTTAAATTAAATCTATTTCCTGAACACTCACAAACAATAAACTATCACTAAAAAGAAATATTTTAGTAAATGTCAGAATTTACTGATATCAATTTCAGTCGGCATTTATTATGCACCACAAAACTAACTATTCAAGATGCTTATGTTTCTTTTTATTTCTTTAGGCCATAATCCACAAATTCATAAACAATTCTTCATTATAACTATATCTTCTCCTTCCTTACGTCAAATAACCGCGATACATAAGATCAACTTAAATCAAATGATAGGATTTAATTAATATCTTTACGCCTATTTATTGAAAAAACAAATCAAACAACCAACCATAACCAACAAAACAGTACATTGATCCATATCAAAGAAAACTATTAAGAAAGTCCCCTCCAAAGTACTCATCAAATAGATAAGCTATAAAATCAGAATGAATTTTATCCATTTATTTTCAATAAGTTCAGTGATTAAAATGCAGTTCATTCAAAATTTCTCAATCAAAAACCGCAAAAAAAATGCCACATTCGATAATATGCATTATAAACACCACTTATTTTTTGATTAATTTTTCTTATGATTCATGAAGGGGAATGATTCTTGTTAAAACTAAATTTAACCGTCGACTACTATTCAAAAAAATGTAACCTATTTCTGCATAAAGAAGAAAATTCTTAGTATAGAAATAATGATATTTATAAAATATGTAAGACTCACTACTCTATTTAACATTTTATTTAATTATTTTTTAAAACGTATTTTCACTCTGAATGAGAATAAACAAGGTGGTATTTTTTTTAATGAAATGATCAACCTACATAGCTATACTTATTTATGCTATGACAATTATGACAAACTACTCTAAAGATGAAAAAATACTTTTTATTAATTTTAGCTGATGTTAAATATTATCGTTATCTCAAAGAAACAGAAAACTCCAACCAATATCCTATAGCAACCTATACAGAATAAATGTGAAATTTGATTTCATATTAGACACACCTTAGTGCCAGTATGTTATTATTACATTATGTTACTATCTATTTTTATTTTAACAATTTACTTGTTAACAATGGCCAGTGTAAGCAAAACCCTCTAGGTAACAACATTAATACCTAACCATTAACACCTTTCATTTCAAATTTTCATTTCAAAACCTAAGATATCGTAATGCCTTAATTTGCTGTATTTTTAAGCTAAAAAGTTAACTCCAAAAGTGTTACTAATGTCACAAAAATTTTTTTAGTTTCTGAAAGTTTTCCAATTAATTTGATATAGATTAGCTTACTATTTATTCACTCTAATGTTATCAAGTCGCTTTCGTCGTATTTAATTCACAATCCCTTCTAACTTGACTCACCAATAGCCGTAATCTTTTATGCTCCCAAACCAAAATAGCCCTCTTTTCCTTCTTTCTATTAAATCTAAGCTTAATATAAAATCAATCGATTGATTTTATTCAGGAGTAAGATTGCGTTTAGAACATTCCCTTGAAGCATATCCACTTACTAGCAAAAACAAAAAAATGATTTGATTATAATGATTTAACTGTATTACATAGCAAAAACAGCACTCAAAACATAAAAAATAACCATTTTAATATTGAAATTAATCATTTTATGACTAATAAATTAGAATATTACATCGATATGTAAAATAACTAAAATCAACACACTTTATGAGGTTGTCTATGCAAACAATAATTAAAAAAACACTGTTTCTAACTGGCTTAGCACTTATGTCATCAACAACCAATGCCGCCAGCTTAGCAACAGCCACGTTTCAAGTCTTAATGACTATAACTAGCTCGTGCCACGTAAGTGTTGGCTCCGATATGAATTTAGGCTCAGTTAGCTCCAGTACCACAAATGTGTCATCTAGCAATACTCTGAATGTTAATTGTTCAAAAAGTACTCCCTTTAATATTGGGCTGTCACCATCAGCAGCAAACAGTGGAACTGATGCAGGAGCAGGTAATTTAGCCTCTGTAAGTAATTCCTCAACGAATACCGATAAAATCCCCTATCAACTGAAGCAGACTTCAGCAACAGGTACCAACTGGGGGAATACCGCCACGTCATCAGATCCAGGTAATGGTATATCAGGTACAGGAACAGGAGCAGACCAATCTTTTACTGTATATGCCGTTGTCGCTAATGCTAATTTTACACCTGATACCTATTCAGATGTCGTCACTGTTAACGTTAACTATTAAATACAAACAGTTTGCATATATCAGGGTATCATTTTGATTAGGCGATATTCTTTATTATTATCATCTGTAAACCTGCTTGCCAGCTTATTATTTCCCCAGCTGGTCAGTGCAAGCGGTTTACAAGTTACGCCTGTAACATTAACGTTTAGTCCACAGCAAAATTCAGCAGGAATATGGCTAAGTAATAATGGACAAGAGACTATTCAGGCTCAAGTAAGAACATTTCTTTGGAGTCAGAATAATTTTAAGGACGAATTAGCACCAACAAAAGACATTATTATCAGTCCCCCCATGATAAAGCTGGCACCAAATGAGCAACAATTAGTCAGAGTCATTCGCAATAACCTAGCTTCTGGAAAGACGGAAAGATCGTACCGGCTATCAATCAATGAAATCCCAATCTCTTCCGTAAAAAATAACAAATTGCAGTTTGTTCTCCATTATTCATTACCTATTTTTGTACAACCTATAAATATGCCTCCTGCTACCGTTTTATTAGAATGGCAGCTATCTTCTAGCACCAACAACCTGATTTCACTTCAAAATAAGGGCAATACACATGCCCAAATTTCAGCTGTTAACATCCTTGATTGTAAAGGGAAGCGAACAAATATTAACCAAGGCCTATTAGGGTATGCACTAGCTAATTCCTCAATGCAGTGGAAAATAGGTTCGATAGAAATTTGTTCCGGAAAAAACAATAAATTAGAAGCTACAATTAATGGTGAACAAAAAATTTACGCCCTCTAACTCACCCTCTCACTATTTAGTAGACTTTGCCCTGCTATCTATTATTTTTTACACTTTATCCGCTCTGGCTGAACCTCGCTTATATCCAACATCGTCTGAAAATATGATCACTGACACCACACTCTTACCGGGTATAGAGCTGTATCTTGACGTGACAATCAATCAATCCCATTTTGGTATTGCTCGTTTTGGTTATAAAGATGAAAAAGTTTGGGTAAGCGCAGCAACTTTGAAACAATTACACTTTAAAGTTCCCTCTAACAATGAAAATCTCATTTGTTTAAATGATATTACCGAAATAAATTATCATTATAATTCGAACCAGCAAACGCTCTCTATTGATGCGCCACTCTCTTTGCTGGATCTTCAAGATACTACCATTAACTTAATCCCATCAGACAAAGTACAAACTAATTCATCTACTGGTGCACTCCTCAATTACGATTTATACGCAACAAAAAATATTACGACTTCACTCCGTAGCTTTTCAGAATTTCGCCTGTTTAACCAATATGGGCTTTTGAGTTCAACTCAGCAAACACAGCATAACTTAGACCATGATACGTTTAGTCAATCCCCTATACGGCTAGATACTCTTTGGCGCTCTGCTTTTTCTGATCACAATCTTGTTGTTAATGTAGGAGATACACAAACTCGATCACTCAGTTGGTCAAGATCGACTCGAATCGCAGGCATCCAGATCGGTACGGACTACTCTTTACAACCTTATATTCCGACTGCTCCCTTGGCTGCCTTTTATGGTTCAGCAACACTCCCTTCAAATGTAGAGCTCTATATTGATGGCATTAAACGTTATAGCGGTGAAGTTCCGATAGGCAACTTTACATTAAATAGTTTGCCAAATGTAAATGGTCAAGGAGACGCTCAAATTATTTTAACTGACTCTTTAGGGAGAGAATCCGTTCAAAATATTTCCTTTTATAATGACCAATCTTTACTCCGTGAGTACTTGTTTGATTGGTCAGCAGAGTTAGGTGTAGTACGAGAAAATTATGCGATAAAATCTTTTGATTACGCCAATAAACCTATTGCCAGCACAACATTACGATATGGCGTCAATAATCATCTCACCGCGAGTGCTCATGCTGAATTCATGGAAGATTTAGTGAATCTCGGTGTAGAAAGTCATTGGATCCCGCAAATAGGAGGGGGAACGGTATCATCAGCCATTGCTTTTAGCTCAAATACAGACCATTTAGGGTGGCTTTACTATGTAGGTTACCGCTGGGCAAATAATCGCTTCAACTTTGCCACTTCAATAATATCCACCTCAGCTCAATATCAAGATGTTGCAGCAAGCTATTCGTCTATGCCATTTGCCTTTAACGGTAACCTAATTGTTGGGTATAATTCTGAATATCTAGGCAGCCTTAATTTATCTTACTTTGCACTTCAATCCCATCATGACGATCCCATTCGTTATGTCGGCCTTAATTGGTATAGACCTATAAATGATAATTTATATCTGAGTGCGAGTGTCAATAAGCAACTTGATGATGATAAAGAAAGTATTCTTTATTTAACCGCTACAATGCTGCTAAATAATAATCAAAGTGTCAGCATTTCAAGCCAGCAAAGCTCCGATAGTAAAAGTTATCAAATCAATACTAATCGGACGGCTCCCTCTGAAGGCGGTCTAGGATGGAATATCACGGCAAGTAAGCAGGATAATGCAAATAACAACCAAGTTGATCTCAATTATATAACGAATAAATTCAACGTCAGTGCCGGTTTTAATAATATAAACTCTAACCATTCACGTTATCTAGGAGCAAGTGGAACACTAGCGATAATGAATGACCATATTTTTGCGTCGAAGCCTATTACGAATAGTTTCGCTGTTATTTCCGCTAATGGTTTAAGCAATATCCCTATCCGATTAGAGAATAGTACTGTTGGGGTGACCAATGATGATGGCTTGCTATTAATTCCTTCTCTTAATAGTTACCAAAAGAATATCGTAGCTCTCGATTCCACTAATTTACCTGCCAATATTCAAGTTAAACAAACAAGTATTGAGGTTGTACCTGAATATCGCGCCGGAACCTTAGTTAAATTTGACGTCATCAAAACTCACCCCGCTCTGGTGACTATTACTGATCCAAATGGCGAAATCTTACCCCAAGGCAGTCAAATTCAATTAAATGGCCAAACAAATAATCCAATTACAGTAGGCTTCGATGGAATGGCCTATTTCGAAATGCTCAATGACACTAATCAACTGTTAATTACCTACCCTAAAGGACAGTGCTATCTGAAATTAATCTATCCAAAAACTAAAGATTTGATCCCACAAATCGGCCCGTTGCGCTGTAGTCATTAATCGAATCGATTGTATATAAAAATTTTTATCCAAAACCACGTTTAATGAAAGAGTCAATACTATGTCAACTTATCGTACAGGTTACCGTCAAATTGTTTACACTTTAGTTAGCGTTATATTGCTCGGCTCGCCCTATGATAGTACGGCTTTCACTTGCTCTATTAGCAATGTTAGCACCTTAAATTTTGGTACAATCATGCCGCTCACCAATAATACCGCAATAACATCTCTTACATTTAATTATAGTTGTACCAAAGGAATAACAGATGTATTAGCTGGAGCAACACTTTGTTTAAATATAGGCGCTTCCAGTATTTCAGGCCAAGTCATATCTAGACAAATGTCAGCCTTAGGGTTAGGCAGCCCTTTAAGCTATCAAATATATCAAAATCCCAGTAATAGCCTCGTTTGGGGAAGCCAACATGTCTCAGGTAGCACCCCCGTTATGATTAGTATCAGCTTATCTCAAGTGCTAACGCCCATAACAGGTTCAGTCACTTTGTATGGCCAATTATCAGTCAATCAATCTAGTATCATACCAGGAAGCTATTTAGATACTTATACAACATTAACTGCCAGCAGCACCATCAATCTAGGCGTTTTTAGTACACCAACTACCTGTGGAGCGGTTGTTGGGCCTACTTTTCCTTTTACTGTAATGGCCACCGTAGATAAACAGTGTACTGTCTCCAGCAATGGCGATATTAATTTAGGTAGCCTAAAAAGTTCGGCTACCAATATAAATGGCAATAGTGCTATTTCGGTGACATGCACGAATACGACACCTTTTACTATCGGATTATCCCCTTCAAACAATAATTTACAAGGTGCCGGTGTGTTAAAAAGCACAACATCAACAGACCAAATTCCTTATCAACTCAGTTCTAATCCAAGTGGTTCTGTGTGGGGAAATGACTTACTCAATGTGATTACAGATACTGGTACTGGGATCGCAAAGTCTTATACTGTATATGTCACTGTACCTTCAGCCAATTTCACACCGGGTAGCTATAAAGATACCGTCACGATTAATGTAACCTATTAGTATTGATAACAGCTCAGGTTTAAGTAAGATCATCCAGATGGTACTTTTAAACTCTCTATTGGAAAAATTATGTTTAACTATTTGGCTACTGTCGAGTTCGATGAAGAAACTGATTGCTATGAGATTTCATTTGTAGATTTCCCTGATATCGAAGGTACGGCTTATTGTGAAGAAGATATTGAGCTTGAAGCGACAGAAACCTTAATGACAGGGCTTACTGATTTTATTTCATCCAAAAAGTCGATCCCATTACCTTCTCGATCAGCTGAGCATGAAACATTATCCGTTCATTTACCTATACTCTGTTGTTTGAAAATTGCATTACATAATGCCATTATCCAAACTAATACGCGTAAAGCCGATCTAGCACGCAAATTGAATTTAAATTCACAACAAATTGATAGATTACTTGATATCGAACATGCCTCTAAAGTTGATGCTCTAGAGCAAGCCCTTTATTTATTAGGTTATGACATTAACCTCACAATTAACCAACGTTGCAATTAACCTCAGTAAGATCGCCTCTTACGTTAACTGATAGTCACACTTTTTGTGAACTAATTTTTAATAGGAGGCCCCTATTTATCCATCCTGCTATATTTATACTCTTCATTTAAAAATAAGAGATAGCAGGTAGATTTAACTATACACAGTAAAATCGCTTTAATGATAAGGGGCAAATGAATTCATAAAATTAAAATAATAGCTCAAATGGCGTACATTAATCTAATGTTTATAAATAAAGATTGATTATTGACGTCTATAAGAGTTCCCATGCTTTTTCAAAAGTTGCTGTATCATAAGGCTGTAGGCCATTTTCATGCTGAATAATCGCTTTGGCTAAATTAATAGCAATAGCCTTATTATTAAGATCAATTCTTTCTGTCGGCGATACCCCTAATGTATCAGCAACACTTTGAATATAGGCTATGGTATTATTTTCATTGCTTGGCGCCCATCGACCAATAATTTGCGATACTGTTGTTAATCCATATTGACCTCGGTATGTTTGAAGTAGCAATATTAATGCGCGGATCCCATATTCCACCGTTTCAAATCGACAAAACCGAGGCTCAATACTAGGATCGTAGATTAATTGCCCCTTCCAATGATTATTTTTATTATAATCAATATTACCGGGGTTATTATTACGGATCCCTCGCGGTTGTTTACTTTTCATCGTCTATTTTCCTTCTTAGTTTTTTTTCAATCAGCTTGACGAATTCAGCACCTGACCATCCCGCAATACCCGCAACGCCTCCAGCATATTCCGTAGACCATTGATAATATATTGCTGCAAGGTATACAAATGCTCCTGCAAAAATGGAAACAAGGATCTGAGAAATAAGCATCCAAAAACTAAATTTTTCACCATTAATCATTTTATAAGCATAGCTTGCTATCGAACCAAGCAAGATCATAACTAATATTAATATCTCTCTTGCCCAGTAATAGTTGAAAGGATCTTTGAAAGCCATTTTCCGTTCCCTCCCCTAATCTTGAATTTATAGTACTTATAGGTGGTTGATCGTAAAATGTAGGTTCTATTAAAGTGAATATATTGAGTAGGTAACCACTCAATTCCCCTCTAATGTGTTAAGTTTAAATCTTTACTAAGGTGCTGTAATGAAATTGTAAAGCAGCAAAAATGAAAAAAATGCCACATAGCATTTTGTAAAAATCACATTCAAACGACAGACCATCTCTATATTATAGCGACGCTCATATTTGTACTATCTTTTCAGTATGTTGTAACAATAGTTCTCTTGGCGGATGACTCAAATATGATTAGAATGCGCGCCCTAATTGGTGGTGACTCTCCTTTTAGATCATGCATTATTTGTATTTCAACTCTTCCTTTTACCCCAGTTAATCACTGGGGCTTTTTTATTCTAAAAAATAAATTGGATAAATAGCGTATACATAGTGAAATGCTATTTATCTCACCACATTTTTTCATAACATGCATTTCTTTTAAAACAAAGCAATTAACTTGCATAAGAGCGACTAAAACGATCACTAAAATGCAAAATAGACTAAAGATAAAAGTAAGTCATAAGAAATAGAAATCATTATTAAAAATTTAAGCTTTATGTAGTAGAAGCCTTACACTTATTAAGTAACCTTTTACAATAAATAAGTCGTTTAGTTTATATTCACTATTACTAGTCAACCACACTAAATAGTTCACTTAGCCTCAAATCCATAACACTTCTCATTTTGACATCACATTCATTTCGCATTTATTGCGTTAAAAACCTCAAGACAAATAGCATTATAACCAATTGTTTTATAAGCATATAGAATCACAAAAAGAATTATATATTGAGATTAATGCATTTATGCCTAATAAATATTAAAAATATTTATCTAATAACCCCCATCAATAAGCACCTAAAGAGTTAAAATCAATTATCTTATAAAACAACAGGTTAAAAAATAATTTTTCTAGGATTTTTCTGGAACGTTTTTTACCTCTATGTACATAGATTTTTTCTAATATTTTCGATAGTTAAGCATTTTTAACGCAAATGATGAATAAAATTTACAGGATTTCATCCTGTTCAAAAGTCAATTTAAAACAAATTAAAGTGATAAATATCGATATTTCAATGTTTTTACGCTGAGTCACTTATCCTACCGAGATAGGATTATTCCTAGTTATTTACAACCCATTACCTCACCTATATTATCCGCACTAACCGAAATTAGCATACGCATTGGCTGATTTTTTGGATATTAATCAATGATTATATCGCTATTAATAACACTGACATTTGTCACTTAACTAAAGGAATGAGTATGCCAACTCCATGTTATATCTCTATTGAAGGCAAAACCCAAGGCAACATCACTGCTGGTGCATTTACCCCTGAATCTGTGGGTAACATCTATGTACAAGGTCATGAAGACCAAATGTTAGTTCAAGAGTTTTCTCACGTTGTGACAGTACCTACTGATCCACAATCAGGTCAGCCTTCAGGTCAACGTGCACATAAGCCATTCCGCTTTACAGTTGCTCTCAATAAAGCTGTTCCACTGTTATACAACGCATTGGCTTCTGGTGAAATGCTGCCAAAAGTAGAACTGAAATGGTACCGCACTTCAGTGGAAGGTAAACAAGAGCACTTCTTTACCACCACACTGACTGATGCCACTATCGTTAACATCGATTGCCAAATGCCACACTGCCAAGATCCAGCTAAAGCGGATTTCACGCAGCTGATCGAAGTTTCACTGGCTTATCGTAAAATTGATTGGGAACACACCAGTGCAGGCACATCAGGTGCTGACGACTGGCGCGCACCACTCGAAGCGTAATCTTGCCTTAACGAGCCTTTCGAGGCTCGTTTTTGTTAGATCCCCTTGAATTCTAAATTCCCCGTTCACTCGGAACTACACCATGTTCGCAAAAGATCCTAAAAACCCTGCATTTGACCCTATGGCTGGTTTTCAAGATGAAGCTTTTAACCAAGCCAAAAATCTAGCGATGTCTAACATGTCATCCTCCCCACGCCAAGCGATTGCAGCAGCACAAACCGCTATGTCAATCGCTTCTAGTTTAGAATCTTACAGTGAAATGGCCGATGTGGCCCAATCTGCTCTGCTCAGTGCATTAGGGCTAAACCCTGAGCCAAGTGGATTGGTATTCACCTGTGAAATTGGTGGAATACTGCCAGGCACCTTACAGGTAACAGACTTTTCTTTAACTGAAGGATTATCTTCCCTTTTTAGTTTAAGTATCAACGCGGTTAGCTTACTGCCAACACTCGATTTTCAGGCAAGTTTAGGCCAAGCCTCATCATTAACGGTTAAACGTGACGGTAAAATTGTCCGCACAGTAAAAGGTATTCTTGCAGGTGCTGTTCAGGGAAATACTGATGGCGTAAAAACGTGGTACCACTTTGATATACGTCCTGAAATGTGGATCATGACCCTCAATCAAGATAGTCGCATTTTTCAAGACCAAAACGTCCCTACCATTTTAAAAACTTTGTTAGATGAAGCGCATGTTAAATCTGACTGCATATTTTATCGTGAAGCACTGCATCCGGTTCGAGCCTATACAACTCAGAAACGTGAATCTGCGTATGATTTTTGGTGCCGTTTAGCCTTTGAAGAAGGAATTAATTTTTGGTTTGAAGAAGACCAAATGTTCTATAGTGATGAACATATGGGTATGACCGCAGGAATTCATTTAACCTATAACCCACAAGCAGACACAGATATTACCGATAGCACAGTGTCTACGTGGCAATATGGCGAATATTTGTGTGTTGATGAAACCATTCAAAAAGATAATAACTATGTTCGCCCTTCTTACCCTCTTAGTCATCAAGCCAAATTAGAGCATGGTGGCCAACACAGTGTATTTGAAAGTTATGGTCGCTTTCAATTCGATGACGAAGGTGAGCCACTGACCAAGATACGTTTTGAACAACTACGCAGTGGGAGCCGGCAAGGTAGTGCCACCACAAACTGTTTTGCCTTACGACCGGGTAAAATTTTCTCTTTAAAAAACCACCCCCATGAGCCCATGAACGATCGCTGGCAAGTGATTACAGTAACGCATCATGGAGTGCAACCACTCGCCGACAATGGCGGTGGCGAAGGCACGCAATTCAGTAATAGCGTTTCCTTTATTCCTGATCGTACCGAATGGCGTCCACCACATCGCTACAAACCGACAGCGGATGGTGACGAATTAGCGACAGTTGTCGGCCCTCCGGGCGAAGAAATCTATGTGAATGAATATGGCGCAGTAAAAGTGCATTTTCATTGGGATCGTTATGGTAAACCTGATCATGGCGCTTCTTGCTGGGTACGCGTTGCCATGGGTTGGAGTGGTAATGGTTATGGTTTTTCAGCGGTGCCACGCATAAATTCGATTGTGCAGGTGTCTTATCTCAATGGGGATATTGATAGGCCAATCATCACTGGATGTACTTACGATGGGCGCAATGCGACCCCCATAAAGTTTCCAGCAAATAAAACCCGCACCACGTTTCGCACCAAAACCCATAAAGGTGAAGGATTTAACGAACTGCGTTTTGAGGATGAAAACGGCAAGCAAGAAGTGTTTATTCATGCCCAAAAGGATATGAATACCAAGGTATTACATGATCGCACCACCCATGTTCTACATGACCATACTGAATTGGTTGATAATAACCAAGCGATGCATGTTAAAGGTAATCGGACTGAAAATATTGATCAAAATAATACCGAAACGGTTGGGCAAAAGAAAACGATCAATGTTGGTGATCAGCTATCAATTAATGTGGGAAGTGTCATTGAACTGCGCTGCGGGGCCAGCGTATTGCGCATGGACAGTGCGGGCCGTGTGACCATCAATGGTGTGAAGTTTAATTTTGAAGCATCAGAGCATGTGCAAATCACAGGTAAAGATGTGGATATTAACTAGGGGGCAGAAATGGAATTTCGCAATCTAACACCATTTTCAGTATTGAATTATAAAATGCTCAATGTCGATGACATTGAGCACCATGTTATTGCGATGAAAGTGGGTTATAAATTGATACCAACCGGCAATAATAATGAATATACACCACATGTATTAACTGACTTAAAGCTTGAATTTCAAGATCAGTTTGTCAATCAGCCCAATAGCTCATCCGTGCGTCTTGAAAGTGACTTAGCTCCATTTAAACCGCGTTGTGATGTCATTATTAACGGTATGGCTTATGCATCTGACGATATACCGACTGACTCGATAGTAGCATCCATTCTGATGACCAATCGAGATAATCGCGTATTAATTGAGAAGTCCTTACGTTGTTTTGGGGAACGTCAATTTGTCTTCAATGAAGATTCAAACACATGGCAACTCACCCCCCCTAAACCGATCCGACAGTTGCCGATTGATTATCGTTATGCATTTGGTGGTGAATGCAAAATTTATCAAGATGAGAAACTTGCAGAGCCTATACCTGATGAGGCTTTATTTCCTGAAGCCTTACGTAGTGAGCATCCTGAAAAAGATTTAGCACCTATCGCACACAATACCTATGAATATAATCCGTTAGGGCTAGGTTTCATCACACCTTGGTATCAACAATCCAAAAACATTACCTCGCTACCGGCACCACAAATTGAATCTTTAACCCATCCGATTACGGCTGAATGTATGACATCACAGCTCAACAATAAACGGCCCTCTGAACCTGCCGTAGGCTTCGGCGCGGTTGGTCGTGCATGGTTACCTCGACGTTTATTAGCTGGGACGTATGATGATATGTGGCTAGATCAGCGCCATCCTTATCTTCCTCATGATTTTGATTTTAGTTATTGGAATTGCGCTCCTACAGACCAACAAATTGATTATCCAGCAACGGATTTTTCGCTCACCCTCAAAAACTTAACACCAACGGGTGAACTTAAAACAACATTACCGGGACATCGCCCTTTTGTTTTATTACGTATGCAAAATGGTCTTTTTATCCCCCTACACCTTAATTTAGATACTCTGTTGATTGATACCGAAAAACTACAGTTATCGTTAACCTACCGCTTAATGTTTGAGGCTGATTTACCGATACGGGTGTGTGAAGCACGCTTTGAAATGGATCCTAATGCACCGCTCGTCCGTTTTGCCGAACCTCAGGAGGAATTGAACCATGGCTGATAATTATTTAGCTCGCCAGCAAGGCGAATGGTTGGTCATAAGCTTAACGCCTGATGTTTGTAAAACGCCAATGGGATCATCAACCCCCCCTATCCCTTATCCGGTTATCGCGAAATTAGAAACTGCGGCCGCCGTGGTGCCATCGGTTAAAGCCAATGGTCATCCAGTAGTAGTGTTCGATCAAAGTTACATTCCCACCACATTAGGTGATGAACCGGGTGTCGCCAATGGCGTGAAAAGTGGCACGGTGGGTGGAAAATGCTATCCCTTGGAGCATTCAAAAAGTGTGCGGATCGGAAAAAAACCGATACTGCGTCATGACGATAAATTTTGGATGAATGGGAAATAGGGAAACGCCATGTCAAGTAACCAAGCTAAACACGATTCTATGGCTGTCATTAGCCCAAGCCCCGCAGCTACACCACTTCCTCCCTTCGAACAAGTCAAAGATAAGGTGGTGAACTGGGAGCTCTACAGTGACGCAGTATATGACCCCACTGGGGAACCCGTATTTTACATGCAATTTTTCGATAATAGCGATGAAACTATTGCGACAGGAGTTTATTTACCCGAAGAATATGAGGCTTTTCGTCAACAAAACCCGCAACTGAATTTACCTGAACTTAATGAGGATGAAAAAGGCGATCCTGATAGTGGACTTATAAGCAGCCGAGAACAAGAAACCGCAAAAAGTTCCCCTATTTCGGCAAACGGCAATACGCAAGGTGCAATCACACACCAAGCGAAGCCGTCTTCTGCGTCCATTGAAAATGCAAATACCGTAGTTAAAACTGAAAATCCCGCAGAAAAAAAGATAGTTGAACGCCACTCACTTTCTTTATTCTCCAAAAAAGAAGCGGCAGCAATATCCGAATGGGTAGACGAGCAAGCACAAGAGGTTCTTAACGATGTAAACCAAATGCGTGGCCAAGTTAATGCGGCCATCGACTCTCCAATTGAAGGTGCGAGTGGTGCAATAAAAGGTTTTTGGAATATTGTTCCTGATGTCATTGATTTAGGATATTTACTAGCACAAGGGATTGAGATAGGTGGAAGTAAAGCTCTTGCACCTGTTTTAGGGCTATTTAGTGACGAACTTAAAAATGACCTAAATGAGCATGCCGAGCTCGTTAAAGGACAATTAGGTTATTCAATTGCTGATCCAATAAGATTTAACCTGAGTGAAGCTGAGCAAGGTGGTAGCTTGATTGCATCAATGACACCAGTCGGAATGATAAAAGGTGCTAGTCGAAAAATAGTTAAAGAAGTCACTGAGAATTCAGCTAAACAAGCAGCTAAAAAAAATGCCGTCAGTAATACTATCAAAAATGAGCCTCAATCTCCCAGTAACATGGTCAAACCTGCCGATAAACCCAATTCTGAAGCGGTAACTATACAAAATACTCAGCCGTCTCCTGGTGGTACGGTAAAATCTGTCGATAAGCCCAATCCTGACACAGTAAAAACACCAGATACTCCTCCTGCAAAAATTAAAGATGAATCACCCGATACTAAAAAAACCGACAAGGGTGAAAATAATCCAAACTCAACTAAAAACACCTGTGGTGATCCCGTTGATATTGTCAAAGGCGATTTAATCCAAGCTTGGCCTGTCATTAATATCCCCGGCCTACTGCCTATTGAGCTGACTCGAACCTATTATTCAACTCAATCTCCTCGTGGCATCTTTGGGCTAAAATGGGCCGATAACTGGTCAATGTCTCTGCAAATCCATGATGAAACCATCGACTTTCAAGATCCAGAAGGAAGCATATACACCTTTACCGCCTCAAGTGATGAAGTGCGTTCACGTAACTTACGCGCTCCCCACTATTTGCTATTAGGTCATAAGCAATCAACATTACAAATACAAGATAATCGCCAACAACGTATCTACCATTTTGAACTATCCCCCACATCCCATCGGCGCTTAACCAAAATCACTAACTTACAAGGGGTTGCATTACGGTTTCATTATAATGATGAACAGCAGCTCGATTACCTGCTACGTGATGACGGTTTTTTGATTCGATTGCATTATCAACATCATCAATTAACCCATATCGATTATGAGCATGCTCAGCAGAGCCAACGGCTGGTCAGTTGCCAATACGATCATCATGGCTACTTGAGTGAATGTGACGCATTTCAACAAAACCATCTCTGGCACACCTATACCGCACAAGGGTGGATGACTTCATGGCGCGATACCGATCAAACCGCCCTCAGCATTGATTATGATAACCAAGGCCGCGTCATACAAACTCACTCTGACAGTGGCTATTGGTGCGACCGTTTCTTCTATGATGATACGTTGCTCATTAACACCTATGTCGACGGAGAAGGCGGGCATTTTCGCTATTATTATAATGAAGACCAACTCATTGTACGTACTCTTGACCCTTTAGGCCGAGAAACCCGTACCCAGTGGCGTGATTTTCAAAAAATCAGTGAAACCAATGATATGGGTGAAACCACACATTACACCTATCACCCTGATGGTTTGATTGCGCAAATTTACCTGCCCGATAACCGGAAAGTCGGTTATGAGTACAATGAGAATGGGCAACTCACACGCTATATCGCGCCCACCGGTGATGTTTGGCAACTGGATTATGATGTTCGAGGCAATCTAACCACGGTCACTACGCCGCAAAGTTTGGTGCAGACCTACGAATACAGTAAGCACGGTGAACTGCTAAAATCCATTGCTCCGAACGGCGCACAATGGCAATACCAATACAATGCCGCACATCAACTGATTAAAAGCACCAATCCCTATCAACAGAGTACGGAATATCAGTTTGATGAACTCGGGCGCTTACAAGCCTATACCGATGCTCTTAAACACACCACGCAATACCGTTATGACCCAAATCATGCAGGGGTCAATGGCAGCGTTAGCAACATCTTGCTTCCTGATGGTGTACAACAACAGATCGAATACGACAGCGAACGCCGTGTGGTGGCGGTCACTGACGGTGAAGCACGCACTACCCGTTATCGTTACGGCCCCTTTGACCTGTTAACGTCCATGATACGCCCCGATGGCACCGCAATCCATTTTGAATATGACGCATTAACACGCCTCAAAAAAGTCATCAATGCATTGGGCGAGACCTACACCTATGAGCGCGATGCCGCAGGGCAAATCATTCGTGAAACCGATTTTGCCGGACGCGTACTCGAATATCGTTATGACCGTTTAGGCCGTCGCATTGCCACACGTTACCCTGATAAACATGAACTGCGTTGGCACTATGCCCCTTCCGGTGTGGTGATTGAACAAAGTGAGTGGCTTGATGATGGTCTCAATCATCAATGTTTATCCACGACCACCTATGAATACGATACCCATTTACGACTGATTAAAGCCACTAACCCCGATTCCGTCGTCGAGTTCGAGTACGATGCCCACGGTCAATTAACTTGCGAGCGTATTAATGGCCGTGAAGTACACCATCAATGGGATGAAGCCACACAGGCCCTCACCCAAACACGCTTTGGTGAACGAGAACTCCATTACGCCTTTGGGCAACTGGGGGAACTGACCCAACTTCAGGTCAATCAACATCGACCGTTAGAGTTCAGTTATAACGCCGTCGGTCAAGAATACCTGCGTCGCAGTGACGTCGGCTTTGTCAACTCCAGCCACTACAATGCCGCTGGCTTGCTGGCACACCAACGCGCGGGTCGTGGCTCGGATAACTTTTTGTGGTCGTTGTACGATAACCCACATCAACCGCCGATGTGTTCTGATGTACATCGTGATTTTCACTACAACCGTGCCCACAATGTGGTGGCCATCGAAGATGCACGTTGGCAACGTACCCAATATCACTACAACGCCAACGACCAAATCACTGAAACCCAATACAGCTCTGAACGACGTAGCCAGTATGAGCGTTTTCAGTATGATGCAAACTTAAACCTCACTGAGCACACCACCCTGCCGGAAGATGCGCATACGGCGATTATTCAACTGGCGCAAGAGCAGCAAGCGGGCCGAGTTATTCGTCGTAACTTCCCCAAAGGCCATAAAAATTATTTCTACGATGCCAACGGCCGACTCGAACGCAAAATGGTGTATCAACATGGTTATCGTCCACAAGAATGGCGCTACCAATGGAATACCCAAAACCAACTTATTCGCTGCTTTACCCCCAGTGGCGATGTCTGGCGTTATACCTACGATGCTTTTGGTCGACGGCTGTCGAAAACCAAAGTCGTTGATATTCTAAAAATCAATGAAAGCCCCGCCTTTCCGCTGTCAAAGCAACGTATCACCGCATGGCACTATCTGTGGTCTGGCGACCAAATGGTTGAAGAGACCCCCGTCTACGCCGATGGCACTATCGCTTACGATGCCGGTATACAGTGGGTATACCAACCGGGGGCGATAACCCCTGCTGCACGTTATCAGCGCGGAAAATTACATTATGTGGTTACTGACCACCAAGGCACTCCGCGGGAGATGTTTACTGAAAACGGTGTCGCCAGCTGGGCAGGACGGCTCAACACATGGGGGCAACTGGCCTTTTGGGAGTCCCGTGAAGGCCGTGCTGAAAACGACCCCAACTATATTGATTGCCATTTTCGCTTTGCCGGACAATTCGAAGATAACGAAACGGGCTTGTATTACAACCGCTTTCGCTATTATGATAAGGACAGCGGACAGTATATTTCACCCGATCCCATCGGATTGCTGGGAGGTTTTAATCCGTATGGGTATGTGCATAATCCGGTGGGGTATATTGACCCGCTGGGGTTGATGTGTTGCCCTCTAATAACAAAAGGTGCAGATGTTACCTCTGACATTATTCAAGGTGCACTGAAAGGAGATACGATGCAAACCGTCCAAGGCTCTGTATCCTTACCAGCTATTCAACGTTATGTTGACCGACTATTAAAAGGTGATGTAGCTCCACCAATAAAAGTTGATGGTAATGTTATCGTTGAAGGTAACCATCGCTATGTGGCTGGCAAAATTGTAGGAAAAATCCCTGAAACAGTGCCTGGAACATTATCTCCTAGCCAAGCGGCACGTATCAAGCCAATGTCTGAAACAAAGGTAGATGCTTTTGACTGGGGGAACTATTAAATGATAAATCTCCATTTTGAATCTACCGATGAAATTAAAGAAATAGATAGTGATACCTTAGATGGCTATGATTTCTCTGGGGAATTATTGCATACGGCAATTTTTGAAGGATTATCCTTACAACATGCATCTTTCGAGCAAGCTAATTTACGTAGTGCTAATTTTGCATATTGTATATTAAATAATACCAATTTTACTAGCTCATTATTGATGAATACTAACTTCTTAGGTGCATCATTAATTAATTGTAAATTAGTAAACTCTAAACTCAGCGGTGCATTTTTTCAGGACGCTAATTTAGAGGGCGCTAATTTAAAAAACGCGGATTTATTTGCTGTGAATATGAATAATGCAAATTTAAAAGGGGCTAATATGAATGCTAGTAGAATTATGGATGCAACTTTTACCAACGCAATCTTCGATAAAAATACAATATGGCCTGAGGGATTCTCACCTTTAAAAGCCGGAGCTAAATATGTTGATTAAATAATATCTAACTAGAAAAATTATCCTCTAGTTAGACTATTATTAAGAGCCGTTCAGTTTACTCTTTAGCCACTAACATACTCCGCCATCAGCTCGCGCATGGTGTGTTTGATGGCTCTGAGTTGCACTTGTTATTGGTTTTGCTGTTTTATCGCTCGGGTGTCTTCGCTATCAGGTATCAACACCAAACACCCGTTTAAGATTTTGACGGTAAAGGTGAAACCTGTCTCAAAACCGGCCTCTTTTAACCAGTGCCCTTTTAGGTGTATTGCGGGCGGTGGGGCGGCTTTGCTGCCGTTCGGGGCATAACCCACCGTGTAATAACGCTCTGTTTTCGGGGCTTTATTTGTTCTGCTGCTTAATCACTGCCTGCTGCTCAGACTCTATCAAACTGATGGTCTGAAACTGGAGTGCCAACTCTTCGGGGTGGTGATTGAACAAAGTGAGTGGCTTGATAATGGTATCAATCCTCAATGTTTATCCACGACCACCTATGAATACGATACCCATTTACGACTGATTAAAGCCACTAACCCCGATTCCGTCGTCGAGTTCGAGTACGATGCCCACGGTCAATTAACTTGCGAGCGTATTAATGGCCGTGAAGTACACCATCAATGGGATGAAGCCACACAGGCCCTCACCCAAACACGCTTTGGTGAACGAGAACTCCATTACGCCTTTGGGCAACAGGGGGAACTGACCCAACTTCAGGTCAATCAGCATCGACCGTTAGAGTTCAGTTATAACGCCGTCGGTCAAGAATACCTGCGTCGCAGTGACGTCGGCTTTGTCAACTCCAGCCACTACAATGCCGCTGGCTTGCTGGCACACCAACGCGCGGGTCGTGGCTCGGATAACTTTTTGTGGTCGTTGTACGATAACCCACATCAACCGCCGATGTGTTCTGATGTACATCGTGATTTTCACTACAACCGTGCCCACAATGTGGTGGCCATCGAAGATGCACGTTGGCAACGTACCCAATATCACTACAACACCAACGACCAAATCACTGAAGCCCAATACAGCTCTGAACGACGTAGCCAGTATGAGCGTTTTCAGTATGATGCAAACTTAAACCTCACTGAGCACACCACCCTGCCGGAAGATGCGCATACGGCGATTATTCAACTGGCGCAAGAGCAGCAAGCGGGCCGAGTTATTCGTCGTAACTTCCCCAAAGGCCATAAAAATTATTTCTACGATGCCAACGGCCGACTCGAACGCAAAATGGTGTATCAACACGGTTATCGTCCACAAGAATGGCGCTACCAGTGGAATACCCAAAACCAACTTATTCGCTGCTTTACCCCCAGTGGCGATGTCTGGCGTTATACCTACGATGCTTTTGGTCGACGGCTGTCGAAAACCAAAGTCGTTGATATTCTAAAAATCAATGAAAGCCCCGCCTTTCCGCTGTCAAAGCAACGTATCACCGCATGGCACTATCTGTGGTCTGGTGACCAAATGGTCGAAGAGACCCCCGTCTACGCCGATGGCACTATCGCTTACGATGCCGGTATACAGTGGGTATACCAACCGGGGGCGATAACCCCTGCTGCACGTTATCAGCGCGGGAAATTGCATTATGTGGTTACTGACCACCAAGGCACTCCGCGGGAGATGTTTACTGAAAACGGTGTCGCCAGCTGGGCAGGACGGCTCAACACATGGGGGCAACTGGCCTTTTGGGAGTCCCGTGAAGGCCGTGCTGAAAACGACCCCAACTATATTGATTGCCATTTTCGCTTTGCCGGACAATTCGAAGATAACGAAACGGGCTTGTATTACAACCGCTTTCGCTATTATGATAAAGACAGCGGACAGTATATTTCACCCGATCCCATCGGTCTGCTGGGAGGGTTGAATCCGTATGGGTATGTGCATGATCCGGTAGGTTGGATAGATCCGTTTGGGTTGAGTGGTACTTCAAAACTAGATAAATCTGGCCGACCGCTAGAAAGCCCTAATTATAGTGTTTGGCAACAAATTGAACTACCGCCTAGCCTTTATAAATCGTCGAGAACAGCTCATTTTAGGTATGCTAACGAGCAGCTTTATAATGCAATCAAGAAAGATCCTCAATTAGCAAGTAAATTACCACCTGAGGTTGTTGCTCATGTTCAGCCAGGTCCTAGAGGTGGATTTAAAGGATCTAGCCCACCTAATCATACGTGGCATCACAATGCACAAGATCCAACTAAAATAGAATTAACCGTACGACCTCAGCATCAAGCTCCTGGTCCAGTGCAAAATTCTTTACATCCAAACCAAGAAGGTGGATTTAAAAAATTAAATGATGATTATTAATTAAGGAAAAAAGATGGAGTTAATTTCTATAAAAGAAGTATTATCTAACACTGAAAATAATCCTGATGGTGGTTTTTATTTACCTCCAAATATTGATGAGTGGAACTTGGATACTCTAGGCATTTTTTCTGAGGATTCGTATTATTATCCTCCTGATTCTACGGAATATATACCAAAGCAAGCAACAGAAGATGGTTGGATTGAAGCGCTCGATAATGGTTCAATCGAAGAAGTTGTAGAAAATGCAAAATTACAACTTTCACATTATACGATTCATCATTTATTTGAAGCATTTGTTTTTTATGTGAAAAATGATGCTTTTATTGACTTTTCAAAATAACCGCCCTCATAAACAGTAAGCCAAATTTTCAGGCTTACTGTTGTTAAGAGCCGCTCAGTTTACCCTTTAGCCGCTAATATACTCCGCCATTAGCTCGCGCATGGTGTGTTTGATGGCACTGAGCTGCGCTTGCTGTTGTTGATTTTGTTGCTTAATCGCTCGGGTGTCTTCGCTGTCGGGGATTAATACTAAACAGCCGTTTAATATTTTCACAGTAAACGTGAAGCCAGTCTCAAAACCCGCTTCCTTCAACCAATGTCCTGTTAAGTGTATTGCGGGCGGTGGAGCGGCTTTGCTGCCGTTTGGAACATAGCCCACCGTGTAATAACGCTCTGTTTTTGGGGCTTTATTTGTACTGCTGCCTAACTTAGAACGCGCCTTAGCTATAGTCAACTCCTTGTTATACCCAAAACCAACTTATTCGCTGCTTTGCCCCCAGTGGCGATGTCTGGCGTTATACCTACGATGCTTTTGGTCGACGGCTATCGAAAACCAAAGTCGTTGATATTCTAAAAATCAATGAAAGCCCCGCCTTTCCGCTGTCAAAGCAACGTATCACCGCATGGCACTATCTGTGGTCTGGCGACCAAATGGTCGAAGAGACCCCCGTCTACGCCGATGGCACTATCGCTTACGATGCCGGTATACAGTGGGTATACCAACCGGGGGCGATAACCCCTGCTGCACGTTACCAGCGCGGAAAATTGCATTATGTGGTTACTGACCACCAAGGCACTCCGCGGGAGATGTTTATTGAAAACGGTGTCGCAAGCTGGGCAGGACGGCTCAACACATGGGGGCAACTGGCCTTTTGGGAGTCCCGTGAAGGCCGTGCTGAAAACGACCCCAACTATATTGATTGCCATTTTCGCTTTGCCGGACAATTCGAAGATAACGAAACGGGCTTGTATTACAACCGCTTTCGCTATTATGATAAGGACAGCGGACAGTATATTTCACCCGATCCCATAGGGCTGCTAGGTGGTTTTAATCCGTATGGGTATGTGCATAATCCGACGGGGTTTATTGATCCGCTGGGGCTGGCGTGTTGTCCTCTCACCTTTGAAAAAGGTACTGCAGAAAGTGCTTTTTCAAACCCTAAGCGTGTTCAACATGCAGCTCGTCATTTAATTGATGAAGGTGTTCTTCCAAATTGGAATAAAAATACAGCTGTTAAATTCAAAGAAATGGGTGTGGATATTTTAGAAAACCCTGTTCATACATTTGAGCATGTTCTAAGAGATGGAAATGCAGTAACTGGTTTTACTGGGGTTGCGAATGGGAAAACAGTTGCGTTCATGGTTTATAAAGAAGGTCCTAATAAAGGATTAATTGCTACTTCAATAGTTCCCGATGCTCAACAAATGGCTAAATGGGGGATCCGATAATGCTAACAAGAGAAGTTTTAGGTATCTATTGGAATAGTACCTTTGGTGACGTAGATGGACAAACTTTTTACCTTTTCAGCAAGAGCCTTGATTATATTTCCCCGGAGTTTCCTACATTTTTATGGCCTGAAAAGACAGAAAGTAAGAAACACAAACTATTTGGCGATGACTGGGTTATTTGGCTCTGGGATGTAAAATTTTCAACTCCACCGGAAGAATGGAAAAAAGTAACGGAAGATACATTATCTTATTTTATAAAATATAACGCTAAAATTAGTTGGTGTGGATTAGATGGATATTTCTCTGAACCACCAGAGCTTTTTGATCCAAATGAAATGTCAGGTGGAGTATATGCAGCATTGACTCCTGATGACCTATTTATATGTCATACTGATCTACACACGGAATATCGCCCTTTAACTGATGATGAATTAATATTTTTAAAAAGTCTAATTGATTAAAAAGGAAGTCAGAATACCCTTCTGTCTTCCTAATATAATGAACCGATAGTTATTCTTTAACCGTTATTTATTTCTACCAACTCACACAAGCGCAACTTGATCTCACTCAACTGCGCTTGCTGCTGTTGGTTTTGTTGCTTAATCGCTCGGATGTCTTCGCTATCGGCGATCAACACCAAACAGCCGTTTAAGATTTTGACGGTGAAGGTGAAGCCTGTCTCAAAACCTGCGTCTTTCAACCAGTGCCCTTTTAGGTGTATTGCGGGCGGTGGGGCGGCTTTGTTGCCGTTCGGGGCATAACCCACCGTGTAATAACGCTCTGTTTTCGGGGCTTTATTTGTTCTGCTGCTTAATCACTGCCTGCTGCTCAGGCTCTATCAAACTGATGGTCTGAAACTGGAGTGCCAACTCTTCGGGGTGGTGATTGAACAAAGTGAGTGGCTTGATGATGGTCTCAATCCTCAATGTTTATCCACGACCACCTATGAATACGATACCCATTTACGACTGATTAAAGCCACTAACCCCGATTCCGTCGTCGAGTTCGAGTACGATGCCCACGGTCAATTAACTTGCGAGCGCATTAATGGCCGTGAAGTACACCATCAATGGGATGAAGCCACACACGCCCTCACCCAAACACGCTTTGGTGAGCGAGAACTCCATTACGCCTTTGGCCAACTGGGGGAACTGACCCAACTTCAGGTCAATCAACATCGACCGTTAGAGTTCAGTTATAACGCCGTCGGTCAAGAATACCTGCGTCGCAGTGACGTCGGCTTTGTCAACTCCAGCCACTACAATGCCGCTGGCTTGCTGGCACACCAACGCGCGGGTCGTGGCTCGGATAACTTTTTGTGGTCGTTGTACGATAACCCACATCAACCGCCGATGTGTTCTGATGTACATCGTGATTTTCACTACAACCGTGCCCACAATGTGGTGGCCATCGAAGATGCACGTTGGCAACGTACCCAATATCACTACAACGCCAACGACCAAATCACTGAAACCCAATACAGCTCTGAACGACGTAGCCAGTATGAGCGTTTTCAGTATGATGCAAACTTAAATCTCACTGAGCACACCACCCTGCCGGAAGATGCGCATACGGCGATTATTCAACTGGCGCAAGAGCAGCAAGCGGGCCGAGTTATTCGTCGTAACTTCCCCAAAGGCCATAAAAATTATTTCTACGATGCCAACGGCCGACTCGAACGCAAAATGGTGTATCAACATGGTTATCGTCCACAAGAATGGCGCTACCAGTGGAATACCCAAAACCAACTTATTCGCTGCTTTACCCCCAGTGGCGATGTCTGGCGTTATACCTACGATGCTTTTGGTCGACGGCTATCGAAAACCAAAGTCGTTGATATTCTAAAAATCAATGAAAGCCCCGCCTTTCCGCTGTCAAAGCAACGTATCACCGCATGGCACTATCTGTGGTCTGGCGACCAAATGGTCGAAGAGACCCCCGTCTACGCCGATGGCACTATCGCTTACGATGCTGGTATACAGTGGGTATACCAACCGGGGGCGATAACCCCTGCTGCACGTTACCAGCGCGGAAAATTGCACTATGTGGTTACTGACCACCAAGGCACCCCGCGGGAGATGTTTACTGAAAACGGTGTTGCCAGCTGGGCGGGACGGCTCAACACATGGGGGCAACTGGCCTTTTGGGAGTCCCGTGAAGGCCGTGCTGAAAACGACCCCAACTATATTGATTGCCACTTTCGCTTTGCCGGACAATTCGAAGATAACGAAACAGGCTTGTATTACAACCGCTTTCGCTATTATGATAAGGACAGCGGACAGTATATTTCACCCGATCCCATCGGGCTGCTGGGTGGGTTGAATCCGTATGGGTATGTTCATAGTCCAGTGGGTTGGATAGATCCGTTTGGGTTGGCGGGTGAGTGTTGTGATCAGTTATTAGTTCTTGCTACTAACCCTAGGAGTAAAACAGTTCAAGAGATGGCTGAAGATTTAGCTAATCGAATTAACAGAAATACTGTGACTTTTTCTACTCCTAATAGCATGGGGCATATTGACTTAAGAGGAAGAGCTCATTTTGATAAAGTGACTCAAACTGATATTCCAACACCGCATGTTCAAGTTTCACCAATTAACGTTGCTCCTAATGGAAATCGCTTCCCTCTCAAAAAATTAGAAGAAGCTAGACCAGCTACAAAGCAAGATATAAGAACAGCGGAGAAATTAGCCGAGAAACAAGGACTTTTGAAATGAATGATGATCTAATTACTCAATTACAAAATTGGTATAAATCAAAATGTAATGGTCTTTGGGAGCATGAATATGGTTTAGATATCAGCACATTGGATAATCCTGGATGGAAGGTTCATATTAATGGTGAAAAAGGAAAAGAGGAATTAAATCTTACTGTTAATAATAATGATGATGATTGGCTAAATATAATAACAAATGATATAGAATTTAAAGGTTATGGAAGCCCCCAGAATTTAAATACCATATTAAATTATGCTATAAAATGGCTTAATAAACCCAGACAAAAAATATGATATTAACGCCAGAAGATCCTTTAATCTTCTGGCTTCTTCGTTTTTAAGAGCTGCTCAACTTACCCTTTAGCCGCTGACATACTCCGCAATCAGCTCGCGCATGGTGTGTTTGATGGCACTCAGCTGCGCTTGCTGTTGTTGGTTTTGTTGTTTAATCACTCGGGTGTTTTCGCTATCGGGTATCAACACCAAACACCCATTTAAGATTTTCACGGTAAAGGTGAAGCCTGTCTCAAATCCTGCGTCCTTTAACCAATGCCCTGTTAGGTGTATTGCGGGCGCTGGGGCGGCTTTGCTGTCGTTCGGGGCATACCCCACCGTGTAATAACGCTCTGTTTTCGGGGCTTTATTTATCCTGCTGCCTGACTTAGAACGCGCCTTAGCTATAGTCAACTCCTTGTTATACCCAAAACCAACTTATTCGCTGCTTTACCCCCAGTGGCGATGTCTGGCGTTATACCTACGATGCTTTTGGTCGACGGCTGTCGAAAACCAAAGTCGTTGATATTCTAAAAATCAATGAAAGCCCCGCCTTTCCGCTGTCAAAACAACGTATCACCGCATGGCACTATCTGTGGTCTGGCGACCAAATGGTTGAAGAGACCCCCATCTACACCGATGGCACTATCGCTTACGATGCCGGTATACAGTGGGTATACCAACCGGGGGCGATAACCCCTGCTGCACGTTACCAGCGCGGGAAATTGCATTATGTGGTTACTGACCACCAAGGCACTCCGCGGGAGATGTTTACTGAAAACGGTGTCGCCAGCTGGGCAGGACGGCTCAACACATGGGGGCAACTGGCCTTTTGGGAGTCCCGTGAAGGCCGTGCTGAAAACGACCCCAACTATATTGATTGCCATTTTCGCTTTGCCGGACAATTCGAAGATAACGAAACGGGCTTGTATTACAACCGCTTTCGCTATTATGATAAAGACAGCGGACAGTATATTTCACCCGATCCCATCGGGCTGTTAGGTGGGTTTAATCCGTATGGGTACGTGCATGATCCGGTTGGATTTATAGATCCATTTGGGTTGGCGTGCTGTCCACCAAAAGTTAATGCTGAACATGTTTTCCACGGTGAAATAAACCGAAGAGGAAATGCCGTCGGTTTCCATCACGAAGCCAGTATAGGTCATCAAGGAAAAGCCCGTATTAGTGAAATTACAGACCTTCCAAATGCTCAAGGTGTCTATCGAGGGAAAGTTGAGATATTTAATGCTCAAACTGGCCAATGGGTACAAAAAGGCCCCGAATCATCATTCTTCCCTAAATCTTGGAGTCGCCAGCAGGTAATGTCAGAAATAAAAGGAGCTTATCAAAACTCCACTATCCAAGGCAGCAAGTGGGAAGGAGTATCACCAAGTGGGGTAAAAATTGGTGGCTATCTTGATAAAAACGGAAACATAAACACTGCATTTCCTGTCTATGAGAAGGTTAAATAAGAATGAAATTTTATATTGATCAAGATGGTTATTCTCACGCTGAGGCAGACGAAGAACATCGCCTTATTGCTTGGTTCTTAAATGATGATGTGCAAGGTAGTTTGCATGGGGTCGAAGAATATATCTCTTGGTGTGAAGTAGTACGTAATGGCGAATTGCCACAATGGAAAGGTACTGGCAATGCGCATACTGTCACTATCAAACCAAATGGAGTCGAGATCTTTAACGAGTACACCGAAGAAAGCATGAAAATTGCCACGATAGCAGAGTTCAAAGGCTATCTTGAACAATGGAGAGAATTACTTCTAAGCAGAAAGTGATCTGATTAAAAAGCAGGAAAGATCCTCATTATCTTCCAGCTTTTTCGTTTTTACTCAATTTACCCTTTAGCCGCTAACATACTCCGCCATCAGCTCGCGCATGGTGTGCCGTATTGCACTGAGTTGCCCTTGCTGCTGTTGGTTTTGTTGTTTAATCGCTCGAATGTCTTCGCTGTCAGGGATTAATACCAAACAGCCGTTTAAGATTTTCACCGTGAACGTGAAACCTGTCTCAAATCCGGCCTCTTTTAACTAGTGCCCTTTAAGGTTTATCGCCAGCGATGGTGTGGCTTTGCTGCCCTTCGGGGCGTAGCCCACCGTGTAATAACGCTCTGTTTTCGGGGCTTTATTTATCCTGCTGCCTGACTTAAAATGCGCCTTAGCTATAGTCAACTCCTTGTTATACCCAGAACCAACTTATTCGCTGCTTTACCCCCAGTGGCGATGTCTGGCGTTATACCTACGATGCTTTTGGTCGACGGCTATCGAAAACCAAAGTCGTTGATATTCTAAAAATCAATGAAAGCCCCGCCTTTCCGCTGTCAAAGCAACGTATCACCGCATGGCACTATCTGTGGTCTGGCGACCAAATGGTCGAAGAGACCCCCGTCTACGCCGATGGCACTATCGCTTACGATGCCGGTATACAGTGGGTATACCAACCGGGGGCGATAACCCCTGCTGCACGTTATCAGCGCGGGAAATTGCATTATGTGGTTACTGACCACCAAGGCACCCCGCGGGAGATGTTTACTGAAAACGGCGTCGCCAGCTGGGCAGGACGGCTCAACACATGGGGGCAACTGGCCTTTTGGGAGTCCCGTGAAGGCCGTGCTGAAAACGACCCCAACTATATTGATTGCCATTTTCGCTTTGCCGGACAATTCGAAGATAACGAAACAGGCTTGTATTACAACCGCTTTCGCTATTATGATAAAGACAGCGGACAGTATATTTCACCCGATCCCATCGGGCTGCTGGGTGGGTTTAATCCGTATGGGTATGTGCATGATCCTGTTGGTTGGGTAGACCCGTTTGGTCTTAGTGGCTTTTTTACAGGTTCTACTTTTACAGGCCCTTCAGACATTACTTATACGGTCTATCAACAGCCTATTGACTGGGATTTAAAAGTTAATACACGAGATGGTGTAAAAACAAATCTTCAAATAGTTCTCGAAGATGGTCGAAGTCCTATGGTGGTAAAAGATGGGAAATATTCAGTTGTAAGCCTTCACCATTCTAAACAAAATGGCTTGGGGCCATTATTTGAGTTATCAACTGAAACGCATGTTAAGTATCGCTATACTAATGCATTGCATCCTCACTTGCCTGGAAGTCACCCATCTAACCCAGTGGATCGTGATCTTTTTGATGCAGATAGAAAAGCTTACTGGAAGCAAAGAGCCGAAGAAGAAGTCAATCGTAGAAAGCTGATCGATTGCTGTAAAAAAGGAGGCTAAATGTTAACCCCTAAATTAGTTGAATATTTTAAAAGTAAAAATTGGTGGTTTGATGAACCTTCAAGTGAATACCGCGATGCTTTGTTAAGTATTGATGTCGATATTGACTCTGATTTTGCACAGTTTTACTTACATGTTGAAGATTGCCCAACATTTTTAGGCCAAAATAGAGAGATCTATCAAATTGGTTGGTTTTTAATTAATAGCAATGATTATTTATTAATCCTGAAAAGTGCTCATGATGTTCTAAAATTACCTAAAGAATATTTGCCATTAGATAATTTTGAAGGTGAATATGGCTACTTTTATAATCAAAAAACTGGTGAAGTTATTGGATTAGGTTTAGGTAAAGAGCTGCGGGATTTTATAGCAGGCAAATTAAAGCCACAATGGCCTAGTTTTAATGATTTTTTAGAGTTTTTCTTTGATGTTTAAACTAATAAGTCAGTCCAATAGTTTTGTGAACTGACTTATTGTTAAGAGCAGCTCAGTTTACCCTTTAGCCGCTAATATACTCCGCCATCAGCTCGCGCATGGTGTGTTTGATAGCACTTAGCTGTGCTTGCTGTTGTTGGTTTTGTTGCTTCATCTCTCGAATGTCTTCGCTATCGGGGATCAATACCAAACAGCCGTTTAAAATTTTGACGGTAAAGGTGAAGCCAGTCTCAAAACCGGCCTCTTTTAACCAATGCCCTTTTAAGTTTATCGCCGGCGGTGGTGCGGCTTTGCTGCCATTGGGGGTATACCCCACGGTATAATAACGCTCTGTTTCGGGGCTTTATTTGTACTGCTGTCTGACTTAGAACGCGCCTTAGCTATAGTCAACTCCTTGTTATACCCAGAACCAACTTATTCGCTGCTTTACCCCCAGTGGCGATGTCTGGCGTTATACCTACGATGCTTTTGGTCGACGGCTGTCGAAAACCAAAGTCGTTGATATTCTAAAAATCAATGAAAGCCCCGCCTTTCCGCTGTCAAAGCAACGTATCACCGCATGGCACTATCTGTGGTCTGGCGACCAAATGGTTGAAGAGACCCCCGTCTACGCCGATGGCACTATCGCTTACGATGCCGGTATACAATGGGTATACCAACCGGGGGCGATAACCCCTGCTGCACGTTACCAGCGCGGGAAATTGCATTATGTGGTTATTGACCACCAAGGCACTCCGCGGGAGATGTTTACTGAAAACGGTGTCGCCAGCTGGGCAGGACGGCTCAACACATGGGGGCAACTGGCCTTTTGGGAGTCCCGTGAAGGCCGTGCTGAAAACGACCCCAACTATATTGATTGCCATTTTCGCTTTGCCGGACAATTCGAAGATAACGAAACAGGCTTGTATTACAACCGCTTTCGCTATTATGATAAAGACAGCGGACAGTATATTTCACCCGATCCCATCGGGCTGCTGGGTGGGTTTAATCCGTATGGGTATGTGCATGATCCGGTTGGATTTATAGATCCATTTGGGCTAGCAAAAGAACCTATTATTTTCTTACCTGACGGTGGTGATGTGTTACACCCTAAAACCGTTTCAGCTCAAAATCCTGAAGGGCTATTTACAATAAAAGCTACAGGTAGCTATGCTGATGATAAGTTAGCACTATATAAAGCTGCTGGTATAGAAGAGTATCCGTCACGTAAGTGGATTTCACATCATGTAAGTTATAACGCCGAAAAAAATGAAATGGTTATGCAACTCGTTAATCCTGAATACCATAGCCACCCTCATGTAGGAGGAGCTCATCAATTTGAGGAAAAAACTGGACACAAATATGGTACTCAAAATGCTATTGATGAAGCCACTAAACGAAATAATGCTATATTAAATTGCAAGCCTGGAGGGATAAAATGTTGAGTGAATTTTTTACAGATCCTCACTTAAAATTTGAAAAATCACTAGATGGGTTAACATCAGAAGAAATAAAGACATTCATTCCTCAAGAGTTTAATGGAAAAGATTTTTTCATTGAATTTTATAAACATTTTAATGGTGGCTATTTTTATGGCGGTGCTTTTATCTATCGCGATAATTTTAATAAAATAAATGATAATGATTATAACTTGATGGAAATTGAATCATTTAATTTTATATCATTAGATGATATTGGCTCCCCTTACTTACTTTCAATATCAGATGTATTGAAATATAGACGTAAGATCTCTAAGGATTTTATTGATTTTACCCAATTTAATATTCCTTTTGCTGGTGACGCTGGAGATAATGATTATTGGATTAGTCTTGAAACCGGAGAAATTAAGTATACTAAATCTACAGATATTGATTGTTTAGATAACATTATTGATATTGCACCATCCTTTCGTGATTTTTGTCTGAATATACAATCAAAAAGAAGATAATTACTTAATATTGGTTTAATAGCCAGAAGATCCTTGGAATCTTCTGGTTTCTTAGTTTTTAGAGCCGCTCAGTTTACCCTTTAGCCGCCAATATACTCTGCCATCAGCTCGCGCATGGTGTGCTGTATTGCACTGAGCTGCGCTTGCTGTTGTTGGTTTTGTTGTTTTATTGCTCTTGTCTCTTCGCTGTCCGGTATCAACACCAAACACCCGTTTAAGATTTTGACGGTAAAGGTGAAGCCAGTCTCAAATCCTGCCTCTTTTAACCAATGCCCTTTTAAGTTTATCGCCGGCGGTGGTGTGGCTTTACTGCCTTTGGGAGGCGTAGCCCACTGTGTAATAACGCTCTGTTTTCGGGGCTTTATTTGTTCTGCTGCTTAATCACTGCCTGCTGCTCAGACTCTATCAAACTGATGGCCTGAAACTGGAGTGCTAACTCTTCGGGGGTGATCATTGAATAAAGTGAGTGCCTTGATGATGGTTTCAATCATCAATGTTTATCCACGACCAACTATGAATACATCACTGAAACCCAATACAGCTCTGAACGACGTAACCAATATGAACGTTCTCAGTACGATGTAAACTTAAACCTGATCGAGCACACCACCTTGCCGGAGGATGCGCATACGGCGATTATTCAACTGGTGCAGGAGCAGCAAGATAGTCAGGTCATTCGCCGTAAAGCCCTCAAAGGCCATAAAAACCATTTTTACAATGCCAATGGTCGACAACTACTCAAAAAAAGCGCTGTTGATATCTATATCAAATCACCATTATGATATAGATACTAGAATGCATATACTCACCTAACCCTATTGAATTATAAAATATGAAATATTATGCAAAAGTCATTGCACTGAATCCAGATATTGAAGAAGAAGTAACAATTTCTCTTGGTGAAATTGTATTAACATGTTTTATCAGTGAACTTAGTAGACCAATACAATTGAATAGCGTTTATTTAGTTACGCTTGAGCTTGAAATTTTTGATGAAATAAGCGCTGAGTTATCTACTGATTCATTACCAAAACAAATTGAGAGTTCATTTGCATATGAATTGAATGGATATCTATTCGAAAACAAACTCATTGTATGTAATACAATATTACAACATGATTTATTGTATGAGTTATCATTTTATGAAAATAAATATGTGAGAATTTATGTAGATAGAATTAATGTTTCATTTTTAAATTGATTTTTTAATGTATTTTTTAAAGTTTATGTATTTATTTAATTTATAGCCACTTCATTTATAGATTAGATTAGATTAGAAAAATAATGAAATATCAGTATCTAAATGACCTAATCTCATCAACTTCCTTCGATATTAATTATCTTTATCACTTTTAAATATACTATTAGCTACCCTCTCCGATTCAATTTCTCGAATTGCTTTTTTATCTAAGTTGCACTTGGCAATTGAATTCATTGCATCTACTAGCAATAGCGGCATATCTTTCCAATTCATTTTTTCTGGAATATCAGGTTGCTCACAATCAGCGGTTAGATGTACTGGGATCGGTACTGGTTGAACGGGCACTAATACCTCTTTTGTAGTTGTGCAACCCGTTAATAACATCATCAGGCACGGCAGTATTAGCACATTCATTATCTTTGAGTATTGTTTTGATAACAGTCTTAACCTTGACATACTCTGAGTCCTCACGTTGCTTTGCTTTAATATTGTGGAGTGAGACTTGATAGTGAAGAATGATCGTAGACCGAGTGACTTTACTTATTAACTCTAATGCTGCAAGTTCTTTTGTTAATGATTTATTCTCATTTATTAGCTGTCGATTCTCGGTGATTAGCCAATTTAATAAGCCGCCTAGTATCATAACTCCAACTAAAATAAGGGCTACCCTTTTCCAGTTCATGATAGTTCCCACGTTATTCCTAACGTAGCCTCATTGTAAACGAGCTCACTGTAAAATTCAGTGATGATAATTATTTTAGATAACGTATAATGATGAGCTAATTTACGCATAACATTTAAGCCCTATTTAATTTTAATAAAAGATATTAAACTTTTATCTTAATTAAATAATAACTGTATTTCTTAACGTTTAGTTGAAACTTACTTGTAAAAACTCACAATAATATTCATCATTTCTTAACCTTTCATGTCATAGAAAAAGTAAAATTACTATAAAACATTTTATAATGGATAAAAAAACTATCCTAAACGATGATTGCAAGCCTATACTGGCCATCACAATTTAGTGTTTTTAATTAAAAAGTTAATTTTTTTCGATTTATAATATTTAAATCACTTATTTAGTAAATGTACACAATCAATTAATTTATTAACAAGCTCAAGTTTGGGGCTATTATTGAGGGGTATTCTCACTTTATTTTTAAGATAGCTATCCAATCTCAACTTATCATATTCATAACCTAATATACTGAATGTGGCTATAGTATATTGATTTTGTTTAACAAAATCTAACATGTCAATTTTTTCAGACATTTCAATAGATATCGAATCTCGACTTTGAAATCTAGAAGTAATACTTACAGAGCTTATGTCTCTACAGGAGACAGAAAATTCATTTTTATCGGTTTTAAATGACAAACAAATATCATCCAATTGACACTGATTAGCCGAAATTGCAGACGTAGACAAAAAAATAGCTATAAACAACATTGATAATCTCATGCTAATAAACTCATTCAACTTAGATAAATTTATTATATCAGAGTATCGACTCACTTGGCTTAGATGCATTATCAATATTGAAAGAAATACTCAGGGAAGAAAATACTGGTCTACACTTGGCTAGGTTGCACCAAAAATCGAGTAGTTTTGTGATAGCTGTCTCGATTATGTCCCAAGTGACACTGGTTAGTAACATGAATAACTCATAACCCATTGAAAAACTTAGTGGGTTGTGGGGGGCTCGAACCCCCGACCTAATGATTAAGAGTCAACCGCTCTGCCAACTGAGCTAACAACCCATTGAATTTATTTAACGCCTTCAATTTCATACAGTCAATATTATTCTGCTATTTTTACTTAGATAATTAAATTTTAGTTACTAATGTTAATTCAATGTTATTGTTAGATTAAGATATCGCCACTTCGATGATTGTAAGTTAAGTTTTCCTTACTCTAATTGAGATTTGTGTCACAATATTTTATGCAAACACCGTCACACAACTAAAAATATACTGTGACTGCACATTACTAACCGCCTTGGATCGATATATATGGAAGAAAATCAACCCGCAATCCCAACGCATTCTTCAGCTGATCGCAATCAGCTAAAACGTAGCCTCAGCAATCGACATATCCAACTGATCGCCATTGGTGGCGCTATTGGAACAGGTTTGTTTATGGGGTCAGGTAAAACGATTTCTCTTGCTGGGCCATCAATCATTTTTGTCTATATGATTATCGGCTTTATGTTATTTTTTGTTATGCGAGCAATGGGGGAGTTACTACTTTCAAATCTCAACTACAAATCTTTTAGTGATTTCTCCGCTGATCTGATTGGTCCGTGGGCTGGCTTTTTCGTCGGCTGGACTTATTGGTTCTGTTGGGTGATCACAGGAATTGCCGATATTGTTGCTATCACATCGTATGTCAGTTTCTGGGTACCCGATTTCCCTGAATGGGTTACCTCATTTATTTGTGTAGTAACATTATTGACCCTGAATTTAGTCTCAGTCAGATTATTTGGTGAGCTTGAGTTCTGGTTTGCCATGATCAAAATTGTTGCCATTGTTGCCTTGATCGCTGTTGGTGGAACATTAATTGCCATGAATTTCCAATCACCCGCAGGTCATACCGCTTCTTTGAGCAATATCTGGAATGATGGTGGGATGTTCCCTATGGGGATCAGTGGTTTCTTTGCTGGCTTCCAAATCGCTATCTTTGCCTTTGTAGGGATAGAACTCGTGGGCACCGCAGCAGCTGAAACTCGTGATCCTGAAAAATCATTGCCAAGAGCAATTAACGCCATCCCATTTAGGATCATTGCATTTTATGTATTATCACTGATTGTAATTATGGCGGTCACACCATGGCGCACGATTTTAGCGGACAAGAGCCCGTTTGTTGAAATGTTTGTACTCATTAGCTTGCCTGCTGCCGCCAGTGTGGTTAACTTTGTGGTGCTCACATCAGCGGCCTCTTCTGCAAACAGTGGTGTTTTTTCGACTAGCCGTATGTTGTTTGGTTTATCCAAAGAAGGTGATGCACCGAAGCAATTTAGCCGTTTATCAAGCAAGGCTGTACCCGCAACAGGGCTGATTTTTACCTGTATTTGCTTAAGCTTTGGTATTGTACTGATCTATTTTATTCCAGATATCATGCATGCTTTTACACTGGTTACCACAGTGTCTGCGATCTTGTTTATGTTTATCTGGAGCATGATCCTACTTAGCTATCTAAAGTTTAGAAAACATCGTCCGCAGCTGCATAAAGCATCACACTATAAAATGCCCGCAGGGATTGTGATGTCGTGGATTTGCCTAGCTTTCTTTGTATTTATGGTGATCATATTAGCATTCCAGCACGATACTAGGCAGGCGCTAATTGCCACGCCAATATGGTTTATTATCTTGTTCGTCGGTTACCATTTCGCTAAACGCCACAAAAAAGCACAATAATCCATTTAAATAGCAAGAAAAAGGCCGAATAATCATTGATTATTCGGCCTTTTATTTATGTAATTATTTACTTTGTTTTATACTCTGCTTCTGCTTCTTCAAATCGAGCCTGAGCCGCTGCACTTGGTGCTTTGGTTAGTAGGCTGACGACGACAATCGCAATCGTCGCTAAAATGAAGCCTGGAATAATTTCGTACAGTCCGAACCATTTGAATTTCATCCACACCAGCACAGTCACTGCCCCCACAACCATACCAGCAAGCGCACCTGTACGCGTCATGCGTTTCCATAACACTGACATCAGAACAACTGGACCGAATGCGGCACCAAACCCTGCCCATGCGTTACTGACTAAAGCAAGCACTTTGCTGTTAGGATCACGTGCAATATAGATAGCAATCGCCGCCACTAACAGCACCATAAAGCGCCCTACCCAAACTAACTCTTTTTGGCTGGCATTTTTACGGACAAAAGGTTTGTATAGATCTTCTGTTAAGGCACTTGCACATACTAATAATTGGCAACTTAAAGTACTCATCACGGCCGCTAAAATTGCTGATAGTAAAATACCTGCAATCCATGGATTAAATAAGATGCCTGCAAGTTCCATAAAGATCCGCTCATTATTCCCCATCACTGAGGAAGCCAACGCAGGGTTCATCTCAAAATAAGCAATCCCAAAGAAACCAACCGCAGTTGTTCCGCCCAGACATAAGATCATCCATGTCATACTGATACGACGAGCAGAACGTATGGTGCGATGAGAATCCGCCGCCATAAAGCGCGCTAAAATATGTGGCTGCCCGAAATACCCCAGTCCCCAACCTAGTAGAGAAATAATAGCGACAAAGTTTAGCCCCTTAAACATATCTAAATATTCAGGGTTTTTCGCTTTAATTACCTCAACAGCGGTATCTAAACCCCCTAATGAAAAAATGATCACAATAGGCGTTAAAATCAAAGCAAAGATCATTAATGAAGCTTGAACGGTGTCAGTCCAACTTACCGCTAAGAAGCCCCCTAGGAAGGTATAAGCAATTGTTGCCAATGCCCCTAACCACATCGCTTTTTCATAACTAATATTGAATGTGCTTTCGAATAGCAATCCACCAGCAACGACGCCAGAAGCACAATAGATAGTGAAGAATACAAGAATAACAACAGCAGAAATAATACGTAAGATTTTGCTCTTATCTTCAAAACGGCTCGTAAAATAATCAGGTAATGTGAGCGCGTTATTATTCTTTTCAGTTTGAACCCGTAGCCGACCTGCTACGAATAGCCAGTTTAGATAAGCTCCTAAGCTCAAACCAATGGCAATCCAACTTTCTGAGATACCCGCTAAGAAGATAGCGCCAGGTAACCCCATTAGCAGCCAGCCACTCATATCTGAGGCCCCTGCTGATAATGCGGTGACAACACTTCCTAAACTTCGCCCACCAAGAATATAGTCATCAAAGTTTTTTGTTGAGCGATAAGCTAAGTAGCCAATAAGTAACATGCCAGTAATGTATACGATGAACATAATGATCATCGGAGTGCTTACGGTCATTCGCCTTCTCCATAGAATTGTTGTTTCCCGCCTATCCTATTTATAAATTATAAAAATATTTGGGATTTATATTTATTAAGCAGTGATATTTTTTGATTTGTTGCACTTAATTGCACATCTGCAAATTAAATAACAAATATTATGTGTATTGTGATTTTATTGTGTTGCACTTCTTAATTAAAAAGATTACACCTGCATGCTAGACAAACTCATTTCAATTTAACAAGAAATTAACGTTATTTTGTTCCATAAACGATATCTGCATCACAAATGTTACAATTTTGATAATTTAACCAATAGATTGATTAACTTATGCTCTAAAGGCAAATCACAAATAACACAATGATTTAAATTGAAAATTTATTAATTCACCTATCAACCATCCAATTTAACCAATAAAAATACGATATATTTCACACTTCGGTTAGAATTGGCTTTAACAATGTTGCACAAAGTTGCAACATGATGCTATTAAGGTGTAACTTTATTGTTTTCTTACTCTTACATACTCTAAATAATTCAACGTATCGTTAATGAACGAACCACTAGGGCATACAATGTATGTGACTGGTGCGAGTGAGTGCACTACAGCTTGAAAGATGAAGAGTATCAATCATTTGAGGAAATAGGGATGAGTAGTACAACAACTATGGGTGTCAGACTTGATGAGGCAACTCGTGAACGCATTAAAACTGCTGCTCAGCGTCTTGACCGCACACCACATTGGTTAATTAAACAGGCTATATTCAATTACCTTGAACAACTGGATAATGCGCAATTCATCCCTGAAATTTCCACGGGACAAGATAGCAAAGACAATCCAATTTCAGAAGAAGAATCATTAACTGAATCAAATTATCAGCCATTTTTGGATTTTGCTGAGCATATTTTACCCCAATCGGTTAAACGTTCAGCGATAACATCTGCTTATCGTATTCCAGAAACTCAAGCTCTGCCTATGTTATTACAACAAGCACAGCTGCCTCCTGAGCAAGCCGATGCCGCACATAAATTAGCCTACTCTATCGCGGAAAAACTGCGTAACCAAAAAAATGGTATTGGCCGTTCAGGGCTGGTGCAGGGCCTATTGCAAGAATTTTCTCTTTCTTCACAAGAAGGTGTTGCACTAATGTGCCTAGCAGAAGCATTGCTACGCATTCCAGACAAAGCCACTCGCGATGCCTTGATCCGCGATAAAATCAGCACGGGTAATTGGCAATCCCATTTAGGGCAAAGTAGCTCAATGTTTGTGAATGCGGCAACTTGGGGTTTATTGTTTACAGGTAAATTAGTTTCTACTCACAATGAAGCCAAACTCTCTAGCTCTTTAAACCGGATCATCAGTAAAAGTGGTGAGCCACTTGTCCGTAAAGGCGTTGATATGGCCATGCGTTTGATGGGTGAACAATTTGTAACAGGCGAAACCATTGCTCAAGCCTTGGCTAATGCACGAAAACTCGAAGAAAAGGGTTTCCGCTACTCTTACGATATGCTAGGTGAAGCTGCACTCACTGAAAAAGACGCTCAAGACTATATGGTGTCTTATCAACAAGCGATCCACGCTATCGGTAAAGCCTCTAACGGTCGTGGTATATATGAAGGTCCTGGTATTTCCATCAAATTATCAGCATTGCATCCACGCTATAGCAGAGCCCAATATTCACGTGTGATGGAAGAGCTGTATCCACGCTTATTATCACTGGTACTGCAAGCACACCAATACGATGTAGGAATTAATATCGATGCAGAAGAAGCCGATCGCTTAGAGATCTCCCTCGACCTGCTGGAAAAATTGTGTTTTGAACCACAGCTAGCGGGTTGGAACGGTATTGGCTTCGTTATTCAAGCCTATCAGAAACGCTGCCCATTTGTGATTGACTCCATTATTGATCTTGCTGAGCGTAGTAAACGCCGTTTGATGATCCGACTCGTAAAAGGAGCTTATTGGGATAGCGAAATTAAGCGCGCTCAAATGGATGGATTAGAAGGCTACCCAGTTTATACACGTAAAGTCTATACTGATGTTTCTTATCTCGCTTGTGCTCGCAAATTGTTATCCGTTCCTAACCTGATTTACCCTCAATTTGCGACTCATAACGCACATACACTAGCTGCAATTTATCAACTTGCAGGTAAAAACTACTATCCAGGTCAATATGAGTTCCAATGTCTACATGGAATGGGTGAACCTTTATATGAGCAAGTCGTTGGTAAAGTTGCGGATGGTAAACTCAATCGACCTTGCCGTATTTATGCGCCTGTAGGAACGCATGAAACATTATTAGCCTATTTAGTACGCCGTTTATTAGAAAATGGTGCCAATACTTCCTTCGTTAACCGAATCGCTGATACGACGATCCCTCTTGATGAGCTGGTCGCTGATCCCGTAAAAGATGTTTTAGAAATGTCTAAAACTGAAGGGCAAATTGGCTTACCACATCCAAAAATTGCGCTACCTCGTGACCTATATGGCAAACGTCGAGTTAACTCAATGGGTCTAGATATGTCCAATGAGCATCGCCTTGCTTCCCTCTCTAGTGCGCTATTGACCGCTGCAATGCAGGAAAAATTAGCACAACCATTATTAGGTGGGGAATTTAAAGCCACTATCGCGGCAGAAGCGGCTTACCCAGTCATTAACCCTGCTTGCCACGCCGATATTGTCGGTCAGGTACGTGAGGCAACCGTCGAAGAGGCTGATCATGCACTCAACATCGCCAGCGATGCAGGAGCCATTTGGTTTGCGACGCCACCATCAGAGCGCGCAGCAATTTTATTACGTGCTGCCGATATTATGGAGCAACAATTACAGTCGTTGCTGGATATTTTAGTTCGAGAAGCAGGGAAAACCTATGCTAACGCCATTTCTGAGGTGCGTGAAGCGGTGGATTTCCTTAATTATTATGCGACACAAGTCAGAGATGATTTCGATAACAATACCCATCGCCCATTAGGCCCAGTCGTTTGTATCAGCCCATGGAACTTTCCACTGGCGATTTTCACTGGCCAAATCGCAGCTGCCCTAGCCGCAGGTAATACTGTATTAGCCAAACCGGCTGAACAAACCCCGATTATTGGCTCAATTGCTGTATCAATGTTGCATCAAGCGGGTATCCCACGGGAAGTGTTGCAATTTTTACCCGGTAAAGGTGAAACAATTGGTGCGAAATTAGTCGGCGACCATCGAGTTCGCGGCGTGATGTTCACGGGTTCAACTGAGGTTGCAGGCTTACTACAGCGTAATATTGCAGGCAGACTGGATGCTCAAGGCCGCCCAACACCATTAATTGCTGAAACAGGTGGCTTAAATGCCATGATCGTCGATTCATCGGCTCTGACAGAACAAGTTGTGACTGATGTTGTTGCATCTGCATTTGATAGTGCGGGTCAACGCTGCTCTGCTCTACGTATCCTTTGTATCCAAGAGGATGTTGCAGATCGCACCATACGTATGTTGAAAGGCGCAATGGAAGAGTGTCGCATGGGCAATCCTGAGCATCTTTCTACTGATATTGGTCCTGTTATTGACAGTGAAGCCAAAGAGAATATTGAGCAGCACATTCAACAAATGCGCAGTAAAGGTAAAGAGGTTTTCCAAGCAGCATTCAATAGCTTAGATGATCATCGCGAGCAGCAAGAAGGCACTTATGTTAAACCAACTTTGATTGAATTAGACAATGTCTCTGAGTTGAAAAAAGAAATTTTTGGCCCTGTGCTACATGTGATCCGCTTTAAACGTGAAGAGCTTAAAGAATTGGTCGATCAAATTAATGCTGCTGGCTACGGGTTAACATTAGGTGTACATACACGCATCGATGAAACCATCAACCAAGTCGTGGCGAAAGCGAAAGTCGGTAACCTTTATGTCAACCGTAATATGGTAGGTGCCGTCGTTGGTGTACAACCATTTGGCGGAGAAGGTCTATCTGGAACGGGTCCTAAAGCAGGTGGTCCATTGTACTTGTATCGTTTACTCAGCGAACGTCCTGACAATGCAGTCTGCCGTACATTAGAAAGACAAGACAATGAATTGCCTATGGATGCAAGTGCTCGCCCTATTCTACTTGAAACCTTTGACACCTTCTCAACATGGTCAGAGAAGCAAGAATATGGTGTTGAACCTGCCGTGTTAGAGCGATTTGCTCGCCAAGCTCAGGCAGGCACTTCACGTCTATTACCTGGTCCTACAGGTGAACGAAACACTTATACTTTAACACCACGAGGCGTAATTCTTTGTCTCAGTGACAATGAAAAAGATTGTTTGATCCAGCTAGCTGGGGTATTGGCAAATGGTTGCCAAGCGTTATGGCCGGAAAGTGAAATGCATCAGCGCTTGTATAAAGCACTACCAGAAAAAGTTCATCATACTGTTTCAATAAGCAAAAATTGGTCTGAGCATAGCCAACACATTGAGGCAGTTATCTATCATGGTGACAGTGATCAACTTAAAACGGTATGTGAAACCATTGCTCAACGTAAAGGACCTATTATTTCAGTCCAAGGGTTTGAACGTGGCGAAACTAACTTACTGCTAGAAAGATTAGTTCATGAGCGTTCATTAAGTGTTAACACCGCGGCAGCTGGTGGTAATGCAAGCTTAATGACTATCGGTTAATCAATTAGCCTGAGTCTAATATCTTTAGGCTCAGGCATTATTAAATATATTATTTCTAATCTTAATAACAATATCAGTCCATAAAAAATAAAATTGTTATTTTTTATGGACTGATATTGTGGTTAATACTTACTCTAAATATGATAATTCAAACGAGATATAAAATCTCAATTGATGATTTTTTATATTATAGAGACCCACAAAAACAAAAAGGTGCCCTTTAAGGACACCCTAAACAATTTAATTATTTTACTTTGAATAAGTAGTTAACTTAATTCGTAGCTAATAATTAGTTCTTTTCTGATTCCCAGAACAAATATTGCTCATATTTACGTAAAGCAATATTGTAATTACTGAATGCAGATTCGGTCATTCTATCGCTTAATTGTTCTTGGATTTTGCTCGCTGTGAACTCTTTCATGGAAAAGTTTGATGATGAGAGGAGTTCATCAAGACGGCGCAAACGAACAACATATTCACGAACGGTACTATGGCTCATTTCAGTCTGTAAAAACAAGTACTGTTTAAATGACATAATGTCAAAGAAATCAGTATCGCTATTGCAGTAAATTTCACTACAAAAACGACAAAGTGCGGTAAATTTATCTTGTAAATCAAGCCAAGCACCTTCATCGACTAGCTCTGTCATCTCAGCAATAGCTTCTTTATTCAAGATAGCATCGTTAAAGACGAGAGAGATACGATCCAGTGTTTTATGGCAGTGCGCACAATGAGTTTGGCTGTGTTTAAAGTCTTTGATATAACGACTCAGCGGCCGTTTCTTAACAATAGAAGCAGACATGATGATAAAGCCCTGTGTGTAAGTCTAAAATTAAAATAGTAATGTGACATGTCACATTACATACTGAATATGCCCATAACATTATTATTATCCGCTATGTGACATATTGATACAGATGACTCTGTATCAAGTTCTTTTGCTTTTACTTAAGGAATGAGTTCATACTAAAAATACACTGTATGTACTGTTTTTCCCTAAGTGAATTGCATTCTATCGCGTCTATCGCTCTTTGGCGAATTTCTGCGAAGACTAGAGTGTGGTACGAATTTCATTTAGCGTCAACCTATTAAACCAGTCATTTATTGTCTTTTCATACCGACAAAAATTAATAAAGCATTATCAGACACTAACTATACCAACCACTAAGCTCAAGACTTTACCTGATAATCAACAATGCATTCAATAATAATTTGATTTAAAAATCAGTTTGATAGGGCATTGAGCATTAAAATAGTAAAATTGTGAACCAGCTCACTTAACATAACTAAAATTTAACTATTGTTTCAATAGCTGTTTATTTTTTAAATATACATTAAGCAGCTATAAAAAATAAAATGTAAATTTTTTTTTACACACTAAGCTAGATTTATTATATGAATTTATTTTCTGACTATATGCAAAATAGTTATAATTTATGGTGAAAAGTTATATTCAATCCATAGCTTATACGTTATTTTCCATTATAAAAAACAGTACATCATTCAACCCATCTAGGTATATTTACTGATTTCATATTTATTAACCAGAGAAACTTTGTGTTTATTTTGTAATGAAAATCCACATTAAGAAGTTAAGAACTCTGTAAAATATTTGTGAACAAGTATATAACTTAATCAACAAAAGATTTTGAGGGGAATTTTACATAGGTTAATCCGCATAAAATAATTCTTCACTATATAAAAACTAATAAAGAAGATTTATCACTGGATGATAATCAATAAAGTATTTCTTCATCACTATGAGTTCTCATTCTTTGTCATAAAAAAAACAGCATTTTTTGGATTAAACCACTAAATAATAAATTTATTACAAACCTAATCTATATTTAATACTGGCTTATAGGAGATTTAACGAATTTTTTTTTAGGATTTGTTACATTTGATATTAAAGCGAACTCTTATATACTCGATTTTGCTACTTCAATAACTAATAATTTTAAGGTTGATTATGAAAAAGTTAATTCTAGCTTGTGGTATGGGTTTAATGGCATTGGCTATTACAGCATGTTCAGATGAAGAGAAAAAACCTGAAGTTGCTGGTGCAACTGAAACTTGTAATGCTTACTTCGCTGAAGTTGATGCACTGATTTCTAAAGCATCTGAAAACCCACAAGCAAAAGCTCAGTTAGATGCTATGAAAGGTCAACTGGAAGAAGGTAAAAAACAAGTTGCAGCACTACCTAAAGATCAGCAAGACAAAGCTTGTCAACAAGGTATTGACGCAATGAAACAAATGAAATCTGCGTTAGGCTTACAATAATAGCTTTATGATATGAAATGGGGCCGTGTTTGATGGTCCCATTTCATCTAGTTCCCTCAGGTTACACAAGCCATAACATGTTATAAATCCAACCCTGTTTTTTGAAAGATATATATTCTTAATCATATATCTTCTATTTTTTGAAAAATAATATAAACAGGGGTCATATGTTAAACTATACATCTTCATGTCATATGGATAGAGATATTTTTTTCAGGAAAAGACCTGATGATCTCACTTTAGTTGTCCATTTTTCTATCGCCCCAGACGATAATAAATTGCACTCTAATATAACTTGTATCACCAACAGAGGGGATTTACCTCTACCTCACTATAGCAGAGAAAAGAAAGCTGTAGATTTTAATCTAAATAAAATTATTCTCTTTTCCAATGAATACTTTTTAAATGCAATACCAAAGAGCTCACTGACTAAAACGCTCAGTGAAGCCAATGCAAACGTATCATCCTCTCAAAGAAAATACATCGTTCCCAGAGGGATCGATAGAAATCATCAAATTGACAGAATGATGAAGCAAGAATTTAATACATATATTTTTTCTGTTATAAATAGAATTATTAATGAAGAAAATATCAGCCTAAGTCAGAAAAAAGAACTTCCCATAAATTATAATGAAAAAAAATTCATATATTACTATTTAAGTAAACGCTATAATTTAGGTATAGTTATCAATCCGGAAAATTTAGTAAACCCAAGTATTAACAGTACAATTAAAAGTAACAAGTTAGTCTATGATGAAATTCAAGATTTGGCAAAATCAAATAGTAGCGATAATAACTCTAGAATGGAGCTAGCGAGTAATTGTGTCTCTATAATTGGTGATTTCCTTTTTGAGCATTATTTTCCAGAAATACCAATTAATGAAATTAAAAAATCGGCTGAAAAAGCCATAAGACACACGTTAAAAGACAGGAAAAAATAAATATAAAAACAGTAAGACAATCTATATTGCCTTACTGTTTTTCGCTTATATCATATATCGATATATTACAACCAAGTTCCAAAACGTTTTATATAAAACTGTTTCATAAGTTGAGCAACGACACAATAACTGACTAAGGTTAATACTAACCATGGGAAGTACTCAATAGGCAACGGTTGTAGGCCAATCATTGCACCGAATGGTGAGAATGGAATATATAAACCAAGTGCCATAATTAGCCCTGTTGTTAATAATACCGGTAATGCCGCAGTACTTTGAATAAAAGGAATTTTCTGTGTACGTAACATATGAACCACTAATGTTTGTGATAATAATCCTTCGACAAACCAACCCGATTGAAATAACGCTTCATGTGCAACACTATTTGCTTGGAATACATACCACATTAATGCAAAGGTAGTAATATCAAATATCGACGATGTGGGTCCTATCCACACCATAAAACGACCAATATTTTTAGCATCCCATTTACGTGGACGTTTTAAAAATTCTTTGTCCATTTTATCCCAAGGTAATGCTAATTGGGAAATATCATACAGCAAATTTTGCACTAATAGATGGATAGCTAATATGGGTAAAAAAGGAATAAATGCGCTGGCAATTAAAACTGAAAACACATTACCAAAATTAGAGCTAGCGGTCATATTCAAATATTTGATGATATTACCAAAAGTTTCTCTTCCCTTAATAACACCTTGCTCCAAAACCATTAAATCTTTTTCTAACAAAATAATGTCTGCTGACTCCTTGGCAATATCAGTGCCTGTATCAACGGAAATACCCACATCGGCATCACGTAATGCAGGTGCATCATTAATACCATCACCTAAGAACCCAACGGTATGACCATTTGCTTGCAGTAATTTTAAAATTCTCGATTTTTGTAACGGCGTTAGCTTACAAAATACGGATACCTGTTCAACTTTTTGCTTTAGTTGTTCATCAGATAATGCTTCAACCTCAAGACCCGTCATAATTTCACTGATATTTAAGCCAACATCATGACAAATTTTTTCGGTAATAACGGCATTATCACCCGTTAATACTTTTACCGTCACACCATTTTCACGCAGCGCCGCAATTGCAGCAATTGCACTTTCTTTTGGGGGATCAAGGAAAGTCAAAATACCACGTAATTCGAGCTGTTCCTCAGCTAAAGCAGAAAGAGGTAAACTTGCCTCATCATTATTTAATACACGAGTAGCAAGCAATAACACTCGAAAACCTTGACGATTATAGTCACTCACTAATTCAGTGATGTGTTCTCTAGCTTGCTGATCCAACAGTTGAGATTGACCATTTTGCTGATAGTGAGTACATACAGCTAACATCTCTTCTGCCGCACCTTTGCAAATCAATAGTGCGTCACCCTCCGGCGTTCTGACCGTAACGGAGAGTTTGCGGCGTACAAAATCAAAAGGTAACTCATCGATTTTTTGATACGCCCGTAGATGTTCGATATCATCTTTTCCTCTTCCTCGACGGATAATCGCCTGATCCATCATATTTTTTGCACCGCTTTGATTAAAACTATTCAACCAAGCCAGTTGCAAAATTTGATTATCTTTCTGCCCATCACTATCAAGATAATGCTCTAATATGATCCGATCTTGTGTCAATGTCCCCGTTTTATCTGTGCACAGAACATCCATCGCCCCAAAGTTTTGAATAGCATTCAACCTTTTGACTATCACCTTGTGTTTAGACATGGCAATAGCCCCTTTGGCTAAGTTTGAACTGACAATCATCGGGAGCATTTCTGGTGTTAGTCCAACAGCCACGGCAAGGGAAAACAAGGTTGCTTCAAACCAATCACCTTTTGTAAAACCATTAATCAGTAAAACAATCGGTACCATGACTAACATGAAACGGATCAGTAACCAACTCACACTGTTAACACCGCGATCAAACGCCGTTTGCGCACGACTACCCACAATTGACTTGGCTAATGAACCTAAGTATGTTTTCCCCCCCGTCGCAACCACAATCCCTCTTGCTGTACCGCTAGTTACGTTGGTTCCCATCAAACAAATATTAGACATCTCTAATAATTCATTTTCAGTCGGTGATGTTGGCTCAATACTTTTAGCGGTTACATCACCTAAAGTGTCATATTTTTCAACAGGGATTGATTCACCGGTAAGTATCGCTTGGCTGATAAATAAGTCTCGCGATTCAATCAATTTAAGATCAGCAGGTACCATATCTCCCGCTGATAACAGCACGATATCACCGGGAACAAGGCATTTTATCGGTACCTCTTTGCGTACGGAGCGCCCAGTTTTATTATCACGGCGAAATACTGTTGCAGTTGTGCGCACTAAAGATTTCAGTGCCTCCGCAGCTTTATTGGTACGATATTCTTGCCAAAACCGTAACAATCCACTCAGTAGCACCATAGTGACAATGATGATAACCCCTGTTAAATCAGTTTCTTCACCTTGTCGCTCGGGGATCAGATAGTCAGTAAAGAAACTCACTATCGCTAATGTTATTAATACAAAAATGAAAGGATTTTTAAATGATGAAAGGAGTTGCTTCCATGCCGGTGGTGCTTTTTCATGAGCGACTTCATTTTCGCCTTCAGTCACTAAGCGATCCAATGCTTCATTATCAGACAAGCCCAATAGGTTAGTTTGATATTCATTCAACACTTGTTCCATTGTTTTACTTGCTTGTTCACCAACAATGAATTTTTGGCGCACGGGTGCTTTAGCACTTTTACGTTGATGCCTTATTTCAGTCATGATACTTATCTCTATCTAGCACTTATGATGCTTTTATAACCGCTATCTAACTGAAAATAAGTTGACTCTAAATAATTCGAGGTACAGATAGGTGACTGGAGTAATAAACCTAGTCAACAATACAGCAACTTGAAGTATGACGAGTATCTTTATTCATCGTTAGATAGCTCCCATATTTTCTCCATGACGGAGGGTGATCGTCCATTTTGGCTCCTTTAGTTAATCGTTCTTCAGCAATCAGGCTGGTAACTCTGATGCCACTTTCCAGTTGATAGCACTGACACTTTGTTCAAGACTGATCCGACAAACCAGCGCTTCAATTTCTTTTTGTTCCGCAGGTGTTGCTAAAAATTCAGCAACAACTTCTAACTGTTCAGGTTTCAGTGTATCGGCACTACTTAATGACTGTAGGCGAATGTGTAATCCATTTATGGCTTGCAAAATCAGTGTCCTAACGAGTATTTCATCACCTTGATGACACATAACACGGATCTTATAACTCTGTTCAACATCAAGCGCTTGCTGTTGTGGCTGCTTATTAATACGTTGTGCAGCTTCTCTCAATAAAATATTGGCGCATAGGATCAGCAGTGTAGCCATAACCGCCAAAGAATATTGCCCTAAGCCACATAGCACGCCGATCCCCGCTGAACACCACAGTGTTGCCGCTGTATTCAGACCTCGAATGTTCATCCCTTCGCGCATGATCACGCCTGCACCTAGAAAGCCGATCCCTGAAACGACTTGCGCAGCAATCCTTCCAGGGCTATCAGGTGATGTCGTTACAGAACTTAAAATAAATACCGCCGCCCCCGTTGCAACCAATGCATTAGTGCGAAGACCAGCCATACGTTGGCGCCATTGGCGCTCAGCGCCAATTAAAGCACCTAAGCACATTGCGGAAGCTAAATTTAAAATTTCGAATGTAAATAACATGAGTATTCCTCCAAAAAATAGATATTTTGGATAGCAAAATATATGGAATTAAATCCATAGCACCTTAAGTTTGAATAATTAAATAATTATTCAGAAATTATTGGCTATTGCCTGGAGGAAATAATGAATAAAGGTAGATCTTCATGATCTGTACTCGCAATAAAACTTAAGTTGTTGATAGTAAACAACTGTAAAAAGGAGTATCGAGTGAGTTAACGCTGGATACTGCCTACCCTATTAGTCACTAGTGGCAAGCAGTTAATAGAATAGATAATTAATAACTTGCCAGTAAATTTAAATTTTTATTACAACTCTGACTGTCCAAGTAATTATCTCCTAAGAAAATTTGCAAGAAGTATAGATTGCTAAATTTATGAAGTAAAGCCTTAATATTATTTTTATACTCTAAATAATTCGAAGTACTGCTAGATGGTAAGTGAATAAGGTGTTAGGAATATCCATAAACATGTGATGAGCAGCGAATGAATCCAGCCGCTATACTCCAACCAAACCATTGAACTCGAAATATAACGAGTATAATAAATTTAATTTTCAATCGGTGTAACAAAAACCCCTTTTCCGCCCTCTTTTTCATTAAAAAACCAGATACCACCAGGGTAATCAGGCAAAGAAACTAAATACATAACCCCTTCATTAAATGGCTCAATCAGTAAGATTTTACCTTCACGGCGCTCTTGGCCATCTGTTTTCACATAAACACGGTCATGGATTTTCATTAGGCGGTAGTCTCCAATAAAAATGTATACACAAAATAATTCAAGATGCAGTTAGTCGGTAAGCAAATGAATCACAAAATGCAGTAACTAATGCGAATGAGTGTGATCACCATACCTTGATGAAAGGCGCTGCAACTTGAAGTGTCACGAATATATACAGGATCGAGTATAGCGGATACGAAAAAGCCCGTCATTAAAATGACGGGCTTTAGAAATCAGTTAAGCAATTAAGCTTAGATTGCAGTTACGTTAGCAGCTGCTGGGCCTTTTGCACCGTTTTCAATGGTGAATTCAACTTGCTGGCCTTCAGCCAGAGTTTTGAAACCAGCGCCCTGAATGGCAGAGAAGTGAACGAAAACGTCTTTGCTACCATCAGCAGGAGTGATGAAACCGAAGCCTTTAGACTCGTTGAACCACTTAACTTGACCTTTCATTTTGTCGGACATTTGACTTTTCCTATATAACATCAAAAAAAACTTGCCTTTTCGGCATATATTGGCCGGAGTCTACTATTTAACAGGAAAAAACCAAGATGAAGCGTAACGGTCAAAGGCTATCAGGGATAACTCTCTCTTTCGAACACAATAACTCAGTAATCGTACATCAAATAGGACTGCTAAACAGGCCGATACTCATTAACTCATGAGTTAAGGATAATAGCAACTATTTTGTATGGATCCCCCTTAAAAAAATGCTGTTTTTTCGGTTGTGTCACTTTTCCGATAATTGGGTTAACAAAAACTTTGCATTTTGTTGATAATTTAAAGTTTTATGAAGGTAAACCGCCCAACCACTCAGTCAGATAATTCTTACCCTGAAACAATTACACTCAAAATTTTTCATAATTGATATATAACAATTTCATTTACGCATGATACTCTTCATGCATAGAAGTCTTACAAAGAGCGGTCACATCATGGATATTATTAAACAAATACTTATAGAAGATTTGGATACCATCAATAAAAATGAAAAACGTGATGGAAAACCTTACTTCAACAGCCAATTCATCGCTAACCATCCTTATCTATGTATTGGTATGGTTGCCGCTTATATCCCATTGGCAATCTTAGTCCTCTATGCGTCCTACTTTGGCGTGTATTGGATGCTTGGCTTTACTCTATTATTTATTATATTAGGTGCTGTTTTGCTGTTTGATATTAAGCCAGTTTATCGTTTTGAAGATATTGGAGTGCTTGACCTGCGGGTTTGCTATAATGGAGAGTGGTTCGTCACTGAAGAAGTTTCACCATCCTCTATTCAAAAAATCCTTGATTCAGATGAAGTTAATCATGCAATTAAGCAAGAAATAAACCGTTTGATGGCACTTAAAGGAACATTGTCGTTTTATGATATTTACCATATTGCCTATCCTGAAATTCCATCGCCAACACAAACGACAGTGATGGCACAGAATAAAGCGCAATATCAATAATATAGAATAAAAATCAACCATAATGCACAGTCAATAACCAAACGAATTATTTTTGTGTTTTTATCGTTGACAGTCTGAGGTGATATCGCTAATATTCGCCTCGTTCTCAGGAACAAAGCAATTCCTCCATAGTTCAGTCGGTAGAACGGCGGACTGTTAATCCGTATGTCGCTGGTTCAAGTCCAGCTGGAGGAGCCAAATTTGAAAAGCCCGCTTTATAGCGGGCTTTTTGCTATCTGATACCTAGCACTTCTCTGCGCCAACTCTGCACACCTTGTGCATTGCGAGCATATTGTCTTACTGGCTTTAATACATTACTGAAAAAGGCATAATAGCCTTCACATAATTGATTGCGGCCTGATTGATTAACATGAGCTGGGCAACCACCTTGGCAAACCATTTTCACATCACACTGTTGGCACTCTTTACGACGGCTTTTATTTTGCCCAAAAGGCAATGCCACTGATGAATTTACAAAATCACTCAATCCTTTTTCACCATTAAACAGACCTAAATAATGGCGTTGGTCTGCTTGGTGGTCACATGCGTAAATCTCTCCTTTTGTTTCCATCATCATATTTGTACCGCAGCGTTCTGAATGTACACACGAAGTACTCACTTGGGTAAAATATTGGCTATAAACTTGCTCAATATTCATCACGAATACCTTACCAAGGTGATGATGTTGTTGCCATTGTTGATAAACACTATTTAAAAATTTACCCCAATTCTCTGCGCTCAATGTAAAACCTTGCCCAAGAGCATCACCTTCTAACATTAACGGCTGAAATTGAATATAACGCCCCCCAAGTTGAACAAAATGAAGGTAAATTTCCCGACCAAGATCCGCAACGTCATCATGGATAACAGTCAGTATGTTAAATTCAATCTCAAATTGTTGGAGCAAGCGAATACCTTTGATGACCTCATCGTAGCTCCCGATATTTCCTTTTCGGTTATGACGATAACGATTATGCACCTCTTCAGGACCATCAAGACTCACTCCAATAATAAAATCATGTTGTTTGAGAAAGCGGCACCAAGCAGGAGTCAGTAATGTTGCATTGGTTTGCAACGTATTAATAATGCGCACGCCCTGCGGGGTATAGTGTTTCTGTAATGATACTGCCCGCTTGTAAAAGTCCAACCCTGCCAATAACGGCTCACCGCCTTGCCATACAAAATTGATTTCTTTGCTATAAGCTGGCTGAGCAGCAACATAGTTTTTGATAAAAGGCTCTAGCATCGCTTTTATCATCGGAACCGCTTTTTGTTGCTCGGATTGGGGATAGTAGCAATAATCACACTTTAAATTACAACCAGCGCCAACTGGCTTTAACAGTATATGAAACGGGATCGCCGATCTTAATGGCTTTGTCTGCAATACCGGAGGGTCATAAAATGCGATTTTCATGTTCCCCCCTTATTTCACTGGTACGGATTCAATACGTTTATTGGTTTTCGGATCAATACCAATATAATGACCACTCGACTCATCAACACCGATATAATCAACCGCTTCCCCCTTCGCTTCAATAATCATGCCTGTCGCAGCAAACTGTTCATATTGCTGTTGTAGTTTCTTAACAATATCAGGGTGCTTTGCTGACACATCTTGTGTTTCAAGAGGGTCGTCTTTTAAATTAAATAATTGCCATGGTGCCATTTCTGCTTTTGGCGAACCTTTAACTAAGCGCCTTAACTTCCAATCACCGTCAACCAATGCCGCCTGATTATGTAATTCGACACCAAATGAATATTGTGAATTAATATTAGCTTTATCAAGTAAATGAGATTTAAAACTGGTTCCTAACATAGGAAGTGGATGAATGTTTTTAATCCGCTTATTTGCATCAATACCGGCAAATTCATATAGCGTTGGCGCAATGTCATATACGGCCATCGGGGTGTTATCAATACTCCCCGCTTTGCCAATACCCGGCCCTGTGATAATCAGATCAGTGTTGATTCCTCCTTGTGCACTGGTTGTTTTATGAAAATTCGCATAAGGGGCATTGCTAACATTAGCCCAATGAGGTCCCACAGAAACAAAAGAATTCTTACGGCCAATATTTTCATAGCTATTATCAAACTGCTCCCAATATTCAGGTTCAGATTCATAATAAAAGCCGGATGCAGGGTTAGCGCCATTATCTGTAGCAAAAATAATAATGGTATTTTTATCTCTTCCTGTTTCTTTGAGTGTATTGATCACGCCACCAATCTGATCGTCCATATAGGCAATCATCGCCGCATAAACTTGCATGGTTTTAGCCGCATAACGTTTTTCTTCAGAAGTCAGCTGTTCCCACTCTTTATCAAGATCAAGCTCGGGCATTGGCGTTTTATCATTAATAATACCAAGCTCCTTCAATCGATTGATACGCTGGCGATAGACTTTGCCAAATCCTTCATCATATTGGCCATCAAATTTACTGATCCAATCATCAGGGGCTTGGATTGGGTCGTGAGGAGCGGTAAATGCAAGGTAAGCAAATATGGGCTGATCTTTAGGTGTCTGCTTAATCCACTGCTCAAGCTGCTGAGCATAGTTTTTGCTTGAGTAAAAATCGCTTGGTAATGACGTCTTTTCACCATTTAATGTGTAGTAGGTATGAAAACTTTCTACGGTGCCTAAAGGCATCGCATCATCAAAGTGGCTAGTTCCTCCTCCCATAAAAGCAAATGCTTGATTAAATCCTCTATCTGTCGGTCTAGCGCCTTTGGTATAACCTAAATGCCATTTACCTGACATTAAAGTATTATAACCCGCATCTTGAAAACGTTCCGCCATCGTGACGACACGATCAGTTAAACGTAATTCATAACCTGGTTGGCCGACCGTGTTTTCGTACCACCACATTCCCCCCATTCCTGCTTGCTGGTTGGTTGCCCCAGTCATCAACATTGAACGAGCAGGAGCTGACATAGGCGAGGTATAATATTGACTCATTCTAACGCCTTGATCAGCCATCTCTTGTAAATTTGGCGTTGGAATTTCCCCACCAAATGGGCTTATGTCTGAATAGCCCATATCATCAGCAATAATAATGAGAACATTAGGTTTTTCATTGGTTTCACCAAATGTAGCCCCTGAAATAACTGAACTTAATGCAACTGCTAACATCGTTTTTTTGATCATAGCCTATCCATTGTTGTTAATTATTTGTGATATTAACGTTAAATATTGTTTCCCCCTATGGCTATCGTTCTTCAGTATGATAGCTATAGGACTACTTTTCGCTGACATAATCACCAATTTGCTTATTTAGCAATCACTTGACGTTTTTTTTAATATTTATGCTTTACAACGAACGGCAGGATGGGTAATATGCGCCTCGTTCTCAGGAACAAAGCAATTCCTCCATAGTTCAGTCGGTAGAACGGCGGACTGTTAATCCGTATGTCGCTGGTTCAAGTCCAGCTGGAGGAGCCAAATTTAAAAAGCCTGCTTTTATAGCAGGCTTTTTGCTTTTATGGGCTTACCTTTTCCCTCTCCCCCCTCTTAATCACCTTAAATATTGCCTTTCGGTGAAACTTGCATCGATTCGATCACATAACAGGCAATCAAACTTTTATTGTGGTTTCTTCTTTGACATTTCACATCGGTAAGGCTAATATTCGTCTCGCTTTAAGGAGTTCCTCCATAGTTCAGTCGGTAGAACGGCGGACTGTTAATCCGTATGTCGCTGGTTCGAGTCCAGCTGGAGGAGCCAACTTAAAGATCCCCGTCTATATCGTTATTCCATTTATTTCCCTTTTAATTATATATCCTTAGCGTGTTACCAACCATTTTCACTGCCTAGCAAGATAATCATTAATTAACATAGATATTTTATCATCGTCGCTTTATACTCTAAATAATTCGAGGTGCGGCTAGGCGGCAAGTGAATGAGTCGCTGGGAGCATAGAAAACTATGTGACTAGTACGAATAAATGCAGCCAACAACGCTGCAACTTGAAGTATGACGAGTATAAGATCCTGTCCCGGCTTAAGCAGCACCTCGCTCATCATTTTATTTCCCCCTTACGGAGCCGGTTTCATGACAACAACTTTAACTATTCGCCGCCCTGATGATTGGCATGTTCATTTTCGCGATGGCGAGATGCTAAAAACAGTTGTACCTTACACCAGTCAATTTTTCGGTCGTGCCATTGTCATGCCAAACTTAGTCCCACCCGTGACAACCATTGAAATGGCAAAAGCCTATCGCGAACGTATCATTCAAGCTGTTCCTGCTGGTCAGCAATTTACCCCATTGATGACATGCTATTTAACTGATAGCACAAATGCTGATGAATTGATCCGTGGTTTTAATGAGGGTGTATTTACTGCATGTAAATTATATCCAGCCAACGCAACAACCAATTCAAGTCATGGTGTATCGGATATTAAAAATATCTATTCGGTACTGGCAGCCATGGAGCAAGCGGGTATGCCTTTACTGATCCATGGTGAAGTCACCGCCAGTGATATTGATATTTTTGACCGCGAAGCGCGTTTTATTGAACAAGTGATGGAGCCGCTCAGAAAGGCATTCCCTAAATTGAAAGTCGTTTTTGAGCACATTACAACTAAAGAAGCAGCACAATATGTACAAGAAGCTGATGGTTCTTTAGCCGCGACACTGACCCCTCAACATTTAATGTTTAACCGTAATCATATGTTAGTCGGGGGCGTTCGCCCTCACTTGTATTGCTTACCTATTCTCAAACGTAATATTCATCAAGAAGCGTTGCGTACAGCCGTGGCATCAGGGAGCGATCGTTTCTTTTTAGGGACAGATACCGCACCGCATGCCCAGCACCGTAAAGAATCGTCTTGTGGTTGCGCTGGTGTATTTAATGCGCCAACCGCACTGGCAGCTTATGCAACCGTATTCGAAGAATTAGGGGCATTAGAGCACTTTGAAGCATTCTGTTCATTAAATGGTCCAAAATTCTATAATTTACCTGTCAATGAAGGCTATATTCAGTTAACGAAAGAGCAAAATATCACTACAGAAACCATTGAGTGTGGTAATGATAAACTAATCCCATTCCTTGCAGGCGAAGATTCTCGCTGGACTATACGTAATCTCGATTAAATGTTTTCAACGGGGAATTTATTCCCCGTTGATTTATTTATTATATGTTAAGTTTTTGTGCATTAACTGCTATTTCTGCATAAAAAAGTCAGTAACCCCCTTTTCAATTAGCAAAATCCCCTTATACTAACAAGTACTCATTGCGTATGAGTTTTCGCCCTTAGTCAGTTATCGATATATATTTATCTCGCAGTATGATTAGGAGGTGTACATGAATAGAAAAGATGATGTAATTCAGACCCACCCTGTTGTTGGCTGGGACATCAGTACTGTTGATGCTTATAATGCAATGATGTTACGTTTGCATTACCTCCCAGAAAAAAGTGAACAAAATGAGAATGCCATTGTTGATAAAACAATGTGGTTAACAACCGATGTAGCCAGACAACTGATTAATATTCTACAGGCCGGTATTGATAAAATAGAATCCGGCGATTATGTAGAACCAGGTTTTAAGACGCACTAGTGAAAGTAATGGATATTTGGTACATACCAAATATCCATTAACCTAATATTTTTTCAATCTTAGTCAATACCCTCTAATAATTCACATCATTAATTCATTTTAAATTATATTTACTCTTATATAATTCAATCATATTATAAATTTATGCTATTTATAATGATATGATTTAAAATTATTGCTTTATTATAAAAAAATAAGAGCAATTAATCGTAATTTATAATTCACTTATTGACTTCAGCATCCATTCCAATTTATTGTAATATTCTTTTCGAACAAGGATGTTCCTTATGAAAATATTAGTCATTGATGAATGTTATTATACTCGTGTCGGCATTACTGAATATTTATCTTCTAATAAGAAATTAGAATTTATTAGCGTAGGCTGTATAAAAGAAGCGATTAACTGTATTAACAATTGCAAGCCAACCATTATACTGGTTAATTTAACCTACTATTGTCATCATTCTCATTTTTGCTTAGCCTTAAAAAAACTATTAAATACTTCAAATGAGATAAGATTTTATATTTATATTAACGCAACTTACCCAATATCAGATAAACCATTGTTATTAAAGAATAATTACTTCATTATGTCTAAGAAGATTATTATTCCGACATTAAATAAAGTGATCAACGAATCCGAGCAAATCGAAGAAACTATAAAATTAACCAATAATACGAATTCTTCAATATTTACATTAAAAGAACAGTGTATAATCAACAGCTGGATGAATGAAACACCTAATCATATTATTTCAAAAAAGTTGGGGATCAGTAACAGTACGGTTTATTCACAAAAAAGACATATTGCATCAAAAGTTTATGTAAAAAATCGCATTGAACTATTTTTTATTTATAATATTTTTAAATATTTATATTAAAAAAAGCCCCAATAATTGGTTAAACAACTATTGGGGCTGAAAATAAATATTTTTATTTATATGAATTACTTATCATTATTTAACAAACCATCGGATAAACGATGACGTGATTTATTAAATATTTTATTACTCACTTCACGCCCTGCACGGCGAGCGCGTTGCTCTTCTTCTGGCAGTTTCATTTCTTCTGTACATGCACTGCTGCAACAGCCTTCATATTTTTCAGCGCATGAAGGGCATTGAATAAACAATAAATGGCAGCCATCATTACGACAGTTAGTATGCGAGTCACACGGCTCACCACACTGATGACAATTCGCTAGCATATCTTCAGTGATCCGCTCACCCATACGGTTATCAAACACAAAGTTTTTACCTTTAAAGCGTAATGGCAAACCTTGCTCTTTCGCCTTGCGTGCATACTCAATAATACCGCCTTCAACGTGATAAACGTTTTTAAAGCCATTATGCAACATATAAGCACTGGCTTTTTCACAACGAATACCGCCCGTGCAATACATCACAATATTTTTATCTTTTTGTTGTTGTAGCATTTCAACTGCCATTGGAAGTTGCTCTCTAAAGGTATCAGAAGGCACTTCAAGCGCATTTTCAAAATGACCAACTTCATACTCATAATGATTACGCATATCAACAAAAATGGTCTCAGGATCATCAATCATCTCATTAACTTCATGAGCTTTGAGATACTTCCCAGTATTCGCTGGGTTAAATGACTCATCAGTAATACCATCAGCAACCACTCGCTCACGCACTTTCATGCGTAAAACCCAGAAAGATTTACCATCATCATCAATAGCAATATTCAAACGTAAATTATCTAGCTCTGGACTGGTGGTATAAATGAGTTCACGTAGCGCTTCAACATGAGATTCAGGTACACTGATTTGCGCATTAATCCCTTCTTTCGCGATGTAAACACGCCCGAAAACATTCAGCTCTTTAAATTGTTTGTACCAGTTATCTCTGAATGCATCAGGATCTTGGATATTAAAATATTTATAAAATGAAATCGTCGTACGTGGTTCGGTCTCCGCCAACATACGTTCTTTTAGAATTTTATTTGAAACTTGGTTATGTAACACTGGCATGGTGTTCTCTTTTCCTTTGTAACGAGTTAATATTTATAACTTTAAAGCATATTGTGTCCACGAAGTGTCCACACTAAAGCATTAACAATATTATCGCTGTTATTTTGTTAAGAAAAAACCCTTTATATTAAATGGTTTTGTTAATGATTTAATTGAAGAACAGTATCTGCAATATTGACTGATTTCAGGATCTCCAACCATTTATGTCGAAGAGCTGAAATATGATCTAGGCTGAGAAGCTACACTTCTGGGCAATAGAGATGATATTTTCGTATCTTAAGCGCTGAAGTAGGTATTGAATGAATACCTTATGGTTGGCACGCTTTCCCTATACACTTTGATAAATAATCATTGAATTTATTTCAAATTGAAATTAAGTTATATTATAACATTTAACCTTCAATACCATTATCGCCACACCTGTTTAATCTATGATGATGAAATTCAATATATTATTTCTATTTTTCAGTTTGATATTCACCACAAAAAGCTTTGCTCACCCTCATAGTTTTATTGATATGCAGGTTACCCCAGAGATCAAAGAACACCAATTTGTTGGGTTGGCATTTACATGGAAAATGGATCCGATGACTTCCGCAGACATCGCCTATGAGCTTAAAAATAGTAAAGAGGACGAACCAAAATGGCGAGCCCAAGCCGCTGCTATTATGGCAAATATCCTTGCCCAAAACTATTTCACCGATTTCTATTCGCAAGGCAAAAAAATAGCTTTTCAAACATTACCTAGCAATTACCGCTTGCAACGAGATGGATTACAGCTCATTTTTTCATTCACCGCACAACTAAAGCACCCCATTCCAGTTGAAGGTGCCAATATTGAATTTATGACCTACGACCCTACTTTTTTTGTCAGTATGACTTACCCTGATCAAAAAGCGCTCCACTCAGCAAAAGTGCCTAAAACACAATGTAAAATCACCTTACATGAGCCCGATGTTACCGATGAGCTACGTTTTTATGCCTATTCTTTGGATATTGACCAATCCCCCGAAGAGGATGAAACACTGGGGCTACAGTTTGCACAGAAGGTAAAAATACAATGTCAGTAATTCAAACGATTAATGCATCTCGTTTAAAAATAATGGGTTCAGTTTTATTACTGGTTGTGATTGCAGGTGTCAGTTATCAAATTTATCAATATTGGCCATTATGGTTAAAAACGAGTGTGATATGGCAACGTCAGCTCAATTTATCGCTAACTGAACTACTGCAATCTACTCAAGAGCAACCTTTTCACGCAGGATTGCTGTTAATAGGGGTTAGTTTTTTATATGGATTACTGCATGCTATTGGCCCAGGGCATGGCAAACTGATTATTACCACATATATTGCCACTCAACCGACCCAACTAAAACAGAGTGTTGTCCTAAGCCTATTGGCCTCATTACTTCAAGGACTCGTTGCTATCGTACTGGTATCAGTGATTTTAATTATCTTTCAGCTATCTACTCGCCACTTACACATGATTGGCCAATACAGTGAAAAGCTCAGCTATGCATTCGTGATCCTACTCGGTGTATTGTGTTGTTTTAAAGCACTGCGACAAGGGTGGAAAATTCGTCAAAAAAAAGCGGCCTCCGTGTTAAAAATTCAGTCGGTTTCCGTACTCAACAGCACAAAGCCAAATGCAGTAATTAAACCGCCATCCAATGTAGAGCCTATCTGTGGTTGTGGGCATCAACATGTGCTCGCTCATCATCAATTACACACCAATCTCAAAACACAAGCTATTGTGGTGCTATCTATGGGATTAAGGCCATGCTCTGGAGCTTTATTAGTCCTGCTGTTTTCTTATGTTATTGGAGTGTATCAATGGGGAATACTAGCAGCATTGGCCATGGCAGTGGGTACCGCTTTAACCATTTGCGCTATCGCATTGTTTGTCTATTCTATGCGAAATGTAGCCACTCAGATGGTAAAGTCTAAGGGCTTTACATGGTCTCCCTATTGGGGGATCGCAATTAGCCTCTGCGCAGGTGTGATATTTATTTTATTGGGCCTATTGATGTATCAAAGTCTCATACTCAATGAAGTGGTTTCTCCGCTGCTCGCGCCTCGCTCTCGATAAAGAGACATAAAAAAAGGAGGGCTCCCCCTCCTGAAACTACGATGAGGTAGCCACATCGTATAAGCGCAATGTCAACTTTTTAATTATTTAGTGATCGGCGGCGTAGTACTGCTTTCGATCACTGTTTATATACTCTAAATAATGCAAGTTGCAGGTAAGCGACAAGTGAAGATAGTCGGGGGAGCATAGATACGCTCTATAACTCGATGAGCGTAGTCCCTTATCTCATAACGCAAAGCCCTGCAACTTTAAGTATGATGAGTATATTAGCCAATTAGCTCAATTTTAGCCGGTAGGCCTTGTCTTACCGAAGCACCTGATACCCAATCTAACCATGTATTCGCTACTTCACGGGTTGGATCAGCAAAACCTAAGTCATTTAAGTTAATTCCTGAGCCATTTGCTGCATTCATTGGCAATGGATTACCATCAAGATAGTGCTGTTTAGCGCCCATTTCTTTGTGTCCATAACCATGCTCAATCGCCAGTACGCCAGGCATCACTCCATCCAATACACTGATTTGTGCCTCTGCATAACCACCCGGTGTGGTAATTTTGACCCAATCACCGTGCTTAACCCCCATTTTTTGCGCATCATCAGGGTGTATCGCAACCATATTCGTGGGTTTCACATGACGCAAACGCTCAATCATCGTGGTAGAGCTACTCATCACATGTGACTTAAATGACATCAGCTTTAATGGCCATTCCGCAGGTGGAAACACTTTGTTGATATCATCACCATTTGCTAAACGTGGTGGGTAATAGGTTGGGCAACCACTGTAACGTTCCCCCGTAATTGCATGTCGGTTAACGGCAACTGTTGGGTTCCAGATTTGTAATCCTTTTTTCCATTGCGGACCTGTCGCCTCACCATCCCACGCTTTTTCATAAGGAGCAAAACGTCCACCGCGTGTGTAGATATACGCCACACGACGTATTTCTTCTGGCTTTAATGTTTTGCTCATGGCTGGCAAAATACGTTCAACACCACTGATTTGAATATCTTCCGTTGCCGCCTCTGGCACAGGTTTTTCGCCCATCCATGCCATATTCGCCGCGACACGTAGATAGTAATCCTCCGCACTATTTAACGGATATTTATTACCATCCATATCTTCAATGACGTTATCACCAAACCCCGGAAGGTTAAGTTCTTTAGCGACGGCGATACAGAAAGCTTCCATTGAAACGGGTTGTCCATCCGCCGTTTTCGCAGTACGTGACTCAACAATTGGCCAACGTGCTGTACTCGCTTTTACTTGTACACCAGACCACGGAGCACTGAACCCCCAGCTCTCAAAGTTATGTGTATCAGGTACAATATAATCTGCCAATGCGGTGGTTTCGTTCATAAAGGCATCGATACCGATAATTAATGGCAGATGCTTTGGATCTTTAAGCTTTTCTTCCATGACCTGACGGATCCCCGCAATACCATAGACAGGGTTAGTCATATTGGTGATCCAAGCCTTCAATGAGTACGGATACCCCATCAAAGCAGAAGCCAGCTGTTCAGTTAATTGCCCTTTCGCAAACGGATACCAAGGTGCTTTTGCTGGATACGGTTTTTCACCGGCCGCGATCCGCGCCTTAAATTCATCCGATTTTTCATAAACTTCATTACTGCGTGATAACACAACCCCTTTTGGCTTCACTTTACCTGCATAGCTTGCCATGTTGTAACGTGGGCCATCGCTTTCACCGTTAAATTTACCACCACCAACCGATACCCCACCTTTTAGGTTCAGGTTACCAATTAATGCGTTTAACATGATCACCGACCAAGCCGTATAAAAACCGTTACCGCCCATCATGCCACCATGAGAGATGACCGCAGCTTTACGATCATAGGAGGTTAATGCACGTCCTAAAGATTCAATAGTTTTCACTGGCACTTGGCAACGTTGGCTATATTCATCCAACGTCATTCTATCTGCGGCATCTTTTAGACATTGGAAGCTTGATTTCACCGTCACTTCGCTGCCATCGTGTAACGTGATGGTACGCGTTACGAACAATTCGGCGTTAGTCACATCATCAGCCAGTTTTAATTCACCTGTTGCATCTTGAACCATGTAAGCTTTTTGACTTGCTTCATCGTCAATAGGCTGGCCATTAAGATGAGCAGCAATCAATAATTGCCCTGCTAGTGGGTGATTGTCATCGGTGATCACTAAATGCGTTGAGTTCGTCCAACTTTTCTCACCCACGGCTTGCATTGATTTTTCACTGGGTACACTCAAATAAGCTGCATTGTAGCGCTCATTTTCAATGATCCAGCGGATCATCCCCATAACTAAGGCTGCATCCGTTCCCGGTTGCACGGGAACCCAATGCCCATGGTCATTCGCGAGCGTCGTGGTTAATGGTAACGCAGGTGCAACCACCACATAATTGAAATTATCGCGTAAACGCGCAGAAGCAAGTTGACGTCCTTGGCGTTTGAAAGGGTTACCTGATTGTGCTGGTGAAGTACCGATAAATAACGCAAAACGAACGTTATCCCAATCAGGTTTAACGTGGGCGTTTTTATCTAAATCGTCCATTAACGCGCCAGAGCCAGCACGATAAGCCAAACCACAATATGAGCCGTGTGCACCAAAGTTTTTACTACCAAATGCATTTTGTGCAAAGCGACGAATAAATCCATCACGACCATCATCGCCCGCGTTAGTGACTAATAATTGGTTAGCTTTGGGACCAAGCTTTGGTTGTGAGGGATCCAGTGGTGTTTCCAGATCACGAATGGCACGTAAGCCATCAACATGACCTTCACCAAATAGATCACCGCCTTCAACCACTTCTTTGACTAATTGTTCAAAACTGATGCGTTCCCACTTACCTTCACCACGTTTGCCCACACGTTTCATGGGTTCAAGTATGCGTAGTGGGCTAGTCAAACCTTCCATGAGTGTTGCACCACGTGCACAAGCCGTTGAGCGATTTTCTAATCCACTTTCCCCACCCATTTTATTAAATGCCGTTTTTAAAGGCATACCATATGGGAAGTGTTTTTCATGTGACAGAGGGTGGTATGGATTTCCTGCTATGCGCAGAACTTCGTTTTTCGTTGTATCGACACGCGCACGAATACCACATTGCGTCCAACAACCAAAGCACTGGGTCATCGCAACCACTTGTTCTGGGTTTTCTTTCCATTCACTGTTGGCTTGGCCTTCTGGGCGTAACGAGTTGCCATGAATGCGGTCTAAGGTCACTTTACCTGATGTACCGTTCGCTAGGCCATCCACAGCACGCTTCGCTACATCACGGTAGCCAGCGCCGAACAGTGCTAATCCACCAACAACTAAACCACCTTTAAGCCATTGACGTCTTGAGAATTTAGCCATGTTGCACTCTCCTAGCAAACCAACGAACACCTTCACGAATAATAATGGTTAATGCGATCCACAAACCAAAGGTTCCAAACAGTGCGAGTAATCCATCTGTTCCCATCGGGAAATGATAAGGATTCACTAAAATGCTATATTTCGGCACTGCCTGAACTTCCATTAAGAACACCCAACGTAAGCTCCACGTTAGCCCCATCGCCACTAATGCAGTGATAGTGATATAAACCATCGGGCGTGTTGATTTTAAGTTACCGATTGACATCACCAGTGAGACTAACCACAAGGCACAGATCCCCATTAACATCCACCAACCAGGACTCGCGACATCAACTTGATGGCGCACAGCAATACCTGAAATGGTGTCGCCTGATAACCATAGCGCAAAACAAACCGCCAGTAGTAATAAGGTGATCACTTGCATACGGGCTAAACGTTGCTGATACTGCGGTTCACGACGAGCCCCTAAGCCAATCAGAGCAGGAACCGCTTGCATTGCACTTAAGAACATTAAGACAGGGATCCACCAGCTAAACCAAATAGGTCGCGCAATCAGTACTGATGCCTCTCTACCTGTGTATAGCAGTAAACCAATCGCTGAAAGTGCGGATAATAAAGCAACCCAACGTGTGGCTTTAAACTCTTTTTTCCAGATAAACTTCACTAACAAAGCGATAAAATAAAGACCGGTGAATGTGGTAAATAAAGGTAATAATACTGAACCCCACCACATCCATGACCACAGCGTTGGATAGGCATAGAAATGCCAAACACGTGCAGTTTGATGTAAATCAGCGGTTAAAGCTAAAGGTGCCGTGATCCCCATCGTTATCGTGATAAACACGGCTATCATCTCTAAGCGACTATTTTCGCTCTTACCTTGCCAATGTAGGTAGCAGGCATACAGTGTTGCACAGGCCGCAATACCGATAAAAAAGAAGTATTGAACCGCCCAAGGTAACCAAAAAAACTCTTGGGGTTGTGCCATTATTTCTGCAATATAGCTCACTTGTTCACTCATCAGAACACCTCCTGCCACAATGCGGGTTGCCCTTTATCAGCCAACGGTTGAACAAAAGCATCGTCCAGACCGAGATAGAACACTTGCGGCAAGGTGCCACTTTCAGGTTTTAACACCTTAATTTCTGCTTCATGTTCCGTCAGCATTTGGCGAATAGTACTGTTAGGATCTTTTAAATCACCGATAATACGCGCACCACCGACACAGGACTCAACACAGGCAGGTAACAAGCCAACTTCAAGTCGATGTGCACAGAAAGTACATTTATCCGCGGTTTGTGTCGTGTGATTAATAAAACGCGCGTCATATGGGCATGCTTGTACACAATAAGCGCAACCCACACAGCGTTCATTATCAATAACCACAATGCCGTCTTCGCGTTGAAACGTTGCTTGTACTGGGCAAACAGGTACACAAGGTGGGTTATCGCAATGATTGCATAGGCGTGGTAGCAGGACGTTCGTGAAACCTTCCTCTCCCTTTAAGGAGACTTGATATTGGTTGACTGTGGTACGGAATTGCCCTTGTGGTGTTTGGTTTTCCACCGCACAACTGACAGTACAAGACTGACATCCAACACAACGGCGTAGGTCAATCAGCATCCCATAACGCTTTTCAGGATTGCCTTCACGACGAGTTGGGGAGAAGTTTAGCCCTGCTTCAGCAATCGGGATCAACGATGCTCCCGCAGTGACTGCCCCTAATTGTTGTAGAAATTTTCGTTTACTCAGATCCATAATTGGCTCCAGTAGGACATTGCTAATACATAAATATGGTAAGTTTTAGTTTTACAGGCTTTATTGGCCGTTATTGCAATCTATTTGTGATAACCACAATAATTTTTATTTTTCTTTAAAAACGGTGTGTTATCTTTAGTTACTTGTATTGTATGAGGGGCAGGAGAACCACCCTATTGTGGTTTACCACATACCCGTAATTAACTTGATCTAACGCAACGAATAACTCAAATACGCCTATGTCTCTGTATCGATTAATGATAGTTATGGTCATCGCATGGTCATTTCCTGCCATGGCTGCTGAATGGAAAATTGGTGTGCTAGCGCTACGCGGAGCAGCTTCAACCCAATCGCAGTGGCAAATACTGGCCGATACACTGAATAAATCGTTACCTGATGAACACTTCACCCTACTCCCTTTGAATCTTGATGAAATGCGCAATGCGATTTCAGAACGTAAAATTGATTTTTTGCTCACCAACCCTGCACAATTTATTCAACTCGATAGTCGCTACCACCTACGTTGGCTACTCTCTTTGCGCTCTTCATTAGAGCCAGATAGCGCAACTCGCAATGTTATTGGCAGTTTGATTTTAGTGCGTGCAGACAGCGACATTACTGAAGCCAAAAATCTGATAGGTAAGAAAGTGGGGGCAATTTCGCCTGATGCTTTTGGGGGATATCTATTAGGTTATAAAGTATTAAGAGATATGGGTTACGATGCAGAGAAAGATTTTCGTATGCAATTTCTTGGTTTCCCTGCGGATGCTCTACTGTATGCTTTACGTGACCATTCTCTTTCCGCGGCAATTATCCCTGTTTGCTTGTTAGAAAACATGGATAAAGAAGGTTTAATTGATAAAACACAATTTCGCCCTTTGATTGAACATGACAGCGCCTTGCCCTGTAAAACCAGCACTGAATTATACCCTAATTGGTCATTTGCTGCTCTTAGCGATGTGCCTGATAATCTTGTCGATAAAGTCACCAAAACCTTACTGTCTTCCGATAATTTAAGAATGCGTTGGGGAGCTCCCGCTTCGGTTAATCAAGTTGAAACCCTATTGCGCGATGTGAATCAACATCCACGACAACGGCAAATTTGGCAAGACATCGTGAGTTGGGTGATCCAGCATCAAATCACCATAACCATAGTCACATTATTTTTTATTTTATTGGGTATTAACCACATTTGGATCGCATTTCTTGTGCGCCGCCGTAGCCGCCAGCTGGAAGAAGCACATAATCGTTTACGACAACAAGAAGCCAATCTTGAACAAGCGCAGCGGCTGAATATTTTAGGGGAAATGGCTTCAGGTTTTGCCCATGAGCTTAATCAACCACTTTCTGCGATCCGCCACTATGCACAAGGCTGTATTTTGCGCCTCACCAAAGAATCGGCTGAGCACCCTCTTATCGGTACGTTGACTAAAATTGACAGCCAAGCACAACGTGGTGCGGACATTATTCGCAATTTGCGGCTCTGGGCAGGTAAACCTCACCAAGAAGTGGCATTACCACTACATCAGCAGCCTGTTTTAGCCACTATTCAACATATTTGGCAATTACTGCGGGTTTCACAACAGTACCCACAGGTAAAATTGATTTTACCTGACAATCAGGACATCTCACTCAAACTTCCTGATACTTTGCTCGATCAGTTATTATCAAACCTGATTAGCAATAGCTTACAGGCTGGAGCCAATACACTGCAATTTAGCTTTCATCTCGCGCCTGAGCGTTTTTTACTCGTCCTACAAGATGATGCGGGCGGTATGGATACAGAGCAACTCACTCAAGGTATTACCCCCTTTTCGACCACGAAAAAAGCGGGGTTAGGTTTAGGGTTGGTGATTTGCCAACGACTGATCCAAAGCCAAGGCGGTGATATTCGCATTGAAAATAACATCAATGAAGAAGGCTTAAATGGCCTAAGAGTGACGCTGATCTTTCCCTATACTCTAGAGGTGTAACATTTACGGCGCTAATATGAGATAATGCCCATTAATCATAATGTAATGAGACTAACTATGACGCTAATTCATCTGGTGGATGACGATCCTGATGTCACAGATGCTTGCCAATTCCTACTTGAAACCCTCGGCTATCATGTTGTCGTTTGGAATGACAGCGAACAATTTATTCAGCAAGCCAATCTTTTTGAAGAAGGTGTTGTATTGCTCGATATGCGTATGCCGAAACTGGATGGCCGCCAAGTTCATCAATTACTTAAAGAGCAACAAAGCACCTTAGCTGTGATTTTCCTCTCTGGCCATGGTGATATTCCTATGGCGGTAGAACAGGTCAAATTGGGTGCGGTTGATTTCTTACAAAAACCTATTGATAGCCAACAATTGGCAAAAACACTCGAACAAGCAAAAATTAAAACCATTCAAGCAACTGAAAGATATCTTATTCAGCAACGCTATCAAACACTAACGCCAAGAGAAAAAGAGATCTGCCAATACGTTTTACAAGGGCTGATCAATCGTGAAATTGCCGATGTGGCTTGCGTTTCAGTGCGTACAGTAGAAGTACATCGCTCACGGGTGATGGAAAAAATGGATGTGCGAAACATGGCTGAGTTAATCAGCACGTTACAAACAGCCAAATTATTGAATGAATAGTTTGTTATAATAAGATAACCATTGATTACTTTTTAGTATCCATTCAGTCATCAAAGGGTGACTGGTATCAGAGTATTAATGGCTGTTACAACAAATAGATAAATCAAAATATTAACCTGATTTTTGGAAAACAATGATACAAGCGCCAAAGTTTAATAAAAGTTTACTACATCCACGCTACTGGCTAACTTGGCTCGGGGTCGGCCTGCTTTACGTACTGATACTGCTGCCCTATCCGATGATATATTGGATCGGTACTCGTCTAGGCTTGCTATCAAAACGATTCTTAAAAAAACGAGCTCAAATTGCCGATCGCAATTTAGAATTATGTTTTCCTGAAATGAGCCTACAAGAACGCCAACGTTATATCGATAAAAATTTTGAATCTGTCGGTATGGGGCTTTTTGAGACGGGTATGGCATGGTTCTGGCCTGAATGGCGTATTCGCCGTTGGTGCCGAGTTGAAGGCCGTGAAAATATGCTAGCTGCGCAAGAAACGGGGCGCGGTATTATTGTATTAGGTATTCATTTCTTAACGTTAGAAATGGGAGGCCGTACATTTGGTATGCTCAACCCTGGTATCGGTGTGTATCGCCCTAATGACAATAAACTACTCGACTGGATACAAACACGCGGTCGTTTGCGTGCTAACAAATATATGCTCGATCGCAAAGATGTGAAAGGCATGGTCCGGGTTTTGAAACAAGGTGAAATTGTTTGGTATGCTCCCGACCACGATTACGGCCCACGTAACAGCTCATTTGCCCCTTTATTTGCCGTACCGAATGCAGCAACCACTAATGGTTCAGCCATTCTATTACGCTTAGCCAAGCCCTTAGTGGTGCCATTTACCCTTCGTCGTCTCCCCGCAGGTAAAGGCTACGAGCTGTTAATTCAACCCGCTGTTGATGATTTCCCAATTAAAGATGAAGTGGCTGTTGCCACTAAAATGAACAAAATCATCGAAACGGAAATTCTCAGGGCGCCTGAACAATATATGTGGCTACATAGGCGGTTTAAAACTCGTCCCAAAGGAGAACCCTCTTTGTATGGCGATTTAGATAAAATTCATCATTAATCACACATCACGGCTGTTAATCATCTAACAGCCGTGAGTTTTTTAAAATAAGTAAGGAGTCTATGTTAACCAAAAACAATTATTGGAAACGCAATCTGTATGTGGTGTGGTTTGGCTGTTTCTTAACGGGTGCCGCATTTAGCCTCATCATGCCTTTTCTTCCGCTTTATATCGAGGAGCTGGGAGTCACCGATCACAGTTCATTAAACCTGTGGACAGGCGCCGTTTTCAGTATTACGTTTTTGTTTTCCGCCATTGCTGCGCCATTTTGGGGGCGGCTCTCCGACCGCAAGGGAAGAAAGCTGATGTTGCTACGCTCTGCATTAGGCATGGCAATTGTGATGGTATTAATCGGCTTCGCACAAAATATTTGGCAATTACTTGCACTCAGGGCAATACTTGGTCTGCTAGGGGGTTTTGTTCCCAATGCCAATGCGTTAATTGCAACCCAAGTTCCGGTGAAGAAAAGCGGCTGGGCAATGGGTGTTTTAGCTACAGGTGCCGTCAGTGGTGCTCTTATTGGCCCATTAATAGGCGGACTGCTTGCCGATCAATATGGTTTACGCCCCGTATTCTTTATCACGGCAACGGTACTGTTTATCTGCTTTTTTGTGACGTTATTTTACGTCCGAGAACGTTTTACCCCTGTATCACGTAAAGATGCACTCAATACCAAACAAGTTTTTGCCTCACTAAAAAACAAAAATTTAGTCATCAGCTTGTTTTTCACTACCATGATCATTCAAGCTGCTATGGGGTCGATTAACCCTGTGATCACCCTCTACATCCGTGATCTATCCGATTCAATAGAGAATCTCGCCTTTATCAGTGGTGTCATTGCCTCGATACCCGGTATTGCAGCCTTACTCAGTGCGCCGCGATTAGGGAAACTCAGTGACCGCATAGGCCCTGAAAAAGTCCTCTTAGCCGTATTAGGGGCTTCCATATTTGTGTTGTTCCCGATGGGACTTGTCAGTAGCTATTGGGAGCTAGGTGCTTTACGTTTTTTACTTGGCGCACTCAATGCCGCATTACTGCCCGCGGTACAAACCTTAATTATCTATAATATATCCCATGAGGTAACAGGGCGAATTTTCAGCTACAACCAAGCATTGCGTGATGTCGGTAATGTTACTGGCCCGTTGATGGGTTCATTTGTCGCGGCAAGCTATGGTTTCCGAGCCGTTTTCTTTTTCACTGCGGCTTTAGTTTTATTCAACCTGATTTATTCATGGTATATGATCAAACGCCAAACACGCAGCAGCAAAACACCTTCTGTTTAATTTTTTGCATAAAAGCTGAAACGTTATTTTTCTATTTGTTCTTTATTCATTTCCCTCATTTATTGTAGGTATAACAGCATTTTATGCAAAAACAGCAAAAAACATAACTTAACATCATGTTTTTGAACGCTATGCTAGTTTTATAATCGACTCTTTTCATGTCAATAGAATTCCTGTATCTTCGCCTACCTTATCGTGAGAAATGCGATTGATATCGACTTTTCACCTTAAAAATACCATTTTCACCATAAACATATTCTGTTTATAAGTGTTTTTATAATAATGTATGTTAAAAATATGTTTACAGAATGACGTTAACATATCTATATATTTTGGCGCCTTCAACTTTCTAAGGCGTTTTTTCAAGCACAACCAAATCAAAAATAAATATCGGAGTTACAGATGAATACTTCTGCGACCAAAACAAAAACCTTCTTTGGGCATCCATACCCACTGAGCTCACTATTCCTGACTGAAATGTGGGAACGGTTCTCGTTTTATGGTGTGCGCCCACTGCTCATCCTGTTTATGAGCGCAGCACTACTGCAAGGCGGCATGGGCCTACCTATTGAGCAAGCATCCGCTATCGTCGGTATCTTTGCGGGTGGGGTTTATATCACATCACTACCCGGTGGCTGGTTAGCTGACAACTGGTTAGGGCAACGCAGAGCAGTTTGGTACGGCTCACTGATCATTGCACTCGGCCATTTATCGATTGCTATGTCTGCGTTTTGGAGTAATACCTTCTTTTTCGTTGGATTACTATTAATCGTTCTGGGTACAGGACTGTTTAAAACCTGTATTACCGTTATGGTAGGTACACTGTATAAGAAAGAAGATACACGTCGTGATGGCGGTTTCTCGCTGTTCTATATGGGTATCAACATGGGGTCATTTATCGCTCCGCTGATCATCGGTCCATTACATGAAAAATATGGCTGGCACCTAGGCTTTGGCCTCGGTGGTATCGGTATGTTAATTGCCCTGCTGGTTTTCCGTTTTTACGCTATTCCACAGATGCGCCGTTATGATAAAGAGGTTGGCTTAGATTCCACTTGGAACCGCCCAACGGTTGAACGTAAAAATGTTGGCAAATGGGTTACCGTTGCCATGGCACTACTTGCAGTACTGGTTATCTTAATTGATAACGGCACTATTCCATTTAATGCTTCCACTATCGCCAAAAGCTCTGCTTATATCATTGCAACCTGTGTTGCCATTTATTTTGTTTTCATGTTCTTCTTTGCAGGCCTTAACAGTAGCGAACGTTCTCGCCTACTCGCTTGTCTGATATTATTAATTGCAGCCGCATTCTTCTGGTCCGCGTTTGAGCAAAAACCGACCTCATTTAACATCTTTGCTCGTGACTATACTGACCGCCAAATGGGTTCATTCGAGATCCCAACAATTTGGTTCCAGTCGATTAACGCCCTGTTTATTATTCTATTAGCCCCTGTATTTAGCTGGTTCTGGCCTTCTCTTGCTAAGCGCAACCTAAACCCAAGCAGTATGACTAAGTTTGTAATTGGTATCCTATTTGCTGCGGGCGGTTTTGCGGTGATGATGATGGCAGCAAACCAAGTATTAGCGACTCAATCTGGTGTATCACCTTTCTGGCTAGTCTCCAGTATTCTGTTGCTGACGCTCGGTGAACTATGCTTAAGCCCTATTGGGCTCGCCACAATGACTTTATTGGCACCACAAAAAATGCGTGGCCAAGTCATGGGGCTATGGTTCTGTGCAAGTGCGTTAGGTAACCTTGCAGCAGGTATCATGGGAGGGAATATCAATAAAGAACAACTGAATTCAATGCCAGAGCTGTTCTCTCACGTTTCGATGGCATTAGTTATCTGTGCAATTGTGCTAGCTGCATTGATTATCCCTGTTAGAAAAATGCTGAAAAATGCTGATGCCAATGAAGCAAAAGCAAAATAACTTATAGCCGTTCTTGATACTCGAAATAATACAAGATGCAGCTAGGTGATCAGTGAATAAGTCGTTAGGAACATAGAAAACACGGTGACTAGCACGAATGCCCGCTATCACCATATACACTGCGAAGTATGACGAGTATATAACAACACCCGATACGCCATTGAGCCTATCGGGTGTTTTTTTATTTCGACGATTAACTATTATAAAGTATATACTTTCCTTCCCTACTTTCTTTTTTGGAACTCCATGATGAGTGGTATATCGCTTCCTGTTTACTATGTCGATGCTTTTACTAATCAACAATTCCGAGGTAACCCTGCCGCTATCGTATTATTAGAAGAGTGGCTTGCCGATGAGAAACTGATGGCGATCGCCGCAGAAATTAATCTCTCAGAAACCGCATTCTTAGTTGATGACCATATTCGTTGGTTTACCCCCAACCAAGAAGTTAAGTTGTGTGGTCATGCCACCCTCGCCTGTGCGTTTGTACTCCATCAATTTAAGCAGTTACCAATTACCCCTTTTACCTTCCAGTCCCTTTCGGGAGAATTAACCGTTTATAGAGATCAGCATGGTTTTACACTCGATTTCCCGCTTCTGGAAACCGAACAAGTTGCCGTCTCCGATTACCCTCAACTAGCTGAAATCTTAGGTGTTGAGATTGCTTCTTTGTGGCTCGCTAAAGATCGCTACATCTGTTTTTTAAATGATGCAACTCAAGTCGCTAACTGCCAACCTGATTTTCTGGCTATGGCAAAGCTACCCTTAGCAGGATTAACGATCACCGCTGCCAGCGATGAAAAAAATGCGGATTTTGTATCACGCTACTTTGCCCCCGCAAAAGGCGTCGATGAAGATCCCGTTACAGGCACATCACACTGTGCGATAGCGCCTCTTTGGGCTAAGCAATTAAATAAAACGCAATTAATAGGTAATCAAATATCTGCTCGTGGGGGCATGATGCGATGCTCTATTGAAGGTGAACGCGTTAAGTTAACCGGAGAGGCAACTCTGTTTTTGACTGGCTACATCCATCTTACATAATTCGAGGTGCCGCTAGGTGAAAAACGATGGCTTGGCTAACGGAGTGTCTTTGTAACTTGAACGATAACGAGCCTAGTCAGTGTAATTTTTTTGAAAGCGTATTACACTGACGGCCTATTGTTTTTTATTAAGGCTAAGGCAACATCATGCGTTCTGAAGTTGATGAACTCATCACCCAAAAAATCGAAAATTCGATTACCAGTGTCTCCAAAGTTATCTTTCCGACGACCACCAATCACCATGACACCTTGTTTGGCGGCACAGCGTTAGCATGGATGGACGAAGTTTCTTTTATCACAGCAACACGTTTTTCTCGTAAACGTTTAGTCACGGTTTCGACAGAAAAAATTAATTTCACTCACCCCATTCCCTCTGGAACGATTGTCGAACTGGTAGGCAAAGTCAGTCGTGTAGGTCGAACTAGTTTAACCGTGAATGTCTCTATTTTTTTAGAAAATATGTATTGTGAAGGGCGTGAAGAGGTGATCCACGGGCAATTTAATTTTGTGGCTGTTGATGATAACGGTAAACCAACCCCGCTGTTTGAACCGCAGTAACTATTATCTCATTGGGGTAAACAAAACAGTTTATCCCACATACTCTTTAGCATTCTGAATATATATTGATCCAAGTGCTTTTTTTACAGCACACGCTAATGATAGAATCCCCGCCCTTCGAGAACTCGATACGTGATAACAGCATGGCATCGCCATTGCTCTATTTGACTTAATCATTGTAAGTGCCATTGTGAAAATACTTTTTTCTATTTCTTTAACTACTGCAATACTTTCCGCTGTTTGGGCGTGGCTAGCAAACTCATTAGGATTAATTGGTTGGGCAGGCTTCTTAGGTTGTACCTCTTATTTTGCCTACCCAAAAGAAGGCTACAAAGGAGTATTAATTACGTTGTTGACGATTGCGAGCGGAGTTGTTTGGGGACTGGTCATGATCCACAGCAATAGCCTACTCGACAATATCCCTAATTTTGTTGAATACCTGATCACTGGCATTGTGGCCTTTATTATGTGTATTCAAGCTAAAAAGATATGGCTTTCTTATATACCCGGCACGTTTATTGGCGCCTGCGCCATCTTTGCTGCTCAGGGTGATTGGCCTGTGACTTTGTCATCGCTATTAATTGGCGTGTTATTTGGTTTCTCAATGAAAAAAAGCGGCTTATGGCTATCTGAGAAGCTGAAATAAACACTGGGGTTGTTGCCTTGAAATATTACTCAGCCATTTCAACTAGGATTGAGTCAATACAAACAACAACCCACCGCTTAAAATATAACTGCAAAAAATCACCCCGTCTGACTCATGGCAAGATTATTTATTACCTCTTTGTGACAGCATAGAATAAATCAAAATAAAACCATCATAATTAGAATACTTAATGCTGGCTTTTTTCTTATTTACCACCAATTTAAATATGGTTTAAACTTAAAAAGCAAAATATTTAGCAATATAATCAAATGGTTACTAATAATATCATTCTATAGTGATCAGAATCACATAATAATACATTACGTTCACCCCCACCTTCTCAACTAGCTATATTTACTTAGTCTTTAAACGATTACTAAACACGCTATTTTTAACTGGCTCATGGCGTAGCTAAGTCACAAGGCAGTGAGTAATTGGAGCACTAATCACACTTTAATCAGTGAAAAATGTAGCCGCAGTTCCTTAGCATTCGCTGCACCTTGAAGTATAACGAGTATATTAAGGAAACATTATGAGACATGGTGATATATCGAGTAGCCCTACTTCCGTCGGTGTTGCTGTAGTGAACTATAAAATTCCTCGCTTACATAGTCGTAAAGACGTCATTGAAAATGCGCAAAAAATATCAGATGTCATTACTGGCGTAAAAACAGGTTTACCGGGCCTCGACCTGATTATTTTTCCAGAATATAGCACCCAAGGGATCATGTATGACCATGAAGAAATGATGGAAACAGCGGCTACTGTTCCCGGTGATGAAACACAAATATTCTCTGCTGCCTGTAAAGCCAACAAAGTTTGGGGAGTCTTTTCCATTACAGGAGAGCAGCATGAAGATCATCCTTTAAAAGCACCTTATAACACACTGATTTTAATTGATGACAACGGCAATATTGTTCAAAAATATCGCAAAATCATCCCATGGTGTCCTGTTGAAGGCTGGTACCCCGGTGACAAAACCTATGTTTCAGAGGGGCCAAAAGGGTTAAAAATTAGCTTAATTATCTGTGATGATGGCAACTATCCTGAAATATGGCGCGACTGCGCAATGAAAGGCGCTGAACTGATCGTTCGCTGCCAAGGTTATATGTATCCCGCTAAAGAACAACAAATTTTGATGGCAAAAACCATGGCGTGGGCAAATAACTGTTATGTTGCTGTCGCGAATGGAACAGGCTTTGATGGCGTATATACCTACTTTGGACACTCTGCAATCATTGGCTTTGATGGTCGAACGCTTGGCGAATGTGGTGAAGAAGAGATGGGTATTCAATATGCTCAACTTTCTGTGACTGAAATTCGTGATGCACGCAAATATGACCAATCACAAAATCATCTCTTTAAGATTTTACATCGTGGCTATACAGGTATTTATAATTCAGGTGATGGTGATAAAGGGTTAGCTGAATGTCCATTTGAATTTTATCGCAGTTGGGTATTAGATGCAGAAAAAACGCGAGAGCAAGTGGAAACCATCACACGTGATACTGTTGGGGTTTCAGAATGCCAAGTTTATGATTTGCCTACCAGCGGAAATAAAACCAAAGATGTTGGTTAACACGAATTAATGAAAAGTAGTCACTCTTCATATATTAAAGAGTGACTACTAATATCGCTGTTATTTAGGAATAAACTATGCCTTTTATCAATGACATGTTGGCATCAAATCATCCCCCTCAAAAAAATAGCGGCACCCAGCCGTCACAACATGACTTAAAGGGATTCCGCTTTACTTTTGATCCTGATAACGTTATCCAATCGATAGAGAAACAGATTATTGGGCAAGATGATGTATTAAAACAATTGAAAGATGTGTTGTATTGTATTAAAGCCAATATATTTGATCCGGAGAGACCACTTAGCACCTTGCTATTTTTGGGGCCAACAGGTGTAGGTAAAACAGAAACCGTTATTGCTTTAGCAAAAGCGCTCAATAATGGCAAAAATTTATCTTGCCGTATTAACATGAATACCTTGTCCCAAGATCATTATGCCGCATCCCTATCCGGTGCTCCACCAGGCTATTCAGGCAGTAAAGAATCCTATTCTTTATTTGATAGCGATAAGATAGCTGGAAGTTATAGTACCCCTAGTATCGTCCTGTTTGATGAAATAGAGAAAGCGAGCAAAGAAGTGATTAGAACGTTGCTCAACATTCTTGATACTGGTGAACTGAGTCTCGCTAATGGGCAAAAAAATATTAATTTCAGAAATGCGATTATTATTATGACGTCTAATTTAGGCTCAAAAGATATTCTGAACGAGAAACGAACATTATTTGAACTTTTTAACTCAAAGTCTCAACAACAAAAAATGCTTAAGCAGCTTGAACAGCGCTTTGAGCCTGAATTTATTAATCGTATTGACCGGAAAATCAGTTTTAAGAAAATTGATTCCGAGCAGGCAATCAAAATTATCGACTTAGAATTATCAAAGCTCAATAAAAGGATCGCTCGGTCTTTTATGACCGTCGTATTAGATAATGCAGCAAAATTAAAAATAAATTCAATGTGTGATCGTCGTTATGGTGTCCGAGATATAAAGCGAGTGTTTAAAGTGCATATAGAGCCTTTAGTCGCCAACATAATCTTGAAGGGAAAACATAGTGAATACATCGAGTTTACCGTAAATGATAACCAATTGACCCTCAAGAGGTGATATATGGGCGGTATATTACTCATTTTTATCGGCAGTGTTTTAATTGTAAATGGTATCTCGATAATCAAAGGATATGATGATAAAGAAACGGGGATTTTTAATGGCATTATTGGCTTTTTCTGCCTCATTGGAAATATTGTATTAATGCTAAATGCCAAAGAAAGTGCTGACTATGTGGCCATTGCACAATCTATGTTATTTACGTTCACCTATATCTTTCTCAGCTTAGTAAAAATCTGTTCGTTATCGGGAAAATTATTTGGTTGGTATTGCTTATTTGTTTTCTTTAATGCTTTATTTTATGCTTATTATACAAATTCAGATCTTAGAATGGTTACATTATGGCTGCTATGGGCTGTGCTTTGGTTTTTATTTTTCTGCGTCTTTTCACTTAATAAAAAAATCAGATACTTAGGAAATTTAACCCTAATAATAGGTATTGCTACTTGCACTATTCCAGGGTTGATGATGGTGACCAATAATTGGTAATAACAATATGTCACTTAAAAAATCCAAGCTATATACACTTTAAATTAGTAGATATTTCATATGTTTTTCACAATAAAAAACACTTTTATAGTGTATTGTTACAATAGATAACTAAGTCTAACGACATTATATAAAAAAGCTTAAAACACATTGATATTCTATCTCTGTAGTCGTAGAGTATTTACAACAAAATAAGGTTGTTACTCGGTATATTAGCTACTGTTAACATCGCTATGCTTGTTAAAACATGATATTAATATATTTAATAAGTTATTTAAGGTGTAGTCATCATCCGTTAAAAGTGTACAGAGCAATGCTCTAAATAATTCATATTGGCAGCTAGGCAATAAGTAAATAAGCCGCTAGGAACGATAGGAGGCCATGTGAATGCACATAGTCACTATACCTTATCAAAAGAGCTGTAAATTGAAACGTGATGAAATTAAGTAAAAATACCAATACCAAGCGTATGTAACAATAAAACTAACCGGCTAATCGATGGACTCAATAAGATTTTAATATTGCTATGTATAAAATTTACTCATTAATTCTATTTTTTATCCTTTCTATTCATTCAAGCTTTGCGGCCGTATCAAACGAAACCCTTAAATTGATTGAAAAAGAAGCGCAAAAAGGGGATATCAAAGCCCAAGTTATGTTGGGTATTGGTTATTATCTTGGTAATGAAGTAAAGCAAGACTACCCTAAAGCCAAAAAATGGCTAACTATGGCATCAAATAAAGGAAACTCAGATGCGCAGCTATTTTTAGGTGATATGTACTTGAATGGCCATGGTGTTGAGCCCAATATCGAAACGGCTATCCAATGGTTTGAAAAATCCGCAACACAAGGTAATGCTGAGGCTCAAAACTATATGGGACAGATATATTACCAAGGTATTGGTGTTAAACAAAACTACATTGTGGCATTCGATTGGTTTAAAAAATCAGCAGATAAAAAATATCCACCAGCGCAATATCAAGTAGGTAAAATGTATGAAAACGGTGAAGGCACTGAGTTAAGTGATAAATCAGCGGCCGAATACCTCGACAAAGCCTGCAAAGGTGGCCTAAAGGAAGCTTGTAAAAAATAATTGTGATGATGACCACTGTGATTACCATGATCACGGTGGTTATATCTGTTCCATTCTCCCCTCATAATCCGTTTCTTTTTTACTTTTTATAAACACTCATTATATTGAAAATACTAATGATTAATTTCAATATACAATGAAATGTTCTAAACTTATATACTCTAAATAATTCAAATTGCAGGTAGGCGACAAGTGAAGATAGACGGGGAGCATAGATGAACTATGTGACTCGGTAAGCTGAGCGTAGTCAACACCCCTGCAACTTGAAGTATGACGAGTATAAAATAAAAGACAAAAAAGAGGATGTATGTACAAAACTATTTTAGTTCCGATTGATGTAACCGAAGATGCCTTGACGGACCTCGTTATCCCTCACGTTGAAGCCATCCAAAAATTAAACAATGCAAACGTTCATTTTCTTGCCGTTACAGCACCCATTTCAAACTATCTACGTTACGGTGGCACCATACTACCAGGCGACTTCCCTGATGATGAAAAACAAGCTGAGATCATCCTTAACGAGTTAAAAGAGAAAGTAAAACGCTTCTCACTCCCCGCTGATAAAATTCACGTGACCTCTTCAGTCGGTTCAGTTAAAGATGAAATTTTAGCTATTGCAGAAGAAATTAGCGCTGACATCATCTTAATTGGCTCTCGCCATCCAAGTATGTCGACCTATCTACTGGGATCAAATGCGGCTTCAGTCGTACGTTATGCCAAAACATCGGTTTTAGTGATCCGTTAATCCTCTACATATAATTTCATATGCAGCTAAGCAATAAGTTAATGCAATGATTAGAGCGTACATCAATATGTTATAGAGCATGAGTAAATATGCTATCTATGACTTTACGAAAGATACTGCAACTTAAACAGTCAGCGGCATAGCTAAAAATAGTCTCTTTAGCGGAATTATCAGTCATTTAACTTTTTGCGATCATCTTAAAACGAACAAATCGAGAGATAATAAATACACACAATTTATAAGACTATTACATAAGATTATAGGTTAGATTAGAGACTCATAAACATTTTCGTGGCTTTCACGCCCTGCTATCTAGCAGGGTTTTTTCTGACTTTTAGGTACTTTTTTCCTGAAGTTCCCATCATACTACCTCAAGTTGTCTATGTGCCTCCCTGTATACTAACAATGAAAAGCCCGCCAATTACTCAGGCGGGCTAACAACTACATTTAAAACCACTTATTGCTCTAGCGCGGACTTCATCACCTTTTGGAAATCTTCCCAAGAACAATAACCATTTTTATCAATTGGGCAATTTTTCATTTCTAAAGTGACGTGTTTTGGCGGTGTCTCTAATGAGAGATAGCTATTATTTCTTAGCTGATCTGCGGTTTGATACACATATTCCACCTTAACATAATCTTTTTTATCACTCTTATCATGCCAACGTTGGAACACTAATTTACCGCCAATTGGTGTGTGTTCATATTGTTCCGCTAATTGATAAGGTTTGAAATCCATAGCCGATAATAACGATGCAATATTCGAATCATGGCCTACTAACATAATAAACTTAGCTGTTTCACCTTTACTCGCGGAAGTAAAACCTTTATTGATATAATTTAATAAAGGGTGAGCGACATTCTTAGCAATTAATTTTGGCGTAAATAACGTTTCCTGATAGCCATTTTTTAACGTATTAAGCTTCTTCCACTTATCAGCGCTATTAACAAGTCCCCAAGCCACTTGATCCGCTGGAAAACCTTCATAGTACTGTAAATCAATGGCATCAACAGCAGAGTTCGCAATTTTAAGTGAGCCCACTACCCCTGGCTCTTTATCCGCTTCAATAATAAAACTGTTATCCTGTGATGAGAGCTCACATAACTTATCAGCCTTACATTTCTGTGAATCTTTAATATTGAGAACAGTATCTAACTCATCATAACCCGGTTTAAGATCAAGTCCTTTTAAATGCTCAGCCATTGCAGCAAGTGCTTTTTGCTTAAATTCAGGGCTATCATTAGTAATAATTGGGTTAAATACAGGATCCATCTTACCTATTTCAGGTTGATGATGAATTTTTACTGCACAGCCCGGAAATGCACCTGCGGTAAAGAATTGAGCGGTGGCAATCGTTCTTTGCAAACTATTAGTATAAACAAACAGATCTTCATTATCTGTTGGGCAAAGTTCATCAGAGACAAGTTTATTTTGATCAATCCACTCTCTGAAATAGTGTCCCATATACACTTCAAGTGCACCGCCTTTAGTCGTTAAATAGCCACTTTGCGCATCCCAAGCAGGCCACTTTTTATCTGTGACTTCAGTCAAAATACCTGTATTAACAATTGGTGTCCGTAAATTATGACGACTTAATAATAAGACTTGTTCGAGTTGCATATTTTCAGCATTATCTGTACTTGCCAGAACGGGTGCTATCGGTGCTGATAATGCGGCGGATAAACAAAATGTTAAAACCTTATATTTCATCGAGATACCCCTACCATTTTAATATTTTTACAGTTATTCAATATCAGCAACTCTCTGAGAAAAATAACCAATAGAGTCGATACAGTGATAAATATGTCATCCTCTTATCATGAAGTAACTCACTTTTTTTTCTGCGATTAATATCTCAAAAATAGACTTATCAATGTATTAACATCTAATATGCCTATTTATAAATGAGGTTATTGTTACGAAGTGAGCCTGCTATTGACATTAATTAGAGACGCTTTAAGATGTTTTTTCAATTAACAAAAGAATAAAATTACGTGAAAATCTTACCCGCAATACCCTCTCAGTATCATGAAATTATTGATGTTTGGGAATCATCAGTCAGAGCAACACACGACTTCTTGCCTGAAAAAATACTACAACAATTAAAAGTCGCTATCCTTGAACAATATTTGCCACATCTTACAGTCTATGTTGCTCTCAATAATAATCGCATCGATGGCTTTTTAGGTGTTGATGGCAATAAGCTTGAAATGTTATTTATATCTCAGGCTAATCGCGGCAAAGGAACAGGTAAACAATTACTGAATTTCGCCATTAAAGAACTAGGTATCACTGAAGTTGATGTGAATGAACAAAATCCTCAAGCAGTTGGTTTCTATCAATATATGGGGTTTAAACAATTCGCTCGCTCTGAAAAAGACGGTGAGGGTAATCCTTTTCCAATCCTACATCTAAGACTAAATCCATCAATAAAATGAGGAGCACCATGTCAATTATTGAATTAGAAACACCTCGCCTGCGATTACGGGGCTGGACAGAACAAGACAAGCCTGCTTTTTTTAAAATGAACAGCTCTACAGAGGTGATGCGCTATTTCCCTTCTGTATTAGATAAAGCGCAAAGCGATCACCTAATGTCACAAATAATGGCAAGGTTCGATTCGCAAGGTGGATGGGGTTTATGGGCTGTTGAATTAAAATTAACGGGTGAATTAATTGGATTTGTTGGGCTAAATATTCCTAGATATCTGTTTCCTTTCTCACCTTGTACTGAAATTGGCTGGCGATTGCGCGCCGAATATTGGCGTCAAGGCTATACAACCGAAGCCGCTCAAGTTGTGATCAAATTTGCCTTTGAACAGCTAAAACTGAAAGAATTAGTCGCTTTTACTGCTGTGTCCAATACCCCTTCAGAGGCTGTGATGAAAAAATTGGGGATGCATAAAGACGCAGAACATTTTAATCACCCAGCACTTCCGGAAGGTCATTGGCTGAGTGAACATGTGTTATATCGGCTACAGAATCCTGAAATAGAGAGCTAATGTAGCTCCCTAAAGGTATTTATCTTTGGTAGTCGATGGTCATTCAAATTAAAGCCATTTTAGATAACCTTATTGGCAGATATCAATCCAAACTCCTTTGGTGAGTTCTAATATACGCTGTGGTGAAATCCGCAACGCACTATTCACTGAGCCAGCTGCCGGCAATACTTCGCTATATTGTTGTAACGATACATCGCAATATACAGGTAATGCTTCTGGTAGCCCAAAAGGGCAAACCCCACCTACTGGATGACTCGTCAACTCAACGACTTCATCCGCTCTTAGCATCCTTGCTTTAGCCCCGAGAGCTTGCTTAACTTTTTGATTATCTAGCCTTGCTTCCCCAGCGCAAACCACCAGCACAACCTCATTTTTGACTTTTAAGGATAAGGTTTTCGCGATTTGATTTGGTTCAACATTATGGACAATCGCCGCCTGTTCAACTGTTGCAGTCACACCATCTGTTTCAAGAATTTCAATATCAGGGGCATGTTCGGCAATAAATTTTCTAACGGATTCAATACTCATCGTGATGCTCTTTCATTATGATTTGCAAGTAACTATTAGTTTTAGCTTACCTCCCGTCTTTTTTGTATTGAAAAAATTTCAAATAGCACCAAATCATCAAATTAAATAAAAAACCCCCAGTAATTGATTGTCCAACTATTGGGGGTCACTTCATTTTGACAGCAATGGCTTTATATCTCTCAGTTTAATTCCTAAGATTTATTCTTTTGCGTTTCAGCTTTTGCTTCTTTGGCTTCAACTTCACGGTACCAACGCGGGTGGTGTTTTTTCGCCCAACGGCGACTCACTTTTCCTTCGATCATGCCGTTAATAGAACCTTTTACCCAAAATGCCATATACATATGGATCAATATCGCATGGATTAAAATAATTGCAGCAGCAGCATGGATCAATAAACTCCAACGCACTAACCACATAGGGAATAGATGGGCAAAATAAGGACGCCAGATAATGATCCCTGTCGCCAACAGAACAAAAATCATGCTCATTATGCTCCAAAACATCATTTTTTGCCCTGCGTTGTATTTCCCCACATCAGCCACATGGTGTTCATTGCCTTTTAACACTTCAACAATGTTTTTAATCCAAGGTAGATCTTGCTTGTCTGGAATATTATGTTTAACAAAACGAAAAAACATAAACATCAGCACAACAAAGATCAGCACACCAAAAAATGGATGAAGAATACGCCCCATTTGCGGTGTACCAAAGGTTTCAGTCAACCATTTTAATGTCGGGAAGAATAACGCTATCCCTGACAAAGCCACTAAAAAGAAGCTGATGACCACTGTCCAGTGACATGCACGGTCAATGAATTTTGTCCGAACAATCATTTTGCTCTTTTTACTCATGATCGTCTTTCTCCTCTTCATCATCCACTTCTTTATTTGGCCCAATTCCTACATAGTGGAAAATTAGACCGGCAAAAGTGGCAATAAAGCCTACCACTGAAAGTGGCTTGAGAACCCCTTTCCAAAGGTTAATCGGTGTATCTATTTGAGGATCTTTTGGTAATCCATGATAGAGCTGAGGGTTGTCCGCATGTTGTAACACGTACATAACGTGTGTGCCGCCAACGCCTTGTGGATCGTAGATCCCCGCATTACTAAAGCCTCGCTTCTGAAGCTTAGTGACGCGTTCATCTGCATACTCCAACATCTCTTTCTTCGTACCAAAATGAATGGCGCCTGTTGGGCAAGTTTTCACACACGCAGGCTCTTGCCCTACCGCGACTCTATCCACACATAAGGTGCATTTATACACTCGATTATCTTTCGGATTCAGCCGTGGAATATTAAATGGACAACCCGCAATGCAGTAGCCACAGCCAATACAATGTTCAGATTGGAAATCCACAATCCCATTGGCGTACTGAATAATGGCACCCGCGGAAGGACAGGCTTTTAAGCATCCAGGATCACTACAATGCATACAGCCATCTTTGCGGATCAGCCATTCGAGCTTACCGTTTTCAGTGGTTTCACTAAATCGCATCACGGTCCATGATTTGGCACTCAAATCCATTGGGTTGTCATAAACCCCAACACAATGACCTACTTCATCACGAATATCGTTCCACTCTGAACAAGCAACCTGACAGGCTTTGCAGCCAATACAGGATGTCACATCAATCAGTTTTGCAACTTCAAACTTGTCATCACGCACCTGTGGCGGAGGCGTAATACTGTTGGTCGCGGAACGTTTAATAATGTCTTGAGATTGCATTTGTTCCCTCCCTTACGCCTTCTCGATATTAACTAAAAACGCTTTATACTCAGGTGTTTGAGAGTTTGCGTCGCCGACTGATGGTGTTAACGTATTGGTAATAAAACCTTTTTGTGTTACACCTTCAAAGCCCCAGTGGATCGGTAAGCCAACCGTTTCAATCGGTTTACCATCGACCATCAAGGTTTGTAGTCGTTGAGTCACCACGGCAACCGCTTTTATAAAACCACGTTTGCTGCTCACTTTAACTTTGTCACCGTTGGCTATTCCTTTTGCCTTCGCTAACGTCTCACTGATTTCCACAAATTGTTCAGGTTGCACAATCGCATTTAAACGCGCGTGCTTAGTCCATGTATGGAAATGCTCAGTTAAGCGATAGGTGGTGCCGACATAAGGGAACTGTTCGTGATTTCCAAGGCGTTGTTTGTCCTCCTCAAAAATCCGTGCCGCTGGGTTTGAAATCACATTAGGATGTAATGGATTGGTGCCCAGTGGTGTTTCAAAAGGCTCATAGTGCTCAGGGAACGGCCCTTCTGCCATTTTATCAATCGCAAATAAACGCCCTAGACCTTCTGGCTGCATAATAAATGGCGCTGTCCCGACTTCAGGCGCAGAGGTATTAAAATCAGGAATATCATTACCGACCCATTTTTTACCATTCCATTCAATTAAGGTGCGTTTTTTATCCCACGGTCTACCTTGAGTATCACAAGATGCACGGTTATAAATGACACGTCGGTTTAGCGGCCATGCCCATGCCCAACCTAATGTATTACCGATGCCTGATGGATCGCTGTTATCACGATTTGCCATCTGGTTGCCTTTTTCTGTCCAACTGCCGGTATAGATCCAGCAAGACGAAGCCGTAGAGCCGTCATCGCGTAATAGCGCAAATGAACTGAGTAATTCACCTTTTTTGGCTTGCAAGTTGCCATCAGCATCATACAAATCGACCAATGCAACACCATTGTTCTCTTTCGCGACTTCTTCTGATTCAGGGTGGAATTGGCGTTTGTAGTTCCAACGCATTTGCATTAATGGATCACGGCCTTTGCCCCCCTCTTGCTCATACAGCTCACGAATTTTGTATAAAATACCTGTGAGTATTTGCCCATCATTACGTGCTTCTCCGGGTGCATCCGCAGCTTGCCAGTGCCACTGTAACCAACGGCCTGAGTTAGCGATCGAACCATCTTCTTCAGCAAAACACGTCGATGGCAAACGGAAAACTTCAGTTTGAATAGCAGCAGGATCTACATCATTCATTTCACCGTGGTTTTGCCAGAAGTTTGCGGTCTCGGTTACCAACGGATCAACAACCACTAGGTATTTCAGTTTACTTAAACAACTGACAACTTTGTTTTTATCAGGGAATGAAGCAACTGGGTTAAATCCTTGACAAATATAGCCATTGACTTGATCTTTACTCATCATGTCAAAGTACTTCATCACGTCATAAGCCTGATCCCACTTAGGTAACCAGTCATAACCCCATTGGTTATCTTTTTGAGCCGCATCACCGTAGAAAGACTTCATCAAGCTGACAAAGAATTTTGGATAATTGCTCCAATAGTTAACTTGATTAGGTAACGTCGCTTTCGGTGTGTTTGCTGCCAAATAGCTGTCGACAGAAGTCAATTTTTCAGAAGGCAAGGTTAAATAACCCGGCAAGCTGGTGGATAACAGACCTAAATCGGTTAAACCTTGAATATTTGAGTGACCACGTAATGCGTTAACGCCTCCGCCCGCCATGCCCATATTACCTAACAATAATTGGATCATTGCCATAGTACGGATGTTTTGAGCACCAACAGTATGTTGCGTCCAGCCTAATGCATACAAGAAAGTGGTCGTTCTATCTGCTGTACTGGTTGATGCCAAAATCTCACAGACATTTAAAAAGTCATCTTTTGGCGTACCACAGATTTGCTCTACAATTTCAGGTGTATAACGCGAAACGTGTTGTTTGAGTAAGTTCCAAACACAGCGAGGATGTTGCAAGCTATCATCACGTAATGCATAACCGTTTTCATCAAATTGATAGTTCCAAGTCGTTTTATCATAAGCGCGTTTTTCTGCGTTATAACCACTAAATAAACCATCATCAAAGCTGAAATCATCCCTAACCAACAATGCTGCGTTAGTATAGTGTTGAACATACTCGGCATTGATTTTGTTGTTTTCAATCAGGTACAGCAAAACGCCTGACAAGAAGGTGATGTCAGTACCAGAACGAATAGGAACATAATGATCAGCAACTGATGCCGTGCGCGTAAAGCGTGGATCGATCACAATTAAGGTTGCGTCATTATTGTTTTTCGCTTCTATCGCCCAGCGGAACCCAACAGGGTGTGCTTCCGCAGCGTTTCCGCCCATGACAATAATCACATCGGCATTTTTAATATCAACCCAGTGGTTGGTCATCGCACCGCGACCAAATGTTGGAGCAAGACTTGCTACCGTTGGTCCGTGTCAGACACGCGCTTGGTTATCAACTGCCAGCATCCCCAGTGATCTGGCAAATTTCTGGGTTAGCATACCGGTTTCATTGCTCGCCGCTGATGCACACAGCATCCCTGTGGAGAGCCAACGATTAACCGTGGTTCCTTGATCGTTTGTTTCAATAAAGTTGGCATCGCGGTCATCTTTCATCAATCTAGCGATGCGAGTAAATGCGTCATCCCAACTGATACGTTGCCATTTATCAGAGCCCGGTGCACGATATTCAGGATAGCGTAAGCGATTTTCACTATGGATATAGTCAAGTAAACCAGCGCCTTTCGGACACAGTGCACCTCGGTTGACTGGGTGATCAGGATCACCCTCAACATGGAAGATAGCCGATTTAGCATTCATGGCACCATCGCCCATGCTATAAATTAATAATCCACATCCTACAGAACAGTAAGTACAAGTATTACGAGTCTCTTTAGACCGAAGTAATTTATATTCACGTACATTGGCCATTGCCGTTGCAGGCATAAAACCTAACGCAGCTACAGTAGTACCTGCCATCCCGCCGGCACAGATTTTAAAAAACTTTCTGCGACTGACGTTCATTGCTTCCCTCTTTATATTTGTTTTATATACTCTAAATAATTCGAGGTGCAGATAAGCGACAAGCAAAGATAGATGGGAAATAAAATAAATAATGAAACCCACCTAGCGGAGCGTCGTCAAAACCCTGCAATTAGAAGTATAACGAGTATAAATCGGTCGCAGAATATCAGCGCATGATAATAATATATTGCCTAAAATCAATGAAGGTGAAAATAAATAGTAAATTAATATTATTTGAGTAGTTAATTTTCTTTTTAAAATACCACCAACTAGGTAATATTTCTCATTATTGATACAGATCAATCCACCATAAATTTATAAAACACAAAATAGGAATTAAAATCAAAAAATAGAATTTAGCTTAATTTATAAATAATCATTCCTAAGCTTAACTAAAAAGAAATAATAATATTATAATTATATTTTATACGTATATTAAATAATTTGAGATAAGGCTGAGCGATAAACATTTATAGTACTGTGCATATATAAGTATGTCGTCAGCCGCAAACAATCCCTACCACCATAAAAAATTATAAATTCATAGTGTTAGCTACTTCCAACCACTAATAATAATACCTGCGCCAATAAATACTACGATGGCACCGAGCCAATCGGTTGTGGTTAATGATACGCCATCAACAACACGTAGCCATATCAATGCCGTTGCGATATAAATTCCACCATAAGTTGCATAAATACGGCCGCTTGCCTCTGGGTGCAATGTCAGCAACCAAACAAATATGATTAAACATAATGCAGCGGGCAATAATAACCATATTCCTCCCTGCTTTTTCATCCATAAGTAAGGGAAATAACATCCCGCTATTTCAGCCAATGCAGTTAAGAAAAATAAACCAATAATCTTTAATGACATAAATTTACCCTCTATCAAATTACTGTGTTTTATCTTGCCGAATTATTGGTTTTTAATAACTCAATCAATTCCTGTGCGCCCCGTTTTAATACCTGACCTTTTAAACAGGTAATATGAATGGGAAGTTCCAAACCATTTGGGGTATTTTTAAACTCCAGCTGTTTTAGCGCACCAGACTGAAGTTGATCTTTGATTAAAGAAATGGGTAAATTTCCCCACCCCATACCTGCTTTCACTAAACCTAGAGCCATAGTAAAGCTTCCCACCCGCCAAAAATTTGTTGCAACCACCGACCGAATGTCACTTAATTGACGCTGAAAACTGCTGATCACAATTTGCCGTGTTTGCACTAAATCTTCGATAAACAAGCCTGTTTTGTGAGCAATTGATGGGTGATCGGCACTAATAGTTGCAACTAAAGACTCATAACCAATGCAATAAAACTGCTCCTGTGAATTCACCGATAACCCACCAAACGCCATCGCTAATTGAATTTTGTGCTCATACAGCAGGGGGAAAATATCATCTTGTGCCGCAGTGATTAATTCCACATGCATTAAAGGGTAGCGCTGGCTAATTATTTTTAGTGCTTCAAACAGCATATTTGGGTTTATCCCTTCGGCAACACCAATGGTTAATGTGCTTTCAACACCTTCAGTTAATTCACGAGAAAAAATATTTAACTGCCACAAATTATCCACAATATTGCGAGCGTAAGGCACTAAAGCGAGTGCTTTCTCCGTGGGTTTTGGCTCACGTGTATGCCTTTCAAATAGTAAAAAACCTAACTCCGCTTCTAAATTAGCAATGGCCATACTTACCGCTGAAGGCACTTTATGCAGCGATCGCGCTGCTGCTGAAAATGAACCTTTTTCTATGACCGTTAAAAATATACTTAAATTTTCACTATTAAATGGCATCGTTAACCTTTCAATAATCCTGATAGTAGTTAACTTTTATTATCACTAATCTTGACTTAACTTACCAGCTCTCACAGCACAGAATAATGGATATAAAATGCAAGGTATCAAACGTAAAGTGGTTTTTATTACCGCCTATGAAGTCATTGGCTGGGTTATTTCATCATTAGCACTGGCATTTCTTTCGGGGAATTCAGCGGGCACTACAGGCCCCTTGGCTTTGGTGATTACTACCATTGCCGTTAGTTGGAATTTTATTTTCAATGTTGCTTTTGAATATTGGGAATCGAAACAAAAATCAAGAATTCGAACATTTCGCCGTCGATTTGTTCATGCGATTTTATTTCAATTAACTTTAGTGATCTTTTTGATCCCTTTAATTGCATGGTGGCTATCAATTAGCTTGCTACAAGCACTCATACTCGATTTTGCGCTAATTATTTTTATTCCTATTTATACTTTCTTTTTTAACTGGGCATTCGACAAAATATTTGGGCTCCCTACATCAGCTTTGCCACAACAAGAACATAGCCATTAATAGGCCAATTCAATAGCCATCCGAATAAGGATGGCTATGACCTAATTTACCACTGGTCTCCGCCGCGGAAATCGCAATACAATGAAGCGGTGAAATCAATACTCTCATTCGCTGACCACCCCATCACACCGCCCTCTTCTTCAATGGAGCGCATATATTGTCTCTGTTTTAGCTCAAATAAGCTGCCTTTCCACACCTTCCAACCCACAGAAGAATAAAGTTGCTGCCCTTCTTCTGAAGCTGATAACAACCCTAGCTGGTAACATGAACTAATGATCTCGTTGATGTGTTGCATCAAATGAGTACCAATTCCTTGGCGACGATAAGTTTGCTCAACCACCATCGCTTCAACGTAACCCACTGAAATGGGTTCATTATTCATGACCATATTTCTCTGTATAATAGCAACATGACCAATCATTTTTTGTTGGTCATAGGCAATAACATGCATACCACCTAATGTATGTTGAAAGTCATCGTCGCTAAAATCATTATCAAAGCCTTCTACTAGCAAACTAAATAGCATTTCTTTTTCACGGGGTGTTAATTGAGAGGTATGCAAAAAACGGTATTTTATAGTCATAACTTACCTATGAAGAGTGGAGAGAAAGACAGTGATTATAAAAGTTTTCACTTATCGTCAATGAAAAAGAAGTGCCTTGATAATCTCTACAGTGAATTGGCCAGCGTTGATTAATATCGCTTTACCATAGACGCACATTTACCCGAAATATTTAATTTCAGCGAGTTATTCGATGGGCAATGGGTTCATATTAACCTCAATCGCCCCATTCTCTGAAAGCGATAAGCGTATTTAAGGTTAATATAAACGATGACACTGAATAAAAAGTTATATTCGTCATCCTTCAAGTTGCAGGGCTTTTGTTAAGGTATAAGTGACAACACTCAGCTAGCCGAGTCACATAGTCTATCTATACTCCGCGACTATCTTCGCTTGTCGCCTACCCGCAACTTGAATTATTTAGAGTATAAGTTAAAAACTGTACTCTTTATAAAGCATGTTCTGGTGATATTGCTGTCAATTTCCCACGCACAATCACTTTAGCAGGCTTAGCCGTATCATCAGATGCTCTTCTCACCGCCATATTGATCACTTGCCAAGCAATTTCTTGTAAGTCGTGAGAAATACAAGGGAAATTAAAACCATATATTGATGAATAAGACACTTCATCAATGCTAAATAAAGCCACATCATCACGTAGTGAAATTTGATGCTTTATACAAGCCTTGATAATCCCTAAAGAGATTTGGTTATTACAACCAACAAAATAATCGGGGGCTTTATGATGTTGCAGATAATTATCTGTTACCTTATAGGCTTCGTCCATCAGGAAGTCGGCATATAAAATATCAACTTTATCGACACTGCCTTGCAGTGCTGCATTTAAACCTGTTACTCGGTCTCTAGCAACATTCGAATCTTCAGGACCTGAAACGATCACGACTTTTTTTGCGCCTTGCGATTGCAAAAAGCGCCCTGCTTGCAAACCACAATCTAAATTATCAATATAAACGCCGCTACATTGCTTAATGTCCACTTCCCTATCCACTAAAATAACTGGGATATTTAATAATTCTAGTTGCCTAAAATAAGCAGGCTTATAAAAGCGATCAGATGAAACAACAGACAAAATAATGGCGTCCACGTTATACCCGATCAGTTTTTCAATGATACGTGCTTCATTTTCTTTTGATTCATAAGAATCAAAAACCAACGTGTCATAACCTACATGATAAGCTTCTTGCGTCATCAATTTCGCCAATCCACCAAAAAATGGGTTTCCCATATCAGGGGTAACGATACCGATAGTCTTTGATGATTTAGCACGTAGGCTACGTGCCACTGTATTTACCACATAGCCTATTTTATCTGCTGCTTCTAAAATCCTTTTTAAGGTTTCGGGATGAACTTTGTCTGGCTGTGAAAAAGCACGGGATGCAGTAATTTTACTGACATTTGCAAGTGCCGCGACATTTTCAAGTGTCACCTTCTGTGACTTATGATCGGCCAATTTCATCTCCTCATTAAACTAAGTATCATTTTATACCATTATAGTATCATTTAATCGTTTCAGTCATGCAAAATCCGTTCAATAACTCAAACACCTTCCAAGCGCCGCACGCGAGGATCAGTAAAAATATCTAATTCGTCACGACTTTCGCTGGAAAACTCAGAAACAACCGCTCCCATACTACCGGCCTTAAACCAATGTAATGTATTAGGTTTTATCGTATACTGATCGCCTGCTTTTAATAAAATAAAGCGATCACATTGATACCATTGCTCATCCCCTTCAGGCTTAGCACAAATAGGTTCACCTGAATCATTTTGATTTAATCTGAGTGTTGGGTCATCGACAAAAAGATATACTTCCCCCCAACGACAACGAAACGTTTCTTGCTTACCTATTGAATCATCAAAAGGAGGGTGTCGATGCTCAGGACAGACTTGATTAGGAAATAGCACCAGCTCTTTCGCACAATAACGTTCATTATTACAATAAGTTAGCAACTGCAACCCAGAACGTGGATAATCAGGTAAACCAAAACTGGCAATTTCAATCCGCGCTTTTTCTTCTTCAGTGATAGTTATGTGTGCCTGTTGTAAAAAGTTTATCACTTGTTGGCGGTAATTATCTTTATTCATGCTGCGACTCTCCTTAATGATACCGATAACATTATAACGGTATTCAAATCACAAAAAATGTGATCAACCAGCCCATTTTTCCGCTTATCGTTACAAAAAAGCTACTCATTTAATGAAACTATAACCTACATCACATAAAAATAATAAAATTCGATCTAATATCCGCATCATTAAAATGATATCGATACCATAAAAATGAGATAGAGGTGATCATGAAAGCATTAGTACTCGAAAAAGCAGGAAAAATTTCTATTCAAGATTGGCAAAGTCCTGAAATCCTTGGAGAGGATGATGTCGAAATTAAAATTCATACTGTTGGAATTTGTGGTAGCGATGTTCACTACTACCAACATGGTCGTATCGGCCCCTTCGTGGTCGAAAAACCCATGATCCTCGGTCATGAAGCCTCTGGGGTCATTACTGCCGTCGGTAAAAATGTCTCGCATTTAAAAGTTGGCGATCGCGTGTGTATGGAGCCAGGGATCCCAAATCTACAATCTACACAGTCTCGTGCGGGTCTCTATAACTTAGATCCTGCGGTACGTTTCTGGGCAACACCACCCGTTGATGGCTGTTTACGGGAAAGTGTTATCCACCCTGCTGCATTCACCTTTAAGTTACCTGAAAATGTCAGTTTTGCAGAAGGTGCGATGGTGGAACCTCTGGCTATTGGTATGCAGGCTGCAACTAAAGCCGAAATCAAACCGGGTGATATTGCCTTAGTGATTGGTGCAGGAACTATTGGCATTATTACGGCATTGTCTGCGCTGGCAGGCGGCTGCTCTGATGTCATTATCTGTGATTTGTTTGATAAAAAATTAGAAGTTGCTAAACAATATCCAGGGCTACACGCGATCAACAGTAAAGATACACAAGCCATCGCAGATAAAGTCAGTGAATTAACTGAAGGTAATGGCGTAAATGTACTATTTGAGTGCAGTGGTGCTAAAGCCGTTATTGCCAATATCACGGAACATATGGCTCCCGGTGCTATTGCCGTTTTAGTCGGTATGCCAATTGACCCAGCACCACTGGATATCGTTTCCGCACAAGCGAAAGAAATCACCTTTAAAACCATTTTCCGCTACGCAAACATGTACCCTCGCACTATTCGCTTGCTCAGTTCAGGCAAACTGAATGTAAAACCACTCTTATCAGCAACCTATAAATTTAAAGATAGCGTTGAAGCCTATGAGCGTGCTGCTGAAGGCCGCCCAACCGATATTAAAATTGTGCTGGAAATGGAGTAATCAATGACACTGTATGCTGGGATCGATTGCGGTACACAAAGTACCAAAGTCGTTATCGTTGATAGCGAAAGCGCACAAATTTTGGGCGAAGGCTTTGCGTCACACCCGCTGATTAGTGAAGCATCTGGGCGCCGTGAACAGCATGCTTCTTGGTGGACGGATGCCTTAGAAAGTGCATTTTGCCAAGCCATCAATAATGCTGAAATCGATGGTAAGCAGATTGCCGCGATTTCAGTATCAGGCCAACAACACGGTTTTGTGCCGCTTGATCAACAAGGACACGTTATTGCGCCAGTGAAATTGTGGTGTGACACAGAAACAGCCGTAGAAAATCAAATGATTATTGATGCGTTAGGGGGAACACAAGGTGCTCTCGCTCAGCTGGGGCTAATGCCTCAAACGGGTTACACCATTTCTAAAATTTTATGGTTAAAAACGCATCACCCTGAATTGTGGGAGCAGCTAGATACCGTACTGTTACCACATGATTACCTTAACTTTTGGTTAACAGGTGTACGTGTTGCTGAATATGGTGATGCATCTGGCACTGGCCTATTAAACATTCGTTCTCGTGAATGGGATTTACATACCATCAATTTAATTGATGATTCAGGTCGCTTACAACACGCACTACCGCGATTAGTCACGGCAGAAACCTGTATTGGTACGGTATTACCTGATATTGCGGATAGACTTGGCATTTCTCATCAAACCAAAGTCGCTTCAGGTGGCGGTGACAATATGATGGCGGCTATTGGCACGGGGAATATAAAGCCCGGTATTATCACCATGAGTTTAGGCACATCAGGGACATTATTTACTTATTCAGATACGCCAATTATTGCTGATTCTGAAATGATTGCAGGCTTCTGCTCATCAACCAATGGTTGGTTACCGTTGATTTGCACGATGAATGTCACCTCAGCGACGACGACGATTCAAAACTTTTTGAATCTGGATCTGAATGGCTTTAATCATGCGTTAGAACAAACCGCTCCCGGTGCCAATGGATTGAAAATGCTGCCATTTTTTAATGGTGAACGTGTTCCTCAACTCCCTCAAGCGAAAGCCAGTATCCATAATATTGATAGTAATAATTTAAATGCACATAACCTCAGCCTTGCAGTGGTTGAAAGTGCCACTTATGGCTTACGTTTTGGTATTGATTTATTCCGTAAGCAAGGCATCCAAGCCAATGAAATTCGCTTAACTGGTGGTGGAGCCAAAAGTGCCAAATGGCGTCAAATTGTTGCCAATATCATGAATTCTCCGGTTATTTGTGTCACTAACAGTGAAGCCGCTGCACTTGGCGCTGCAATACAAGCCATCTGGTGTGACACGCTAACGGAACAAGATGATAAAACAGAATTGCTAGCACAAATTTGCCAACGATTTGTTCATCTTGATGAAAGCACATTAGTCAAACCTGATCATACTCATGTTTCATCCTACGAGGCGCTGTACCAAGATTATCTTTCCTTACTACAAACTGAATATCCAGAGGTGGCCATATGACAAACTCAGTGGACATTCAGGCAGATGAACTTCTTCATATTACCGGGGTTAAAAAATCATTTGGGCCAGTTGTCGCTCTCAAAAATGCACAATTTAGTCTTAAAAAAGGCTCTATTCACGCATTATGTGGTGGTAATGGCGCAGGTAAATCAACCTTTTTAAGTATCCTAATGGGGTTCATTCAGCCTGATTCAGGTGACATCATTGTTAAAGGCCAACATTGCCATTTTCAACAGCCTAAAGATGCGCTCAATGCTGGTATAGCTATCGTTCAACAAGAGCTTAGTTCTATCCCTGATCTGACTATTGCTGAAAATATTTGGTTAGGTCGTGAGCCTAAAAAATTAGGGTTTGTTGATTTTAAAAAGATGAATCAACTCACCGCTGATTTAATGGCCGATTTACATTTTGATTTATCACCGACAGAGAAAGTCCGTAATCTCAGCGTTGCCGAGCAACAATTGGTGGAAATCGCTAAAGCACTTTCTCATGCTGATGCAGATATTATTATTATGGACGAGCCAACGTCTGCCATTGGTGAAGAAGATGCACAAAAGATTTTCGATGTGATCACGCATTTAGCGCAAAAAGGTAAAGGGATCATCTACGTCTCTCATCGCTTATCTGAAATATTTCAAATCGCTGATACTTTTTCCATTTTCCGCGATGGGACTTTTATTACTGAAGGTGCCATTGCTGATATCACGCGTGAACAGCTCATTGAGCACATTATTGGCGGTGAGTTTAAGGATGAATTCGCCAAATTTAATCAACCAACCAATGAAACGCTGTTAACTGTCGAACAAGTGAGTTGGCTGGATAAAATAAAACAGATCAATCTAACCCTTAAAAAAGGCGAGATATTAGGTATTTATGGATTAGTTGGCTCTGGTCGCAGTGAGTTCCTTGACCTCATTTTTGGTATTGAACATGCCACGACTGGAACCATAAAAATCAATGATACTCAATTAGGCAAACATTCACCTCAAGATGCTATCAAAGCCGGTATTGCTTATGTGACGGAAGACCGCAAAGAAACAGGACTCATGTTAGGTCGTTCGATTAGTGAAAATATTAATATCGCTTCATTTTCAGCCATCAGCAAAGCCAGTTTTATCAACGAAAAGAAAGAGCAAGCTCGCTCCATCGATATGATCGAACTGTTTAATATTAAAACTCCTGATGCTGAACAGCTTGCAGGAAATCTCAGTGGCGGAAATCAGCAGAAAGTCGTCCTTGGTCGCTGGGCGTTGCTTGATCCTGAAGTGATGTTATTGGATGAACCGACACGAGGCATTGATGTCGGAGCCAAAAAAGAAATTTATCGCTTTATGTCTGAATTTGCCTTGAAAGGTAAAGGGATCATCATGGTTTCTTCCGAGCTATCCGAAATAATTGGCATGAGCGACCGAATAATTGTTTTCCGTAACGGTGAACTTGCCGGTGAGCTATCCGCAGCTGAAGCCACCCAAACAGAATTAATGAAGCTTGCTGTTTAATTTATCGACATCGTTTTTACTAAAAGAATTAAGAGAAAAACAATGACTACTACTTACTCTACACCAACACCGGGGATGTCTTTACTCGCCCGCAACAAGAAAAACATGCATAAGTATGGAATTATCATGGCTTTCTTTGTGCTTTGCCTTATCGTCGCAGTCATTGGCGAAGTACAAGTTGCTCGTGGAGAATGGACCAACAACTATTTTCTTAGCCAAGACAATATGATGATTGTGTTACGCCAAATTTCTATTAACGGTATATTGGCGATTGGCATGACCTTTGTGATTATCACCGCTGGGGTCGACCTATCTGTCGGTTCTGTTCTTGCTCTTAGTGGTATTGTTGCTGCGCGTTTCGCCACAACCAACGCAGGGCTTTCCATCGGTGATACTGCTAATGCGGTTATGGTGCCGATGATCATCGCATTAGGCATTGGCATCATATGTGGCCTGATCAACGGCACTATCTTAGCTAAATTTAACCTTCAACCCTTTATCGTTACCATGGGGATGCTATCTGCGGCACGTGGTTTAACACTGTTAACCACCGACGGTAACCCTGTTTCGCAACTGAATAGCGATTTTAGATGGCTAGGTAATGGCTATATTTTTGATATCCCAGTCCCTGTTGTCTTGCTGATTGTTATCTTCGCTCTCGCTTGGATCCTGCTGAATAAGACCACTTTTGGCCGCTATGTTTATGCTGTGGGAGGTAACCCCAAAAGTGCTAGAACATCTGGGATCAGCGTGATCAAAGTCAAAGTATTAGTTTATACACTCTGTGGTGCGCTAGCAGGGATCGCTGGTTTGATCTTAACCGCCAGAACTGGCTCTGCACAAACGAGTGCTGGTGGCGCGTATGAATTAGATGCTATCGCCGCTGTCGTCATCGGTGGAACCAGTATGTCTGGCGGCGTCGGCACCTTAGTCGGTACTTTCTTCGGCGTATTAATTATTGGTGTTATGAACAATGGTTTGGATTTATTAGGTGTTCCATCCTATTACCAACAAATTATTAAAGGTGCATTAATCGTCATCGCTGTACTGCTCGACCCTTCACGTAAACAAAGACGTGATTAATTAAAACAACACTGAACCCTCACTGTGAAAGGTATAATAATGAAAAAAATGACTAAAATTGCAACTCTTACCACTGCATTGTTGATGAGTAACATGGCGCTCGCAGCTAAAGAAGAGCCTGTAAAAATTGCCATTTTGATGTATGGCATGAAGGCTGAATTCGTCCAGTTAATGGAGAAAGCGGCAAAAGAGCATCCTGCGGTTAAAGACGGCGAAGCCATCATTACCGTTTACGATGGCCGTTATGATCCAATGGTACAAAATAACCAAGCTGAAACAGCAATTCAAACTAAAACAGATGCGATCATTATCAACCCAATGGATTATGAGGCCAATATTGATGTGGTCACCATGGCAAATGAAGCCAAAATTCCTGTAATTGTCACTAACGCCCGCCTAAATACCGACAAAATGACCGCTGAAGTTGTCTCTGATGACGTTCTAGGTGGCTACATGGAAGCTAAAGCAGTGCTGGAAAAAATGAACTGTGAAGGCAATGTAGTGATCATCGAAGGCCCTAAAGGGGGAAGCGGTGAAATCCAACGTGGTGAAGGTAACGATAAAGCCATTGCCGAATGTGGCCCAGGAAAAATCAAAGTATTAGAACGCAAAACCGCAAACTGGTCACGGGCAGAAGCGATGCCACTGATGGAAAACTGGCTACAAAAACACCGTGGAAAAATTAACGGTGTTATTGCACAAAATGACGAAATGGCCTTAGGTGCTATCGAAGCTATTAAAGGTGCGGGCCTTGAAGTAAACAGCTTTGCCATTGCTGGTGTTGATGGCGTTTCTGATGCGATTTTTGCGGTTCAGGACGGTGAAATGGTGTCCATTCTGCAAGATGCTAATGCACAAATGCAAGGCTCTATCGATATCGCAATGAAATCAGTAAAAGGCGATAGCTATCAGCCAAAATCAGCGATTTGGAAACAATATGCAGATCAACTGCAATGGAATGATGGTAAAGATCAGCGCTACCAAATTCCTTGGACAGTCGTAACCAAAGAGAATGCTCAACAGCTATTAGACGCACGTAAATAAGCCGTTATCATATCTCATTGATACACAATATCGCCGCCTGATTTTAAGGCGGTGATATTCATCAGTATAGCCACTATTTCTCTAATGCTTTTGTATCTGCACATATCAACGGAAAATCATTCACTGAACTTTCAAGTGCTCGCTTGGTGAGACTTTCAAGTGAATGGAATAGTTGCTCAGCCTGCTCCTCCGATAAATCGGCGGCTAAATAATCATTCCATTTATCTAACTTATGGTTTAATTCGCTGACAATGGTTGCGCCAAGCTCCGTTAGAGAAACATGGTACGCACGCTTATCTATCTGACTATTCGTTTTCTCAACCCACTTTTTTTCAATAAATTTCCCTACACCTCGCGTCGTGACGGATTTATCCACTACCATTGCTTTAGAAATTTGCTCCAAAGTCAAAGCATCATTTTGATGGATATGTAAAATCATCAAACATTCAATCGCATTAATTCCATATGGCTCGCCCATCCATTTCATATAATGATGAGCGGCTCGACTTATCACGCCAAATACTCGGGCTTGTTCTGTACGCATAACACCTCTTTAGTTGATTTTATCAACCAATTAGTCGATAATCAGCTGGCATTTGGTTGATTTTATCAACTAACACCCCATTTAACACCCCGAAAATTACCCATATTTTATGTCACTAAATACAACTTTACTGCACCGCTTAGGATTTAACGCAGCGCGCTTTCGTTTTGCCGTCATTACCGCATGTGCCTCTATTGCGGCACTTTTTATCGCTCAATATTTAGAATTGATTCATCCACAATGGGCAGCGATGACGGTTTGGGCATCTGCGCAACCTTGGCGTGAAAATTTATTAGAAAAAAGTTGGTGGCGCTTTGCAGGTACTGTCAGTGGTGTCCTTGCAGGGGTGATTTTGCTTCATTTAAATTTAATTCACCCTTTATTATTTATTCTTGGCCTTGCCATTTGGTTAGGTGGATGTAGTGGTATAGGTCAACTGCAAAAAGGCTTTGTTGCTTATGGCACATTACTTGCCGGTTATTCAGCGGTCATGGTCAGTATGCTCAGTATCCATGATACCAATAACCTCTTTGCTGTCGCATGGGATAGGCTTTGGACTATTCTTGTTGGCGTACTTTCAGCGGTTGTTTTTAACTTTTTATTTACGCCTAAACGTCAACAAGAACCCATCATTGCTCTTAGAGATCAAATAAATACTCAGTTTTACCAAATCCTTCATGACGTACTCGAATTGAAAAAACCAGTGAAAAAACAGGTTATCGAGCAACTGTGGCAACTTATGACAAGTTACGAAGAGATGTTAGAAGCGAACCGAATTGGTTGGCGTTACCACCGTAAACAAGTCGCTAAAGCACGTCAAAAATTGATTTCACAAAGCCAAATACTACTGCACTTAGATAATTATCTAACGATTGCACCTTTTTACTTTCCACCCCAAGAACCTACAAACACACAGTGGAAGCAAATACTCTCTCTTTGCCCCAATGGCCTCCTAAAAACCTTATTGATCCCGCTTTACTATGTAACGCAAGAGAAATCCATCAAACGAATAAAGAAAATTGATAAATTAAAACTCCATCAAGATAGAATTTCTGCATGGCACACTGTTTTTCGTTCATTTGTTACCATTGGCGTAATAGGACTTTTATGGTTATGGACGCAATGGCAAGCCTTGGCCTATCTCACTCTCGGTCTATCGGTCATGCTAGCTTTGTTTGCTTCATTAGATTACCCCGCAAAATTTATGAAAAATATCTTTACGGGGCAATTTCTTGGAGCCATTACCGCATTAATTTGTACGTGGCTTTTATGGCCTTTTGCTTCTTCTTCATGGCAAATGACCTTTCTCATCATCCCTGTAATAATCAGTGGTGTGATTATTTTTTCCCATAATAAGCTGATCCTCATCGCCTTTGATTACATTATGGTTTCACTCATTTTGCTGCAACCTACTTATCCCTACTCGCTATCATTTGCACAAAGTATAGGCAACGCGATCGCGATTGTTTCTGGCCCATTAGTCGCAATGGTTGCTTTTGCATGGATTTATCCCACCAGCCCTAAAAAACGTTATCGACAATTATTGTATCTTGCAGAGCAACAATTCCAACAAGGTATCAATAGATTAATTCAGGGAAATAAAGCCTCAACCACCCAGTTTATGCATCGACTATTTAGTGGATTATTGCTGGCACGCAAAAATGAACAACATCCTGAGCCGACATTAGCGTTTTTTACAACACGGCACGGAATTTGGCTAAATTTACTGATATTACATAAGCGATATTCGTATCATGAATCGAAAAAAAGAGCACTCCATGCACTTGAAAGGCGTATTCAACAAGGCAGGCTTGAGCCATTAAAAATTGCGGCTATTTTTAAAAAGCTAAAACGAAATGAGATAAGAAACAACGAACTTACTCAATTAGAAGTGCATTTAAAAAAACTGTTGGATGAAAAAATGCCTTAGTATTAATCAATAAATAACACCTTATATTTATTCAATAGATTTACTCATTGTGAGGAACAATGTTATTCTTTGGCAGCGGCTTCAAAAATAGAATAAGTATCAGTGCAATAATAACAATAATAAACGTCAAACTGAATCCATTAATAAAGGAACCGACGTAGGCTTCCCGATTTATCAGCGATAAAAGCGTCAAACTTGTGTCTTCAGAAAGTAACTTTTGCTCACCGGTTTGGATAAATGCTCTTTTGGCGTCAAAATGTTCATCAAAAGAAATGCGTAAATAGGTATTCATTAATGCCCCTGAAATAGCTGGCATTAATACCCTTGCGATAGAAACATAAGCGCCCAAATGCAAGGCAAATTGAGGTTGCATATTGACAACAAATGACGCAATTAAACCGATTAAAACTAAACACTCACCTATCGATTGTATCACCATCAAAGGAATAAACTCATGCACTCGCCATTGATAATCAACTTGCATACCTAAAATACAGCTGCATCCTATGAGTGCAACACCTACTGTCATCAATAACCGAGCATCAATTCGTTTAGCCAGCCACACAGCTATAGGACTGAAGAGTAGATATACAATAAATGCAATATTAGTGACCTCGCCAATTTGCTGTGGTTTTAATTCCCCAATAGAAGATAAAAATGAAGGAACAAATAACGAATTCGCTAGCATTAAAAAACCATATAAACACGAAATTATAAAACAAAGACATAGATTGCGATTTGCCAGCCAATGAGGCTGAGCAAAAGTTTTATCGAAAAATAATGCTCTACAAATAAAAATACCGAATAAAATAACACTACTAATTAAACATGAAATAATAAACCCAGAGTTCTCCCACCCCAACATTTCACCTTGAACAACAGCGACATATAATAAAACTAAACTTAAGCTTTTCAGCGCCATACCGCCCCAATCGGTTTCAGATAGTAGCGCATAATTAACTTTACTTAACGGTATACCTTTCCAAGCAAAAATAAATATCAATACAGCGAAAAAAGCACATACCCAATATAGCCATTGCCAGCTAAATGTATCAACAAGAGTGCCGGAAATTCCAACTCCGGCATCCATCCCCAAAGAAACCCTTAAGCTGTATGCCGCCATAACAATTAACCAAACACTAGGTTGTAAGCTTCTTAAAGCTAATGAAATGGTCATCGGAAGGTAGACCCCTAAACATAAGCCTAAAATAAAATGGATCACAATTAATACTTCAAAGCCATAATACCCACCTAAAAGAGGTGTACTTAAAAAAATACCCAATAAAATGGCACTCGTAGACATTAGAATTTTTTCAGCACCTAAAGTGACCATAAACCAAGGCGTTAATGTCATACTAATTAGCTGCGCTGAATTTAATGAAACATTAATCCATGTTCCCTCTTGCATATCGAATGCAAATACCCCTCGAATATCTGCTAATGAAAGAGAAAACATACGAATAAATAATGTTGATAAAACAGCACCAAGAAAAACAGAAATAACCGCAAATAGTGGTTTTGTTTCTTTTGCTCCGTAAAATAAACTCAAGAACATTTTACTTACCTTTTTGAGCTATACTTTGTGTATCAATATTCACAACAACAGACATACCGGGTCTCAGTCTATTTAAATCACTTTGCTCAGATAAAAAACTAATATAAACAGGAATACGCTGGACGACTTTAGTGAAATTCCCACTGCTATTATCAGCAGGAATTAATGCGGATTCACCGCTACTCTGAGCACCTATATCACGCACAACCCCGCTGAATAAAACATCCGGAAAGGCATCAACTTTGACAGATACCGCTTGACCGGTATGAACATTCTTTAACTGTGTTTCTTTTAAATTAGCGATAATGTAAGGCTGTTTATTGGGAGTAACCGTGACCACTTCAGTACCTGACGTCACAAAACTACCAATATTGAGTTTTACCTTATTCAATTGCCCATCAAATGGAGCGATTATTGTTGCATAAGATAATTGAGTATCTGCTTGTTTTAAATTAGCTAATGCAATATCTCGCTCAGCAATCCGTATTTCCTTTTGCTGACTTAATATTGTTTTTGATTGTTTAGCTTGCTCCCATTGTGCTTTTGCTGCTTGCTCTAGCTTAATTAAGCGCTGTAAGTCCGAGTTAGCATCCAAGTAATTCTGCTGGGTTATTGCACCACTATTGATTAATGCTTTACGTAATAAGGGGCTACGCTTCATTTGCTCAACTTCAATTTTTGCAGCTTGGTAGCGATTAAATAGCATTTCAATCGTCAGCTCTTGTTCCTTGATTTCTCCTGCTAAATTACTCAACTGTTGCTCAGATTTTTGATAATTGGCTTTGGCTATTTTCTGTTTGAAAACATCTTCTTGATTATCAATTTTCGCGATCACATCTCCACGGCGAACAAATTGATAATCATCGACCAAAAGACTAGCTACATAACCTGTCATACGTGATTTCAATATGGCTGAATCGGCTTTAATGTACGCATTATTCGACTCTTGATAGCGTTTAGACCCTAACCATTTATCCCAATTTAAGGTGGTAAACAGAATAAAAACACCAATGCATAACACGCTGAGCCAAGGTGTTAAAGAAATTATTTTCTGTGAGAAAGGCTTAGATCCATTTGTCGTCATTTTATTAACCTCAATACGACTCAATCATTAGCTTGAGCAACTCTGCCTAAATAAAAAAATTCATAATCTAACATCGTTAGGTTATTTAAATATGTTAAACTAACATCGTTAGGGAATAAAGGACTAAATGAGACTTTTTATGAGAACACCCAAAATTACCCGTTTACAGGTATTAGAAACAGCATTAATGCTGCTAGAAACTGAAGGAATTGAAGGCTTAACGATGCGAAAGCTTGCTGATGCTCTTAACATCAAAGCGGCGTCACTGTATTGGCATTTCAATAATAAGCAAGCGCTCGTCGAAGGAATGGCCGACCATATTGTCGCCATGGTCGCTGTCGATTTTCAATACGAAGATGATTGGTCAACGAACCTAATTAAGATAACGTCTCAACTTAGAAACGCTCTATTAAAGCATCGAGATGGCGCACGTGTCTTTGCGGGTACTTATATTATTTCTGACAATGTATTACGTATTAACAACGCATTGATTAAAACATTTATGCAAGCTGGGATACCTGTAGAAAGCGCTGCCAGTAGTACCATGACAGTATTTTATTTCATTCTTGGGTGCTGCATTGAACAACAAGCGGCTACATTCTCAGCAGACAGCGATTTTATTAATAAAGAATCTGAATTTGATCAGTTATCCAAAGAGAAATTTCCCCATACATGGGAAGCTAAAGAAATGTTATTTGCCAATAACTATGACGAACGTTTTTTAGATGGGCTAAAGCTGATTATTGATGGACTAACGAACAAGGGTTAAATAGCATTATGCACCAGTATCATTGAGCCACTAACTTCAAGCCACATTGTCACACCAATTAGGGTAACTTAATGCTATAGACAGAAAAAATAAGCAACAATGGTGTATTGCTCTCATGGTTCACTGTGACTGTAATGTGTCGATAATTTAACCAATATTGTGCACAATGGGTAGTTTGGTAATCTCTAGCTCGGTTTCATTTAGCTTATTACATTCTACCCTATCACCATTTTTATAAATAAAATAATAGTGCTTGTTATTCCCCGTTGTTTTGACTAATGACTCTCCATTTAGGAAATTGTAAATTTTATACTTAACATTATTATCGCTATGACGAATAGCTGGGTGAGAAAGAATAAAGAGTGAGCCTCTCTTCAATGTTGAGATCAAATAGTTAGTATGGAGTATCGTCATTTTTTCCCCTTCAGGGCATTGAAGCTGATACTCTTTCATCGCAAAGACCGGAAAACATACAGCAAGAAGCAGTGTGATGGTAAACGCTTTTTTTATCATTATGGCTCCATACATTCAAAATCGTGAGCAATATTTACTTATAAAATCAGGGTATTGTCTCTATAAAAACATGTTGCCCAATCAATTGCAAAATTTTCCGATGATTAATTATTCATGTGGAACTATTTTTGGTAAATAAACAAAGCTCCATAATCCTATGAAGCTTCGTCTAACTATTTACTTCTCATATAGCTTGTTTGCCATATCAATACTATCAGCGTTGACATCTTTAATATGATCACGAGTCAGTCGATATACAACAGGACTTAGCATTAACAATGCAATAAGATTCGGGATCGCCATCATGGCATTCAAGGTGTCAGCTAACAACCAAACAAAATCCAGTGACTGCGTCGCGCCGATAGGTAAAGCAATCAACCACAACACTCTAAATACCTTAATCGCCCTTAAACCAAATAGATATTGAACACATTTTTCACCATAAAAGCTCCACCCTAAAATGGTCGTAAATGCAAAAATAGCTAACGCAATCGCGACAATATAATTACCACCGGGTATTGCTGATTGGAAAGATGATGCCGTCAATGTTGCACCGGTTTCTGCCGTTAGCCAACCACCAGTAATAATGATGGTTAACCCCGTGACAGAACAGACAATGATAGTATCGATAAAGGTACCTAACATCGCGATTAACCCTTGGCGGATCGGGTTTTGTGTTCTCGCAGCAGCATGCGCAATTGGTGCGCTCCCTAAACCTGCTTCATTCGAAAATACGCCTCGAGCTACCCCAAAACGAATAGCAGCCCATACCGCGGCTCCGGCAAAACCACCTTGTGCAGCAACAGGAGAAAATGCTGAAGTTACAACTAAAGAAAATGCAGTGGGGATCTCACTAAAATTAAGTCCTAAAACCAATAAACCAGCCCCAAAATAGGCAACGGTCATAAATGGGACTAACTTACCTGCAACATCAGAAATACGACGTAATCCACCAATTAAAACAGCGCCAACCAATAAAACAAGCGCTCCAGCAGTTAGCCATTTATGTAGACCAAAATTGCTCTCTAACACATCGGCGACAGAGTTAGCTTGCACTGTGTTGCCGATACCAAAACTGGCACAGGCACCAAAAAAAGCAAATAAAGTGCCCAACCAAACCCATTTAGGTCCTAAACCGTTCTTGATGTAATACATAGGGCCACCAACATATTGGCCATATTTATCTACTTCACGAAAACGCACAGCAAGTACAGCTTCTGAATATTTAGTCGCCATACCAACGAGTGCCGTGATCCACATCCAAAACAGCGCACCTGGTCCCCCCATCACGACCGCAGTCGCAACACCAGCAATATTTCCTGTGCCTATTGTTGCCGACAAAGCAGTCATCAAGGCATTAAATGGTGAAATCTGCCCTTCACCTCGTTCTCCATTTTTTTGGAAAAGTAATTTAAAGCCAGTCCCCAGCTTACGAATAGGTAAAAAGGCTAATCGGATCTGCATATAAATGCCAACACCGAGGATCCCAATGAGCATTGGAACGCCCCATACAATACCATTTAACTCACCTAACCATGTCGTAATCAAGTCCATTCGTTTCCCTCTTCTTATTATTTATATCGCTCTTTATTTAACGGTTACAAATTGATAACATTTACTTATAAACTTTAATAAAGACGATAAACGCAATATATGCGAGAAAAAAGCGGCTAAAAGTTCAGTTGAGATGAAGGAATGTGAGAAATGTCACGAGTTACCATTGGGGTTTAAATCAGACGAGTTATAATGCAAGTTGCAACGTTCTTAACGACTTTTACCCTCACCCGTCGTCTAGTTTTCTAGGCTCCTAGCGATCTGTTCGCTTATTACCTAGCTCCCCCTCGAATTATTCAGAGCGGTAATAGTTGAATCCCTGTTAAATGGGTTCTGAGGTTAACAAATAACCTCAGAACAAAATAAATATGGCTTATTCAATATCATCTAACATTGATGGTGATGGAACAAAGAATAGTGTCCCTGTAACAGCGGTACTGTATTTTAACAACTCATCGGTGGCACCATTTTCACTGCCAAGAAACATGCTTTCCAACATACGAAGCGTCGTTGAAAAATACCTTGCATAACCAATAAAGTAAGTACCGTATTCATTTTTAGAAGGATTAGAAAATGGCATATTGGCGCGAACAATTTTTAAATCATCACCATTTTCATCTTTAATATTAGTCACAACATTGTGCGAGCTCGGTATTTTTTGTTCATCAGTCAATTCCACATCATTAAATTTATGGCGACCAATTACTTTCTCTTGTTCTTCTACACTCAAACTTTGCCATGCGCTCATATCATGAATATATTTTTGAACAAATGCATAACTACCACCTGCAAATTGTTCATCTTCATCACCAATAACAGCATAATCGACACGCTCATCTTCCATTTCAGGGTTCTCGGTGCCATCAACAAAACCTATGATCGAGCGCCCATCCATATAGCGGAATCCATGTACTTCATCGACATGTGTCACCATACCAGCGAGCTGCTGACTAATAATGGAAGCTAATTCATAACAAGCAGAAACATTTAACGCCCGAATATGGAAAAATAAATCTCCCGGTGTGGAAACAGCCGTATGACGGCTACCTTTTATTTCTTTAAAAGGAGTAAGTTGTTGTGGCTTAGCCAATTGAGGAAATAAACTTTCCCATGCATCGGCACCAAATCCCATCACACAGCTAGTTTCAAGTGCGGGGAAACGCGTTCTCATGCTGCGAATTAGACCGGATAAATTATTACAAAACGAGACCAACTGATCACGGTGCTTTTGTTTATCAACAATATTAAAAACGAGGAAATATGAATTCTCTCCTGGAGTTTTAGTGACATCTTGATATTTCATAGGGGTTATACCTTTTCCATTGTTTTTCATTTTCATGATAATGGTTCCACTATAATACAATGAACACCCAACTTCATTGATATTAACCACTTAATAGATAATACTTTTTTAATCACCAAAAGAGACATTCTTATTTGGATAAAAAACAGTAAATATCGCCTGATTCATTATTCAGGCGATATTTGAGGTTGTTATGATTTCTGATTAAATTTGCTGTTATACGCATTCAGCATTTTGCCATCCACTAATTGGAAATTAAAACTTTCCCTATCGACATACCCCGTCATACTGTCTGAGTCATATAGCGCCATGGCAAACTCAGCCAATTGTTCACTGGTATGATATGTACCAAATGAAACATCATAATCATAGTGTTCCACATTGTTAGCGACTTGACCAAACTCGGTTTTTGTTGCTGCTGGTGCTAAAACTTTAGCCCTTAATTGAGCGCCTTCGGCAATAAGCTCTCTCGCTAAACCTTCAGTAAAACTGCTGACAAAGAACTTTGAGGCACAATAAGTCACAGCATTTGGTACAATCGTATACCCTCCTGCTGAGCTAATATTGATTAACTGAGTATCTGCAATATCACGATAATCATTGATATATAAACTCGATAAAATAACCAGCGATTGGATATTCAAATTAAGCATTGTTTGGATTTTATCAACCGGTTGGCTTGAAACTGAGCCGTAATATCCCATTCCTGCATTATTCACCCATACCTGTACTTGGTAGTGAGTTAGCGAATGATAAAATGCTATCGCTTGTTCCGTCGACGATAAATCACACTTTTTAACTATCACCTTAATATCTGGGTTTATACCCGCAATCTCATCCTTTAATTTAACCAATAAGTTATCTCTGCGAGCAACGGCAATAATATTCATTCCTTTCTTCGCGAATGCCTTAGCGATTGAACGACCGATTCCTGAGCTAGCCCCCGTTATCACTGCATAATGTTGTTGTTTCATATTACCTCCTTTTGATAAAGTCACTAAACGATAGGGGATAGAGCTAACTCTAGGTCAACACTTTTTGGAAAATAAATGAACTATACTATTAGCGAATTTTCAGAGTTAACAGGTTTTAGCATATACACGCTACGCTACTATGAAAAAGAAGGTATATTAAATCCTGCGAGACAAAATAATAATCATCGTTTCTATTCCAATCATGATGTTGAATGGATGAAATTTATTATTCGTTTGAAAGAAACAGGAATGCCATTAAAAGAGATCAAACAATATGCAAATTTAAGAGAATTAGGCGATAAAACAGCGCAACAAAGAATGGAGTTACTGATTAAACATTATGAGTATCTGGAACAGCAATTACACATTCTAAATGACCACCTTTCCAATTTAAAATTAAAAATTCAGCACTATCAAAATCTGATATGACTAAAATACAGCTAGTCAATAAAGCCGTCTTATTAGACAATCTAACAAGCACCCTATCTTACATCAGTTTGATATATATAGCATTTTATATAGTGCAAAATATGGATTGCCTAGGTTATAGAGTGATTTTCCATTCAAAAAATGATAGAAAGGCTTTAGTAATCATCCGAACGATGAAATATTCTGTTCTATCACCCACAATCGGCCTTGCATATCCATTAAACAATATCGAGGCATAATATGAGAACAAACGATGCCAAATGCGCTAACACACTTAGCTGAAAATGAAATCAAAGTTCATCTTGTCAACTCATTCACCCGTAATAATTCCGGAGGTAATCCCGCAGGAGTTGTTCTTTATCCACCTAAACTAAGTATCGAACAAAAAACAGCGATCGCTCGTCAAGTTGGTTTCTCTGAAACCGCATTTGTTTATTCAGGCGAAGATACCGATTTCAACGTAGAGTTTTTTACCTCTGAAGGCGAAGTCGATTTTTGTGGACACGCAACTTTAGCTGTTTTCTTTACTCTAAACTCACTCAATTTACTTAACTCAGGTAATTACAAGCAAAAAACGAAAGCAGGTATTCTCAATGTCGTCATTACACCTAATAATATCGTCATGGAACAAACCTTACCTATCATGCGGCAAGGACCTGATATAAAAGATGTTGCGGCGGCTTTCGGAATGCACCCAAATGTCATTACAGAAACCAATTTACCTGTAAGCATTATCTCAACGGGGTTACCTGATATTATCGTCCCAATACAAACGGGCCAATTGGATACACTACAACCTAATTTTAAGGCACTCGCAAAGCTAAGCCGTGAGTTTAATACTATCGGTTTTCATGTATTTGAATTAAGCGATGATCCATCCATCACCGCACATTGTCGAAACTTTGCACCGCTATACGGTATAGATGAAGAGTCTGCAACTGGTAGTGCTAGTGGCGCTTTAGGATGCTACCTCGTTAAAAATGTTTTCCCCAAAGAAACACATTTTCAATTTGAACAGGGTCGAGCTATGACCTGTTCCTCTTTAATCCAAGTCATCATAGATACGAAAGAAAATGAAATTAGTCGTGTTAGTGTGGGTGGACAGGCGACTATGATTGGCATAAAAACAATCAAGCTTTGAAAGCTTCTAAAAACAACACAGCAAATATAAAGATTAACGGTGAAATGTCGTAATTCACCGTTTAATAATCATTAGCCATCAATTTTTTCAGGGATAGGATATCTTAATATGATTTTAGGTGAATCTGGCAATATCCGCTGAGACCTATGCATAAGATAAGCGGCAACCTCTTCAAATGATAAATCATCGACATCTTCGTCATTAAACCACTCATTAGGCCAATATATTAAATCTGATGGATTAGCATCAAAATTCATCTCAAGTAAATCAAGAGCGTACGATTGTTCAGATTCATTCCCTTCCGCGTTACATATAAACTCAATAATAGCGATCAATTCCTCATAGGTAAGGTCGTCTATATATTTAGTTTGATTAAATGCCATCTTTGTAAACTCTTTAGCGCTTGTCCATGAATTATAATCACGAAAATCTGAAAACTCATAAATTTTAGCTGTTTGGATGTTCCAGTTTTTCATCATCAGATTAAGTTCTGTATTATCTTCTTTAGCACCACTGTCAATCTTAATCGTAATTTGCTCGAGTAAATCAAGCTTATCCTTCATAATTGAACGGTTAATTTTTATTGGTTTTAAACGCTCTGGTAATGGCATAAAGCCTCCTAATTTTAAATAAAAATAACTTGGGATTACTTATCAACATAAGATAATCCCAAATAAAAAATTGTTCTAGCATTTTTTGTTCTTTAATTATTTAAGACTAAAAAAACAACCATAATATTTAATTATGATAATATGATATTAAATCAATATATAAAAACAGAACTAATTAGTTAAAAAATCATGTTAAAGCTAATTAACGATGTATTAATTTCTATAAACAAACTAATTTAAACGTTTGAATCAAGAATATTATTATTAATAAATTTACTAATTAATCGACAGTCTCATGTACACTTGTCTGCTGACACACACCAAAAAACAGATAACAATCAATAACAATTATTTTTCTTTTTAGTAACTTAAGTAAAACATGCTAACAACAAGCCCTATTGGTTTTAATAGTCTCACCTTACAAAATAGACAGTAAAACTTATAATTCTACTTAAGCGGGTGTTAAAAACATATTTACTCTGATACTTATTATATAATTTCAACTGTAAAAGATTATAATATCGAGTCTAATAATCAAAAATTAGCTCATACTGGTACTACAATGAAACGCTTTCTATTGACTTACTTTTCTCCTTTTGTTGCCTTGTTTTCACCAGACGCGCTCAGTGATAAAGCTTTAACAGCGGGTTACGCTAAACTTATTGCTTTGTCTTCAACAAATGACATTAGCGCTTCAACATTATACTCAGACGGCCTTGATTACAGTAAGTATTCATTACCCTATACCTTCAAAAATATTTATACTGATGGCGATTACGCTTTCAATATTCAAATACGAGGAAATTATCTTAAAGTAAAATCAGAAGTCATAGATATTGATTCATCAAATAGCCTTCGTTCCCGTTGGGATATCTTAAATCTGACTACATCTCCACAATTAACATACAGCATAAATAAAAACTATAGTTTAGAAGGTGAACTTGAGCTTGGCTATTCAAATATGCAAAATAAATCATCATTCTACGGTGAAGATGATGTAAAAGCGGGGCTTCGTGAAGCTAAACTCTTAGATTGGGATATAAACACTTTACATATAACCCCGAAAATAGGGATAGTAAATAAAAACACTTTAAGCAATGGAGATAATATTAGTCTTCATACAAGTGTTGCCTATATGTTCATGGAAAGCATCGGCAATAAAAGCAATATAAAAATAAGTAATAATATAGGCATTTGGTCCGCAGGTGGTGAATACACCATGGCAAATGCCTTTGATATTAAAGGGAAATCTTTTGACATCATCGTCTCTAATGACATTGGTGGTTTTTATGGTAATAGCTACAGAGATTTGTCATTTGGGTTTATAAATAATACATCATTAGCATTAGAAACGCCTATAAACATTAGTAATACAGAATTTAAGATAAAGGCTGGTATCGGATATCTATCTAGCGATAATGCTCATGGTGTAACTTTCATTGTGGGAATTAATTAAATACCGAAACAATTATAGCACGATTAAACTCACAAAATATCACTCGAATAATATCGCCTTTATTTGGCGATATTATTCGATTATAGTATTTGAAATAATCAGTGAAGTTTTAACAAGAGATAAACCAAAGTGAATCATACCTATTTTGTTAATCCCTATAAAATAAACATTATCATCAATAGACGAATATACAAGACCAACATATTAACAATAATCTATCTCTGCTCCACCATATTATTCTTTAAGGCAATAGAAATATCATCTAATATTTTCGGAGTATCCATTTTAGGTAAAATCACTTCAATAAAAGCGAGTTGATTACAATTAGCCACCTCCTCTAAAGCACATTTCAATTGTTCTGTCTCCGTTATACGTCTTACGAATGCCGGATATTGATTTGCGAATGCTTTAAATAATAGTGTCCAGTCCCATGCGGTAATATCATTGTATACCTGTTCAGGACCATGGATTGCACGTTCAACAGTATAACCTTGATTATTCATTAAAAATATTATTGGCTTTAATCCATTTCTTAACATAGTTCCTAGTTCTTGCACTGTAAATTGTGCCGCTCCATCACCAATTAACAATATGACTCGACGATTAGGTTCAGCAAGTTGAGCCCCAAAAGTAGCTGCTAAGGAAAAACCAACAGATGCCCACAAAGATTGGATCACAAATTTACAATTTTCGGGTAATATGAGTTCAGCCGCCCCGAAACATGAAGTGCCTTGATCGGTAAATAATATATCATTTGGCCGAATAAATTTTTGAATTTCACGCCAAAAAGAACGCTGATCCAATTTGGATTTACTGCTCTGAAATAACGGAGGCGACAACGATGGTGGATTAATTATTGGTAATGACCATTGTTGCACAAGAGATAATGTTAATTGGTGAAGAGCTTTAATTGCATCTTCCATTGGTATTTGAGTAAAAACTTGATGCCCCACTCTAGCTTCATTAGGGTGAATACTAATACAGTTTTCAGTTGGTAATTTATGACTAAAGCCCGCAGTTGCTGTATCAATAAATAACACCCCGATGTTAATTGTAACATCAACGTTTTCTATTAGATTTTTTATTTCAACTTCGCTTGCTGCTCCTATATAAGTTCCCGCATAATTAGAATGATTTTCATTGAATACACCTTTACCAAAAAGCAAAGCTGAATGAGGAAGTGCCACTTCATCCATCCACTGCTGTAGCAATGGTTGTACATTAAGTCTTTCAGCAAGACAACCCGCAAGTACTGATACTTTTTTTGTGCCTGTGAGTTTTTTACGTGCGGATTCAATAAACATTTTTAGCGATGTGTTTGATAAAACGTTTGTTGGTAATACCAACGGCGCTGGTTTAGACTCGAGCGGTAATATCGCTACATCGCAAGGAATGACCAAATGTACAGGACGATGCTCACTCAAAGCAATCGTAATTAATCTATCTATTTCTGATTCTGCATTACTTGGCGTTAGGCAAGCTTGGGCAACACTGACTTCTTTTGCCATACGAGAAAAATGTTCGAAATCACCATCACCAAGGGAATGATGTAACAATAATCCATCTCGCTGGAATTGTAATACTGGAGCGCCAATAATGTGAATAATAGGAAGATATTCTGCATAAGCTCCCGCAATTCCATTGATTGCACTTAATTCTCCGACACCAAATGTGGTTAACATCGCAGATGCAGGCTTACAACGAGCATAGCCATCAGCAGCATAAGATGCATTAAGTTCATTTGCACAACCAATCCAATCAATTTGAGGATGACTGATAACATGATCAAGGAACTGCAAATTGTAATCGCCCGGAACACCAAATAAGTGATGAATGCCTATTTGAGCAAGCCGATCTAAAAGATAATCTGCTACAGTATAACTCTTCTTCATTATCATACCTACTAAAATGAGAGTGCAATGAGATATAAAATCGATTTCAACTATCCGACAATTACCTGATACTTTTTAATAGGCCAGCCTATTAAATTTGACTTCATTAATACAATTAAAAGATTATTTATAATAAAGTTAAAATTCTTGTTGCGTGGGGCGTAATATAATCTCATTAATATCTACATCTGCCGGTTGCTCAATAGCATAAGCAATAGCTCGTGCAATAGAATCAGGTGGGATAGCTTGCTTATAAAAATCAATTATTGATTGTAAGCTTGTAGGATCACTACTGCCAAATTTTAATTCGGAATCGATAACACCGGGACAAATTGTTGTTGTCCTAATATTTTTGTCAACTTCACTTCGTAGACCTTCCGATATAGCGCGTAGAGCAAATTTTGTTCCACTATATACAGTTCCTCCTGGACTAAATACTTTTACGCCCGCTACGGAAGATATATTAATAAAATGGCCACTTTTTTGTCTTTCAAATATAGGAAGCACTTCGGCAATCCCATATAAAGGTCCCTTAATATTAATATCAATCATTTTTTCCCACTCATCCACTTTACTAAGGTTTAGAGGAGAAATAGCCATTAAGCCGGCATTATTAATTAACACATCAATTTTCCCAAATTGAGAAAGTGTTGTATTTACTAAATTTTTAACATCGCTATATTTAGTCACATCAGTCGGCACAACAAGAGTTTTTCCAACACAAGCTTGTGCCAACTTTTCTAGAAGCTCCTCTCGGCGTGCTGCTAACACAACTATTGCTTTTTTACTTGAAAGATAAAGAGCCGTAGATGCACCAATACCACTACTTGCTCCCGTAATTATAATGACTTTACCTGCAATCGCTTCCATCTTGCACCTCCTAATTATTTAAGCAGTAAATGATTATTACTGCTCGTTATATATTAACCAAGCATATATATCAGTAAGATTGTATTACAATTTCTACCTATATATATTTTGCAGATTTATTTGGATTTTTATTTAGGAATTGCCTCGACAATCGACACATAACAACCTGTATCAATTATTCGATTAAGTTTTAAGTCTGCACTATCAAGTAATGCTTTCAATTCTGCTTCACTACGAGTCTGCCCACCATCAAAACTTGCTAAGAGTAATAGGTCTATTAAATTACCGCCATGCCAGTGATTACCAGTTGGAATAACAGGCTCTAAAATAAGTAATTTAGAGTTGTCATTCATCGCATTACGGCAACTTTGTAATATTTTTTGTGCTTTATCCGTTGGCCAATCCATAGTGATATATTTTAATAGATAGAAATCTGCTTCAGGGCATGATTCAAAAAAGTTCCCCGCTTGAATTCCCCATCTTGTAGAATCATCTAAGTCATCAAGCCGATGTTTTTTTAGAATTTCAGGCTGATCGAATAATATGCCATGTAGAGTCTTATTACTTTGTAAAACCGTTAATAATAATCCGCCCATCCCTCCGGCAATATCGACAACTGTCGAATTATCAGGAAAGTCATACCGCTGAGTTAGAAAATAGTTTTCAACTGTAGACATTGAAGACATCCCAGTGTGAAAACTATAGCCATTTTCATAATTTTTTTTGTCTGCCCAATATTCATAAAAAGACTCCCCAAACATATCTCTAAAAGGAATATCACTACGTAAACTATGAATTAAATTACCTAATGGTTCCCAAAATGTTTTATCTGTCAGCATAAGAACAGCATCATGTAATGAATGAAATTGATCGGTCCGAAGAAATTCAGCTGCGGGGGTTAACTCAAATTTACCATCACTCGTTTGTGCAAAAATATCCTTAGCAGCCAGCATTCTCATAACTCTGAAAAGTTGTTTAGGATTAACATCCGCTTCTTTTGCAAGCTCATCAATTGTTTTAGCACCATTTTTTAACTTATCAGCGATATCTAAAAGTGTAGCTACTCTCAATGATGCTTGAAACGTAAATCCCATTGCTTGTTCTAATAAATAAACCGCCGCACTTTCATTTTTAGATATGTAAGTATCATCATTTAACATGTAATTGTTCCTCTTAGTATTAAAAAATAATTAGATGAACCTAATGTACGGTAAAAGATGCGTGTTTACGTTTATTTTCATTGAGATACATTAACATTTAAAAATAAGCTTAATATTCTTTACAAAGCATTATTTTTATTACTCTCAATAAAGAAATAGAGGATTAGGCTCATCGTTCATTCACACACACCTTTAACATAAAAAATAACATAGTGAAACAAATCTTATTGAAATAAATTCATCTAGAGAATGATCATCATGAATATATTTAACATTCACATATTCATATATGGGCATCATTCATTCTGGTTTATTTTCATATAAAGTCAAGGTAATGGAAATTAATTTACACAAATAAATTTAATCATTTAAAAACAATTAATTAGAGAAATAAATCCTTATTTAAATCTCTTTCAATCTCATATTTTTAATAAATTCAAAAATTAACCATAACAATAATAACAAATTGACATTATTTATATTGATAATAGTTTTACCTATAAAATATAAAAATGAAGTTATAGTTTATGACTTAAAGTTAATTAATTCACCTACGAAACTCTAAATAGAGTTAATATTTACAAAGATTATTAATTTAGGATTTATTACAAGAATTGGCTTGGTAAAAAACACTGATATGATTAATCAATTAGTTTTGTTAGAAGTAATAATAAATAGTTTCAAAAATAAGTCATATTAAGATAAAAGAGACTAGTTTATTCTTTGTACGCTACCATCATTACTGACATCTTTTAACATTATTTTTAATTCACTGATAAATTTAATGCCTATAAAATAGTACTAGAAGCACTTAGAATAAAAAATATTATGAGAATAAATAGGATGCTCTCATTAGTGGATAAAAATACAGCCATATAATAACTATTACATTAATAATAAAATGTTAGTTAAAATTTAACATTAGTTTCATTAAAAAATCATTACTAAAAAGAACTATTTTTGATAAAAAGTGAATCACCAAGGCTACGTGATCGTCGCTTTTTTATTTACAGTAACTAATTGATATTTATTAAGAGTAGTTATCTGAATTATGGAGTAAATACCTTATCAATGGCGCCCCTTGATTTAGAGCTTCTTAATGCTACATGCTACAATACTTCATGCTAAAATTATTGGAGTTAATGTATGTCACACAATAGCTCGCGGTCAAAAGTCCTCAATCCTGAATTACCTTTAAATCAAAGAGCATCCCATGCTAGAAGCTGCGCTAATCATGTTTCGGCTAGACTTGATATAACACGAGAGGAGCTATTTAAAATCACAATAAAAGCGACAGGTGTAGACTTGAATAAACCAAAAAATGAAAATGAGCTAATGGTAGCTTTTAGTTATTTTGAACAACTCTGATATGCTGCGATGACAGTATTACCAGTACCAGTCCAAAGTAGTGAAGGATGAAAATGTTGAAAGAGGAAGTTAATGACTAACGTGTAGGAAAACTAGCTATATGCCGCCTCGGCTTATGCGTTGGCGATATTTTTATTTAGATTTATGACTTGCTATTTGCTCCATTACGAACTGATGTAGCTCTTTAAACTCCCCCTCTGATAGAACTCTTGCAGGGATAACGGTTCCTTCACCACCAAAAGCAAAAATAAACATGTACTCTTCCTCGATATAGCACTCTTCTATATTCGACCAAAACATTCTAACTAGAGTCTCTTTCGTAATACTGTCTATATATTTCCTGTTAATTTTAACCTTGACTAATCTATCGGGATTACTTTGTTCTTTTTCCTCATTTTTTCTTATGTAACGTTGCTCTATGCGAAATGTAATATACAAACATATCAAAGAAATTAATAAGCCACAAAAACACAAAAAACCTATATTTTTAAGACCTGAAAACTCATCCAACTTCGAATAAGCCTCATAACCAATTATTAACAATGCGCCGCCCAGCACAATCGATGCTATAGAAAATAAATTCCATAGCTTAGTGAATAATCTGTATGGCATTTTTTCTTTATCTATAATGGCAGTTGCTGGCTGTTGTATTAATTTTCGTATTTTCTCTGCTTCTAATCTCGATGCTGAAAACTGAATTTGATAACGGCTCTTCATCAATATTAATCCCTTAATTAATCATAGAAAGTAAGTACCAGAATCAACAATGAATCTGGATGTTTAAACGCAATTTATTATTTATTGTTCCATTTCGCCAGTTTTTGTTCTGCTATAGCTTGTTGTTCTGGTGTAACCTCTCCGTTAGATTGCTCGTTCATATCAAACCGATTGCCAACCAAAGTAAGGACTTTCAAATAAACCTTGCGACTAATGTATGACTGTAATCCCTGTTTAATGCGGCTCTCTCGGATATCCAAACCTTTCTCTTTAACCTCAGCAATCATGGCTTCCTTGATACCAGCCTTTGGAGTTGCTAATTTCAACTAATAAAGATAGCCCATTACCATCCGCCAGCGTGTAGGATTTTTTTTGGCTTGGCACGCTTGATATGCCATATCTATTCGCTTTATAACTCATTAATATTATATAGGAAAATTGTAGAGAGAATTTCTCTACAGAAACCTATACAACAAATTATATAGATTTAGAAATATGTTAGTAGATTTTGGTGGAATGCTTGATTTACTTGGGATTGGAAGACTTTGGAAGACGTTACTAGAAGTGAAGATGGCGGAGGAGGAGAGATTCGAACTCTCGGATGGTTTCCCATCGGCGGTTTTCAAGACCGCTGCCTTCAGCCGCTCGGCCACCCCTCCGCAATGACGTGCACTATAAACATCTGAGCGTTGGATGTAAACCCCTTATCATGTCAATTGCTATAAAAATAGGCGCTTAGTGTGTTGATGGACTAAATTATCAACATATCTAACGGGTTGCTTGGGTTATTGACTATTTTTTGCTAAATTTGCAGTCTATTTTTGTTTAGGTTGAAATGTGTATGTTGCTTTTTAACGGTCAAGAAATTGAGACTGATTCTCAGGGCTATCTTATTGATAGCCAACAATGGAGCGAAGCGCTTATCCCTCTACTTGCAGAGCAAGAAAACATTACTCTGACAGAAGAACACCTTGAAATCGTTCGCTTTGTTCGTGCCTTTTATTTGGAGTTTAATACTTCCCCCGCAATCCGCATGTTAGTGAAAGCTGTCTCTCAACAATTTGGAGAGGAAAAAGGAAATAGCCGCTATTTATATCGACTATTCCCTAAAGGCCCAGCTAAGCAAGCAACTAAGCTCGCGGGACTCCCTAAACCCGTAAAATGTATCTAATTGTACAGCAGTTAATAGCGGACTGAAAAATCCGCTATTTTATCTGTTTGCCAATTTTCGCTGAAATAATGGTCAATTTTTGCGCCTGGGGGGCCACCTGCATTTAGCCATTCTTCGACAAAACTAATGTCTTGCTCTGAGCCATTAATGGCCAAAGTAACACTTCCATCATCGCGATTACATACATAGCCTTTAATGCCGTTTTGATTTGCCCAATGATAGGTTTGGTAGCGAAAGCCTACACCTTGAACGCGACCATAGATATAAAATAAACGTCCACCTGTTGCTGTCATTTTTATCCCCCATTATCAGTACTCTAATTATTAATGTGCTATTTATTACTGTTGTGTTTTTTTCACCGAACAGATAATCTGAGACTGAGGCACTGCTTTTCATGTTACATATAAGACAGTGTATTGCGTTATGAGTATTTGTCCATACATTGGCTTGAAAACGCGGAACACTGCCCAAATATAGAGTTATAGCATAAGCAAGGCTTTTAGGAGGTGGCTATGATGATCACCAGTAAATATGGTATAGGGCAACAAGTTAGGCATAAACTACTCGGCTACCTAGGTGTTGTCGTGGATGTTGATGCAGAATACTCGCTCGAACAACCACACGATGACGACGATATTGCAGCAAATAGCGCATTACGTGATCTGCCTTGGTATCATGTTGTAATGGAGGATGATAACGGCGATGCAATTCATACCTATTTGGCAGAAGCCCAAATTACATATGAAGCCGCTGATGACCATCCAGAGCAACCCTCTATGGACGAATTGGCAGAATCCATTCGCTCACAATTACAAGCACCACGCCTACGTAACTAACTGATTATCAAACTTACAGTAAAGCAGCAATATCGCTGCTTTACTGCATATTGGTTATTTTTCTAACCCTAACGCTGGGATCTCTTGTTTTGGGCACCTATCCATAACACATTGCATACCCGCATCAAGTGCTATCTGTTGAGCTTCTTCGCTAACAACCCCTTTTTGTAACCACAGAACTTTCGCTCTCGCTTCTACCGCTTCATGGGCGACTCCTACCGCTGCTTCAGCATTACGAAACACATCTACCATATCAATAGGTTGTGGGATCTCACTTAATTTAGCGTACACTGTTTGCCCTAATAAAGTTTGACCTGCCAATTTAGGACTAACAGGGATCACGATATAACCCTGCTCCAATAAATACTCCATCACTTCATAACTTGGCCGATCTTTTTTATCGCTGGCCCCAACCAGTGCAATCGTGTTAACGCTACGTAATATTTCTGCAATTTCTTGACTAGTCATCAAAATATCTCCCAAAATCAGTAAACTATTAACTCACAATATGATATATCTGATGCCGCATAGTAGCTCGATTGAGCCACGCTAATTTTAAGGGAACATCATGGAATCAACCACTCGTACAATAAAAACCCCTAAGAACATAGCTCTTGTTGCCCATGACCACTGTAAGTCTTCACTACTCGCTTGGGCAACAAAAAATAGTGAACAACTTAAGCCACATCAACTATTTGGAACGGGTACCACCGCTAAATTGCTTACCCATCACACTGGGCTGAATGTAACAGGTATGCTAAGCGGTCCAATGGGTGGTGACCAACAAATTGGCGCTATGATTGCTGAACAAAAAATTGATGTGCTAATCTTCTTTTGGGATCCGTTAAACGCCGTTCCTCATGATCCCGACGTTAAAGCATTATTACGCTTAGCAACGGTTTGGAATATTCCTGTAGCGACTAATGCTGCAACGGCAGATTTTATCATCACCTCCCCTTACTTTAAGGGTGAAATAGATATTGTGATCCCTGACTACCACCACTATCTACAAGAACGTACAAAATAAAAATTGAGGTGCCGACTCATCTGTTCGGCACCATATCACTATGGCTTTTTCTGTCTAGGAACGCCTAGTTGCCTCAGTATTTCGACAAAGTCTGAAGGTTCATCAGGGTTATAAAGTAACCATACTTGCTGTTTTGCACGCGTCATTGCCACATACAAAAGCCGTCGTTCTTCAGCGTGCTCAAACTCTTCATGCTTAGGTAACAATACCTGCTCCATCACGGATTCTCTAGGTGCAGCAGGAAACCCATCTTTACCTTGATTGAGCCCACAAATGATCACATGGTCAGCTTGCTTACCTTTAGATGCATGAATTGTCATAAATTCAATGTTGAGTTTTGGCCAACGTGTTTTTGCTTTATTTAAAATGTCAGGTCGTAAGTAATGATAACGAGCCAAACATAAGATAGTTTCATCATCCGTGACGTAGCCACTCATTTTATCTAATAAGCGTTCTAGTGCGTTTTCATATAATAAAATAACTGATTTTTTGTTCCCTTTTACTAAGCTATTTAAAGGTTTATCTAGCTGAGTAGGATTCTGCAAAATAAAGCTATTGGCAATTTCCCCTATCCTTTCATTAAAACGATAGGTGGTATCTAAAGCACATTGAGCCCCTTCGCCAAAATTGTGTTCAAAAGATGTCGTGAGATCCAGCTCAGCGCCACTGAAACGATAGATGGCTTGCCAATCGTCGCCGACGGCAAATAGTGCGGTTTGTTTATTTTGCTGACGCAACGCTTGTAATAATTTAGCTCTTAATGGCGAAATATCTTGAAATTCATCGACTAAAATATGTTTCCATGGACTAATAAAGCGACCTTTTTCAAGTAAATTAATTGCTTGATGAATTAATCCTGAAAAATCAATGGCACCTTCAACTTTTAAGGCGTTTTTCCATGCTTTTAATAATGGAGACATCAATCGTATACGCTTTTGAAAGCGATCTTTATACTGCTCATCAGCGGATTCGATCATCTCTTTTTGGCTACCGCCATGCATACGCATTAAGCCTAACCAACGTTCTAAGCGGCTAACAACTTTTTTACTGATTTTTTCATCATGCCAAAATTCACCTTCTGGCACATCCCATTGTAGCTCTTCGGTCAACCATTCACGCCAGCCTTTTGCTTGTGCTTTTTTACTCGCGCACTGCTCACGCCACTCGTTAAGCAATAGCTCCCCTCGTTTTTGTGTATCCGTTTCTAGTTCACTGATCACCGGCGATTTATTGCTACCTTCACGAATAATATGTAAGGCTAGTGCATGGAAGGTTTTTGCTTCTATATCATCTTGATGTAAACGTTGTTGAATACGTTCGTTCATTTCTTGTGCGGCTTTACGACCAAATGCAAGTAATAATATTTGATCTGCTTTTGCTAGCCCTCTTAAAAGCAGCCATCCAGCCCTTGCAACAAGTACTGACGTCTTCCCACTTCCTGCGCCTGCGAGAACTAAAACATTATCTTCACCGTTAATAACGGAGAGTGCTTGGCTAGCGTTAAGTGGCGATGTTTCAACATGTTCGAAAAATTCACTGTAGCGTGACAGTATTGAATCGCACCACTGTTGATTAGTCCGTTGGCGACAACTTTCACCGTTATTCAGCCATTGTAAGCAATACTGATAAGCGGCAGAGCAGTTTTCAAATTGGCTTACGCGAGCCAACGGTAAAGGAAGGGATGAAAACTGTTGGGTGATATTGTGACGAAATGATGCTAATTCACGTAGACTGAACCATTTATCTTGTTGTATTTGTTGTTGAATAGAGTTTGCGAGCGTTGCAAGCACTTGAGCACTAATTTCGCTCATTTCATGGCTCCATAGCTGCCATTTATCATTTAAATAATGATAAAAACGCTGTGTTTGCTTCCACTCCGTTCCATGTAAGCGGACAACTTGCTCGTCCGCCAATTCAAATTCCAACTCTCCCCAAACAATCCCTCTTTTGCAGCGAATATCAATTAATTGGTTAAAAGGGATGAGATACTGATGTTTTTCACCACTTACCTCAATGCCTGCATTTAATAAGCGTACCCGATTATAGGGATGCTGAGCCAGGCGCTGCCCAATCTGTGTTGATTTCAGTTCCATACACCTTGCACCTGAATTATCCAATAATGAAAATGATGGCTGCTTGATTTCAGACGGTTTTTTATTACTTGCAAACAGGCTATCCTATATAGACTAGGGAATGTTTGCCTCTGAGGTACTTTGTGTTAACGCTGCTTACCAGTTATCGTCGTGTTTTATATAACAGCCATGCTTTATATTATATCCGAATATTGATTGCCCTGACAGGGACGACACTGTTCCCTTGGTTATTAGGTCAAGATCCTAAAGTCACGATACCACTCACGTTAGGTATGGTTGCCGCGGCACTCACTGACTTAGATGATAGACTAACTGGCCGTTTAAAAAACCTTGTCATTACCCTGTTATGCTTTTTTATCGCATCCGTTTCAATTGAGCTACTTTTTCCTCACCCAATTTTGTTCTTTTTTGGGTTAGCACTTTCAACTTGCGGCTTTATATTGCTAGGTGCATTGGGGCAACGCTATGCGACCATTGCCTTTGGTGCTTTATTGATTGCTATTTATACCATGTTGGGTGTTCCCATTTTTGATACTTGGTATCAACAACCTGTTTTACTGCTAACGGGTGCAGTTTGGTACAATTTATTGACTTTAATTGGTCATATTCTCTTTCCTGTTCGCCCGTTACAAGATGCAATTACTCAATGCTATCAACAGCTCGCAGCCTACCTAGATGCCAAAGCAAATTTATTTGACCCAGACTTAGAAGATGGTTATCAACAATCTATCTATGATTTAGCTATTGTTAATAGCGCGTTAGTCAACACCATGAATCAAGCTAAAATAGCGCTTCTCAGTCGATTAAAAGGCGATAGAGGACAAAAAGGGACACGTACTACATTACAATATTACTTTGTTGCACAAGATATTCACGAGCGAGCCAGCTCATCCCATATTCAATATCAGCAATTGAGTCGCACATTGCGCCATAGTGATATTCTATTTCGTTTTCAGCGCTTACTGACCATGCAAGCAAGGGCCTGCCAACAAGTCGCACAATCAGTATTGTGGCGTAAACCTTATCAACATAACCCGCGCTTCGAAGGTACTTTCAGCTATCTTGAAAACTCACTTCAGCTCTTAAAACAACAATCACCTGATTTTCATGAGGTAAAAGCCCTTTATAACCTACTCAAGAATTTAAAAGGAATTGATGTACAGTTGAGAGGGCTTAGTCTTGAACAAAGTTCACGACAACAAAATACAAAACAGCTTGAACAACTATCAGATGAATCACTATCTGGCTTCAGTGATATTGTGGCGCGTTTTAAACATCATTTAACCCCTAAATCGGCACTATTTCGCCACGCAGTCAGGATGTCACTACTGCTATGTACAGGTTATGGCATTATTCAATTGTTTGACTTGGAAAGAGGTTACTGGATCCTCTTAACTAGCCTATTCGTTTGTCAACCCAATTATAACGCCACCAAACGACGCCTAGCTTTACGTATTATAGGAACCATTATTGGGATCCTCGTTGGGCTACCGCTGTTAAACTTTATCCCTTCAATGGAAGGGCAACTGACACTAATCGTGATCTCAGGATTACTGTTCTTTGTTTTCCGCAGTAGTCAGTATGCACAAGCCACACTGTTTATTACCTTACTAGTCCTCTTTTGCTTTAATTTATTAGGTGAAGGGTTTGAAGTCGCACTTCCTCGCATTATCGATACTTTAATAGGTTGCTTTATCGCATTTTTGGCGGTGAGCTTTATTTGGCCTGATTGGAAATTTCGCCAATTACCACAAGTGGTACAAAAAACCATGGATAGCAACTGTCGCTACTTAGATGCCATCTTACAACAATACTATCAAGGTAAAGATAATAGCCTTGAATACCGAGTAGCACGCCGTGATGCACATAACAATGATGCAGAGTTTGCCTCTGTCGTTTCTAACATGGCAACCGACCCTAAATCCTACAAAGTAACTCAGGAACAAGCTTTTAGGCTTCTATGCCTTAATCATACTTTGCTGAGTTATATTTCCGCATTTGGTGCTCACCGAGAACAAATACACAATGAAGAAAATCTTGCTATTTTAAGTGATGCAATCTGTTATGTTGAAACATCACTGCAAATCGCCACATTAGATGCCCATTCAGAAGAAAAGTCGGAATGCTTACGTGAAAGCATTACTCACCGAATTGACAATATTACTGCGAGTGACGATGAAAAAACTGGATTAATTATGGAGCAAACAAGATTATTGCTTGAACTCATCCCTGAAATTAAATCCATGATTAAACAGATTAATGCGCCTCTTAGTTCTTCAAGTGAAACCAATACGGCATAACGCATAGAAATAAAACTGATGAGCGGGAGCCAAAATTGCCTTATATGATGATCTTGGCCCCCACTCTTTCAATACCGATTAAAATCACCCTACGCTGTTGTACCAGTTAATTAGCTCTTGTTTAATTGGTGTTGGTAAAACAGCACTATGGTAACCTTCTATCGCCCCAGCCAATCCAATTAATAATTTAATACTTGGAGGAAAACGCCCAAATTGTTTTAATTTTAGAAAACAAGCCTTAGCCCCTATTTCACGTAAATCCTCCGCTTTATGGATACCTATCTTACCGAGCGCTCTTTCAACCGACATATTCATATTAGGAAGATCTTTGATCCTTGTTACCATTGATAGCTTTATCTTCTTCTCCTCAAGCGCGGAACGATAAGCTAAGTCAATGCAGTGCATTAACAGTTCTTCGTTGTGCCAAATTTGCTCTGAAACACGATAGTAACGTAACTCAAGTGGGATACCCTTTTTACTGAAAATCAAGCGTTCTAAGTTAATAGATTCAAAGTAACTTCTCGCGAACAAACATCCCCTTAAATAAAACCATCCTTCTAATATAAGACCAATAATTGCGTTATCAATAATGAGACAATCACCGCCAAAATGATTCTTCCGTTTAATTTCCCCAAAACGTTTTAATAGTTGATCTAACCAATAATCATTTTTTTCCATTAAAGACATACACCCAAACTCCTTATGAGTATTCATCCATCTTGATCCTTGTTGTAACTATAAATATCTAAATTTAACAGACAATTAGCAAATAGATATTTTGAGAGAATCCACCAAAAACTCCAAGAATATTGCAGATAAAAACAACAAACTTGCGAAGCGCTTTGAAAAAATAGGCTTGATATTGGATAAATATACAGTTACTGTACATACATACAGTTTTGTTGGCGAGGTGAATTATGGCTATCTATTCTTGGAATAAAATAACTGAACATTCTGTAAACCACTATGCTCAAACAATGTCTTCAATAACCCAAACGGGTAATGCGCTACAGCAAGGTATGGTGAGTGAACTCATCTATGATGAAAAACATCCTATTATGGATTGTATTTTACTGCCTATGTTGCGCCAGTTCGGTATACAGTCACGTTGGTTGCTTTGGTTAAGCCCGAATAAAAAGCTGAGCCGTCATTGGCTAGAGCAATCTGGTTTGCCTACTAATAAAATCATGCAGTTAAATAATATGGCTTCAATCACAACTATTGAGGCAATGGAAAAAGCACTGAGAAGTGGTAATTACAGTGTAGTGTTAGGTTGGCTTCCAGAATTAAGTGAGCAGGATTTTTGTCGATTACAAAATGCAGCGCAAGAAGGTCATTCTATTGGTTTTATTATGCGCCCACAAAAAACACATAATATCGCGGGTATCCATTCTGGACAGCAAAATAACCTAAAAATTCACTCTAACTATTATCACTAGCCAAGATTAAGAATATTCTTAGTAAATTTGACATTTGGATAAATCAGTCTAGGAAATCGCCGAAAAAATAATTGAGATCAAAGGGATAGATTATAATCAACTCAGAATGTGATTACGGTTATCTCTCTGATTTATCCACTAAAAAAAGTTTTTTTATAACGATTTTTGCTGCCTCTACTTGTATCTTTTTAAGTTCGTTGTAGACTTTAGCTTGTTAAGGTTATGGCATTATTTTTTACTTTTTATAAATTTTTGTAGATAATGTCAGCGAAACCTAGCAAGTATTTTAAACCAATGGCGAATAATAAGGCTCATTGAAGCCATGCCTATATTGGATGATAACGAGGCGTAGAAAATGAAAAAGACAGCTATCGCAGTAGCAGTGGCAGTAGCAGCTTTCGCAACTGTTGCGCAGGCAGCTCCAAAAGACAACACTTGGTATACAGGTGCTAAACTGGGTTGGTCTCACTATGAAGATACCAAATTCACACCAGTTGACCGTACTGACTCTGTAGGTAACAGCACTGATCGTGATACTTTCGGTGCTGGTGCATACGCAGGTTACCAATACAACCAGTACATGGGCTTTGAGCTTGGTTATGACTGGTTTGGTAAAATGAAATACAAAGGTGCTGGTAACAGCGGCGACCTGAAATCTATGGGTGTGTCTCTGACTACCAAACTGAGCTATCCAGTAATGGATGACTTAGACGTTTACACTCGTTTAGGTGGTATGGTTTGGCGTACAGACGTTAAAGCTAACCAAGAAGGCTTTGATAAATACAAAGAAAACGACACTGGCGTTTCTCCTGTATACGCACTGGGTGTTGAATATGCAATCACTCCAAACTGGGCAACTCGTTTAGATTACCAATGGGTTAGCAACATCGGTGATAAAGACAACCTAGGCGTACGTCCTGACAATGGCATGCTGAGCGTTGGTCTAGCATACCGTTTCAACCAAGAAGCAGCTCCAGTTGTTGAGCCAGCTCCAGTTGTTGAGCCAGCTCCAGTTGTTGAGAACAAGCGTTTCACTCTGCGTTCAGACGTTCTGTTCAACTTCAACAAAGCAACTCTGAAACCAGAAGGTCAGCAAGCGCTGAACGAACTGTATAACGAACTGAGCAGCATCGACCCAACTCAAGGTCGCGTACTGGTAGTTGGTTTCACAGACCGTATCGGTTCACAAAACTACAACCTGCCACTGTCACAAAAACGTGCTCAGTCAGTAGTTGATTACCTGGTATCTAAAGGCGTTCCAGCAAGTGCAATCGCTGCTGAAGGTCGTGGTAAAGAAGATCCAGTAACTGGTAACAAATGTGACGACGTTAAAGGCCGTGCAGCTCTGATCGAGTGTCTGGCTCCAGACCGTCGCGTTGAAATCGAAATTCAAGGTACAACTGAAGTTGTAACTCAACCAGGTGCTTAATTCTTAGCCCTAGTTTGAATTTCAGACTGAATATCAGAAACCCCATTTCGATGGGGTTTTTTTTATCCCTACGATTCAATATATACCAGTTCGTCTAGACAAAAATCCAATCAATCACTCGTTATATTGAAAACTATATGGCGGAGGCAATTTCACGTAGTGGCTATACGAAAAATTCGACAATTGAAGTATGGTAGGTATAGATACTACCCCTTCATTAGAAAGTGGAGGAAGCAATAATAGAATAAAAAGCCACACTGATCATTGACGATCGTTGCAACACACCATCATGATCTGAATAATTATTGTTTACTATTCCCTAATATCGCTTGAAGGTCTTGTTTTAACGAACTCATCTGGCTTTCGTACTTATCTTTATGTTCAGCATCTTCGATCAACTGGATGATCGTCTCAGATAGTGTTTTATTACGTTTTACGGCAAGGTTAGATAAACGCTGCCATACTGAAAAATTGAGATCGATTGATTTCTTTCTAGTATGTTGTTGCTCTGCGTTAAAGTGGCGTTTCCGTCTAGCTCGAATGCTTTGTTTCATCCGATTATCTAATTGCGGATCCATATGCAATGAAATCCACTTTAGAACATCCGTGGGCTGGTTTTCCATTTTCAGTAGTGAACTGATGGCTTCTTCTTCCGCACTTCTTTCGATATAGCGGGTGATTGTTTCACCATTTCTAGATTTTTTGACCAGATATTCCCATTTCCAGCCACATTCCAGATTTTCAAGCTGCTGATATTTCATATATTTTCCCGACGAATATCAATCCTAATTCTATATTAGCAATTTTAGAATAGAGTGCACAATCAAACCACAATATTCAACTTACTATCCACAAAGAAGATAACAACTAAGCACAAAATAGTGTACAATCCGCCGTCATCTGTTAACAATTTAATAAATTAAGCATGTCCACATTCGAATGCATACTCCTAGTATACGGGATAGGCGGTGTATGCTCTGCGCTTGTAACACTACTCCTGACAAAAGATCCTAATATTTTTATGAGACTACTCAGTGCGCTACTTATTGGTTTAACGTGGCCAATGTCATTTCCCGTCGTACTGTTATTTTCTTTATTCTAACCGATTATTCGACAATTATTGCTGCAAGATTGCCTTTCAAACGCTAATATAGCAACCTTGCCCAATGGGTAACAAATTGACCTGAAAACAATGTAAAATATCCAAACAGGATTCAGGCACACGCGCCCTGCTCACCGACAGGCATTTTACTTATAATCATATTAATAGCAGAAAAATTATAGTGATCAGTCAAGAACTAACATGGCAAGGCCTAACCCCCGACTTAATGCCGTATCAGGCTAATTTTGTCTCCTCAGATACCCTGACACCCACGACTTTGTCAGAAATCCAACCAAGACTGTTTGACAGTATTGCGCGTTTTATTAAAGAAAACGCAAGGACTCGATTTATGTTTATCAAGTCCGATGAAAGTGAAGGTTATCTACAGACATTTGCCGAAGCAATCAGCCCTTTACTGACACATTTTTCGCCAATTAATGGTGACTATCAGCTTACCGATAACGAGCAAACATTTAAATGGTGCTCTGATCTTGATGGACGCTTTTCAAGCCGTACAAGTATCGCTTACCGTCATTGGATCGAACCTGAGCAATTGTTTGGCTACGTTACCCCATCAAGACAACTCATTCCAGGCCTATTACACCATGTTAATGGTGGTGTATTAATTTTGTCGGCGGCGGCGCTAGTCTCTCAACCTCTAATGTGGCAGAGATTACAAAGCATGGTTGCGAATCGCCAACTTGAATGGCTACCATTTTCGGATACTCAACCTCTTCCAATAGAGATTGAGCCACAGCCACTTGATCTAAAATTGATCATTGTTGGTGATAGACTCGAACTCGAAGAGTTTGAATATACGCATTCAAATCTGTTTGATAACGCTCTTTACGGTGAATATGAGCCTGTCATGTTCTTTGATGATGAAGAACAATTGACGCTATGGATGCGTTACATCAAATCAATTATTGTCACAAATCAGCTTCCTGAGATTAGTGCTGATGGTTGGCCTGCACTTATTCACCAAGCCACTCGGTTTTGTGAAGATAAATTTAATTTACCCTTAGACACTCATTGGATAACACGTAGATTAACGGATGCCTCCCATTATCAGACAGATAATATCATGGGTCATGAGGCATTTACTCAAGCCGTAGAAAACCGTTTGTGGCGTCATAGTTTCCTTTCTGAACGCTCTCAAGATGATATCTTACAAGAGCAAGTTTTCATTAAAACAGAAGGCGAGGTCATAGGCCAAATCAACGGATTATCTGTTTTACAGTATCCAGGTTACCCAGAAGCATTAGGTGAGCCTTCACGTATCACCTGTGTTGCTCATTTAGGTGATGGTGAATTCATTGATGTTGAACGCAAAGCTGAACTCGGTGGAAATATTCATGCTAAAGGCATGATGATCATGCAAGCCTATTTAAATTATGAGCTAAAATTAGAGCAACCTCAGCCATTCTCAGCGTCAATTGTTTTTGAGCAATCATATGGTGAGGTAGATGGTGATAGCGCTTCACTCGCTGAGCTATGTGCTCTCATTAGTGCACTAGCACTTCAGCCTATCGATCAACAAATTGCGGTGACCGGTTCCGTTGATCAGTTCGGTTATGTCCAACCGATTGGTGGCGTTAATGAGAAGATCGAGGGTTTTTATGATATTTGTGCTAAACGTGGGCTAACGGGAAATCAAGGGGTGATCATCCCAATGGCAAATGTTCGCCATCTGTGTACCAATGAAGCTGTGACGAATTCGGTTAAAGAAGGTCAATTTCATATTTGGCCTGTTGAACATGTTGCTCAAGCGATTACCTTACTCACTCGACAGCCTTATTTTGAGCAACAAGTTGAAGGCGACAACGTACACTTGTTAGCTCTAATTCAAGAACGTATAAACCAAGCAAATTCGCCAGAAAAGCCAAAACTACCTTGGTTCCTAAAATGGCTCGGCTGAAGAAAAAAATATCAGATCGGAGTTGTTCAGCGTACAAGTGTAAGCTATCCTGTACCCTTACTCATAATTAAGGCTATCAGAAGAACATGGTTGATAAACGAAGTTCCTACACAAAAACTGACTTAGAAGCTTCCGGACGAGGCGAATTATTTGGTGAGAATGGGCCTCCATTGCCCTCTGGAAATATGTTGATGATGGATCGCATCATTACAATGACTGAAGATGGCGGCACCTTTAATAAAGGTTATGTTGAAGCTGAGCTGGATATCAATCCAGACTTGTGGTTCTTTGGCTGTCACTTTGTTAATGACCCTGTCATGCCGGGTTGCTTAGGTCTTGATGCTATGTGGCAGTTAGTTGGCTTCTATCTAGGCTGGCTTGGTGGTGAAGGCAAAGGCCGTGCACTTGGTGTAGGTGAAGTTAAATTCACAGGTCAAGTTCTTCCAACTGCTAAAAAAGTCACTTATCGCATTAATTTTAAACGAGTAATTAATCGTAAGTTGATTATGGGTCTTGCCGATGGTGAAGTATTAGTTGATGGTAAAGTTATTTACGTCGCTAATGATTTAAAGGTTGGCTTATTTAAAGACACCAGCGCGTTTTAATCTCATACTCAAATTAAGCGCCCAATGCCAAAACCTCCGCCTTTGCGGAGGTTTAAAAATTGTTTAAGGGGATTAAAAAAACCGTTTTTAAATCGGATTTTCTAACAGGTTAGTATAGTTGTTCTGCACTCTCAAAAAAGACTATGCAGAAAGAATTGCCCTGTCCTCCATGGCTTTACGCCAACCTCCCAACCAATGCGAACGTGCATCCACTGCTTGATATGGACACAACTCTTTTGAACGTCCTGCAATACCTGCTTGATAACCTCTTGATAATGCTCTTTCTAAACGGTCTCGTTTCTGTCTTTTCATGCCTTACTTCCCTCATCGATTAAATGGAAAAGAAAACAGCACCTATGCCCCTGAGACTTCGAGCTAGCAGTTAAATTATGCTTAGTCACCTTACTGATGTCCTATAGATAGCTTCGCTTACCGCTAATGGCACTCGAAGTTTTGTTGGGGATCATTTCATTTAGGTACACTATAGAAATAACGCTGGGCGACGAGAAAATCAAGTAAAGAATTTCATATAAACGTCATAAATGTTATAAATGTGACTCAGGCTTTCAAAAAAAGACAACTATATGATATTAATAATATAATTTTTGTTTTTTTGTAAAAAGATTCATATATGAGTAGTTACCTGTTGAATAATCAGACAAAAAAAATACACCTCAGTTAAATGAAAACATGAGGTGTATTTATCTATATTCGTCATACTTCAAGTTACAGCGTTTTTCGTTGAGGTATAAGAGGTGATACTCACCGCACCACACATTGTTATTAGACTTCCAACGACTCGCTCACTTGTCGCACTGCTACATCTTAAATGATTCAGAAGATAGCATTAGGTCTTGATTACAATTTGCTAACCTCTTTCGCTATTTCATCAGCAACTTGCTGCCACCCACTGGCTAAAGTGCGGACTAATTCAGGGTAACCATCTTCTTTTTGTTCTAATTGAATATCAAAATTACGACGAACGACTTCTTTACCATGCGATAATGTCCAGAATCCCTGAACTAGCACTTTGCCATCATAACGTCCATTGAAACTGGTTAACGTAATATCCAGTATATCTGGCGAATTTTGCAATGGCTGTAATGACACCAAACGCCCTGGCAATGCTGAAGAGAGTTCACTTACCATAGTTTGGCCAAGTTGCTGTTCTAAGGGACTAGCCCATAAATGAGAACTGGCATTATTGTAGCTCACATCTGAGGTTTGGTAAGTGATACCATTCGATGTCAAAACATCCGCTAACATCACTCGCTGTAACCAAACTTGGTTTTGCTGCCCCATGATTACCGCTGCTTGTGTTGCCGGTGCTTTCACCGGCAATTGGTAATACATTTTTTCAGGGGTGCTGCTACAAGCCGCCAGCATTAAAACCAATATCGATACCAAATATCGCATTATTTTTTCACTCCTTTAGGTACAGGATCTTTCGTTGGCTCAGCTTCGAATACCAATGCATTACTCTTATTATTCAAAGTACGCAATAATGGCTGAACTTCTCTTAGAACCTGATCTAAGCGCTGCATATTATCAACCATCTTATTATAAGCAGGAGACCCCGGCTGGAACCCTTGCATTGCACGGTTCATCTCATTTAAGGTCTTTTGCAGATCTTGCGGCAAGTTTTGGAATTCTTTGCTACCCATCACTTTATTTAGCTCTGAGAGCATGACCTGCGCTTCTTTAATGGTTTTTTGCCCTTCAGCTAACGTTTGTGTTGTTTGATTCAACATTGGCTCAATTGGCATGCTATTGACTTTATCCAATACAGAAATCACTTTCTGCTGAATTTGCGCTAAGCCACCGCTAGTAGTAGGAATAATTTTATAGCCAGCAATCTTATCTGGTCCTTTGTATTCAGGCACATTAGGTACGAAATCAAGGTCAACAAACAACGCTCCAGTGAGTAAGTTCCCTGATTTTAATGAAGCCCGTAATCCATCTTTCATTGCCAATTTCAGTTCATTTTTTAGATTGAAATCAGCACCAACGTCTTTAGCGAAACGTTCTGGTTCGATGTGGATCAATACAGGGATACGGAAGTCATTATCTAACTTCTGGTCAAGCCCTTCGGTATAAAACGGGACTTGTGCCACGGTACCTAAACGGATCCCACGGAACTCAACGGGTGCACCCGGTTGGAGGCCGCGGACTGAGTCCGAGAAGAACAGGACAAAGTCTTGATACTCGGTATACAGGGAATTTTGGATACTACTTTGATTATCAAAAAGTTTAAATTCTGTATTTTCTTTAACCCCTTCACCTGGAACCCAACCTTGCGGAACGTCAAAGCTCACACCACCAGTTAATAGCGTAGTAATTGAACCTAGCTCAACGTGGATCCCTTGTGATGACATATCAAATGCAATCCCACTGTCTTTCCAAAAGCGGACATTTGAGCTAATCAATTTGTCATAAGGCGCATTGATAAAGAGTTGATAACGCATATCGCGATTTTTCATATCAAAGTCGCTCGTTTCAACCGAACCAACGCGATAGCCTCTAAATAATACAGGATCACCTGCATTTAGTTGCCCAGCCCTATCGCTCACTAATACGACACGGATCCCCTTAGCATCAGGAGACGCCAAAGGTGGAGCATCTAATAAGGTAAACTCACTGTGCTCTTTTGTCGCATTTCCCGGTTGTAACTCAATGAAAACCCCTGAAAGCAAGGTTCCCAGCCCTGATACACCTTCACGGCCAATCGTTGGTTTAACAATCCAGAAAGCAGAGTCTGTACGCAGCAAATCTTTCATATCACTATTGAGGCGTGCTTTGATCACCACTCGGCTAAAATTGTCATCTAGCGTCACGCTTTCAACAATACCGATATCCACACTGCGGCTCTTAATTTTAGTTTTACCTGCTTCAATGCCTTCCGCATTAGAGGTAATTAACGTAACTTCAGGCCCTTGATGGCTAAAGTGATAAAAAAGGATCCACGCACCGATTAATACAGTGACAATGGGGATCACCCAAACAGGTGACCAACTTTTCAGTTTACTGACTTTGGCATTCGCCTGTGGTGCTTCATGTTCACTCACCCAATGGCTCCTTCTTGTTCAACAGCTTTTACCGCATTTTTCTTTTCGCAGCGATCCCATGTCAATCGAGGATCAAAGGTCATCGCAGCAAACATCGTTAAAATAACGACGACACCGAAGAAAATAACGCCCTGTGCAGGGACTATACTCATCAATTGGCCCATTTGAACCAATGCGGCCAAAATGGTAATCACAAAAACGTCAATCATTGACCAGCGCCCCACATATTCCACGAGTTCGTAAATAAAATGCATACGATGTGGGTCTCGATTACCGTAGCCTTGTGAATCAAGGCATAACCATGCAATGCCGATCATTTTGAGCGATGGAACCATAATACTGGCAATAAAAATAATTAATGCGACAGGATATGAACCATCACTCCACAATAAAATCACCCCGTCCATAATAGTAGAATCCATATCACTGCCTAACATATGTGTTGTCATAACGGGTAACACATTTGCAGGGATATAAAGGAGGAATGAAGTCAACAACAGAGCAACTGTCCACTGTATGCTCTGATGTCTACGTACGTGGCCTCGAGCATGACAGCGCGGGCATTGCGATTGTTCAGCAGGTAAAATAGCAGTACAAACCAAACAAAGTCTTAAATTTTGGCTAATACCTGTTTTGCCTACTTCAAGTTTTTGGTTCAGTTTTGGGGCTGCTTCAATTTTATTCCATAACCAGTGCCTATCAAGACATTGAAATGCCCTAACTTGCAGCATACAAAATAAACAATATGGCAAAAAACTCAATCCAACACCGATATCACCATAAGCAATCAATTTAACAAAGCTAACTAATACACCCGCTAAAAAGATTTCCGCCATGCACCATGATTTCATTTGGAACAATATGCGGCTCATCCCAACTTTGAGACCCTTAGGGATGTGTACTTGGAGCCCTAGCAGTATGATAGTTACCATACAAAACGCAGGGATCACTAATGAAAAGAATAAGAAAAATAACGCTAACCCGCTATAACGAGTGGTAGAGATGATCTCAATAATCTGAAAAAGTGAGATTTCATTTTCAATACCTGCCGCCCCCATTTTGACAAATGGGAACAGGCAAGCAATCAGCAGCATTATTAATGCGCTAAATGCATATGCAGCAGGTTGCTTATACGGATATCGCCACTTTGAAACAAGCGTCGTATGGCAACGTGGACAGGTTGCTTTGGTGCCCTGTTCTAATTCAGGCACCGCAACAAGCATGTCACACTGTGTACATAACACATGTTCGTGAGACTCATGAGAGCACAAGGTGATCCGCCCCTTTTATTTCCTAGTGTGAGAACTATCCGTTCTTTAATAGTTCCAGCTCTTGCCAACGGTCGAATGCTTGTTCTAACTCTTGCTCTTTTTGAGCCAATGCACTCAAGGTTTTTTCGGTCACATCATGAGGCTGATTAAAGAAGTCTGCATCACCAACCAAATTTTGCAGTGCTTCAATTTCACCTTCAAGTTGTTCCAGCTTCGATGGTAATTGTTCTAGTTCACGTAGTAAATGATAGCTTATCTTATTATTTCGCTTTGAAGGTTCTTTTCCTTTCGGCAATTTCTCTTCGTCCGCTATTTTACTTGGTTGTAAATTTTTCAAACTAACGGTTTGTGCTTTTTGTTGCTGGGCATCAAAATACCCCCCTGCATAGCGGTTGATCACACCATTGCCTTCAAAAATCCAGCATTCTGTGACGCTATTATCAACAAACTCACGGTCATGGCTAACTAATAAAACAGTACCTTGATAGCTATCCACCAACTCTTCGAGTAGCTCTAGTGTCTCAACATCAAGGTCGTTGGTCGGTTCATCAAGAATAAGTAAGTTACTTGGCTTTAAAAATAATCGAGCCAACAATAACCTATTACGTTCTCCACCTGACAATGCGCGAACTGGGGTCATGGCTCTTTTTGGTGGGAACATAAAGTCTTGCAGATAACCGAGTACATGGCGAGGTTTACCATTTACCATCACCTCTTGCTTACCTTCCGCAAGGTTATCCATCACCGTCTTATCAGGATCGAGCGCCGCGCGATGTTGGTCAAAATAAGCAACCTCTAATTTAGTTCCGCAATGCACTCTACCGCTACTCGCCTTTAAATCACCTAACATCAGCTTGAGTAACGTGGTTTTACCACAACCATTTGGCCCGACTAATGCAATTTTGTCACCGCGCAAAACTTGTGCACTAAAGTCTTTAACTAGCACTTTATCATTAATTTGGTAGTTAACGTTTTCTAGTTCAAAAACAATTTTGCCTGAACGAGCCGCTTCTTCTACCTGCATTTTGGCGCTGCCTAATACTTCTCGACGCTCTGAACGCTCAACACGCAATGCTTTTAACGCACGAACACGGCCTTCATTGCGCGTACGTCTTGCTTTAATACCTTGACGGATCCACGCTTCTTCTTGAGCTAACTTACGATCGAATTCTGCATTTTGCATCTCTTCAACACGCAGTGCTTCTTCTTTCGCAATCAGATAATTGTCGTAGTTACCCGGCCAAGACATCAGCTTTCCTCGGTCAAGGTCAACAATACGTGTTGCCATATTGCGAATAAATGAGCGGTCATGGGAAATAAAAACAATACTACCTTGGAAATCTTTCAAAAAGTTTTCTAACCATAAAATGGTTTCGATATCCAAGTGGTTAGTCGGCTCATCAAGGAATAATACGCGTGGGTTACTGACTAAAGCACGGCCTAACGCTGCTTTACGCAACCAGCCTCCTGATAATGAAGAAAGCTGTGCATCCGCAGGTAGATCAAGCTTTTTTAACACGTCGCTAATACGCGCGTCCAATAACCATAGATTTAGGTTATCAAGCACATCTTGCAATTCAGCCAGTTTATTTAAATTCTTTTCGCTTGGATCTTCTTCAACCAATTTAGAAACATGATGGTAGTCTTTAAGGTAACCCGCTTGCTCTGCAACACCTTCAGCGACAAAGTCAAAAATAGTCCCTTCAACGTTACGAGGAGGGTCTTGCTGTAAGCGTGCCACAATCAAATCTTGTTGATAAAGAAGTTGTCCATCATCCAATGGCTGCTCTTTCGTCAACACTCGCATTAGCGTCGATTTACCTGCACCATTACGACCCACTAAACAAACGCGTTCGTTTTCTTCAATATGAAGTTCAGTGTTATCCAACAAAGGCGCATCGCTAAACGCAAGGTATGCACCTGATAAATTAATTAAAGCCATTGATATTATCCTTTACGCTGCATGGCGAATTAACCAGCAGTTATGAATCTGACGGTTTCGAGCAAAATCTTCTGAGCGAGTTTTGGCGGTAATTTCTTCTGCTTGTAGCCCTAACTCAGTGAGTGCTGCGAGATCCATTTTAAAACCACGCTTGTTATTGGAAAACATGACAGTTCCCCCTTTACGTAACAAACGTTTTAAATGTGTGATCAACTGAATATGGTCACGCTGTACATCAAAAGTACCCTCCATACGTTTTGAATTAGAAAACGTTGGTGGATCAATGAAAATCAGATCAAACTGCTCATTGCTATTCGCTAACCAATTCAAACAATCAGCTTGGATCAATCGATGCTGACGTCCCGTTAACCCATTCGCCTGTAAGTTCTTCTCAGCCCATTCTAAGTAGGTACGTGACATATCAACAGAAGTGGTACTCTTCGCACCACCGAGCCCTGCATGTACCGTCGCAGATCCTGTGTAACAGAATAAGTTTAAGAAGTCCTTACCGTGACTCATTTGCCCTAACATACGACGAGCAATGCGATGATCCAAAAACAGCCCTGTATCCAAGTAGTCTGTCAGGTTAACCAACATTTTTGCGTTATATTCATTGACTAAAAAGAAATCATCTTTCTGAGCCAATTTTTCATATTGTTGTTTACCCTTTTGACGCTGACGTGTTTTTAAAATCAATTGGTTCGATGAAAGTTGTAACACATTCATCGTTGCGGTGATCACATCAAATAGGCGCTGGCGTGCTTTGCGTTCGTCCACTGTTTTGGGTGGAGCATATTCCTGAACCACCACTTTCTCACCATAAATATCAACGGCAACGTTATATTCAGGTAAGTCAGCATCGTAAACGCGATAGCAGTCAATACCTTGCTGTTTTGCCCATTTACTCAGTTTTTTATGGTTTTTACGTAGCCTATTGGCAAAATCGGGTGAGATTTCACCGACAGTATCTGATGGTGTTTCAGCTAATAGGTAATTTTTTTGTACGCAATCCAACGGACCATTTTTCGCTTTAAATTCGCGTTCAGAACGTAATTGTAAGCAGCTTAATAATTCAGGTGAAGCACTAAAGATAGATAAACGCCACCCCGGAAAACGCGCTTTAACAACTCTGCCTAATTGGCTATGTAAAGCAATCAGTGCTGGCTCACTTTCTAAGCGCTCACCATAAGGTGGATTGCTAAGAATGGTCCCTGTTACTTCCGCTGTGACTGGGTTTTCCAGCATTGCTGCATCACCTTGATTAAAGCTAACCAGCTCCTGTACACCAGCTCTACGTGCGTTAGCACGTGCCATATCGAGAACACGCTTATCTATATCAAAACCATAAAAACGTGAAGTGGTTTCTTTCAAGCCTTGGCGAAAACGGACTTGTGCCTCAGTGGTCAGCTCGCGCCAAAGTTCAGGATTATATTTTGACCATGCATAGAACCCCCAGTGCTCGCGATGTAGACCCGGAGCCCTATCAGCCGCTATCATTGCCGCTTCAATCACTAATGTTCCTGAACCACACATAGGATCGACCAATGGTGTGCCTTTTTGCCAACCCGAACGGTTAATAATCGCCGCGGCTAAGTTTTCTTTTAATGGCGCTTGCCCCGCTAGATCACGATAACCACGAATATGTAATGAATCACCGCTAAGATCGAGTGCAACGCTAGCTTTTTCTTTATTTAAATAAACGTTCACACGAATATCGGGTTGCTGACGCGCCACATCAGGACGCTGATCAATTTTGCGAACAAAACAATCGACAATCGCGTCTTTGACTTTTAATGCCCCATATTGGCTATTACGAATTTCTTCGTTGGTTCCGCTAAAATGAACTGAAAAAGTATCATCGACAGAAAAAATTTCTGTCCAATCGATAGCCTGCACACCTAGGTACAGATCTAAGTCGCTATAAACATCAAACTCATTCAATGGTAATAAGATACGGGATGCCAGCCTGCTCCACAGCAGGCTCTGATACATCACCCGTTCATCAGCCTGAAAATGAACGCCCCCTTGTGCAATTTTGCACTGGCTAGCGCCCAGAGCCTCTAATTCAGATTTCAGTAGTTCTTCTAGGCCACGAGCTGTGCTGGCAAACAGAGAATTCATAGTATTTTTTACCAATTTGGATGAAAAATTGTTGCGCATTATAGCTAATCTTATGCACTTGTCATAAAGTTGCTCAGCAACAATTATAAGGATTAAAAAATGATAACGCTTTCGCGCCTTTATACACACCCAGTCAAGTCTATGAGAGGGATCCGTCTATCCCATGCCTACGCAGATACTAGCGGGCTAATATTTGACCGTAATTTTATGGTAACAACACCTGAAGGTAAATTCATCACCGCAAGAAAATACCCGCAAATGTTACTATTTACACCAGCAATGTTAAATAATGGTCTGTATCTCAAAGCGCCAGATGGTGAAAGTGTGACGGTATTGTATCAGGACTTTGATCAGAATCAGAGCCCAACTGAAGTTTGGGGCAATCATTTTCATGCACTGATAGCCCCAGAAGCCATTAATACTTGGTTAAGTGGCTACTTTGATGAGCCCGTACAACTTCGCTGGTTAAGCCCTCAACTATCACGTCGTGTTAAAACTATGCCTGAAGTGCCAATGTCTTTTGCTGATGGCTATCCATTTTTATTGATCAATGAAGCTTCAGTGCAAGAATTACAGAGACGTTGCCCCGCCAGTGTCAAACTAGAGCAATTTCGCGGTAATTTGATCATCACGGGAGCCAAGCCTTTCGAAGAAGATACATGGAAAACAATCCAGATCGGTGACGTTGTGTTTACCTTAGATCGTTCATGTAGTCGTTGTATTCTAACAACCGTTAGTCCAGAAAAAGGCATCAAACACCCAAATAGTGAACCATTAGCCACTTTGCAAACCTTTCGTACTCAAGAAAATGGCGATGTTGATTTTGGGCAGAATGTGATTATCAATAATACGGGGGTTATACGTGTTGGCGATAAGGTGACGGTACTTGAGACAAAACAACCCAATCAATATATACCGAGGCAAAGAGAAACTGATGCAGATCCTGTAGCGGCAACACCGCTAAGTACGGTAACAGTAACTTTTGAGCATCAAGAATATGAAGGAAATAATCAAGAAGTTATCCTTGAGCAGCTCGAATCAAAAGGAGTATCGCTACCTTATTCATGTCGCGCAGGAATTTGTGGTAAATGCCAAATAAAACTCATTGAAGGTGAAGTGACACCGTTAAAACAAAGTGCAATTAAAGATAATGGCTATATATTAGCATGCAGTTGTGTACCCAAAAGTGCAATTAAATTATCTTTAAAATAAATCCAAGAACCATCATAAATTAATTATTATTTTAATGATGGTTTTATTGATCTTATAAAATCTAAAAAAATACAATTCGATCATGAGTGATCTATTACATTACTTTGCCATAAACTAGCCCGCTAGATTTACGTTTATATTGCATCATGCGATCGTTCATGATCTTAATTGGATCACAAAAGCGTAATGTGCGATCTGGTAATTCTAATTGTGACTCTGCAAGTAAACATAAACTCGCCGATGCGCCTGCTTCAGCAATAATAAAAGTGGCAATATTGCTGGTGTTTTCTAAACAGACTTGAATAAGTTGACCTTGAGTAGGCTCAGTGATGTCATGATAGGACGAAAAATACCAACTCTTTGGCATTTGTGGTTTTAAAAAGCGAAAGGCGACCAAGCTATTTAAAACTAATTCTGCTCGTTCTTCATTTGACAGATTTAGCCTTTTCGCTTGCTCATCGAATATATAAAATTCACCAGCATCCTCAATACTAAAAGGCATTTCAGTACGCGCAAACGCAGTTAACATTTTTGCTGGAAAACATGAGCGAAATATCATGCCATTGGCGAGATCTAACATCACCCGATCATGGTCATGATCAAAATACCACCGCCAGTGATCATCGGGTTTTATTTTCATATACGAACCCTTTTTTTGATGTATCAGTAAAAAATATTTTATAACTGCATATACTCTAAATAATTTGAGGTACAGCTAAACATAAATAATGGTATGTTGAAACATAGAGGCTATGAATGTTATCAAGCGTCTTCAACGTATACTTAATACTACTATTCTAAATCTAACTTGCCATACCCTAACTTGAACTATTGTGAGTATAAAATATCGACTCTATATCAATATAAAAGAAAAGGGGGCACAAATAAAGCCCCCTTTAGGTAAATTTACAGTTAACTATATATGGTTCACAATATCTTTTATTAATTTTGGCCCATTATATATAAAACCTGAATAAATTTGGATTAATGAAGCCCCTGCTTCCATTTTTTCTCTGGCTGAAGTTAATGAATCAATTCCACCCACACCAATAATTGGTAATTGACCATTTAACTCACGAGAAATTATCCGGATCACTTCGGTGCTTTTAAGCTGCACTGGACGCCCACTTAATCCCCCCGCCTCGTTGCAATGATTTAACCCTTGCACTAAAGAACGGTCTAAAGTGGTATTTGTCGCGATAACACCATCAATATTATGGCGAACCAAACTGTCGGTCACTTGTATTATTTCTTCTTCGGTTAAATCAGGTGCAACTTTGACTGCAACAGGAACATATTTTTGGTATTTTGATTGTAATTCCAATTGCTTTTGCTTAATTCCACTTAATAAATCATCTAATGCTTCACCATATTGTAATGTACGTAAACCCGGTGTATTCGGCGACGAAATATTAATTGCGATGTAACCTGCATGGCTATAAACCTTATCCATGCAAATTAAATAATCATCTTTTCCTTGTTCAACTGGCGTATCTTTATTCTTACCAATATTAATTCCAATTACGCCACCGTAAGTTGATTTTTTAACATTCTCAACAAGGTTATCTACACCCTTATTATTAAATCCCATACGGTTGATCAACCCTTCAGCCTCTACAAGCCTGAATAATCGAGGTTTATCATTACCTGATTGAGGACGAGGCGTCACAGTGCCAATCTCAACAAAACCAAAACCCATGGCACCAAAAGCATCAATGCACTCACCATCTTTATCTAAACCGGCGGCTAACCCAAGTGGGTTTTTAAATGAAAGCCCCATACATTGAACGGGTTTAGTTGCGACAGATTGGCGCAGAAGACATTTAAAAGGAGAATTATTCAAACGCTGAAGCTGGCGAAAAGTCAGTTCATGGGCTTTTTCTGGATCAAACTGGAATAGAGCCTTGCGGGCAAGGTGATATAGCATATCTGATAACCTATTAGCGATTAAAGACACAATGCTCCGCGCGTCAAAACACCCGCCAAAATTTAATTTGCCGAGGCTATTTTAACAGGGATACATTTTCATCCGATAAAACGCGACATAGATTACCCTATCTAAGCCTGTTTAATCTATGAAAAGATCAATTTATTATGAATTAAGCAATCGAATCACCACATACCCTTGATCTTCATCTCAACATTATCGAATTGATTAAAAAGAAAACACCCCTGAGAAATTTCTCAGAGGTGTTTGATATCAGCGCGCAATTAAACGACTTTAGCTCTCAAGCGCTTTAGTGACTTTTTCAAATAGATCACCAGAAAGATTATCTAGACCTTTTAGCTGTTCTAAAGTATTGCGCATCAAGTTTTGGCGTTTTTCATCAAAACGCTTCAAACGGATCAGAGGCTCAATCAGTCGTGAAGCCACCTGTGGATTACGCGTATTTAGATCGACTAAGATTTCATACAAGAATTGATAACCACTACCATCCAGTGCATGGAATGCTGCTGGATTGCCTGAAGTAAATGCACCAACCAATGAACGGACTCGGTTTGGGTTACTCATGGTGAAAGAGCGGTGATTTAACAGGCTACGCACTGTTTCCAGCACATCAGCAGCTGGACGACTGCCTTGCAAGGTAAACCATTTATCCATGACCAAGCCATCATGATGCCAGCGTTCATCAAACTCAGCCATTAACTCAGCTAAACATGGCAATTGAGATTCACTCGCTGCGGTCAATGCCGCTAATGAATCTGTCATATTATCTGCACTATAGAACTGTTTAGAGACAAGTTTATCTGCGAGTGGTTGATCATCCCCTGCCGCAATGTATTGCAAGCACACATTACGTAAAGCACGTTTAGCAATATCTTGATGATCAACACGGTAACCATCAATTTGGATTGACTGATAAACCGCTAAAAACTCATCAGCCATTCCTACCGCTAATTGGTGAGCAATAAAATCAGCAACAGCATGAATCGCATCTGGGTCGATGATTTGGAAAGACTCCGCCATCTCATTTTCGGAAGGCAAAGTTAAAATCAACGCCGCTAAAGCAGGATCAATATTATCGCTCAGTAGAACAGCTCTAAACGCATCAATAACATGCTCAGGCAATATCAGTGTTTTGCCTGCTTGATAATGCTCGACATTGATCTTCACATAATTACTAATCAATTGCTGAGCGGCATCCCAACGAGAAAATTCATTGCTGGCGTACTGCATTAAAAATGCCAGTTGCTCATCACTGTATGGATAGTCCAATTTTACTGGTGCTGAAAACTCACGTAGCAGAGAAGGTACGGGACGACTTGTGACTACATCAAACGTAAAACTTTGTGACTCTTGGGTGATATTTAAAACCGAGTTTACTGGACTACCGAGATGTTGTAATGGAATAACCTCGCCATCTTCACCATACAGTTCGATATCTAATGGAATATGTAATGGATGTTTCTCTGATTGATCCGCGGTTGGCGGGGTCATCTGACTGACATGCAAGACATATTGCTGTTTTTCTGGGAAATATTCATCGCGAACAGTAAGAATTGGCGTACCTGATTGGCTATACCAACGACGGAATAGAGAAAGATCGACATTCGAGGCATCTTCCATTGCCTGCACAAAATCATCACAGGTCGCTGCGCTACCATCATGGCGATGAACATATAACTGTATCCCTGCTTGGAACATCTCTTCGCCTAATAGCGTGTGGATCATGCGGATCACTTCAGAACCTTTTTCATATACCGTTAACGTATAGAAGTTGTTCATTTCGATCACTTTCTCGGGGCGAATTGGATGAGCCATTGGGCTAGCATCTTCAGCAAACTGAGCCGCTCGCATCACTTTAACGTTATTAATCCGATTAACCGAGCGAGATCCCAAATCGGAACTAAACTCTTGATCACGGAAAACGGTTAACCCTTCTTTAAGACTTAATTGGAACCAATCACGACAAGTAATACGGTTACCAGTCCAATTATGAAAATATTCATGACCAATAACAGATTCAATATTTAAATAATCTTTGTCTGTCGCTGTTTCACTTTTAGCGAGTACATATTTTGAGTTGAAAACATTTAGACCTTTGTTTTCCATTGCCCCCATATTAAAGAAGTCAACGGCAACAATCATATAAATATCAAGGTCATATTCAAGGCCAAAACGCTCTTCATCCCACTTCATGGCATTTTTTAGCGATTGCATAGCCCATGGCGCACGGTCAAGATTGCCTTTATCGACAAATAGTTCAAGCGCCACTTCGCGGCCAGTACGTGTAACAAAGGTATCCCTAAGAACATCAAAATCCCCTGCTACTAACGCAAACAAATAACTTGGTTTTGGGAATGGATCTTGCCATTTTACCCAATGGCGACCATCTTCTAATATGCCATCCGCAATGCGGTTACCATTTGATAATAAATAAGGATAGCGTTGTCGATCCGCCGTAATTGTAGTCGTGTAACGTGCTAACACATCAGGGCGATCTAAATAATAGGTGATATGACGAAAGCCTTCCGCTTCACACTGAGTACACAGTGCATCACCAGAAACATATAACCCTTCTAATGCGGTATTTTTTTCAGGACTAATTTCATTAACAATACGCAAAGTGAAGGATTCAGGCAACGATGACAGCACCAATTTACTATCTTGTTCTTGATAATCAGCCCATGCATGGCCATTTACTTCAACACTGATTAATTGCAAATCTTCACCGTGAAGCTCAAGCGTGGAAGAGTTCACATTCAGTCGTTTGACTTGGCTCACTGCCGTGACAACTGTTTTTGCAGGATCGAGATTAAAATCAAGGTCAATTTCTGAGATGGTGTAATCAGGGGCTTGATAGTCCTGACGATATTTCGCTTGTCGCAACTGGGTCATAAGTAACCTTTTTAATTCGTAAATTCGATATCGTAGTTTTCTCTTTGTTTTTTATACTCTTAATAGTTCGAGATGCAGCTAGGCGAAATGTGGGTGAATCTAGTCACTATGTTTTAAAACAATGCCTTAAAAAGTACTGCAACTTGAAGTATACGAGTATTCATACTATACGCTGCTACAGCTCTCTTGCCTATGATCAGGCTTTTAAAAACCATTTTCTGCATGACTCATCATTTCTAGACTCTAGTATCAACAATTGTTAAAAATTGGTTTGTTCGTTGATGCTATAACGCTGTTAAATAGAAAATTACGTGTTAGTATCATTTCATACTTTAATGGCCCAATATGTATATATTAACGTTTATTAAATAATATTATCGTTTGGGTAAGAAATTGGAAATGCGATACCAGCAATGAATGATCAATTTGACTTCTATCTTCTAGCAAAATGGGTATACTTTTCCAACTTTAACGATTTAGCTAATAAGTAGATAGCTCCGCGAGGACGCCTGCGCGCCATGAATCTAGACGCTACCCCGATTATTACATCACTGCTCGACACTGATGCTTATAAGCTTCATATGCAGCAGGCCGTGTTTCACCATTACAGCCAAGTTCCGGTTGTTGCCGAGTTCCGTTGCCGTAGTAGTGAAATTTTAGGCACCTATGCCAATGAAATCCGCCAACAAGTGCAATTAATGGCAGACCTCTCCCTAACCAAGGAAGAGTTCCATTACTTAAGTAGCCTACCTTTCTTTAAAGAGGACTACCTCACATGGCTGAAACAATTCCATTTCAAACCAGAGCAAGTCGATATCTCGACCACTGATGATGGGCAATTAGCTATTCGCATCAGTGGACCATGGGTCGAAGTGATTATGTGGGAAGTTCCCCTACTAGCTCTCGTCAGTGAAATTGTTCAACGCGATAGACATCCGCAAATTACTGCGGATGATGCTGTAAAACAGCTAAAAAAATTACTTACAGTGTTTTATAGCCAAGCGGAAGAGGATCATATCGACCTCAGCCGTTTCAAATTAATGGACTTTGGCACCCGTCGTCGTTTTTCATATGATGTACAATCCGCGATCGTGTCTGTGCTCAAAAAGGAATTCCCTTACCTTGTTGGAACAAGCAACTATAAGTTAGCTCATGAACTTGGACTCTCCCCTGTCGGGACACAAGCACATGAATGGTTCCAAGCTCACCAACAAATTAGCCCTGAGTTAGCCAATAGCCAAATAGCAGCTTTACAAAGCTGGCTTGATGAATATCCAGATCAACTTGGTATTGCTTTAACCGATTGTATCACCATGGATGCGTTCTTGCGCGATTTTGATGCCGATTTTGCGAAGCGCTACCAAGGATTACGCCATGATTCAGGTGATCCTATTGAATGGGGAGAAAAAGCGATTGCCCATTATGAAAAATTGGGTATCGATCCAATGAGCAAAACCTTGGTATTTTCCGATAGCCTTGATCTGCAAAAATCCTTAGAGCTTTATCGTTATTTCCACAAACGCATCAATCTGGTGTTTGGTATTGGTACGCGATTAACCTGCAATATACCCGGCGTTATTCCATTGAATATCGTCATTAAATTGGTTGAGTGTAATGGCAAACCCGTCGCTAAACTTTCTGATAGCCCGGGTAAAACCATTTGTGAAGATGATGAGTTCGTCAATCAGCTACGTAAAGCATTTGACCTACCAAAAATGGAAAAAGCCTGTTAATTCTTTTTTTCTTCCTTGTGTGATGCCTCTTACTACCATCTAGGCATCACACAAAAATAGACTTCTTCTTGCTATTCAGATATGAATTAGGTTATAGCTAAACCTGTTTGTTCCTTTATAGTGCAAAAGATAGTGCAAAAGTCGCGATTTTTTACTTGTTTCCTGCCCCACTGCAAGTAACATAGAAAGTCGAACCTGATATATCGCATTTCAGGAACACAAATACGTTCACTGGGCTATAAATAAGCATTAAATGCCTATTAAGCGCAGTGAAAATATCATTATTTATTTCGTTTATATAAAAGAGAGTAATTTTTATGATCGTAGCGCCTGTAGTCGATGTACTGCAAGGCCGTGTGGCGGTTGGCTCTGAAGTCACCGTTCAAGGCTGGGTACGTACAAGGAGAGATTCAAATGCTGGTTTTTCTTTCCTCGCCGTTTATGACGGTTCCTGCTTCAATCCATTACAGGCTGTCATCAATAATAATTTATCCAATTATAACGACGAAGTACTGCATTTAACGACAGGTTGTTCTGTTGAGGTCACGGGGATCGTCAAAGAGTCACCAGGCCAAGGCCAATCTTTTGAAATGGATGCAACCGCAGTGAAGGTAGTGGGTTGGGTTGAAGATCCTGACACATACCCAATGGCAGCAAAACGTCATAGCGTTGAATACCTTCGTGAAACAGCACATTTACGCCCACGTACTAACTTAATCGGCGCTGTTGCTCGTGTTCGTCACACCCTTGCACAAGCATTGCATCGTTTCTTTGATGAACAAGGCTATTTTTGGGTTTCAACCCCAATAATTACCGCATCAGATACCGAAGGCGCAGGTGAAATGTTCCGCGTTTCAACGCTGGACTATAACAACCTGCCACGTAACGATAAAGGCGAAGTTGATTTCAGTGAGGACTTTTTCGGCAAAGAAGCGTTCTTAACGGTATCAGGTCAGCTGAACGGTGAAGCTTATGCAACTGCACTGAGCAAAGTTTATACTTTCGGCCCTACCTTCCGCGCGGAAAACTCCAATACTAGCCGTCACTTGGCTGAGTTTTGGATGGTTGAGCCTGAAGTTGCATTTGCTAACCTTGATGATGTCGCGGGTCTCGCTGAGCAAATGCTGAAGTTTGTCTTCAAAGCTGCGCTGGATGAACGTCGTGATGACCTAGAGTTCTTTGCTCAACGTGTTGATAAAGAAGTTATCAATCGCTTAGAAAGCTTTGTAAGCTCAGATTTTGCTCAAGTAGACTACACTGATGCCATCAAGATCTTAGAAAATTGTGGCCAGAAATTTGAAAACCCAGTTTACTGGGGCGTCGATATGTCTTCCGAACACGAGCGCTATTTAGCTGAGCAACACTTTAAAGCGCCTGTTGTCGTTAAAAACTACCCGAAAGATATTAAAGCTTTCTATATGCGTCTTAACGAAGATGGCAAAACCGTGGCAGCAATGGACGTTCTGGCACCGGGTATTGGTGAAATCATCGGTGGCTCACAACGTGAGGAGCGCCTTGATATGTTAGATGCACGCCTTGCTGAGATGGGTATGAATAAAGAAGATTACTGGTGGTACCGTGATCTGCGCCGTTACGGCACCGTGCCTCATTCAGGTTTCGGTCTTGGTTTTGAACGCTTAGTGGCTTATGTCACTGGTGTAGGTAACGTTCGTGAAGTGATCCCATTCCCACGTACCCCAAGAAATGCTGCATTCTAATTCTTAACATCTATTCAATATCGGGCTGTTTTATGCTTAATAGCCCGATATTATTTTAGTTCATTAATGACTTCCCTTTATTATATTTGTTATCTGCATCACACTATTGCTTATATAGTTCAATAAATCACCTATTCGTGAGTGCCATTTACCTTAGCTAAGAAAAATCTGCTTTTCTCATCATTTTTTCGGTTTTCTTTGGATAAATCTATTACTTATCCCTCTCCAACTTGTTCAAAAAAAGCTCAATTTGACCTTTGAAAAAGTTCCCTAAATTTTGTAATTATTTTTAAACTGGTCAAACCTGTGGTTATTTTTTATTCTATTTTTTACATTTAGAAACACCTTGTTACCATTTGTTTCAGAATCTTTATTTTTGTAGCACTTTGAGGGTAGATAAATTTATTTAGCAATGGAACACTGGACGCCGACATAGACGACACTAATCTCTCATAAATAGTTCCAATTATTTTTGCGAATTATTTTTGGCAGTGGCAGGTGTCCGAATAACACCAATGAGGGTAATAATAATGATGAAACGCAATATTCTTGCAATGGTTATCCCAGCTCTGTTGGCTGCCGGCGCAGCAAACGCAGCTGAAGTATACAACAAAGATGGCAACAAATTAGACGTTTACGGTAAAGTTGACGTTCGTCACTATTTTGCTTCTGCTGACAAAGGCAAGAAAAGCGAAGATGGCGACGATTCACGTGTTCGTTTAGGTGTTAAAGGTGACACTCAAATCACTGACCAACTGACTGGTTTCGGTCGTTTCGAGTGGGAAACTAAGACTAACAAGTCTGAAAGCAACAACGAAAACAAAAACCGTCTAGCATATGCTGGTTTGAAATTTGCTGACTTCGGTTCAATCGACTACGGCCGTAACTACGGTGTTGTCTATGACACCAACGCATGGACCGACGTATTCCCACTGTGGGGCGCGGACACTATGGCTCAGACTGACAACTTCATGACTAGCCGTAACCGTAACCTGTTAACTTACCGTAACAACAATGCTTTCGGTTATGTTGATGGCCTGAGCTTTGCTCTGCAATATCAAGGTAAAAACGGCGACAACAACAAGTCTGGCGCTGGTATGGCTAAAGACAACGGCGACGGTTTCGGTTTGTCTACCGCTTATGACTTAGGTTGGGGTGTAACACTGGGTGGTGGTTACTCAAGTTCTTCTCGTACTCCAAGCCAACAAGCAGGTTCAGTAACTACCGGTACTGGTACTAGCGCAAAAACTTACTACAGTGCAACGGGTGATCGTGCTCAAGCATGGAACGTTGGTGGTAAATTCGACGCTAACAACGTTTACTTAGCAGCTATGTATGGCCAAACTCAGAATACATCTCGCTACGGTGACCTAGATCTGATCGCTAACAAAACTGAAAACGTTGAATTGGTGGCTCAGTACCTGTTCGACTTCGGTCTGAAACCATCTATCGGTTATAACCAATCTAAAGGTAAAAACTTAGGTAACGGTTACAACAACCAAGACCTAGTTAAATATATTTCTGTTGGTTCTTACTACTACTTCAACAAAAATATGTCTGCAGTTGTTGATTACAAAATTAACCTGCTGAAAGACAATGACTTCACTAAAGAATACGGCATCAATACTGACAACGTCGTTGGTCTGGGCCTAGTCTACCAATTCTAATTATTGTTTAAACAATAATTTAGATAGCAGTGAAATCTGTTTTTGAAAAGCAACGCTTCGGCGTTGCTTTTTTATTGTTCACTAAATGCACTTCAGTAAACAATCGTTTATTAAATATAAGGCTCCATCCTCAGAACCAACTATCCCCATACCTCCTGTTTTTCGTAATTAGCTTAAATTTTTTGCCAACGCATTACGACTAACCCGCAATGGATTTAGCGTATTTTGAATAAATTGTGTATCTTTTGCTAATTTATAGTTTTCCCCAACAAAATATTCTTTGGCACTTGCATCCCCTTTAGCCATATAAAGGATCCATGCAGTTGTTATCCCAGCAAACTCATTGTCCACCAAAGGCCTTAACGGGCTAAAGTGTGTTGCTGTCAGCGCTGTAGCTCCCCATGCAGGAACTTTCTTTATTAAAGGCAACAACCATAAACTAGGCCATGTAAAAGGTGGAACGACGACATCTGCCAAACCTGTCAATAATAGTGTCGGCTTCTTCACGGTTCCTCCCATAGCTAAAGGGCCTGGCTCAATAGATAGAGCCCCTGAAATACCGATATCAGAGTCAACCATAGCCAGTGCTTCGTCCGATAGACTTGCCGTTCGCAATGTCGCATGCCCTCCAGCGGAGTGCCCTGCAACGATACTATTTGCCAGATCGACCTTCCCATAGACAGGGGAATCAGGATCTCGATTCATTTGACTCAAAGAAAGGAAACCAAGCAGATGCATCGCAATAGTTGAATTAATAAAATTTGAGCTGATCACCACAATAAATCCATAGCTAGCCCAATGCGTTATCATCTCGGTATAATGCCCCTGATTCGATAAAATTCCTCCCACAAAGTTGATTACGGGGAGTTTTTCAAGGTTTGAAATATCTGATGGGTAATAAATACTGGTAGAAATAGGATCACCAAAACCATAAGGAAATGAGTCGTTGCATTTGATGTCAGAAAATGGAACTGCTAATTTAGATAGAAGCCCTACTAAGCCTCGGCAATCACCCATTACAGCGTTCGTAGAGACATCATGTAGCCCTACAATTCTAGCAAATTGTTCATTAGCCAAACCATACGCTTTTACCAATAGTGATTTAGGATTAACCTCATCACCCAATTGGTGCATTGGATCTGTTACAACCTCTGATTGCTCTAGCACCTCCCTAACACGATGATCTAACTCATTGTTGATATTATTTTTCATAAATATACCCACTGGTTTATTAGTAAGAAATCTTCTATACGAATTATTATTCTTTGAATAATTCGAACACCTGTACATTTGGTAAAAATATCTTCTAAAACATCTTGTTCAGTATTTTCCGAGCGACTACCACTAGCAGTATTACCAGCTACGCAAGAAAAGAAACCATGAAAAATGGAAGGGATATTAAAAAAAAATCAACGGGTTGTTCAAAGATTAAGTCACTATTCACAACAAATCGCTGGTAATAAAAAGAAGCAATGTTGATGGATAGAAGCATCTCGTAATAAACATTTTTTAGGGTTCAAGATAAGATTTTTAGATAAATGTAACCGCTCTTCTAATAACACTGCCTTTTGTGCTATTTATGGTCATATTGCATACAATTTATATCTATATCACAAGATCTTGCCAATTTTTGGCAAAACGGTTGGCAAATTGTTTTCTGCGCGTTAACCTGAGCATTCAACATTTTCGGCTTAACAACTGAGCTTTGGAATCGACAACATGTTTGAAAAAATTACTGCTGCTCCTGCTGACCCTATTTTAGGCCTTGCTGATAGTTTCCGTGCTGATCCTCGTGATAATAAAATTAACCTCGGTATCGGCGTCTACAAAGACGAATCAGGTAAAACCCCTGTATTAGACACAGTTAAAAAAGCAGAGAAATTTCTGCTAGAAAACGAAAACACCAAAAACTATCTTGCCATCAGTGGTATGCCAGAATTCGGTCGTGTGACCCAAGAGCTGCTATTTGGCAAAGATCATGAAATTGTCACCTCTAAACGTGCTCGTACTGCACAAGCTCCGGGTGGTACAGGCGCACTGCGTATCGCAGCAGATTTTATCGCTAACCAAACCAATGCAAAACGTGTTTGGATCAGTAATCCAACTTGGCCAAACCATAAAAACATTTTTGAAGCCGCTGGGTTAGAAGTCCTCACGTATAACTATTATGATGCAGCAAGCCATGGAATGGATTTTGCTGGTATGCTTAATAGCCTTGCTTCTGCGGTTGCAGGGGATGTCATTGTGCTGCACGGTTGCTGCCATAACCCAACCGGTATTGATCCAACTTCTGAGCAATGGGCTAAATTATCCACCCTGTGTGCAGAAAAAGGTCTACTCCCTGTATTTGATTTTGCCTATCAAGGTTTTGCAAAAGGCTTAGAGGAAGATGCGGAAGGTCTGCGTATCTTTACCAAAGAAAACCCTGAAATGATCGTCGCGAGTTCTTACTCGAAAAACTTTGGCTTATACAATGAGCGTGTTGGTGCCTGTACGATTATCGCTAAAGACAGTGACAACGCAGAACGTGCATTTAGCCAAGCAAAAGCCGTTATTCGTGCTAACTACTCAAACCCACCAGCACATGGTGCAGCAGTTGTTACGACTATTTTGTCTGATGAAGCACTAAAAGCTGAGTGGATCCAAGAATTGACCTCGATGCGTGAGCGTATTAAACGTATGCGCCAACTGCTAGTCAATACCCTTGAAGAAAAAGGCGCTAAGCAGGACTTCAGCTTCATTATAAACCAAAATGGTATGTTCTCCTTCAGTGGGCTAACAAAAGAGCAGGTAGAACGTTTACGTAGTGAATTTGGTATCTATGCAGTGAGCTCTGGACGTATTAACGTCGCAGGCCTAACACTTGAGAACATGGTTCCACTGTGTGACGCTATCGTTAAAGTAATCTAATTCTATACTCCAAATAATTCGAGTTGTAGTTAGAGCACCATTAAAGATGGACGGAGAGCATAGATATACATAGTGACTCTGTCAATATCGTGCAGTAGTAACGCTACAACTTGAAGTATGACGAGTATTATATAACGATTAAGATTTACGATGACAGGAATGCCCCTCTTGTGCAAACAGAGGGGCATTTTTTATTAGTCTACTACCAAACAGGTTGCTCATCTTGTAAGAACGGATTGGTTTTACGTTCATACCCTAGATCAGACATTGGCCCATGCCCTGATATAAATTGGTATTCATCGCCCAATGGTAAGACTTTATTTTTAATTGAAGAAATCAATGCTTGATGGTCTCCACGTGGAAAATCGCTACGCCCCACACCACCTTTAAATAATACATCGCCCATTGAAATAAGTTTGTCTGCATGATTAACAAATATAATATGACCTGGCGTATGTCCCGGACAATGCAATACATCAAAACTTAGTCCACCACAGGTTACTGTTTGCCCTTCTTCTAACCAATAATCAGGTGTAAAATCAGGACAATCGCCGATATTAAACATCGCATTTTGTTGGGCTAAATTTTCAATCCAAAATGCATCTTCTTTTTGCGGGCCATAAATTGGCACAGAAAAATGCTTTGAAATCGTTGCAGACGCACCAATATGATCAGAATGCCCATGAGTCAGTAATATTTTAGTCAGTTTTAGGTCACGACTTTCAATCGCCGCGATCAGTTTCTCTGCTTCACCGCCTGGGTCAACAATCACGGCTTCCAACGTATTTTCATCCCAAATAATGTGACAATTTTGCATAAATGGCGTTACTGGGATAATCATATATTTCATTGAACATTTGCTCCGTATTTATGCTGCATACGCACTAAGCCATCTGCGTAACAGCTAAAAGAATAAAAATAATTATTGGGAGCATACCGAAGTCAGAGAAGAGTGTAAATGAAGAGGAACAGCCACAACCAGCCATTCAAAATAATTTAAACATAACCAGTAAAACAAAAACAAATCAATTAATCATTCTAAAAATAAATTTGCTAACAATTATTCTAAATAATTCGCGTTGCAGCTAGGCGACAAGTGAGGATATCCCGGGGAGCATACATAAGTATGTGACTCGGGTAGCCGAGCGTAGTCAACAACGCTGCGGCGTGAAGTATGACGAATAATTAGAATAATTACCAAGTGCGGGCAGGGCCAGTATCAATATGCACAAAATTACTTCTTGGATAATACCCTACACCACCCGCTTTCATTTTCAGCGCGGCTTTACGAATATTACTCAACTGCAAACCTTCAATATGGAAATCCATCGCTTGCCCGCGAGTGTGGTAGCTTTTTTTAGCCACGCCACTACTGGTGCGACGCAATGCATTATTGGTTTCTAAAGAACGGTAACCAGAAATGAGTTGAATAGGTTTATTTGACCCCATCATCATCTGTAAAAGATAAATTTGATCGAATAATTTAGGATCAATCGTTTTTACTTTATCACTACGGTGATCACGGAATAGATGATTTAGCCGAGCAAGCTCTGATTTATTATAATGACGTCCATCAAAAAATTCTGTTTTCAAAAATTCACCTGTATTGATATTTTGAAAACGCAAAACTCTAGGTCTTGGGGTAGTCATAGCAGCAAATACATGACTTGGTAATAAACTCAACCCAAGGGTTGCTGCGCCAACACCCAACCACTTGCGGCGATTTTGGTCAATTATATCCATAGTGAATAACTCAGATTTTAATTATGCTCTTCATATTTCAAGTTACTGAACTATTGACTGACTACGTTCACTGGCACCAGTCACACAGTTTTCTATGCTCCTAGCGACTCGTTCGTTTGACGCCTAACAGTAGCTCGAATTATTTAGAGTATACGTTATTTAAATAGGGCAAAACCCGCGCTATTTACCAGTCTAACAAATGATATTTAATTTGAATGTATAAAAATGTAAATAAGTGAGTAAATAAACGCAAATTAAACTTATTATCATCAAAAAAGAGAAGTACATCACTAATTGATAGTGAAAAATAATTTTTTTAGTTTAAGAAAGGGAATAACAACCAAATAACGTAAGATTTGAGTATATACATATCAAACTTCAAGTTATCTCGTTTTTCATCAAGATATAAGCGACATCATTCACTCGCGCCAATTACCGCATTTTGTGTACGCCTAAAAACTCGTTCACAGGTCGCTTAGTTATACTTCAAATGAATTAGAGTTTACATCTTGATCACTATTTAAGAATGATTTCAGGGAGAAGTCTCCCTGAAATCAATTAATGTACTAATGCAGAATATTTTTTATCGCTGGTAAATATTCCTCTGCATTATTAATGCTGTTGTCATATTGATAAATATCTGCTCGGTACTGTGGCTGTTGATCTTTATCGACCCATGCGGTTTGATAATACAGATAAACAGGGATCCTATCCGGTATATTGACATACTTTGTTGAGCCCTCTTTAATTGCGCCATCAATACGCTTTTGCTCCCACCCCGCATCCCCTAATAAAATCGACGCAAGTTCATTTGCTTTATTCACCCGCACACAGCCGGAGCTAATTGCCCTTGCACTGCGGTTAAACAAACTGTGGTTCGGCGTATCATGTAAATAAATCGCATCAGAACTCGGCATATTAAACTTATAGCGGCCTAAAGAGTTTGTGGGACCTGGAGCTTGGCGAATACGATAAGGGAAGTTGGCAGGAGAAATTTGTTCCCAATCAATCGAATATGGATCAATTTCAAAAGAGTCCTGACCCCAACCCGAATAAACCGTATATCCTTTGCGACTAAAGTAACTCGGGTCTTGCTTACCTTTCGGCGCAATATCCTTACGAGCCATGCTAGTTGGTACGCTCCATGGCGGGTTAATCACAACATTATTTAATGCACTGCTCATAATAGGCGTTTTGCGATCAGGGCGCCCAACAATCACTTTTGAATCTAAAATGATCTCATCGTTGAGATAAAAATTTAATGAAAAACCGGGAATATTCACTAAAATCCCAGTTCCATTACTGTCAGGAATAATACGTAAGCGTTGAATATTTAGCGCCATTAACCCAGCTTTTTGCTGAGGCTTCATATTTAGCCAAACTTTTGTCCCTTTACCCACCATTCCATCCGCTTCTAAGCCATATTGCAGTTGGAATTTCTTAACAGCTTCAACCAGCTCATCACTGTATAAACGGGCTTTTGCTGTTGCTGCCGCTATTTCAGCTTCCGTTGCTGAAGCATCTAATGCCTCACCAACCGCAGCTTCATCGAGTAAACCTTGTCGATACAAAATTTCACGCAACGTAATCACATCGTCACTGGACTGGCCAGGTTTTAGCGTCTTAGTATCGACTAGCTCTAAACCATCATCATTCATATTAAGCTGCTTCAACATCTCCTTACGCATCGGCTGATACAGCTCATTTTGTGGAGCTTGAGCTTTAATCCATTCACTCAGGCGGTGTTCAGAAACAGCGTCTAGCCATGGTTTTATTTGTGTTGCCGTTGGCGCGACTAATTTATAAGGTTGTTTGCGATATAGCCAAAATTGCCCATTGGCTGAAACACCTGAAAGGTATTGTAAATACCCTAACATGGCATCCGAAAGAATAACATCTCGTCCTAGTTCACTCAGTTGAGCATTTTCAAGGCTCAATAACCATTCACTAAATTGAGGCTGAACTCCAGAAAGTGCTAACTCTGCTAACTGCTGCTGAAATTGTTCAATGGCCGTTTCATCTTGCCATAATAATTTCATTTGTTGATCAGCATAAATTTTGGATAACTGTGACGAAAAGACAGGTTTAACTCCTACGGGCAGTGCTGCTGTAATTTGAGCTAAGCTTTCACTAGGACTGATTGTCATTTCAGGTGTTGCAATAACATTTTGCTGTACTACTTCCTCTGTTTGCACGTGACCAATACCAACCTCTTGTGCAGAAAGAACAGGAAATTGCATTGACAACAATCCACAGATTACTGAAATTCGCAGAGCTTTCGCCCTTTTATTTGCCATAAATCCACCTTAAGTGACCACAATATGGATAATTTTCTTTTTATTATATTGATGACATATCTTTGTCATATTTCAAGTCACGCTATTTTACACTGAAATACAACAACGACATTACTCGCTCGAATCATTGTCTTTTCATGTTTATCAGGTATTGTTTCCTGTTGCAGAAAATCCAACATCAAGCTATTTAAAGTACATTGTATTAAATTCTAAAAAATATTTTATAGGAATAGACTAATTTTATACTTAAATATCATAAAATCAGCTTAATGGATATATAAAAGAAAAAATGCTCTGATTATTGAAAAAAAGAACCATTTACACTTTTAATGGATTTGCAATCTATATATGGATAGGCATTAATTTGCACATAAAAAAGCAGGCCTTGAGCCTGCTCCCATAAAAATATAGCTTAAGTATAATAACTAATTATTACTTAAAAACTCATTACCATTCAAAATTTACAGCGGCATTATAGCTGACACCTTTAAAATCTTCAGTATTCGATGCTACGCCTGTTTTGAATGCGATATTCTCATTCACACGGTAGCCAGAACCTAGTGCTAAAGCCGTATTTGATTTATACCCACCAAGAGCCATCGATACGTTAAATTTACCAACATTATAAGGTTGGAATAAACCAGATAATGCAGATTGTGATGCTAAACCTCTTTTCAATTCATTATTTAATGAATCAACACGACGATCTAAAGAGTTAACTCGTCCATCTAACTGGTTAAGTCTGCTATCAACTTGTTTATTAATCACTTTTTGCTGATTATTCACTGCAATCTGGTTATTATTAAAAACCGTTTGATCTTTATTAATGCCATCTTGCTTAGTATTAATCACTGCTTGGTCTTTATTAATGCCATCTTGCTTAGTGTTAATCACTGCTTGATCTTTATTAATGACATCTTGCTTAGTATTAATCACTGCTTGATCTTTATTAATGACATCTTGCTTAGTATTAATCACTGCTTGGTCATTATTAATCACATCCTGCTTATGATTAAGCATCGCTTGGTTCTGATTTGTAGCTGCTTGGCTCTGGTTGATATTAGATTGAGTTTGATTAATTAATGATTGGTTTTGATTAATACTATTTTGTGCAGCTTTACTATTTTGTAGGTCTGCATTCACTGAGTCTACATTTTTGGCTAGTACATTTAAATTATTTGATGTTTTTGCCGCATCAGCATGAGAATTTTCAGAATAAATATTATTATTCCAACCAGCCCAGCTAACATCTGCAATTGCAGAATGACTTAACAATGCTACAGAAACAGCAGTAACAACTAAAGTAACCTTATTCATTTTTATATTCCACTATAAGTATGATTATTACTAATTTAGGCTGGCATCATACAAGATGGATTTATTTCAAAATATTTTTAAATACATCATATTCTTACAACTTATTTTACTCCTTTAAAATCAACGTTATTTTATAATATTCGATCAAAAAATATATTTTCAAAATATAATTTCAGTAAAAAATTATATTTATAAATAGAATTACAATGCTAAAATCGTTTTCTTCTGGCATAAAAAAGAATATTTAATTAATAGAATAACTGATTTGATGAGTCAATATAATCTAAATTAAAATCACCACACAACACTTAGCTAACTTCATTCTCAGAACAAGAAATATATAAGATATTTGCAATTAATTTAGAATAAACAACTAACAATCAATTTAGATACATCAAAAAATATGATCATTAGTCATTTAATGTGTGAATGGGCATCTACTGATTTATCAAGTTAATAATTAGCTAACTTTCAGATGAAAATTTTCAAGAAAAATAGTATTGCAATAAATCCCCCAAAAAAACAAATCCAAAAACAATCATCAATAAAAGATTTAAGCTTGTTACATTTTAGAGAATAGGCTGATATCTTAAGCATAAAAAAAGACCCTATATACTATCGGGTCTTTTCTTAGATATCTTCTGGACTAGCTTACGCTTAATTAATATTCCGAGTTTATTACGACTTCTTCACCAAATTGGCCAGCCTTAGGCAATGGTTGGTAAGATGAATTTGCTGCACGTAATATACGGATGCCACGGATATTCAATTCACGAGCCGCTGCAATATCAGCATCTGCATCACCATAATAAATTTTTAGTTTATGATCACGCATCCAACTTACTTTATTGTTTTGTCCCGGCTCATCACCTGCAAAAATAACTGGGTTCATTTTATCCGCAGGGATCCCCAGCCCTTCTTGAACATATTTGGTGACGGTTTCTGTTTTCGTTTTAGTACGCCCAGTAATAAAGTAAACGGTATCACCACGTTTTAAATGCATTTGGACTAAATCAATACCCACTTGTTTAGGCATACTGAATTTATCCCACTCATTATTCATTTTTTCCCAAAATTCAATATTTTTTAGATAGCTAAAATCATTTGGTGAATACTCTAGCTTACCACGGTAAAAACCTGGGCTAGAAAACAATACGGTGTCATCAATATCAAAACCCACTGCCATCGGAGCTTGACCTTCAAGACTATTTTTAATTTGCTCAATAGAAACCCAGTGAACGGGTTTCTGCTCAGCAAGTTGAGCTACTGTAACCCCAGAACTGACGACTTCTGGCATTAATACTTTTGCCTGTGATGTTGCGGTAAAGCTGAGCACCAAAGCAATGGCACTTAAAGTCAGTGTCGTTTTTTTCATGTGTGATCCTTAATTAATTGATTAACTAGTGAGCAATCGAAAAGCAAACTATAGAGACATCTCGCATCATTTTTTGTTATGCATCACAAGAAAATAAATAGTAATGTCTTTATTATCATAAAAATGAGACTAATATCTCATATTGATAGTCTATTTAGTCAGTCACTCATTAATTACAGTTAGTATAAGAATAAAAAAACGGTGCTAATTTATGCTTAGCACCGTTTTAACTTTGCCTGAAAGAGTTAGCTGGTTACTCTTGCGCTGATGGCTGTTGCTGATTGATTACTTCTTGACCAAATCCTTTTAAACCAACAACATGTACATGCTCTCGATTCTCAAATACCTTACGAACCAATTTATAGGTGGTACCTTTCTCTGGGCTAATGTTTTCGGGCGCAGCAATAATCAATTGCATTTCTAAACGATCACACAGTTCAAATAGAGTAGCGATCGACTTCGCATCCAAACGCGCAGCTTCATCGAGGAACAATAAACGACAAGGTATGATATCTTTAGCACGCAAGCGACGTGATTCTTCTTCCCAACTTTGTACAACCATTACAAGTATTGACATACCTGTACCGATAGCTTCCCCTGTTGACAAGGCACCACTTTCCGCTTTCAACCAACCATCGGAACCACGGTTTACCTCAACTTCAAGTTCAAGGTAGTTACGATAGTCTAGTAATTCTTCACCGATAGTCTGCGGCAAACGTTGCCCCACATCGACTTGTGGGTTCAAACGTTGATACAGCTTAGCCATAGCTTCAGAGAAGGTTAAGCGTTGGCTAGTAAACAGATCTTGATGTAGTTCACTTTCTTCTGATAATACAGTTAACAGTAAAGAGTGGCTTTCACGAATATTAACATTGAGTCGCACCCCTTTTACTTGACCAAATGCTACCGCCTGTAAGCCTTGGTTCAACATGCGAATACGGTTTTGCTCACGTTGGATCGTTTTGCGAATAATATTCGCGACACTCTTCGAGCTAATGGCCAGTTTTTGTTCACGAGCCGTCAACTCTTCCGTTAAACGTGCTAACTCAATTTCCATCTGCTCAATAGCATCAATCGGGTCATCAGTACGAATGATATCTTGACGGATACGTTCACGCAGATGTTGATAGACAGCAATAAAGAATTGAATTTTGCGCTCTGGACGTTTTGGATCTTCCGATAAACGCAGCACATCTCGTAAGTGTTCATTATCAGCAACCGCTAAACGCAAAGCACCTAATGCTTTATCCGACATGGAACGTAAACTATCACCATCGGTGTAAGCTAACTCACGACGATGTAAGCGACGTTCAACACCGTTGTCTTTCACCAAACGCATTACCGCACACCATTCCGCTTTCGCCGAAACAACTTGTTCGCGCAGCAAGTAATAGTCTTTTTCTAGCTTACGAATGCGTTTTTGCAGGTTATCCATTTCTGCTTCACACAAGGTAAGTTGTTTTTCCAATTGGTTGATGCGGCTACGATTTGCCATCACTGATTGATGCAACTCATCGCGACGAACGCGTGCTCTTTCTTGTGCCTCAGGATCTGCTTTAACACCAATATCCTGCATTTCGGCTTCGAGCTCTTTTAACATCTCTTGTTTAGTATCAAATGAACTGCGTAGAGATGCTAAAACTTGATTAAATTGCGCTGATTGCGATTGCTGCTGACGTAACTGTTCACGAGCGCGGCTTCGTTCACCTTCTGCTTGTTCCAAACGCTGACGTAATTTTTCATTGAGGTCAGCATTTTCATTAACCATCCCCGTTGAATCACTGTAACTGAAGTGAGCACGACGCTGAACCACTTCAACTAAAGCAAACGCCTGTTGCTTAGCCGTTTGTTGGGTATGTTTTGCCGTTTCGTAATCTTGACGTAGCTGGTCATGTTGCTCAGGATCGCTCAACAACACCGTCACGATTGGCTCTAATTTAGCCAGTGATTGACCATGTTTGTTAAGGAAATGCGCCGCTTCTTCAGCATCAGATAATTCATCACGAATTTCATCAGCACGGTCTACCAGCGTTTCATCCATTAATAAGCCAACTAATGGGATCAAACGATTAAGCGCAGATAAGCTTTCCTTACCTTGTGCATACTGTTGACGTTGTTGCTGAGTTTGCTCTTCAAACTGCGCCAAGCTACGTTCTAGTTCAGTACGCTTTTGATTGAGTGTGCGAATTTCCGCTTCAGGATCCGTTTCAAATGCCACTGAAATGTGCTGCCCGATAAAACGACTAAACGCTTGATGCGAACGTTGAATTTTTTGGACATCAAACGATAATGTCGCATAACGCTCGGCTAGGCTATCGCGTTCCAATGTCAATGAGTCAAGATGTGTTTCACGTGCAGCACGACCAAATAATGGCACTTCTGGATAGCGAGAAAAACGCCATTGCCTATCAGATGAACGAACTAAAACCGCATTTTCAAATTCTTCAGCATCAAAGACACTATCATCGAAAGAAGATGGATCTCCTTCAATGAAGTAGACATCTTCAGGACAATCTTGCAGTGTTTCTAATTGGTTACGTACAGCAGATAGATCTTGAACGACGATACCATTGCGCGCAGGTCCATAGAGTGCCGAGAAATACGGAGCATCGTCAATGGTGATGTCATCATAAATCTCAGACAATAAAACACCGCCTAGTCGTTCAGCTAGCGCCAGCATTCGGCCATCCTCAGCACCACTTGGTTGGCTGAGACGTTCGATCTGCTTTTCTAACTCACGTCGCTGAGCAGCGACTTCATCACGCTCAACCGTAATTTCCCTTTCTTGTTCAAGTAATTGCTGCATATGTTCGGTGACAGCGCTACTTGACTCAAAAGTTTCATTCGCTTGCTCATTCAGCTGGGTTAATGCCTCTTGTGCCATTAACCAAGCGGGGGCTTTAGAGGTGAGTACTTGAATGCGTTGACGAATTTGTTCAAGCTCTTGACGCATTTGCATGCGACGTTCGCCACTGTCGCTGACACCAACACTTAGCTCTTCTTGTTGAGCTTCAAGCTCTGCCATCAAGGCATCCAGCTCATCAGGTTCATAACTCTTATTGTGGCGCTTACAGAATTCACTTAACAAACGCTCTGCATTTTGCTGGCTATCTAAGCGTTGTTGTAGCTCGGAAAGCTGCATACGCAATGGCTGCACACGATCAGCTAAATGTTGTTGTGACGCCGAATCTCGTAGTAATGCCCTCGCTTGTTGATAAGCATCGCTACGGCTGACTTCACCAATCATATTTCTAACTAGTTGATAAGCCTGTTCAAATTGGCTATGAGCGGCATCCGCAACACTCATTTTTTGCTCTAACGACAGTAAAGTTTCTGTCGCTTGCTGCTCACGTGCTTCGAAAGTTTCTAACCATTCATCAGCATTATCGATAGACAATTCAGGTAATTGGCATAGTTCACGTGCACGCGTCAACGCTTGTAAGGCTTGCTGATACTGGATTGCACGAGTTTGCTGCACATCCAGTGCTTGCTGGTAATCCGCCAGCTGGCTTTTTAGCTCATCAACTTCAATTTCCGCAGCTTCTGAGCGTGCTTCCAATTCTTCTTGACGTTCTGTCGCCTCGGCAACCACTTCCGATTGTTCTTCAAGGCGGTAGGTTAATTCTTCAATATCTGCCTGATAGCGATCGATTTTTTCTTGTTGACGAAGTGCTGTTTGCACCAAATTTAAATGGTCACTCGCAGCTTGGTAATCAGCTTCTAAGTCAGATGATGAGCTATTTTGTTCATTCAATTCACGAGCAATTTCAACACTGCGAACTTGCTCTTGGCGTAGCTGTTTGCGACTAGCAAATAGTTCGCTACGCGCAGCCATCGCAGAATCAAGATGAATGCGCCGCTCATTAGAATGACGCATGTAATCAGCCGAAACATAATCAGTTGCTTGGCTAATTAAGTGTTTGAATAAGTCGCGATCCGACTGAGTGACACGGATAGCTTCTAATGTCAGTCGGTTTTCACGTAATGCCGCTTCCATATCTTGGAAAGCTTTACGTACCCCACTGTTTTCAGGCAATAAGTAATCACGTAATGAACGTGTGATCGCACTCGAAATACCACCGTAAAGTGATGCCTCAATCAAACGGTAATATTTACTACGATCGCTTGCTGAACGTAAACGTTTTGGTAGCACCCCTAATTCAAACAATACTGAATGATAGTCAGTGATAGAATTGAATTGTTTAAAGTGGATCCCCTCTTGAGCTTCCATTCGTTCTTTTAAGTCATTAAGCGGAATAACTTTTGCTTGTCGACCTTCAAAAACTTCAGTCAGTATTTCTGTGGGGACAGTGGCAATTGGTACGCCTTGGATCATGAACGGTTTGATATCAACTTTTTTATCACGTCCTGCGACCTGTTGCAGCCTAACACCCACTATTACACGTTGATGTTTTGAGTTCAGTACATCCAAAATGGCATAACACACACCAGGACGTAACTTACCATGCAAACCTTTATCACGTGACCCTGATGTCGCTCCTGCTTCAGTGGTGTTACGAAAATGTAATAGCGTCAAGTCAGGGATCATGGCGGTAATAAATGCTGCCATGGTCGTTGATTTGCCCGCACCATTTCCCCCTGATAGGGTGGTGACTAATTCATCTAAGTCAAAAGTACGCGCAAAAAAACCATTCCAGTTAATCAGCGTCAGTGAGCGAAATTTACCGCGTTCAATCATACTTGTTCATCCTCATCACTTTCGGCCGCGTCTTGGTTATCATCTGTTTCTTCATCGTCGTTATCCTGTAAGGATAACCCCTCTTCGAGGGAAATGGCTTCACCATCACGGATCATGCGTAATTGAGCTTCTTGTACGTTATCACCACTTCGAACATCAGCGCCAAAACGGAATACAGATTCAGAAATCACAAATCTGTTAGTGTCATTTTGAATAAAGTGCACCATACCTAAACGGCGTAAACGGTTTAATGACGTTCTTAGTTTTTCTTGTAATTTTTGTTTATCTAAGTCAGAACCTGTTGAACGCTGGTTAACAAATTTTAATAACTTGCTTTCATCTGCTAACGATAACAGCTCTTCAAACAACTCTTGAGCCGTAAAGATACCTTGGTTAGCTAATCGTTCAGGGCTTAAATAGAGGTAGCAAAGAATTTTACCCACCATCATATCCAGCTCAGAAAGCACTGAACGCGGGATCAATGTGGTTGAACGAGGGCGTAAATAAAAGAAACCTTCTGGCGCTCGGATCAGTTCAACGTTATAACGCGCGTAGAATTGTTCCAATGGCTCTTGAAAATCCATTAAGAATGCGTGGTTATCAAGATCATCAATGCTAATGTGACGCCCTGAACGCAATTGGCTATCTAGCTCTGGAAATATCGGGTTGGCCAATGCCTGTACCAGTTTAACTGGCATAAATTGTTCAATATTTGTCGATGACATGTGCCTGCACCTTGGCTCCGTGATCATTAATTGCTTGCCACTCTGACGGTAACCCCGCCAAATCAGCCTCTGCGATACCTAATTTAACTGCCTGATCAATGATAATACGCGTAACATCAAAGTGACGTTTCTGTGGATACTGTTTCAAGTATTCTTCTACCACTCGCGCGACATCTAATGGCTGTTTTTGTTGTTTATAGAATGCCAATTCGGATTCCATCAACTCTGCAAGTCGATCATTAACCTCACTGAACTCTTCAAATTCAAGTTCAGGTGGTAGCTCTCCCATCACTTCTTCATCATTCAAGGTTAACTCTTCATCACGCATATCAAATAAACGTTCTGCATTGGCATACGTCAGTGCCCATGGGTGATCAAGATATTGTTGAACTGATTGGCGAAGGCGCTGAGAGAAAATCCGATTTTTGTCCATATCTATCGCTGTACGAATAAATTTATGCACGTGGCGATCGTAGCCAATCCATAAGTCGATAGATTGCTGTCCCCAGCTAATAATACGGTCTAGTTTGTTCTGTAAATCATAAACCAGTCGATCTACTCTATCGGAGAACTCAGGCGCATTCATATTCGCTTCTTGAATACGTAATAAATTGGCCTGTAGCTTATCGCCGGCAGCTTCTAATGTATCTTGTAGCTCCCGCAAGGTACCGGATGTTTCTGAAAGTAATTGCTCACAGTTGGCAATCGCAGCCTGCCAGTCCTGATTTAATAACGCCGCAATGTCTTCTTTCACACCATTTTGTTGTTCATCCATCACACGCTGAGTCAGATCGATGCTATCAAAAATTTCCGCGACAGAATATTTTAATGGTGCAAAAACAAAGCGGTGCCAATAAAACTCATCACCACCTTCTTCCGCAGCTTCTGCTGATCTTTGTAGCTCTCCCGCCACAATTGATAGCTGCATTGATAATCTTAACGTCGAAAACTCACGCTGACGAATATAATAGTCGCTGATCCCAATGCCTAGCGATGTTAATCGGTAAATAGCATTGCCTTCCGCAATTTCACTCGTAAAGCGGTTAAATATTTTCTGGCGAACCATATCATTAATAGCGTTATTCGCTCTAACAGATAAAGACTCCGTCGTTTGCTCAAATCCTTTGCAAACTTCACGGAATGCATCAATCAGTTCCCCTTCACTCATTTCACCATTAACACGTTCACTGTTTAATACTGCAACCGCCAACAAAAAAGCTAAACGCTCTGCTGGCAATGAGATCGAAAAATCATTTTTTCGTGCCCAAGACACGAGTTCAGGGACGGTCTGGGAAAAATCACTCATAAATCGTCCTTTATTATCGGTTTTCGCGCCATGACATGAATATAACGCCCCATGCTAATATAGGGTTCCTGACGACAATATTGTTGTTCTAATTCAAGCAATGCAGGAAAGTCTTTTTGCTGTAACTGCCTACTTTGCAGGTAATCATGAAATACTCTCACTCCACTTTTACCAATAATATCCATTTTGCAATCTGATAACCATTCATCAACTTGCTGCGGCAATAGTGGATTTTGCGGCGATAATGATCGCTTACGGCGGCGTTGAATATGCGGCGTAGCAAGGTGAAAATTACCTAAAATAGCATTTCGCATCACTAGACCATTAGCATTATAGAACATGACAGAAAATACGCCTTGAGGCTTAATTATATCGACCAACCGTTCAATTGCATATTTTTGATCGCTAATCCATTCTAACACCGCATGGAAAAGGACTAAATCAACAGGTTGGTCAATATATTGCCCGATGTCCTGTACAGCGCAGTGAATAAAGCGCATATTTTCGCTAATCCCTTGGGCTTCGGCAAGTTCACTTGCACGTTCCAGCATTTCTTCAGATAAATCGCAAAGTATGACTTGGTGCCCTAATGCGGCAAGTTTGCGTGAAAAATGCCCTTCACCACCACCTGCATCCAATATGCGTAATGTTTGCCCATGAAATTGCTGGCTAATTAAGTGTGTGAGATCCTGCCAAACAACAGCTTCGCGGATTTTGCCTTTTGTCGTTCCATAGATGTTTTTTGCAAATTTATCAGCAATATCATCAAAATTGCGGTCTACCATGTATTGTCCGGTGATCCTAAAAATAGACTATTCTTTGTCGGTTAAATTCATGCTTACTCCCTAAAATCAGACTGTATCTATCTTGTCGCTTTGATAGCCAATCAAATAAGATCAAATTCAGAATACGATTTAAGGTAAATTCAGCTAAAATTAAGCTTAAGCTCTAAATAATGAGAGTTGCAGGTAAGCGTAGTCACCATACCTTAACTCAAAGCCCTGCAACTTGAAGTATGATGAGTATCAACATCATCCAAGGCGCTGAAGTCAACTAAACCTCAATGATAACAGATAATAGCCTTATTTTGGCATACCATAGCGTAAACTGAACAATAAATTGACGATAAATCTAAAAAATAGGCCCACTTATGTTATTTCTTTTAAAAAAATACCTTGGTGCATTATTGATGCCACTCCCTCTTCTGCTCATTTTAGGGTTTATTGGCATCTTATTGTTATGGTTCACTCGCTGGCAAAAAGTGGGGAAAACCTGCGTGACATTCAGCTTCATTGTGATTGCGCTATTAGGGCTTCAGCCAATCTCTGACCGTTTACTTAGCCCCGTTGAAGGACAGTTTGATAAACGCTATGAGTTGATTACGACCAATCCCCCCGAAAACATTCACTATATTGTCGTGCTTGGTGGTGGTTTCACTTATAACCCTGATTGGAGCCCAAGCTCTAATTTACTCAATAACAGCTTACCTCGTGTGACGGAAGGGATACGATTGTATTTAAAACATCCTGGTAGCAAACTGATTTTTACAGGAGGTAAAGCGAGTAGCGCGATTAGCAGTGCTGAGGTAGCAGCTATGGTCGCTCAATCACTTGGTGTGCCGGCAGAAGATACTATCGCTTTAACTGAACCAAAAGATACTCAAGAAGAAGCGTTTGAAGTTGAAAAAATTATCGGTAAAGAACCTTTTTTACTCGTAACATCTGCCAACCACTTGCCTAGAGCAGTCACCATGTTTACGGCAAGAGGTATGGAACCAATACCTGCACCAGCCAACCAGCTCGCAATTAAAAGTTCGCTTAATCCATGGGAAAAATACATTCCCTCGGCATATTACTTCAGCCACAGTGAACGCGCTTGGTATGAATTGATCGGTTCTATTTGGTTTTACTTAAAACCAGATAACACTCAACCACTTGAAGCCCCTATATTAACCCCAGAAACTATCGAGGCTGAATAAATAAAAAAGTGTGACTCAAAAACTGAGTCACACTTTTTTCAATCTTAGCGCTACACTACACTGTAACTTGAAGTACGATGAATATGTATTATTTAAATTGCTGTCTCACCACTTCAAGGTCTTCAGGTGTATCGACACCTGCACCCGGCGTTTTTTCAGCAACGGCCACATGAATTTTCTCTCCATACCACAGCACTCTCAGCTGCTCTAGCATCTCGATTTTTTCTAATGGACTCGCTTGCCAAGTAATATAGCGACGAATAAAACCTGCGCGGTAAGCATAAATTCCAATATGACGTAAGAAGTGATCACCAATTGTATTTTGAGTAGTAGCAAAACGATCTCTATCCCAAGGTATGGTTGCACGAGAAAAATATAAGGCATAACCCTCGTGATCGGTCACTACTTTTACTGCATTCGGATTGAATGCTTCATATGCATCATGAATAGGTACAGCAAGCGTCCCCATTTGAGCTTTACTACCTTGAAGATTATGAGCAACTTGGCTAATAATTTCAGGTGGAATTAATGGCTCATCCCCTTGTACGTTAACGATGATTTCATCATCAGCAAAACCATAAGTATCAATTACTTCCGCTAAACGCTCAGTACCCGATTGATGGTTAGGATTTGTCATACAAGCTTCACCACCCGCTTCAATAACCGCATTAGCAACATCAGGGTGATCTGTCGCAACAATTACCCGCGATGCCCCTGATTTAATCGCTTGTTCCATCACTCGAACGACCATCGGCTTCCCATGGATATCAGCCAGAGGTTTGCCAGGTAAACGCGTTGATGCATAACGAGCAGGAATAATAACAGTAAACATAATGATTACTGCCCTTCATCTAATGAGATTTGACGAGCCTCGGTTTCAAGTAGAACAGGAATGCCATCACGGATAGGATATGCAAGATGATCAAATTTGCAGATAAGTTCGAGGTTTTCTTTATTGTAACTCAACTTACCGTGACAGATAGGACAAGCAATGATTTCAAGTAAACGGTGATCCATGTTTTCTCCCAAATGGATTTAACTCACTTCGGGTCAGGATAACACAAGCCGATATCACCGTTAACTTTAATCTTTTTGGATCACATCTCCTGCATAGAATTGAGAGGATAGGTGCAGGAGAAGTATTACTGTTAACTATTTAATTAATAAGCAATAACGTCAGCAGCCGTTATACCATCAGAATTGCGAGTAACAGAAAACTCGACGTTTTGGCCTTCAGATAATGATTTGATTTTTTTATTTGCAATTGATTTTCGAGTAACAAAGATATCATCACCGCCATTCATTGGCGAAATAAACCCATAACCTTCATTTGCATCAAACCATTTAACACGACCCATATGTAATTGAAAATTCATATTAAAACTCCTTTTGTTCTAAGAACAATAATTCTATTTATTGTTGTACTAGTACTCTTATATTCGTTACCCCATGATAAATTGCCGATTTATTAAAACGTTTTAAGAGTAAGTAAACTTTTACCATTTTGATGTGCAATCACTTAATTACACACATTCATTAACGACCTTCCACACACTAGTGACTCTCTGTAACTTAACAGTATTTTTTGACACTTAGATGACAAAACTGATGAGTAAACGCAGAAATGTGAGGATTAACTTAACAAGTAGGCCGTGAACTTAACTCAGTAGATGTATCACTTATTAATGAGTTACATCTATATACATAATAAGTGGATCTACATCACGTTGGCGATATTATTATCACAGTAAACGATTAGGGGCAAGTTTTTTTGCTATTAACTATAATATTTTTTATTTCACTTAAAATCTGCTTTTCACCTATAGGATCAAAAGAAGCTGCGACAGGAAGGTACCACCAATTAGCTTGTGCAAAAGAGCGGCATTTGACCGCATCTTTTTCAGTCATCAATAGTGGTTCATTATTTGGGGTTAATATAGAAAGCTGCTGCTGCTGATAAGACTGATGATCTGCAAAAGCATATGTTTGAATTAGCGATAAACCTTTTTTCTCTAAAGAGGTAAAAAAACGCGGTGGATGGCCAATTCCTGCCATTGCAATCACTGTATTAAGAGAGCTAACAGGTCGCTGCTCACCTGTCAGTAAATTAATCACCATATCCCCAGCTAGAACCATGGCGGTTTCATTAAGTTGAGCGCTACCACCATTGACAATCACAGCATTAACACTTTTCAGACGGCCTGCTCGTTCACGCATTGGACCTGCGGGTATCCACCAACCATTACCAAAACGACGCTGGCCATCAATAACAACGATTTCATAATCGCGACCCAATGCATAATGCTGTAATCCATCATCAGTAATGATCACATCTAATGCGTGACTATCAAGCAATGCTTTTACTGCATCACTGCGTTTTGGTGCAACAGCAACAGGGGCTTTTGTTCGATGATAAATTAAAACGGGTTCATCTCCCGCTTCTGACGTCGTCGTCGACGACGATATAATTAACGGATAATGCTCAGCTTTTCCGCCATAACCACGGGAAACAACACCAACTCGGTAACCTTGTTTCATTAATGATTCAACTAGCCAAATCACAACTGGGGTTTTTCCATTTCCCCCAGCAGTTAAATTACCGACAACAACGACTGGAACTGGCGCTTTCCATGAACGAAACAATCCAACTTTATAACCAATACGCCTAATAAGTGCTATCGCGCCATAAAGAAACGATAGCGGTAGAAGTAAAATATAAAGCCATGATTGGCCAGACCAAATTCGTTGTATCATTTGCTAAATTGAATTTTATGCAGCTGAGCATATGCGCCATCTTCAGCTATCAAGGACTTATGGCTGCCACGCTCAATAATATGGCCATCTTGCACAACCAAGATTTCATCCGCATTTTCAATTGTTGATAAACGGTGTGCAATCACTAAAGATGTCCTGTTTTTTTGTAACTCATCCAGTGCTGCTTGGATGGCTCGTTCAGATTCTGTATCTAACGCCGAAGTTGCCTCATCCAGGATCAAGATTGGCGCATCACGCAATAGAGCACGAGCAATTGCAATACGCTGACGCTGCCCACCTGAAAGCATCACCCCATTTTCACCAATCACTGTGTCTAACCCTTTGTCGAGCTTAGCAATAAAGTCCATTGCGTAAGCCATTTCTGCTGCTTTTTCGATTTGCTCGCGGGTATAACGCCCATCGGTTGCATAAGCAATATTATTAGCGATAGTATCGTTAAATAAGTAAACATGTTGTGAGACCAGCGCAACTTGGCTACGTAGTGACTCAAGCGTATATTCACGAATATCATGACCATCAATACGAATACTGCCTTTATCAATATCATAAAAGCGTGTAATCAGATTCGCGATTGTCGATTTTCCTGACCCCGAGCGCCCAACCAAAGCAACGGACTTACCAGCCGGTAACGTAAATGAAATATCATCCAATGCAGGGTGTTCTTTCGTTGCATATGTAAAAGTGACATTTTGAAATTCAATATCCCCTTTTACTTTAGCTAGCACTTTTGTTCCTTCGTCTTTCTCTTGCTCAGAATCTAAAATAGCAAACAAAGTTTGGCATGCAGCCATACCACGTTGGAACTGGGAGTTAACGTTAGTCAAGGATTTCAATGGGCGCATCAATGCAAACATCGATGAAAACACAACCGCAATCGTTCCTGATGTTAAGTGCTCACGAATTTCAGGGAAACTTGCAGCATAAAGAACAAAAGCTAAAGCAAAAGAAGCTATGAGTTGCACTATTGGATCAGAAATTGCCGATGCAGTCACCATTTTCATCGATTGACTACGCATGTTGTTACTGACTTTATTAAAGCGCTCAGTTTCAACTTTTTGTCCACCAAAAATCAAAACCTCTTTGTGCCCTTTTAGCATTTGTTCTGCACTAGCCGTAACACTCCCCATTCCCGTTTGCATATTTTTACTGATCTTACGAAAACGTTTAGAAACGATACGGATAGTAATAGAGACGATTGGCGCTATCACAATTAAAATTAATGATAATTGCCAGCTATAGTAAAACATCATCGCAAATAAACCGACGATATAAGCACCTTCACGGATAATGGTAATTAATGCACCTGATGAAGATGACGCAACTTGCTCTGAATCATAAGTGATACGAGATAATAATGTCCCTGTCGATTGCTGGTCAAAATAACTCACCGGCATGCCCATCATATGGCCAAATAACCGACGACGCATACTCATCACGACTTTACCAGATACCCATGAAACACAGTAGCTTGATACGAAACTGGATAAACCACGAACAATAACTAGGCCTAATACCGCAAGAGGTAACCATTTTAAGACGTCGTTATCTGCTTTATCAAACCCTTCATCGAGTAAAGGTTTTAATAAAGAAATCATAAACGCATCACCTGCTGCGTTGATAATTAAAGCAATTGCTGCAACTATTAAACCCGCTTTAAAAGGCGCAATCGTAGGCCATAGTCGGCGGAACGTTTGTCGTGTCGACAAGTCATTATCAATCATGTTTTTATTACCAAACTTAATGTAAGCGCACTATTCTACTCGGGAAATTGCGGATCACCAAACCAGAGATGATACCAGCGGGGATGTATTTCCTTTCGATAGCGTGTTAATTCAATAGTTTTCTTTCTAAACCAGATAGTTACTTGACCAGCCTCCGCTGTATTAATCCATTTTATATTATTGCTTTTGTACCGAAAATGTACTTTATCTGATGGAATTTTCCAAGGACTGTACCTCGCTGATGAGACTAACACCATGTTAGGTGAAGCCATTCTTATGAATAAAGGCGTTGAAGAAGTATTACTACCATGATGTGGTGCGAATAAAATATCTGATCGTAACTGCTGCTGATAACTCGCTGATATTGCTTGTTCGCCTTGCTTTTCTAAATCCCCTGTAAGTAAAATTTTATGGTACCCATCACTTAGCATAATGACGCAAGAATCATCGTTATGTGATTTTTTAGATATCCGTTCTGGCCAAAGCACGGCAAAATTTAATTTTCCCCACTGCCAATGTTGGCCTTTAATACAAGGCAAACTTGCAGCTCCACTAAAACTGCTACGTAGACTCAGCCAAGGATACTGTTTTTTTAATGCACTCACACCTCCCGTATGATCAAGATGGTTATGACTGAGAATGACCCCAATAGGTATAATTTTTTTTCGTTTCAAATAAGGAATTATCTGTCTTTGCGCATTACTTCCTTCAGGCCAGCGGTTCCCTGTATCATAGAGATATGCTAACCCCTTTTGTTCTATAACCACAGCTAGCCCGTGACCAACATCAAGTAACGTTAAGCTCCATTCATTCCCTGATATTTGCCGAGTTGTATTTTCTGTCCCTATGCATAATGCCGCCAAACAACCAAGTAACCCAATATAATACCGATATAGCCCAAGCGCGATAAATAAACCAATCAACCAACAAAATAGAAAAATGAATAATGGAGCGAACTGCATTTCAAACCAGTAATCACTTAAGTATGCTAATGGCTTTAATCCTACTTCTATAATCTCGTCAATAATATTAAAAATAATGTGTTGAACAAATGAAAATGGTAACAAAAATAATAAGAGGATCAGAGGGATCACCAACCATGATACTATTGGAACTAACCATAAATTCGCAAAAAAACTCATCACATTGATCCCTTGAAATAACATGATTTGGATCGGTGCAAGTAAAAGTAACAAACCCGCTTGTAGATGAATGAAAGCAATTCCCCAACGAATAGCTTTGGTATAATTTATATAAGATGATAATGGAAATAATCGAAGCCAATATAATATTGCGAAAACAGCAAAAAAAGATAACCAAAAACTATCCGATAATATCGCTAATGGGTCGGCTACAAGGATCAGTCCTATACTCCAAATCGCCCATTGCCACGGAAAATAAAAGCTATTTTGCTGTTTAATGTAAATCCATAAAACTAAAGCAATTAACGCCCGTACCGCTGGAATGGCGAACCCTGAAACCCAAGCATAAAAATATGCGCAAGCTACCCCCGCAACAATGGGCACGATATACTGACTAAAATATACGGGAAAGAAATAGGTGACAAACTTAACTAACCAATAGCCGAATAGATAAGATAAGCCGATATGTAAACCAGAAATAGCAATTAAGTGGCTTAGTCCTGTAGTTTGTAATAATAATGATAGTTCCGGTGATAACATGCCCCTTTCACCAAACATTAGCGCATAAGTAACCCCTGCGTTTTTTAATAAACTAATATTATCAATGTATGAATTGATGACTTTTTGCCTAACTGAACACTCTTCATCAATAACCCGCGACGTTGATACCTTTAATGTCCCAATAATACGTTGAGATATGGAATATCGCTGTTGGTCAAAACCACCTTCATTTAAAGATGAATGCAATGGTTTTAATAAGCCATTTAATCGCCATGTTTGACCTGAACATAAATTATGCATCGATTGATTGACTTGCCACATTGCATAGATTGGTGGAAACTGAGGAACATTATTAATCTTATTGATCCTAACCTTAAGCTTTTCCTTCTCTTTTTCATATAAAGGTACACTAATCACGGTAATATCTAATTGATGTTGTGTCTTTGATAGCGCATTCATTTTTTCAATCAAAAAATTGCTATGCCAAATAGCCCATAGCAATGCCATCATAATCAAAGCAATAAATTTAATATATCTATTAACTTTGATAAAAATTAAAAAGAAAAATAATATCAATAAAATTATTGTTGAATTACTTATTTTAGGAAGCTCATGAATAAATAAAATAGGCAATATCCCGATAAAAATAGCAATAGCAGCTTGCGTATAAGAAAGTTGCCCTCCCCACAGCCAATAAAATAATTTTTGGTTCATCATGGCCCCCTAAGCCGCAATGCCTATTTTAAGCATAACGAAATCGAGCCTTATTTTTGTCATCGCTATTTGCAGTGTTCGTACCTGCACGCAATAATTTATGCCTTGTTTTGCAATATTACATTCTTTTGGGTAACGCTTCGCAAATAGGGTGTTTATTGATAATCGATAGTGAATATCACTCGATATATACTCAAAATAATTGGAGTTGCAGGTAGGCGAACAGTGAAGATAGTCGGGGGGAGTATAGATAAACGATATAACTCGTCGAGCGTAGCGCAGTCCCTTATATCTTAACAAAAAACCGTACAACTTGAAGCATGGCGAGTATAAATACTAATAGATAAACAATCGTTTGGTTGGCTGTTTGGCCGTTTGGCTGTTTGGCTGTTTGGCTGTTTGGCTGTTTGGCTGTTTGGCTGTTTGGCTGTTTGGCTGTTTGGCTGTTTGGCTGTTTGGCTGTTTGAGGCTAAAAGAAAAAACGGTGCTGTAAAATACAAGCACCGTTTTGAACTAATAATTAAGATTTATAGTCAATTATTGACCATAAATATTTACACGGTCACGTAATTCCTTACCTGGTTTAAAGTGAGGAACGTATTTACCTTCCAGCTCCACTTTGTCTCCAGTTTTTGGGTTACGCCCAACACGCGGAGCACGGTAGTGAAGAGAAAAACTGCCGAATCCGCGGACTTCTATACGTTCACCACCAGCCAGTGTGTCAGCCATATGCTCAAGGATTTCTTTAACAGCTTCCTCAACCGTTTTAGCTGACAAATGAGATTGCTGGCTAGCCAGTCTTTCAATTAACTCAGACTTGGTCATAGTACCTCCCTAAACTACCGCTACGAAGGGGTAACCCCCGTTACCCCCACCTTAATTATTCGCCTTTAGCTGCTTTGAATGCTTCAGCCATTGCGTTGTTACCGAAGCTAGTATCTTCTTGTTTGTTCACAGTAGCGATAGCGTCTTTTTCATCAGCTTCGTCTTTTGCACGAACAGACAGGTTGATTACACGGTTTTTACGGTCAACACCAGTGTATTTAGCTTCAACATCATCACCAACGTTCAGAACCAGAGTTGCATCTTCAACGCGGTCGCGTGAAGCTTCTGATGCACGCAGGTAACCTTCAACGCCCAGAGTCAGCTCAACAGTTGCACCTTTAGCATCAACTGCGATAACTTTACCAGTTACGATTGCGCCTTTCTTAGTTGCAGCTAAGTAGTTGTTGAATGGATCTTCAGCCAACTGCTTAACACCTAGAGAAATACGCTCACGCTCTGCGTCGACTTGCAGAACAACAGCTGCGATTTCGTCACCTTTTTTGTATTCACGAACTGCTTCTTCGCCTGCAACGTTCCAGGAGATGTCAGACAGGTGAACAAGGCCATCGATACCGCCTTCCAGTCCGATGAAGATACCGAAGTCAGTGATTGACTTGATTTTACCTTCAACGCGGTCGCCTTTGTTGTGAGTTTCTGCAAATTGCTGCCATGGGTTAGATTTGCATTGTTTCAGGCCCAGTGAGATACGACGACGTTCTTCATCGATATCCAGAACCATAACTTCAACAACATCACCAACGTTAACAACTTTAGATGGGTGGATGTTCTTGTTAGTCCAATCCATTTCTGAAACGTGAACCAGACCTTCAACGCCTTCTTCGATTTCTACGAAGCAGCCGTAATCAGTCAGATTAGTAACGCGACCAGTCAGTTTAGTACCTTCTGGGTAACGTTTAGCGATTGCGACCCAAGGATCTTCGCCCAGTTGTTTCAGACCCAGAGAAACACGAGTGCGCTCACGGTCGAATTTCAGAACTTTAACTGTGATTTCATCACCAACATTGACGATTTCGCTTGGGTGTTTAACACGTTTCCAAGCCATATCAGTGATGTGCAGCAGGCCATCAACACCGCCGAGATCAACGAATGCACCGTAGTCAGTAAGGTTCTTAACGATACCTTTAACTTCCATGCCTTCTTGCAGATTTTCGAGCAGTTGATCACGTTCTGCGCTGCTTTCAGATTCAATTACAGCACGACGAGAAACAACAACGTTGTTGCGCTTCTGATCTAGCTTAATTACTTTGAACTCTAGCTCTTTGCCTTCCAAGTGAGTAGTGTCACGAACTGGACGAACATCTACTAATGAACCTGGTAGGAATGCACGAATACCATTCAGTTCTACAGTGAAACCACCTTTAACTTTACCGTTAATAACACCAGTAACAGTTTCAGCTTCTTCGTAAGCTTTTTCAAGCATCAGCCATGCTTCATGGCGTTTCGCTTTCTCACGAGAAAGAATAGTTTCACCGAAACCATCTTCAACTGCATCCAGCGCTACATCGATTTCATCGCCAACTTGGATTTCAAGCTCACCCTGAGCATTTTTGAATTGTTCTACTGGGATTGCAGATTCAGATTTCAGACCTGCGTCAACCAGGACAACGTCTTTATCGATGGCAACAACAGTACCACGGACGATAGAACCAGGACGAGTTTCAATATTCTGCAGGGATTCTTCAAAGAGTTGAGCAAAAGATTCTGTCATATTAATGATCTTCAAGAGTTTTTAATTAACGTCCACTCAGCATCCGGCCAAATGGGGTTGTTTCACATACCCCACAACTTTCCATGTCGTAAGGTTGCTACTATGCCGAATATAGAAAATCGGTATAGTATTAAGTGCGTATACTATCTACATTATAAGCTAAAATACAGCCAATTATTAAGATAATTGTAGAATTTTTTTCGCATAGGCTTGTGCTTTTTCAATGACTTCCTCAATAGACATACTTGTGGAATCCAGTATTAAAGCATCCTTTGCGGCAATTAACGGCGCAACCGTACGGTTACGATCACGATAATCGCGTTCTTGTATTTCGGTTAAAAGTCGCTCAAAGTTAACATCAAACCCCTTTTCCTGCAACTGCTTCATACGTCGATGAGCACGCTCCTCCGCGGAGGCATCAAGGAAAATTTTCACTGGGGCGTCAGGGAAAACTACCGTTCCCATGTCACGACCATCCGCAATCAAACCTGGCATAGCTCTAAAAGCACGCTGACGACGCAGTAAAGCCTCTCTTACACGAGGAAAAGCTGCGATTTGTGACGCTGTTTTCCCCACATCTTCGGTGCGAATTTGATTTGAAACATCTTCGCCTTCCAAAATGACTTTTAACTGATTATCTTCCGGTACAAAACGAACATCTAAATTTGCCGCAAGAGGCACCAATGCATCTTCTGATTGAATATCCACATGGTGATGCAATGCAGCTAAAGCAAGTACACGATAAATCGCACCAGAATCTAAAAGTTGCCATCCAAATTCGTTTGCCAACGCTTGGCATAACGTACCTTTACCAGCTCCGCTAGGTCCATCAACGGTTATTACAGGGGCAATCGCCACCATAAAAGGTCTCCTTTTCTGCAAGTCAATCTTTCACCTGCAATTAAAATCAGTGGCGACATTATACCTACTCATCAGTTTTGTGAAATAAGCAGGTTCTGATGAATGAGATAAAAATTGTCATTTACACGTGCGATTAAGAGATAAGAGAAGAAACTGACTGGAATAAAGAACTTTTATTTCAGTCAGTCAAATGATTAAAATTTACTCAAACGCGCTAATTGTTGAAAATAATCAGGGAATGTTTTCGCTGTACAGCTTGGGTCTAAGATAGTCACAGGGGTATCGGATAGTGCGACCAATGAAAAACACATAGCAATTCGATGATCATTATAGGTTTCAATCTCTGCATGCTGAAGCTTTGTGGGAGGAACAATACGGATAAAATCATGCCCTTCTTCAACTTCAGCCCCAACTTTACGCAACTCTGTCGCCATCGCGTATAGACGATCTGTTTCTTTCACCCGCCAATTATAAATATTGCGGATCACCGTTTCGCCTTTGGCAAACAGAGCGACCGTGCCTATCGTCATTGCAGCATCGGGGATTGCATTCATATCCATATCAATCCCAGTTAAAGTCCCTCGTTCACATTCAACAAATTCATCACCCCAACGAATGGTTGCTCCCATCTTTTCTAAGACATTGGCAAATTTTGTATCACCTTGAAGGCTATTTCTACCGATACCCGTTACTCGAACAGTACCGCCTTTGATTGCTGCCGCGGCCAGAAAATAAGAAGCGGATGATGCATCACCTTCAACTAAATATTCACCTGGTGATTGATATTGTTGTTGACCTTTAATAGTAAACTTTTGATATTGATGATTTTCAACATTCACACCAAAGGTTGCCATCAAGGCTAAAGTAATATCAATATAAGGTTTCGAAACTAAATCACCTGTAATAGTAATTAGCGTATCTTTTTCAGCTAATGGCGCTGCCATTAAAAGCGCGGTTAAAAACTGACTAGAAACTGAACCATCAACTGAAATTGTGCCACCTGAAAAGCCCCCACGTAAACGAATGGGTGGATAATTTTCCTGTTCTAAATACTCAATAACAGCGCCGCCTTCACGTAATGCGTCAACCAAGTGCCCTATTGGGCGCTCTTTCATGCGTGGCTCGCCAGTCAGTACAATGTTGTTTTCTGCTAGTGACAACGCCGCTGTCAGGGGACGCATTGCTGTCCCTGCGTTGCCTAAAAAAATTTCCAGCTCATTTGGGTAACTTAAACGCCCACCAATACCTTCCACAAGACAACGTGTTTTATCTTCAGAGAGTTGGTATTTTACACCTAACGCGCTTAATGCATTCAGCATATGGCGAATATCATCACTGTCTAATAAGTTAGTCAGCACCGTTGTGCCATTTGCCATTGCAGCTAATAAAAGAGCTCGGTTCGATACACTTTTTGACCCTGGCAGGTTGATCGTTCCGTTAATTGAAGAGATAGGTTGTAATGTCAGGGATTGCATAACGAGCAGATTCTCCAGTACTTTTTGCTAAATTAATTATTATCGTTTTGTATCAAAATAGAGTCCCCACCCCAATATGCTTAATTATATTGGAGTGGGAAGATAATTACGCGTGGCGACGTTCGAAATCAGCCATAAAATCAACTAAAGCCTGAACACCAGCTAATGGCATTGCGTTGTAAATAGAAGCACGCATTCCACCGGATACACGGTGACCTTTCAGTGATAATAATCCTTGAGCTTTAGCCTCTGTCAGGAATTGCTCATCCAAAGCTGGATTTTGCATTTGGAATGGGACGTTCATCCAAGAGCGATTTTCAACGGCAACACGGTTAATATAGAACTCGCTATCATCAATTGCGTTGTACAATAGCTGAGATTTTTCATAGTTACGTTTTGCCATTTCTTGCAAGCCACCTTGTTCTTTCAACCACTTGAAAACCATGCCTGATAAGTACCAAGCAAATGTTGGTGGTGTATTGAACATAGAATCATATTTGGCAAGAACGGTGTAATCAAATACGGATGGGGTTTGAGTTGAGGCTTTACCTAGTAAATCTTCACGAATGATCACAATCGTTAAACCCGCAGGGCCAATATTCTTTTGAGCTCCCGCATAAACAACACCATAACGGCTAATATCGATAGGTTTAGATAAAATGGCCGATGAGTAGTCTGCAATAACAATTTTATCTTTCGGGAAGTCAGGTTCTTCGTGTATTGCTAAGCCGTCGATGGTTTCATTTGGGCAATAATGAATATAAGCAGCATCATCACTTAACTGCCACTCACTCATTGGCTTTATACCAACAACCCCGTCTTTTTCTTGTTTAACTTGAATTATGTTCGGAGTGCAGTATTTTTGCGCTTCTTCTGCTGCTGATTCCGCCCAATAACCACCTACAATGTAGTCAGCTGTTGTTTTACTACCCAAGAGGTTCATAGGCATCGCCGCAAAGTGACCGCGAGCACCACCATGACAAAATAATACTTTATAATTTTGGGGAATATTTAGCAGATCACGTAAGTTTTGTTCTGCTTCTTCGGCAACAGCAATGAAGTCTTTTCCGCGATGACTCACTTCCATGACAGAAACACCAAGGCCTTTCCAATTACAAAACTCTTGTTCCGCGCGACGCATGACTTCTACGGGTAACATTGCAGGACCCGCACTGAAATTATAAACCTGACTCATTGACCTCACCCTATCTTTAATTTCAATAAACGTTTATTAAATTAGCTCAGTACTATGGTTGTACCATCCCCCGCCGCGCGCTGCAACGGTTATTGTCGAGAAGAATCGAAATACCAGACAGGTAATTTTTTAATAGAAAAGCAAGGAATTTTGTTAATTCGGCCACAACAAATACCACCGTAATATTATGCAGAGATTGAGGGGCTAAAAAAAATAAAATCCCGATTTTGGCTCTATTACCAACATCGGGATTTAAAACGCTTTTTATCGATAAACAAGACGAAAACTAAGAAATTACCTTGCTAACGATTTCGATTGCTTCTTTTTCAATTTGGCGTAAATGCTCTTCACCGCGGAAGCTCTCACAGTAGATTTTATATGCTTCTTCCGTGCCTGATGGGCGGGCAGCAAACCAACCATAATCAGTCATGATTTTTAGTCCGCCAATAGAAGCGCCATTCCCCGGAGCAGTCGTTAGACGTTGAGTGATTTTATCTCCCGCTAAGCTATCCGCAGAAACCATTTCAGGGGATAATTTACTCAATTTTGCTTTTTGTTCATGAGTTGCTTTGGCTTGGATACGGCTATAAATAGGGGAGCCAAATTTTTCAGCTAGCTTATTATAACGCTGTTGTGGATTTTCACCTGTCACAGCAGTGATTTCAGCCGCCAGCAAACATAAAATAATACCATCTTTATCCGTTGACCAAGGGGTACCATCAAATTTTAAGAAAGAAGCACCAGCACTTTCTTCGCCGCCAAAACCTAATGAGCCGTCAAATAATCCTTCAACAAACCATTTGAAGCCAACAGGCACTTCCACAAGCTCACGGCCACTGTCAGCAACAACACGATCAATCATTGCGCTGGAAACAAGGGTTTTGCCAACTGCGACCTCTTTGCTCCATTGGGGACGATGTTGGAATAAATAATCAATCGCTACCGCAAGGTAGTGATTTGGATTCATTAGGCCAGTAGGCGTCACAATACCATGGCGGTCATAATCAGGATCATTCGCAAAAGCTAAATCAAACTTTTCTTTCATGCCTAGCAAACCCGCCATTGCCCAACGCGAAGAACAATCCATGCGGATCACACCATCGTGATCAAGAGGCATAAAACGGAAAGTTTGATCGAATTGATCGTTCACTAACTCAAGGTCTAATTGATAATACTCCGCGATCTTACGCCAGTATTCGATACCCGCGCCACCAAGAGGGTCAACACCTAATTTCAGGCCCGCTTTTTGGATAGCCTTCATATCGACGACGTCACCTAGTGCCGCAACATAAGGCATAATTAGGTCTTGCTCTGCCACATAACCACTGGATAATGCATCTTCAAAAGATAACCGTTTCACCCCTGCAAGATTTTGTGCAATCAATTGATTCGCTTGCTTCTCAATGACAGAAGTTAAATCAGTATCTGCTGGACCACCATTGGATGGATTATACTTAATACCACCGTCTTCTGGTGGGTTATGCGAAGGGGTTATCACAATCCCATCGGCAACATCTTGATGTGATTGGTTATAACTAATAATAGCATGAGATATTGCAGGGGTTGGCGTAAAACCATTATCTGTTTGAATAACAACGCTAACCTGATTAGCAGCAAGTACTTCAATAACCGTTATAAATGCCGCTTCAGACAATGCATGGGTGTCTTTACCAATAAAACATGGCCCTGTTAGGCCTTGCTGTTTGCGCAAATTAACAATCGCCTGAGCAATTGCAAGAATATGAACTTCATTGAAATTCTTTCTATTCGCACTGCCTCTATGCCCTGATGTGCCAAATTTTACGGCATGCTCAGGGTTACCGACTTGCGGCTGCAATTGATAATATTGAGCAGTTAGTTGTGCAACATTTATCAAATCAGTTTGAAACGGAAGCTGCCCTGCACGTTCATGTATAGTCACTTGTTATCTCCCAATGCACTGGCTCGTCATACTCCAAGTTGCAGTGTTGTTGACTTCACTCATTTGCACTCGTCACCTACTTATGTAGGCACCTAGCAATTCGTTTGTTTGTCACCTAACTGCATTCCACGTTATTTAAAGTATAAACAACCCCAGTGATGCCTCGATTTTTAGATTAGATTGTATGACAAACTTTCTCAATCACATTGGCAGGGAACTGCATCTCCTGCATGATTGCTTCAACCATGCTGCGTTTGCGATTGGTATTTGTATTCGTGATCACCCAATAAGGTGTTCCAGGTATATGACGCGGCTTAGACTGCCTACCCGCAGCTAACAGAGTTTGCTCATCACCCGCAAAATAAACTCGAGTACGACCATGCATTGCCTCTGTCGCATTAGCAAAGACAACTGAATCTAAGCTATACAGCGTCGATAAAATTAACATAAAGCGATCTATTGCTTTATTTTTTTCCGCATAAGCATCAGAGAGTAATAATTCTCTAACAATGCGAACAGGATTTTGCGGTGCAGCAGATGTTTTTTTTGTCTCTACAGCTTGTGGTAGCTGTTGTTCGTTACCGAATTCTTTAGCGACTTGTACTGGCTGACCGGACTTAAAATTTAACATACGGCGCAAAATATCCGATGCACTTTCACCGATATGCTGTGTATGGCTGGCAATATAGCGGTAAAGCTCTTCATCAACTTCTATCGTTTTCATTTTTTCCCAGTACTTTTTTTTAACCAAAATTTGCGTTGGGATTATAAGATAGATTTCAAAAAAACAAAACAATTAAAATTTCAATAACTTAAAGTAAACATTACCCTAAGTTCAGCGTGATTTCAGTAAGTTATCACTATCTAGGTCGTTTTATGTTTAATAAGAAAATGAACTATTAAGTAGAGTTCTTTACGATAGACGGGAACTCACTCAAATTTGTCAGTTTGGATTTTTTAAACATACATGCCATCATAGAATTATTAACAATTAAAAAATTGACGTTTAACGATGACTAAACTGCTAAACCATACAATTCATAAACCAGAACACCCCGTTTCACCAACGCCTGTTGTGCTAATTCACGGGCTATTTGGCGATCTTAACAACCTTGGTGTCTTAGGTCGCGATTTGCAAAAATATTTTGAAACTATCCAAATTGATGTTCGCAATCATGGTGATTCATTCCGTGCTGACACCATGGAATACCGGCAAATGGCCAATGATGTTATTACCCTATTACAATCCTTGGGTTATACAAGTGCGATATTGATTGGCCACTCAATGGGCGGAAAAATTTCCATGGCTGCGACTGAAATTGCCCCTGATTTTATTGAAAAAGTCATCGCGATTGATATGGCTCCTGTCGCTTACCAAGAACGTCGACATGATACTATCATGGCTGCTCTTGACGCCGTTATTCAAGGTGGTGCAAAAAGCCGCCAAGAAGCAACGGTTATCATGCGCGAATATCTTAATGAAGATGGCGTTATTCAATTTTTACTCAAATCTTTTCGCCAAGGTGAATGGAAATTTAATCTACCCGCAATTAAAGAAAATTATGAGCTAATTATTGGCTGGAAATCAGTACCTACATGGGATAAACCCGTTTTGCTGATCCCAGGTGGTAACTCCCCTTATGTTAAAGCTGAATATAGAGAGCAAATAGCGACACAGTTCCCAAATACCAAAGCATGGGTTGTTGCTGATGCAGGGCATTGGGTTCATGCAGAAAAACCTGATCATGTTTTAAGGGCTATTCATCGTTTTCTTGACCTACCTGAATATGAATAAATAGATTGTATACTGAAGGGATAATTTCTCTTCAGTATACAATCGTCATACTTCAAGTTACATTATCGTTATCGTCGCTTATTCGTACTAATCACCTAGGTGCCTTACAGCGTATTCGTTCATTGATCGCCTAACTGTATTTTGAATTATTGAGATCATACGAATAGAACAGTAATATCAGATAAACTTCAATATCCTTATAATTATTATCGCTATATTATATTAATTGCACGCCCCTGCCTTATACTACTATTTAACCATATACATTTATCAAAATCTTAAATATATAAAACCAATAATTATAGATTAAAGGAATATTCACTTTTAAAATGGATAATGAACAAACGCAATCAACCTTATATTTCATTGGAATAATAATTAAACTTTCGGGTGATATTGACCATAATGAATTCAATAAAGTTATTGATAAAGAAAAACCTCTTCATGAATCATTAGCTGATATAAAAAAACTGCTAAATGTTAAATGTCGATTTAGAAAACAAAGTGATAGATCAATTGAGAAAATAGAATCCCCTTCAATTATCTACGATAATGATAACATTGCTTATCTACTCGCTAATTTTAATCATGAGCAAGTTCTTATACAGCGGTTTGGTAATCATGCACCTGAAATTTGGACAATAGATGAATTTAAACAAAAATGGAGCGGTAAATGGCTACAAGTAAAATCCACACAAAGTAAATTCGATATCACTTGGTTTCAAGCTGAATTTTTAAAATATAAAGATATTATTGCGTGGGTTTTACTATTTTCATTTATTTTACAAATACTCGCTTTAGTCTCTCCTATTGTTATTCAAGTGATTATGGATAAAGTGCTTGTTCATAATAGTATGGCGACTCTGGATGTATTAATATTTGGCTTAATTATTGTCGCTATTATTGAAGTTAGTTTAAAAGGACTAAGAGAATATATTTATCATCACACCGTAAACCGTATTGATATTACACTAGGCTTAAAGCTAGTTAATCATTTACTGCACCTTCCTATCTCTTTTTTCAAAACACGCCAAATTGGTGCAATTGTTACTCGAGTCAAAGAGTTAGAAACTATTCGTGAGTTTCTAACGGGGAGCTTTTTTACATTATGTGTTGATGTACTATTTCTGTTTGTATTTATCTATGTGATGAGCCTACTTTCTTCAACGCTCACTCTGATCTTTCTCTGCTCTATTCCGCTTTATTTACTCGTTGCTTGGTGGCTAACCCCTAAAATTGAAGCCGCTGCTCATGAACAGTTTGCGAATATTGCAATCAATACATCTTTTTTAACAGAAAGCATTAATGGTATTGAAACAGCAAAAAGCTTATCTGTAGAGCCAAATTTTACTCGCCGATGGGATAAGCAAACTTCAGATATGAGCCACACCACTTTTGTTGCAGGGCAAGTGAGTTCTCGATCAGAACACCTTGTGATGGTAATTGAGAAATTAACCAGTGCGGTTATTTTATGGGTTGGTGCATCGGAAGTATTGGCTTTACAACTGACCATTGGGCAATTTATTGCTTTCCACATGATGGTCAACCATGCCAGCCAACCACTAGTAAAATTGGTCAAACTTTGGGGAGATTACATAAGAACAAAAGTGGCTATTGAGAAGTTAGCTCAAATAATTAATTTACCAACAGAGCAGACTAAACATGGAGAGCGTAAATCCTTAAAAGGATATATCCAGTTACGTAATATCTGTTTTCGCTATCAACCCAATATGCCGTATATTCTTCAAGATTTTAATTTATCCATTCGTTCAGGTGAAACATTAGGGATTGTTGGGACATCGGGTTCAGGGAAAAGCACCTTAGCACGTTTATTACTCCGTCTATACACCCCAGAACAAGGCGGTATTTTTATTGATGGAGTACCATTAACATCGATAAATATTCATTCATTAAGACAACAAGTTGGCATTGTCCTTCAAGAGAATTACCTGTTTAACCAAACTGTATTCGATAATATTGCCCAAACTCGTCCAAATAGCTCAATGGATCAAGTGATACATGCTGCTAAAATGGCGGGTGCACATGATTTTATTTTAAAGCTACCAATGGGCTACGACACCATTCTATCTGAAGGTGGCTCATCGTTATCAGGCGGTCAACGCCAACGTATCGCCATTGCACGCACACTACTTGCGGATCCTAAAATTATCATATTTGATGAAGCAACCAGTGCCTTGGATGATGAGTCTCAAGCTATTATTCAGGAAAACATGCAACTTATCGCTCAAGGTAGAACGGTTATTACTATTGCACACAGGCTCTCCACGATACGTGATCATCAACGTATTATCGTCATGCAGGAAGGCAAGATCGTAGAGCAAGGCAGCCACCAACAATTAATTGAGCAAGGTCAGTTCTATAAACACTTGTGGTCATTACAGCAATCACTTAAATAATTACATGGATGTTAGCTATGAAACAGACAGCAACCAATACACGGTATGATCGTTTTTTACCGTCACATTTGGCATTATTAAAAAGCCCACCTTCTTATCTTGCATTGATGACTGCGATTATTATTAGTATAGGTATATTATTCGCTATTTTATGGTCCTACATTGGTAAATTAGATATTCAAGCCACCGCACAAGGCCGATTAATTGTTTCTGGAAGAACACAAATTATTCAGGCTTTTGAACTAAGTCGTTTGCAACATATTTACGTCGCTGATGGACAAAAAGTTAAAAAAGGAGACCCTTTATTGAGTGTGAATGTATTAGGGATCAATCAAGATATTCTGAATCTAACCTATCAAATTAACTTTCAAAAAATTGAAAAATTGGTTCACCATAGTTTGTTAAATCAGCAATCACCTGAGCTGAATAATGAGTTTGCTAGTTTATTATCTATTGAGCAACAACGGGTTATACAAACTTATCAAAACTTAAAAAATGAATATGACGCATTAGTCACTGAAATAAATAACGAGATAGCCATTAATAGAGCAAATTATTCAGCGAGAAACCTTGAATTAAAAGATATCAATTTATTAATCATTAATATTAAAAAACGACTTGATGCTCACAGCGCATTAAATGAAAAAAAACTTATTAGCCAAAAAGAGTTCTTAGAACAAGAACGTGAACTGCTGCATACCAAAAAAGAAAAAACAACAAAACTCGCCGAGCTGACTATTTTAGATAGTCAATATCACGCATTACAAGAAAAACTGAATCGTTTACAAACACAAAAGAACCAAGAATGGTATGAAAAATACCGACAGGCTGAGTTTAAGCATGCATCAGCCGAACAAGAACTCGCAAAAAACCAAGAAAGAGAGCAACTAGAAATTATTCGTTCTCCTGTTGATGGAACAATACAGCAACTAGCAACTTATACTTTAGGCGCTGTATTACAACCGGCTCAACAATTAATGGTCATTGTCCCTAGTAATGATGTGCAACTGGCTGAAGTCAAAATTCTAAATAAAGACATTGGCTTTATTCGAGAAGGGCAAAGTGCGACGGTGAAAATTGATGCCTTTCCTTACACCCGCTATGGCACCATAGAGGGCGAAGTTTTATCAATATCAAGAGATAGCACTCAAGATGAGCAACTTGGTCTCGTTTTTTTAGGGCAAATTAGCCTTAACAAGAAAAGTTTATTGGTTGAAGGTAATACTATTGAGCTCACGCCAGGTCTATCTGTCACGACAGAGATCAAAACGGAAAAACGTCGCGTTATTGATTATTTATTAAGTCCAATTCAAGAATATACCTCCACCGCGATGAGGGAAAAATAATCTATGGAAACGATAAATAACAACTATGGATTAGAGGCATTAATTTGGGTCGCTAACCATTATCAAAAAAGCCTCACTAAAGATCAGTTAATGCATGCCATAGGCATGAACTCTGTTTCACCAACAAATTGGGAACTCAGAGAATGTGCTCATATTACAGGTTATGAAACTGAGTTGCTTGAATTACACAAGCAACAATTTACTCATCTCCCTCTTCCCGCACTGGTTGATATTAATGGATGCTGGTTTGTATTATCAAAAGACAGTGATGACTCATTAATTTTAATTCATCCTGAAAGTAATAAAATAGTATCATTCAATGATATTCCTAATGACAATAATAAGATTATTGTTCTATTGATAAAAGAACAGCTTGAAATTGAACAAAAAAGAAAGTTTGGTATTAGTTGGTTTATCCCTTCAATATTACGTCAGCGTTCACAACTGAAAAATATTTTTATTCTTGCTGCAATCGTTCAGTTATTTGCTTTGATCAATCCTTTATTTTTCCAAAATATCATTGATAAGGTGCTAGTAGGAAGAAGCATTGATAGTTTGCATGTATTGGCTATTGGTATTATCAGTATTGCATTTGCCGAACCACTATATACATTTATCCGTAATAAAATTTTCAGTAATACGAGCTCACAAATTGGTTCAGAGTTATCAGGTAAACTCTATCGCCACTTAATGGCATTACCATTGAATTATTTTAAATTACGGCCAACAGGCAAAATCATTGCTCGGAGCAGAGAAATGTCTCATATCCGCCAATTTTTGACCGGTTCAACATTGATGTTATTTATTGATTTACTGTTTGTTAGCCTATTTATCGCCATACTATTTTACTATAGTGCCAATATGACATGGATCCTCATAGGCTCCCTATTTGTCTTTTTTATCCTATGGATGATACTCGGCCCTATCATTCGACGACAAACGGAAAAGTCCTATCAGGCCGATGAAAACGGTTTAACTTTTTTAACTGAATCAATCACGGGTATTGAAACAGTAAAAACCACTGCCACCGAAAAGTATTTTTACCATCGTTGGCAGAAATTACTCAGTAAACAGCTAATTCAAGGCTTTAAAGTCACTATGCGCAGTGAAATTGCATCACAACTGATGACTTTAGTCAGCAAAGTCACTACTGCGCTGCTTCTTTGGGTCGGCGTTAAAGAAGTGATGAATGGCGGCATCAGCCCCGGTGAATTGGTTGCCTATAATATGCTAAGTGCCCATGTGACCCAACCAGTCTTGCGCTTGGCGCAAATTTGGCAAGACTTTCAGCACACCATTATCTCACTGCGTCGTGTGGGAGATATCCTTGATGAACCCATTGAAAATGAAAGAAAAGGAATAGTGAGTTCTGCATCTATCCATGGCTGTATCGACTTCCAAAACATTCGTTTTCGTTATCAACCGGACACACCAGAAGTCCTCAATAACCTTTCACTTTCAGTCAAAGCGGGAGAATTTATTGGCATTACAGGCCCTTCAGGATCTGGAAAAAGTACCTTAACTAAGCTGCTACAACGACTCTATATCCCACAACATGGTCAAGTGATTGTTGATGGAATGGATTTAGCCGTCAGCGATACGGTCACCTTGCGTCGATGCATGAGCGTGGTATTACAAGAAAGTATGCTTTTTGTTGGCACTATTACCGAAAACATTCGTTTGAGTAAACCGCAAGCCAGTGATGATGATGTGATTGAAGCGGCAAAATTGGCGGGAGCCTATGAATTTATTATGAAACTCCCCGATAATTTTAATTATCACTTATCAGAAAGAGGTAGTAATCTTTCTGGAGGGCAACGCCAGCGTATTGCACTTGCGAGGGCATTACTGACAAAACCTGATATTCTGATTTTAGATGAAGCGACATCTGCGTTAGATTATGAATCACGGGATGTGCAAATATTGATTAATGATTTTTAGCTAGCAAAGCCGCACTACAAGCCAGCCAGCATTTTTGCGATTTGCTTATTTTTGCCTATTTTTATCGATTCCTCTCATTTTTGTGTCACAATTTCGGCACAGTTCGTCACAGTGATTTCCCTCCGTGCTATACTTCGATCATTCATTCCCCCCCACAAAAAAGCTATCATGCACAATCTCGCAGAACTATCGAAAGAAGATAAAGACAAAGTAAATGTCGATTTAGCAGCTTCCGGTGTCGCTTATCGCGAAAGACTCGGCAAGCCTGTTATTGATATCGAAGTCGAAAATCAACAGCCTGAGCATTTGCGCGAGTACTTTCGTGAGCGTTTAGTTTATTACAGAGAATTGAGTAAGCAGTTTCCGCAGGGGTATGAGTACGATAGAGAAGGTTAAATATCACTTTCCCTTTCAGCTTCCTCTGCCTCAAGCTTAGCCTCTTCTTCAGCTTGCTTCTCTGCTGCTTCTTTTGCTAATCGCTCTGCTTCTGCTTGCTTGAGATTGTAGATAGAGTTACTAGGCATATTTACGCGAACGTCGATCCAATGCCCATTCGGAATATCGCAATACTCATAGTCTTCGCGCTCAACTTTAAGTAGCTTTTCTTTCTTGCCTTCTTCCGTGTCGACTTCAACAAGCTCGTCTTTCAGAAACTCCGGATAAGTCATTAAGCGCTCAGCTTCTTGACGCTCATTTAACTCATGCTTGCGATAGCGTGTTTCAATGATAATGTCGCCGTCTGGAAGTACATCAAAGCTACCCCAAACTAATGGTAGATTGTTAATGCCATTTGGGATGACCATGCCACCATGAATACCGCCCCATGACGCATCTGAATTCATACCGAGTACGCCTTTCAGCTTATAGCGACCAGTGCCGAGTTTTTCGAGTTCAACGCCTTCTGACTCTTCGTTAAGCTCAATGTGATCAGCAAATACTTTGATAATCGGGGATGCTGCTTTTAAGTTGCCGTTTGAGTCTTTTGTTGTGTTTGCTGTTGAATAAATAGTTGATATTGCAGAAAAGGCTCCAGCATTTAAAGTTCTAAATGATAAATTCATGTTTCCAGTTGTTCTTCCAATCTGAAAACCGTAATTTCCATCTCTAACATTGACAATATGAGCAGAACCATTATTGCCCCAAGGATTACCAGTACCTCCCGGCGTGGCATAGAATCCCGTCCCTAAAGTTGTAGATGTAAAGTTTGTCGAAGATTGGGGAAGACTAATTCCTATACCATAATCACCGACTTGCATTAATCGTGTATTGCCGTTTTCCGGTCTCGGTATTTCAACACGCCCAAACCAGCGATCCCCTATTTTGTATTGAAAATAAGCATATCCATCCGGCGAGCTTTCCGGTGCAGGATATAAATATATCGTCGAGTTCGTTTGTTTTCTAGTCGACCCTAATGCTACTGCTGTCACGCCTCCTTCTACCAGCCCTCCAGCCTTGTCAAACTTCCCATCAAGCAATTTATCTCGCTCTGCTTCTGTGCGTGTTTTTCGCACCGTGCCATCTGGAAGTTTAACGTCAATAACTCCAGACTCTGTCATGATGCGATTTTGGATATCACTGAACTGTACGTTAGATATGTTCATTGCAACAATCTTGTTTGAAGCATCAGAATATGAGTTCACCATTGTTGTTTCAATTCGATACTCGCCATTTTTTACCTCTGTCTGCGCTGGAAATGATAGTGTTAACTCTGTGTTGCTCTGAATAGATGCGATGCTGTTGATGTAAACAGTTGTTCCGTTGTAAATCAAAATAACTTGCCCAGCAGATACAAGCGAGTTGTTATCTTTCCATTTTGTATTTGTGCCAGTTACTTTAGTACTTGTTGCCGTCGTTGTGACCGTGCCGATGTTGTACATATTATTCTCCGAAATTTAGATACAAAAAAACCGCTTAATTGCGGCTAATTGTGCAAATTGATATTTATTGATATTAAAAATAATCATCTCTATTCAAAACTATCGTGTCACATTCAGAATAAAATGCGTTTCCTGCGCCGGTCTTGTGAGAGCCGTATTTGAAATAAGACCCTTGTTGCACGCTAATGAATCCGTCAAACATTTTTAACCCTCCATGCCAACATCTATTTTGACCTGTCTGACCCGTGAAAAATACGCCATATCGAGCTAATGGAACCAATGGCTTGTTATATACCTTTGACGCATTACGCCCAATGTGTATATATTCTGGCGCCTTTATTGGTGGATAATGATTTGTTATTACGGGTTGGTTATTTTTATTAAATAAAAACAACCCCCAATCACCTGCTTTTAATGGGGGTGTAAAGCCACTTTGGAGAATAACTATATCCATCCTCAGTGAGTTTCCATTTGTTATTATCGTATTCGATTCATGGTCATACTCAATTACAGCACTTGGATGATCCCAATACGCAAGTACTAATTGCGAATTACGATTTGGTAAGTTACTGGGGAGTGTAATTGTGTTATTGACTATTCCGCTATACGTCCAAACAATAAATCCTAACTGAGTTTTATTTGTTATTGCTGTATAGTCAGTCGTTCCTTTTGTATAAACCAACCAGCCGTTTGATGCATCTTTTGTCGCGTCATGAGTTTCGAATACATGAAGCCTAGCTGCTGGGTCTGTATAACCGCGATAATCGTTTTTATAAAAATATGACGTTTTTAAGCCTATATTAATATTGTTGCCAGTTACCTGAATATTATTAATAACTATATGATTAAACCACCCAGTCTGATCAATCCAAACATTTGTCGCTTGAAAAGGAACAGCAATTAATCGCGTGTTTGGGGATTTTTCGGTTACTGAGACTGAGTGTGAATAATCCCAAGTTCCAAGCGGTGCTCTTGGAACGTCTATAGTCCTTAGATAATTAAAACTTCGTGTACCAGATAGCCCATAAGGGTTTTTTACACCAACTTTATTAAACATATAAACGTCATATGCCAAAACTCCCTCCTTTCCAATTACCAATGAATAACCGTAAATTACCTTGAGCGTCGTACATAGATATTTCATTATTTTTCTGAATCATAGAGCCTGCGCTGTCAGAACCGTATATTTCAACTACGCCATTGCTCATATCAAATCTTGACCCTATTCTTTTCGTTGGATCGTAGTTTTTTGAGCGCATATCAGTGCCAACAATGATTTTTTCAATTGTTGCTTTATTGATAAATGCTTCATTGATAAACACTTGACCGTTTTCAACGAAAAATACGGGCTCTAACTTACCGCTTTTGGGATTGAGGATACCAAACGTATCAGCACTAAAGCCGATCTGCGTCACTACTTTTCCATTCTGAACAGTCGCCCCCATCATGAATTTAGCATCGTAATATTGACCATTCCAATTAATGCCGGTCTTGATTGTGTAGATAGCAGAGCCATTCCCTTGGTGATCGAAAATAGTTTGACCACGAAGTTCAATTGCTGACTTGTTATCTCCAATTTCAGACATAATTAACTGATTAGTTTCAGCTTGTGATTTCTCATTGTCGGATACAGTTTTCTTGAGAGTTGTAATACTTGAATTGACATCATTGAATTGAGTTTCAATTTTCTCGAATGACTGTGCGAATGCCTGAAACTTGTCAGCTGTTACTGTATCTAAACGAGTAATTGACGCTTTAATTCTCAGTTGCTCAATTGCTTGATTTCCAACCTCCGCAGTCAACTGCATACCCATTTCAGACAGTGAGCTTTCAGCATTAGCAATTGTTTGCTGCATGTTTGCAATCGTCGCTTCATTGCTTTCAAAGCGAGACTGACTCTGCTCTTTGACTTCAGTTATCGCTTTTGTGTTGCTTGCTGTTGTTTCAGTTAATTTACCGATGTTTGCTGTTGTCTCATCGTACTGACTTTGTTGAGTTTGCTTAATCTGAGTTGTCGTTTCTTCTAGTGTTGCGATTGACTGTGTATTGTTTGTCACAGCAGCACTAACTTTCGATAGTTCCCCTTTGTTTTTATCAATTTCATCTTTGTTAGCGTTGATGTCTTTCCCGAGTTCTGCGCGTACTTGCTCTGTGCGCTCTGACTGTGCTTTGTCTTTCTCAGCGATTGATTTACGCACATCAATAAATTCAGCTTCTGACTGATCATGTTGCGCTTTTACACTTTCAACTAATTGTGCAGTAGCTTTTTCATTTGTTGCCGTCGCTGTTGCAAGTCGAGTGACTTCTGCTTTCGTTTTCAGTAACTCTGAGTTAGTTTCATTAACTTGTGCAGTTGTCTGCATAATCGCTTCTGATACTGCAAACTCGATGTTAGTCAGTGACGTTTCAATGTTAGTAATGTAACCACGCATTTCCCCGAATTCTGCTGTCGTTGACTGCTCAAACTTCGCTTGCGCTTGTTTCAAGTCAACTGTCGCTGTTTCGACTGTAGTAACACGACTCTTGATGTCACCAACTTCTTTATTTGTCTCTCCTAATTCCGCTTTAACTTGACTAATTTGTTGAGCTGTCGCTTTCTCATAGCTCGTTTGAGTATCTTTGATATTGAGAATTTCAGCAGCGTTATAGCTTACTTCAGCGCTGATTTTCTCTTGCCATCGCGCGGCGGCTTCTCTATCAGTAACTTGCACTTGTTCAAGGCGGAATATCTCAGCTTTGCGATCAGCAACTTCTTCTTTCAAGCTAAAATGTAATTCTGTAGTGAACTGAGTGTTCATCATTACTGCTTCATTGATAGTACCTAGTTCGCGATCAATGCCGATTATTTTCTGCTCAAAGACGGCACCGTCAATTTTCAAGTCGGCAACTTGGTCTTTGTTGAAGTCGATTTGCTCTTGCATGATTTGGCCGGCTTCGGTAGAAAGAAACTTATCACCAACAACATCTAAAATCCCCTCAACATCTGTTGACGATTCACCTAGAACAATATCTGTCCACTCTGATTCATTACCCGTTTTATCAACTAAGCGTGCACGGAAATAGAAACGGATCCCCGCTTTTAGCCCAGACATGCGATACGATTTTAGAGGGTATGGCACATCAGCAAGTAATTGCATATCTTCAACAATATTAGTTTGTGAATACTGCAACTCTGTTTTTAATGTATCACTGGTGTTCACATCAAAGCCCCAATCTAATGTAATCCCCCAAACTTCTGAGGTCGCACGTAGATTAAGCGGCTTCGGTGGATTACCTTCTTTCCCGTTGAGTTGGGTTTCTTCTGCGCTGGCCCACACGCTGGAAATTTCAGACGCATTAATCGCCCGTACGCGAACTTGATAACGGCCCGCATAAATCCCATTGACTTCAAAACCCAGCGTCGATGTACGCGATGCATTTATCCAGTTACCATTGTCTCTGCGCCACTCTGCCTCATATGCAATCGCACTATCAGCAGCTTCCCAATCAACGCGCAATGTCGTAAATGCAATACCCTGATCTACTTGTGAATAGGAGGAAATACGCACGTTTTTCGGTGCTGGTTGCACATTAGGTGGGATAACTGTAATTGGTCGTTCGTCAATGCGTGCCCCCGAGTCGATATGATCATAATTGTCAGGGTTATGAATAGTACCGTTAATGGTGTAAGTATTGTCACCATTGTCGCTGATATTAATAACCCGATACAGTTGAACGGCTAAGTCGTCAGAGTCCACTACCCACACGGACTCTTTTTCGGGCTTCTGTGAATATTCAGTAGAGATAGTGACAATCTTCTGATTAACTGCGGTAACAGTTCTGCCTTCTGATCTGCCATCAGGCAAATTAACAATTAAACGGTCTCCAACTTTAATTGACGCTACTCTATCAAGCGTGATTTTACGACCTTCGACCGCTGAAATTCTCCCCCCGATTTGACGCCCAGCAAAATCTGAATCAGCTAAACCAATAATATGACCAGGAGATGGTATCGCACCCTCTAAACCTGTGGCAAAAGTAACTACGCGGTCATTTGAATTAACAAGTAAAACCCATCGACCACGACGATTTGCCTCACTTCTGCGAGTGCAACCAATCGCTGACAGATCTGTTTTACGCACTCCATATCTACGCTGAAGCTTTAAATCAACAACGGCTTCAATGTCGTCACTGCTATGGTTTTCAGTGTTTGTGAATGAAACTAATGCTTGTGTATAGCGATTCTGGATGCTGCCGCCAGAGTAAGAAGGTTTGCCACCAGCAATATTTGCGTTTGTGAATACTCTAAAAACAGGGTCAGGCATGTCAGCTACGACATTAACTTTGTTGTCAGCCCAATATGCCATTCCACGAAAAATAGCAGCAATATCACGAAGTACAGTGTATGCAGCTTCTTGTGATTGAAAATAAACGTCACACAGAAAGCGAGGCTCTTTACCATCGCCACCACGCCCATCAGGAACTAATTCATCACAATATTGTGCAATTTTATACAGATCCCATTTACTAATATTGGGTATCTTGATCCTATCTCCGCAGCCATATCTATTATGGATTGAGGCATCATAATAAATCCATGCTGGATTGTTCGTCGCAGAAAGTTTAAACGTTCCGTCCCATACCCCTGTATATGTGCGAGCAACTGGATCATAATTTGTTGGCACCTTGACCAGTATTCCCCCTCTGGGGCGTACGCTGATTTTAGGGATACGATTATTAAATTGGCGGGCGTTAAAAGTAACAAATAATAGTGCTGTGTTTGGATAGCGTAATTTCGCATCAATAACTTCAGTAATTGCTGCAATTGACATTTTGTCTGCCATCCTTGCATTATTTTGGTTTTTAGTCAGTCGACGAACGCGAACCTGCCAACCAGTATTCGCTTTTGGTAAATCAATTCGATGAGAACGTTGATACTCAGTAGTTGTTTTGCCATCGAATGCAGATTTGATGATTTCTTTATAGCCTGCGCCGTCTGTCGATAGCTCTATAATGTAATCAATACGATACCCTGTCGTGTCACCGTTATCGTGCTGTTGCAACAATTGAGGAACAGAAAAGCGAACGCGAACTGCCGACAACTGAGTGTTGTTGATGTTTCTTACATACGGTTGATCATCTTTAAGTTCTATCCCCACAGCAATTTCATTATCAACCGAAGGGATGCCCTGAATATATTCTTGGTGTTCAGTGCCTGCACGAAACTCCCACGTCACCCCTTCAAAATTTTTAGAACCATCCGTATTCCCTATTGGCGTGTCATCAAGAAAAATACGTGTATCATCAATTCCACCAGCAATCTCACCTTCAGAGATAGCTAATAGAATTTTTGCGGTTGATTCGGATAGTAGGCTATCTTTTTGCTCAACAGGTGTCCGAGGTTTGGAACTACCCCCTTTAGCGCCTTGAATTCTCATATTTCACCCATAAAAAAAGCGGCTGTTAAGCCGCAATAGAAAAAAGCTGAAGTGATTTATTGCTGATCTTCTGTGTATATCCCTGCTGAGACAATAGCTCCACCGATTTCTCGCCTATCCAATCCATAAAACAATGGAACAGGATTACCTTGAGCTGTCGTGTTCACAGCTCCACCAAAGGCATAGGATGGCTTGTTATCTGAATCTTGCCGCATTGATAGCCCTTTTGGCTGAGGAGATAACATTTGCACCACACCACCAAGAGCCATAGCTGCACCACCAAGAGCTAAAGCCCCTCCCCATGTTCCAGCCGCAGTAAAAGCTACAGATAGACCGCCAGACAAAAATGCCGCAGCCCCGATCATTGCTACTCCGAGAATAGTTTGAAAAAATCCTCCACGCTTGCTACCTTTAATTACTGGAGCTATACGAATTTCTTCACAGGTATCAAGATGCAACTCATCCTCAACAATATTGCGCTTACCTTTGAATACCGCGAATTCAAGCCCTTTGAGGTGTGCATTAGCAAGAAACTGCTCAAAGCCATCATAGAGAACAGACAGAGCCTTAATTGCTTCACGAGGTGAATCTATATCTAATTTGTGTTCACGCCCAAACTTTGCGCCAAGAACACCGTATAAACGTATTGTTTTTATGCTCATACAAATTCTTTCCTCCGAACAATTTTTATCGTCCGATCGCGCCAGTAATCGCTGTAGGGTACTAACCTGCTGAGTTGACCATAAAGATGGTGAAGTAACATGCCATTCATAATCACACCAGCGTGATTAGGAACATCGGCTTGTACTTGCATAATCACCATATCGCCCTCTTTCGGCTCGCCAGTGACGTCAACAAAACCCGCTTTCTCGTAGTTATCCATATACAGATTTTCGCCTTCTTCCCACCATTGCCTATCAACGCTGTAATTATGCAATTCAATACCGTGTTTTTGCCTGTAATAGTCCATAATTAAGGACCAGCAATCTGCATGACCAAGCACAAATGGACGCCCTTCTAACTCACGACAACTTCTTGGCTCTATGATGCGAATATCCCCTTCTGGCCATGATGCGATAACCCACGGTAACCTCGTGGCATCACACTGTAATTTATCAATTTCGCTAGGCTGAGTTGTCACACCATCCCCACAGTGACTATGGACAATCGCAATAGGCTCTCCCCAATCTTCGGCAATTGCATAGTCTTCAGGGGAAAGTTCAAAATGCTCATTGGGATTATCAGAAAGGTTATGGCAGGGGAAATATTTTCTGACTCGACTCTTTTGACAAATCACGCCACATGCTTCTTTCGGGTATTCGGCTTTCACATGCTGAAATATCGCCTCTGTTAATTTCTTGGTGATCATCGTATTAACCCCGCCGCTGGGAACCCACCAAAATCCAAGGGTTCATTCTCACCAAAGCGCTTCTTACAATCACTGACTAAGCCGCCACAATTATCGAGTGACGGATCATCGACAGGCTCACCACGCTCATTGAAATATTTATTCCCTGTATAATTGCACCCTCGACCACTACGATAATCGCCTTTCATACACCAAAAACAGAGGTTGTGTATCTGGCGACCGGGTATCATTATTCCTTGAAGGTCGTATGGACTGGAAAGCTCAAATTCAACAGCTTCTCCAGCGACTTCATTTGTTTTTCGGTCAATGTAATACACTTGAGTAAAGCATTCGTCAGGGTTCGCTGTTGAGTTACCATTAATAAAATTTTTAGCGTCAAGATAGTGTGCAAAGGTTTCGTATATAGTGACTTTTGCTTCTGCCATGTCATCGAATTGCAAGCAAAGAGATGATATCAATCCATCAATATTTGCGACTCTTAATATCGGTCTTGCAGGGCTGCCATCGCTGTTTTTATCCATCCCTTCAATTTCATAAGCCCACGCACCGTACTCATTGCCTTGCCACCAGATAGGCTTAGGTTTGATATCGCCTTCATCAATCTCCTCTGGTGTGTGCGGCAGGTTATATGCGTGAAATCGGAGAATAGGACCGTCAAACTCGCTAGCATCAACTTCAATGAGTTGTATTTTATTGCCCGCCTCAAGCTTTTGGGCGTCAGATGTAATATTCATACGCTAAATGCCTGTTCAAATGTTGCTGTTATAGTGACTGCTAAGCCGCCAATCGGTGTCATGGTGATAGAATCAGCTTTAACTCGATATAATCCTTTTTCACAAAAAGGTGGCGTCCATATAAATGATTTTGTTGTGTGATGGCGGATAAACTTGAATATGGGCATTACCTCCTCTTTCATTCCTGTGTAAGTGAAAGGCCATGACTGAGATTCTGTGTTGATGCCATCTCCCGCAACTTGTTTGTAACCATCACCAAAAGTGACTTCTTTTATTCGATGAGTGAACTCGCCCGTTGGCGTTTCTTGCGTTTGCATTCGCCACTTAAATTCTTCAATCATGGTTTGCCTCGAAAAAAGACGGCACAAAGCCGCCTAATGATCAAATATCAGGATTTTCAATAGTTAAATTTGGTTTATGGTTAAAGGTCAGCCCTGTGAATTTTACCGGAGCGATGGCTGATTAGCTTCGGTGTGAGGATTTAAAATGGACGAACAGATGATAAATAAACTCACCGCTGATGTAAGAAAACTTAACGAAACCGTTATTTCGCTTGGAAACTCAAATAAATCTCTAGCTGTACGTATTGAAATTTTAGCATCTATCTTTTCCGCATTAGTGGCAGCAGGGCTAATAAAAAGAGAAGGCGTTGAAACGATAGTTAATATGTATAGTTCAAATGATAAGAGACTAACTGATGATTTTCTTGCCAACGAAAAGAAAGCGGTTATGAAGTTAATTGACTCAATAAAGGTTCGCTAATAGCCTTTTTCTCTATAAATATTTCCCCTTCTTTTATAGAGAACGCATCACAGCTCATTGCCGCTTGCATGTCAGTGAGCTGTTTTTGTAATTCCTCGATTTGAGCACTTTGCTGCGTTACTCGTGCTGATAACTCACTGATCACTGCTTCTAAATATTGATTACTCATAACTACCTCTCTTAATTACCTTTGATTGTTCTTGATAAAGCAGATGCAGGATTGCGTAATAGTGTATTAACGCCATTCTCTATCATCTGTTGGAATTCACGCTTTACTGCGTTTGTGTTCATTTGATTTGACTGCGATTGCTGAATTTGCCCGCTATGATCTAGCTTTATATCACCCATATTAATAACAACCTTTGAACTTCCGTTAATTTCAGCAGTGTTATTCACATTAGAATTATTAGTAGTGTTATTGGTTTGGCTTGTTGGTCGGATGTATTTCAGCGCATAGGCGTCTGTGCTTAATTGATAATTTGGCATCTCCCCTGTATTCATTAAATCGTACAGGTTTTCCTTCCCTATGTTATTAGTTGCTTCTCTATTGAAAACGAACTCATCCTTATGCACTATACCAGCTGGATCATATTTACCTCCTCTACCTGTATAACCACCTGAACTGAATAACCCTAAACCTTTAATTCCAGCATCAAATGCGCCCTTTGAATTACCGCCACCAATAGGGAATATTCCTGATACAGCATTAGTAATCTGTGCCTGTATAGCAATTCGGAACAAGTCTTTAATGATGGATTTAGATAAATCGCCGAAGGAATCAACGATTGCTTCAAACGCATTCTTAGAACTAGTCACTAAATTCGTTAAAGCATCTGCTGAACCCTCTGTAATATTTTGCAGTGAGTTTGTAATAAAGCCTTCTGCTTGCTGGCTGTAATTCCGTGCGTTATCCATATAATTCTGCAAGGCCGTGTCAACGCCTAATGTCCAGTTGCCACGCATCACATCTTGCTTACCGTGATAATCTTCAAGCATTACTAAGCGCTTCTGTAACTCATCAGAAATGAATTGCGTTTCCTTCTTGTACATTTCCTCAGTCATGCCTGTGGATTTGTCTTGGAATTGCTTCTGTAGGTCAGCTTGTTTGCGCTGGAACTCGTTTTGAACTTGGAATCTAGCTTGTAGTCTGCCTTGCTCTAAGTTTCCTTTACCCGCCATTGCTAAGGTCTGGTTGTACTGTTCCTGAACTAGAATTGACTCTTCCGCTATTTGCTTATGGAATGCGGCGATTTTAACTTCAAGTTCCTTATTCTTTATGTACCGCTCAAGTTGAATGTTGCGGTCATACTCGGCCTGTATGAGTTCTTTATTCGCAAGTAATGATTTCTGGTCTGCGGTTAGCTTACCTTTAGCTCGGTCTTCCTCCATTCTTTTAATTTTATCTAAGAATGCCGCTTTAGCTTGTTCCTGAGAGCCAATATCTTTACCGAGTTCTTTTTGTAGCAGTAGTGCTATTTGTTGTTCTTTCAGCGTTTCTAGCAGCTTCTGAGCTGCTGATTCGGTTTGAGTGGTTGCTCTGCCTAGTCCTCTTTGCCTTTCGATATTGTCATACTCAATACCTGCAAGTTCCCGCGCCTTCTTAATGCCACCCTCATTTGCACCAGCCCTTTTCACTGCCTGTTCAGCTGCTAATTGCGCTCTTGCCCTACCTGCAACTTTTGATAGCTCAACCTGTTGTTTCATTCCCTCAATCAGTTTATTTGCATCTTCACCACCGTAATTTAATAGTAAAGATTGTGCATTAAACTGCTTCATCGCGTTTGTGGTAATGCCAAGTCTTTGAGCGAGGAATAATTGAGTATCCGAAAGTATTTTAACTTTTGGCTCAAGTGATTCCATGGCATCTTGCTGCTGGCGAGCTGCTTGCATTTGCTCAACAGTTTTAAGAGATAGAAATGAATTAACTTTACCAAGTGAATCTTCTGAATAACCAAGTTTGGTATTAATTGAATCTAACTCAGCTCTTTTTAAAGTAAGTTGCTCTGTTAAATCCCTTTCCTTTTCCAGCCCCCTGTCCTTTGCAGCATCACTCCTCGCACCAGGAGTCATCATTTTTTGCGCTGCCAATTCCTCATTCAATGATTTGATTTTTTCTTTAGCGTCTAAAGCGTCTTCTTTTAGTTGGCGTATGTTTTGGGTAAGTTTTACTTTGGCGGCTTCTGATTGCACCTTATTTAATTTATCTAAGTTGGATATTAAATCTGGAATTTCACCACTAAACTCTCGAGCTTTTTCTTTTGCTTCCTGCATTTGGCTCCATAGATAATATATTCCACCACCTGCTATCATCGCTGCACCTAATGGTCCACCAATTAAATTTAATGAACTTTTAAGGAGATTGTTTGCAATATTGGCTTTACTTTTAGCTACTATTAGTTCATTGGTTGCTAATGTTTCCGCTTTAGTTGCTGCTGTCAGTACTGCCGTTTGATTTGCTAACTGAGTTTTTAGTGAAATACGCTGAACTTCTGTAGCTGCTGCTACTTGCTGCGCTTTTGTTGATTCAACAGCTGCTAAGGCCGCTGCTTTTTCATTTTGAGCCTGAATTAGCGTTGCTCTTGCAGTATTAACTTTATCTACAGCTAGCTTTCTATTAGCTATAGCGTTATCAGCTAGTTTTCTTGTGTTGTCATAAATACTTGTTGATAAATTGCCAACATAACGAGCTGCACCAATCCCAACCAATGCAGTTAATGTTGTCGCAACTTCACCAAAGTTATCGCTCACTGTGGCTAAACCTGCTGATAATGAACGGGTAATGCCTAAACTTTGGTTCATTTCTCCGTAATATGCTTTGATTGAGTTTGTTACTCGTGTAAAGCCATCGGCAACTGTATTATCCATCGAATCAGCTAGCGCATTGTTCGCATCTTTTGCAGCCATAACAGCATCTGCGAATAGCTTGAATGATATCTTACCTTCTGCGGCTAGCTTTTTAACCTCCATTTCAGTAACTTTAATACCGCCATTTTGGCGCTCTAACTCCTTGGCTATGTCACCTAACAATGTGGGTGTCGCATTCATAATGGAGTTCCAATTTTCGCCAGCGACTTTACCCGCAACCATCGATTTATTAAGCGCGTTCTGCATCGATAAAACTTCATTAGCACTTGATGCGTTAGCTGTCATTGAAGATGATAACGATTCGATATAATCAATAGTCTGTGCTGTGTTATAGCCTAGTTCTTGCATCGATGTTGCCGCGCCGATATACAGCAACTGGCTATCTTCAATGTTCTTACCATTACGATTACTTATAACCAATAGTCGCTCTTGGATATCAGCATAGTTTTTAATATCTCCCTCAACTGACTTAAGGGTATTCTTCATTCGAGCGCCAATTTGCCCCCAATCATCTGCAATCTTAATTACTGATGCGATAGACATTGCACCTGCCGCTGTGGATGCAAGGCGTTTAAATGAAAAGCTCAAGCCATCTGCTGAATCTGTCGCTTTTTCACCTTGTGCAGTTAACCGCTCCAATGATGAGGCCAGAGTATCTGAGTTCTGTTTAGCTTTCGTACTATCTAATATGATCGCAAGGCGCGATGTTTGTTCTGCCATTTCTTATCTCCTAAAAAGCAAAAACCCCGCCGAGTGGCAGGGTTATGATTATTGTCTTAACGCTTAAACTTTATTATTTACAATTGCTAAATTCTTGCATCCACTTACCAGTTACCATTACAAAGGCTTCATTTGTACTATTTAAAAACACCTCCGAGACATCTTGGCTATCGTATATTAGATCACCTTTTTTTAAGTGTTTAACTTCAGCATCACTTTGCACTTCTTTCATAATGTTACTTTTATATCCATCTTTCCCTAGCGATGGAATGGTCATCACATTGTCATTGAGAACAATTTTTGCTGTGGTTGTGCCTTTAGGAAAGCTTTTTGCCCCCTTCATACTAAGCGCCATATCATTCAGTTCGGAGTTAATATCACAAGTATAAGTTGTGCCTTTTTCACCGCAGCCAGCCAGCAAGGCGATGGCAGCGCATATAATTAATAGCTTCTTCATCCCATCCCTCACATCAACTTAGCCGAGCCTTTAAGCCCAATTAGCATAGCTTATCCCGTATATGAGACAATTGAATACAAAACCCTACCAGTGGATAGGGGTGTCATTTTAGTTAATAGAAAAATTTTCTTTTATGTTACAGTGAACTTTTGTTCATATTTTCAATTTCATTAAAACATTCTTTTTCGTTATCAAATGAGTACTGTAAAAATAAATACCCTTCTGTTCTACCTTCGCCTCTAGCTTGCAATATTATTGATGATAGATTAACTTTTTTCATTTCTTCGCTAGGCTTAGCCCATTCTGAAGCCAAGATCCTTTCTTTTAGTGCTAGCGCCGTCATCCATTCTTGAGGCTGTTTCCATATTGAACCAGGTAGTAATTTATCTATTTTATTATTCTTACCATATAAGGAAACAAGTGATTCATTTAAAGAATCAAATTCATCACGAATAGGGACGCCGTAACTATTGTTTTTACTTGGTTTTCCTATTGCTCTTATTTGACACAGCCCTACCGTTGGAGAAACTACAAGTCCAAATGTATCAAAACTTGGGTTCCTTTTTGGCGTGTTTTTGATTATGTATAAGTTAGGACTATCTTCAATGGGGTCTAATTTTTCACCTGTCATATCCTCAATATTTTGTTTTGTTAACCCCATTTTTAGACCGAGGGGACCACTTTCCGGAGGAAGTAGTGGCTCATCGATTTTTGTAGCGTCTACTTGTTCTGTGTTTTTATCGTCATCATTTTGTTGTTTCAATGTATCTTTATTATTTGTAGCCCTTGGTGCGTATGGGTCACTTATACCATACTTAGCTGAAAGATACTTTTGTTGCAACATCGCTACTGTTTGTTCTTGTGTTGCAATGCTAGCTAACTTCATTGACAGGACAAGACCACCTGTATAATTTGCAGCTTCTTTTCTTCCTGCCTCAATTTCTTTCTCGATATTAATAATTTCATCTTCTAGCTGCTTTGCTAATTCTGGATTTTCTCGTGCGCCTTCAATAACAATGTCTATCTTAGCTCCTGACTCTATCGCATTAATACGCTGTTGAAGTAAGGCTTTATTTGTTTCTAAAACTTCAGCTCGTGTTTGAATTAAGGACTTAATCAGCCCACCTGTATATTTCTCTTGGTCTAACTTTGCACTTGATATGCTTTTCTCTGTTGCTGCTAATTCAGACTTTAAGTTGTTAACTTGTTCAATTTCTAATGGACTTAATTCTTTTTGCCCACAACCAACAACAATAAATGCGCCAATGACAACCGCCAGTAAAGTCTTCTTCATCCCATCACCTATTTGTATTATTAATTTCCCTTATGATAGCCCGAAGGTGGTACAAAACAAAGCAAAAGACCTCAATCAAGAGGCGCAATGTGTGATCTGGATTACAAGCCCGTCCTTGGGCTATGTGTGGGTTAGGCTACTTCTTTTCCGTGAATGATATGGCGTAATGCACTAATGCCATTATCGTTATAGCGGAATGCTTCAACCTGCTTTGATGAGTGAGCCGACTTATCTAAGAAGAACTTTCCGAACTCATCAGTTTTCAATCCGTTCTTGTTAGCAATGCGTCCAATTTTATTGGCTGATACTTCTAGCATTTCTCCTACTTCACCAGCGGAGTAATATTTTTGCTCAAGCGCTGGCAGTGGGACAGCTTCAAAGCCTACAATCGGATTAACAATATTAGCTGCCGCACACTGTTTGGCTTCGTTGCTTAGGTTCGGCATCAGGTCAAATAGGTTTGTAATTGCATCAACCGACATTTTCAGCGTTCTGGCTTGGCGATATTCGGGTAGGCCAGATTGGCTTTTCTTGATTGAGTAGCTACCAGTCTCCATAATTTCAGGTAAAACTTGTTCACACACCCAATCTTGAACATTTTCCGCTGAAGGTAGCTTGCTACGCATAATCAAACGGAACATATCAGCTTGACCTGCGAGGATTACACCACGCGGATTATCAAAACCTAATTCTCGCGATTCGCGATAATTAAGACTAATCAGTGACTTGCAATGCTTCTTTAGTGCGTCTGACGGGTTTGAGTATCCTAACGATACCGCCAACTCAATAGCCAGAAACACAGGTTTGCCTTTGTATTTCAAACCTGAAACGGTCACTAATTGCTCATTACTTGACTTATAGTTAAAAACTCGAATACTATTACTCATAAATATACGTCCTATATTTTAGTTTAAGATGAGCCAACAGTTGCACCTGCTGGCTTTTCTGCTTTAATGACACCCGATATTTCTTTTTTTGTTTCCACTAATCATCACTCCTTTGTCTTTACCTTCAAAGACTACGTTTGCACCTCCTAGTCTTGAGCCAGTATCAAAGCAATCTTTCAATCGATGTAGCATTTTCTTTGTGTCCACAAACAGCTCTTCAATTTGTACTGCTTGTTTGGCACTGTTGTGTAATGCATGAATACGAACTTTTGCACCAGTAACATCAAAGCCATCACGCTCTAGTTGCTCAATCAGATCAAGCTCTGGCGCAGGGTTTTTGTTGTCAATCAGACTGCTAGGTGTTAGCCATGCGTTATCAAACTTACGGTTATGAACATCAGCTGATTCAATTGGGTAATGATAATTAAATACTGGTGAATGATTACCTAACTCAACCTCGCGATCTAAAATATCCAATACCCATTTACGAAACTGCTTTGCTACTGGAGTATTAGAAAACATTGCGATCAGATGAGCACCACGTAAAGAAAAAACTCTAACCATTACATCAACTTCACCAGTTTTCCTAACCAACGTCATTTTGACGGTGGTTGTCATTGACTCTGTAAACTCGTCAGAATTTCGTGAGTAAATCTTGCTAATATTATCTGTTCGACTATATCCAAGAGCTTGAGCTAATTGAGTTGAAGTAAACCAAGTCAGTCCATCATGACAAACTGGTTCAAATGTAATCTTCTGGAAAGTTAAGTCTGTTTTGGTTACAATGTTCATGTCATTTATTCCTCCGTTAAGGTGTAACTGACAACTGGCCTCAATTGTTCGCGCAATTGGGGCTTTTTATTGAATAATGCTTTCACCTTTCTGTTCCTTGTCGATCACTCTATCCATAATAGTATCAAGCATACCCTGTATAGAACGATGCGTTCTCGCAGCGTAATTTTCTAAAAATTCAGCCACCTCAGGGCGTAGGCGATAACTAATCTGCTTGCTCTTAACTGTATTTTGCTTCATTATTCACTCCATTATGTGTTTTTGAATTTTACATTACTCATTGATGTGTTTTAATCATACTCAATAATTAAATGGAGTCAATGAGTTTTTAAAGGCTCAATTATGAATTTTGATGAATCATTTCCACGCCGTGTATCTATGGCTAGAAATGCCATAGGATTAACGCAATCTGAGTTGGCAAAAAAAGTTGGTATTGTTCCTAGGCAAATCGCGGCTTATGAGGGCGGAGAAGCTAGGCCTCGCATCAATGCACTGCATAATTTAGCGGCTGCTCTTGGTACTACTCCTGAATGGCTAACTTCTGGTATTGGAGATCCTCCAAACATAGCGCATGTTCGGTCTACGATAACTTTACCGCTAATCCCTGTAATAACCTTTGTTCAAGCGGCCAATCTTTGGCGAGAAGATAGCATTGTTGGGTATGACTATATTCCAGCCCCAAGGCTTGCTTCAGAATCCGTATTTGCAGTTAAAGTTGAAGGTGATTCCATGCAATCAAGTTCAGGAATAAGCTTTCCTGATGGCAGCACTGTTATATTTGACCCAGATGCAGACCCCAATAATGGTGACTTTGTCTTATGTAAATTAAATGAAAGTGATGATGTAACTTTTAAGCAATTAATAATTGACCAAGGGAAACATTACCTTCATCCATTGAATCCTAGATATATGAATATGCCTGTTAATAAAAATATATCAATTATGGGTGTCGCTATAGAACTAAGAAACGAACTATCGCATGATGTAAGTTTCCTATCTAAAAGCGGAATGATATCAAGCCTCATGGAAAGCATTAGCGATACTCCAGTTGATATGAAAAATGAATTTTCACCTGAACATATTGCACAACGATTAGACAGAATAGAGTCTATGCTCAACAAACTGATAAATAAGGATGTTTAAGATGTCGTTTAAAGATGCCGTTATTACATTAATAAAAGACTGTCACGTTACAGATGAGAATGAGCTACTCCACACCATAGAGAGCAATCTTTTGGCGTTTGATGCTTCACCAACCCACCTAGATCCATCTAGTGCTAGACTCCTTAATTTGCTGTGGCATTCTATTTTTTATAAAGCACAGTTAATTTATGGCAATTCGTCAACTAGCATAGGTTTCACTCCCGAACTTGCTTCTGTTTTGACGGAGTTAGATATGTTAAAGCGAGGCGCTAGGAATATAGACGAAGCCAGATCATTTTTAACAAGATCTATGGTTTGTAAATTGCTTGGCCATGATAATCTCTATGGTGTTTTAATAAGTAATGCTTGCACTTCTTGGGAATCAGTTTTCTATGAATTGTGCCACGAGTGCATTCACCTCCTAAGCCCTGCTACAGGGAATCTTAAGAACGAAGTGCAACGACTAGATGAAGGCGTTGCAGTTAAATTTGCAGAGGATATGTACAGAAAGTACATAACTCCATATTGCAATATAACTCCAATCAACTCACCTATAACATCACTTGATCCAACGGCTAGGCATTCTCAGTATTATAAAGCACATGGTATTACGTCTAAAATATCCGATGATAAGCTAAGAGAAGTACGTTCTGCGTTTGGAAGTTTTTGGTCAATTAAAGATAAAGATAAATTTATGTCTATTGTTGGTGATTGTATAACTAATGAAGACGCTGATTATTTACTCTCAAAGTTTGACTATTATTCCCTATAAAAATAACCACCCAGCCCAAGGACGGGCTAGATTTGGTTAAATTTTCCATATTACTCAGCGGAGTTAGCTATTCTTGGTCATTATTAGGTGAAACGAATTTTATTTCTATTTCCGGTTCTTTTGGTGTTTCTGGTGAAAATTCACACTCATCACTCTTTATACTGTTACTAATTTCAGTTATCACTCGGTTAATAATCTTATTAAAAAGTGTTTGTTCACCTGTATCCATGCTGTTTATTTTTTCTCCAAAATTCCTATGGTAAATTATCTTAGCAAATTGGCTACTATTATCCCCTATAATTTGAGATAGATTCCTCACAGGTTCATCTGAAGTACTTACGCTAACATCTCTAATTTTATTAATCGCTCCATCAACTACACGAACCACTCTATTTGAAACACCTTTAATTTTATTAAAGTCATCTATATTAATATTTTTATTGTGAGCGACCTTATTCCTTAGCTCGTACAACAAATCCCAATCTTTTGATATATTTTTTGATTCTTCACCTACAATCTCTTCAAAAAATCTATCCCAGTTACTTCGCGGAACAAAGCCTTCTTTTATTTCACTAATATCTATCTTATCAGACTGCAATCTCCGCTGTAATTCATTAATATCCAATGTCTTGTACCCATCAAACAATACATCTCCTAACGTACTAAAATTCACATAAAACAAAACATTATGTAAATCATCCGCATCTAAATCTCTTTCATTTTTTACTGATTTACCAAAATCATCTGGGGTATATATTTTTTCCCAATAAGCGCCAATTTTCGTCGTCATAAAAAGAGTAATTAATTTTCTCATTTTATTTTCAGCTCTATTTATATATTCATAGGCTTCTTTGCATAAGAATTGAGACACTGTATTTGTAAGCACAACCAATTTCGTTTTTTTTATTTCTCTAAGTGTATCAGTGAATTCCACGTACACATTATAAAACTCACGTGCATTATCTAAATTTTTATCCATCTCACTAGATAGAGTTATTACACATACTTTGTTTTTACTATTTCCATTTATCGTTTCTTTTTTAACTTTATAAGTTTTTCCTTTAAACGTTATTACCCCACCTTCAAATCCCAACTTCCTATTATTCTGAATAAATTGAGCTATATTTTGTTCTGTTGCGACTGTTTTAGAGCCTTCATCAAAAACGAACAAATACTCCACTTCAAACATGTATAACCTTCTATAAGTATTAAAGAATAATTATGAAGCATTATTACTATATTTAGCATCTTCTCAACCATAAGCGAATAAATATTCCAGTTATGTCACATTTTAGCCTTCACAACAGGCAACTCATCGAAATTTGTCGTGTAAGCAGGTGACAGCATTTCGCGCTTCATCTGGCACCCACTATCGCCGCCTTTCGCAGCAAACCAAACTTTGCCTAGTCCACTATTATTTATCGTGTCTAATGTTTTCATCAGCTCATCGCTATTCTTAAACGGCTTCTGAGTCGAAAACATATCGAACTGAGTAATATCTGAATTTGTGAAGTCAGACAACATTATCCCAGCTTTATAGTAGCGATAACCATCTCGCCATATGGAATCCAATCCACGCATGGCAGCATTAATGATGTCTCGCGTGTCACTACTTGGGTATTCAAGTTTGACACTGGTGCTGTTGGCATAATCTTCGCCAGATGCATGGCGACTTGTTTGTATGAATAGGCCAATGATTTGGCATCGCTGTTTTTCTTCACGAAGCTTCTCCGCTGCACGTTCTGCGTAATCACAAACAGCTTTGCGCATAGTCTCGATATCTAAAACCTTCTTACCGAAAGAGCGAGAGCATAGTATTTGTTGCTTAACTTTTCTGACTTCTTCAAGCTCAATACAGGATTCACCATTCAGCTCTCGGAGTGTTCTTTCTAGCGTTACGCCAAACGTTTTGCGTATTGTGGCCACTGGCGCATTGGCTAAGTCTAAAGCGGTATAAATGCCCATAACTCTCAACTTTGCTGAGATTCTACGGCCAATGCCCCATACTTCCTCAATCGGAATAAGTGACAGTAATTTTCTTTGCCGACTTCTATCAGATAGCTCGACAACACCGCCAGTTTTCTTCCACGTTTTAGCTGCATAGTTAGCAATCTTCGCGAGTGTTTTAGTTGGGCCAATTCCAACGCCAACAGGCAAGTGAGTTCGCTGCAATATCGTTGATTGAATTTCTCGCCCGTACTCCTCTAAGTTAAATGTATGGGCCATGCCAGTGAAATCAAGGAACGCCTCATCTATCGAATATATCTCCAAGCGCGGAGCATACATTGATAACAGCGACATCACTCTATTGCTCATGTCAGCATATAACGCATAGTTAGAACTGAATATGGTGATGTTGTTCTGTCGGTAATAATTTCGTCGCTCATAATAGAGCTCGCCCATTTTCACACCGAGTTTCTTTGCTTCCGCTGATCGGGCAATCACGCAACCATCATTGTTACTCAGGACGATTACTGGCTTTCCCGCTAAGTCTGGCCTAAAGACTTTCTCACAGCTTGCATAAAACGAATTAACATCAACTAAGGCAAACATTACTGAGCCTTGTGAATAATGAATGTGACGACACCAAATATCTGCAAGTCCTGCGCATCGCCTATGTGTATAGGTTGAAAGTCAGGGTTCATCGGCATTAACATAGGCGGATGAGACTTCAGTCTCTTTACTGTGAATTCGCCATCAACGCTAGCGATAACAATGTCCCCATCCTTTGCCGCCAGTGCGCTATCGACGATAACAACATCACCGTCATTGATATTTGCATCAATCATCGAATTACCTTCGACACGCAACATGTATGTGCTATCAGGGTGCTTAATCAGCGTACTGTTAAGGTTTATCCTCTCCTCCATATAGTCAGCCGCAGGTGATGGGAACCCCGCAGGCACACGATCTAGGAAGAGTGGAATATTGATAATTGACTCGGAATCGATAAGTTCTAGCTTCATGATGCACCAAAATATAACTGTATTTATATACAGTATATTCAGGCTTATTTGGTTGTAAAGCTTATTTACTTACCTTTATTTCAACTTCCCACAACACCACTTATAACGAACGCCACTGCCGCATGGACACGTTTCATTGCGTGTTACTGAATTTATCTTCATAAATCCTCCTAGGGCATTGCTGCCCTATTTTTTATCCTTCCTTTCTTGCTCTTTCATCCATTCTTCACGGAATAAATCATCAAGCGCAAAAATGACCGTATCAAATTCTTTGCGGTTTATAGCTGTAGGTTTTGATACTAGGTATTGTTCAATGTCAGTGAGGGATATTGGAAGCGGACACCCTGACATCCCAGCATAACGACGGCCTCGTGAAATCAATCCATAAGCCATTAAAAGCTCGTTAGTCACACCATCGAATTCTGGTGCAGGAATATCAGGAAGCCCTAATTGCTTTCGCTTCCACTTGGCCTTATCACCCAAATTGCCACCAAACTCAGTCAGCCACCTCTGAGCATCTAGTGCTTTTTTACGGTATCTGCCACATTTTCAGACTCTTCACGCCCAACCAGTGCAGCTGCATGCAATACTTGCCAGTAAAGTTCTGGTTTTTGGTTTAAAAGCATCGCACCTCGTTCTGGTGTATATTCAACAGCAACCGCTTCGCCTTTAGAATTCAATTCCCCAACCCCTTCCCAACCCCTAATCAAATATCGTGCTGCAATGCTTGTTAGCATCTCGTCAGGAGCCTTACTGATTTCCATATCTTCTGGATCAAATTCAGCCGTACCTACTTTCATTTTTGCATCTAATCGGTCTATATGGCGGTGAATTGCAGAGTTAACACTACGATAGTCGTCGTGGTTAATTGAGCCTACTTGTAGCCTTAACCCATCTTTTAAATCAATCCATTTTGTTAATTCAATACTTGGCTTGTCAGTTAAAATAATCATTACTATTCCTTGAATAAAAAGCCCGTTAGCTCGGGCTAATTAAATTATTTGTCATCAGGTTTTACAGGGGGGATCCGAGTAATTGTTGGTGGTGTGTTTGCTGCGGTGATATTGAGTTGAACTTGAATAATGTCAGTATTACCACCATCAGGCCAATCACCATCGACTTGTACCGCAGGGAACTCAAATTTATAAGCTCCTTCTGCATTTTGAAGTGTAAACTCAAACGGGATGGTTTCTCCCGTCATCGACTTCTTCCAAATTTCCCATGCAGCCTTTGACCATGAAAGCGTAATACTTCCGGATGGCGTAAATGTTGTTGAGATATTCGCGCCTGCAAATCCTGAGCCAGTGCCGATACAGCGCTGAGTTTGAAGGTTGTTATCGAACGAAATGCTTGCTGAATCGACACAGAACCCATCACCGCCTTGTACGCCTGCTAATTTAAGCCCAGTCACACTCTTAAAGTCATACCGTAGTTCGCCAGCGTTATTGACTGGTTCAGTATTGTATTTCGTGCCATCGGCTTTCGATTCGAAATCCAATCCAGCGAATGTTACTGTTGCTGTAATGTCTCCATCAGCTGGAAGTTCAATTTGCATTGAAGCAACTTGACAGCCACGAGCAATTGAAGCGATACCAATATCACTAGCGTATGTGGCAACTGAAAAGCTAATGCGACCATCACCCATTGTAAGCTTGTCATTGACCCAGTCAGCACCAAAGCACGATGCCAGAAATGCATCATGCTGCCCAAAGCGGAACTTAGCGCCTACATCACCACCAACATCAATAGTTGTTAGTGATTTACCTTGTGCCATGCGAGAGCCGCCAATTTCGTCATTATCAGACGTATTTTGTGTGGGTTTTAATCCGAAGCTTGTTCGTGTTAATAAATCCCACTTGCCACTTGTCGGAGTGACACCCGTTGTTGTCTCACGGATAAACGCCGTGATGACCTTAGCACCTGATGACATTTAGCCTCCTATAGTGCGCGATATGGAATAGATAAATTGAGTTGATACCAGCCGTGACCGTCATCACCAATATCATCAGCAGAAACCGCAAAGTAATCTAATCGACCATCAGTTTGATTCTCGAATAGCTCTCTAAGTTTGTCGGCAGTTTGCGTGATAAGAAGTGTTCCAGTTGAAAGTGGTACGAATATTTGAATGAATGCCATGCCTGTGCGATGAACGATAGGGCCATTGCCAATTTCTTGTGAGCCTGCCAGTCCTGATTTGATTGTTAAGCGCGCCCAAATAGCCTTACCTGATGAATCAAATGGCTTATCGTTCTGGTATATGACATCTTTTTTAGCAATAGCAGTCTGTGCCGTCATCCGTGAAATGATGGCATTTCTGATTTCTGTAAGTGTCATCGTCTGTTTAGTAGTACCGTTTCAAATGCGACAGAGTAAACACCTTTAGGTGCCTGCCTTGAGTGACCCTGCTCTAGTGATACTGAATAAGGAAGATTATTTTGGATATACAATGTTGTGAATGGCTTTGAGTTAGTTATGGTCGACACCCCTAATTTTAGTGTTTCGTTGCCTGATTTGTCGACTTGCGATACATCATAGCCTCTGTCTGCACTACCTTCAGTTACTCGATGATTCCCTCTAAAAGTACCTTTGTCGACTGGCGATCCAAAAATAACTGCTTGTAACATTGCTCCTGCCGTTCGCTTCATCTCAGCTCCGACATCATTAGAAACTATTTGGGTGAAACGATTAGGAGGAACATTCCAACCTGCCATCATGACCTCCTTAACTGAATATCATAATGAGCGCTAACAGGATCTATCTGAACTGTGATGACACTGTATTTCATGCCATCAACTTCAATAGAATGGCCTACCAATGGCGAATCCGTTACTTCATTAGTGAGTGCAATTAACAACGCATCACCGCTGAGTATGTTGATATTATCAATCCGATTCAGGCTGTAGTTGTCAAGAATACCTCGCCCTGTATATGTGATGGTGGTTGTGTCGCCAGTCTCAGTTACCGGATCCCACTCACCATCAATAACATATGAGCCAGAGAACTGTTTAACGGCATCAGATAAATCGCCATCAAACGCATCAGCAAGCTCTGATTGTATTTCTGACCTCATATTACATCCTCTTCAAATAAATGACGCTAGAACGCTTTGAGTAGGGTTTTATCAGGTCTAAAATGTATTGCTCAGTTGCATTTACTTCAACTGAGCCGTCTTGATAAGTTTTACTGACCTCGACTGAGCCACCTTTCACTGTTTTGGCCTTTAACTCTTGCACTTGACCTTGATAGAGTTGCTTATTGATAATCCCTTTGATGATTTCGTATGAAGCGAGTTTTAGCGCCTCTGGTACATCATCAGGGTCGTCGTAAGGTTTTACATTTCTAGCAAGCAGGTAAGTTTCACTTTGAGACAATAAGCGAGCCTTATCACTTTCCGTTTGGCTAGTCCAAGTATCACCTAGTGCCTGTTCTGCTTCTTGTTCAGTAATAAAGCCCATGATTGCTACTCCTGAAGAAGCGCGAGTAAATCAGCTTTCTTTGTTTTCGGGTCAAACTCAATGCCTTTCTCTGTGAGAATGACTTTTAGCTCTTCAGTGGTCTTGGTTGATAAGTCATCACGGCTTGTGAATGAAACCTTAATTCCTGCATCCAAATAGGCTTGTTCAACACTTTCAATTTCGCCATCAATAATCACTTCAGTTGCATCTTGAATAACGCCTAAAAATTGGCTGCGGTAACAAACTCCGCGCTCACGACCTATGTTTTCTGTATAAATAACTTTCATATGCACCTCAAAAAAAGGAGGCAGAGCTGACTCTGCCTGAGATAGAAATTATGGTGTTTCAGTGCCACTAATAACTGCCGCAAAAGGAACCTGCTTGCGATCAAATACTCGTGCCCAGTTTTCAGGTTTTGCATAATCTGCATACGTTGGTGTTTCATTAGTGCTTGTGCCGCCTTTCCAAGAAAATCCTGCTGGATGTAAAATATATGTTTTACGCTCCCACAAAGTTTCTATACCGCCACCATTACCACCGCTAGCATCGCGCTCTAACTCAACTGGATTAGCAGGTGAACCTTCGCCATACCCGAAAGCTCCTGTACCAAAAATTAATGAAAGGTATTGTCCTTTACCGAAAGTTAATCCATCGTCCATAAATATTGGACGACCGAGATACGTAGCTAGGATAATGCGCCCCTCTGAATCTTTTATGTATTCAATTAGGTCTTTCTTGACCATCTGGTTCATAATTGTTGAATGGACACCCATTGCGCTAAACTGATCTGCTGTATCACCTGCGGTATAGGCTGCATCTTGAAATGCTGATGCTGAAATTGTTGCGCCTGCATCAATAACCATATCACCACCATTATTGATGATGTTTGATGCGATCACCCCACGAGCTGAGCTTAGTAGTCGACGTTGCCATTGGCGTTCCCAGTATTTACCAAAACGATTGCGAATGTGTTGCATAGGCTCGCTATTGGCTAACTCAGATGTTAAATCAGCAACGCTGTACCCTTTGTTGAGATAGAGTGTGCGCGCTTGCATTTCTCCTTGTTGAGCCTTCCCGACTTTACCTTTCTGGTCTGGATTATCTGTTGAGGCATTTGGCTCTTCATCAGCATCTAAATCCTGCCAGTAAGAAATAGTTGAAGACCCTTGCCCATTATTTGCCACCTCATCAAGCTTGGGGTTTCTAACCACAATACCTGATTGATAGACTGCCGTTTTTTCTGGTGAATTAACTGGATCCAATGTTTGATAATAATCACCAACAAAAACATCTTTTAATTGTGTAGTTACACCCATAAATTAACTTCCTTTAGTCTTTAATAATTGAGCAAAAGCATCTTTGTTTGTTCGCGCTAGATCTGCACGTTCTGCTTCTGTGTAATCGCTCCATTTCTTTCCAGCGACGCCAGAACCCTGAGCACCAGAACCCTGAGCGACAGGCCAGAAATAAGGTTTGTTTTCGCGAATGGTTTCAATCCACTCTTTTGGGGATAAAGGGGTTTTACCATCTTTTCCGATAATGACCTCTCCAGTCTCATCGAGCGCAACTGCATTACCATTATCATCAAGTGAGAATTGAGATTGAGCCAAGAAAGCAATATCGCCAGTGGCCTCTTTCAGCGCTCCACTCTCTACTGCGGCCTGTATGATGTGACCTTTCACAACTGACTGACGGAATTTATTTGCATAATCCTCCGCTTTATCTGCGCGTTGCTTTTCGGTCTCTAGCTTATTGTCATAGTCAGCTCTCAAGCGCTCAGTGCGCTTTTGAATGACCTCATCTAATTTGCCCTCGGCAATTAATTTAGATTCTTCATCCATATGAGCTTTAGAAAGCAAGTCCTTGACCGCTTTTAAATCAATACCTTCTAACTGACCTTTCAGCGAGTCTAACTCTGATTTCAAGTCTTTATTTGTGCCTAACAACTCATCGCGTTTGGCTTTTAGCCCTGCCACCTGATCGCTGACAGCTTTATCAATGATTGCTTGCATTTCAGGTGTGATAGTTGTTCCGCCTGAGCCGCCACCTTCTCCACCATCGACAGCCTGTGAGTAATATTTGCGGTTTATATTCATAAATAACATATTGTTCCCCTTGGGATTTGATGCGCCTAGCGCGTTGAATTAACTCAGCCCTAAGCCGAATTTAGGTAATAAAAAAGGCCACCGAAGTGACCTTGTTAGTGAGATATTGTTATAAGCCGAGTTCCTCGAACGTCTGCTTATCCAATAATTTTAATTGATTGAGTGTGTACATCTTGCCTTGTGGGTCAACGAATCTGTTAATGTCATAACCGCCTTTTTTGTATAACTCATAACGACTATTGCCAAGCCACTCTCTTTGAAAGCTGGGCGACTGATTGCTGAACCATGATGAGTAATTTGTATCAGAATTAACTTGCCCAATTACACCATCGCGATCATCTTTGGGTATTTTGCTCACTGGCCTTGTATCTGCTACGAATGGACGCTTACCAATCAAATTGCCGTCCTTATCACAGCCAACTAAAATAGTGCGACAGTTAGGGTGATAGGGTGGGCGAGAAAATGGGTCATTTTTGTGATGAACCTCGCCATCTTTTGACGCGCATAGTTTGCTTGTTCTGCCGTCCAGCGTTGCAACTACTTTTAGATAGTCGTAACCAAGTTGAGAAAAAGTATCTTCAGCCACCTGATTACTTACATGACTTCGTATCGTCCGCACATCGCGCTCTATAGCGCTCCGTGTCGCGTTTAATATTCCATCCTGATAGCTGAGTCGCTTAGTGCCTTTAATGCGCTGTACAATCTGCTGAGTCGTATCTCCGTTGGTTATTCCGCTACGTATCGCATATTCAACACGCTGTTTGGTTTCGTCAGCTATCTTTGAGAACAATTCATCAACCAGTGCACCGCCCGACATAGGAATGCTTTTAGCTTTATAGTAGAGCTTTTCACCTGTAATGACTTTTTTCAGCTTCTCGCCTGCTAGTGTTGCGGTATAGCTCGCTTCATATGTTGATAATGCTGTAGCGCCAGCTGATGCACCTTGCTGAATCTCTGAATGTACAGAGTCACGCCAACTGCCAATCAGGTCACGAATATTCCTTAGCTCAGGCGTTGTATATTTTCCACCGCTTAACGCTATAAGCTCAGAATTACTTAAGCCATCTAGATAATCACGCAACTGGTTAAGCATGTCGCCCGATACGATATTAAACTCACGGAGTATTTCATTGATATTTTGCGATGATGTTCGGTATAGATAGGCTTGATGTCGAGTGATTGCGTCAAGAAACGCTATATTAAGTTTCTTCTCGCTCATAAGTAACCTCTCTTACTGTGCCGTCGTTCTCCGCCTCCACTCGCAGCAATTCATCCTTATAATCAATATCTGGTAATTTGCCTGTACCAATATATTCCCAGTAAGTTTGGAATGAGTTTTTACCAGCAAGTGCGCCTTCATAAAGTTGTTTGGCCAGCTCGATATCATACGTCGAATTATTAAAATCAGGCTTCACTGTGAATACGTAATCATCAGATGGAAGCTTTAGCCACTGAGCCATGTACTTGATACCTTGCTCAATAGCCTCAGCGGCACAAGTGACAATACTGTGTAAACTTGCGTGCTGATCGTCTTGTCTTGCTCTCCTTGCTTCACCTGATTCTTGAGCCCTTGTGTCGATAACTTTAGCACCTGACTCTAATGCCGCGCTTTTCTGGGTGTCCATTTCGGCTTTAGTTTTATCAATGCCAACGCCTGTAATTTCCAAGTAGCCGCACTGTGAATCTTTAGGCAATAGCCATGCTGCCATTACGCCAGTAACAGTAATATCGTCACCATCACTTAAATTAGAGACCCACGGCTGAGGATGTGCGGTATGATGCAGAGATTGATAATAATCGGCGCTCAATTGGTATGATTTCAATGCTGCCTTAGCCATTGTTAACAATGGAATTGTGCCAACATCAGAGGCGTTATCAGTAGTCCCACAAAAAATAAACGGCGTGAAGGTTAATAAATCCTGACCTAAACTAGGTGTTCGATCCTCAATAGAGTCACCATCATAAAGGCTAACAACCAACTTCCCATCAACCAGCTCAAGCACACGGTGAACCGTCTTAGTATCATGCCCGAATTTATCTTCGCTATTACTGAATTGCTCTTCTAGTACAACGAGGTTTAAATCTTTACGCCCGCCGACACTGTTTTCTTTCCAGTTTGTGATTGATAACGCATCATACAATGCGAAATATGGGATGCCTTTCTGGTCGACATCGATAAGCAATCCACAACGCCCATATTCGAGAAGGTTAAGCACAACACGGATGAACAATTGCTTTAATCCAAAACCGTCACTAGTTGCGTTTTCTTCTAAACCTTGTAGTTGCTTGTTCGGGATGCTGATTTCAGGCGTTAACTTAGAGACTAACCCAATCATTGTTCTAAGCGAATCTTGAACCCATAGAGGATATTGCGCCCGATTAATATAACCTTCGTAAATTTTCTTAGCACTATCGCCAAGCTTTTCAGCCTCAACCATTCCAGCCGATTTAGGCAAGTAGGTTTCACCTGATTGTTTTATCTTTTCTTCGCCAGCAATAGCATCTTGCATAATTTGCCAGCTATTTTTAGCCGCTATATATTGCGGATGTTTATCTGTAACTGCCATATTTTACCTTATGCCATGCCAGCAATGCGTTTACGTTTGAATGTTCTAGCCTTAACATTCCGTCTACTTACAGCAAAATAACGGAATCCATCAGCATCGTGTGATGTGTAGTCGTGAAGTGGCTTATCTTTCCAGCATCCCTTTTTGTCATCCCACTCTTTGCGATAAGCTTCAAGATGAGTAATGCCTTCACTACATTTATGCTCATCAAATGCACAATGAGGGAGAATTTCACGTACCGCCTCGATACCCTCATCGATAGATACTCTCGGCACGACATTAAATCGAATTGAGTAAACCTGTCCGTCAATTTCATACCCCTCACGCGCTAATTCTTTCCGTGATTTAGCATCGGAGCCAAACTCCCTGTTCTCAATATCATGAGGCCCATTGTGACTCTCGTAGTTGTAGCCTTTATCTTTCAGCACTTTCATATAGTGCCGCAAACCTTCACCACTGTTTGAGTAATGGTCTATAACGTGGAACTCATCACCCACTTCACGGATGAACCAGATTGACGTTGAGTCACCCACGCCGATATCCCAGTACGTATGCACAGGTAAGTGTGAGTTATCAGGAAGCGTGCCAATGCGTTTTTTTTCATACAGAAAGCGGAATTGCTTAGCATAATAAGCACCTTCAACCGATTGCTGAAATGCCTCAGACGGTATTGACGGGTATTCTCGCTTCATATCGTCGCCAAGGGTTTTCTCTTTGGCGTAGTACCATGCTTTCTGACGCTCGTTAAGATGAATGCCATGTTTACTGGCTATCTCATCGAAGTAATCAACTAAGCGCTGCGGCAATTGCCCGACAGGGTCGATTGAGTACTCAGGATTTTTCCACCATGAGAAGAAAAAGAACTTCCAGTCTAAATTAGATAGAGCCTTACTCTGAATTTGCGCTTTCTCAGCAGACTGGCAGTAATCATAGAAATAACCTGCTCGACCTTCCGCTGTACTTTCAATCGTCGTGAAGCAATCGCTTGATACCGCCTCGAACGCACCAGTGACAATTTCGCGGGCTTTATGTGGATACTTAGCGCATATCTTACCGAATTCAGAGATATGCAGATAACGAAGTGTACCACCACGAAATGAATTACTTACATACAACGACCCACCATTATCGAAAACTAACTCACCAACCGAGTCATTCTTTGCTGGGTTTGCTCGCTTAATGATTGCTGGCAAATTGTCGTATGCATATTTGACTTTTTCTCTAAATAGCCGCTTGGCGTCAGGTAATGTATGAGCAATCAACGCACACTTAGCGGACTCGAACAAGGCCGCATCTAACTGGATAACGCAAACCTCAGTAGTGAAGCCAAGCTGACGAGCCTTTAGAATGATATTGCGTGTATGCATGCCGTCGAAGTACTCGAGCTGCTCGGGCGTCATCCTAAATTTTACTTTCTTGCCGTTTTTGTTGGTAATGAAATAGAGATTATTTAAGCGCCAGAACCTATTTTTTAAGTTCTTTTTTAACTCTTCGAATTGCTGATTTTTTGCAGCCATATTATGACTCCGATGATATTTCTCTCAGCAACTCAGCCATTTGTTCATCCATTGAATGTTCAATTTTCTTAGGCGGCTCCCAACCTTGCATGTCAGCCAATTGTTTAATAGCTGCTTTTGGGTCATGAAGTTTTAACTTAATACCATCTTTACTTGCTGTGAGTTCAGATATTGCCGCCAGTGCTTTGGGGTCTTGCAATGCAGAATCTTTAAACTTCCACACCGCCTGAATAACTGGATTGCCGTCATCATCAACGCCCATTTTATGCTCACTGAACTCTACCATTTCTGATACTGAGCTACGCCCGATTGAAGATAGCCGCTCTAGGGCTTCCTCGCGTGTCATAATGGCACTAGAAATAGTAGTTTTAGTCACTGAGTCAAGAAATGCTTTTACCTTAAGATTTCCGAAGATCTGACTTGCTGAAACACTAGCTGCGTTTTCATTCTTAGCCTTATACCCAGCCTGCTTGTAAGCATCTATCTGATTAAGTCCTTTCAGGATGCCTAACGCGAATTGCTGTTGCTGTTTCGTCAGGGCATCAAAAAGAACCTTTTGCTCATCAGTGAGCGTTGGTTTTTTCTGTGCCATATTCATATCCTCATAACAAATTAAAAAGCCCACCATGATGAGCTTTGTGATTTGCAATAAAAAACCCGCACTAGGCGGGTCATTACCATAATCATAACCATTTTTCATTTATTGTGATAATAGTTGGTTTGCTTCTAATTCATCTATTTCACTTTTTATTTCTTGCAAATATTTATCACTAAATCCTTTAAACTTTATCACCCTTTTTGTTACTTTTCTTCCTTCTCCAGACACACCAACAGTAAAGGATGAATCATCAGATTTTAACCCAACATTTCCTTTTCCATTGACATCGTAGTATTCCTCTATTTCCACTTCATCCGCACACATAATACGTCTAGCGATGGATAACTCCTGCTCCACTTTCGCTCTAGACTGAAGAATGAATGATTCAAGCTCACTTCTTCGCGCGCTCTCCTCTAGCTCGTCAGTTGTATTATTTTCTGTATTAGATAGAGCATCATATAATTTATAAATGGAATAGCCTGGAATAGCCATATATTTTAAAACCTCAACAACGGGAGAATCTTTATCTTCATTAGTAGCCATTGAAATAACCTTTTTGTAGTTCAAATAATTAAGCTTTAACTGATAATCTCAAACATTTACTACAATTAACATTAAAATAAATTCCCCTAATAACATAAAGGCCGCTGAGCGACCTATTCATTTCTTCTTGCCGCCTGAATACTTAATCGCCCATGCTTTAGCCACATTTAAGCAATCATCAAACAATCCACCTTTGCGACTTGCCTGTGAACTTTTGCGGTAGTGATCTAATGCCATGTTGCTAGCCATCTGAGCGATAGATAAAGAAAAGCCGAGCTTCTTTAACTCGGCCTGTACGTTTTTCTCTATAAATTGTTCAGCATTCATGCGGGTTCTTCTCCGTTTGGAAAATCACCCATATCAGGAAGTGCTATTTGTGATAACTCAGCAATCGCCTTTTCAACTTCTCTAATTTTTTTAAGGTGTCGCTTACGAATAGTCATGCTTTTACTTCCTGGTCTTCCAAATGTTTCCATAGACCATTCATTTTCTTTTACTACTCTATTTTGCATTTCACTTAATGTGACTTGCTTTAAATTATCCAGATCCATTAGAGATAAATTGGGTTGAGATTCTTTTTCAATGAGATCTAGTAGCCATTTTCGCAATGCCTTTGCCACCTTGGTATCAGCCAACATACCTAGCAAATGCGCACCTCTAGATGAGAACACGCGAGTTCTATTATACTGTATCTCATTGTTTTTATTGCGAGAGGTCGCCGTGACCACTTGCGTCATCTCGTGATTAAACTCATCTTTATTTCGATTATAGAGCCTATTAACGGACTTCTCATCAGCATACTCAAGAAGTTCAGCCATATGCTTACTTGTAAACCATATTTTCCCATCACCATTATCGAATGGGATAACTTCATTGCCTTTAAAAACTAATTTATCTGACATGATACTGTCCTTACTTAGTAATGAACCCTTGCCACATAGGAAATCAGCCCATCGAAGCAGTATCAGCTATAACTGATCCCCTCAAAGGCTCATTCCTAAATAACGGTTCGATGTTTTTAGATGTGTGTGCATGTGGTGCACAGGGTGAAATGCGGATGCAAAAAAGCCACCAGCGGTTAACTGATGGCTATTTGGAATATTATTCTATGTTTATTTATATGGGTCTCGTAAATTCCGAGACTGGCAATAATAAATATTTATATAAAATCCTATCAATGCTACTCAATGAATAGCATTTGTAGAATTAAATAAAATCAATCTTTAAGTATCCTGATGAGAGAAAATACTGAAGTTATAAGCACGGCAGATAAAGTAAGAACTAACCAGTAATCCAAAGGAAGGTCAAACTTTATCCACATATACATGGCATCTGCTATATAGGTAATCATTGCTGCTGATATTAAAATAAAAAACAACAAAAAATGTTTATATGTAACCTTGGATTTTATTTGATGCCGAATCAGTACTACACAGGCAAATAGAACAAAAATAAAAACTAAAGTATCACGCATATATACTCTCAAATGAATAACAATTAAATACAGTATATATGCTACTAACTAGATTATCTTAAATTATCTTGCTCTTTCTGCCTCAATCTCTCGAATGGCTTTCTTATCTAAATTGCACTTTGCAATTGAATTCATCGCATCTACTAGCAACTGTGGCATATCTTTCCAGTCCATTTTTTCTGGGATATCAGGTTGCTCACAATCAGCGGTTAGATGTGGGGGCAATGGAACCGGCTGAACGGGAATCAATTTCTCTTTTGTAGCTCCGCAACTCACTAACAACATCATTGGGAACAGCAGTATTAGCGCACTCATTGTCTTTGAGTGCTGTTTTGATAACAGTCTTAACTTTGACATGTTCTGAGTCCTCAAATTGCTTTGCTTTGATGTTGTCGAGTGATGTTTGATAGTGAAGAGTAATTGCTGATTGAGTTACTCTGTTCAGTAGCTGACTTGTCGATAGTTTGCTGTTTAGCGATTTGTTTTCACTTGTTAGTTTCTGATTCTCAGTAATAGTCCAATTAAGGACACCGCCGAGGATCATCACACCAACTAATGTAAAAACTTGCATTTTCCAGTTCACAACAAGCTCCACGCTTTTTCGAACGTAGCCTCACTGTAGGGCTGATAACCCAACTCAACACTGACTATTGCCGTTGCTAATGCGATGCCTGTTTTCTTATCGCTAGTATTGATGTGATCATTGATTCCGACACCGATAGACGCAGCGGCACGATTAATATAACCGGAAGTATTGTTTTCAATGGGTGGGGCATATTTGTTAATAATTGCTGCTACAGAATTCAGTCCATATTTACGCTGGTAAGTTTGCAGTAACTTATAGATAGCTCGAATACCATACTCAGCAGTGACAAAGCGACAAAAGCGTTTTTCTATAGAAGGATCATGTGGTAGCTGGCCTTGCCATTTGTTAGCGGGGTTGTAGTCAATATTACCAGGGTTATTGTTACGCTCACCACGTGCGATTTTTCGTTGCTGATTATTCATATAGCCGCCTTAACGAAGAAAAGGCCGCTTAATAAGCAGCCAGAGTGATTTTAGTTTTTCGAAGAAATGACGGATAACAACAACTGACATGATGTTTCCACCCGCCGAGAAGATCACCAGAAACATAACACCGTTAAATAAGACATCCGATGGTGCTGACACTCGGTCACCAACGGTTGTTTCATAGACCTTGTAGATCCAGCAAATAAATAACGCTGTGCCCACAATAGAATCACGAAACTTTTTATAGCGACAAAGAAACACAGTGACTGCTGAGCCTGTCATAAACAGTATGTCAGTAGCACCGAGTGGATTCTGTTTACACCAGCTAATGATGTCATTACCAAATAAGAGAAGGTTTTCCATTAGGAGCCTCCTTTATTGCGCCAGTCTTTTATCGCTTGAGTGATGGTGCTGAAGTTCTTATCTATCGATGTCATGATCCGGCTAAATAGCTTTCTCAAATTATCCTTGTTTGCCATTAAGACGAGAACGGGGATCAATAGTGCTGAAATAGCAATCGCCGTTATCTTAGGGCTAATATCCCAATTCCATATCTGTGCAATAACATCTGATGCTTCTTTAGCGATTAATATCCCTGCACCAAGTGCAAGAATGAAATGTAAGATTTTTCGCCGGTTATTGTCTTTTGATGCAATAACGGAAGCTGAGGCACCAATAATCGCCCCAAGAACTACACCATAGTCGGCACCCACGAGGAGACCGCCCATAGCGCCACCGCCAGCAGCACCGAGGGTGATACCTAATGATGTGCTCATTTGTGTTTCTCTTAGTTAATAGAAAGCCACCAGCAATAGAGGCTAGATTTAGATTATTGAAATGAATTGTTATTTAGAGTCAGGACGCTTATCAGTAAGTTTAATGAACGTTGGAATGGTAGATTCATCACCCATATAGCCCTCAAGGCGACCTTCTTTATCATAACTGGCCATTCCCCCATTAAAGGTTAACGAGATAACCTTATCTGATATAGTGATCATCATGATATTTGTAAGATCCATACTCCCTCCTAAGGAGCTACTAGTTAACTTGCCGTTCCTTCATTTATTGAGCACTCTAGGCTGAAAACCTCATTGCGGTATCGTTGGATAACATCTTTAATCGCTTCCTGCTGGGTGAGACTGAAGGTTTCCCATAATTGAGCGATAGCTTCATCCAAATAAGACCATTTAAACTCGTCAGACTCTGAATGCTTGCTCAACTCATTAATAATAATGGCGTTATTTGGTTCGTTTAAATTACCAATAACAATTCGCTTACGACCTATTTTATCTAAAGCAACTATAGTGTTATGTTCATCTTTCATGATGGCGTCCAAAAAGGTAAAAGTGACAATGAATGAACAAATAATGAAAAAGCTATTTTTCAACCGAGATGAGACATTTGATTCATTAATTACAATATGTGAAAACAATAATCCTTTGATAACTGTTTTAACATTGCATTTAACATGCGAAAGCTTTCTTGAGGCATATATATGCGCACACTTGGAAATTGAAGACTTATTTTCTGAATCTCCAAATAATAAAGAAGATGTTAAATTTAGAATGTCATTTGAGCATAAAGCTAAACTTGCGCAAAGACTCGGCATGCCAAAAGCTGCCTATAACGCATTCGAAATACTGGGGCAAATAAGGAATCAATTTGCACATCGGCTCCTTCAATCTGAAATACCCGATTCTTATATAGGTAATCTGTACTCGCTCATAAATTCAATACCTAACCACGGCAATGACTTAGATTTGAATGATGAAGGTATTAGATATTACTCTAAAGAAGGGGTTGAACAATTTGCTCACAAATTCAATGATGAGCAGACCCCAAAATCAATGAAGCTTCTAGTCGCTTTCTTTTCTTTAATCAGAAGAGTTAGCCCAGCAGCCGAATAATTAAAAATAAATCTCAGTTGTTCGAGGTAACCGCCGAGCAACTGAACCTTCTGAGATTGAAATTTCCAGACTGTTCAACTGAAATAATTTTTGGAATATTTTGTTGTTCGAAATGGTGTTGTGGAGGCATACACTGAGAATGTATGCATTCAGGTTCCCCATGGCGTGTGTGCTTCTATCCTGATAAGTACAGTAGCCCATGCGAGTTAGCCAATCAGCCTTGGCATTCTCCACAATGAAAACCCTACTCGCTTTAATGCCGCTATGTGCAAGATAGAAGCTAGTAAATAGAGTTTTCATTGTGCAAATGAAATTAATCGAATAGCAATCATTAGATATAGACTATTTTATTTTTTAAATTAATGGGTTATATTCAAATTTCCAAAGTAAGTCCAGAGTAGTTATTGGAGTTTTATTGCTGATAGTGTTTTGCTGCCATCCCTAGGTGGTAGCATTTTTTTACCTATAAAAAAACCTCTAATAACGAGGCTAGATTAAAAGTAACAAACAGTTACATTAACTAACTCAATGTAACTTAAATAATCAAGGTTGTAGCACTTTATAATAATTTAATTTCTAATGAATTATTTAAGATAAAAACTCATAAACATTTTGTATTGCTTTCACGCCAATCTCTTTAGGTTGGCTTTTTTTCATCAAAACAGGACATTCAGTAACGCACTGCGAGCACAGTATAAATGATTGCAATTACCAATATCAAGAGTAATAAAAACCCGCCATTGCTGACGGGTCTACACCGCAATCCAAGTTTACCTAGTATGGGACGCCACAATTGAGTGAAATACGGTGTATCTCCTATATAGGGATGGTATTTGCTTTTTCAAGTCTCTGCTTGTTCAGTTATTGTGCATAACTACACATGTAACTCTGACCAAACGTAACAGCAAGTCTTATGTTTATTTTAGGTATAATAAAGCCCCACCGAAGTGAGGCTCCAGAATCTGGTTAAGCCAACCTAAGAACAGTTAAGGCAGCTTACCTGATAAGTATGGTCCAGTTGGTCATTACTGTCAATAGCAAAGTTCAGTTATTTTCCTAACTTTAGCTACACGTTTACGATTGTTAATTGCATTTCGAAGAGGTTCGTACAATAACCACTGGCAAGCTTTCAGTTTTTCGTCTACTTCACGTCGACAGGTTCGCAATGATGGAACCTTTATTTTCCCTCCTGACCTCGTGTTCATTTTGCGGGGATTTGCAACCTTATGGTAGTAAGATGCTATCGAAAGTTTGGATGCTCCATGAGCGTAATAGCTGAGCAATATTTTATAAGCCTGTTCGTCAGTGGCGATGATTGAATCTACGACCTGAGAAATCAACATTCCTTCATCGTCACTGCACATAGGTCTTGATGGTGTACCGCTTGGCTCTACTGTTCGCATGAATTTATAAATCATATTTATCATCCGTACATTCGCTCTCCCCGAATGAACCCAAGCGCCCCACAATTCAAGCCATCCATTAAGCCAGTCGAATTGATCTTTCGTTAACTCTTTCTCTCCGATGTAGCTCATTTAGCCCCCTTCGCATGTTTATACTTAGTCATCAGTCGACCATTTATAATCGCGTGGTCAAAACTAAATACATCACCAGAATATTTCTTGACTGTTGCCCTATTGCAATTGAGTCGCCTTGCTACTTCACTCATGTTTCCGTGCGTCTTAACAAGCAACGCTGGAATAGTTGTTATTTCAGTCTGCATCACTTATCTCCCATATCGTGATATCCAGTGAGCCGCCTTTAACCCCCTCGCCACGCTTAATGCGGAAATCATCTATCTGCTCGTCGTCATCCCAAAAATTGGCGTGAGTAAGCGAATCGAAAACAGCTTTAGGCAAGTTATCGAGGTCTCTTTTTCGTTTGTCTGGGGGATTTGCTGTGATGACTATTTTGATGCGGGAAGTGGTTTTAATATCTAGGTTTTGCTGCTCTATGTAATCTGTTACTTGCTTTCGGTAATTTGTGCCTTTAGGTGATATGTAGTGCCTGCCTCTACAGTGTCGCCAGTAGGTATTATTACTCGGTGGCCACGGTAATTTAAGGTGATATTCATTCATGCCTTAATCTTCCCCTCGCTTTGCAATATGGCCTGAGTTCGAATAACTCCCTCTAGGTGACATTGCTTTGCGTATTCAGCGTCCGTGATTCGCGTCCTGCGGTCTATTTCTTCATGGCAAGCACTACAAGCCCAAGCTATAAATAAATCGCTAGGCTTGCATCCTGTGCCGCATAATCCAGCCATTCGATAATGAGCGCCTACCACAGTTTCAGAATTGCCATTGCACACTCCTGGTATTCTTACTTGGCACTCTCTGCCTTTTGCTTCTTTGCGTAAGTTAGCCATATTTAACAGCCTCCACGAAAATACAAACAGCGGTAACTATTAAGCCAACAACAATACCGAAGAATAATTGTTTCTTCATGACCTAACCCTCGCTATTGATTCATTGAATTTCTGCACTAGTGAATAATTAAAAGGCTCTTGTTTGTTGTTGCGATGATACTCTCTAGCTGTGACACCTTTTCTTCTTCTGGCTAACTCATCGTTAATAGCATCCTGAATATTTCTTATAACTTCGTAATAAGTAACGATGCCAACTTTTTCTTTCTTTTGAGCCGCTCCAATCTTTGCCAGTTGCCTAACCGTTTGGCCTGACACATTCACACTCTTGCCAACTTCTTTCGATACCCTTACCGATGAAATAATGTCGCCTACTTTAAAAATCTTTCCGCACTCAATCATATGTTGAATATTCATCTCTCTATCCTCAAAAGAATGTCAGTAACCTATTCTCAGTGATTTCATTGCATCCCCTGAAAATGTGTTTTATTGCTGCGTTAATCATGGCTTTGTAACAGCGTTCGAATTCATCTGGTTCCATGTTGGCAAATGACAAGCTCTTAGCCTCTGTACGCACTTCACCGTTTAGCCTTACCGTTTGCTCATAAAATCCTGCAAGTATCGTCAAGTCCTTCCTGAAGCGCTCAAATTGGCTATGCTCGTCCATGCAGTCGAGTTCTGCCTTATTTGCGCACCAGTGGTCAAAACAGAACTTGAAGAATGCGAACATCTTTTTATGAAATGCGGGGTTTCTTGTGAGCTTGGCGCTGAAGGTGTACATCTCGCCATTTTTGAATTTTGTTAAACGTGGTAGGTCGTGTTCGAATGCTGGTGCAAATATGCCATTGGCGCATTTGACCATTTCTATTTCCAAGTTAGCCTCCTATTTTTTTCCTGTCGAACTTCCTCATTTTCAACAATGTAACTCCGATTAATTTTATTCCTGTGTCATATCTATCAAACATGAAGTTTGCTAATTTCATGTTCAATATCAGCAATTTTCTAATCATTGATAGCAGAAACAGTACGGGCAAGAGGATAAATACAACGACTGTAGCTATAGGATTTCCCCTGTAACTCTCAATGAATTCTGCGAGTGGGCTTCTTTTCTTATCACTCACTGTTGGCTCTCCTGTTCCAGCCTAATGACTTCAATTTCTGCAAGCGTCAGACTATCGACTGAATATGGTTTATTGAAATAAATCGTCGCCTCTTTGAATGCAGTAGGAAATCCAGCTACTAGCGTTCCAATGACAACAATCGGGATAAATAAAATAACTAATAACCACTTGTCCATGTAGCACTCTAACGAGTTCCATTCGTCAACTTTTGAATGCTGATAGAATGACAATTTACGAGTTGGAAATAGCTTATTGTGAACTTTGCGTTTTATCTTCATCATTCACCCTCTGGTATTGGTGGCAAAGGCATCCAGTGAGTTATTGGATAATCGTCATCTTCAATAAACTCATCATTATCACTGATGAAATGGCTATAAGAGCGCGACCATACCCAGCCTTCAAAACTTGAATCTGAGCGCATGAATACATGCCATACAAACTTGCCATTCCAAAACCATCCTGCAAATACCGGTGTGTCCAGCTCAGGCAATATCTCACTCACCTTAACCCAATTAGTTCCCTGCATTAGATGCCTCCCTCCGTTAACGTTGTTCCTTTCATCACTCAACACCTCGCTTAATTGCCGATATCTACACTATGTAACTTACCGCTACAAAACGGGCAGAAGTTTAAATGTGTTCGATTACCGTTACCCTCATCGTAATAAACTGCCTCGCCAAGGCTATCTCCTGTCCATGTATCGACAGCTGAGTATTTAAATATCCCCTTTGTCTTGCCATGTGGTGATTTTATCTTTGCTGCTTTGCGCATAAAGTCACACAGATAGCTTGCGTATTTTGTTCCATTTGATTCGCATTTTTTCATTTTAGAAGTCCTTATGATTTGGTGTGTTACGGTTGGCGGTTGCCATATCCGCGCGAGCCATTGCGTGAGTTTTGTCGGTATCGAATAAGCAAAGCCCTTTCTGGTCTACAAACGCTGTTCCTGCTTTCCCGTGACGGTTAAGTCTTACAATAAGCTCTGTAAGCGTCTTGTCAGCTTTGTCGTTGTAAACTGAGTCTTTGTATATTCCCATCCAGTAATCGCAATCCTGCTCGATTTGACCAGTGTCACGGCTATCACTTGGCATAGGTCGCTTGTTGGTTCTATCTTCCAATTTACGGTTTAGCTGTGTGAGTAATACCACGGTAGTATCAAGCTCTTTTGCTAGCTGCTTGAGACCTTTGGTAATTTCACCGTAGGCGATATCGTTACGGTCTGCTTTTCCAGCTTTCATCAGCGTTAAATAATCCACACCGATAAACCCTATTTTCCCAACCTTGCGTTTCAACTTTCGGCATTCTGACTGAATGTGTTCAAGTGTCATTCCTGCTGTGTCATCGACCCAAATATTAGGTTTCTCGCTCAAGTCACTAATGGCCTTGCCAAGTAGCGCCCATTCGAAATCATCCTCAGTACCGCCGTAGAACATGTCAGAGTTTAAGCCTGACTTCTGGCTTACCATCCGCTCAACCAATTGCTGATTGGACATTTCCATGCTGAACAGAGCCACTGTCATTCCATCATCAGAAACATTCTTCGCCATTTCAGTTAGAACAGTTGTTTTACCCATCTTTGGACGAGCGCCGATAACGAATAGGGATCCGCGTACGACAAATTTAGGTGCCAGCATGTCATCAAGTGGCTTAATTCCTGTCTTGAGACCTATAAATTGATCGGGATTGTTAAACATGTTTTCTACGCCTTCGAACCATTCAGGCAATAGCTCAGCCATGTTTTTCAAGCCTGACTTTCGACCAGTGACACCGTTTTCGCTTGCGTCAGTTACCAGCTTCTGCACGAACTCCATTTTTTCACCAAAGCTTAGAGTGCTTGGCTCAATCAGTAATCGCGTTGCTTCGTTGATTTTCTCAATCGCATAACGTTCACTGGCATACTCCTTGATTTTCTTCGAGTAGTGGATCACGTTTGCAGCACTTGGTGTGTTCTTTGCAATTTCAGCCAGATAACCCAATCCGCCAGTAGCGCCTTCGCTGCCAGTTGCTTTCAAGCCGTCAGACACGGTTAAAATATCAATCGGTTGATGCTTGCTAGCCATTGACCGCATTTTTTCAAAGATAATCTTGTGGTGAGTTCCGTAGAAATCCTCTGGCTTCAACACGGAAAATACTCGTTGAGCATTGTCGCTGTTTGGGTCAATTAGTAGGGATCCGATAACGCTCTGTTCGGTCTCTAGGCTGTGTGGTACTTGGTAATTACTTGCGATCATTAGCTCTATCCTCCTTGACTGATACGTAACATTTGTCAGTGATTAAATAATCTAGGTTTTTAGCCGCCCAAAAACCCCCACTACCGTTTGGCCTCTGCTCCATCATCCATCGGCAATTTTTAGCAATGTAGCTAAGATAGCCGCGCCAGTTGTCCAGTGTGAATGGTCGGTTATGCTGTTGCATGTATTCTGAATTACATTTTTGCCAGAACAGTCTTAGCTTGTTTTTTCGGGTACCACGAACAACTTGAATTTTTGCCATCTCAGGGAGTATTTCATGATAGGCATCAATCATCGCTTGATAGGGTACTGGTTGAGATTTTTTAGATTTAATTTTGATTGGTTGGTCATCGTGGCTTTCGTCAGAAAGTCCACCAAATACATCTTTAGATGTATTATTGTTTTTAATATTATTGTATAAGGTGATTTCTCGGACATCTTCCGGACACGTACCGCTGTTAGGCGTTGGCATCACTTGATTTGCATCGGACAACTCTCGGACGATTTCCGGACAATTTTTACCTTGATATTCGTCGTATTTCAGCACTGTAATGATGCTAATTTTCTTGCTTTTAACTTCTACCGAAATCATTCCCCTGTTGGTAAAACTTCTCAAAAGAGACCTGATTTTATTATCTGATATTCCAGTTTCTTCCGTTAACTGTGGTCGGCTTCTCATCATCTGACCTCGACCAATAGCAATTTGACCAACATCAGTATCAACAACATCTGGTTGATGGCTTGCAGTTATAATGAAGTGTAGCCAGAGATGGACAGCCTCAGAATCCTTCTTGTAAAAGTCACAGTCTTGAATTTTCCTGTGCATGAAGGCAAACCCCTTGCCTGACTTAACAGGCTGCTCAAAGCGTTTTTGCAGCGCATATGACACATTACTCATGCTGTTTCCCTCCCAATAGCTCTTCCCTGTGAGCATTCCTAAGTTTTGCATCTTCAAAAGCTTCTCTAAGTCGCTTTATACCTAGTGGTGTTACTTTCCTTAACTCCCGCTCCCGCATGATGTTTTTATGCACAGCATGATAATTAAAGTCATGATTTCGCTTATTTTTCATGATATAATTCCTTTATTGATTTGCTGTATCAAAAAAGGGAAACCATAAATTTCCCTTGTTATAAACACTGGTTATTGATACAGTTGTTTTGATAGTAACAACAATTAAAGTTTCAAATCTAATTGAGTCTCATCGGGTGCCACCGTTGGGACTTTTCTTTTAATCTTCCCTTTCCCTTCAAGAGCCTGTATCACCCTTTCTGCGTAATCACCTTCAAGCACAATCTTTGTTGGCTTATCGCTGATGTTTACAGAGTCAGGGGGTAATCCGAATTTACTCACCAACTGGCAAGCTAAATCGAATATTCGTGCTTTATCTCGACTGGATTTAGAGGGGTGTATGCCCAGCTCTTTAGCTAGACCGTTATTACCGATTAAATACATTTCTTTGAGATAGAACGTCATCAATTCGTTAGATGTACATTCCACTTTGATATTTTTTGCAGGTTCCATTGTATATAGTCCTTTTTTAAATACAGTTAGTCCGTTACTCACGATCCTGTGAGTGTGTATTGCAGTGCTCTACAATGGCAGAGCCTAAGTTTTGAAAGAGCGGTAAAGTTATGCAGCTTGAGGTGGGAAAACGTCGTCTAGTGAGCATTTCGCACCAAGTTTCTGTAATGCCTCAACGATTACTCGACAATCATTAAGGCTAGGCGTTCTAATACTTAGCTCGTAGTTTGCAATACGAGATTGACCCCATCCGATTGATGAAGCCAAAACAGCCTGAGAAATTCCTAATTTTTTTCGCTGTTCTGCGATGTTATTCATTGTGTGTATCCTCCATGTCTACAACCCCTATTACACACAATATGTGATTAACTGTCAATCACGAATCGTTTAAATACTTACATCACGTTTTGTGTTAAAAGATAAGCATGAAAAAAATAAATGAAATTATCGGCGAAAGACTGAAGTCTATTCGTGAATCTAGAGGATTAAGCCAAGCGCAACTTGCAAAGCTGTGCGGATATTCCGCGGCTTCTAGAATTGGAAATTATGAACTTGGGGAAAGAAAAATAAGTGCTGATGATGCTTTAGTTATCAGCGAGGCTTTAGGTGTTTCACCTGCGGAATTGATGTTTGGTGATAGAAGCGATCAGGTTGTTAGTAACTATGAGTACCCTCTATTTTCCAAGGTGCAAGCAGGTGCGTTTACTGAAAATAGCAATGCATACACTAGAAGTGACGCCATCGCATGGATACCAACAGCCAAGAAGGCAAGCGATAGTGCATTTTGGTTGGAAGTTGAAGGTCACTCAATGACAGCACCTCAAGGCGGGCGACCGAGCTTCCCAGAAGGAATGCTGATACTTGTTGATCCTGAGCAAGAGGTTAGCTTTGGTGACTTCTGTATAGCTCGCATGATGAACAATGAGTTCACATTTAAGCGTCTAATTCGAGAAGGTGAAACAGAATACCTTGAGCCATTAAATCCACGGTTCGAGATGATACCGATTAATGGCAACTGCCAGATTATAGGCAAAGTGGTTAAATCTCAGTGGCCTGACGACACGTTTTAATATGAAGAAAGTAATTAGGTTAATCAGTAAAAATAAGCTGCTGATTGTTATGTTGATAATAGCACTAGCAGTTGGAGCGGTATTGCAGTTTGCAGAAGAACCTTTTACTTGGATTTCAATTTTCAACACAGAGTAGAGTAAATATACGTTTTAGAGGGATGTATGGCATTTAACGATATTGAAGTAGCGAACATTAAGAGATGCATGGAATTTTTCATGGAGAAACGTAGGCCTGCTGAACACCTTAGAGATGAGCTAGATTTAAGCTACAACATTGAAGATGACTCCGTTGTCATATTTGAAGTAAGACGCCTTACTTGGAGTGATGGTCAAGCTCAAGAGCCAATTGCTAAAATTACACATAACAAATCTAACAGCTCTTGGTCTCTATTTTGGATGGATAAAGATAATAACTGGCACAACTACGATGAAAAAATGTTAGGTAGTTTCTCTGACGCTATTAAGCTCGTTGAAGATGATGTACAAGGCTGCTTCTTTGGGTGACGACACGTTTTAGGGTGTGGTTGATTGAACCACTAGATAAATTACGATAAACATAATTTAGCAAATGGAATCATATATATATGGATAAATTATCGGTATTTGGATCACAGGGTAAACTAGACCTACGTCCTGTAGTTGAAGTAGAAGATAACGGAATTCAAATGGGGGTGCTAAGTGATGGAACTCCATATCTAACATTATATGGCCTAGCTAAATTATGCGGGATAGACCCTGCTCCATTACTCATGTTTACTTCAAACTGGGAAACCGAAAAATACAAAAAAAGAGGCAGTATTGTATTAAAAGATCTAGAAAAAAAAGGTCACCGGAACGTAATTAATTTATACACAAAAGTCATCAATAAACATGGTGTCGAAACTCATGCATACCCTGATTATATTTGCATGGCTATATTGCGGTATTATGTATTTGATGCTGCAAGATTTGACAATACAATTGCTAGAGAGAATTATGACATACTAGCTGAATACACATTGAAAAGAATGATATATGAGAAGGCAAATTACAAGCCAAATCAAGATGTCATAAATAAATCGTGGGATGTATTCAAGCAAAGAATTATAGCCAATGATGAAATACCTGTAGGGTACTTTTCCATATTTAGAGAAATGGCAGATTTGACAGTAAAACTAATAAATAGTGAATTCAAGTTAGACCCATTCTCTATACCAGATATCAGTGTTGGGCAACGCTGGGCTAAGCATTGGAAAGACGCTAATTTAGAAAAATTACATGGTAGTAGGATGCTGCACCCTCACAACTACCCAGAGGATTTTCCTCAGAGTCGAGGAACTCAAAAAGAAGCTTACATATACCCGAGCTCTGCATTAGGAGATTTTAGAGTTTGGTTAGATACAACCTATGTTAACAACCATTTAGCAACTTATTTGAGCAACAAGGTTCGAGCTAAAGCTCTCCCTGAAAAACAAGCAGAGCAAATATTATTAGCCGTTAGAAAACCCGAGCTACCAAAAAAACATTAATACACATCCAGCCCTCCCCGCGAGGGCTTTTTTGTGCCTGCAATTCCCCGCCAGTGTGATCTCTGACACAAATCGTGTCTATAAATAAAAATTTTTCCATTTCAAATCATCACGTTAATTCAATCACAAGAAAATAAACACATTTTGTGGTTGACATTATAATCACAATTTGTGAATATACTATCCATCGAAGGCAAGGAGCCATAGATAAACAGGATGTTCGCTCTTTTACAAATTAACTCCCGCCATTGTGGGAAAGTTTCAAAACTCCAAGTGAGTATTGGGATTGGTGAATGCTAAGGCTGATTAGCGGAACTTAGCGGGTTCAGATGGGTAAAGCAGAAGTGTGCATTGTAAGACAAGCTGCGTAAATAGCCGGAAAGCACAGTTACCCAATAAATCCAGTGAAAATCATGACGTGTATCCTCCTGATGGAGTGGCAGCTAACACTGGAAATAGTCTAAGTAGGAGATCAGCACCTACCACTAATCACCAATACTTACTAAACGAGGGTAAACCATGCAACAGATCACTTACTTACCGCGCACTGGTAAGACAAATTCAAAGATGCGTCGTTATGCAGCCAGAGGTGAATTAATGGCACGTAAAGCAGTAGAGGTAGCAAATCGCGGGCGCACTACTGAGGAAATATGGGATTCAATCATTAAACCAGTAGACGAAACCGATGTGCTTGCCAACCTGCTTATCGGGATAAAAGACATACCCGATGTACAACGCAAGCAACCACGGCTACGCAAGCCGATTATGAGTGATGGAAGTGTTACGGCACGGGGATAGATATGGAAACAAAAGCAGAATTACGACGCGACTATGCTGAATACAAGAAAAGAGCTAAATCCGCGAAAAGTATGAGTGTTCGCATGATGTATATCTCTATGGCTCTAAAGTTAAGAGTAGAATTGAGAGCTTAAAAGCAGGCACAGTTAACTAATTACAGTCCATCAAGGTGGGCTGTGGTGAGGTAACTTCACAAGGAGAAATACATATCCGTCATGGCTGAACACCACGGCGCATTGCTAGCACCTTAGACTATAGGTAGATAAATAAATCCTATATAGGCAGTAACACAAAGAACACAGCAAGACTGTGGTTGCTGAGCAATGGTAGATGTTTAGATGCTTATTAATAAATTCATTAATTAGAGATAGATAAATTTTGATTGGCGTTAAAGCGGTGGCGTCATAGATGTAAGTACCGTTTGAATCGGAGGATTTATGTAGTGATTAAATTTAACGTATCTAAATAAATCAAAGAGTGCGGTGCCATGGTCTGTGAGACCCGCAGCCTAGAGCGATATCTAGGCAACTAACCAGAGTCCATTGCGGTGGGCTGTGGTGAGTTGATTAATAGATAGGAGATAGAGATGCCGAGAACAAAAAAGGAATGGAAAGAGAAAGTCAAATGTTGGACTGATACCAAAGTAGTTGAGATGGACGGCGATACAGTTGCTTGTGTTCTTTATATGATAGCGAGCTTACCTGAAAATCAAATCAAAGATTTAAACGAAGAAATGAAAAAGCTAGGCATTCACTATAACTAGCATCGCGTTTAGTTAATAACGGATAGGTAATAAAAAGCCCACGCTATTGCATGGGCTAGGAATTGGTGCAGGTATGGCTACTCTAATATGTGATGTTAAAAACTCAAAGTAAGTGAAGGGTTAAATCGCGACCTGCAGCGCACACCAGCTACCAACAACTACTTCTACAGATATACCTAAAACAAATCCCATGATTAATGCTCCTTTTAGCGATGCTTCTACTAGTGGGTAGATAGTAATCAGGTCTGAGATTATTCCAAGTACTTTTACAAGTTTTTTGCTCGAATACAGCAAAGCCAACATCACAAAGAATTATTTTGGATAAAAAAATCCACAAATTAATCTTACACAATAAATATGAAGCCGTCAATAGCATGGCTTTATTTATTGGTCGCACATCCAGAGGTAAGCATGAATATTGATAAACACAAACTTTGCATAGCTCAACAGCAAGCTGGGATTGCACGTTATCTCAAGGATGAGAACGAATGGAGCGAAGCAAACGAAACATTAAAAACAGCATACGGAGTACAACATGAACGCAAAGCAGAAACACGTAAAGCAACAGATATTCACCCTACTTCGCGAGTCTGAAATGACCGAGAAACAAGTCGAATTATTGTTTGCTGATTGGAAATTTAAGCAGCAATGCGAAAAGACAAATCGCATCTTACATCAAGTTAATGCTCGTGGAGCGTACGCATTCACGTAAGGAGATAGTCATGCGCCCTATTCTGGATATGTGCTGCGGAAGTCGCATGTTTTGGTTTGACAGACAAGACAATAGAGCAATTTACAGTGATATAAGGGTAGAAAAACACATTCTATGTGATGGCAGGAAGCTAAACATAACACCAGATATTATCGCTGATTTTAAAAACCTACCCTTCCCTGATAACTCATTCCATCAAGTTCTATTCGACCCGCCTCACTTAATTCGCGCTGGACACAACGGTTGGATGTTTAAAAAGTACGGTCGATTAAATAAAGAATCTTGGAAAGAGGATTTAGCGAAAGGATTTAGTGAAGCATTTCGAGTGCTGCGGCCAAACGGAACATTGGCTTTCAAATGGAACGAAACTCAAATTCCTACAAAGCAAGTATTAGCCCTTACTGACTATAAACCAACAATAGTTCAGCGAGTTGGCAAGAACGACAAAACTCACTGGATATTATTCATTAAGGACGCAGCATGAGAATTTCAGAGTATGAATTCCAGCAACGGCAGGATGCCGAGAAGAAGCGCAAGGAGCGCGATGAAGAGGCTGAATACTATCGCATGGAAGGCTTAGGTATTCAGCAGCAATCAACACCTACACGCTGGATGAGGGGTGATTATGGGTGAGTATCTGGTTAAGTGCTTCCCATCTCATTCAACCAAAGAACAAGCGCTAAAATCAGCAATAGAACAGATAAGGCTATCTAGGCAAGGAACGCCTCAGAATATCAATGCATCAGGGAAGCAACGCGAAGCCATAAATACATGGCACTCAAATTTAACTATGTCCAAGTACTACCCCCCCCTGCCCGCTCACATAGAACAGCAACGGATCACCGAAGAACAACTTCGATATGCGAAACATTTAGCTAAAGGAATTAGCTCTAGTGGGTATGGGTATGGCGAAGGTAGAAACATGGGAGACTAAATGAAATACAGAATTATCGACACTGAAACTTGCGATTTTGACAGCGGAATTGTTGAAATAGCAAGTATCGATTTAAACGACACAGAAATTAATTATAACTCGCAGCAATCCCACTTTGTAAACCCTCAGAAACCAATCTCAATAAACGCAATGGCTATTCACCACATCACCAATGAAATGGTTGAACTATCCCCGCTTATTGAAGATGTAATTGATGCTTATAAAGGTGCTGATTATCTGGTTGCACATAATGCCGAGTTCGATAAACGAATGATGCCAGAAATGAACGCGCCTTTTATCTGCACTTTAAAACTAGCGAGGCGTTTATGGCCAGAGTTAGAAAGCCACAGCAATCAATATCTACGCTACGCACTGGAACTGGATGTTCATGTGCCAGAAGGATTACACGCTCACAGAGCGCTATATGACTGCGTTGTTACAGCATCATTATTTAAGCGGATCAAGGATGATTCGGGGTGGTCAGATACGGAAATGTTAGAAATAACTAATCAGCCATCACTATTAAGCAAGTTACGTTTCGGTAAATACAAAGGGATGACATTTACCGAAGTAAAGAAAGAGAACGCAGGGTATTTAACTTGGCTGCTAGGCCAACCTGATTTAGACCCTGATGTTAAGTTTAGTATTAATTATTGGATGGAGAAGAAATATGAGTAAAGAATTCTTCCAAAAAATAGCAGCCATACAACAGAACCTAAAGGCACCAAAAAACCTCAACAACTCATTCGGGAACTACGCATACAGGAGTTGCGAAGGGATTTTAGAATCAGTTAAGCCATTACTTGATGGTTTGGTGTTAAGTATCACAGATGATGTTATTGCTGTAGGCGACCGAATTTACGTCAAATCAACTGCAACTCTCACGGATGGAGAGAATTCACATAGCGTATCAGCTTTAGCAAGAGAGCCTATGTCAAAAAAAGGAATGGATGACGCTCAGGTGACAGGAGCTACAAGCTCATATGCTCGTAAGTATTGCTTAAATGGATTGTTCGCTATTGATGATTCAAAAGATGCAGATAGCAATGAACATAAGCAACAAGAGAAAAACTTTAAACCTGATGTTGTCCTATCTGAGTTTACTGGTAATGCAATGAATATCAGTAATATAAAAACATTAAAAGCTGAATTTGGTAAAACATGGAAGTTACTCGATAACACGCCAGAGCAAGCGAAGGCTAAAGAAGTTTATGACATTAGAAAATCAGAATTGGAGGCTGCATAAATGGCAGATAAAGGCGTAAACAAAGCAACAATACTTGGTCACCTAGGAAAGGATCCTGAAGTTAGATATTCACCATCAGGAACAGCATTTACCAAGTTTTCTTTAGCAACAAGTGAGTCATGGAATGACAAGAATACTGGCGAAAAGCGCGAGAAAACTGAGTGGCATAATATTGTTATTCAAGGAAAGTTGGCAGAAGTCGCAGGCGAGTACCTGAGAAAAGGGAGTCAAGTTTACATTGAGGGGAAAATTAAAACGCGCAAATACCAAGGCAACGATGGACAGGATAAATATATCACTGAGATTGTGGTTGGAATTAACGGAACTATGCAGATGTTAGGTAGCAACGGTGGCAATAATCAGGCAGGAAGCCAGCAGCCAGCGCGACAGTCTCAACAGCTACAGCAGCAAGCACCGCAGAATGAGCCACCGATGGATTGGGATGACAATATTCCGTTCTAGAGTTTATTCTTTATCATATTGATGATTTCACTCTTATATGTTTCGAAATCATCATGAAATGTATCATCTGCATCAACCCCTGAATACACTATCTTATCTGTTTCTGGCGAAATACCAACATAATAATCCCTCATCGACTTATCGATATTGGGGTTCATAGTTAATAAGTGAGATCTGATAGCTATAACTAGCGAGTACTCTAATTCGAATAATTTCTTTAACAATTTAGTCGTATCATTTTGCCAAATCGCGTCAGCTTCTATTCCGAGTGCTAGCAGTTCATTATGATATTGACTAGACAATTTCAATCTTTCTGTGTACACGCTCTTATATTTTAGGTATTCAATTTGCTCCTCAGATAGTGAACCTTTGATATCTTCAGGCGGATCTGTTTTTTCATATGAAAAAATGGCAGGGCTTCTAACTTGATTTATAGCATTATGATATTTAGTTAGATTAATCAAAATATCTTTAGCTAACTGATGATCCTCTTTCCATTTTAGTTGTTTTTTCCACGTTTTTAATCCAGAAAGCGCAACGTAAGTACCAACTAGAGAGACTACTACTCCAGCTAGAGGGACCGCCACTTCAATAGCGTCTTTAATAAACTCCACGTCATGACCTCTTATTTAAAATATATATTAAGTATAAGGAGTGTATATGTGTATTCAAGAGATAACTGCACAAGTCTATTACTCGCCAACTAGGAATAGGCGATATTTCAGCAAGGAAGCTGCAATAAAAGCCGAAGCCAAGGCGCGAATATTCAAGAAGTACCCATCTGAGCCGTATGAATCCGACACTGGATATGCTGGCTACAACATTTGGGATGATAGACCAGAATTCTATCAACGAGCATTACGACTTCTTTCTTACTTAATAAAGAAAAACATCAATTAACTCAGGATATATTTGCAAGGATGCAAACAGGAGATAGATATATGAAGCTGGAGGTAACTAAAGCGCAACTTGAAGCTATCAAGTCTCTTACTGATGATTGCGCGGGAATGATTGGTGGCGGTTGTGAGGAAGCCGATAGAATATGGAGTAAACATATTCGGCTAATAGATAGAATGCTGCGCAAAAACGGACATGAGCGCTATTTTAACTCGCAGGGATGCAATAAGAGGAATGAATATGAAGGTTGAACAATCTCAAGTGACCAAACTGGTGATAACAGGCATAGAGCGTCACGACCCCATTCATGTTTACCTTGAGGATTATGGTGATAACAAAAATGGCAGAGTTACTATTAGCGAAAGTGGCGATTCATGGTCTTGTTTTTGGGGTTCTATGGGCAGCTCACTAGTTGAGTTTATTCATAGGATTAATAATCACTACTGGATAGGTAAGCTAGATTCTAATTTAAACTCTGAGATAGATGATGATAACGATGCAAATGCTGAATATGCTAAAAAGCAAGTTATCGAGCTGCGCAAAGATGATGAAATAGACCAATACGAAGCAAGGGAGTATTGGGATTTAATCGAATCATCCGATGATGTTAAGAGTGATTGTTGCAATTGTTATATAGGAAGTAAGTTGCTTAATTTGTTTGGTGATGATGCTTGGTATAACGAATGGCCTTCTACTCCAAACCCTAAATATCTAAGAATGGAATCGCGCTTAAATGCCGTTCGTGAAGCATTAAAGCAAGTAACCGTGAATTAAGGAGGCATTTTGACAGTGGATTAGTCACATGGATGTGAGTATGATTCCTGCATTAAATAAGGAGGAATTATGCCTGATAAGAAAGAAGATTCCATTGCTAAGATATTAAAGTACGGCTTTGTTGTGACCATAATATTTTCTATTCTGTATTACACTTGCTCTGAAATATACAATGCTACACCAGAGGTATCGGGAAAGTTATCTAACGTATTTAGTTTTGTATCTTCATTTGGAATCATAGCTACTATAATTGTCTATCTTTGGCAACGGAATGACCAAAAAAGAAGAGATAAAGATGAAAATAACAAAAAAAAGGAATCGATAAAGCACTTAATAAAAAGATGCGTATCTGATTTTTGTTATTGCATAAATAAAGTTGAGTCAGGCTTATTAACAGGAGATATCACCGAAGCAATCAATCAATTAAATAAAATAAACAACAAACATCTTGAAAGATGCTTGATAGACTCAAAGGACATTGACTTTAATATGTTTTATATGATATCTAACTTACTTGATGCCATTAACGAACATAAAGATTTTATAGAAAAAAGGATAACAAACGGATCAAATAAAAACCCTGATTATTACGATGGTTCTATAGCGTGCTGTAATTACGCCAAGAATGAAACAAATGAAAGATGTCGCGATATAATTAATTATTAAAGCCTGCTAGTGCAGGTTTTTTTATACACAGAATTCAGAGTAACAATTAATGCAAATAATCGGATATGTATTACTCATGCTAATACAGGGTTCTGCTGTGCCTGTTACAGAGCAAATATACACACAGCAAGAATGCGAGAGTCGTGCGTGGCAAATAATGCAGGTGCGAGAGGTTGAGATAGTTTGCAGGGAGGTGATGAGAGAATGAATAAATTAAGAGAGAAAATAATAGAATTTCTTCAGTGTAATCAGCTTACCACAGACGAACTATATCACTTATGCAGTCCTGATTATTCAAGGAGTCAGGTTAGTTGTGTGATTGGTCACTTGGAAGCGGGTGGGATTATTAAGAAAAATACTTGTGAATATTGGGAGTTAGTAAATGAATAAATACACCGAACTATCTGACTTCGAGATTAATAAAAAAGTTGCATATTTATTTTTAGATGTAGGGTATTACGAGATTGACTCATACCGACATGAGGTCATGTACTTTAGAAGTGGTAGTGGCAAAGGTTTGTATAGAGACTACGACCCATGCAACAACCCTGCCGATGCAATGCCGATTATTATTGAGAATGGTATTAGCATGGTAAGAGTTAATAATACTTGGTCAGCTCGTCAATTTAACAATCATTGCATAGAAATTAACGGTGATAATTATTATCGAATTGCCATGGAAGTTTATTTATTAATGAATGGAAAATAGCATAGGTGAATTATGGATATTATTGACTCAGCAAATGAACTAGAACAATTACACATTCAAGCCGCATTATCAAATCGCCAGCCAGTAATTAAATCAATAAACGGAATGTGCATCTGGTGCGAAGAAATGCCAGCAGCACCAAATAGCGCATATTGCAGTAAAGATTGCGGAGATGATTATGAGCAATATAAGCGGAAAAATGGATGATGTGATGCTTGAGAACGGACGACGAAAGATAGCCCGCGAATGCAGAGACAAATTAAAGCAACTCAAAAAACTCAGCGATAAACAAAGCACAGCAATACTTAAATCATACCTTCCTAAATTTCAATTAACACTCAGCGAAAAACACAAGAAATTCCCACCGATTATGTGGTTGATTTGGTATATCAACTCTATCGATAAGGAGATTAATAGTGGATGACTCTCTTTATACAATAAAAGAATACGCATCGATGATCCGACTGTCATCTTCAACGGTATACCGAAACCCTGCCAGATATTACATGTTCAGGGTCGGTAGCTCATGGAGAGCAAACAAGGAAAGCCTGAAAAAGTTTGAACAGGCACAGTTTAACGATAATAATGTCTATCGGCTGGCTGTAGTCGGTAGTGGGAGGAAAACATGCCGATCTACAAAAGAGGTAAGAAATACTGGGTTGACGTTACAGCACCAAGCGGAGAAAGAATTAGAAAACCTGCTGGCACGGAGGATAAAGTCAAAGCCCAAGAGTATCATGACAAGTTAAAACATGACCTATGGCAAATGGAAAAACTGGACAGGATGCCGGATAGGTCGTTTGAGGAAATGATGTTACTGGCTTTAAAAGATGCCGAAGGACAAGCGTCATTTCCTACAAAACTTGCCTACGCTGAATATTTCCAGCGTGTATTTAAAGGAAGGAAAATATCTACAATAACCAGTGATGAAATAGCCAACTCTTTGCCCGTTTACAATCCAAAAACAAAGAGAAAGCTATCCAATGCAACACAGAATAGATATCGCTCATTCATTATGCGTGCATTTTCACTAGCTCACAAGATGGGATGGCTTGTTCGGCCAACATACATACCACGAATGAAAGAACCAACCGTCAGGGTTAGGTGGCTGGAAAAGTGGGAAGCTGAACTGCTCCTATCTAACATCAAAGTTAAGTGGATGAAGGATTTTGTTTCCATTGCTATTTTAACAGGCATGAGAAAAAGCGAGATATTGTCACTAAAATGGAAGAGTGTTGATTTGCTGCGAAGAGTTGCACACGTTACAGCAGATAATGCAAAGTCAGGGAGAGCTAGGCCAGTGCCACTTAATGATGTGGCCATTGAAATTCTAAATGGAATTGAAAAAGATGGTGATTACGTATTTTCCAATAATGGAAAACGAAGGAGTTGTCATTATCGAGAGTGTTATGATCAGGCATTGATTGATTCCGGTATAACTGATTTCACTTTTCACGACCTCAGACACACGTGGGCAAGTTGGCACGCACAAAGTGGAACTCCACTCATGGTGTTAAAAGAAATGGGAGGATGGGAAACATTAGAAATGGTTCAGAAATACGCTCACTTTAGCGGTCAACATTTAACCAAATATAGTGAGCATGTCACAATTTCGACACAGCCGAAGAATGAAGCCAGTCAAAAGCCACACTTAACACTTTTAACTGGCTGACATATAAGGATTAATTTCAAACATCCAGAATTCAAAATCACTTCAACTTTAGATTATGAATCTGAGGCAGCCATTATGGCTAATATGCATTTGATCACTAAAGGAAGAACCGTTATTAGTATCGCTCACCGTTTAAATACCATTATGCATGCTGACAAAATTTGTGTGATCCGTGAAGGTGCAGTTGCTGAAGTAGGTACTCATCAAGATTTACTGCAACAAAATGGAATTTACGCCAGTCTATGGCATCAGCAAACTCGCTAGTGAATCAGAAAAAAGCACTAATTAAATATTATTTGGTGCTTTTTCCAACAAACAGTTCTTTTTTTTACTATCAAAGACTTTCACTGAATATGCGCTCTGGCACAAGGACGACAGCTAAGGTATGATTGCGCGCTGGATTATTGGTACACGCCCATTAGTATTAAAGAAATATGGCAAAAGAACAAACTGATCGCACCACACTTGATTTGTTCGCTGAGGAACGCAGGCCTGGGCGACCTAAAACAAGTCCGCTTTCGCGGGATGAACAATTAAGAATTAATAAACGTAATCAACTTAAAAGAGATAAAGTCAACGGGTTACGCCGCGTTGAACTAAAGCTCAATGAAGATGCTGTCGCCATATTGAATCAGCTGGCTGATGAAAAAAATATGAGCCGTAGCGAGCTAATAGAAGAAATGCTAATGTCACAGCTCGCGCAGGTTTACGAGCCTTCAAACAGATAGTTTCGTCTTAGTAAACCACACAAATTCGACAGATTTATTCAGGGTTTTTCGCCAAAATAAGGCCAAAGTTTTATTTATTCAAATTTAGCCCTATCTGGCTCTTTTCAAACCAGATTGGAAAAACAAGAGGTTATTCACTTTATGGCAGTCATAGGCATTTTCTTCGGTAGTGACACTGGTAATACAGAAAATATTGCCAAAATGATCCAAAAGAGATTAGGCAACGATAACGCTGAAGTTCATGATATCGCTAAATGCAGTAAAGAAGATATTGAAGCGTTTGATATTTTACTTCTTGGCATCCCAACTTGGTATTATGGTGAGGCCCAGTGTGATTGGGATGATTTTTTCCCAACTCTCGAAGAAATTGATTTTGAAGGCAAACTTGTTGCTTTATTTGGTTGTGGTGATCAAGAAGACTATGCAGAGTACTTCTGTGATGCGATGGGAACTATCCGTGATATTATTGAACCGCGTGGTGCAGTAATTGTCGGGGCTTGGCCTACTGAAGGCTATCATTTCGAAGCCTCTAAAGGCATGTATGATGACAACCATTTTATTGGATTAGCCATCGATGAAGATCGCCAGCCTGAGCTAACCGAAGAGCGTGTTGATGCATGGGTACAACAAATTTCAACAGAGATGTCTCTATCTGAGATCCTCGGCTAACGAACAAATCAGCGTAGGATTGCTGATATTATTATAATAATGAGACAATGCATGGTTTCTATTTTTTGTTTCCATGCCTATAATTGTAAATCAGTTTCGAAGACAACTGAATATATGTTAAAAATGTCTCATTATTGTTAAATTTCTGATTTAAGATACAGGACAAACCCGCATGACAGACAACAATAAAGCATTGAAAAATGCTGGACTCAAAGTCACTCTTCCAAGATTAAAAATATTGGAAGTACTTCAGGAGCCTGAGTGCCATCACGTCAGTGCGGAAGATCTCTACAAAAAATTGATTGATATGGGTGAAGAGATCGGTCTGGCCACAGTATACCGCGTATTAAACCAATTTGACGATGCTGGCATTGTGACCCGTCACAACTTCGAAGGTGGTAAATCCGTTTTTGAACTGACTCAACAGCACCATCATGACCACTTGATTTGCTTAGATTGCGGTAAAGTAATCGAATTTTCTGATAAATCAATTGAAGAACGCCAAACGAATATTGCTGCTCGTCATGGTATTAAGCTATCTAACCACAGCTTATATCTTTATGGCCACTGCGCTGATGGCGATTGCCGTGAAAATGCAAATGCACACGAAGCAAAAGAGTGATTGAGTTGTTTTTTAACGACTCATAGCTATTGTAATAAGGCACTCATACAGTCTCTTAATTACCAAATAACCTCATGTTTTACATGGGGTTTTCTTTTATCTACACACAGATATTCTCCTTGCATCATATCTTTTCTGATTAATCATCATCCTATGATCCGTTGCTATGATTGTGATATCAGCTGCCAACGAAAGTCATTTTCATACATTATGTATAACGACTCCCAAATAGACTTAGCTATGACATCGTCATAGTCATCATTTTGCGTACAGCTTCGCAGCAAAGACATATAAAAAAGCATTAGATGCAGAGCAATAACCGCCAACTATTATAAAAAATTTTTAAAGATTTAATGGAATGCACAAACTTAACTAGAGAAGAATTAATTTCTCTGCAATAGTGCAACTGCTAATTGTAATTGGTGGTATCTAACGAATACCACCAATACTGATACCTTATTTTTGCGTCACTATTTCGACACGGCTTGTTCGTGTGCCCAGTGCATTTTTCGCTCTCACCTTCACGCTGCCATTCACTTTTGGTGGATGTTGTGCTGAATACGTTTGCCAGTGATCACTCTCTCCTAATGAGTACTCAATCACTAAACCTGGATAGCTAAGATTTGCCAGTAACACGCCATTTTCAATTTTAGCGCCAGGAACAGGGATCCGGTAAGCAACACCCGCTCTATCTAATCGCGGCAGTTCCTTTACTCCGACGATTGTTGCAAAACGATCCCAGTCATTAGCTAAATTTTGCTGTGAAACATGCTGTGTTTTACCTCCAACATATTCACGGCCAGCTTGGTAATCATTCTCCCATTCCGCCTTATGCCAAGCTCTCTCTGCAAGTGGTAGGATCCTTGGGAACAGCATATATTCTACTTGGTCGTCTGTTCTAACTGCTTCACTCCATAATTGGCCAGACAAGCCATAGATCCCCGGCCAAGGCTTATCACTTTTTGCAGTAAACTGATTTCCATCTCTATCAACCGATGTTTCTGCATTCTGAGGCAAGTTATCAGGTGCAAATGAGAAAACTTTTTGTTCATCACTCGCGCGAGTCGCCCAATAATAGCCACTTTCGCTTGGATTAACTTCATATGGCATATCGAAATAAACATAATCAGGATTTGAAATAACGACCTGATAGCCTTTGTTTGCCCAGTCATTTGCCGAATCAAAACCTCCCCAATAGAGGGTATCCCAAAAATTAACTCTCACATTTTTGGTTGCAAAATCTTTAGCATTCACAGCATCTTTTAGGCCATCTTGCCATGCTTGCATGGTAGTAACCCCTTCTTGCTGTAAACCTTCACTAACTTGTTTGGCAAAATGGCTCGATAGGTGATCAAAATCACTGACATCACCATTTTTAATCAGCAGCTGACAGGCTTTCGATTTCGCCCACGGTTTATCTTCAATTTGTTTATCAATTATCCCTTTACCTAATTCAATAGCACCATTTTTATCTTGGAATCCTGCCCCCAAGCGAATATTTTTCGCTTCATCACCACCAAAATGCCATGTCTTCAGGGGTACACCCGCCTCTTCATGCATTTGCATGACTTCACTAACAACTTTATTAACAAAGTTTTTAGATGACTCTAAACACGGATTCAAGTAACTACGCTTATCATAAAATTGTACCGACGTTGTCACTGATGTATCTGATGGATCAACTAAGCGGTATTGCTCGGCCCCTTTTTCATCTCCAGCGGCTTTCAATTTATTATAGCGAGCTTCCATTGATACCACCGCAGCGCGGGCATGTGCAGGCATATCAATTTCAGGGATCACTTCAATATGACGTGCTTTGGCGTAACGTAAAATATCAATATAGTCATCACGAGTAAAATAACCGCTCCCCATATTATTGTTTTCAGCACCTGAGCCTAACTGAGGTAATAAACATGTTTGCTCGTCAAGATCGTGACAGCGTTGACTACCAACTTCTGTGAGTTCAGGCAAATCTGGGATCTCAATCCGCCAACCTTCATCATCAGTAAGATGAAAATGGAATTTATTGAGCTTATAACGTGACATCTGGTCAATTAAACGCATGACAACTTGCTTACTATGAAAATTACGTCCTACATCCAAGAAAACACCTCGATATTCCATACGAGGCTTATCTTTAACTGTCATCGTTGCAATTGTTGGCTTCTCGGATTCACTGACTGCTGAAAGTAATGACTCCATACCATAGAATAGCCCTACACGATCATAACCAACAATCAGTGCTTTTTGGGGAGTGATCACTAATTCATAAGCACCGCTGATTTGATTATCAATAGCAAATTGATTAGGGATAATCTTACCTTCAACAAGGAAACCTTGATTATTTTGTTTAAGCTTAACTTGTTGTAAATGCTCATCAATGACTGCAAGTTCCTCTTTTGTTAAACCTTCTAAATGTAAATTTATACCTTTAGATAAATCAACGTCTCCTTGCTGTAACGTAATATCGAGTGGCGTAGGTAAAATTTGCCCTCGCATTTGCTGTTCAGATAGGGCATTTAAAGCGGTATTTTTTTTGTAACGATTTTCAGCAGTCATCAGTACATTGTTATCTGCACCTACCCTTTTCCAATTCTTGAGTTCAAATGGCGCTACAAACTGAGTAGGATCCTGAGTATCGGTACTCTTGAGGTTGCGTGGTAACGCATCACCTGAAGTTGCATACCAGCGAGGCATAAAATCTGAATAATTGACCTGCCAATATTCACCTGTTATTGGTAATACCACTTTTTCATTGGCTTTAATTCCTTTGAACTGACTTGTCGGCGTTATTTTATGTAAGTCCCCTGTAACATGAGTAATTTTAAATTGTGGATTATCTTGCTTTAATATTTGTCGAATACTGTGAAAGTAGAGCGCCCAATCATCAGACTCTATCGCATCAGAACCATTCGTCAGCGTGATATCAACACGGTTACAAGCAGCCCAGTCTGCACCTAGTGCAGCGCAATCAATACCATGCTCTCCAGCTTGGTTATCAATAACATTAATTTTTACATCCATATTCGCGAGTGCATCGACAACTTGAGTTGCTGATTGTTCAGCACTGACAATCGTTGAAAATAAAGTTGCCGAAATTAATAATGCCAAAGGACTTAAATAATTTTTTTTCATTGTGACCTCAATATTAAATTCAAATTCAGCCACTGCCATATTATTTTTTGATAGCAGTGACCCTGCTATCAAAAAATAGTAAATGGCATCATAACCATAAACTTAATATCTTTTTCATCTTGGAATATATTACCAAACCCGCCACCATAACTTGGAATATCTGTATGGTTATCATATTTAGTAAAATGTAATTTAAATAAAGTGTCTTTAGCTCTACCCGTTTGCACGGTATATAAAATATCAAAGTTCCAAGCGCTTTCTCTTAATTTTACATCTTGGGCATATTGAGAATTAGTACTTGGTTTAGCATCCCATCCATAAATATAAGATGTTCCGATTTTCCAGCCAGCAAGATCCCAATTAGCTAAATCATACATAACACCCGCATAAACCGCTTTTTCATTATTCGCGTTATAATCTGAACGTCCATCCCACCAAATATCTAAACGCCCATTCGACGTTGCATAGCCGGGGGTCATCCGCTGTAAAAAATAACCTTGATTTCCTTTTGCTTTGGAATAAGTACCTTCTAAACGAAAATCAAATTGGTCATAGGTATACCCTAACGTCACTGCTTGTAAAAAAGCTAAACCATCGTAAACATCATTCACACCACCATCGGACACTTTGTCTTTGGCACCATAGAATTGATATGACATACGAAGATCGCGGGATGCAATAGGAAGCGCATAAGAGGCCTTAGCAAAATATTGATCCATGTAATCCTTTGCTTGGCCATAAGCACCTTCAAGAACGAATGAGTTTTTGAAATCGTATTTAAAACCAATAGACTGGAGGTAGCTAATCCCTGTTTGCCCATCAGCCTCACGGAAATTATACATGTCGCGATACCAAGGTGCTTTATAGCGGTCTGTCCACATATATGACATGCTCAGCGCACCATTTTGTTCGAAATCAAATGCTGCACCGACCTCAAAGCCACGGTAAGTACCTGGCATATAGCTCCAATGAGATGCAAGTAGTGTTTGCCCCGTTGGTTGGATATACCCTCCTCGCCCCCAAAAGGGCCCATATTTCATTTTCGCTGCGGCTTTATAAACACTCACGCCACTGCGGTCGCCAGTCCATTTTTCATCCCATCGCGTTTTCGCGTCACTAAAGCCGATCTCATTGGGAGCTGCGGGACCACTATTTGATAACTCAATGGCAGTAAACGCAGCTAAATCTAACCCAATCACATCTTGAAAATAGCCAGAAGAAAAATCGAGGCTAGCGTTTACAGTAGAATGTTTAAGGTTATCGACATACTTTTTATATTTATCACTATCGGGGGACAGTTCTTTTCTTGAACGATCACGTTGCCAATAATAAAGCCCTCCTTTAAGTGTTGAATCATCAAGGAATTGCTCAGCAAAACTGATTGATGGATAACTGATAGGCGCCAAGGCTATGGCTATTTTTAGTACGAGCAACCCCCTGCCATAATTGACATTTTTATTAACCATTCGGTATTTCCTCTAATTTTTATATTATTATTAAATTATTATCTTAGTAGTAGCTCATTAGGTAATGATTAATGCCAAAACAAAATACGCATTCCTACTTAGCCTATTTTTCGCGACGCGAATTATCAAGGTGAAAAGTGTATTTATTCCTAAAACATGAGCTAAGACACATTAATTTTTTTGTTCATTACTAGCATTAATTGTTATTAATCATTATATAAATAGTATTAATATCCCAAACTAATGGTTAAATTTAGATAAAACACGCCATGAAATAAGCCCACACAGACTTATTTCAATATAAAAAATAACATTCTTTGGATGTAATCGTTTCAGTCAAACTTGATAAGTTGCAACAAAACTGCTTTAGTGGGTAAATAGTTATTTATTTTAAAATAAGCTAAGTAAATATTTTGTCTTTCAATAAAATAGCTTTAATCTTAGTGAGTGACTCTTAACAAATCTCTTAGCACAGCTTGATATCACCATTAGTAAAAACACAGCCTCATGACGGACATAAAAAATACAACAGCGGCCGCTTGAAGGAAATAAATCAAGATTATTTATATTGAGTAGATATGGATAAACATCAGCAAGAAGGTTGGCGTAGTTTACTTACTGGCAAAAATCTTAGCTTAACACTCGCTCTATCGGGTGGTATTTGTCTTCATGCAATTAATGTCTATATTACAATTACAACACTACCATCCGTTGTTCGCGATATTGGTGGCATTGATTTCTATGCATGGAATACCACTCTATTTATCCTATCTTCAATTATTTTATCAGCACTCACTTCTCGAATACTTAATCGGTTAGGACCTAAAAAAAGCTATGGGCTTGCCACTCTCATTTTTTTAATTGGCTCCGTGATTTGTGCTATGACACCATCTATGCCAATCATGCTACTTGGGCGAATTATCCAAGGTGCTGGTGGTGGTATTTTACTCACACTCTCTTATTCAATGGTGCACATTGTTTTTGCTCAGCACCTGTGGTCTCGCGTATTAGGGATGATGTCGAGTATGTGGGGAATGGCAACATTATTAGGCCCTGCTTTAGGGGGGATTTTTGCTGAGTATGATATTTGGCGAGGGGCTTTTTGGTGCCTAGTATTGGTTGGGATCCCTTATTTGTGGCTAACACTAAAAGTATTACCAGCCAAAAATCCGAATGAGAGTGGCCCACAGCAGCCCATCCCCTTACAAGCATTATTGCTTCTTTCTACCGCCGTGCTGGCTATTTCCGTCGGTAGTTTGAGCCAAGACAAACTTATTCCTATTGGTGGCATGCTTCTAGCAATACTCTTATGTGTAAGGCTAGCGGTTATTGAACGCCGTGGTATTAATACGTTATTTCCCAGTGGAACATTCCATTTATCGGCTCAATTAGCCCCCATTTATCTCACCATGGCATTATTAGGTTTAAGTGTACAAACCGAAGTATTCGTCCCTTATTTTCTGCAAATGTTACATGATATTGCTCCGTTGATATCTGGTTACCTAGCCGCTTTAGTGGGGGCAGGATGGTCAAGTGCTGCAATTATTTCTTCATCGCTTAAACCGACTGTCACAACTAAAATTATTCGTTTTACACCGTTAATCACCTTGGGCAGCCTAGTCATCCTGACTCTATTTATGACAAAAACAATTTATATCGCATCCGCTCAAATTTGGGTAATTTGCTCAATGTTATTTATAACAGGGGCTAGTATTGGTGCCGCATGGCCGCATTTATTAGCTAGAGTACTACAAGTTTCTTCTGGTTCTGAGTCTCAAAAAGCCTCCTCAGCAATCACCACATTACAACTATTTTCAACTGCTTTTGGCGCTTCTTTAGCAGGAATGATAGCAAACCTTGCTGGCCTTTCTTCTCCGGGAGGCATTGAAGGCACACAGTCTGCGGCAATATGGTTATTTGTAATATTTTCATTTGTACCATTATTTGCATTCATCACGGCAAATATTGTGGCGAATCGGATCACGGAACCTCACCTTTAAAAATTTAAACTGCATAAATAAGGGATATCCCTTATTTATGCTCAAATAATTACAGATTAATATTTTTCAAATAGTGCTTGGATTTGCTGAGGATTTTTAGTTTCAGTTAGCGCTAATTGTAATAAAACGCGTGCTTTTTGTGGATTTAGCCGTTCTGATGCCACAAAACCGTATAAATTATCATCAACTTCAGCATTACGCGTGGTATACCCTGTTGGTACGCGGCTTGAACGAACGACGACAATTCCCTCTTTCGCTGCATTAGCTAAAGCATCGAAAACAGTTTTATACATGTTGCCATTACCAACCCCTGCACTGACAATGCCTTCAACCCCCTCTTCTCGTAATGCTTTAATGGGTGCAGCTGATGCATTAGAATAGTTGTAAATGATATCAACTTTAGGCAGTTTATCTAATTTGCTCACATCAAAAGCGGCTTTGCTGGTTCTTGGTATTGCAGGTTTATAAAATGTCACTTTGCCATCATGAATAAAACCTTGTGCCCCAGCGTTAACTGCGTCAAAGGCTTGCACTTCAGTTGTACTCATTTTAACCACATCACGCCCTTGAACGACTTTGTCATTCATCACCATCAGCACGCCTCGCTCCCCCGCAGATTGATCTGTGGCCAGTACAACTGCGTTGTAAAGATTTAACGGGCCATCAGCCCCAAGTGCCGTTGATGGTCTCATCGCACCAACGAGTACAATAGGTTTCTGGCAAGATATCGTGAGATCAAGAAAAAAAGCCGTTTCCTCAAGTGTGTCAGTACCATGAGTGATCACAAAACCATCTGTTTTATCGCACTCTTGGTTAATTTTTTTTGCTAACGTTAACCAAACTTGGTCATTCATATCTTGGGAACCGATATTAACTACTTGTTCACCACTAAGGTTAGCTAGCTTTTTCATCTCTGGAACTGCATTAATCAGCGCATCGATCCCCACTTTTCCTGCTTGATAGCTCGATGATGTTGACGAATCCCCCCCACCAGCAATGGTTCCCCCTGTGGCTAACACTGTGATATTGGGTAGTGCAAATGCCGCTCCTGTGCATAGTGAAAGAGAGATAGCTGTTGCCAGTAATACTTTGTTGTTAAGTTTCATCATATAACTCCCATTTATATAAACTACAGTTATTATGTGGAATTAGAACAGTATTTCCGTGATGACGCTTATTATTTTAGATGAAATTGCTGACAATCAGATAATTTTGCGTGAGATATAATACAAAAATCCGTATCATAGTTGCTTATTCCTCCCTCAAACTAAATAAGTCATAGACCTATGAGCCAAACATTTATTCCTGGCAAAGATGCCGCCCTTGAAGTCTCCATCGATGCATTTCAAACTAAATTGAAAAAGCTAGGATTCGATATTGAAGAAGCCTCATGGCTGAACCCTGTACCCAATGTTTGGTCAGTGCATATCCGTGACAAAGAGTGTCCTCTTTGCTTTACCAACGGTAAGGGAGCTAGTAAAAAAGCGGCTTTGGCTTCAGCGCTTGGTGAATATTTTGAGCGTTTATCAACTAACTACTTCTTTGCTGATTTCTATTTAGGTAAATCGATCGCTGAAGGTGATTTCGTCCACTATCCAAATGAAAAATGGTTCCCTTTAACTGAAGATGACGCATTACCTGAAGGTATTTTGGACTCACGTTTACGTAAATTTTATGATCCAGACAATGCGTTAGCAGGTAGCCAATTAATTGATTTGCAATCAGGTAATGAAGAACGAGGCATTTGTGCACTACCTTTTACTCGTCAGTCTGATAATCAAACTGTCTATATTCCGATGAATATCATTGGCAATTTATATGTTTCTAACGGAATGTCCGCAGGTAACACGCCAAATGAAGCCCGAGTTCAAGGTCTATCTGAAGTTTTCGAACGATTTGTTAAAAATCGTATTATTGCAGAAAGTATCAGTTTACCGGCGATCCCAGCTGAAGTGATGGCACGTTACCCATCAGTTGTTGAAGCGGTCGAGACATTAGAAAATGAAGGTTTCCCAATTTTCTGCTATGACGCATCACTTGGTGGTCAATTCCCTGTCATTTGTGTGGTTTTATTTAATCCTCAGAATGGTACCTGCTTTGCTTCTTTTGGTGCTCACCCTGATTTTGGTGTTGCATTAGAGCGTACAGTCACTGAATTGCTGCAAGGCCGTGGATTAAAAGATCTGGATGTGTTCAATGCCCCAACTTTTGATGACGAAGAAGTGGCTGAACATACTAACTTAGAAACGCACTTTATCGATTCAAGTGGCCTTATCAGTTGGGATCTATTTAAAGATGATGCCGATTATGAATTTGCTGATTGGAGCTTCAAAGGCACTACCCAAGAAGAGTTTTCCACATTAATGGCTATCTTCAAGCAATTAGATGCGGAAGTTTATATTGCTGATTACAACCATCTCGGTGTGTATGCATGCCGTATATTAGTACCAGGTATGTCAGATATTTACCCTGTTGAGGATCTGCATATTGCAAACAATGCGATGGGAGCACATCTACGTGAAACTATCATCAATCTTCCTGACAGCCAATGGGAAAAACAAGATTACCTTGCTTTGATTGAGCAACTCGATGACGAAGGTCTTGATGATTTCACGCGTGTGCGTGAGTTACTCGGCCTCGCAGTCGGTAAAGATAACGGTTGGAGCAACCTACGTATTGGTGAATTGAAATCAATGCTAGCACTTGCTGGTGGTGATCTTGACCAAGCACTTGCTTGGGTTGAATGGACACAAGACTTTAATAGTTCAGTGTTTACGGCTGAACGTGCTAATTATTATCGTTGCTTACAAACATTGCTGTTATTAAGCCAAGAAGAACAGCGTGACATATCACAATACTACACTGCATTTGTGCGTATGTATGGCCAAGCGGCCGTTGATGCCGCATCAGCTGCATTGGTAGGAGAAGCCAGTTTCTATGGTTTGTGGTCAATTGATGATGAGTTAAAAGCGTTGCCAGCTCACCAAGCCCTATTGGCTGCTTATGAAAAATTACAAAAAGCAAAACGTGAAAACGCTTAGTTTTTCGTATATTTAATCTTTTTTCGATAATGGCCTGTGGGCCATTATCTTTTCATAAATTAAATTAATTAAAAGTAAACGATATTTTTTAATATTTGGATAACAATTCATCCCATTTATTTACTTTCTTTTTGAGTTCAGCTCTACAATATAAAAATTTTTTATAAATTTTAAAATTTATTTAAACCAATAAAATCAAAAAGATAATCCTATTTTTTACGTTTTATTAACAAACAATAGCGGTAACTTGCAAGAGTTCATGATCCATATCAAATTTCTCAGTTATACCGTTTGTTACTATGATTGCGTGCTATAATTAATCAACTTTGTAAGAGAGTGTTAGTATGAAAGCTGACAACCCTTTTAATCTTTTGCCTCCTGCTGTAATGGCTCAAGTAGCGGATGACTCTGGTGTCTACAAAGCCAACAAACATCCCGCAATTACTTACTTGTCAGCATTCACTGCCGGTATCTTTATATCCATTGCATTTGTTTTTTATATTACTGCGACTACCGGTGCGCAAACAGCCCCATTTGGTTTTACTAAATTAATTGGTGGCGTGTGCTTCTCTCTTGGATTAATGCTTGTCGTCGTTTGTGGTGCAGATTTATTTACTTCCACGGTACTGACGATAGTCTCAAAAGCAACAGGCAGGATCACTTGGGGACAGATGTTCCTAAACTGGTTCAATGTTTATATTGGTAACTTGATTGGCGCACTGTTTTTTGTTGCCCTGATTTGGTTTGCCGGCCAATATACCGCAGCAAATGGGCAATGGGGTCTAAATGTACTGCAAACCGCAGACCACAAATTACACCATACCTTTATTGAAGGCGTTTGCTTGGGTATTTTAGCTAACTTAATGGTTTGTTTAGCTGTTTGGATGAGTTATTCAGGTCGTAGCCTTGCCGATAAACTATTGGTACTCGTGCTCCCTGTCGCCATGTTCGTTGCTAGCGGTTTTGAGCATAGCATCGCTAACATGTTTATGATCCCGTTAGGTATTATGATCAAAGAATTTGCACCTATCGAGTATTGGGCTCAAATTGGCGTCTCTCCAGAGCAATTTTCTCAACTGACCGTTAGCAATTTTATTACAGACAACCTGATCCCCGTCACTATCGGTAATATCATTGGCGGAGCACTGTTAGTTGGTCTGATTTATTGGTTCATGCATTTACGTAGTGGTCAAAAACATTAATAGCCACTAATACACACGAAAAGATTTATTAAGATCCTTAAAAGATCCATTGTTAAAAGGTAAAAGTATCATGTCAGAATTAAATGAAAAATTCGCTTTAGCATGGCAAGGTTTTAACCAAGGTAACTGGCAGGATAACGTCGATGTACGTGACTTCATCCAGAAAAACTATACTCCATATGAAGGTGATGAATCTTTCTTAGCAGGCTCTACTCCAGCAACTGATAAGTTGTGGGAAAAAGTCATGGAAGGTATCAAAATTGAAAACCGTACTCATGCACCCGTTGATTTTGACACTGATGTTGCATCAACGATCATTTCCCATGATGCGGGCTATATCGCTAAAGATTTAGAGCAAATCGTTGGTCTGCAAACTGATGCACCTCTGAAACGTGGTCTTATCCCATTCGGTGGGATCAAAATGGTTGAAGGCTCATGCAAAGCTTACGATCGTACTTTAGATCCAAGCCTGAAAAAAATCTTTACAGAATACCGTAAAACTCACAACCAAGGTGTTTTCGATGTCTATACCCCAGACATCCTAAAATGCCGTAAATCAGGTATCTTAACCGGTCTGCCTGATGCCTATGGTCGTGGTCGTATCATCGGTGACTACCGTCGTGTTGCTCTGTACGGTATTGATTTCCTGATGAAAGACAAATTTAATCAATTCACCTCTCTGCAAGAAAAATTAGAGAAAGGTGACGATCTGCAAATGACCATCCAACTGCGCGAAGAAATTGCTGAACAGCATCGCGCACTTGGTCAAATCAAAGAGATGGCTGCAAAATATGGCTATGACATCTCTGGCCCTGCAACCAATGCCCAAGAAGCCGTTCAATGGACTTACTTCGGTTACTTAGCTGCCGTTAAATCACAAAACGGTGCAGCAATGTCATTCGGTCGTGTTTCAACCTTCTTAGACGTTTATATCCAACGTGATCTTGAAGCAGGCAAACTGACTGAACAAGAAGCGCAAGAGCTGATTGACCACTTGGTGATGAAACTGCGTATGGTACGTTTCCTACGTACTCCTGAATATGATGAGTTGTTCTCTGGTGACCCAATTTGGGCGACAGAATCACTCGCAGGTATGGGTCTTGATGGTCGTACATTGGTGACCAAAAACACCTTCCGTTTCCTGAACACACTCTATACCATGGGCCCTTCACCAGAGCCTAATATGACTATCCTGTGGTCAGAAAAACTGCCTCTAAGCTTCAAAAAATTTGCAGCTAAAGTGTCAATCGATACTTCATCAGTTCAGTATGAAAACGATGATTTGATGCGCCCTGACTTTAACAACGATGACTACGCTATCGCATGTTGCGTGAGCCCAATGATTGTTGGTAAACAAATGCAGTTCTTCGGTGCTCGTGCTAACTTAGCGAAAACTATGCTGTATACCATCAACGGTGGTATCGATGAAAAACTGAAAATGCAAGTTGGTCCTAAACATGCACCAATCATGGATGAAGTTCTTGACTTCGATACTGTGATGGATCGTATGGATCACTTCATGGATTGGTTAGCGACTCAATATGTCACCGCACTGAATATTATTCACTATATGCATGACAAATATAGCTATGAAGCTGCATTGATGGCTCTGCATGACCGTGATGTGTATCGTACAATGGCATGTGGTATCGCGGGTCTGTCAGTTGCAGCTGACTCACTGTCTGCTATCAAATACGCAAAAGTTAAACCAATTCGTGATGAAGACGGCATTGCTGTTGACTTTGAAATCGAAGGTGAATATCCACAATTTGGTAACAACGACTCTCGTGTTGATGATATTGCTTGCGACCTAGTTGAACGTTTCATGAAGAAAATTCAGAAACTGCACACTTACCGTAACGCAGTACCAACTCAGTCTATCTTAACCATCACCTCTAACGTTGTGTATGGTAAGAAAACAGGTAACACCCCAGATGGTCGTCGTGCTGGCGCGCCATTCGGACCAGGTGCTAACCCAATGCACGGTCGTGACCAAAAAGGTGCGGTTGCTTCACTGACTTCAGTTGCTAAACTGCCATTTGCTTACGCGAAAGATGGTATTTCTTATACCTTCTCCATCGTACCAAATGCATTAGGTAAAGATGATGATGTACGTAAAGCGAACTTAGCGGGTCTAATGGATGGTTATTTCCACCATGAAGCCTCTATCGAAGGTGGCCAACACCTGAACGTTAACGTCATGAACCGTGAAATGCTGTTAGATGCAATGGAAAACCCAGAGAAATATCCACAGCTCACTATCCGTGTTTCAGGCTATGCAGTACGCTTTAACTCATTGACTAAAGAGCAACAGCAAGACGTTATTACTCGTACTTTCACCAGTTCAATGTAATAATTAGATTAGTAAATCAATTAAAATAACTAAAAAGCCCCACCTCATGGGGCTTTTTTAGAATTAAACCTGAATACTTTAAGCCATTCTTCTAAACTAAAAACAAGTAAAGTTATCCCATGAGTCTACGTGAGTATTGATTCGGATAGTTGAATATAACCAGCCTTCTGCGGTTTGAAGTATGACGGATATTTTTGGAGTTCCTGCTATGTCGACAACTACAACAACCATCCCAACTCTTGATATTTCAACAACCTCACCACCAGCGACGCTTGGTCGTATCCACTCGTTTGAATCATGTGGAACCGTCGATGGACCGGGGATCCGTTTTATCGTCTTCTTTCAAGGCTGTCTAATGCGTTGTATGTATTGCCATAACCGCGATACATGGGATACCCATACAGGCCAAATCGTTACCGTTGATGAATTAATGAAAGAAGCGGTGACCTATCGCCACTTTATGAATGCAACAGGTGGTGGCGTCACCGCATCTGGCGGAGAAGCTATTCTACAAGCTGAATTTGTTCGCGACTGGTTCCGAGCTTGTAAAGCACAAAATATCCATACTTGCCTCGATACGAATGGCTTTGTTCGCCGCTATGATCCGGTTATCGATGAGCTAATGGAAGTCACTGATTTAGTCATGCTCGACTTAAAACAACTCAATGATGAAATCCACCAAACATTAGTCGGTGTGTCTAACCATCGTACACTTGAGTTCGCCCGCTACCTTGCTAAACGCAATCAAAAAACATGGGTTCGTTATGTTGTCGTTCCGGGTTGGAGCGATGATGATCACTCTGTGCATTTACTTGGTGAATTTACCAAAGACATGAAAAATATCGAAAAAATTGAGCTACTCCCATACCATGAATTAGGCAAACACAAATGGGAAACTATGGGTGAAGAGTACAAGTTAGATGGTGTTAAACCACCATCAAAAGAGGTGATGGAACGCGTTAAAAACATCCTTGAGAGCTATGGTCACAAAGTCCTCTATTAGTTAAGTATTACGGCTCTATTAAGGTATAGAGCCGTGATTTTCCATAACAAGTCATTCCTTTATCTGACCTTCCTACTTCTCATCGTACAAATCAATCCAGATAATATATTTTATCTATTCAAAAATAATAGTTATTTCCTTCTTTTCAATATCCTATTCTCAAAAGATAACCTAATTTATTTTTGTCTGACAAGAAGATACATACAATAAAGCAGTTACCAGAATAGTCTGCTTTGAATGATATGAATTTATTTGCATAATAAATTGTTATCTATATTTTGATTTTTTGTTTTTTTAACTAAACTAGTTTCAATAATAATATATTGCTAATTCTCTATAAATTACGGGTTAATACTAGATCATGAATAGTGAAAATTTCGATTCACAAAATGCACCGGTTCCTTCTCAAAACCAACCGAATCAAGTTGATACTTCAATTTTTCTTACTGAGCCGCGTGCTGTAGATGCTGGCGAAGGGATTAATTGGATCAGCCAAGCTTGGGCAATGGTGAAAGAAAAATTAGGTATGTGGGTTCTTATCAACATTATTTTCTTTGCCGTTATACTGGTTGTATCGATGATCCCATTTATCAACTTTTTCGTTTCATTTATCACCCCAATTTTAATTGGTGGCATTATTGCGATTAGTGAAAAACAACGCAAAACAGGTGAAGTTGAAATCGGATTATTATTTGCTGGGTTCCAACAAAAATTCGGCGCTCTATTTGCTGTAGGTGCGATTAATTTCGGTATTTCATTAATCGGTGGCATTATTGCTATTATGATTGGTGGCACAGCATTACTTAGCATCATGTTAGAAATGAGTCAAGGTGGCCAAGTTTCTCCTGAAACAATTATGGCTCTAAGTGGTTCATTCTTCTATATTTTTGTTATTATGGCAGTTGCTGGTTTAGTTGGCGCTGCAATGACTTGGTTTGCTCCTGCATTAATCATGAATCATGATTTTAAAGTAGGTGCAGCTATCTCTGCGAGCCTAAAAGCGGTTAGCAAAAACATTCTGCCGGGTATCCTATTCTTTGTTGTCTTGGCAATTATTATGTTCATTTCCGCAATTCCATTAGGGCTAGGTCTGTTAATCACATTCCCTATTATGTATGTCGGTTACTACACTAGCTATCGCAGTCTGTTCTTTGCTCAAACACATAGCAATAACCAAGCATCACAACAAAATTCAATTATTAGCTAATTGAGTTTTAATATATAAAAAAATCGCCACTTTTTAGTGGCGATTTTATTTGTAATTAATCCAATATGAATTAATTAACCAATATACTCTAGCCCTTTCATATACGGACGTAATACTTCTGGCACTTCAATACGGCCATCTGCTAACTGGTAATTTTCCAGTACCGCAACTAAAGTACGACCTACAGCAAGGCCTGAACCATTCAAAGTGTGAACCAGCTGAGTTTTCTTATCACCTTTGCTACGGAAGCGAGCTTGCATACGGCGAGCTTGGAAATCCCACATGTTAGAACATGATGAAATCTCACGATAAGTATTTTGAGCCGGTAACCAGACTTCTAAGTCGTAGGTTTTACGAGATCCAAAACCTATATCACCTGTACATAAAATGACTTTACGATAAGGTAGCTTCAGTAATTGCAGCACTTTTTCCGCATGGCCAGTCAACTCTTCTAATGCTTCCATCGATTTTTCTGGATGAACGACTTGAACCAATTCAACTTTATCAAATTGGTGCATACGGATCAGACCACGCGTATCACGACCATAAGAACCAGCCTCTGAACGGAAGCATGGCGTATGTGCCGTCATTTTTAATGGTAGAACATCTTCATCTAAAATTTCGTCACGCACTAAGTTAGTCACTGGTACTTCTGCTGTTGGAATCAATGCATAAGTACTTTCAGCTTCTTCTTCCAGTGGCTTAGTATGGAATAGATCTTCCCCAAATTTTGGTAATTGGCCGGTACCATACAGGGTGTCATGATTAACCAAATAAGGAACATACAGCTCTTGGTAACCATGCTGCTCAGTATGTAAATCCAACATGAATTGTGCCAATGCACGGTGTAAACGAGCAATTTGCCCTTTCATCACCACAAAACGTGCACCAGTCAGTTTTACCGCAGCAGGGAAATCTAACCCACCCGCTAACTCACCAAGGCTGACGTGATCTTTAACTTCGAAGTCATATTGACGAGGCTCACCCCAACGAGCAACTTCGACGTTATCTGAATCATCTTTGCCATCAGGAACAGCATCATCAGGCATATTCGGGATACTTAGTGCAATATCACGGATTTCTTGTTGCAGCTTATCTAATGCGAGCTTAGCAGCATCCAATTTTTCGCCTAACAGGTTAACTTCCTGACGCAGAGGCTCAATATCCTCACCACGTGCCTTAGCGGCACCAATGGTTTTCGATCGCGAGTTACGGTCTGCTTGCAGGGATTCAGTTTCAACTTGTAAAACTTTGCGGCGTTCTTCTAATTCACGCAGCTTTTCCACATCAAGGGTAAAACCCCTGCGAGCCAGTTTTTCAGCAACCGCGTCTAGCTCCGTACGCAGTAAATTGGGATCGAGCATGCTTATCCTGTGATTATTGTTAGTAAATATCCAAATGAGATACAACGCACTCCGGCGTTATTCTCTTCACACCATTTCAAACCGTTTATACTCGTCATACTTCATGTCGTTGACTAGGCTCATTCGCGCTAGTTACATACTTATGTATGCGCCTAGCGGCTCATTTAGCTGTCACCTAACTGTACCTCGAATTATTTAGAGTATAGTATTTCAGCGGCTTAAAATTTATAAAAAAATATTGCTTTATAACCTTACCGCATTGCCCACATTAGCGATAGCGTTTTGTTGAGCTATTTTGATCCTGCTGCGCTAACCAGTTTAATTTTTCGGCTATTTTGCCTTCTAAACCACGATTTGTTGGGTGGTAATACTGAGTTTGCTGCATTTCAGGAGGGAAATACACTTCACCCGCAGCGTAGGCATTGTCTTCATCATGTGCATAGCGATACCCTTTGCCTGCACCCAACTCTTTCATCAGTTTAGTTGGGGCATTACGCAAATGAGCCGGTACATCATAATCAGGCTGCATCTGTGCATCTGATAATGCAGCTTTATAGGCGGTATAAACTGCATTACTTTTAGGTGCGCAAGCTAAATAAACAATTGCTTGAGCAATCGCTCTTTCACCTTCAGCAGGACCCACTCGAGTAAAACAATCCCATGCTGAAATAGCCACTTGCATCGCTCGTGGATCTGCATTGCCCACATCTTCAGAGGCAATCGCTAACAAGCGACGAGCAACATACAGAGGATCACCACCGGCGGTAATAATACGTGCATACCAATACAAAGCAGCGTCAGGTGCTGAGCCACGCACTGATTTATGTAGCGCCGAAATTAAATCGTAATAACGGTCGCCTTTGTTATCAAAACGCGCTGTTCGTTCACCACTCACCTCTTTTAACAATTCAGCAGTAAGCACCCGTTGACCGTGGCTATCACTTTCCGCCATATCAGCCATCATTTCGAGTAGATTAAGCGAGCGCCTAGCATCGCCATTAACCAATTCAGCGATAAGTTTACGAGTACTGTCAGGTAGGATGATATTTTGTCCACCAAGGCCACGCTGTGCATCACCCATTGCTTGTAATAGCACCTCTTCGATATCACTAACATCGAGAGATTTGAGTAGATACACTCGCGCACGTGACAATAGTGCAGAATTGAGTTCAAAAGAGGGGTTTTCTGTCGTAGCACCAATGAAAGTGATCGTACCATCCTCAATATGAGGCAAAAAAGCATCTTGCTGGCTTTTGTTAAAGCGATGAACTTCATCGACAAATAAAATAGTTCGACGACCTGCACTGCGGTTTTGGCGTGCTTTTTCGATGGATTCGCGTATCTCTTTAATACCGGAAGTGACCGCAGAGATACGTTCAATATCCGCTTGGGCGTAATGGCCAATAATTTCAGCCAATGTCGTCTTACCTGTCCCCGGAGGCCCCCACAAAATCATTGAGTGTAAATGGCCCGCTTTTATCGCACGCGGCAACGGTTTACCCTCAGCCAATAAATGTTTTTGGCCTATATACTGTTCAAGTACCTCTGGACGCATACGTGCGGCCAAAGGTTGAAATTCATTTTGTGAAAAATCGAGAGACAGGTTACCCACTATTTCCTCTTATTTACCACCTGAGCGTTGATCATCCAATGTCACGCCTTTCGGTACTGTAAAAGTAAATTTACTTTTATCGACGCTACCATTTTTCTGTTCTTTCAACTGATAGGCACTGGTTTGTCCATCTTGCTCAACAGCCGCAAATTTCTCAATGGTCCCTTCAGGGGAAACGGTAATTGAGAAACGTTTTAATGTGCCATTGGTCAGCTTAGGCTTCAAATCAAACGTATTACCCTGTTGAATGATTGAATACTGTTTCCAATCTAATGGATTGTTACGAGTAATTAATAAAAATGGCGTGTCTTGTGTCGCATCAGCTAAATTAGTCACCGTGACTTGATCGACAAAAGGATTATAAAACCATAAGTTTTTACCATCTGAAACTAATACACTTTCATCAGGTGAGGTCATATTCCAATTGAATAAATTAGGTCGCTGCAACCAAAGCTCACCAACGCCTTCCTGTATTAAATCACCTTCAGGGCTGGTCACTTTTTGCGAAAAGCTCGCGTGGAAACTATTGACCTTATTCAGTCGTTCCTGAAGATCTTGACTTGCATCTGCGAGTACTGAGCCGATATGTAAACTCAAGGCTAAAGCGCCCAATAACATCATTTTTTTCATCGAACAAAGACCTTCTGTTGGTACCTAATAGATATTACGCCCTTGACTAGTAATCAGCTTGCCGCGGAGAAAGTACCTCTCGGTTACCATTATGCCCCGGCTCACTAACAATACCTTGTGCTTCCATTTGCTCAACAATACGTGCAGCACGGTTATAACCAATACGGAACTGGCGCTGAACGCCTGAAATTGACACGCGCTGTTTATCAACCACAAATTCTACCGCTTGGTCGAATAAGGGATCCAGTTCTTCATCAGCGCTATCATACCCGCCACCTTCACTTTCTTCACTGCATTTTGTAATGCTGTCGATATATTGTGGGCGACCACGTGCTTTCCAATCATTTACCACCGCGTGAACTTCTTGGTCACGCACAAAGGCACCGTGCACACGCACAGGAATCGATGAGTTAGGTGGCAGATATAACATATCCCCCATACCTAATAATGATTCAGCGCCACCTTGGTCAAGAATGGTACGTGAGTCAATTTTACTTGAAACAGTAAATGCAATACGTGTTGGTATGTTCGCTTTAATTAAACCTGTAATGATATCAACCGATGGACGTTGAGTGGCTAATACTAAGTGGATCCCCGCCGCACGTGCTTTTTGTGCCAGTCGAGCGATCAGTTCTTCCACTTTTTTACCCGCAGTCATCATCAGATCCGCAAACTCATCCACCATGACCACAATATAGGGCTCTTTTTTCAGCATTGGATGTTCCATTTCCATACTGTCACTTGGTTTCCAGTGTGGATCCGGAATTGGACGTCCCATTTCTTCGGCTGCTTTAATTTTATCGTTGTAACCCGCAAGGTTACGTACACCCAACGCTGACATCAGTTTATAACGACGTTCCATTTCATTGACACACCAACGCAATGCATTAGCCGCGTCTTTCATATCCGTCACAACTTCAGTGAGCAAATGCGGGATCCCTTCATAAATTGAAAGCTCCAACATTTTCGGGTCGATCATGATAAAACGTACGTCTTCAGGTTTAGATTTATACAATATACTCAGGATCATCGCGTTGACCCCGACGGATTTACCTGACCCCGTTGTCCCTGCGACTAATAAGTGAGGCATTTTAGCCAAATCAGCAATAACCGGATCACCTTCAATATCTTTACCTAATACCATCGTCAATGGCGATGGATTGTGCCTAAATTGCTCACAATCTAATACTTCTCTTAAATAAACGGTTTGACGTTTTTCATTAGGTAATTCAAGCCCTACATAAGGCTTGCCGGGGATCACCTCAACTACCCTTACTGCGGTGGTTGAAAGTGAACGCGCGAGATCGCGAGATAGCGTTGAAATACGAGCCGCTTTTACCCCTGGGGCTAAATCAAGCTCAAAGCGCGTGATAACTGGCCCCGGAGAGAAACCAACCACTTCAGCCTTAACGCGATAATCATTTAAACGAGCCTCAATTAACCGAGCCGTTTGCTCTAATTTGAACATATCGACAGGTTCTTCTTGTGCAGGAGGACTAGTCAATAGATCGAGCGATGGCATCGGGGTCGTTGGCTTAGGCAACGGTTGGTCGTTACGCACTAAGAATGGGTGGAATAAGCTATCCTGTTGCGGCTGTTGCGGCTGTTGCGGCTGTTGCGGCTGTTGCGGCTGTTGCGGCGTAAAAGTGTGACCTTGGCTAGCTGAAGTATCCAGTGCAGACGTCACATTTCTATTAAAATCTTCTCCTTGAGGATGGCTTGGTGGATTAGATACCGCCGTTGCACTAAATGATGGCATAAATAAAGGATCTGCGGGCTCATCATTAACCAAATCATCAACAGGTGAAAAGCTATCTAAAACAGAGATATGTTCACTAAAATCAAACTTAGGCTCAACGCGATAATCAGCTTCTTCGTTCTCATCATGTGCAGAAAAGTCATGTGCAACATGTTTAAACTGATGAGTTTGCGGTTCTACCTGCTCGGTCGGTGATGCAGCAGAAGGCCAACGATGCTCAATTTCTGGTTGTGTATAGCTAGGGATCACAGGATCAATAGTTTCAGATTGTGGCTGAACCTGCGCACTAAAGGAAGATGTAGGCTCAACGAGCTCATTATGTATATCTTCCTCTGCTCCATCTTCCTCTACCCCATAACGTTCGCGCTGTTGTTGCAAGAACTGCTCCCTAAGCATATTTTCTTGCTCAGCATCATCCTGTTGTTGTTGGTGAGTTTTGTCATCAGTCGCAGACCATTGCTGATAAACTTGTTCACGTTGTTCTGCTTCTTCTTTACGACGCTGTAGTTCCGCATCGCGCTGAGATGGAATACGGATCCCATACAACTCTCTACGCGTTGGTAAACGCACAGGATTTGGCCGAGGTAATTCAGGCTCAAGGTTTTGTTTCACCTGTGCATGGCGTTCGAGTGCAGCAACTGAGATACCTGCGGCAGCTAATGCTGCTGGATTCGCTAACCTATCAGCTACCGATTGACCACTTGCTTGTACCACTGCATCGCTAACAGATGAAGTTGGCATTGAAGGCGTTGCAGTTTCACTACCTTGGCTATTTATTGATGCCGATGGCTGGTGGCTCGGGGTCTCCCAATGCGTTGTTTGGTCTCGACTATCATTGACTGGGTGACGAACATTTTCGTTTACCCTCTCATTTGCAGTTGGCTGATGAGTATAAGTCTCAGTTTGGGCTTGAGCTACCGGTTGCTCAGGCTCAACATTTTTAAATTGATAATCTCTGTCATATAAAACAGGCTGATAGTCATCAGGCACTTCAAAATGATAAGCCTCTTGCTGCTCAATAGCAGAGAACGAAGGTAGTTCCTCTTCTGGCTCTGCGGTGCTTGCTGGTGTTGCAGATGCTGTTGGTGTGACAATTTCAACGGGGGCAGTTTCTGTCGGAAGTTCTTCAGTCTCTATTTGTTGTGACGATGCTAACTCACTAATTGTGGGTGCTGAAAAGAGCACATCATCATCAGCCTGCATGTCATCCAGCGCTTGACGTTCAGCTTCTTGAGCTCGCTGTAAGGCATCTTCAGCCTCTTCGACTTCATAATCGTCATTATCGTCGCCGCGTGCGCGATTGGTCACTAATGTTAATGGGATTAATACCGCAGCCCCAATTTTTTCGGCAATGGTGAGCCATGACCATCCCGTAAATAGTGTGAAACTGATCGCCCATAAAAATAGCAACGCCAGCGTAGCCCCTAATGAATTAAACCATGGCATGATTGCATTACTGAAGACACTGCCTATCACCCCTCCTGAAGAGAAGTTTGGTAAATCATCAAAGTTCAGTGCGGCAAGCCCACATGAGGATAAAATCAGCGCTAAACCACCAATCAACCGTAATGAAAGCGAAAAGAAATCGATATAACGACGTTGGCTCTCATAATGGTAAATTGTCCAACAGCCTAATAGCAATAAAATAGGGATAGCAAAAGCTAATATTCCAAATGCAGAAAAGAGGATATCTGCACTCCATGAACCAACACTTCCCCCTAAATTTTTGACTGGCGCATTCCATGTGGTTTGTGACCAGCTAGGATCAGAAGGGCTAAAGCTGACCAATGCCACCATTAAGAAAATGGCACTTAAGCAAATAGCAAGCAAAATGACCTCAAGTAGCCGTCTTCCGCTACTGAGTTTTTTAAACCGAATGTGTTTGTCTTCTGTATATTCTTGGCTCATTACTGTTTCTTTACTTTCTGACCGATGGTGTCACCAATATCGAGATGAATTAACAAAAACTCGCAATTTCGCAATGATGATTAGCGGAATAGTCAAAGTCATTCTAACACCAATCACCTTGTTATGCGTGACTTGTTGCCTCTATGGCAAACTAAACGACTGTAGACACTGTAAGATGCAGTATTTCATCTTACAGTAGAGGATTCAATTTCTATTTAACGTTAAAAATCTTAATTATTTATACCTTTAATATCAATATATTGAAATCAAAAGTTCAGCTTATTTGAGATGTTTTCAGAAAAAGTCATCGCGATTTGCCACTGTCTTGTAGAAACTTAGTTAGAGAAAATCACTGTCGATATCGGGTTTGCCCCTAAAACGGAACAACGCTGAGTAAACTCAGCGTTGAAACTGCAGTGCGACAACAAAAAATAATGTTGTGCAGAATGAGACTATCGAAGGCTGTTAGCGTGTTTTAATAACCAGACGGTTACTTTGCTTAACTTCTTCCATAACTACATATGTACGAGTATCGTTTACACCCGGCAGACGCAGTAGAGTCTCTCCAAGTAATTTACGGTAAGCGGACATATCTGGCACACGCGTTTTCAACAGATAATCGAAATCACCAGAAACAAGGTGACACTCTTGAATTTCTTCCAGTTTTTGAACCGCAGTATTGAACTGTTCAAATACGTCTGGCGCACCGCGGTTTAAGGTAATTTCAACGAAAACCAATAGTGATGCATCTAAGTAGTGAGGGTTCAGTAATGCGGTATAACCAGAAATAAACCCTTGTCTCTCCAGACGACGAACACGTTCCAAACATGGCGTTGGTGATAGACCAACACGTTTAGACAATTCTACGTTCGAAATACGTCCATCTTTCTGAAGTTCGTTAAGTATATTCCTATCAATACGGTCAAGGTCTTTTCCTGGACGCTTTTTATTGTCAATCATCTCTTTATCTCTCTTTCTCTAATTGTTATTTTCCACACCTATAAAACAGCACCATCCTCGCTCATACTTTATTTATTTAGGTATTCGTGTTCAGGAGCAAATTTTATGCGCAATGCTGAAATCGGCGTGAACAGAAAACCTGTCCACAATGATTACCTGTTTGTTAAGTTATAAGTGTTGTAAAGTTAACTTTCCGGCAAGAACAAAAATGCACCGTTTACATTGGCCTGCTAGATAATTAACTCTTACATAGATGTTTTCGCAAATGCACAGCCGATTGTCAAAGCAAATGAATAAAAATCAGTACAAGATTTCGCTTTTTTTTCTATTCAAACGTTTCGCCGGCAGGTTTCAAGAATATTCCTAAAAATTATGCCATGTGATGTGGACATGCTTGCCACAGTAAATTTTCACTTTAATGACTATCGTCTATCGCAAAAATAGGCTAATCACAATCGAGTTAGCCGTTAAATCCCTTTTTTTAACTAGCCAATTCTCCTACAATCCCATTATTGCTATTTTTTGGATTAAAAACGAGGTATTCATGAGCACAGCCACACATCGCAAGTTAATCATTTTGGGTTCAGGGCCAGCAGGATACACAGCGGCGGTTTATGCTGCACGTGCAAATTTGAGTCCAGCGCTGATTACTGGGGTGGAAAAAGGTGGTCAGTTAACAACAACCACTGAAGTTGAAAACTGGCCGGGGGATCCTGAAGGTCTTACAGGGCCGAGCTTGATGGATCGTATGTATGAGCATGCGACTAAATTCCAAACTGAAATCATTTCAGATCATATCAATAAAGTGGATCTTAAACAGCGCCCTTTCCGTTTGTTTGGCGATGAAACTGAATATACTTGTGATGCTTTAATTATCGCAACAGGTGCATCTGCACGTTATATTGGTTTACCATCAGAAGAAGCGTTTAAAGGACGTGGCGTTTCTGCTTGTGCAACTTGTGATGGCTTTTTCTATCGTAACCAAAAAGTCGCAGTGGTTGGCGGTGGTAATACCGCAGTTGAAGAAGCACTGTATCTGTCGAATATCGCATCAGAAGTTCATTTAATTCACCGCCGTGATAGTTTCCGCGCCGAAAAAATCCTCGTTGATCGTTTAATGGATAAAGTGAAAAACGGTAATATTGTCCTGCATACTGATCGTACCCTTGATGAAGTGCTAGGCGATGATATGGGCGTTACTGGTGTACGTTTGCGTAGCACCAAAACAGATGAAACTGAAGAGCTGCAAGTGATGGGGGCGTTTATTGCTATTGGCCACAGCCCAAATACAGGCATCTTTGAAGGTCAGCTAAATCTGGAAAATGGTTACATTACTGTGCAGTCAGGAACTCATGGCAATGCGACACAAACTTCGGTTTCAGGCGTATTCGCAGCAGGCGATGTTATGGATCATATTTATCGTCAAGCAATTACCTCTGCGGGTACAGGCTGTATGGCTGCACTGGACGCAGAACGCTACCTTGATGGCTTAAGTGATACTAAATAGCTCTATCGCTATTTAATTCAGTCAGGTATCAAACATAATACGTTTATCCGCAGTCTGAAGGCACCGTCATCCACGGTGCCTTTTTCTTTTCCTAATTATTCCACTTTTTCAGAGTAACTTTATAGGCTTTATTATTGCACCCGCTATAATTTTGGGATTATCACAATTCAATTTTGAAAGGACCCCACATGGGACAGCAAGAGCCTATCAGCCGTTATGCCTATATTGTTGTTGCTCTATTTGCCATTTTACAATCCGTAATTATTTTGTACTCTACCGATTACACTGTTAGGCAAGAAAGCGGCCTTAGTGGTCAATTTATTTATCTGCCATTATTGCTCGCTGTATTTGTTCCTTCCGCTATTAGTTATCTCATTACCAATGCTAAATCAGCGATTTTCTATCTTAATATCTTAATTATTATTTTACTGACAATCTGGATTAGTCTTTGGCACGCAAGACACAGTGAGTCCAGTACTGATGCGAGCCCCTTTATTGCCTTTACGACTTTGATTGTCCTATTGTTTTTTTTATTACCTTGGATGCAAATGCGTCAGCTCGAAAAAACATGGAAAATTGATTATGCATGTTTAATGGGCTTTTACATTAAAAACACCCTACTCGGTATCTTTGCTTCAGCCATTGGGGGCTTACTCGTTACCTTAATTTTACTGGCCAATTTTTTATTCAAAATTGTTAATTTGTCATCACTGAGTCAGCTACTCAGTAATGATTTAACATTATGGGCTGGGTTTACGCTTGGCTTTAACATTGGTCTGATTTTTTTACGTTCTACCTTTGAGCTTCAATTTGGTAAATTTATTAGTTATATCGCTCGTTTTTTCCTGATCATTTTACATATTATCGCGATTGTCTTTGTGATTGGATTTATATTTTCCTATTTCACAGGAATGAATGCCACCGGCCTTGGTTCTGCGGCTATGCTATGGTTTTTGATCCTGAATATCATTTTAATTAACTTAGTGTATGGTAATGGAACACAGCCATACCAATTCTCTGCATGGTTAAATCCATTTGTGCTGTTTAGCGTTCTGCTACTTAATTTTTTCTCTCTACTGTCGATTTACGGCATTCTTATTCGCGTTAACCAATACAGCTGGAGTATAGAGCGACTCTATGCATTCACAATTGCACTATTTTTAGCCATTATTATCTTTGCTTACAGTATTGCCGTACTACGTAAAAGAACGCATTGGATATTTTCACTCGGCACCATAAACAAATTTGGTTTACTGGGGTTAATTGGCACAATACTTGTGATCAATAGCCCTATCGCTGATTTTAAACGCATCACTTTAAACAGTATTTTATCCGGTATCGACAATGGCAAAATCAAAGTTGATTCGATGCTAGCCTATGATTTAGATGAGCTAGGTCCTAATGGTCAGCAAGCACTTAAAAAACTCAAATCAAATCCTGAATACAAAAAATTACTTGAGCACAGTTCCTATGGTGATGAGCCTAAAAAATCACTCGAAGACGTTTTGGTTCTAGCTAAAAATAGTGCAGAGCTACCGAAGAGTTGGTGGGATATGGAAGACAAAGAGCATGAATATTACTGTATCTCTCTTTATCACTCATACAACTGTCTGGGTTTTATGGCTGATGCTAACCAAGACGGGCAAGATGATGTGGTTATGTGCTACGCATCAGAGGACAGTGGTAGCTTTGATTGCATTATCTGGCAAGAAAAGCATGACACGTGGTCCATTGTCGATAGACAAGCTAATCACTATCAATCAGTAGAAGAACGCGATCAAGCTTGGCAAAAATTATTAGATGGGCAATTTAATTTAAAACCTAAAGAGTGGCGACAAATTATTCCACAATAAATATGCGTTTTCAGGTGACCTTATTATTAATTAAGGTCACCTGTTTTACTAAAATATAAAATAATCTATATGGGTTATTATTTAAATAATATTCAAGAAATTTGATATTTCTAAATAAGATGAAATCATACTAAAAAATAATCTATCCTTTTGCAGAAATGCATTTCACCTATCTCACAACCATATTTTTACCTTTAAAAAACAATTCACTAACAACTCACTGTACTAATTTAATAACAGACTTTTATTATGTAACAAATGAGAAAGAAGCTGCTATACTCGTCGTGCTCGTTGATCTTCAAGTTGCCGTACGTTTAGCGCGCGGTACATTCTCAATAAAACTACACCTGCACACTAATCATTATGGATAAAACAAGACAGACTGAATTGGTACGTTGGTTGAAGCAGCATAGTACGTCAGCAAAACGCTGGTTACGCATTTCTATGCTATTAGGCGTTGTGAGTGGCTTACTGATAATCGCGCAAGCTTGGTTCTTAGCGGTCATACTACAAGCACTGATTATGGAACATATTCCCCGAGAACAGTTAGTAACATCGTTTATATTACTGTTAGTGGTGTTTGTGCTACGCGCTCTGGTGACCTTGATAAGAGAGCGAGTTGGTTTTCGCTGTGGTCAAGTGGTACGCCAAGAAGTACGTACACAGGTGTTAAATAAGCTACAAGACTTAGGCCCTGTCTGGGTAAAAGGAAAACCGGCGGGGAGCTGGGCAACCATTGTTCTAGAACAAATAGAAGATATGCAGGAGTACTACTCTCGCTACCTGCCCCAAATGTACCTTGCTGGTATCATTCCAATTATGATCTTAATTGCCATCTTCCCATTTAACTGGGCTGCGGCATTGATCTTATTTGCTACCGCCCCTCTTATCCCTATTTTTATGGCGTTAGTTGGGCTAGGCGCTGCTGACGCTAACCGTCGCAACTTTATCGCCTTAGGTCGCCTCAGCGGTAGCTTTTTAGATAGGCTACGTGGGTTAGATACCTTACGTCTATTCTTTCGGGAAAAAGCAGAAGTTGCCCAAATTCGTGAATCTACTGAAGACTTCCGTTCAAGAACTATGGAAGTCCTGCGTATGGCATTCCTTTCATCTGGGGTTTTAGAATTTTTCGCATCGATTTCAATTGCAATTGTTGCTGTCTATTTTGGTTTTTCCTACCTCGGTGAATTAAGCTTTGGTAGTTATGGTTTACCCGTAACCTTATTTGCTGGCTTCCTTGCCTTGATTTTATCCCCTGAATTTTTCCAGCCATTACGCGATTTAGGTACCTATTACCATGCCAAAGCACAAGCTGTTGGTGCCGCTGAAAGCTTAGTGACTTTGCTGGAAAGTGATAGCGAACAAAAAACGGAAATGGGCAACAAAACACCGCAAAATGCTCCTATCCGTATTCAAGCTGAGGGATTAGAGATTTTCTCTCACGATGGGCAGCGGTTGGTTGGCCCTCTAGATTTCACCATCGAACCTCAACAACGTATCGCACTCGTTGGTCAAAGTGGTGCAGGCAAAAGCACCTTACTGAATTTATTGTTAGGTTTTTTACCTTATCAAGGCTCGATTAAAATTAACGGTGATGAACTTAACCAGCTCTGTAGCGAAAAATGGCGTGAGCTAATTGGCTGGGTTGGTCAAAACCCACATTTACCAGAGCAAACACTGATTGAAAATATCAGTTTAGGTAAACCTGATGCAACTGAGGCCGAAATAGCACAAGTAATAAGAGATGCCTATGTTGCTGAATTTTTGCCTATGTTACCTGATGGCTTAAACACCCGTTTAGGTGACTATGCAGCGAGGCTGTCCGTAGGTCAGGCACAACGAGTGGCCGTTGCACGAACGCTATTAAAACCTTCGCGTATTCTGCTCTTAGATGAACCCGCAGCCAGTCTTGATGCTCATAGTGAGCAACGTGTTATGCATACTCTCAACCAGCTAGCCCAGCAACAAACCACAATCATGGTGACCCATTTACTTGAAGAAACCGTTAATTATGATCAAATTTGGGTCATGTCCAATGGGCAAATAATACAGCGTGGTCATTATGCAGAATTGAGTCAATGTGAAGGGCCATTTGCCCGTTTATTGGCTCACCGTAGTGAGGAGCTTTGATAATGCGAGTTCTATTACCTTTTTTAGCACTTTATCGCCGCCATTGGTTTTTGATCTTATTAGGTATGATCTTAGCCATTGTAACTTTGCTCGCAAGTATTGGTTTATTAACCTTATCAGGTTGGTTCCTTGCGGGTGCAGCAATCGCAGGCTTTCCGGGGCTGTATTATTTTAACTATATGCTACCGGCCGCTGGCGTACGTGGAGCTGCGATTTTCCGTACTGCTGGCCGCTATGCAGAACGCCTAGTCAGCCACGATGCCACATTTCGGGTACTGGCGCATTTACGCGTATTCGCCTTTAGTAAAATTCTTCCTCTGTCTCCCGGAGGGATTAGCCGGTTCCGCCAAGGAGAAATTCTTAATCGCCTTGTTGCCGATGTTGAGACGTTAGACCACCTATACTTACGCGTTTTATCGCCGATTTTTGCCGCATTTGTGGTTATTTTCGTGCTTATTTTTGGGCTAAGTTTTCTTGATCCTCGCTTAGCGTGGACACTTGGTTGTGTCATGCTGTTTCTCTTGTTTACTCTACCTTTTGTGTTTTACCGTGCAGGTAAGCCTATTGGTCAAGAATTAACCGCATTACGTGCTCACTACCGAACAGTACTGACATCCGCACTACAGGGCCAAGCAGAACTCACTTTATTTGGCGCCCTACCTCGCTTTCGTCAAACATTGTCAAATATTGAGAGCCAATGGCAAGTCCGCCAGCAACAGCAAGCAGATCTTACAGGCTTGTCTCAAGCGATCATTTTGTTTGCTTCAGGCTTCACGGCAACATTGCTTTTATGGATGGCGGCAGATCACGTCGGTGGTAATACCAACCCCGGCGCACTTATTGCTTTATTTGTTTTTTGTGCCTTAGCAGCCTTCGAAACACTGGGGCCTGTCGCCGTAGCATTCCAACATATGGGCCAAGTGATTGCTTCCGCAGAGCGTGTTTCGCAGCTGATCGACGCTAAACCTGAAGTGACCTTTGCAGCCGAAGGGCTTTCGCTAACTCAGTTAGATAGCCTCGTTGTGGACAATATTTCGTTTACCTACCCTGAACAGCCATTCGCTGTGTTAAATCATGTTTCTCTTACACTACAACAAGGCCAACACCTTGCATTGTTAGGAAAAACGGGCTGCGGTAAATCAACCTTATTACAGTTACTCACCCGTGCATGGGATGTTAACAGTGGCTCAATAAAGCTTAATGGGCACAATATCAGCGACTACAGCGAGCAAGCGCTGCGTTCTATCATGTCTGTTGTACCTCAACGGGTGCACGTGTTTAGTGATACATTGCGCAATAATCTGTTGCTTGCAAATGATAAAGCGACAGATAAACAACTTCATGAAGTGTTAGAACAAGTTGGTCTTGGTAATCTACTGGAAAATGAACAAAAGCTAAATGCTTGGATGGGTGAAGGCGGTAGACAGCTCTCCGGTGGAGAACAGCGCCGTTTAGGGATTGCCAGAGCCTTATTGCATGATGCGCCATTAATTTTAATGGATGAACCAACTGAAGGGCTTGATGCACAAACTGAACAACAGATCCTCACATTACTGAAAGAGAAATGTGCGGATAAAACCTTAGTTGTGATCACTCATCGCATGCAAGGCCTAGAAAATATGGATATGATTTGTGTAATGGATAACGGTGAAATTGTTGAGCAAGGCTCACATCAAGCTCTTTTAGAGGCAAAAGGCCGCTATTTCCAATTTCGCCAACGTCACTTGCAACAACAGGCTGTTTGAGGTTCATCATGTACCAACTTGATGATGATTCTATCTTGTTCCCGCCTGTCCATGAGGCAATGCGGGAGCCTAATGGCTTATTAGCTATTGGTGGTGATTTATCGCCTGAACGTCTTAAGGCAGCCTATTACGATGGTATTTTCCCATGGTTTAACCCTGGTGAAATGCCGTTATGGTGGTCACCTGATCCACGAGCCGTTTTAATGGTCGGAGAATTACACATCAGCCGTACCATGAAAAAAATATTGAAAAAGCAAAAATATCGCGTCACCATTAACCACGCGTTCAATGATGTGATAGAAGCTTGCTCAATACGCCAAGAAGGGACATGGATTTTACCTGAAGTACGCGCGGGATATCAGGGTCTACACCAACAAGGTATCGCACATTCTGTAGAAGCTTGGTATGGTGAAGAGCTGGTTGGCGGCCTATATGGCGTGAACATGGGGCTCCTATTTTGTGGGGAATCTATGTTCAGTAGAATGGATGATGCATCTAAAGTTGCTTTTATTACATTCTATTTTCATTTTTTGCGCTATAATGGGCAGCTTTTTGATTGTCAGGTACTTAACCACCACACCGCCTCATTAGGCGCAAAAGAAATATCCCGTCGGGATTTTTTACATATTCTTTATCGGTGGCGTAACAAAGCGATTGATCCCGCCTGCTGGTTACCGCAATCGATTGAAATATCACCACTATTCACGTGATGAATTTTGGTTTTTAGTTATTTTATGCACTTACTACTCAAGAAAAATCGCTTTAAAATGCGACATTTCTTTACTTAGTGAGGGTTTTTGGGCATTATCTTGCCCGTTAAAAATCATGGTTATTAGACTTAGAGGATTAGATGGCCAAAGAAGATAATATTGAAATGCAGGGCACTGTATTGGATACCCTGCCAAACACAATGTTCCGTGTTGAACTGGAAAACGGTCACGTGGTGACTGCTCATATTTCTGGCAAAATGCGTAAAAACTATATCCGCATCCTAACAGGCGACAAGGTAACTGTAGAGTTAACCCCATACGACCTGAGCAAAGGCCGTATCATTTTCCGTAGCCGCTGATCCTATCACTTCAGGCAGGGCCTGATACAGCCACAGGTGGTGTGCACGCACAACACACCTGTGGTCTATATTCGGCATATATCAAGTTGCAGCGGCAGCGCTTTCGTTAAGGTAGAGTGACTACGTTGACTCACGCCAGTCACTTAGTTTTCTTTGCTTCTAGCGTTCCACTCGCTTGTCGCCTAGCTGCACCTCGAATTGTTTAGAATACCGCATCCTCCGGAGAGGCCTTGTGTACGCTACTGAAGTTATACGTCAGTGTATTACTTTTTTCATCAAGCCCGATACTGACCGAACCACCATTCGTTAACGAACCAAATAGCAATTCATTTGCGAGTGGTTTTTTCAAGTTATCTTGGATCACACGAGCCATAGGTCGGGCTCCCATCGCTTTATCATAACCTTTTTCACATAACCAACGGCGTGCTGCTTGGCTCACTTCAATTGAAACACCTTTTTCATCTAATTGAGCTTGTAATTCAACGATAAACTTATCGACGACTTGCGTGATGATCTCGATTGATAACGAATTGAACCAAATAATGCCATCCAGGCGGTTACGAAACTCTGGTGAGAACGTTTTCTTAATTTCAGACATCGCATCAGTGCTATTATCTTGTTCGGCAAAACCAATCGAGCGGCGCTGTGTTTCTTGCACCCCTGCGTTGGTTGTCATCACCAAGATCACATTACGAAAATCCGCTTTACGGCCATTATTATCTGTCAGTGTGCCGTGATCCATCACTTGCAATAAGATATTAAATACGTCTGGATGTGCTTTCTCGATTTCATCAAGCAGTACAACAGAGTGCGGATGCTTAATCACCGCATCCGTTAATAAACCACCTTGATCAAAGCCAACATAGCCTGGAGGTGCACCAATTAAGCGACTTACCGTATGTCGCTCCATATATTCAGACATATCAAAGCGCAATAACTTAATATCAAGAGCTTTCGATAACTGAACGGTAACCTCTGTTTTACCAACCCCTGTTGGACCTGCAAACAAGAACGAACCTACTGGCTTATGCTCTTGCCCTAAACCTGCTCGACTCATTTTAATCGCTTCAGTTAATGCAGCAATGGCATTATCTTGCCCAAATACCAACATTTTCAGGCGAGAATCAAGCGTTTTCAGACGATCTTTGTCGCTAGAAGAGACCGTTTTTTCTGGGATCCTTGCAATACGTGCAACCACTGACTCAATTTCAGGAACCCCGATCGTTTTCTTACGTTTGCTAGGAGCAATTAGACGCGTTCTAGCACCAGCTTCATCAATCACATCGATCGCTTTATCAGGTAAGTGCCTATCTGTAATATATTTAACCGATAAATCTACCGCAGCCTGAATGGCTTTAGCGGTATAACGTACATCATGATGAGACTCATATTTCGGTTTCAAACCATTAATAATACGAACTGTTTCTTCTGCGGTAGGCTCCACAATATCAATTTTTTGGAAGCGACGAGCAAGTGCTCTGTCTTTTTCAAAAATATTACTAAATTCTTGATAAGTGGTTGAACCAATAACTCGAATACGCCCACCAGATAATAATGGTTTAATCAAATTCGCCGCATCAACTTGCCCACCGGAAGCCGCGCCAGCACCGATAATAGTATGAATTTCATCAATAAACAGGATACTTTTGCTGTCTTTTTCCAGCATTTTTAGCAGTGATTTAAAACGTTTTTCAAAATCACCGCGATATTTTGTTCCTGCCAGTAATGAGCCAATATCTAATGAATAGAGCGTACAACCTTTCATCACTTCAGGGACATCATCTTGCTCAATACGCCATGCTAGTCCTTCTGCAATAGCGGTTTTACCTACCCCTGACTCACCCACTAATAATGGATTATTTTTACGGCGACGGCATAAAACTTGAATGGTTCTTTCTAACTCAGCTTGACGCCCAACTAATGGATCAATCTTCCCTTGTTTAGCCAGTTGATTAAGGTTGGTCGTAAAATTATCCATATGATCATCAGAGACAGGCTGCTCTTCATTATTAGCCTGATTGCTAGATGCATCTTGCTCTGGAGATGAGCTATCCTCACCTTTAATCGTGCCGTGGGAGATAAAATTCACCACATCTAAGCGGCTGACATCATGTTTACGCAATAAATAAGCAGCTTGTGATTCTTGCTCACTAAATATCGCAATCAGCACGTTCGCCCCGTTCACTTCGCTACGACCCGATGATTGCACATGGAATACCGCGCGCTGCAAAACACGTTGAAAGCTCAACGTCGGTTGAGTATCACGATTATCATTTTCTGGTAATAAGGGCGTGGTTTGCGCAATAAAGTGCTCAAGCTCTTGTCGAAGGACAACAAGATCAACTTTACAAGCATCTAGTGCTTCACGAGCAGACGTATTACTTAATAACGCCAGCAATAGGTGCTCCACGGTCATAAATTCATGTCGATTGTCTTTCGCTTTTGCAAATGCGACGTTTAGACTAAGCTCCAGTTCTTGATTGAGCATAAGCACCTCCCAAAATTGATATTAAGCCAATTACACTTTTTCTATCGTGCAAAGCAGAGGATATTCATGTTCGCGTGCGTAGGTATTCACCTGTGCTGCTTTTGTTTCTGCAACCTCTGCTGTAAAAATACCGCAAACCCCTTTCCCCTGAAAATGGACATCTAACATTATCTGTGTAGCGCGTTCTTCATCAAAAGAAAAGTATTTTTGTAACACTTCAACAACAAAATCCATTGGAGTGTAATCATCATTATTTAATAGAACCTTATACATTGAGGGAGGCTGTAAAACTTGCTCCACTTCATCTTTAAAAATGATGTCTGTTTTAAATGTACCAAAAAAATCGCTCATTACTTGTCGTGCTCAGAGTTAAAGTTCAATTAAGCATAGTCTTTATTATCAATGATTTCTATTAATCACGATAACACTAAAACACGGTAAGAATCATTTATTCTATCAATTGTTGATTCACCATATTGACAGTGTAACACGCAATTTAAAATAACCCATATGCCCAATATTTTGTGATCAACTTCAAAAGTTACAAAAGAGAGAGCGTTAGCCATATCAAATTTTTATCACTTCACTGTAAATCCGTAAACTGACCTCTTGACGAACTAAGTCAATTCACTACAGTATGATTTGCAGACAGTCAACATGAGTAATTATACTTAGTCGATGCGTAGCAATTACGCATTTATGTCAAACACAACTTGTAAATACGAAGGACGATGTATGGAGACAGGTACAGTTAAATGGTTCAACAATGCCAAAGGCTTTGGTTTCATCTGCCCTGAAAATGGGGGAGAGGATATCTTTGCTCATTACTCCTGTATACAAATGGATGGCTACAGGACGCTTAAGGCTGGTCAGAGAGTTAATTTTAGTATTAATATTGGCCCTAAAGGGAACCATGCCAATCTCATCATTCCGATTGAAAGCAGTACGGTAAATAATACAAGTGCAGAGATAGCATCTCAAGAATAACTCAGTTTAATAGAGCACAGCTAATTGCTTTTCAATTTAATAATCATACATTTGTATGACTTGGGCGACTAGCTGTGACTATTTTTAATTTAATGATGACACTTCAAATGAAGGTAATTGTCGTTGGGAGTTGTTATTAAAGTACAGTGACTACGTTCACTCGTTTATCACTTAACTGTACTTCAAATAACTTACCGTCAAATTGTTAAAGTCCATGAGTTTGCAAGAAAGAGACATCGCCATAAAGTGATTTAAGCAAGGCGAATTGCTCCTCATCATAGAATTGACAATCACCATTCCCAAACTCTTTTGCCACTTCAATCATAAATTTCACGGATGCAGCAATATCGACTTCATGGCTTGCCCCTGTTGAGCAGCCAGGTACCACTGTTTGAGCGCAAATTGCGACACCAACAACTGGCACTTGAGTTGATACAGACGGCTGCATGATGCTATTGATGTGGTGTAATCCATTCCCATAAGGCGTAATATCTTGTACCGCCAGTGGAAAAGTCACCGCATATTGTCCACTGCTCCATTCCATTAAACGAATTAAGTCTTCTGAAACAGGCAGAATGTAGCCCTCTTTGACCGTTGGTGATAACGCGTAGCCTTTATGATTAATTAGTCGATTACCTTTTGTTGTATCAACCGACAAAATAGCATCTGCTTCAGGGATTGCTTCATACTTATTCATGGTCTCGTCGTTAAGCGGCGAATCCATAAAATCAACTGGCGAGTGAGGACGTGTCGGTGCTGTTGGGCAAATGTGGGTCGTAATAACCACATCTCCTAGCAAGATATCCCCTTTTTCTCTCATATTCGCAAGTTTCAATGCTGTTGCAATTGCTGCAATCGCACCATCTGCATCTGACACAAGACCTATCCGAGAGGGTCTTGCACCAATGCCGCCTAAACGGCCAATAATACCCAATGTCGGCGCATTTTTGCCTTGTCGTTTCCCTTGGGAACCTGGAATGACAATGCGAACAAAATCACTTTGGCCTTTCTCATCTTGTACAGTGGTTGAAGATACTTCAATTGCGGTGAAATTCTTAAACAAGGCAACGATATCATCCCCACTAACAGCGGCGCTGTCGATCAATTCGTAAGCGCACAGGGTCTGTTTTAAACTCATATTTTTCCCTTGGTTTTACTACTTTCAGAACAATACCAGCCATCACCCTAATAAAAGAGTGATGACAGATATTGAACTGACTATTTTCCTGGTGAAGGCGCCTAGACCTGCCATATTTCAAGATACAAAGCTATTTATTAAGGTACGGTGACTATGCTTAACTAACCGAGTTACATAGTTTATCTATGCACCTACGACAATTTCGCTTGTCGCCTACCTGCATCTCGAATTATTTAAAGTCTATTTGCATACTACAAATATTTATATTTGATAATTTTTTATGACTCGATACGGCTTATAATTCGGTACTGCGTTTCAGCCAATAAGGATCCCCCACCATACTGCCAAGGTAGGATGCTTTATGACATATTTTAGAAGCTAACTGCTCTAATAATTCAGGTGTAATTTGTGACGCTGGCAAACTCAAACACAATGCATACAATGTGCCTTGTGAAGGGTCATAAACGGTGCTCGAAACAGAAGCAACCCCCGCCACAGATTCATTAATTGAATAAGCCCAACCTCGTTCTTCAATTTGATTTAACTCTTGACGTAACTTATCTTGTTTATCTTGAGGCTCTTGGCAAATAATCATTTCACGCTCACTCAATGAGTTGCGCGCTAATAATGCTTTTCCTGTTGAGGTACCCGCTATAGGTAATTTAGTACCCGGTTGAGTGATCACTTGAAGTAAACTATTGCCAATACGTGCATGGACCACTCTAACTTTGTCTTTATCCCTTAAAGAAACATAGGTGGTAAATCCTGTTTCTTTGGTTAATTGATCAAGTGATTCAAGTGCCATATCTATGAGTGGATTCATTCCTCTAGCACGATGAGCCAATTCCATAATAATTAAACCTGGGCGATATACAGGCGCATCACTTTTCTTTTCGAGTAAGCCGTACTCTGCCATTTGCTTTAATAAACGTGAGGCCGAGCTTTTAGGCATACCTAACTCATTGACTAAAGTCGTTACCGTCAGTTCATCGCCTGAACGAAGAAATAAACGATAGACATCTACAACGCTTGAGAGAATACTCATGGTTCACCCATAGACTGAGGAGCTTGTACTAATTGCTGATAGCTATGTGGTTTTCGGTCTCTCAAATAAGGTATGTTCAAGCGAGTATGTGCTTGAACCTGAAAGTCTACTTCGCCTATCAATAGCTGTTCGCTATCGTAGCCTGCCTCATGCAGCACTTGTCCCCGAGGGCCAAGTACTTTACTCCCACCAAACAGGTGTAGGTCGCCTTCGTTCCCCCAGCGATTAACCGCAAGAAGATGACAACCATTTTCTAACGCACGGCAAGCGGTATTAATATCCCACATGTCTCTATCCTGAATACACCATGCTGAAGGAGCAATCAGTATTTCTGCTCCCTGCAAGGTCAAAATACGTGCAACTTCAGGGAATCCCATGTCATAGCAAATCATGACACCAATTTTGCCAATGGGAGTATCAAATACAGGGTAGCTATTTCCGCTATTAAACCACTGTTTTTCAATACCAAATGCATGAACTTTACGGAAGACTCCACTAATTTCATGGCAACCGGGAGTCCAAACGCCCACTGAATTGTAAACTTCCCCGAGGTATGTTCCCCGCTCAGCAAAACCACTCACTATGGTGAGATCTAATTTTGTCGCAAGAGAACTCAATAATTGATAGGTTTCGCTACCTACGCTGTCGCTAAGATCCCAGAGTTTTGTGGACAACAGATCACCACGATAGCCGGTCGTCGCCAATTCAGGGAAACAAATTAGCTTAGCGCCTTGCTCTGCCGCCTGATGGCAAAAATCTGCCATCCGTTGTAAGTTTCCTGACTTGTCACCAAGCATTGAATTAAACTGCGCAAGCGCAACTTTCACACTGTTTTGGTTCATTGCCCTCACCCTTAATCTGAATGATTAACTTTACGGAATTGCACCGTATCGACGCCTTTAATTCGAGCTTGCCAACGCATCGCAATCCAATAAAGAACAGCGCTGACCAACAGTGAATTAAGTGCAGGCACACCAAAATCGGTATTAAAAGGACCTAACGCAGAGCTTAGCCACCCCACTACAACAGCAATTCCCCAAACAACTAATGTTATTGGATTAAACGCTTCGCACATTGAGGGGAGTTCACCTTTAGCTCTAGTGATATCTAACTCTTTACGGTCACGTTTCAATAAGTAGTAATCAACCACCATAATGCCAGCAACCGGTGGAATAGCGATGCCTAAATAGATTAGGAAACCGATAAAGTTATCTAAAATACCTAACATTGAAGCAATAGTACCCAAGATACCAATAATCCAAGTCAGATAACGACGATCAAACTTCTTATTAAATACAGCGTTAAGTAATGTGGAAAACCCTAATGATGATGAATAAAGGTTGATATCATTCATTTTGATGGTTGAAAAGATAACAATTGATGCGCCAATCAAACCTGTTAAAGTCATCATCAAATCAAATACTTGGTAAGTATGCAACGCAAGTGCCATCAATACAGAAATCATATTGACTAACAACTCACCAAAAAAAGTCCCGATAAGAGTCATCCAGAAAACCTCTTTTGGGCTTTTCATAAAACGACTAATATCGGGCGTTGTAACAGCGGAAATAATAAACCCACCTGCAACCATGGTAATCGCTGCGGGCATGGTCATAAGAGGCCCTGATGGTTCAGTACTACTAATAAGCGCACCAATATCCTGCCCTGAAAGCAAATTATAGGTGGCCCAAACTAATGCAAGTAAAAATAGCGGCGTTGAGATATTCGCAGTAATAGATAAAAATCGATATCCATATACTGTAATAACAGTCACCGCAATGCCTGTAATAAGCGACCAAGTCCCTGGTGTTAGCACATTCGTCGCTTTATACATTCCATCCGCAAAGAAACCGTTTTGTACGCCAAACCAGCCCATCAGTGAAATCGCGATTGCGCCACCAATTAAAGCAGAGCCCAACTTACCAAACCCAGACCACCGTGACAGTAGACTGATTGACATTCCTTCACGACACGCGGCCGCACCTAGTGCCCAGCTAACAACTTGTAAAATCACTGAACCTAGCATTGTGGCCCAAAACGCTTGCCAAAAAGTCAGCCCATAACCGAGAGCTGCACCTAACATCACCTGTGAAACACAGGCAAGTGAGCCAATTCGGATTATTAGTACTTCATAGAACGGCCGACGAGCACTGAAAGGTACTCGAGCCAGAGAATAATCTTCACCCGTTTTATTCGCCATTTAGTATTCCTGCTGTGTGGATCTTTGCTGTTGAGTTTATATTGGCTTTAATATTTTTTAAAGTTCCATTTTATGGAACTCGGTTTCATTTATTCTACAAGGCAAATGATATCCATGATCGATACCAAATCGCAAGTAGAATTTATATTTTCAGACATTTTTTTATGTCTAAATTATACTAGAACGAGAAAATTAGCTGTTGAAGAGTGAAATTTATATAAAAATAAGTGAGTTGGATTAATCAGCTAATGATTAGTGATACTTCACAAAATGGAAATTTTTTTATTAATATTCTGTTCTGAAGCGATTGGGAAGGTCTAAATTAACGGTACTATTACCATTATTTACCATGTCAATCATTGCATTACTAATAATATTAACATTTAACACAGGACAAACTATAAACCCTTCATTATAGCGTTAATCAAGGCCTATTTTTGTTGCATTTACTCTGAAACCACAATTTTTACCATAGAAATAATCCAATTAATTCAACATGAAATGAGTATATAGGTTATCAATTTGATCAGAATTTAGGGGTGAGGAGCTGTAATGAAATCACTCCTCGACAGAAATTTGTTAAGGAGTGATGTCAATTTATTATTCTCTTGCTAGCGCATCAATGGGGTTCAATCTCGCAGCGCTGCGAGCAGGTAAAAACCCAAAGATCACGCCAATTGCTGTTGAACAAATAAATGCACTAATCAATGCAATTGGCTGAAAAGCAAATGTCCAACCAGGCAGCGCCATTTGAGCTATCACACTGATACCATAAGACAGCGCAATTCCCATTAATCCACCAATCAGACAAACTAATATCGCTTCGATTAAAAATTGCTGCATAACATCGCTAGTGCGGGCACCAACTGCCATACGAATACCAATTTCGCGTGTCCTTTCCGTCACAGAGACTAACATGATATTCATCACACCAATTCCCCCTACAACCAATGAAATCACCGCCACTAGCGTCAAAAAAAGCTGCATAGTGCTCGTCGTTTTTTCTGCTGTTTTGACTAATGTATCGATGTTATAGGTAAAAATATCTTTCTTACCATGACGTAATGTTAATAAACGGGTAATTTGCTGTTCCGCAATTTTGGCATCCACTCCCTCTTTGACTCTCACAATAATGTTATCAAGATAAGGGCGGTTTAAAATTTTGCTGTTCACCGTCGTATCAGGTAACCAAACAGATAAAGAATTCGTTGAGCCAAAAATAGATTTCTGCTCAGCCAGTACCCCAATGACGGTTGCTGGCATATTGCCTATCAATAATGTTTCACCAACCACATTTTTTTGATGAGGGAAAAAACGCCGCTTCGTATTTGCATCAATTACCACGACTTGAGCCCGACGTTCGACCATATCTGGTGTGAAACTCATTCCTTCGGAGAAATTTTCTGCATATACCTTAAAATAGTCGCGTCCAACACCTAATAATTGCGCAGAAGCGTCTAAATTCCCGCGACGTAATCGTGTGGATTTAGAGAGTTGGCCTGAAACTGCCTCAACATAAGGTTGTTGGGCAAGCGCCTCCACATCCTCACTTTTTAATGATTGCCGATTTTGTGCGTCATCACTGCCAAAATCTTCACCGGGGTAAACAGAAATGGTATTTGTGCCGATAGCTTTAATATTGTTGAGCACCATTCCTTGCGCTGCATCACCAATAACCATGATCGAAACAACAGAAGCAATACCAATAATAATGCCTAACATGGTGAGTAACGTGCGCATTTTATTTACAACCATCGCCCGCCATGCCATTAATAAAGCTTCACTAAACCGCCCATAAACTTGGCCTAGCGAAATCCGTCGAGGGGTATTTTTTTGTATAGGCGTTGGTTTAATAGCTGCAACCGTACCTGAATCACTGAGTATTTCGCCGTCTTTGATTTCAATAATACGCTCCGCCTGTTGGGCAACTTTAGGGTCATGTGTCACGATAATCACGGTATGACCTTGAGCGCACAGGTCTTTAAGGATTTTCATCACTTCTTCACCCGAGTGGCTATCCAGTGCCCCCGTCGGCTCATCGGCAAGGATCACTTGCCCACCATTCATCAAAGCACGTGCGATACTCACCCGCTGTTGCTGACCACCTGATAGTTGACTTGGCCGATATTCAACACGTTCACCTAAGCCAAGTTGACTAAGTAGTTCAATTGCTCTTTGACGACGTTGTGCTTTACCAGCACCTGCGTAAACAGCAGGTACTTCCACATTTTGCTCAGCGGTTAAATGACTCAACAGATGATAACGTTGAAAAATAAAGCCAAAGTGTTCGCGACGTAATTCAGCAAGTTGATCATCATCCAGCTGTGAAATATTTTGTTGTGCAACAAAATACTCTCCCTCACTCGGCTTATCTAAACACCCAATGATGTTCATCAACGTGGATTTACCTGAACCGGATGCACCGATAATCGCCACCATTTCCCCTGCATTTATGGTAAGCGATACCTCTTTCAGAACGGTGATTTCGCTTTCACCCGCAGGATAACGTCGAGTAATACCTTTAAGCTCTAGTAAAGCGGACATATTAGCTCTCCGTAATACGACCGGTGACGACCTGCTCACCCTCTTTAAGCCCTTCAACCACTTCGACTTGAACGTCATTACGGCTATTTATCTTAACTTGGCGTTTTTCAACTTTTTCACCATTAAGTACCTCCACCTCATAAACTTGTGGAGAGACTTCATCCCCCAATGCAGACAGTGGTAAAAGAAGGACATTTTTATGCGATTCTAGATCAATCTTGATTTGTGCTGTCATTTGTAATTTCAGCAAATGCTGTGGGTTCGGTACTTCAAAGCTAGCATAGTAAAAAATGGCATCATTAATTTTTTCGGGAGTAGGCAATATATCTTTAAGAACGCCGGTAAACCGTTTATCAGGCGCACCTAAAACCGTGAATGATGCCGCTTGCCCTGGTTCTAAATAGATCACATCCGCCTCTGAAACCTCCGCTTTAACTAACATAGTATTCATATCAGCTAAGGTTAAAATCGTTGGCGCTTCCTGAGCTGCAATCACAGTTTGCCCCTGTAATGTTTTAATAAAGGTGACAATACCGTCCATCGGCGCTGTAATCTGTGTATACTTTAGATTGGTTTTCGCCGTATCTAATGTCGCTTGATTACGTTTAATTTGCGCTTGGTACGTTGCAACCCGCGCTTTTTTAACTTCCACATCTGTTTGCGCTTGATCCAACTCCTGTTTAGAAACAGCTTGTAATTTGGATAAGCTTAATTGGCGCTGGTAGGTCACTTCAGCCAGACGTAACTCTGATTTGGATAATGCCAAATTTGATTCTAATTCATGGATGGTTTCTTGGGCTTCAGTGACGTCGTTTTGTGCCTTCTGAGGATCAATCACTGCCAACAAATCACCTCTTTTAACTTTGTCACCTTCTTTCACATATAGAGTCTGCAATTGACCGCTAACTTGTGCCCCTACATCAACCTTACGTACTGCATCCAGTTTACCTGTCGCTTGTACTTGCTTGTCTAAGTCACCACGTGTTACAGCAACTGTTTGGTAAACCTCTTTTTTTTCACCACCGAAAAAAAACAACGCAGCACCAAGCGCCAGAAAAATAACCAGTATAGAGACTAGCCACTTTTTTCGTGAATGTGTTTTCATTTTGTACCTATATGATCAAAGAGAGAGGCTGCCCTCTCTCTAAAATATTGATATTCTAACAACTGGATATATCCTCTTAATAAGCTTTTCCTCTCGCTAACCACGCCACTCGTGAGAACATACTTTTTAACTGTGATGGTATAGAATCAGGCCCTAATTCCGCCGCTCGATTGACGGTGGCAATAGCAAGATCAGGTTTTGATGTTTTAGAAATCGCTTTAATAATCACTCTACGCGTCGAAACCTTTGCATTGTCAGGGATCCCTGCGATTTCATGATAAAGATGGCTAAAGCCTTCTCGATACAAAAAGTGCTCCATATCAGGTGCGGGCAAACGCGTTAAGCGGTCTCTTTCTGTATCATGCATTTTTTCTGCATAACTGAGTGCCGTTGCTGCATATTTTTTACCCGCTTCGTCGCCATCAACCAGCGTATGCCATTCTATCCCCATTTTGTTAGCGAACTTTAATAAAGGCTTAAGACCACTTTGAGCAAACTCAATGACTTTAATTCCTTCAGTCTCAAAGTAATAATTACATTGACGAGCTAACTCATTCATCAACCAAATCTCTGTTTCACCTTCAACCAGTAACCAACAACGAGCAAACAGCGCTGAGGGCCGATTAAAACGTATATGAAAAGAAATTTTGCGCACTTCTTCTGGCGATAAATCATTTTTGCCTAATCGATAAGCTGATACCTTTCCTGAGTCTCGAACTAAACGGCATAGATTTTCAATAGGAACCTGAGATAGCAATTCACCTGAGTTTGTGGTTGTGAGGCGTTGTAAAGAAAACAAATTCAATAGCCCCCATGCAATTGACAACATAATCGGGTGCAAACGTGTCTCAGGATCTTCAACGATCACTAATGGGCGAGCATATTTATCCAGTTGTATGTTACCTTTTGATTGTAACAAAGAAGAAAACATACCTAATATAATTAAACGGATATTACGTTCATTCGGTTTAGCGACAATGCGACTAATATTATCGAGTGCCTGCCAGCCTCTTCGCCGTGGTTCCTGCTTAATTGTAGAGCGATGTTCTTGAAATATATGAGTGCTTTGCCCCGCAAAATAATGGCTAAGCAATTGTTGCATCGCATCAATCCCTTCAACCAGTTCATCATCACTCAATCGCTGTGGGTTATTGATCAGTGCACGCGTCAAATCTTCCATACGTGAATTAAATACATCGCGGATCTCTTTGTCGCCAGCAACCAAGGTTTCAGGGTTTAAGGTATTAAGAAAACGTGCATCGCGCAGTCGAATAACGGGGTAAAGGCGGATAATTTCTTTAATATATTTCCCCACATTATCTAGCGATAACTTATTACCACCTGCATTCAAAAAGTTGCGATCCACGCTGATCGTGCCATCTTCTTTCATTTCGGCACTCACACGATAAAAAATATGCTTTAAATCGTCATCATTGTCGACCCAAACAGAAGTGAGGTTACGAAAACGATACGAGCGATGGCGACCGGGACGATCCTCACAAAATTTAAGCACGATTTGTAATGAGCGAAATCGAGAAGCATCATCCCCCATTGGATGATGAAAATCATGTTGATTAAATTGATAATTTTCTTGCTCAGGCGAAAGTAGAATAGTCAGTGCATCCAAAAGGCTCGACTTTCCCCATGAATTTTCTCCCACTAAAACCGTGTTCTTATTTAGCGCTAATGAGAGCCGGTTAATCCCTCTAAAACCGTATATTTCCACACGTTCCAGATACATACACCCTCTCCTTGCTATGATCTATTTTGAAAGCTTACCTTATTAACTGCTTACATGACTATAAGAGCGAACAAAAATTAAATATATTTACCTCAACATAGCCAACCATATTGAGCATCCATTCTTAGTGTTATAAAATAGTTAAACTTTATTTTTTAGTTTTTTTATCCTATTTTTTATCGATAGACAGCGAAAAAAACGACATCGTAATTAATGCGATTCAATAATTGATGTCAAACAATAATTGATATCAAAATAGTAACGAAAGAAATTATTCTAATAATTTATACTCCAAATCATTCGAGCTGTAGCTAGCGCACGACATTAGCGGTACTACAACTTGAAATGTAGTGAGTGTAATAACCCCTTGTTAATGGGATAAGTTAAAGGATGCAAAATGTATTCAGGATTACTCATTATTTTACTACCGTTAACGCTAGGTTATCTTATCTCCATCAAAAATAAAAAGATCCTAGATGTTGTACATCGCGCCTTAAACTCAATGGTGTATATCATTCTATTTTTAATGGGGATCACCCTCGCATTACTTGAAAACTTAAGTGCACATTTATTTTCAATTTTAATTTATGCATTAACATTCTTTGTATGCATATTTTCACTTAATCTTATTTCATTGTTGCTCTTGGATAAGTTCGATCCTTGGAAAATTCCAAAACATAAACAAGAAAAACCCCCTTCACGCATTAAAATGGTTCTCGAATCATTACAACTTTGTGGGGTGCTCCTTATTGGCTTCTTCGTGGGTTTGACTGGGTTTAAATTCCTTCATTATGCGGATAAAGGTAGCCAAATAGCCTTGATGTTGTTGCTATTGTTGGTTGGCATTCAGTTACGCAACAGCGGCATGAGCCTTAAGCAAATTTTAGTTAACCGACGAGGTACTACGATTGCATTAGTGATGGGAGCTAGCGCACTAGTTGGGGGAGCAATCGCCGCTTTCCTGTTAGGGATCCCCGTAAAAATGGGGTTAGCGCTTGCTTCGGGTTTTGGTTGGTACTCCTTAACCGGTATTGTATTAACCGATGCTTATGGGCCAGTGATGGGCAGTGCAGCATTTTTTAATGATCTCGCACGTGAATTAGCGGCCATTATGTTGATCCCTTTAATTATTAACCGTTATCGTTCTACGGCATTAGGGATTTGCGGATCTACCTCTATGGATTTCACGTTGCCTGTATTACAACGCAGTGGCGGCGTTTCCATCGTACCCGCGGCAATTGTTCATGGCTTCGTGCTTAGTTTAATCACACCAATTTTGATGGCCTTCTTTACGTAGTTATTCACAATCGCGATAAATCGATAATAAGTCTTAAAATGATGATATTTAACAGCGCTTTACATAAGTAGAATTTCAGTCACAATAGCGATAGGTGAGCGTAAAAACAGGAAATAGACATGAATGAACAACAGCGTATCTTAGTATTAGGTGCTAGCGGCTATATTGGACAAAACTTAATCCCTGAATTAATCAAGCAGGGTCATCAAGTGACCGCAGCAGCCAGACGGGTAGATTGGATGCTGTCACAAGGTTGGCAAGATACGCGGTGTATTTATGTTGACTTACAAGATCCAGAAACGCTAAAAGATACCATGGAAGACATTGATATTGTCTACTTCCTTGTTCATAGCATGGCCGATCAAGCAAACTTGATTGAGCGTGAACGTACAGCGGCTCGTCATGTTCAACAAGCTATCGACAATTCCAATGTTAAACATGTTATTTATCTAAGTTCACTTCAGCATGGCCACAGTTATTCACAACATCTGATTTCACGTCGATTAACAGGTGAGATTTTGCGTGAAAGCAAAGCCCCTGTTACGGAAATTCGTTCAGCAATCATTGTTGGTTCAGGTTCTGCTGCCTTTGAAATTATGCGTGACATGGTATACAACTTGGCTATCTTAACACCGCCACGTTGGGTTCGTTCAAAATCATCCCCTATTGCTCTGAGTAATATCCTGTTTTACCTGACTGAGCTCGCCAAGCTCCCTGTCACTGAAAGTCGCATTTTTGATGCGGGTGGCCCTGAATACATGAGCTACCAAGAGTTATTTAAACGTTTTATTAAAGTCAGTGGCAAGCGTCGATTACTGATACCAATTCCTATTCCAATCAGTATGATCTCAGTGCATTTTATCAGTTTGATCACCTCCGTTCCGCCGTCAATCGCCAAAGAGCTGATCCAAGGCTTACAGCATGACCTCCCTGCTGATGATAAAGCGCTGCGCGAATTGATCCCTCAAACCCTGATTTCATTCGATGATGCTGTTAAAACCACATTAGCTCAAGAAGCCGATGCCATTGATAATGCCGATTGGGGCTATGATCCTGAAGTAAGAAAGCGCTGGCGCCCAGGGTATGGCTTCTATCCGAAGCAAGCTGGTTTTACGTTAGGGACATCAGCAAGCACAGCATCTTTATGGCACACTGTTCAGCAAATTGGCGGTAAAGATGGTTATTTTTATGCGAATGCACTTTGGAAAACACGCGCTATCATGGATGACATGATGCTAAATAAGGTCAAATATGGCCGACCCAACCGCGAAGAATTACAACTCGGCGATGAGATTGATGGTTGGCGGGTCATTAATATCGAACCAAATAAACAACTTAGTTTATTATTTGGTATGAAGGCACCTGGATTAGGCCGCCTTACTTTTACCATCCATGATAGTGGTAGCCGACGTTCAATTGATGTGCGAGCGTGGTGGCATCCTGCTGGTTTCAGTGGTTTGCTTTATTGGTTCGCTATGATGCCTGCGCACTTATTTATTTTTAAAGGGATGGCGAGACGTATTAGCGAACTGGCTTTTGAACGAGATAAGCAACTCGCTAGCCAGACAAAGGCAGAACAATTACCTGCTGAATAGTCAGGTTTTATACTCTGGATCATTCAAGATACAGTAGGCGAAAAAACAAATTTTTATGCATCTATTATTGCATAAATATGCTTACGGGATTAATATCGGAGTCAGTTTAACAAGGTATTATTGGTAAGCATGAGCATTCAATTAAAAAATATAAACTGTTTCTATGGCTCCCATCAGGCACTTTTTGATATTAATCTAACCTGTCCTGCTGGTGAAACCATGGTATTACTTGGGCCTAGCGGAGCAGGAAAAAGTTCATTGCTTCGTGTACTGAATCTGCTAGAAATGCCACGTTCAGGATTACTTAACATTGCGGGTCAGCAATTTGATTTTGCCTCTACCCCAGATGCCAAGGCAATCCGAGCATTACGTCAAAACGTAGGAATGGTTTTTCAACAATACAATCTATGGCCACATTTAACGGTCATCGATAATTTGATTGAAGCACCATGTCGCGTCTTAAAATTGTCACGTCAAGAAGCAAAAGCAAAGGCGGAAAAGTTGTTAGAGCGTTTACGGCTAACTCAGTTTGCCACGCGTTTCCCTTTGCATTTATCGGGTGGTCAGCAACAGCGTGTCGCAATCGCTCGTGCATTAATGATGGAGCCACAAGTGCTACTGTTTGACGAGCCTACAGCCGCATTAGACCCTGAAATTACTGCACAAGTTGTTGATATTATTCGTGAACTATCCGCGACGGGTATTACACAAGTGATTGTAACCCACGAAGTAGAGATAGCTCGTAAAGCCGCTAGCCGTGTGGTGTACATGGAAAACGGTCATATCGTAGAACAAGGGGATGCTAGCCATTTCACAGCACCTCAAACTGAAGCATTTGCAAACTATCTGTCACACTAATAGATATAGGATTAAGCAATGAAAAAAATTATATTAGCTGCACTACTTGGCGCTGTAACCCTATCTGCATCTGCCGCGGAAAAAGAAACCATTCGTTTTGCAACAGAAGCAACTTATGCCCCATTTGAGATGTTTGATAAAAACAACCAAATCGTTGGTTTTGATGTCGATCTTGCAAATGCAATTTGTGCAAAAATGGATGCAACTTGCACATTCACTCATCAATCGTTCGATAGTTTGATCCCTAGTCTAAAATTCCGCCGCTTTGAAGCGTTGATGGCAGGTATTGATATTACGCCAGATCGTCAAAAACAAGTGGATTTTACTGATACTTATTATCCTAATTCAGCTGAATTTATTGCCATTAAAGAAAAAATCTCTTCAGTCGATCAGCTAAAAGATAAAAAAATTGGCGTGCAAAATGGGACTACTCACCAAAAATACATCATGGAACAGCACAAAGGTATGACAACCGTACCTTATGATAACTACCAATCAGCAATCTTAGATCTGCAAAATGGCCGTATCGACGCTGTTTTTGGTGATACCGCAGTTGCTGATGAGTGGTTAAAAGCGAAAGGCAACGAAAACCTAGCACCTGTTGGTGAGAAAGTGACTGACCCACAATACTTTGGCATCGGTTTAGGTATTGCTGTTCGTAAAGGCAATAAAGAGTTGTTAGATAAAATGAATAAAGCATTAGCTGAAGTTAAAGCTGATGGCACTTACGACGTTATCTACAAAAAATGGTTTGAACAATAATCGATATAGTTAATGAACAATTTTCTTTTTCTAACAAGTGCCGCCGGTTTAACCGTCGGCCTTGCTGTTTCTGCTCTAATATTGGGCCTGCTCCTCGCGATGCTATTTACCGCATGGGAATCCGTTCGTTTTAAACCCATCGCCTTCTTAGGTACTTGTTGGGTGACATTAATTCGCGGGTTGCCAGAACTGCTGGTTGTCTTATTTGTCTACTTTGGGACATTACAGCTGATCAATCTATTAGGCGATGGCATCGATATTAATTTAGGTTTTTGGCAAACCACCTTACAAATTGATCCCAGTATTTTCTTTGCAGAAAGTGGACAGTTTGATTTTACCCCATTTGCCTGTGGTGTAGTGGCATTAGCCCTGCTGTATGCATCGTATGCCTCACAAACATTACGCGGTGCATTGAAAGCCGTTCCTTATGGTCAATGGGAAGCCGGTTTCGCACTTGGTCTAACTAAACGAACGATTTTCTTTCGTTTTATTATGCCGCAAATGTGGCGCCATGCCCTACCCGGTTTAGGGAACCAATGGCTGGTACTATTAAAAGATACCGCACTGGTTTCTTTAATTAGCGTAAATGATTTGATGTTACAAACAAAAACCATTGTTAATCGTACTCATGAGCCTTTTACATGGTATGCCATCGTTGGGCTAATCTATCTTGCCATTACTTTATTAAGCCAAGTTATTCTGAAACGAATTGAATTGCGTACAACCCGTTTTGAGCGAGGTGGATCGCAATGATTGATTTGATTTTAAAGGTACTACCTGGTTTACCAACTAGCCTGTCTTTGACCTTTAGTGCATTGCTTGTCGCTTTTATATTAGCCATCTTGTTTACACTAATATTGTCACTCAAAACACCGGTTATTTCACAAGCGGTCAAAGTGTATATCACGTTGTTCACAGGCACCCCACTACTGGTTCAATTCTTCTTAATTTATAATGGACCAAGCCAGTTTAAATCTTTGCAGAATTACCCCATGCTGTGGGACTTTATCTCAACGCCTTGGGTGTGCGCGATGATCGCTCTAGCGCTTAATAGTGCTGCTTACTCAACGTTACTCTTCCATGGGGCAGTAAAAGCGATCCCTTCAGGACAATGGCAATCATGCCAAGCACTAGGGATGTCTAAAGCACAAACAATGCGAATTATTTTGCCTTACGCATTTAAGCGCTCTTTGTCATCTTACTCAAATGAAGTCGTATTAATTTTCAAAAGTACTTCGCTCGCCAGTACGATAACCATGATGGATATTATGGGTTACAGCAGCCAAGTCTTTGGCCAAACTTGGGATGTAATGGCGTTTGTTGCCGCAGGTATCATTTACCTTGTGGTCAACGCAATCTTAACCATTATTATGCGACTTATCGAACGCAAAGCACTGGCTTTTGAGCATAGAAATTAAATTTGAACCTGCATCATTTAAAAGGCTTGTATTAACAAGCCTGAGGTTGCTGACGAAGCGGGATAAAAACGTGGTTTTTCCCGCTCCGTGTTATCAGCCAAAAATCAATAAATTGATTTTCCTTGTTTATTTCAAAACCCCGAACGACTGTTGACAAACATGATATGTTTGTCAACAGTCTGCGGCTTGTATTAACAAGTCTTTTTATTATAGATCCAAACATATATCATTAAATAATTCATGTACATAAGTTACGTGAAATCTACAAGATGAAGAAGGATTCTGCTTTATAGTTAAGCCTATATATCTTTAACAAATAAGGTTTAATTATGCCAAACAAAAAAATAAACTACTCAATAAAATTTAATCAATATCAATTAATAGAATACTTTCATAAAACCCCCTCCAATGAATTTACAAAAAAAATTATTGGTATAGAAAATATTAATTATACCGATGGAGGGCTATGTTATGGGCTAACTGATCGATTCCTTGTTAATGTTTATAAGAACAAAGAAATTCATTTTATTCAAGAGATTATAAGTATATTAAACCTTGTTGCTCCCTCCTGTAGATTCTCTTACCCCGCTAGTTATCAGCAGAAAAAATTCATCTCTTATCATAATGCACATCTTAACCAATTATTTCATAAAATATTTAGGGCACAATTTAATCAAGATATTTCGATTGATATAAGGAATGCTATACATCAATTCAAATACCCTCCTATCAATAAAAATGAAGGTATCAATAACTATATCGATAGAATTATTGATGAAAATATCAAAAACCTCTCTAAATCAAAAAAAATATTAACACCTTACTTTCATGAAATAAAAATATTGATTAAAAAAGTCAACAGATACATTAAATCTAATATTAGCAATATATCTACAACAAAAAATTACCACGATAACTTTTCAATACTATCCGAAAAAATAAGTTCTCATTGTTTTAGCTCTAAAAAGAAATATTTATTAGTAAGCAAAATAGAACTTTTCTTTTATTTTATAGGACAATATTTTTCTCATGAAATAATCAGAAAAACTGAATTCAATAATAATTTGGAAGGTGTATCCTATGATAATAGTCCTATTAATCTTTATGTTTCAATGCCTAATAATGATATAGTTTCATTGGATACATTAAAAAAAATGATAGAGAAATACATTTTAAAAAATCAAGTATTTGCATGTGACCTATGTGATAAAAATCATGCTATGGCCATTACAGTAAAACCATTAACCAACTGTAATAAAACGACATTTGAACTTTTCGACCCCAATAAAGGTGTATTTATCACAAAAAATAAATCTGATTTTTTTGAGTTATTAAAGAAAATCATCAATAAGAAAAACAGTAATTTCTTAATAGATAAAGACGGCGTAAGAAAAATAGAAATAACAAGAAAATTTATTATTGATAAAAACCCCAAAAATAAAATTATCTGATTTGATCATTATTAAATAAAGTCACTTAGATTTAATTAGTGACTTTATTTTTACTAACCATCTCTCATTAGTAGAGTTAATACTTCATAATGAGCAGTATGCGGAAACATATCAAACAATTGTACCTTCACAACCTGATATCCCGCTAATCGCTCAATATCTTTCGCCATCGTTTGTGCATTACAGCTCGAATATAAAATATAGTCAGGCTGCATCGTTGAAAGATATTCACATAAACTTTCACCAATACCACGTCGTGGTGGATTGACTAACACTAACTGAGGGATATCGCCTTTATTGGTTGCAAACTTTGTAGAATCTAAAGCTTGGAACTCCACATTCTGTAGTCCCAGCTCGCTAGCCGACTGTGTCGCACTGGCAATCGCAGGAGCACTAATTTCAATCCCTGTCAGTTTAGTATGTGTCTCCGCACAATGTAGGCCAAACCCCCCAACGCCACAGAATAAATCCCATAGACTGGTAATATTTAAAGCCCTTACCCATTCTCGAGCCGTTTGATAAAGCTTTGCAGCTACTATCGGATTGGTTTGGAAAAAGCTCTTAGGCCGTATAAATAACGGAACTTGGTTAAATTCTTCACGCAACGTTTGCTGTGCAGTGAAAAAGATCTCTTGCTCACCCTCTAAAATAGCCATATGAACGGGTTGTATATTAGCGGTGACAACAACTAACTGTGGAAGTTGCTGTTGTAGCCAAGGCAACGCGTTTTTCAACTGTTCAACTTTCTTTTCTGAACGCAATACAAAGCGCAGCATAAATTGCCCTGTGTGCTGGCTTTGAGTCAATAACAAGTATTTTAATTCGCCGCGCTGACGTTCAATGTTATAGGGTGTTAAACCTGCGCGAGCAATAAACGGTTTCAATACATCAAATACAGCTAAAAAGCCCGATGTGTATAACGGACATTCAGTCAAACTAACTGGTTGGCCAGAAGAATTTATGATCCCGAATATAGGCTTCTCAACACTACCACTTACCACCATTTTGGCTTTGTTACGAAACCCTTGCTGTGGGCTAGCAACCGCAGGGTGAAACACTGAAGCAGATAACGAAGGCAATAACGCAGACAAATTTTCTTGTTTTAGTTGAAGTTGTTGTTCTACCGAAAACTCAAGCCACTGGCAAGAATGGCATTCTCCCACCTGATATTTTTCACAATACATAATTTAAAAACTAATGAATAATTATAGAAGGATTATCATCAACTTCAGGATCGGTCATTTCTTCCTCAAACTCATCTTGGTTTGAATAAAGTAAATTATTACTATAGATTTCAAACACTATTGAGGATATTTGTTCTTCAGCTTGCTGTAAAAAATGACTAAATTGGCGATAGGTCATCCCTGCTTCAAGTGAAAATGATTGGCTAACAATTAATTTAGGCAAATTTTCATTATTGATCTCAAGGAAAACTTTTGCAGTCAATGAACTCGCGTTAATTTGGCTAATGTTAGCAACTAAGGTGATGATCGCTGTCGGTTTTAGCTCTGCTAATGCAGAAAGGACTAACACATTATTGATGATGTCTAGTTTTGCATCAAAGATACCATCAATATTTTGCATATGAGGTAAATGCAGTGCAGCACAAGAATCACACTCGAAATAGGATGTTTTGAGTTGATCTAGCCATTCACGTAATTGTGAAATGTCAGGGTAACAAATAGTATCCATGGGTTATAACCTTCTTCAACTCAAAATGATAACCAGTAAAAATGAACCTGTTCTAACTAACACTTTTAAGATGAGTTAGAAAAGTGGGCAATTTTCACACATTGACTGTGAAAACACCAGTAAAACCATGTTCACTCCCCCTTTTCATCCTTTTTATCATTATCACTAGGTTTTTGCTTTCTACCCGGCCTAGCTGTTTTTTCATTGTCGATACCTAAAAAACTTAATCCATGGATCGCTCGCCAAACAATATTAATTGTGGCTGGGATCAAACAGCCAATACCAACCATCACAATCGCAATCAGAGCCCCTTTTTGCATCAAAGGTTCTGGTAGCTCTAGATAACTATTCATGGCTAAAAGCACCACAATCAACAGCGCAATACCAATCCCTTCTAAAATCAAAATAGGCTTCGGTAAGTCTGATAGTGAACGCATTTGCCGCTGAGGCTTGTTACTCATGGTATATCCTTTTATTCAACATTTACTCACGATACTTCAAATTGCAACCTTTTACAGTGAGCGATAGCGACCGCGTCTGTTCGCAGCAGCCCTGTACTCATGTATGTGCTTACTGTTTGCTCCGCAGGTCGCCTAGATGCACCTCGAATTATTTAGATCGGATAATCTTTTTTAAGATTATAAACCAGACCGATACCAACAAAAGGAAAAATCATCTTTTATTTCTGAGCCGTTATAGGCATAGTAGTGGGCATTGTGAATAAAATACGAGAATTTGTTATATAGGAGATACTATGTACACTGTAATTTTTGGTCGCCCTGGCTGCCCATACTGTGTTCGCGCTAAAGAACTCGCTGAAAAACTCAAAAATGAACGTGATGATTTCGACTATCGTTATGTAGATATCCACGCTGAAGGCTTAACCAAAGAAGATCTGTCAAAGACCGTTGGCAAAGAAGTCCAAACCGTTCCACAAATTTTCATTGATGAAAAACATATCGGTGGCTGTACTGATTTCGAAGCTTACGCGAAAGAGCACCTCGATCTGTATAAATAAGCAATACATCGCGGCTCATCTTTTCATGTTGAGCCGCTTAATTTGTTCAATTCGTGCTACTTCCTACCTAAAGTAAAAAATAATGCAACTTTTTTTTCCTACTTGCGAACTTTCTTATATAAGAGGGGTCTTAATTTATGCCACTGCTTTTCTTTGATGTCCCCATATTGAGGAGCCCGATAGCCAACTATATGTTTTATCGCTATCGGGTTTTTTGTTGCCTATACAAACTCAACTGAGTATCACTCACCTTGCAAAGTGATGACTAACCTACGCTCACCACCATAATTACGATGCTCACAAAGGTAAATTCCCTGCCAAGTCCCCAAATTTAATCGACCGTTTGTTATAGGAAGTACTAAACTCGCGCCTAAAATACTGCTTTTCAAATGTGCAGGCATGTCGTCACTCCCTTCATAATTGTGTTGGTAATAAAGTTCGTTCTCAGGGATCGCATGATTAAAAAAACTTTCAAAATCTTGCCTCACCGTATAGTCCGCATTTTCATTGATGGTAAGTGAGGCTGATGTGTGTTGAATAAATAGATTCAATAGCCCTATCTTGATCTGCTTGAGCTCAGGTAAGTGATGTAAGATTTCATCAGTAATCAAATGGAAGCCTCTTTCTTTTGCTGTTAACCTTATTTCTTTTTGGATCCACATAAGCACTCCTTAAAAAACCTAAATATTTTTGTTAATTATCTATTGAGTAAATCATTAACAAAAAGTAAATTCGCCCCTTTATACTCTAAATACTTCAGGGTGCAGCTAGACAGCCTAAAGTTCAGGCAGCAAGCACATACATGAGTACAGGGCTGCTGCGAACAGACGCGGTCACTATCACTCACTGTAAAACGTTGTAACTTGAAGTATAACGAGTATTTAGGACAAAGGGACTTTACCTGTTATGTGAGAAACTCTACTCTCTCGCTTTAAGTCTTAATTTTCACCCATTTTCCGAGGTACATTACCGTGCTGGAACAATTCAATCTGGATTTGTTTAACCTGATCAATGCAACCCCTGAGTCTGCAAGTGGCACCATTGCATTTGCCACAATCATAGCTAAACGCCTGATCTTACTCTTTCCACTATTTACTGTTGCCTGCTGGTTTTGGGGCGCAAAACCAGATATGGAGCGCCAAAGAGCATTTGTCTGTAAAACGGCTTATGCGTTAGTGATCGGCCTTGCTATTTCATGGCTAGTCGGTTTAATTGCACCTCATGATCGCCCTTTTGTGGTCGGTATTGGCACTAATTTCCTTGATCATAATGCAACTTCTTCTTTCCCAAGCAATCATGGCACCATCGTCTTCACCTTTGTATTTGCATTCTTGTTCTGGCTAAGAACTTGGGTTGGTTTGCTAATGTTAGTTCCCGCAATTGCTATTGCTTGGTCCCGTATTTATCTGGGTGTTCACTGGCCACTCGACATGGCTGGTGCATTTATTTTAGGTATGATTGCTTGCGGATTAAGCCAAATCCTTTGGGCAATTGTAGGTTATAAAATCCAAGCACCTTTGACTCGCTTATATCACCTCATATTCTCCTCCCTTATACGTAAAGGTTGGCTTCAAGCGTAATTATTCAATAATTCAGAGCTGGTGATTTTTAATCCAGCTCTGAACTTTGCGTTGAATCAACATTTTGTTTTATTTTTTTATTCGTAAAATGAACAAAAAAGAACTTTTTCCGAAAAATAAATAACAGTAAATTAACAAATTTTTTGTAACGTTTTTTAATTATTTTTTTCTTCGCGAAATAAGTATTAGTTTTTAGTTTAATGAACTTTATTATTCATTAATGTATTTCCAATAAAAAAACTAAAAAAATGATAACTAATCACCCGATGAATCACTGCCAAAAACGAAAAAATATAATTAAAAATCAACAACATAAAACAAACAATAAAACTATGCCCTGCATTTTTATTCAGTAATTCTTTTTAAAATTAATTTATTTTAACTATATTTATTTTTAATAGCATCACTTCATTAACATAGTAACATTGCCCTCTTTAAATATAGATAAACATATAACTCCTTATGACTGTCTATTTTCTATCAGGATAAATAACACTATTTCCATTTACCTTAAGGTAAATTTTTTAACATTTTTATAAAAATCGATAAATAGCAATATTTAGGACATTTTTCTCTTTTGAGAGTATGATCACGGTGATTTCTACTAAAAATATGTACATTTGCACCCTCAAAATCGGTTTATCAAATTTACATATAAAATTAGCAAAACTGATTGAAAATAAATCTACTCTCAATTTTATATTTATTTCCAATCAGATTGTTACGTAGATACAAAAGACTGCACATTATATTTGGCGATTATTTGTTCGTACCAAAAGATTAAAACACCAGTGAGGTTTTTACCTTCACGGGGTGCCTATTTTTTGACTTTTATTTCGGAGACTATTATGGATACAACTCGAGTTGGTTCCATCGATAAAACAGCCTCGCAAACTAGGGATGCTCGCGCTTGGCGTAAAACTGACACAGTATGGATGCTGGGCTTATACGGTACAGCTATCGGCGCTGGTGTACTGTTTTTACCTATCAACGCAGGTATGAGTGGATTACTGCCAGTTCTACTGATGTTGGTCTTAGCGTTCCCGATGACCTTTTTTGCCCACCGTGGGCTGACTCGATTCGTGCTTTCTGGCTCAAAACCAGAAGGTGATATCACTGAAGTCGTAGAAGAACATTTTGGCCGTACCGCAGGTAACTGGATCACCCTACTTTATTTCTTCGCTATCTATCCAATTCTGTTAGTTTATGGTGTATCTATCACCAATAACGTGCATAAATTCCTAACTGAACTGATGGGCTTTACTGCTCCACCACGCTGGTTATTAGCATTGGTGCTGGTTGGCGGGATCATGACAATTGTTTCTTTTGGTGAAAAATATATTGTCAAAGTGATGAGTATGTTGGTGTTCCCATTCATTGCAGTACTACTCGCTTTCTCTCTGTATATGATCCCTCATTGGAATGGCGCGGTACTCGATACCTTAACCATGGAAGGCATCGCTGAAGCAGCTAAGCACAGCGGCGGTCAAAGCATTTGGGTCACCATTTGGCTAACAATTCCAGTAATGGTTTTTGCATTTAACCACTCACCTATTATTTCAGCTTTTTCTGTTGCTAAACGTGAAGAATATGGCGATCAAGCCGAGCAAAAATGTTCTCGTATCTTAGCATCTGCACATATCCTCATGGTGTTCACTGTCATGTTCTTTGTGTTCAGCTGTGTATTTACACTGTCTTCAGCTGATCTTGCTCAAGCAAAAGCACAAAATATCAGTATCCTTGACTATCTATCTGGTTACTTTGACCAGCCATTTATTAAGTTTGCAGCCGCAATTATTGCTTTCGTTGCTATAATTAAATCATTCCTTGGCCACTATTTAGGTGCTCGTGAAGGTTTCAATGGCTTAGTTGAACGTGCTTATCGCGCAAAAGGTAAAACTATTGATGTTCGCAAATTAAATCGTGGTACTGCTATCTTTATGTTAGTGACTACTTGGTTAGTTGCTACATTGAACCCTGGTGTACTGGATATCATTGAAAGCCTCGGTGGCCCAGTCATTGCTATCTTACTGTTCTTGATGCCAATGTATGCTATCAGTAAAGTCCCGGCAATGCGTAAGTACTCAGGTAAAATCAGCAATGTGTTTATTGTTATCATGGGATTAGTCGCTATCTCTGCTGCAATATACAAGCTGTTCTTCTAATCAGCCTTATAGGAAGGTGTGACCACTCCGGCGGTCATACCTCCCCTCCTCAAAAACGATGCCGGAGCACACGGCATAGCATGCCTTAAAAATTAAGACACTGTTACTATATAGGAAGCGCTGAATATGATTAGCGTATTTGATATCTTCAAAATCGGTATCGGCCCATCAAGTTCCCACACCGTAGGACCAATGAAAGCAGGTAAGCAATTCGTTGAAGACTTGATCCAACAAGACCTACTCACCTCAACCACCCGTGTTACTGTCGATGTGTATGGTTCTTTATCATTGACTGGTAAAGGACATGCGACGGATATCGCAATTATTATGGGTCTTGCAGGTAACTTGCCGGATACTGTTGATATTGATGCTATTCCCAACTTTATTCGTCATGTTGAACTAAGTGGTAAATTACTACTCGCTCAAGGCCAACATGAAGTTGATTTCCCAGCTGAAGGCGGTATGAATTTTCATTCCACCAATTTGCCTTTACATGAAAATGGTATGACCATTACTGCTTATAATGCAGACAAAAGCATTTATAAAAAAACCTATTATTCTATTGGTGGTGGCTTCATTGTCGATGAAGAGCATTTTGGCCAATCTGATGAGCAATCTGTACAAGTCCCTTATCCATATAAATACGCAGCCGACTTACAAAAGCATTGCAAGGAAACAGGGTTATCACTTTCAGCTCTGGTGATGCAAAATGAGTTAGCGCTACACAGTAAAGAAGAAATTCATCAATACCTTTCCGATATATGGAATGTAATGAAAGCAGGTATTGAGCGTGGCGTCACGACAGAAGGGCTATTACCCGGCCCACTACGTGTACCACGTCGTGCAGCTGCGCTACGTCGTCAACTCGTTACTAGCGATAACACCAATACCGACCCAATGGCAGTAATTGATTGGATCAATATGTTCGCATTAGCAGTGAATGAAGAAAATGCTGCGGGAGGTCGTGTCGTCACAGCCCCAACTAATGGCGCCTGTGGCATTATTCCAGCGGTACTCGCTTATTATGACAAATTTATTCGCCCTGTTAATGAAAACTCTTACACTCGCTATTTCTTAGTTTCTGGTGTGATTGGTTCATTATATAAAATGAATGCATCGATTTCGGGGGCTGAAGTTGGCTGCCAAGGTGAAGTCGGTGTCGCTTGTTCAATGGCTGCTGCGGGCCTAGCTGAATTGATGGGTGGTAGCCCTGAGCAAGTTTGTGTGGCAGCTGAAATCGCAATGGAACATAACCTCGGTTTAACGTGTGACCCTGTAGGTGGTCAAGTACAAGTTCCTTGTATTGAACGTAATGCAATCGCTTCGGTTAAAGCGGTTAATGCCGCAAGAATGGCGCTACGTCGTGTCAGTGATCCACGTGTTTGCTTAGATAAAGTGATCGAAACCATGTATGAAACCGGTAAAGATATTAATGCAAAATACCGTGAAACTTCACAAGGTGGCTTAGCGATTAAATTAGCACACTGCGAGTAAACCTAAAGAGGCCAATGACTGTTATTGGCCTCTTTCTGCTACTTTAATAGATGTTCCGAATGATTTTGCCCAATGATAAACATCTTATTTAATTCGTAAACACTGTTAGCCGTTTGATCACCAAAAGCCGTTTCACGTTGCCCAATCATACCGCTGATCATCGATACCAATCCATCAAACATTGAAATAGAAAAATCAAAACAACTGATAAATACATTTATATTAATAATATTCTTTATGATTTTATATGCATTTCCACCTTGTATTATACCATAATTCATGCCACTATTTTGTGCTTTTCCACCATGGCTTTCTATTCTGGTTATTTTATTATAGATAGGGCTTGATTCAATAAAGTCAGCGTGTATTCCCGCAAGATTAATTAGCATATTATTTTCATGATTACCAATTTTTTGATAATCAAATGAATATTTTTTTAGTTCGTTTGTTCCCATCCCATCTTCATGAAAGTTTTTTTCAACTAATTTTATTTTATTTTTTTCATCGCTTAATAGTTTTTTATACTCTTCATCAAGCCTTTTATATTTAATTTTAATTTCAGAAAAACCACTATCCATATCAATAGCATTCTCACCTTGTATAGAATCTTTCATTTTTATCTTTTCCATTTCTTTTTTATTATTTATAATAGATTCATTAGTCATTGAGATAATGTCATGTATAAATCCTAAATATATTTCATTTACTTCCTTGCTAACTTTCATTTCTATTTATTAAAAAGTTAAATTAAATGATTTGTTTTTTATTTTCAGTTAAGTAATAGAATAATGCCTCTATTTCATAATTTACCCTCTCTCTATCATTAAATACTTCCTATTAAAATCCAATGTACCTTTTGTATTTAATCCATTTTTCATTGTTAGTAAATTATTCTGATAATCTTTATTTATAACAGCAAGACACATTATTTCTCTCAGATTATCCCCTTCATTACGAATATCTGTACCTTTTATCATATGATAATTTATACCTTGATTAATCGCATCACCGGCAATAACTGTTCCATAGCCGGTTCCTGAATCTATTGCATTTCCAGAAATAATATTACCGTAATTATATCCTTGATTAACTGCATTACCACCTAAAACACGATTGTGACCATAATCTTTATATTCCATATTATTACTCATAATGGTTCATTACCCTTGTAATTAAAAACCTAATAATCTAACATAGTAAAAAGCCAGAATAATTCTGGCTTTTTACTTAGCGTAAAATTAAACAATATTTTTATCAATTAGAGTGAAATTAGCAATATGGTTAATGCCCTCTTTTACAATTTCCATGTATGAAATTCCAGGAGATACGCTGAGCATGCTGCTCATACTTTCAGCTAAGTTAGATAGAGTAGAATCACTTCTATCATCGGCCTCATTAACCACTCTTGTTATATTCATAAATAATGAATCATATTTAGCTTTATAACTGTCAAATTTAACACTGAGAGAATCATACTTAACATTTAGCGTATCAATTTTTACATTTAATTCTTTGTTTATTTTTCTCAAACCATTCAGAGTTGATGTTTTCTCATTCAATTCTTTTTGTTTCGCATTAATATCAGCAGTTAAATTAGTATTTGATTCTTTGGCTTCATCACACTCTTTTCTAAGCGTTTTGACTACCTTCTGTGCATCAGCAATCATTTTTTTAAATTCATTAATTTTTTCTGAGCTTTCTTTTTCCGCTTTACTTAATTTATTTTTATAGAATGTCAACTCAACCTTAGCATCTTTAAGCTCTTTATTTTTTAAATTATACGATTCTGTTGATTTAGTTAAACTATCCTTTAAACCATCAATTTCTTTTTTCTGTGTTCCTACCAATGATTTTAGCTCTTTAATCGCTTTTTTATTTGAATCTGAAATAGCATTATTTTCAGCAATCACATCCCTTTGCTTTAAGATTATTTCATTTAACTCAGTAATCTCTTTGTGCTTCTTATCGAGTTGAACACTAAGCTCTGCTATCGTTTTTTTATTATTTTCTATTGTTGCTCTGTTTTTTTCTTCTTCTTGAATTAAGCGTTCATTCTCTTGTTTCAGGCTCTCATATTCAGACTGTAATTCAACAAATTCTGACATTGATAACTCAAATATCGCTTCGTTTTTTACATATTCTGCCATGCCTTTTTGAAGCCCCCTAATCGCAACACCACCAGTGATATAACATTGGTTGAAATAACCCTCGCCATTAGATGCACTTCCTCCTAAAACATCATCTTGATTCAAACCATTGTTAATCCCTCCGCCTCCTTGAACATACCCTCTATTATCTCCTTTATTATCAGCTCCCCCCCCAAAAATATTACCTTGATTAATATTATTATTATTAGCATTCCCACCACTCACTGTTCCATCGCCAATACCGGAGTCAAATGCATTGCCCCCTTTAATACGGTTGTAATTAGCACCGCTATTAGCTGCATTTCCACCTTGAACTTTATTTCTACCAAAAGCTGAGTTTATATCTAGCTTAGCCATAATTATTATTCCTTTTTAATATAATTAAAGTGAATCCATTCGCTATAATTTATTTAAATCATTGAATATGAAAAATACAATAATTCACTATCGAATGAATAACTAGATTATGAGTTAATTTAAAAACATTTCAATTGAAGTTTGTCTGTTAAATATAACTCTTTTTCAACTGGTTTTTTAATTAATATATACTCTAAATAATTCGAGATGCAGTTAGGCGACAAGTGAATGAGTCGCTGGGAACCTACATAAGTAGGTGACTAGTGCGAATGAGCGTAGTCAACATATATTAACGAAAAGCACTGCAACTTGAAGTATGACTAGTATATAGAAAAGGCGTCATGTAGGCGCCTTATATATTAAATATGACCGGTCCTAAATAAAGTTGACACTTTTCCAATCTAAAATTGGAGAGTGTAATGAAACCAATAGGTAAACGAACTCAACGTGATTATTCTCTTGCCTTTAAACTGGCGGTTGTTGACCAAGTAGAAAAAGGCGAGCTCACCTATAAACAAGCTCAATATCGATATGGCATACAGGGGCGTTCAACTGTTTTGGTTTGGTTACGTAAGCATGGTAGATTAGATTGGTCGGAAGGTACGCCCAATACTCTTTATAAAGGTGCTGCTATGAACCAAACCTCGGAGCAACAAACACCTGAACAACGCATTAAAGCCCTTGAAAAAGAGCTTGAGGAGATGCAGCTCAAAGCTGATTTTTTTGAGGCGGTTGTCAAAGTGATGGATAGGGATTTTGGAGTTCGCCTCTCAAAAAAGCGCAAAGCCGAGTTATTAAGGAAAAAACGGTTGAAAAACTCACCGTAACCAAAGCTTGTCGTTTTATGAAAATCACTCGGCAAGCCTATTACAAACGTCAAGATACGTCTGATAAGCGGAAAAAATTAGATGCAATTATTGTTTGTGCTGTGAAATCTGAGCGAACAGTTCACCCTAGGCTTGGGGTGAGAAAATTACACTTTCTTTTGAAACAAAAACAATTAATTATTGGTCGTGACCGATTATTTTCTTTGTTGAGAGAACATCGCTTATTAGTGCCTAATAAGCGGTCATATCATCGAACAACATTGAGTCATCATCGATTTCATCGACATCCAAATTTAATTAAATCAGGGTTTATCCCTTCACAACCGGAGCAACTGTGGGTTGCTGATATTACGTATTTATCCACACACGAAGGAGATACTTATTTAAGTCTGATCACCGATGCTTATTCGCGAAAAATAGTGGGTTATCATCTTGATGACAATATGAAAACAAAAGCCGTCAAGAAATCATTTGTACAAGCATTAAAAAAACGAAGTTCAACCACGACCTTGATCCATCATTCAGATCGAGGCTTACAATACTGTTCGTCGGAATATCAGGAAATCCATAAAAAACATAATATTCAATGTTCTATGACGGATGGCTATGACTGTTATCAAAATGCATTAGCAGAGCGAGTCAATGGGATATTAAAAATGGAATATTTGTTAATAAAGCCGAGAAATTTAGAACAGGCTAGGAGGTTGGTTGAAGAATCAATACAGATTTATAATGAAAGGCGACCTCATTTATCATTAAACTATAAAACGCCCGATGAGGTTCATCGAGCATTTTATACCTGAAAAGTTGTCAACCTATATCAGGACTAGTCAATATTAATTATTAATTATTTAAAATTAACCAAATATTGCATTCCACCAGCCGCTCAGTGTTTTAACGATATAATCCCATACTCGGCCAAAGAACCCGGCTTCTTCAACTGCCTCTTTAACCACTAAAGGACGTTGCTCAACAACTTGATCATTTAAGATAAAGTTCACCGTGCCCACCGCTTGGTTTTTCGCTAATGGTGCTTCAATCGATGGATCCGTTAATGTATAGCTGACTTTCAGGTTCTGTAACTGCCCTTTTGGAATGGTGATCGCTGCATCTTTTTCAACACCAAGTGCTACCTCGGATTTATCACCAAACCACACACGTTGCGTCTGTAATGTCTGATCTGCTTTAATTGGCGTAACCGTTTCAAAGAATCGGAATCCCCACGTAAGTAGTTTCTCACTTTCAGAAAAACGCACTCTATCACTTGGCGCCCCAAGTACCACTGAGATCAAACGCATTGGCCCATCAGTCGCAGACGCCACTAAATTATGCCCTGCTCCACTGGTATGCCCCGTTTTTACCCCATCAACATTTAGGTTTTGGCTCCACAATAAACGGTTGCGATTGGGCTGACGGATCTTATTAAAAGTAAATTCTTTCTCTTTATGCAATGCGTATTCTTCAGGCACATCACGGATCATCGCTTGTGCAAGAACGGCCATATCACGCGCGGTACTATATTGCCCCTCAGAATCTAGGCCATGCACCGTTTTAAAGTGGGTATTTGTCAGCCCTAATTGCTTAACATATTGATTCATCAAACTGACAAATGTGTCTTGGCTACCTGCTACATAATCGGCAAGCGCAATGCTGGCATCATTACCGGATTGGATCACGATACCTTTATTTAAATCTAATACCGAAACACGATCTTTTGGCTTTAAAAACATCAAAGAAGAGCCTTTCAACACAGGGTTCCCTGTAGCCCATGCATCAATGCCAACCGTGACCATATCTTGTGGTGTGATCTTTCCTGCTTTAATCGCTTGTCCCACAACATAGCTAGTCATCATTTTTGTCAAACTAGCAGGATCTAAACGTTCATCAGGGTTCCCTGATGCCAATATTTTGCCGCTATCGTAATCCATCAGTACATAAGCTTTTGCATCAATCTGTGGAGCAACCGGCGCTTCCGCTGCGTAAGTATAACTACTTATCGCAAGCAAAAGGCCCAATCCACTTCCTAGATAACGCGCCTTTAGCGTGAATATTTTTCTGTCCATCGGTTACTCCTTTACAAATACGAAAACGGTTAATTCATTATTAATGTAGGACTTTTTACCCAATTTAGCCACTGAGGGTAAATAGAGATTGTTGCTATGATACGATCTCATCTATCTTATTTAAGGTACAAATGATTTGAACATATACTCTAAATAATTCGAGGGGCAGCTAGGCGACAAGCGAACGAGTCGCTAGGAGCATAGATAACTATGTGACCGGCGTGAGTGAACGTAGTCAACAAAGCTGCAACTTGAAGTATGACGAGTATAAACAACAAAACATAAAATCATGGAGCAAATTATGTTAACTGTATGGGGTCGTAAAAACTCTTCAAATGTCAAAAAAGTCCTTTGGTGCCTTGAAGAACTCAATGTTGCTTATAACCAAAAAGATGTCGGTGGCCCATTTGGCGGACTTGACACACCTGAATATAAGAAAATGAATCCCAATAGCACCATCCCAACTCTACAGGATGATGACTTTACCCTGTGGGAATCCAATGCCATTTTACGTTATCTTACGGAAAAGTTTGATCAATCTCACTTATTAGTCGCACAAGGTATTCAAGCGAAAGCAGCGGCAGATAAGTGGATGGACTGGGGTTGTGGTAGTTTATTCGATAATATCAAACAAATGATGAATAAAATTGTCCGTGTTCCAGTTGATGAGCGCGATCCAGAAACAGCTCGGGTCATCTATCACAATATTGAAAAGCTACTGACGATTGCTGATGATGCACTCGCCACTCAACCTTACTTTAATGGACAAAATTTTGGTATTGCGGATATCGCAATTGCCCCCCTTTTCTACCCATGGCATGAAATTGTTACCGAGCGCCCTGAGTTTCCTCATTTAGAGCGCTGGTTTAACCAATTAAAAACGCGTCCGGCGTTTCAAAAAATTGTTTTGATCCCTTTGAAGTAATTAAAGACTCATAGGCATTTGCATTGGGTTTGGATATTGATATTCAAACCCAAGCTCCTCACAGATAAGATTGCCGTTTACCACCTTACCTTTATCAACCTCAGTCTCTTCAATAAATTCAGGAAGCTCTAAATTCAATAATTGCGATGCTTGATGGTAAAATTGATCGCGTTGTGGATGCTCTGGAGCGCAAAGATTATAAATATGGCCACCTTGAGGCTGCTGAAGCAATAATTGGATCGCCGCGATTACATCATCTTGATGAACAATATTAACGGGTTGGGCTGCTCCTTTGAGGGATTTTTTACCTGCAAGGAAACGTCCAGCATGGCGATTTTCCCCAACTAAGCCCGCTAAACGTAAAATATCGACAGCAATATTAGGCAACCCATGTAACCAATCTTCCACGTCGATAAGTGCTTGAGCAGATGCGGTTTCCGCTTGCCTTTCACTTGATTCATCTATTTCACCAACGGCTTGCCCATAAACTGATGTCGATGACGTAAAAATGACGCGAGGAATGTGAAACGTGATTGCGGTATCAACCAATAAACTAATGGCTTCAACGTAACGTTCTACATTGACTTTTGACGGAGGAAGTAAGATCACTAACGCATTTGAATCCTCCATTAATTGCTGTAAATCATCAGGCTCACACTCTAATTCAGCGGTTAACTGCAAAGGGTAGCAATCAATGCCAATCGCACGTGCCGCAGCAACCCCGTCAGAAGTGGTCTTGGTTGCAGATACTTCAATTCCATCTTCTATTAAGGCTCTTGCAAGCGGTAACCCTAACCAACCTAATCCAATAATTGTGACCTTTTTCATCTATAACCACTCCCCACTCATAGGCATTTATTTGCTATTAGCATAACGAAAAATCTTTTAACTTCCGAACCTATTATTTTTGCAATTATTCACTACGAAACTACTCACTACCAACAATTATTGATTATTTTGAAAAAAAGGGTTGCATTGTGATCACTAAATCGGATAGGTTGTTACCTAGTGAATGTTTAAGCAACTGACAAAAACTAACAATCTAGGTAACGGAAGCTATTATGAATCGTATTTCTCGCAACCATCATCATCACCATCATCCTGATTAGTCTTTCGGGCGATGTGTGCTGGAAGACGATCAACGACTCTTCCGGTGGCTGAAATGCGAAATAGAGAAAACCCTCGGAAGATAAACTTCCGAGGGTTTTTTTATTATTAATCAAAAAATTATTACAAGATAAGCAGGGTAAAATTATGTTAGACAAATCACGATTAAGAATTGCCATCCAAAAATCAGGTCGTTTGAGCGATGATTCAAGAGAACTGTTGGCACGTTGTGGTATTAAAATTAATTTACAACAACAACGACTGATTGCTTATGCAGAAAATATGCCTATTGATTTACTTCGAGTGCGAGATGATGATATTCCAGGACTGGTAATGGATGGCGTAGTTGACTTGGGGATCATCGGTGAAAACGTATTAGAAGAAGAACTATTAAGCCGCCTTGCACAGGGCAATACCCCTTCCTATAAAACACTGCGTCGCCTTGATTTCGGTGCATGTCGCCTCTCGTTAGCTGCGCCTCTCGATTTCAATTATACAGGCGCTGAATGTTTAAATGGAGCACGTATTGCAACATCCTATCCGCACTTACTAAAACGTTACTTCGATGAAAAAGGCATTCAATTTAAGTCCTGCTTACTCAATGGCTCTGTTGAAGTCGCCCCACGTGCCGGCCTTGCAGACGCTATCTGCGATCTCGTCTCAACAGGTGCAACATTAGAAGCCAATGGCTTAAAAGAAGTGGAAGTGATCTACCGTTCAAAAGCCTGCTTAATCCAACGTGATGGCGAAATGTCCGCTGATAAGCAGCAATTAATTAACCGGATGATGACGCGTATTCAAGGTGTTATCCAAGCGCGTGAATCAAAATATATTATGTTGCACGCGCCAAGTGAACGTTTAGACGAAATCATTGCCTTGCTACCGGGTGCGGAACGTCCAACACTACTGCCATTAGCCGGTGATCAAAATCGTGTTGCAATGCACATGGTCAGTAGCGAAACCTTGTTCTGGGAAACCATGGAAAAACTCAAAGCATTAGGAGCAAGCTCCATTTTGGTTCTGCCAATTGAAAAAATGATGGAGTAATCGGCATGAAAATGGGATTTAACCAACCAATTCGCTGGTCTGACTGTAACGCTGATGAACAAAAAGCCTTACTCACCCGCCCCGCAATTGCTGCATCAGATAATATTGAAAATGCGGTCAGGCAAATTATTGAACAAGTCAAAGCTGATGGTGATAACGCTTTAATTGAGTTAAGCCAACGTTTTGATAAAACGACAATTTCAACTATCCGTGTTTCAAGCGATGCCGTTGAACAAGCCGAAGCGCGTCTTAGCGATGACATAAAAGTCGCGATGAAAACTGCAATTGGTAATATCCGTCGCTTTCATGAAGCGCAAAAACCTGAAGTGATCCGTGTTGAAACACAATCAGGTGTCGTTTGCCAACAAGTCACACGACCCATTGATGCGGTTGGTTTATACATTCCTGGTGGTTCAGCACCATTACTTTCAACCGTGATGATGCTTGGTACCCCTGCAAATATTGCAGGCTGTCGACAAATTATTTTGTGCTCTCCACCGCCGATTGCTGATGAAATATTATATGCGGCAAAATTATGTGGGATCAGTGATATTTATCAAGTCGGTGGTGCGCAAGCCATCGCCGCAATGGCTTTTGGTACTGACAGTATTCCTCCGGTTGATAAAATTTTTGGCCCCGGTAATGCCTATGTCACAGAAGCCAAACGCCAAGTCAGCCAGAGCCATGAAGGTGCTGCGATTGATATGCCTGCGGGTCCATCTGAAGTCTTAGTCATCGCAGACAGCCAAGCAAACCCTGCATTCACCGCATCTGACTTGTTATCACAAGCCGAACATGGCCCTGATTCACAAGTTATTTTATTAACCGATAGCGCAGAATTTGCACAACGCGTTATTGATGAAACTGAAAAACAGCTCGCGGAACTATCGCGTGCAGATATCGCTAGAGCAGCATTAAACGCCAGCCGTGTCATCATCGCTGATTCAATTGAACAATGTGTTGCTATTAGTAATCGCTATGGTCCTGAACACTTGATTTTACAAACGCGTAATGCAGATGATTTAGTCGATAACATAAGCAGTGCCGGCTCAGTATTTGTGGGAGATTGGTCACCTGAATCAGCCGGTGACTATGCTTCAGGTACTAATCATGTGTTACCAACATACGGTTATACATCGACATACTCAAGCCTTGGGTTGGCAGATTTTATGAAACGCATGACCATCCAAAAGCTGTCACCACAAGGACTATTAGGGCTAGCAACCACCATTGAAACTTTAGCGCAGGCAGAAAGTTTAACTGCCCACAAAAATGCTGTGACCTTACGCGTCACCGAACTAAAAAAACAAAATCAGGAGTAAGTCATGAGCGAACTGTTTAAAGCAGCCAGTCTTGCGCGCAGCAATGTTAAAGAAATGACACCCTATATGTCTGCTCGTCGTTTAGGTGGTAACGGTGATGTTTGGCTTAATGCTAACGAGTACCCTACTGCGCCAGACTTTCAGTTTAATGAACGTAACCTAAATCGTTATCCTGAATGTCAGCCAGCCAATGTTATTCTTAATTATGCCGCTTATGCAGGCGTTTCACCCGAAGAAGTGTTAGTTTGCCGTGGTGCTGATGAATCAATCGAACTGCTGATCCGCGCATTTTGCGAACCAGGCAAAGATGCGGTGATGTTCTGCCCGCCAACCTACGGCATGTACAGCGTGAGCGCAGAGACATTTGGTGTCGAGCAGAAAAAAATTCCTTCGATGCCTGATTGGTCACTGAATATCGATGCTATTCGCGACAATTTACAAAATACAAAACTGATTTATATTTGCAGTCCAAATAACCCAACCGGCAACATTATCGATAATAAAGATCTTGTTCAGGTGCTCGAAATGGCGGCTGAGCGTGCATTAGTTGTCGTCGATGAAGCTTATATTGAATTTTGTCCACAATACAGTGTGGCTAGCTGGATAGCTAATTACCCGAATCTTGTGGTACTCAGAACATTATCAAAAGCTTTCGCGCTAGCAGGGCTACGTTGCGGTTTCACGTTAGCATCTGCTGATGTGATTGAAATCCTCCTAAAAGTGATTGCGCCCTATCCATTATCAACCCCAGTTGCCACGATCGCCGCACAAGCACTCAGCATCGAAGGTATTGCAACCATGAAACATCGCGTTGCCACTATCACGGATAATCGAATTGCGCTATCAGAGGCTCTCAGTGAGTTACCTATCGTCGAAAAGGTTTATCCAAGTGAAACCAATTATATTTTAGTGCGTTTTACTGAGGCTAATAAGGTATTTAAAGCCCTCTGGGAGCAAGGCATTATTTTACGTGACCAAAGCAAACAATTGGGATTAACTAACTGTTTACGCATCACGATCGGCACAGAAACTGAAAATGTTCGTGTCATTGAAGCTATCGAAGCACTTTGCTAAATCTGAAAATAGGAAATACTCATGAGCCAAAAAATACTTTTTATTGACCGTGATGGAACATTGATCACTGAGCCACCTAGCGATTTTCAGGTTGATAGCCTCAGCAAATTAGCATTTGAAAAAGCCGTGATCCCAAGTTTACTGGCATTACAAAAAGCCAATTACCGCTTAGTCATGGTTACCAACCAAGACGGACTTGGTACGGATAGCTTCCCTACCGCTGATTTTGAACCACCACACAACTTAATGATGCAAGTTTTCGAATCGCAAGGTATCACATTTGATGAAGTGTTAATTTGCCCTCATAAACCTGCTGATAACTGCGAATGCCGTAAACCCAAACTTGGATTAGTTAAAGAGTACCTGACGGAAGGCCAACTCGATCCTGCGAATAGTTATGTGATTGGTGATCGTGAAACGGATCTCCAACTGGCCGAAAATATGGGGATTAAAGGTTTGCGTTATCACCCTGAATCACTTAATTGGCAGGCTATTACCAAACAATTAACCCAACGTGACCGCCATGCACAGGTAGAGCGAGTCACCAAAGAAACCAATATCAATGTGGAAGTTTGGTTAGACAGAGAAGGTGAAAGCAAAATCAACACTGGCGTTGGCTTCTTTGACCATATGCTAGATCAAATCGCCACCCATGGTGGCTTCCGACTCAATGTCGAAGTCAAAGGCGACTTATTTATCGATGATCACCACACTGTAGAAGATACCGGTTTAGCACTTGGAGAAGCACTGCGTCTCGCATTAGGTGATAAACGTGGTATCGCCCGCTTTGGATTCGTTTTGCCAATGGATGAGTGCCAAGCACGTTGTGCGCTAGATATCTCAGGCCGCCCTCACCTTGAATATAAAGCTGAATTCAAATACCAACGTGTCGGCGATTTAAGCACAGAAATGATCGAGCACTTTTTCAGCTCTCTTTCCTACGCCATGGGCTGTACTCTCCACTTGAAAACCAAAGGTAAAAACGATCACCACAAAGCAGAAAGCTTATTTAAAGTATTTGGACGCACATTGCGCCAAGCTATCCGCGTCGAAGGCGATACATTACCGAGTTCGAAAGGGGTTCTGTGATGAACGTGGTGATTTTAGATACCGGTTGTGCCAACTTATCATCAGTGGCTTATGCGGTAAAACGTTTAGGTTACAACCCACAAATTAGCCGTGATACCAATACTATCTTACAGGCGGATAAAGTCTTTCTTCCCGGAGTTGGCACAGCAAGTGCAGCGATGGACCAACTCCATCAACGCGAGCTGGTCCCTTTAATTAAAGCACTGACTCAACCTGTTTTAGGTATCTGTTTAGGCATGCAATTAATGGGTAGTGTCAGTGAAGAAGGCAAAGAACCGATCCCATTATTAGGCTTGATTGATAGCCCTGTGCAAAAAATGGATGCAAACGGTTTACCTGTCCCACACAGTGGTTGGAACCAAGTGAAACCGCAGGCTGGCCATCCACTCTTTAAAGGCATCAACGATAATGCTTATTTTTACTTTGTGCACAGCTATTCAATGCCAATTTCTAACCAAACTATCGCGCAAACCCAATACGGTAACCCATTTAGTAGTGCGGTAAATCAAGATAATTTTTATGGCGTTCAATTTCACCCAGAACGCTCTGGAGTCGCAGGCTCACGCCTGATCCAAAACTTTTTGGAGATGTAATTGAGATGATCATTCCAGCTTTAGACTTAATTGATGGCAACGTTGTTCGCTTACATCAAGGTGATTATGCCAAGCAAACCGATTATGGCAACGACCCGCTCCCACGTTTACAACAATATGAACAGCAAGGCGCTAAGTTATTACACCTTGTTGACCTAACAGGTGCTAAAGATCCACAAAAGCGCCAAATAACGCTATTAAAAAAATTACTCGCAGGGGTTTCTGTCCCAGTACAAGTGGGGGGGGGTATTCGCAGTGAAGAAGACGTCAAAGCCCTATTGGAAGCCGGTGCAACCCGTGTGGTGATCGGCTCAACCGCTGTCACACAACCTGAGCTTGTGAAAACATGGTTCGAGCGTTATGGCGGTGAAGCGATTGTATTGGCACTGGATGTCCGTATCAATCAGCAAGGTGTAAAAGAGATTGCGATCAGTGGTTGGCAAGAAAACTCCAATTTATCTCTAGAGCAAGCGATTGAAATGTATCAGCCCTATGGCTTAAAACATGTGCTATGTACCGATATTTCTAAAGATGGCACTTTGACTGGCTCTAATGTCAACCTATATCAAGAAATCAGCCAACAATACCCTGATATTGCTTTACAAGCCTCCGGTGGTATTGGCTGTTTAGCAGATATCGCGAAGATCCCTTCATCAGGGGCTGCTGGGGTGATCGTCGGTCGCGCACTACTTGAAGGCAAATTTACCGTTGCGGAGGCAATCGAATGTTGGCAAAACGCATAATTCCTTGTTTGGACGTTCGTGATGGGCAGGTCGTAAAAGGTGTACAATTCCGTAACCATGAAATTATTGGAGATATCGTCCCTCTAGCTCAGCGCTACGCCCAAGAAGGTGCAGATGAACTGGTTTTTTACGATATCACCGCGTCATCTGATGGTCGGGTGGTTGATAAAAGCTGGGTATCAAAAGTCGCTGAAGTGATTGATATTCCATTTTGTGTTGCAGGTGGCATAAAAAGTGTTGAAGATGCAGCTCAAATATTATCTTTTGGGGCCGACAAAATCTCCATTAACTCCCCTGCGCTGTCCGATCCAACACTCATTAGCCGCCTAGCCGATCGCTTTGGAGTACAATGCATTGTTGTCGGTATCGACACTTGGTTCGATCAAGAAACCAATGATTATTTGGTCTATCAATTTACTGGCGATGAAAAACGTACCACCCAAACGCGTTGGAAAACGTTAGATTGGGTTACTGAAGTACAACAACGCGGTGCAGGTGAAATCGTTTTAAACATGATGAACCAAGACGGTGTACGCCAAGGTTACGACTTGGTACAACTGAAAAAAGTTCGTGAAGTTTGCCAAGTTCCATTAATTGCTTCCGGCGGTGCTGGAGAAATGGTGCACTTCCTTGATGCCTTTGCCGACGCTGGCGTTGATGGCGCACTCGCTGCATCAGTTTTTCATAAGCAAATTATTAATATTGGTGAATTAAAGCAGTACCTTGCAGAAAATGGAGTTCAAATTAGAGTATGTTAACTAAACAACAATGTGACCAACTCGCTTGGCAAAAAGTCGATGGGCTAATGCCTGTCGTGGTACAGCATGCAACATCAGGTGATGTACTGATGCTAGGCTACATGAACCCTGAAGCGTTGCAAACAACCCTAAACAGTGGCAAAGTCACCTTTTACTCAAGAACCAAACAACGCTTATGGACGAAAGGCGAAACCTCGGGGAACTTCCTCAATTTAGTGGATATTTACCCTGATTGTGACAGTGATACTCTATTAGCTTTAGTGCAGCCAATTGGCCCTACTTGTCATAATGGTACCGAAAGCTGTTTTGCACCTGCACAAACAGATTGGGGTTTCTTATTTGAGCTAGAAACATTATTAAAATCACGTAAAACAGCGGATCCTGAAAGTTCGTACACCGCCCGTTTATATGCAAGTGGAACCAAACGCATTGCTCAGAAAGTCGGCGAAGAAGGCGTTGAAACAGCACTGGCTGCAACGGTCAACGATCGCGCCGAACTGACCAATGAAGCCGCAGATTTGATGTATCACTTGCTAGTACTACTGCAAGATCAAGAGCTTGATTTATCCACTATTATTAACCGTTTGAAAGAACGCCACCAATAAGCGCCAAGGCAGCTCGTTTTTACGGGCTGCTCATCAAACCAAGTTGTATATAACCTCTGACTTGCTATCATTCTATCAGTCTGATTTAAAAGAAAAGAGGCATCATGTCAGAAAACATTATTTTTAATCAATTAACACAATTGCTTGATCAACATAATGCGAGATACCGTGTTATGGAGCATTCAACGGCAGGAAAATCAGAAGAAGTCGCTAAAATTCGCGGAACCCAATTGGGCCAAGGGGCGAAAGGTCTCGTGTGCCACGTCAAAGGCAATGGTATTCGCCAACATGTACTCGCCATTTTACCCGCTGATAAACAAGCAGATTTAAGTAAAATAGCCCATGCAATTGGTGGGACACGTGCATCACTTGCTAGCCCAAAAGAAGTCGATGAACTGACCCAATGCGTTTTCGGTGCCATCCCCCCTTTTAGCTTTCATCCATCACTTAAATTGATTGCTGATCCTCTATTGTTTGTACGTTTCGATGAACTCGCTTTTAATGCGGGAACACTTGAACGTTCAATTATTCTAAATACTGAAGATTATCAAAAAGTCGCAAATCCAACGCTAGTTGAATTTATCCGTATTGAAGAATGAATGTAAAGCTGACTCAGTTTAAGTAAAAAGCACACAAGATATTATGAGGCTGCTACACTTAATAATAGCGACTATTGACTATTAAGGAGAATATAATGAGCTTATTCGATAAAGCAGAAAATAAAGCAAGAGAAGCCGCAGGTGCAGCAGAACAAACCTACGGTGAAGCAACAGGCTCCACAGAACATCAAATTAAAGGTTCAATACGCCAATGTGCAGCTCAAGGCTGTGACACATTAAATAGTGCAGTAGATACAGTAAAAAATAACCCCCTCGCCGCTGCTACCGTTGCCGCAGGTATAGGTTTTGTGTTTGGCTACTTAGTCGGTAAAAAATAATTTTAAATACGCAAAAGGGAATGATGCATAATCATTCCCTATGAGTCATCGTATTATTGAGTTTGATATTTAATGAGTGCCGCTTTTAATGCTGCGATATCTGAACCACACAAATAAGGTTTTAAGGCAGTGAACTGCTCTTCTGGCCAATCATAGATTTTCATCTCAAGCAGATCAGTAATAATACCCGTCGAGAAACGTTGACCAATTGGTTTTGCAGGATTACCGCCTACAATAGTATATGGCTCTACATCTTTAACCACCACACTATTGGCCGCGATCACGGCTCCCTCACCAATATGGATACCTGGCATGATCATCGCTCGCATACCAATCCAAACGCCATCGCTAATCACTGTATCGCCTTTACCGATATAAGCGTCTTCAATATGTTCAAGAAAAGGATATAAACAAAACCAATCTATTCGATGAGTGTGGTTTCCCCCCATCAAAATCACGGTTTCACCTGCAATGCACACATAATCGCCAATATACAGTTGATCGACATCCCAAGCTAACTGCCAATCGCGGCTGCCTTCATCTCCAACCAAATAACGCACAACCGACTGCTCAAATCCATTATCCCAACAGTCGCTGTAATAGCTATGCTGCCCTTTAATATGGATATTTGGGTTCTGTACAACTTCATGAAGTAATTGGTATTTTGACCAATGTTTTTGATTCATGGTAACAATCCTGATTAGATAAGTTATTACCATAGAACGCTGTCTATGGTGATGTATTCGCGCTCAACAACACATCACCTTTAGCCACTCGAGGCTGCTTTAATAACGGGTTTATCATTTATTAACCTCAGTCTGTGTTGCTAGTTTTAAGCTAGTATTTCTTGCTTTGAGTGCAATCACACAGCCTAATAGCATCAAAGCCGCCAATGCCCATTTCGCAGGCAACATCGAGTAAATTGCTAACAAACTCAATGCAGCACCTACCGCCATTTGAATAAAGCCAACTAACGCAGAAGCCGTTCCCGCTTCCTTTTCAAAAGGCTCTAAAGCATAACTCGTCGCTGTTCCCATCATAAATGCTAAGCCAGTACAGGCGCAGGCGACAGGCAACATATAAGCTAACCAGTGATTTTGCAATGAAGCAGGCAATAAGGTTAAACCGAATAATAGCCCTAAGCACCCCACAGCCATAAAAATACTACCTGCTTTTAAGCAGTTCGGACGACCAATCTTCGGAATATAATAATTCGCAACATAGCTTGCGAACATGATCCAAAAGCCATTTGCCCCAAATGCTAAAGAAAACTGTAACGGCGAGAGACCTGAATCCCCCATTAACACAACTGGAGAGAAAGAAACATACGTCAATACCATTCCCATACTGCCTGCATTAACCAATGCAAATATCATGAAGTTTTTATGGCGTAAAATATGCAGATAATGATTCAGTTGTAGCTTTTTAACGCCCTTTAAACTTTCAGGACGTGTTTCGGGTAAAAACGCGATCACTAGCACTAAAATCACTAACGCATACAGGGCTAAGAACCAAAAAGGTGCTCGCCACCCCCAATATTCCGCCAGAAAGCCCCCCAAAAGCGGCGCTAGTGCAGGGACAATGTTCAACGTGCCGTTTAAAAAACCAAATGCACGAGCCGCTTCAGTGCCATTTAATCGGTCTCGTACGCCACTAAAAGCCACCACGCCAGTACAGCAAACAGCAATCCCTTGCAGCACTCTTGCCGCAATAAAAATTTCTGCCGTCGTTGATAACGCAGCCACAGAGGAGCCTATGATATAAATAAAAATACCAATAATGGCGATAGGCTTACGACCATAGCGATCAATCAATGGTCCTGAGATTAGCTGCCCTAACCCAAAAATGAGAATAAACAGCGCAATGGTTGACTGGATCAGTGACTCAGGAGACCCTAATGCAATGGCAATTGCAGGGATCGTCGGTAAGTACAAATCGATCGCTAATGGGCTAAGGAGTACCAACAACAGTAAGAGAACAAGAAATTTCCGCATAAAATAAAGTATTAGATTAATAAGCATCAAAGAATAAGTTAGGAAGCAGCGCAGCTGATGCCCTACTGCAATAAAAAGCCGACTGATGATTCTATCAAGATTATCAATCAAAGCCACAACAAGATAAATATTTCCTCTATTGAATGAGCACAATTCATATACAAGTATTATTGAATAAAGATTTAATTAATATTGCATAGTTCTATTCAATATCTTTGTCACCCAAAATGATAAAAATATGATTACTGGCGTTATAGATCATTGCTATGACATCACATTTGTTAATCGCCAGTAAGTAATCTTCTTTTTATCTTTTCATTCGAGGTTATTATGAGATATCTAATTGCATCATCAATATACGCTAGTGTGTTAGGAGTACTATTCGCCGTCTCTTCATTTCAGGTTAACGCTCATGGCTATGTCAGAGTACCGCAAAGCCGCTCATATCAATGTAGTTATAATGATGATTTTAATAAAGGTCAAAAAACCCCCACCAATTTTAACTGTGGACTCGGTGCTGAATATGAACCACAAAGTATTGAAGTCCATAACGGTTTTCCTGAATTTGGTCCTCCCGATGGAAAAATAGCCAGTGGAGGGATAGAACGTTTTCTTCCCTTAGATGAACAAAGCCCCACACGTTGGAACAAAATTGATATGAAAACAGGTAATAATACTTTTACTTGGTTTCTGACTATGCAGCACTCAACCACTAATTGGCGCTTCTTTATTACTAAAAATGGTTGGGATCAATCTGCACCATTAACTCGCGCGACCTTTGATCTAACCCCATTTTGTCAACGGAATGACTATGGTGCCATACCACCTTTAAAAACTGATATACCGTTTAGTTGTAAGATACCTGAGGATCATGAGGGCTACCATGTCATCTTAGCCACATGGGATATAGCAGATACACAAAATGCATTTTATCAAGTGATTGATGTTAACTTGAGTAAATAATGTTTAATAAAAAAATGAATACCTTAAATAAATAAGAGCCTTAGAAAACTAAGGCTCTTATCAATATTTAATTAATCATCAATACTCGCGATTATTCCATCCATTCAGTGTGGAATACGCCTTCTTTATCGGTACGCTTATAAGTGTGAGCTCCAAAATAGTCACGCTGCGCTTGGATCAAGTTGGCAGGCAATACCGCCGCACGATAGCTATCATAATAAGAAATCGCTGCAGAGAAGGTTGGTGTAGGAATGCCGTTTTGTACGCCATAACACACAACATCACGCAGAGCTTGCTGATATTCATCAGCGATTTGCTTAAAGTATGGCGCTAACAATAGGTTAGCAATTTGCGCGTTATCGTTGTATGCATCAGTGATTTTTTGCAGGAACTGCGCACGAATAATACAACCCGCACGGAAGATTTTAGCAATCTCACCATAGTTCAGATCCCAATTGTATTCATCTGAAGCCGCTTTCAACTGTTGGAAGCCTTGTGCGTAAGAAACAATTTTACCTAAATACAGAGCACGACGAACCTTCTCAATAAATTGTTTTTTATCACCTTCAACTGGTTTTAGGACTGGCCCCGTTAGAACTTTAGATGCTGCAACACGTTGGTCTTTCAGGAAAGAGATATAACGTGCAAATACAGATTCAGTGATTAACGTAACAGGAATACCTAGATCCAATGAACTTTGGCTGGTCCACTTACCGGTACCTTTGTTCGCTGCTTCATCTAAAATCACATCAACCAAATATTTTCCATCTTCATCTTTTTTCTTGAAGATATCAGCGGTGATTTCGATCAGGTAGCTGCTAAGTTCACCTTGGTTCCAATCAGCAAAAATCTCTGCTAATTCTTCATTACTTAGATTTAATGAGCCTTTCAGTAATGAATACGCTTCAGCGATCAACTGCATGTCACCGTATTCGATACCATTGTGAACCATTTTCACATAGTGACCAGCTCCATCTGGACCGATATACGTTACGCAAGGTTCGCCTTCGGCTTTAGCGGCAATTTCTTTCAAAATTGGCGCAACTAATTCGTAAGCTTCTTTTTGACCACCTGGCATAATAGATGGGCCTTTTAGAGCGCCTTCTTCACCACCTGAAACACCTGTACCGATAAAGTTGAAGCCTTGCTCAGACAATTCACGGTTACGACGGATAGTGTCTTTATACAGGGTGTTACCGCCATCAATCAGGATATCACCTTTATCGAGATGCGGAGTTAATGCAGCAATCGTCTTATCCGTTGCTTCACCCGCTTTCACCATCAGCAGGATACGGCGTGGTTTTTCCAGAGAGTCGACAAACTCTTCAATCGTGTAGCTGGGAACTAATTTTTTCCCTGGATTTTCGGCAATAACTTCATCCGTTTTATCTTTTGAACGGTTGAAAATAGAGACTGAATAACCACGGCTTTCAATATTAAGCGCTAGGTTACGCCCCATGACAGCCATACCGACAACGCCAATCTGTTGCTTTGACATGAAAAACTCCTGTCTGATTAAGACCTACGCCAGCAATCTGATTGCTGACAATTCTGTTAACAGGATCACATGTTAACTCAGGTTTGTTCCGCTGGGTAGTTATTGATGCAATCGTTGGCGCAAACGGAACATAATTTATAGATTATCGTCTCATAAGCGTGAATTCTTATTGATATTTGCGACAACAAACCGCATTATTCATCAGTCGGCATAAGCCGTCATATTAGAAGGTAAAACAAACTGTATGGAATGGATCGCAGATCCTTCGATTTGGGCGGGGCTTGCCACCCTAATCGTTCTAGAAATCGTTCTTGGTATTGATAACCTCGTTTTTATCGCCATTTTGGCCGATAAGCTACCGCAAAAGCTGCGTGACCGCGCCCGCGTAACGGGTCTAATGCTCGCACTGGTTATGCGCGTTGTTTTACTCTTTAGCTTGTCTTGGCTCATTACACTCACCAAGCCATTAATTACACTCTTTGATCACCCATTTAGCGCCCGAGATCTCATCATGCTAATCGGGGGGTTATTTTTGCTGTTTAAAGCCACAATGGAGCTAAATGAGCGGCTAGAGGGGGCTGATGAACACACCAATAGCCAACGAAAAACATCGAATTTCTGGGCTGTGGTTGCACAAATTATCGTCCTAGATGCGGTATTCTCACTGGATTCAGTGATTACTGCCGTCGGTATGGTTGACCATATTGGCGTCATGGTAGCAGCCGTCACCATTGCAATGGCATTGATGATATGGGCAAGTAAACCATTAACAAGCTTTGTTAATAATCACCCAACTATCGTTATTTTGTGCCTTAGCTTCTTACTGATGATAGGCTTTAGTTTAGTGGCAGAAGGCTTTGGTTACGCTATACCGAAAGGCTACCTGTACGCAGCGATTGGTTTCTCTATCATGATTGAGGTTTTGAACCAATTTGCTCAGTTCAATCGCCGTAAATTCTTAAAAGGCAGTCGTCCGCTACGTGAACGCACTGCTGAAGCTGTATTACGTATTTTAAGTGGTAAACATGAAACCGCTGAGTTAGATGCGCGCACATCAGACTTAATTGCTGATAATCAATCTGTATTTGACCCACAAGAACGCCAAATGATTGCACGTGTTTTGGGGATGGCACAACGTAACGTGGAAAGCATCATGACTTCTCGTCACGATGTGGAGTATTTAGACATCAATAAATCTGCCAGTGATTTATTACAGTTGATGGAAAAAAATCCGCATTCGCGCTTTGTGGTCATTGATGAAACCATTAATGATGAGCCAGTAGGTGTTGTTCATGTTCTTGATTTAGTGAAACAACAGTTAAGCGGACAGCCATTGAATTTACGTGCGCTGATTTCTCAGCCGCTTATCTTCCCTGAAGGGTTATCACTGTTAAAAGCGCTTGAACAGTTCCGTAAGGCACAAACTCACTTCGCATTTGTGGTTGATGAGTTTGGTACAGTTGAGGGCGTAGTAACGCTAACCGACGTAATGGAAACCATCGCAGGTAACCTGCCTGAAGGGGCGGAAGACAATGACTCACGCCACGATATTCAAAAATTGGAAGATGGCAATTGGGTTGCCAATGGCTTTATGCCGTTAGAAGACCTTATTTTGTTTGTGCCCATTCACTTAGAAGATAAACGTGAATATGAAACGATTGCGGGCCTATTGATGGAACACCTTCAGCGTATCCCTGAAGAAGGTGAAAAAATTGAAATCAATGGCTGCATTTTCCAAGCGTTGGAAGTTAATAGTCACCGTATTAGTAAAGTACTGATTATTCCACCGAAAAGACATGCCGATGATGAAGAGTAATCATTGTTGATAGTATGTTCATGCCAAACACAATACCGGCCGATTGGCCGGTATTTTTTTGTTGTTTTTTCGTCAATCAATATTTGTCGATAAAATACCCAGCTAACATTGATAATCTTAAGGCGTTTTTTGCAAGAGTTTACTATTGAGATGTTCAATAATTTGAGCAACTTAATAATATTACTCGAGGTTAGAATGACTACTTCTATTTCAGATCACAATAAATTAGCAATTTATAGCAGCCAGTTAGGCCAAATATCAAAAAAAAATACAGAAGAAACTAAAGCATCAATTGTAAATTCAATAAATAATGCTAGTAATTCACCAATAGAAAAACCTCAAGTAGAAGCAGCTAAACAAGGAAAGGCTCATACAGGTGATCTTAAACAATTAAATGATAATATCAAAACATTAAAAAATTTAGTGAGCGAATATCAAAGCAATGATAAGTCATTGCCATTAGGCTGGGGTACTGAAAAAAAAGGCCGCTTAGAAAAAATACAAAAAAACATAAGTAATATATTAAAAGATATAGATAATTATGCGCTTCGGATTGCAGGAAATGAAACAAAAGCACAAGCTCGTAAAGCAAAACAACTTAGCAGTGACATAAGTACTACAAAGACGTTACTCAGCTCAATAGGCGAGATAGACAGTAAAGCAAAATTGGGTCAACAAATTTCGAATAATGAGCAAAAATCTCGGACAGAACAGTATGAGAGTAAACAACTCCAAAAATTATTAGGGCGTACTCAATAATATTAGCTTAATCCACACTCTGTTCACATATCAGAGTGTGGATACAATCATCAAAGCGCATTCAACAAATCACTTAGCCCTTGCTTTTCTTCTTTCTTCAAAAAGTTACCAATCGCCTCTTTAGCTTGGCTTCTTAACTCATTACGCAATAGCTTTTCAACATTGAGTTGATATTGCAGATTATTCCACCCGCCGTAAATACGTAACGGAATAGTCATCGCTTGTAATTGCTGGATAAAACGAGAATCACCGCCCCACCCTTGAGTAATCTGTACACCTAAATTAACATCTAGACTTTCAGCCGGCACATTAGCCCAACCTTGCCCAGTAATTGAAATCAACGGTGAGGTGGCTTGCATCGAAGCAATATTAATAATGCCTTTATTTAAACGGCCATTAACCGTGAACAATTCAACTTCTGTATAATTACCGGTATTCACTGGCGCATTAATTTTATTGGTCACTCGTGAAATAGACTGCTGGATCAGTAACGGAATATTAAGCCCAGCCAATCGCGCATTGCGTAGACTAAAATTAATCGGCCCTTGCCATAAATTTTTCACGGCATAATCATCATAACCGGGTCCAGACAAATCTGCGTTAATGGTAACAATACCGCTGAGCTTCTCAGGCATATTAAAGGCTTTTAATAATGGCGTAAGATCGATATTTTGAATATTAGGTTTTGCGGTGAGTTGTGCTGGCACATTGGTATAATCAATAGTGACTGGCAGTGAAAACTGCCCGCTAAATGCCTTACCTTCAAACTGCGAAATCACCAATTGAGGCGCTTGATTTTGCGCTACAAATTTGACGGCATTGACTGCCATACCACGATATACCAAATTATCAATATTCAAATTAATATTGGCAGTAAAGGATTTTAAATTCGACAAATCATATTTTTGCGTTTGCTTACCAGATATAACTGGTTTCACACCAACCCTAACTGAATTCTCTGTTTCATTGGCGCTATTATTACTGGTATTTTCATTGGAATGCGGCGTACCTAATAGCTTATCAAGGTTCAGCATAGTTGAAGAAAGCTGTACATTCACATCAGGGATATTCCCTAACTTGGCATTAATCTTACCCGTTAGTTCGCTATCATTGGCTTTAATAATAATATTAGTTAAGTTTGCTGTTGCAATATCATCTTTAAGATAAGCAAAATCAGCAGTAAATTGCCCCGTGACACCCCCTTCAGGCAAGTCAACGCCAGTAAAGGTATAGTCAAATTGGCTTAATTGCCCACTAATTTGATGCGATAATTGAGAAAGATCTAACTCAGCTTGTGCATCAAAGCGGAGCTCTTGCTGATTTTTATTTAAATTACCGCTAAATTTAGCTTTGATTTTACGCTCATCACTTTTTTTCAGTGAAAGATCAATATTGCGTAAATTGTATTCATCGTTTTTGGTTTTCCAGATCACCAAACTATTCGATACTTCAACTTGATTAATATCGAGCAACCATTGGCTTTTTTCTGTAGAGCTTGGAGTGCGCTGATGACCTTCAGGTGCGATAGGTGAATTGGTACTAATTTGTGGTTCGCTTTCAGGCGTTTGACGAATAACTGCGCCATCTAAAACAATTTGCTCTACAGATAGGCGGTGAGAAAGCAAGGGCCATAATTCCACATCGAGACGCATATTTTCCGCGCTCAATACGGGCTGGCTCGCATTTGGAGCGGTTACCGAGACAGGACCTGTAATAATGCTTAATGTCGGCCAAACATGCCAACGCATATCACCTTTGAAATCGAGCTGATAGCCGCTCTTTTTCTCCACTTTTTCGACCAAATATTGCCTGAAGTCATTTGGATTAACGAGCATCACTAATGCGGTTAACCCTACAACAACCACAACCAACAAAATGACCAGTGTCGTCAGAAACCGTTTCATTCTTCCCTCACTTAAATTATGTCTGCTACGCCACACAAAAGGCTCACACTACACCTATCCCTGCAATTTACGGAATTACCCTATACTCATCATACTTCAAGTTGCAGATTTTTCACTAAGGTACCAGCGACTCGAATCACTTTATTTACCCATGTTCATCGGCTAGCTTCACTTGCCGCCTATCTGCATCTTGAATGACTTAAAGTTACATAATAGTAATTCCGTTATACTTCTCAGTCTTCGCTAATGCGACTACCTACCGCCCCTTGCTGATTTTTATATTTCGCATCTTGCCGACTATTATAAGGGCGATCAGCACTACCTGATAATGGTTCAAAACTTAATGCACCAATTACCATTCCCGGACGCAGGGCTAGTGGCAATTTGCCTGAATTATAAAACTCTAACACAATTTGCCCACACCAACCGGGATCAATTCGATGCGCTGTCACATGCACCATTAGCCCTAATCGTGCTAATGATGAACGTCCATCCAGCCACCCAACAACGTTATCAGGCAGGGTAACAGACTCAAGTGTGACTGCAAGTGCCAATTCGCCTGGGTGAAGGAAAAAAGGCTCATCATCTTTAAGAATGATTTCATCACTCATCACGCGATCGAGTGCCGCGTTAACTTCATCTTTCGGGCCACTTAGGTCAATAAAAGCGGCGGTATGGCCTCGGAAAACACGAAACTGATTTCCTAAACGGACATCAGCAGTAGCTCCATTGATCCTCTCAATTGGTGGACGAGGGTTAATAACTAACTTTCCTTCATCCAACCATTGAATAATATCGCGGTCACAAAGACGCATGACAGAATCCCCCTTCATCATTTTGTCGCCTTAAAGCCCCTTGGGCTAGTCTTGGCAAAATTCGCCGATTTTCGCTTTCAAGATATCAATGGCTACGCGGTTCTTACCACCACGAGGAACAATAATATCGGCGTACTGCTTCGACGGCTCAATAAATTGTAAGAACATAGGACGAACAGTTTTATTATATTGTTCAATAACCGAGTCCAGTGTTCTACCTCTCTCATTTACATCACGTTTTATCCGACGCATCAAGCAAATATCAAGAGGAGTATCCACAAAAATTGAAAAATCCATCTCTTCCCGTAAACGTTTATCCGTTAGCAACAAGATCCCTTCAAGAATGATGACTTTTTTAGGTCTGAAATGGATAGTGGTGTCTTTGCGGGTATGAGCAACATAGTCATATTGAGGAATTTCAACGGATTGGCCGTTTTTTAGAGCTTTGAGATGTTGGTAGAGCAGACTGTGATCCATAGAATTTGGGTGGTCATAATTCACTTTTAACCGCTCTTCCATAGGGATATCAGCTTGGTCTTTATAATAACAATCTTCTGGTATAACACCGATATTATGATCACCGACCTTTTCCCTGAGTTCCCGATAGAGAGTACTCGCGATAAGGCTTTTTCCGGATGCAGAAGCTCCCGATATACCTACAATGGTACAGTGATGCGCTATGTCAGTCATAAAATGGTAACCTGGTTAAATAAATCTGAAATGAAATGCATAACTTCATATACCCGAAATAATTCGAAGTGCAACTAAGCGACCAATGAGCGCAATCACCATGCCTCAACGCAAGGCGCTACAACTTGAAGTATGACAAGTAAAAATTATGGTTGGCGAAATTATAGAGGCTAATGACGTGAGGTTCCAGCACCGCAAAGCAAACAAGCTAAAAAAACGCCAAATATCAATAAAAACCATCATAAGAAGTGTATATTTTAAAGCGTTTAGAGTGTAGCGCGGCACCAAGTCACAACGCTACAACTTGAAGCATATGGATATATTTAAAATTTTTTACGCCCTTCTAACGCCGCTATACGATTTTCAATCGAAGGATGCGTTGAAAATACCGAATCACCTTTATTAAAGATATAAGCGGCACTGCGGTAGGCATCACCAGTACTCGAATGATCATACTCTGTTTTTTCATGTTTCCCTGAAATTTTTCTCAATGCGCTGATCATCGCTTGATTATCTGTTGTTAAATCAACGGCTGCGGCATCAGCCATATATTCGCGGGTTCGTGAAAGATAAAAATAAAGAATTTGCGTGATCCAAGGCAAGACAAAATTGAGTACTAATAAAATAATTTGCGCTTTGTTCGAAGCACTATTACGGCTACGACCCGCTGTACGAATAAATAACTGACTAAAGATATTGGTAATAGTGAGGATCACATTCGCTAAAATACCGACATATAAGGTTAATTTAGAGTCACCATGAATAATATGACCGATCTCATGAGCCATCACGGCTTGTACTTCTTGCCTATTTAGCGTCTCTAATAAACCTCGAGTCACCCCTACTAGGGCATTTTTTGATGTCCAACCAGCAGCAAAAGCATTTGGTTCATCACTTTCTAAAATATATAAACGGGGAACATAACGCAGAGTCGCACTTAAACTTAACTCTTCTAATATATTACACAACTGCCTTTCTTCGGGTGTACTGGCATTTTCAGCCGTAATTTCTTTTGCATCCATCCCCGCCAACATCATTTTATGACCGCGATAATGAATATAAATCAGCCCTAAAAAAGTGAGCCCTAAAATAATTAAAGTTGCCACTGGTAACTGTTGAAAAGTGACAAACGCCAGTAAATTTTCAAAAAAACCAATTCGTTCATCAGGATGGGTGGCAGTGTCCGCTAATAATCCCACAATCAGCATGATAAAAATATAACTAATCACCACTAAACGGGTACGAATATTATTTTTACGTATGATGTCTCTAAAATCCATAGCATTCCCTATATGACTAATTTGCTCAAAGCATTGCACTTTGAGCAAACAGATCAATAACAGCCATTTTTAATCAAAATTAATACGGCGAGACTCTTCGCTTTTAATTGTTTCTTCATCAAGACGCCAATAGTCTTTATCGATTTTTAGGCTAGGAATAATACCAACAATAAATACCGCAGGCATTGATGCAATATAGGCTTTATATGCTTCTAATGCACGATTGTAGCCACGTTTTGCAAATGAAAGTTTGTTTTCTGTTGAAACTATCTCTTCTTGCAAATTCGCCATAATCGCATCCGATTTCAACTCAGGATATGCTTCTACAGCAACATTAATTGCCCCGCTGCTCACCATTTTTGACAACGCATCTTCCGCTTCACGTGCTTGTGCTCCTGTCGCATTCTGTGCCTGCGTTCTTAGCTCAGTTATCTTACTAAAAACTTCAGATTCATGGCTTAAATACTTTTTGACCGTTGCCAACAAACTATCAAATACTTTTCCGCGGCGGTCTAATTGCACTGAAATCTCCGTTTCGCTTGAAATAACAGCCTCACGCATTGCGACAATACGGTTATAAAAGTAAATAACAATCAGTACTAATACGACAATCAAAATTAAAAATTTCATAGTCACCTTTTAGGCTTCCGCCATAAATAAAATCGAATACGCAACACAAATATACTCTATATAATTCGAGATGCGGCTAGGCGACAATTAAATAAGTCGCTAGGAACATACATCAGTATGTGACTGTCGTCAGTAAACACAGTCACTGGCAGCTTAACGAAAAGCGCTGCAACTTGAAGTATGACAAGTATAATTAAACTATTCTACGCTATCACAATAAAATAGCGAAACAAGTAAACGATAAATAAGAATAAGTTGAGGGAAAAATAATTTGGAAGGAATAAATATTAAAGGATCTACATAATTAAAGAGTAGATCCTTTAAGCTTACTGGATTTTATACTGCGCGGAATGAAATCTCTGTTGGGATTTTATCACCTTCCCAATACATCAATGAAGAGATATTAGAAGCAATTTCGCGATAAATATCAGCAAACTCGCCTTCAGGATCACGCATCACTGTAGGCTGGCCACGGTCTAAGTCTTCACGCAATGAAATATGTAGAGGGATTTGTCCTAACAGCTGGGTATTATATTTTTCAGCCAGTTTTTCAGCACCACCGGTACCAAAAATAGGTTCAACATGACCACAGTTGCTACAAATGTGCGCACTCATATTTTCAACCACACCAAGTACAGGAACGTTAACTTTCTTAAACATAACGATCCCTTTCATTGCATCAACCAATGCAATATCTTGTGGCGTTGTTACTACAACAGCACCTGTTACTGGGATATTTTGTGAAAGTGTTAACTGAATATCCCCCGTTCCCGGCGGCATATCGATAACCAGATAATCTAAGTCAGGCCATAAAGTATCTTGCAACATCTGCATCAGTGCTTTACTTGCCATAGGACCACGCCATACCATCGCATTGTCATCAGTAACTAAATAACCGATAGAGTTGGTGGCCAGACCATATGCCATAATAGGCGCCATGTGTTGACCATCTGGAGAGGTTGGTCGCTCCATGGTGGTTCCTAACATGTTTGGAATCGATGGGCCATAAATATCAGCATCAAGAATACCGACTTTCGCTCCTTCTTGTGCCAAAGCCAGTGCTAAGTTGACAGAGGTACTGGATTTACCCACCCCACCTTTACCTGAGCTCACCGCCAAAATATTACGAACACCATTAATACCCGCTAAATCATTAGCACGTTTTAGTGTCGTGATATCATGACGCAGTTTCCACTCAACCGCATGAGCACCGGTTACTTTTTTCAATTCTGCCGTTTTTTCGCTGATCAGAGCCTGAAATGGCCCTTTCCACACAAACGGCATCACTAATTCGACATGCAACACATTATCCAACAGTGCACAATGATGTAATGCTTTGATAGATATCAGATTACGTTTCAGTGTTGGGTGTGTAAATGAAGCCAAAACAGTGGAGACTTTTTCAGTCAGCAGTTCTGGATTGTTCTGCTCGGGGGATTTATCGTTCATCCCGGCTCCTTTATGTTATATTTTTAACACTATACTCCAAATAATTCGAGCTGCAGTTAGGCGACAAGTGAAGATAGTCGGGGAGCATAGATAAACTATGTGACTCGGCTAGCTAAACGTAGTCAACAACGCTGCGGCTTGAAGGATTTAGGGTATATGATACTTTGACTACTATTCATCATACCAGAAACCATCAAAATAGTGAGCGCCTTACCAACTAAAAGACACTCAACAGCAAAAAAACCCTTTTTTGTCTGATTTGGCAATTAATATCCTATTACCCTAGCAGCGAAAGTTGTGATCGGGTAACATCAAAGTCCCTTTTTATTAATGGAAGTAAGATCATTACTATGTCTCAAGTCGCAAATAAACTATTGGTAACCTGTGCGTTACCGTATGCTAACGGTTCAATCCATCTCGGTCATATTCTGGAGCACATTCAGGCTGATATTTGGGTCCGTTATCAGCGAATGCGCGACAAAGAGGTTCATTTTATCTGTGCAGATGACGCACACGGCACGCCAATCATGTTGAAAGCCCAACAGCTGGGAATTTCACCGGAAGAAATGATTGCAGCAATGAACCAAGAGCATCAGGAAGATTTTGCTGGTTTTGCTATCAGTTATGATAACTATCACTCGACCCACAGTGAAGAAAACAAGCAGCTATCAGAACTTATCTACAGCAAATTAAAAAATAACGGTTTTATTAAAAACCGTACTATTTCACAACTGTACGATCCTGAAAAAGGCATGTTCCTACCAGATCGCTTCGTAAAAGGTACTTGCCCTACCTGTAAAGCAGAAGATCAGTATGGCGATAACTGTGAAGTGTGTGGCGCAACTTACAGCCCAACAGAACTGATTAACCCGCGTTCTGTGGTGTCTGGCGCTACGCCAGTAATGCGTGAAACAGAACACTTTTTCTTTGACCTACCTGCATTTAGCGACATGCTACAAGCTTGGACTCGCTCAGGTGCGCTACAAGAACAAGTCGCCAATAAGATGCAAGAGTGGTTCGAATCAGGTTTACAACAATGGGATATTACCCGCGATGCGCCGTATTTCGGTTTCGAGATCCCTGATGCACCGGGTAAATACTTCTATGTTTGGCTAGACGCACCAATTGGTTACATGGGGTCATTTAAAAACCTCTGTGATAAGCGTGGCGACCTCAATTTTGATGAGTTTTGGAATAAAGATTCAAAAACCGATCTGTATCATTTTATCGGTAAAGACATCGTTTATTTCCATAGCTTGTTCTGGCCAGCAATGCTTGAAGGCAGTGAATACCGCAAACCAACCAATCTATTTGTTCATGGTTATGTCACCGTTAATGGTGCAAAAATGTCTAAATCACGCGGGACTTTTATTACTGCTCGCGCCTATTTAGATCACCTTGATGCAGATTGCTTGCGTTATTATTATGCCGCTAAGCTTTCATCTCGTATCGATGATATCGACCTGAACTTAGAAGACTTTGTGCAACGCGTAAACAGTGACATCGTCAATAAAGTGGTTAACTTAGCATCCCGTAACGCCGGTTTTATCGCTAAACGTTTTGGCGGTAAATTATCAGCAACATTAGCTGATCCTGAGCTGTATCAGCAATTTATTGATGCAGCACAGTCAATTGGTGAAGCCTATACTAGCCGTGAATACGGTAAAGCTGTGCGTGAAATTATGGCACTCGCCGATATTGCTAACCGTTATGTGGACGAAAAGGCGCCATGGGTTGTTGCAAAACAAGAAGGCAAAGACCAAGAACTGCAAGATATCTGCTCAATGGGTATCAATTTGTTCCGTGTGTTAATGACTTACTTGAAACCTATTTTGCCAGGCCTTGCAAAACGTACCGAAGCATTTTTGAATGTCGAACTAACATGGGACTCAATCGCTACGCCATTAACTCATCATGAAGTCGCGCCATTTAAAGCGCTGTTCTCACGTATTGAAATGGCAAAAGTTGAAGCAATGGTTGAAGCGTCTAAAGAAAGCATCAAACCCGCTAAAGTTCTGACTGGCCCACTTGCAGATGATCCTCTTCAAGAAACCATCAGCTTTGATGATTTTGCTAAGGTTGATCTGCGTATCGCGTTGATCAAACAAGCTGATTTTGTTGAAGGCTCTGATAAGTTACTAAAACTGCAACTGGATATTGGTGGTGAAACTCGCCAAGTTTTCTCTGGTATTCGTAGTGCTTACCCTGATCCAAAAGCACTTGAAGGCCGTTTGACTATCATGGTCGCAAACTTAGCTCCGCGTAAAATGCGTTTTGGGCTGTCAGAAGGTATGGTAATGGCTGCTGGCCCCGGCGGAAAAGATATTTTCCTACTGAGTCCTGACAGCGGTGCTCAACCAGGTATGCAAGTAAAATAAAATAGCGGATCCTACCTAGGAAAGAGCGAATAATTAAATGAGAAGCAGAGGATCCTTGATCCTCTGCTTTTTTTTCATCTTTTAACTGTGATCTCTAGCACAATAATAAAGTTAATTGTATGATGAATGCACTTAGCGTAATAGGACGAGTCTCATGTCATTAAAACATGTGCTGATAACCGGATGGCAGTATTTACGCGCTTTTGCGATTCTTTATCTCTGCCTGATCATTGGGAACCTGTTATCAACACTTCTGCCATTTTCTGTTCCCGGTAGTATCATCGGTATGCTAATACTGTTTGTGCTACTCGCTCTTCAAATTGTGCCTGCGCACTGGGCGCAACCTGGTTGTTCAATATTGCTAAAGAATATGACGTTATTGTTTGTACCTATTGGTATCGGCATCATGAATTATTATAGCCAATTAAGCGAACAACTGGTTCCAATCCTTGTTGCCTGCTTTATTAGTACGTTAGTAGTGATGGTTGTGGTTGCTTTCAGCTCTAACTATATCCATAAAGAACGTCAAATTGTTGGTGTAAAACCAGACGAGGTTCCTCTTCCCCCTGAAGAGCCAACTCATATATCACCGGATAATCAGCAAGATAAGGGGGATGGAAAATGTTAGAACATATTTGGTGGTCACTACCGTTAACTATTGCCGTTTTTTATCTGGCACGGATTTTGTCGATTAAATTAAAACTACCACTATTAAACCCATTATTAGTGGCGATCGCGATTATTGTTCCGTTACTCATTTTTACCAATACCCCTTATGAACACTACTTTGCAGGCAGTAAAATCCTTAATGACCTGCTACAACCGGCGGTTGTCGCACTCGCCTTTCCTCTTTATGAGCAAATGCATCAAATTCGTGCCCAATGGAAATCACTGTTTAGTATCTGCTTAGCCGGCAGCTTAGTGGCTATGTTTACTGGTACATCGATTGCCTTATGGTTAGGTGCAACACCCGACATTGCCGCCTCTATCTTACCAAAATCCGTTACGACCCCAATCGCCATGGCTGTCGCTGATTCAATCGGCGGAGTTCCCGCAATTAGTGCTGCTTGCGTGATTTTTGTGGGTATGTTGGGAGCGATGTTTGGCCATTCCTTATTTGATGCCCTACGTATTCGTACACATGCTTCAAGAGGGTTAGCAATGGGGACTGCGTCTCACGCATTAGGTACTGCCCGTTGTGCAGAAATCAACTATATTGAAGGCGCTTATAGCTCATTAGCATTAATGACTTGTGGGATCATTACCTCTTTACTCGCTCCGTTTATCTTCCCAGTCATACTCCATCTTTTCGGCTAAACTCAATACAATATGAGAGAGGCTTATCGCCTCTCTCAACTTATTGACGAAGTGGAATGAAATCAGTTTTTTTCCGCTTCGTGTTATCAGCCGAAAATCAATAATTTGATTTTCCTAATTTAGGTCAAATAACCTCAACGACTACCGCCAAACAAAATACGTTTGTCAGCAGTCAGTCAGAGGCTTACCGCCAAAAACTTGAGATACATCTCTCAATTACACAATTTGTTTCATTAATTTCATAGAAAAAGAGATATTAATCACATATTAAGTGATAATTTATTACATATACTCTAAACACTTGAGATGCAGCTGAACGGGAACCCCATAACTCACGAAGAGCGTAGAAAGTATCCCCCAATGCAAAACGCTGCAATTGAGTATAAAAAATGTAAGTAAGTCACTAGGAGAACTACTCATGCATTCAAGATTTAAGTCCGCTTGGTCTCAACTCCCAGAAAAGTTACAAGTTGCGCTCAGACCCATTATTGATACACCTGATTTTCAAGCGATGCTGAGTGCCGAACAAGTTAATCAGATTAAGGCTGATTGCGGTTATAGTGACAGCGAGCTGGCATTTTTATTATTACCTTTCGCGGCGGCCTATGCTGTTACCCCAATTTCGCACTTTAATGTCGGGGCTATTGCCCGTGGTGTAAGTGGTAACATCTACTTCGGCGCTAATATGGAATTCAGTGGCGTCGCTATCGCGCAAACTATCCACGCAGAGCAATGTGCCGTGACCCATGCATGGTTAAAAGGTGAAAAACAGTTGGCTTCGATCACGGTCAACTATACGCCATGCGGTCACTGCCGACAGTTTATGAATGAATTACGTGGTGGTGGTAAAATTGAAGTACACCTCCCTGAGCGTCAGCCAGCAACATTACATGATTACTTACCTGATTCATTTGGCCCATCCGATTTAGAGATCACAACTCTGCTAATGGATACTGTCGATCATGGTTACAGCACACCGAGCCGTAATCGCTTGTTATGTGCGGCTATTGAGGCAGCAAACCAGTCACATGCACCTTATAGCCAATCGCATTCAGGTATTGCACTACAGTTAAAAGATGGTTCATTATTTACTGGTCGCTACGCTGAAAACGCCGCCTTTAATCCAAGCTTGCCACCACTCCAAGCCGCATTAATTATGATTAATTTAGCGGGCAAAGATATGCATTCTATCGAGCAAGCGGTATTAGTTGAAAAGCAAGATGCAATTGTTAAGCAATGGTGTATTACGGAGAACACTTTGCAAGCACTCGGCTGCCAGCAAAAAGAAGTGAATTATTTAGATTAATTTGTTAAACATTTAATTGCCGCCATTTATTTGGTGGCAATTATTTAATGTATTTTGCATATACCTTTTTATGTAACTGACTAATTTCTTTAAAATTAATATCACCATCAATAGTACTATTTCCTTGTTTAAATTTTCCTTCAAGGAATTCAAGATAACCTTCTGCCATGTCCATCTGCATCTGTTTAAGTTGCTTTGCTGTGAATATTATCTGATGCTCAAAAAGAACCGCACGAAAGTACTGCATTGCAACCATTGAAAAGATACTGTCTTCTGCCAACATACTTTTGGCTAATATAGGATAACGTCCCGTGTATCCTGTTAGCTGTTGGTTATCTAATTCACGGTGATTAATTAAATGATATTTTGATGTATTTTGATTATTGAGGTAATTATTGTTATTGCTATTAATTGTATTCGCAGATACTGATAACGATATAAGAAATAAAACAGCGGATAATGATAGTTTTTTAAAATGAAAAAAATCGGCTATTCCAGTAAGTCGTCTCATTAAAATTCCTTTTATTGAAAATAACCATACAATGATTATTTATCGAAAATGAACATACATCTTTTATAGAATGACATAAAATAAAATCTTGTAGCAATATATGATAAAAATACTAACTATGTCATAACCTATACTTTAAATAATTCGAATTGCAGGTCAGCGATAAACAAAGATAAATGGAGAGCATATACAAACGCTATAATTCAGTAAACGTAGCGCAGTCACTATCCCCTAACGAAAAGTGCGACAAGTGAAGATAGGCAAGGAGAATATACTCTAAATAATTCGAGCTGCAGTTAGGCGACAAGTGAATGAGTCGCTAGGAGCCTACATAAGTAGGTGACTAGTGCGAGTGAGCGTAGTCAACAACACTGCAACTTGAAGTATGACGAGTATATTGCTATTTTAATATTTCTTAGGAAGGATATGTTCTGAGTATACCGTTGTTCTTTTTATCCTTTTTAACCATTTACATATTCTGGATTTTTCTTCTTTAGATGCATACTTTACTTTTTCTTCAACCATACGAATAATATTCGCGATAAATATGTATTTTTTACTTTCTGTTTTTGCACTTAACATGATTTTCCAATAAGCTTCTTTTTGGTGATCATTTAATAAATCAAAAGGAACAGTTAAGATCCATACATCGTTAGGCAAATTATAATCATTTATTATTTTATTATATATTACATTGGCTTTTTTATAGTTGATATCATCAATATGATACTCAAGGCCTTTATCATCATCTATTTTTTTATTAGTCAAATCTATATATTCAAATTTATGTGCACAAATAATAGAATTAATTAAATTATCACTAACCGGTAAACTATGTTCCTTCATTACTTGTTTAAAATAATCAATCATTATAATACTAAAAGGTGACATATAATTTAATTGTGCCTCCTTTTCTTTTTTTAGCTCTTGTGTATAGAGATAATCATCAACAATACTTATTGTTTTTTTAAATTCACCCCGTGATTTTGCCAAACAAATAAAACTGAACAATATATTTATTATAAAAATAAGTATTAACCTCATAACTTTTTTATCATAAAGAAAAAAGCTCATTCTCCCCCCTCATAGGCATTATTAGGATAGAATATTCGTATTAATGATAAAGCAAAGAAAAGTTGTCTTCATCAACTTTCAAATAGTTTCGAATTGCGATTGGAATATTAAACACATTAAATCAGAAACTATCAACATATAAAAAACAATACTATAAAAATATTAAAAATAAAAACACTGGTCAATATATAATAAGGTATGGAATTAAATAATAAATTCGTTAGGTTATTTTTTAAATTATATCAATCTGATAATCGGGATTATGGCAAGTATCCACCACATCGCCCTTAGACTCAGCATACTGAAGATAGTCTTACTTACGATAACAATCTCTTAGGTAGTACAGTTTCTCTGTTGATTTAAATTAGCTATTATGCTGTTTATTATACAAATAATATTATTTAACATTTATTTTAACTCTTTGTATCAATAATCACTGTACATATTTTTTGTTTGCCTTAGGATCTATCCCGACTGTTGTTTTTTAATCGTCCAAAGAGTGATATTTCATGGAACATGAATACGAAACAAAACGCCCTCTGTACATACCTTATGCGGGCCCTATCCTGCTAGAATTTCCTTTATTGAATAAAGGCAGTGCCTTTAGCGAAGAAGAACGTGCGAGTTTTAACCTGTATGGTTTACTGCCTGAGCAAGTTGAAACTATCGAAGAACAAGTAGAACGCGCTTATCGCCAGTTAATCGACTTCAAAACAGATATCGATAAACACATTTATTTAAGAAACATTCAAGACACCAACGAAACCCTATTCTACCGTCTAATTGATGCGCACCTCACTGAGGTGATGCCAATTATTTATACCCCGACGGTTGGTGAAGCGTGTGAACACTTCTCTGATATCTATCGTCGTGCTCGTGGTTTATTCATTTCTTATCCAAACCGTGAATACATCGATGATATGCTGCAAAATGCCACTAAACAAAACGTGAAAGTGATTGTAGTCACTGATGGTGAGCGTATCTTAGGTCTCGGTGACCAAGGTATCGGCGGTATGGGGATTCCTATCGGTAAGCTTTCTTTGTATACCGCTTGCGGTGGCATCAGCCCAGCTTATACTTTGCCGATCGTGATTGACGTGGGAACCAATAACCCACAGCGTCTAAATGATCCGCTGTATATGGGATGGCGTCATCCACGTATTACTGGCGAAGAATATGACCAATTTATTGACGAATTTATTCAAGCCGTAAAACGCCGTTGGCCAAATGTGCTGTTGCAATTTGAAGACTTTGCGCAAAAGAATGCAATGCCATTGTTAAACCGTTATCGCGATGAGCTTTGCTGCTTTAACGATGATATTCAAGGTACCGCATCGGTAACCTTAGGTAGCTTGATCGCGGCTAGCCATGCTGCTGGCAGTAAACTGAGCGACCAACGAGTGACTTTCTTAGGTGCAGGTTCCGCAGGTTGTGGTATTGCTGAACAAATTGTTGCGCAAATGAAATCTGAAGGTTTGAGCGATGAGCAAGCACGCTCACGCATTTATATGGTTGACCGTTTTGGCTTGTTAACCGATAAACTCCCTAACTTGCTAGATTTCCAAAGTAAATTGACTCAAAACAGTGGCAATTTAGCTGACTGGGATGTGAACAGCGATTCAATTTCGTTATTAGATGTGGTCCGCAATGCTAAGCCAACTATCTTGATTGGTGTTTCAGGTCAAGCAGGTTTGTTCACCGAAGAAATCATCAAAGAGATGCACAAACACTGTGAGCGCCCAATCGTCATGCCACTGTCTAACCCAACATCACGTGTTGAGGCTCGTCCAGAAGATATTATTAACTGGACTGATGGCAAAGCGTTAGTCGCAACAGGTAGCCCATTTGCACCAGTATCCTATAAAGATAAGGTCTACCCTATCGCTCAGTGTAATAACTCTTATATCTTCCCAGGTATCGGCTTAGGAGTGATTGCTTCAGGCGCTAAACGCGTCACTGAAAATATGCTAATGGCAGCCAGCCGCGCGTTAGCTGAGTGCTCTCCACTCGCTAAAGCGGGTGATGGTTCACTATTGCCACCATTGTCTGATATCCAACAAGTTTCGCGTTTTATTGCGAAACAAGTTGCGAAAGAAGCGCAGGTACAGGGTGTCGCTACCGTGACCTCAGACAGTGCATTGGAAGAGGCAATTGAACGCAATTTCTGGAAACCTGAATATCGTACTTATAAACGGACATCATTCTAATTTCCGAATAGGTTAAAGGCGCTATTTAGCGCTCTTAGACTGTTGACAAACCTATCATGTTTGGCGGTAGTCGTTAGGGTTCTGAAATAAACGAGGAAAATCAATTTATTGATTTTCGGCTGATAGCACTGAGCGGGAAAACCACGCTTTATCTCGCTTCGTCAGCAACCTCAGGGCGCTATTTAGCGCCCTTTTTAGTTTTTGACCTCATTTTTCAGATATTGGATATAAACTAAAATTTTGGCACATTTTATACTCTAAAGATCCAGCACCACTAACTAATGAATTGAGTCAAAACTCTTGTAGCTTAAAGTATGGCAAGTATAAATATTATTATAAGGACTTAATATGTCTGAACAACCAAACTACACACCACCTGCATCCAAACCGCGTATTTCATTGAAAGCCATGGCATTAACGCTGATCCTTGTGCTATTCAATATCGCTGTTTATTTTTATCAAATCGCCTTTGCATCACCGCTAGAATCGCGAGAAAGCAACTTATTGTTATTTGGTGCAAATATCTACCAACTCTCACTAACAGGTGATTGGTGGCGTTATCCCATCAGTATGATTTTGCATTCAGATGCAATGCATATTGGTTTTAATAGTCTTGCCTTATTAGTCATTGGTATTGAATGCGAACGGGTTTATGGCAAATTTAAATTATTATCTATTTATATTATTTCTGGCGTCGGTGCAGCCTTATTTAGTGCCTACTGGCAATACCAAGAATCACTCAAGGCAGTTGATTCATTTAGTTTATATATGCCAATAAATAATACGGTGTATATTACTATCGGTGTAGGTGCATCAGGCGCCATTATGGGGCTAGCGGCTGCATCAGTGATCTATTTGTTCAAAACGATTAATTCACCAGATGTCCCTGATATCGAAAATGCCAAACTAAAACGCCAGCTATACAATATTATTGCCATGATTGCGTTAACTTTAGTTAATGGTATGCAGTCTGGAGTGGATAATGCAGCGCATGTGGGGGGTGCCGTGATTGGTGCATTGGTTAGCTTAGGCTATGTAATTTCAGCAAAGAAATCCTACCTTATTGACCTGTTGATTACCGCAATAGCTGCTGCTTTGCTGATATTTGCTATCTACAGTATCTCTTTCTCAACCGATGAAGATTTATTGTTTGAACGTGAATTTATTTATCAAGAAATCCAAAAAGAAGTGACTGATGCAAATCAGTAATGAATATCCCCTTGGTATAACCAAGGGGATCATTAATGGCATTTCTTCATTATCATTCAGATTGCAGCGTTTTCGCTCGAATATTTAAAGCATAAACACTTTTAGCGTCATCATGATGGCACTGCATACAATAAGTAACAGTGTAATATATTGGAAAGTGCGTTCAGATAATGTCACCAGCAAATGTTTCGCCAATGGCATTACGAGTAATGCCCCTGCACATAAAATGAGTGCCAATTTTAAATCAGTGTGACCGTCCTGCGCATAAGCTAACGCAGAAGATCCTGATAAAACCGTGGTAACAACAATTGACGTACCAATAGCTTGCTTAATATTTAACTGCATATAACGTAACAGCATCGGCAATACCACAACACCGCCCCCCACACCTGTCGCACCTAATACAATACCCGCAATAACCGCAGGCACTGCCATTGCACGTAATTGGCTCTCTTTAATGGCTATTTTTTTAATTGGATTGGCAAAAAACATACGATGAATAAATAAGTACAGAGAAAAAATAATTGCCACCGCAACCAACAAATTAATCCCCCATTCAACCTGTTTTTCATATTGCGGAATGCTTCCCAACCAAGTCACCAATAAACTCGATAAAAATGTACTTGGCAACATAATTGCCAATACAATAAATGCGCCTTTTAATGGAATATTGCCTAATCGAAAATGCATATATGACGAAGAGACTTTCATCAACATGGATAAGAAGTTTGCTGTGGCCACCGCGGCTAATGCATTGAGTCCAAAAAAATAGGTCAGTATCGGTAAAACAATCACACCACCACCGACACCTGTGGTGCTAATAATCAAGCCAATCAATGCTCCGATGGCTAACTCAGTTAAAATCATTAGGTTTTATCCTGCCCGGGTTACGGCTTGCCGTGCTTTGTGTAATGCAATATCTGCATCTTCATTGGCGAGGGTTAAATACTTAAAAAATAGTGTATCAAATATGACCATTTGCAATACTTGTGGCGTGATCACACCAAGCTGGGAGTGCTGTTCATCATAGAAATAAGGCAAAGTATAATCAGCAAGGCGCGCTGCTTCATCTTGCCCAAAACGGGTTAATGCGACAGTCGTACAACCACTTTCATGAGCTGATTTCAGCATATAATTGATATCAGGGGTATTGCCCCTTGCAGTGACAGCGATTGCTAAATCACTTGCATTCAAGTTTGCCGAATAACCGAGTTGAACATGCAGGTCAGGACTAAACAACGCATGTTTATTCACACGGATCAATTTAAGAAAAATATCATTAGCCACAATCGCTGAAGATCCGATCCCAAATACTACAACCCGTTTTGCTTCAACAATTTTTTGTGCGATTGCATCCACCGTCAACGGCTCTAGTAATCCCACTGATTTTTCAATTGCCGTAATAAACATTTGCCCTGATTTAGCGATAATCTGAGCCGTATCATCATTACGGCTCAGATTGCCATACAAACTCTCGGCTTTGTGCTGCTTTTCATCGGATAAGTAATCAACTTTAAATTCAGGATAGCCACGGTAACCCATTTGGCGCGCAAAACGGATAACTGAAGCGCTGCTTACCCCAGCAGCTTGAGCAAGTTCAGCTGCATTCATCGAAACAATGCTATCACGACTTTCGAGCAAAAAATGGGCGATACGTTGCTCGGTGCCTTTGCCTCTGGTCAATAAACTTTCCAATTTTACCGTCAGTGTTGACATGGCTATTCCTTATTATTATTTTTCTGGATCGTTGAAGCCTATTATCATACTGGCAATGAAACCGACAATCCATGCGCCAGCTACCGCAATCAGAAAATCAAGAATTTGCCCATCTCCAACTAACGGTATTAATGATAAGCCAGCCGTTCCAAACGGAATAATAATCCCCACATGGAAGAAGGCCATTAATGCCCCACCAGCGGCACCACCAATACAGCCAGCAATAAAAGGTTTACCTAGCGGTAATGACACACCGAACAATAATGGTTCGCCAACCCCAAAGATCCCCACAGGTAAAGCACCAACTAAGGTTTTTTTCAGGCGTTGATTTTTAGTTTTCAGGAATACCCAGAAACAAGAACCGACTTGCCCCATTCCTCCCATCGCTAAGATTGGGAATAGGTAATTTAAGCCAAAAGTTTGCAAAATTTCAGCATGAATGGGGATCAAGCCTTGATGCAAACCTGTAAGTAATAAAAATAGGAAGCTGCCACCTAAAATGCCCCCTGTCACCACTGCGCCACCTCCACTGTTTAGCAATGCAACAGAAACGCCTTGAGACAAGATTTGGTTGAGATAATGCCCCGCAGGTTGGAACACAATCAAAGCCACCATAGCTGACACTAAAATGGTCACAAATGGCGTTACGATAAGATCGAGGCTCTCTTTAATGATACTTCTAAACCACACTTCAAATTTAGAAGAGAATACCACCACCATCAGTACAGCAAAGATCCCGCCACTGTTTGGCTGTAATTTCTCACCAAATAATGTGATATCGGCCAAGCCAGGCATCGCTAGCAGCCCTGCCATAACCGCACCAATTGAGGTTGATGCCCCTAATTCTTTCGCGGTATTCACACCAATCATGATAGAGAGATAGGTAAAAACGGCGCTACCGATCAATTTCAATAATTTAAACAGTTCAGGGAACTGCTCCACCACACCCGGTGCGACTAGACGCACAATATTAATCAGCCCCATAATGAGACCACAACCAATCAACGCAGGAATAGTTGGTACAAAAATAGCAGCAAGTGTGTTTAACATGCGACGAATTGAAAACGGTTTTTTCTCGGAACTAGCAGCAATGCTACTTTCATTCGTCAGGTCACTACCCTGCATTCTTTTATTCATTACCGAAAAAACTTTAGCCGCGGTTCCCATCCCCACAATGACTTGTTGTTGTTCACCATTAAAGACAACGCCTTTCACACCTTCGACTTGTTTCAGAGCCTCTGCATTGAATTTGCTATTGTCTTTTAAAACTAAACGAATACGTGTCATACAATGAGTCAACGTCACCACGTTTTCGAATCCACCCGCCTGTTTTTCTATTTCTTTGGCGAGTACTTCCAGATGTTCTATCTTGTTAGCCATATAATTTCCCCAGTATTGACGTTACTCGCGGTAGCTATTCAGCATCAGATCCAAACTACTATTTGGATTTTTCTGAACAATATCAGTCGCTTGCTGTGCATTAATATTAAGTTCATACATTAAAATTGCGCGTCGTGGATGATAATCCACTTGCTTTAACAACTCTGCGGCTGTTTGCGTATCGATCTGGCACACTTCCCCAACAATTCTTTCGGCACGGCGCAGCAATTTGATATTATTTGCCACCACATCAATCATTAAATTAGTGTGAATTCGCCCTAAACGCGCCATCACACAAGTGCTGAGCATACCTAAAATCATTTTTTGTGCCGTACCACTTTTCATTCGTGTCGAGCCAGAAAGCACTTCAGCTCCCACATCAGGAGCAATCGCATATTGTGCAAGCTCACTTAGCACACTATGACCTCGTGTGGTGATAGCCACCGTCAGTGCACCTAATTGATTGCCATACTCAATCGCTGATAAGGTAAAAGGCGTTCGTCCACTCGCTGCAATACCAATAATCACATCTTTTTCGCTTGCACCACGCTGTTTAAGCTCTTCAACTGAGGCTTCAACAGAATCCTCAATATTTTCAACCGCTTTTAACATCGCGGCCTGTCCACCCGCAATAATCGATTGCACTAATTCAGGCGATGTACCAAATGTTGGGGGGCATTCAGCGCTATCGAGGACAGCAAGTCGTCCGCTAGTTCCAGCTCCGACATAAAATATCCTCCCTCCTTGCTTTAAGCGCTCTGCAATCATATCAACCACATTGGCGATTTCAGGTAACACTGCCTGTAGAGAGGCAGCGACCGTGCTATCAGCTTGATTAATCTCTGTTAGCATGGATAAGGTGTCTAAACGCGAAAACTGCAACGTGTCTTGATTGAGCTCATTTTGCAAGCAATCACTGAGTGTATTTTCGGTTACTGACATGACATCACCTCAAATGAAATTAAATTTCACAAAAAATTACTACTAATGAATTTTTATTTCAATTAAAATCATAGCAACGTTATCATTTGTATTGGTTTACGTGATCAATTTCACATCATTACCTGATATCGGGAAAACGATTAGGCTGTGAAAAAGCACGCTGTCCCTCCCTTCCTTTTATTACTTATCCGAAATTTTCATTTAAGAATGTTTGAGATCTCAGTCACGAGTTATTAATGAATTGTTAATTTTTTTGTGATCTAAGCGCTTTTTCTTTTCTTTTTTGTCACAACGGATTTGCTTAACCAAATGATCTCATCTATTAATACAATTCATATCAACTAACGATACAAATTAATAACAAGATTATTTCGCAGCCTAAAAAATTAAATTTAGACAATCAGGCTGAGATTAATAACACTGGAGAAACAGTTATGTTGAGTATCCTAGGCATTGTTCTTTCCCTACTGATGTTGATGTATTTTGCATATCGGGGCGTGAGTGTATTGATTTTAGCGCCAATACTGGCTCTGTTTGCCGTTATGATGAGCGGTGAGGTTTCTCAGCTATTTGGTGTCTACACACAAGTCTTTATGACGGGGCTAGGCGGCTACGTCGTAAAATATTTTCCATTATTTTTACTGGGTGCCGTATTCGGAAAATTGATGGATGACTCAGGTTCAGCGCAATCCATCGCTTATTCGCTGGTGAGAAAGTTGGGGGGACATCGCGCCCTGCTAGCGGTTGTGATCACCTGTAGTATTTTAACTTACGGTGGCGTCTCACTATTTGTCGTTGGTTTTGCCATTTTCCCTATTGCCGCCGCTATTTTCCATGCTGCTGCTATACCCAAACGCTTGATCCCCGGCGCTATTGCTCTCGGCTCACTCAGTTTTACCATGACAGCATTACCGGGCACACCAGCCATTCAAAATACCATCCCAATGCCTTTCTTTGGAACTGATGCCTTCGCCGCCCCAGGTTTAGGGTTGATTGGCTCAGCGGTCATGTTTGCCGCAGGTTATGGTTGGCTAAGCTATCGAGTGCGTAAGGCGAAACATGCCGCAGAGGGATACGGTGATACCTATCATGCTCCTGAAAAGCCTACCGATGATGAACATCGCCATCTACCCGCACTTTGGAAGGCTCTATTACCCATCATATTAGTCGTTTCTTGTAACTACTTGCTTAGTAAGGTGATCCCTTTAATGGATACCGCATATCTTTCAGAAGACAAATACGGTAACACGGCTCTCAACAGCGTTTTAGGATTATGGGCGATCATTGGTGCATTAGTTCTGTCCTGCGTCACCATCATTATTTTAAATTGGTCACGTTGGAAAAATCTCAAAGAAACCATGAACAAAGGGGTTATGGGTTCTTTACTGCCTATCTTTAATACCGCATCGGAAGTGGGTTATGGCGCCGTTATCGCTTCTCTTGCTGCCTTTGCCGTGATCAGTAATTACTTATTGAGCATTTCCGCAGGTAACGTACTGATTTCAGAATCCATTGTGATCAGCATGCTAGTGGGTACAACAGGATCGGCTTCTGGCGGTTTAAGTATCGCACTGAGCATGATGGGCGAACATTTCTTACAAATGGCTGATGCTGCGGGTATCTCACCTGAATTATTACATCGCGTCGCTGCAATGGCATCAGGTGGTTTAGATACCCTACCGCACAATGGTGCTGTTATTTCATTATTGGCGATTTGTGGCCTGACCCACAAACGATCTTATTTCGATATTTTTATGGTGACCGTTGTTGGCAGTGTGCTGGGGCTCATTGTCGTCATCAGCCTCGGATCACTATTTGGCTCATTCTAAAAGGAAATCATTATGTCTACGATTGTGCTACCCCGAACACTGGAAATTGGTCATGATTCAATCAAACGTTTACCAAATGTTTTACAAGGTCTAAAGAGTAAAAAACCCCTAATTGTCACCGACAATATGATGGTAAAACTAGGTTATCTCAATAACTTACAAACTATTTTGTCTCAAGCAGGTATTGAAAGTGACGTTTATTCAGATACGGTTCCTGAACCAACTGCGGCGTCTATCCAAGCAGGTATAGAAAAAGTCAGAAGTGCTGATTTTGATTCAGTCATCGCATTAGGGGGTGGTAGCCCAATTGACAGTGCCAAAGCAATTGCCGTTATTGGCAAACTCGGCGGTGTCATCAATGAATACCGTTTTCCACGTCAAGTTGAAGAACAGGGGTTGCCGATTATTGCCATTCCAACCACAGCAGGAACAGGCTCTGAATGTACTCGAGTGACTATTATTACTGATGAAAAAACGGATGAAAAATTAATGTGTATGGGCACAGGTTTTATGCCTACTGCCGCAATCGTTGATTACAACTTAACCCTCAGCGTACCAGCAAGAACCACCGCAGACACTGGTATTGATGCAATGACACACGCTATCGAAGCCTATGTCAGTCGTAAAGCCAATCTCTATTCAGATAGCCAAGCGCTATGTGCCATGAAACTGATCGGGCCAAACCTACGAAAAGTCTACCATGATGGTAATGACAAAGTGGCACGAGAGGCGATGATGCTAGGCTCTACGCTCGCTGGCATTGCATTTTCTAACGCTTCGGTTGCATTAGTTCATGGCATGAGCCGCCCTATTGGTGCATTTTTCCATGTTCCACATGGTTTATCGAATGCCATGTTGCTCCCTGCTGTAACCCGTTTTTCATTAGAGTCAGCCAAGCAACGTTATGCCGTCTGCGCACGTACCTTAACATTTGCACAAGAAACAGACAGTGATGATGTGGCTTGTGAAAAACTGATCAACACCCTTGTCGAACTCAATCGCGAACTCTCCGTGCCAACACCAGCCGAGTTCGGCATTGATAAACAGCAATTTTTCTCGGTAGTCGAGACCATGGCAAAACAAGCAGAAGCGTCTGGCTCTCCTAACAATAACCCCCGGATCCCGACTATTGAAGAGATGGTTGCTATCTATACCCAACTTTGGAATTAAGCAGGAGAAATACTATGAGTATCGTTGGACACTTTATTAATGGCGCAAGCAATGAAACCCATTCACGCTTGCAAGATATTTATAACCCAGCGACGGGTGAAGTCAGTCGCCAAGTTGCCATTGCCCCCAAAACAACCGTAGAAGACGCTATCAGTGCAGCCCATGCCGCATTTCCTCAATGGCGTGATACGCCTCCGATGAAACGTGCACGCATTATGTTTCGCTATAAGCAATTGCTGGAAGAAAGAGCCGATGAAATTTGCCGTTTAATCGGCCAAGAGCACGGCAAAATCGTTCATGATGCAGCCGGTGAATTGCAACGTGGTATTGAAAACGTTGAATATGCCTGTGGTGCACCAGAGATCTTAAAAGGCGAATTCAGTAAAAACGTCGGCCCTGGCATTAATTCATGGAGTGATTTCCAACCTCTAGGCGTAGTTGCGGGGATCACACCTTTTAACTTTCCTGCCATGGTACCGCTTTGGATGTATCCACTCGCCTTAGTTTGTGGTAACACATTTGTGCTTAAACCCTCAGAGCGCGACCCTAGTGCAACCCTATATATCGGTCAGCTATTAAAAGAAGCAGGGCTACCTGACGGCGTATTTAATATTGTTAATGGTGATAAAGAAGCCGTAGATACCTTATTAACGGATAAACGTGTTAAAGCGGTGAGTTTTGTTGGCTCTACACCTGTTGCTCAATACATTTATGCAACTGCAACCGCTAATGGCAAACGCTGCCAAGCGCTTGGTGGAGCTAAAAACCACGCGATTGTTATGCCAGATGCGGATATGGAAAACGTGGTTAATTCACTGTTAGGTGCCGCTTTTGGCTCTTCTGGTGAACGTTGTATGGCGCTATCGGTGGCTGTCGCTATCGGTGATGACATTGCTGATGAGTTGGTTAGCCAACTGAAAGATAGAATGTCATCACTAAAAATGGGCGTTTACAGTGATAAAAATAACGATTTTGGCCCTGTGATCACCCGTGAACATCAACAAAAAGTATTCGGACATATCACTAGCGCAGAGCAACAAGGTGCGACTATCGTTGTCGATGGCCGTAAAACACAAGTCAGTGGTTATGAAAACGGCTTCTTTGTTGGCGCAACACTCATCGATAATGTGACGACACAAATGGATAGCTATCAGGCTGAGATTTTTGGCCCTGTGCTACAAGTGATCCGTGCTAAATCCATGCAAGAAGCGATGGATATGATTGATGAACACGAATACGGCAACGGGACTTGTATTTATACGCGCGATGGTGAAGCGGCAAACTACTTTGCTGATTACATTCAGGTAGGAATGGTCGGGATCAATATTCCACTCCCCGTTCCGGTGTCTTACCACAGCTTTGGTGGATGGAAAAATTCGCTATTTGGTGATTTACATGCCTATGGCCCTGATGGTGTACGTTTCTATACTCGCCGCAAAACGATCACACAACGTTGGCCATCAGCTAACCTGCGTGAAGGCGCTGAATTCTCCATGCCAACCATGAAGTAACTTACCTGCGCTTCTCTCTGATCAAGGGAAGCGCGCTCATTTCCCCAATAGATTTCTTGATTCGCGCCTGCGATAATGCCAACATAACCAAAAATTTATGTTAAGAGAAACCGCATATTGAATACGCAGCATGATAAAAGTTCAGCCGTAACACGAGTTTTGGCGATCCTTGAACATATTGCCAAATCAGATAATCCTCTTTCACCTGCTGACATTGCCCATGATTTGGCGATCCCCAAACCAACTGTTCACCGCCTACTTGCTCAATTGAAACAAGATGGCTATTTGCAAATGAATTTGCGTGGGCTCTGGGAACCTGGTAACCGCTTTTTTCAAATATCACAAGGCGTTTGGAATAGTGTTCGCTTTAAATCCGCACGCCAAGTCATTCTCAGAACACTTGCCAATGAAATCAATGAAACCTGTGGGATATCCGTACCCAATGGGTTAGAAATGCTGTATTACGAAAGAATTCAAGCCAATTGGCCTTTACAAATTAATCTACCTGAAGGTAGCCGTACACCTTTATGGTGCACCGCCAGCGGCAAATTGTATCTTGCTAGTCTCAGCGAATCTAAACGGCAAAGCTTACTAAAAGCACTTCCTATTCATCAAATGACCCGCAATACATTAGTTGATATGTTTGAACTGAATGCGCAAATTGATAAGATTGCACACATGGAAATCAGTACAGATAATGAAGAGTTTATTGATGGCATGGTGGCTTGTGCAGTTCCCGTTAAAGATGAAAAAAATCGATTAATTGCTTGTATTTATACCCATGCTCCGGCAATTCGCACACCGCTCGAATCACTACTAGAATTCGTGCCCGTGATGCAAAAATCAGCACAAGCCCTCAGTCATCTCGAATATTGTTAATCCATTGACAGGATTTTACGTTGCTCGACTTGCGTCACCAATTTAAGTCAAGTAGCCTTACTATTACGACTATTAAAAATTTAGGCTAGGACAATGCGGAAACGTCTGCTTTATGGTCTGATCATCATTTTAGGGATAGCGTTAGCAACGATTATTTTACTTGACCGTTGGATAGCTTGGGACACCGCTCCGTATATTTATGAAAATGTCGAAGAGCTTCCCGCGCGTGATGTTGGGATGGTATTAGGTACCTCTAAATATTATGCATCTGGCGCAAAAAACTTATATTACAGCTATCGGATCCAAGGCGCTGCTGATGCCTACCACAGTGGCAAAGTGAAATATTTGCTACTCAGTGGTGACAATGGCGCTCATAGCTACAATGAACCCATCAATATGCGTAAAGACCTAATTAACGCAGGTGTTCCTGCATCAAAAATTGTGCTTGATTTCGCTGGGTTTAGAACACTGGATTCAGTGGTACGTACCAAAAAAGTCTTTGATACTGATAACTTTACTATTATCACTCAGCGTTTCCATTGTGAGCGGGCATTGTTTATTGCAAAACATAAAGGGATCGATGCTCAATGTCTTGCGGTTCCAACACCAAAAGCGATGTTTAAAGTGAGAGTGCGCGAGGTATTTGCTCGTTTAGGTGCGTTAGCAGATCTCTATATTTTAAATCGAGAACCTAAATTTTTAGGGGAACAAGAGTCGATCCCCGCCCCGATAAAAATGCCCGAGGGGATTAAAGGCTACCCAGCGGTCTCACCAGATGAAATAAGCAAAAACTTTTAATTTGTTTCAAGGTAACCAATATCATTTGGTTACCTGATTAACTTTAACGCAAAACAACATATAAGCGATCGGTTAACTTACGCCATAGCCATTCTATCGGCCCTTGGTTAAAAAACCGTAACCAGCAATAAGAAAATAGCATGTTAACTAACCAAATCGGCACAATAAATCCCAGTAATTCACTCCGTGAAAAAGAATTAAAATAGCCTAAATGATAAAAAATGGTAGTACAAATCAGTGTTTGCAATAAGTAATTCGTGAGAGCCATGCGACCAATAGATTGTAAGATTTTTGCCATTAAACGACCTTCAATCGTCTGCCAAAAACCATAAACTAAGGCGATATAACCGAGGGATTGTAACGGTATCATCAATTCATTAATGATATAGCCCACGATTGATGTTGAAAAATAACTCCATCCAAATCGACTCTGCAAATACAGAGACACTAGCTGTACCAATAAGGCGGGAAAAATGAATATTAATGCCATGCGTCGATAATGCTGAGTACTAAATCGCCCTTGTAGCCAACCATTACGCAATAGTAGAAATCCTACGATCATCAGCCCCAATAATTGCCAACCATACTGAATGAATAACATTTCAATCATATTCCAAACAGATTGCGCTCTATAGGTTAGCCCTACCATCCCCCCCGTTGTTTTTTGTAATAACTCGAAGAGGGCTTGTTCATCAGAAACAATCCAAAAATCATTGGCATCGATTAAGCTACCCAATACAAACAAAATCATCAGGCCAATGACATAAATAGCACAGGCAATCTTAAGTAAACTGTATTCACTTTTTTGATAAAACAATAATACTGCAACCAGCCCTGTTAATGCATAGGCCAGCAAAATATCACCTTCCCAAAATCCAACACCATGAATAATACCGAAAATAGCTAATATCACGAGACGACAGGCATTCCATCGTTGCCCTCGCTGATGCAATAACGCTAATGTGGCACCAAATAAAATTGAGAAAATGGCTAGGAATTTACCTTGAACCAACAGGTTGAAAATCACCCAAATAGTGATATCAGGTGTCTCTACAGATGAGGTGTAAACGGGATTCATATATGCCATTTGCGGCAACGCAAATCCAAAAATATTCATTAATAGAATACCAAGAATTGCTATGCCGCGAACTGCATCAAGACAATAAATACGCCCTTGAGACTCAGGCGATACTGTTGCTGCCATCATAAGTTATTGATGACGTACCGCACGCAAAAACTCTTGGCGGGTATTTTGGCTCGATTTAAATAATCCACCTAAGGAAGTCGTGGTTGTTGCACTGGTTGCATCACGAATACCACGCGCTTTCACACAATAATGCACTGCATCAATACATACCGCGACATTATTGGTATCCAATAAGGTTTGTAATGCGACTAAAATTTGCTGCGTCAGACGCTCTTGTACCTGTGGGCGCTGTGAGAAAAACTGCACGATACGATTAATCTTTGACAGGCCGATCACTTTATCTTTTGGAATATATGCAACTGTCGCTTTACCGTCAATAGTGACAAAATGATGCTCACAAGTGCTAGTCAGGGTAATATCACGCACCGTAACCATTTCATCAACCTTCATTTTATTTTCAATGACGGTAATTTTAGGGAAGTTGGCGTAATCTAAACCTGAAAAAATTTCATCAACATACATTTTAGCAATACGTTTTGGTGTATCCGCTAAACTGTCGTCCGTTAAATCTAAATTCAGTAACTTCATGATCTCTGTCATGTGCCCTTCAATCAGTTGCTTACGCTCTGCGCCTGATTTAGGCTGAATGCGTAATGGGGTTTCTAACCCTCTAGCTTCCAACGCAGCATGAACCAGCTCGGCTTCTTTACTCAGAGATGACATTCGATTCTCCACAAACGGTATATACTCGTCATACTTCAAGTTACAGTGTTGTTGACTTCGTTCACTCGCACTAGCCACCCACTGCTATGGGCTCCTAGCGACTCACTGGTCGCCTAACTGTAACTTGAATTATTTAAAGCATAACGATTTTTATAAATATAAAATTGCAGGTGTGCGCGTACTCTAAAACAGCAAGTCTAGATAATCCAGCGTTACATCTGTCGATCATATGAAATATTTGCATGCAAAAATGTTCATTTCTTCACGACCATTTTTGCTATCACTATGGATATATCATTATTTAACTATAATTAATAACATAATTGCAGTCATCTCGTTTATTCAGTGCAGCAATAGTTCAAAATCGCACAATCCGACTAAACGTTATTATTCGTCAATATCTACTCATTCACCCAATGCGTTATCTCTGACATAATAAGCAGCACAACACGATTTAAGCCTCAATGGCAAAGTAAAATTATAGGGGTAATATAATAATGGATATGTGTCATACCGCAGGGCTAATTTCACTGGAGCAGGCATTAGAAAAACTTTTTTCACAAACACAAACCATCACCTGCTCAGAAACTATTCCACTCACTGACGCGACACAGCGCATAGCTGCAACCGATATTATCTCTCCGATCAATGTTCCGCCATTTGATAACTCTGCAATGGATGGCTATGGACTGCGTTTTAGTGAATGGGATGGCAAAACGCCGATGCCAATAGCAGGTAAATCCTTCGCTGGGCAGCCTATGCAAGGTGAACTTCCTCAAGGTAGCTGTGTTCGTATCATGACCGGTGCCCCCATTCCTCATGGGGTTGATACCGTGATCATGCAAGAAGAGGCCGAAGAAACAGCACAAGGGATCCTGTTTACAGGGACCGTAAAAAAAGGCAGCAACATACGCCGTGCGGGCGAAGATATTGCTAAAGGTAGCAGTGTGATCCCAGCAGGAACCTTACTTTCTACCGCACAATTACCGCTGATTGCCTCATTAGGGGTGTCCACTGTGAATGTTTATCGCCGCTTAAAAGTTGCCGTATTTTCAACGGGCGATGAGCTGCAAGCTGTTGGTTTGCCACTAGCTGAAGGTCAAATTTATGATACCAACCGTTTTACGGTTCGCTTGATGCTTGAAAAACTGAACTGTGAAATTATCGATCTTGGTGTGATCCCTGACTCTCCTGAAAAACTGAAGCAAACGTTTATTGAAGCTGATAAGCAAGCCGATTTGGTGATCAGCAGTGGTGGCGTCTCTGTTGGTGAAGCCGATTACACAAAACAAATCTTAGATGAACTCGGCCAAATTGGTTTCTGGAAGCTAGCGATTAAACCGGGAAAACCATTCGCATTTGGTAAACTGAGTTCAGCGTGGTTCTGCGGGCTACCGGGAAATCCTGTCTCAGCCGCATTAACTTTCTACCAATTAGTGCAACCATTGATTGCTCGCCTAGCAGGACATAGTCAGTGGAAAGCCCCTGCGCGATTTAAAGTTCCTGTCACAACACCTTTAAAGAAAAGCCCTGGCCGTCTTGATTTCCAACGCGGCGTGCTTAGTGTTGATAATCATGGCCAGCTACAAGTCGCAACAACTGGCCACCAAGGCTCTCATGTTTTTAGCTCATTTAGTCAAGCCAACTGCTTTATTGTGTTGGAAAGAGAGCGAGGTCGAGTCGCTGCCGGTGAGACCGTTGATGTAGAAATGTTCAATTACTTACTGAAAAGTGAATAGCTATTGTGCAAGAGTTAACTGATACAGAAATGCTGCGCTATAACCGCCAAATTATTTTGCGTGGATTTGATTTTGACGGGCAAGAAAAACTCAAAGACAGTAAAGTGCTGGTGATTGGTTTGGGTGGCTTAGGCTGTGCAGCAACTCAATATCTTGCCGCTGCGGGGGTGGGTCAGCTGACCCTCGTAGACTTTGATACGGTCTCTTTATCTAATTTACAGCGACAAACGTTGCATCGAGATGCAACGATTGGACAACCTAAAGTCGATTCGGCTAAAACACAGCTTGCTGCGATCAATCCTCATATTAATATTACCACGATTTATGCCCAACTCGATGATCAGCAGCTTGATGAACTGATTAAAAATCATCAGGTAATTTTAGATTGTACTGATAATGTCGCAATACGTGAACAACTTAATCGTTTGTGTTTTAGACGTAAAATTCCATTAGTTTCAGGCGCGGCCATCCGTATGGAAGGGCAATTATCCGTTTTTACCTATCGCGATGATGAGCCTTGCTACCACTGTTTAAGCCGCTTGTTCGGCGAAAATAGCTTAACTTGTGTAGAAGCAGGGGTAATGGCACCACTGGTTGGTACCATTGGTACCTTAGAGGCGATGGAAACCATAAAATTATTAACTCAGTATGGCAGAGTGAATGTAGGTAAAGTGCTATTCTTTGATGCCATGACGATGGAATTTCGCCAATTCAAACTGATGAAAGATGTCGATTGCGAAGTGTGTGCTCGCTGATCAAAGTTAAGAATAATCCTAAAAACTGGATTGTTTTTGCTTTAACCTTATACTATCCCCTTTCGTGGTGGCTCAACAACCTTCAGTCACCCTTTTTAGATAAGTAACTGAGAGTATTTAATATGCAATTCCCTCCTTGCCCAAAATGTCAGTCTGAATACACCTATACTGATAACGATATGTATATTTGCCCTGAGTGTGCGCATGAATGGAATGATGCCGAACCCGTTGTAGAAAGTGATGAATTGATCGTTAAAGATGCCAATGGCAACTTGCTGGTAGATGGCGATACTGTCACTGTCATCAAAGATCTCAAAGTAAAAGGCAGTTCATCAATGTTGAAGATTGGTACTCGAGTGAAAGGCATTCGCTTGGTCGAAGGCGATCACAATATCGATTGTAAAATTGATGGTTTCGGTCAAATGAAACTGAAATCTGAGTTTGTTAAAAAGAACTAATTAACAACCCGTTAAAACAAAAAGACCTAGCCGATGGCTAGGTCTTAGATTGTTGACTAACGTATTATTCTACAACACCTTGACTCTTCAGGTACTCATCATAAGTACCTTTAAAATCAATCACTTTATCTTCTTTGATTTCTAAGATACGACTTGCTAATGAGCTGACGAATTCACGGTCATGTGAAACGAAAATCAAAGTCCCTTTATATAGCTCAAGCGCTAAGTTAAGAGACTCAATTGATTCCATATCCAAGTGGTTAGTAGGTTCATCCATAATCAAAATATTTGGTTGCTGCATCATCAGCTTACCAAATAACATGCGCCCTTGCTCACCACCAGACAGTACGGAAACTTTTTTCTTAATATCATCTTGAGAGAATAACAAACGCCCTAAAATACTACGAACGGCTTGCTCATCATCACCTTCATTTTTCCACTGGCTCATCCAGTCGAAGACATTCAGATCGGTTTCAAAATCTTCTGCATGATCTTGCGCATAATACCCAATAGTGCTGTTTTCAGACCATTTCACTGTGCCGCTTTTTAGTGGTAATTCACCCACCAGCGTTTTCAAAAATGTCGTTTTACCGATACCGTTAGCACCGATCACCGCCATTTTTTCGCCAACTTCTAGCAGTAGGTTAAGATCTTTAAACAGCGGCGCTTGATCATAACCATTCGTAACTCCCTCTAGTTCCAATGCATTACGGAACAGTTTTTTCTCTTGTTCAAAACGAATAAATGGGTTTTGACGGCTTGAAGCTTTCACTTCATCAAGCTGAATTTTATCAATTTGACGCGCACGAGAAGTCGCTTGTTTTGATTTTGATGCGTTTGCACTGAAACGGCTAACAAATGACTGTAATTCAGCAATTTGCGCTTTCTTCTTCGCGTTATCTGCGAGCAGACGCTCTCTTGCTTGCGTCGCCGCAATCATATACTCATCATAATTACCCGGGAACAGGCGCAATTCACCGTAATCTAAATCGGCCATGTGCGTACACACGGTATTGAGGAAGTGCCTATCATGGGAAATAATGATCATGGTGCAGTTACGTTCATTGAGAACTTGCTCTAACCAACGGATCGTATCAATATCAAGGTTGTTCGTTGGCTCATCAAGCAACAAAATATCTGGATCAGAGAACAGTGCTTGCGCCAATAGAACACGCAATTTCCAACCCGGAGCGACTTCGCTCATCGGGCCATAATGTTGCTCAACAGGGATCCCAACACCTAATAGTAATTCACCGGCACGAGCTTCGGCACTGTAGCCATCCATTTCACCATAAGCGACTTCAAGATCGGCGACACGGTAACCATCTTCTTCACTCATTTCAGGAAGTGCGTATATGCGGTCGCGCTCTTGCTTCACATTCCATAGCTCGGTATGCCCCATGATCACAGTATCCAATACGGTGTATTCTTCGAAAGCAAACTGATCCTGACGCAACTTACCAAGGCGTTCATTAGGATCAGTAGTATTGACATTACCCGAAGTTGGCGTGAGATCTCCGCCTAAAATCTTCATAAATGTTGATTTACCGGCGCCATTTGCACCGATCAATCCGTAACGGTTCCCTGTCCCGAATTTAACTGAAATATTTTCAAACAGTGGCTTACTGCCAAACTGCATAGTGATATTGTTTGTCTGTAACACTTCTATGCCTTTAAGTTTACGATGTCGAGATACCCCACCAAATAGCGGCGCATTATGCCACAATCAGACGATGAGATCTTGTGCTGTTTATGCAGCCCCTAGTAATAACCTCGGCACTTTGCGGTATATACTCGTCATGCTTCAAATTGTAGGAGGTTGGCAGGCCATACAGTTTATCTCTGCTGCTCCACCTATCTACATTTGTCGTCTACCTACACCATGCATTATTTAGAGTATAGATGCCATGTAAATGGCTATTGTATGGAGATTGAAATGATGAATATTTTTACAATGGTGGCTTAATCGATATTAAGCCACACTCCGATTTGTTAATCTAATTTAATACCCATTGTACGCGTAATTTCTGTAAGACCTTCTCTTTCATAAAATTTTATGGCTTGATGGTTTTGCGCTAGCACAGAAAGTTCTAAATGGCTCAAATTATTATCTTTAGCCCAAATCTTCATTTGCTCAATAAATTGGTGCCCTATTTTTTGTCCTCTTAATTCAGGTGAAACGACGAGATCAAAAATATAAGCAAAATCACGAGCAACCATACAATTATATGGATCTGCCGATTGTCTTTGTGCAAAACAAAAGCCTTTAACTTCTCCCTTATATTCAGCAACTAACAAATTAAACTTGTCATCTGTAATCGCATTTTCTACGAATTCAGTCGCTTGCTTAGCTGGCTGTAATCTTTCCGGATCAAGTGCTGCCATTTCTGAAAATAACAATTCATACAAAGAAAGCACGGCTTCTAGATCTTGTTTAACTGCACATCGGATCATGCAAACCTCATTTATCATAAGTTTTTACTGATGGTGCAACATAAGATTCAAAACGCTCTATCAATGCTGCTGGTGAAGTTTCAACAATCGCCATATGACGATATTTTTCCTGTAAAAAAGCTTCATCAGCCATTTTATTCGTCATATCGATCAGGGGCTGCCAATAATCATTAATATTAAATAGTCCGCAAGGTTTGGTATGTAGACCAATTTGGCTCCATGTAAACACCTCACTGAACTCTTCAAGCGTGCCATAGCCACCAGGTAAAGCAACAAAACCATCAGCTAATTCAATCATTTTGCTTTTACGTTGATGCATTGTTTCTACTTTATACAATTCAGTTAAATTTTTATGGGAAATTTCACGTTCTTCCAAAAGCGATGGGATCACCCCAATAGCTTTGCCTCCAAGTGATAAAATTGTGTCTGCAACTGTCCCCATAATGCCAACACTCGCACCACCATAAACTAATGTGATATCACGTCTGACCATTTCTTCAGCAAATTGGATGGCCTGCTGCTTATATATTTCACTCGCTCCCATGCTTGAACCACAATACACTGCAATACTATTAATTTTTCTCATTTTTTCCTCGTTGTTATAGTGTTTTTTTAACGGAAAATAATTATACGTCACATCCTGATAAGCTCAACATTCGAAATTGAGGCCATTCCATATAGCCTCCTTTCTAGTCAATGACATTCAATATGAGTCTTAGAAAAAATCATGTTTTATTGTGCTCTATATTTTGTAAACACATATTAACTAGAGCTAATTTATGCGATAATCATAGTAATGCCGTGCCAACTTTCGGTATTCACCAAATATTATGCATTTTATTTCTTAGTAGATTATTTATTCAAAAGTGACGAGTCTTTTTACTGGTCTATACTCTAAATAATTCGACTACTGCATTTGATATGTGACAAGTATATTACGTATTTCTGGGGTTTAATTATATCATGTCTGCCGACACCAAAAAGAGCGCGTTTCCCTTATTACCTGTAGGGTTGCTGTTACTCGCAATGACGTCAATTCAGGGTGGTGCCTCTCTGGCAAAAACACTTTTTCCCGTTATCGGAGCTCCCGGTGTAACTGGACTGCGCCTATTACTTGCTACCATTATTTTGTTTATTATTTTTAAGCCTTGGCGTTTAAAATTTAGACGTAGCTCCCTTGTTCCTCTATTAACTTATGGTATCTCATTAGGCACCATGAATTATCTGTTCTATTTGTCACTTGAACGGATCCCTCTAGGAATAGCCGTAGCATTGGAATTTACTGGCCCCTTAGCCGTCGCGATGTTTTCATCACGCAGACCAATTGACTTTCTGTGGATCGCTTTAGTTATTGTTGGATTATTATTTTTATTGCCTATTAGAGGTGATATCGGTGAATTAGATCTTGTGGGTGCACTCTATGCTCTCGGCGCGGGTGTGTGTTGGGGAATTTATATTATTTTCGGCCAACGTGCTGGCGCCGGCTATGGTGCCGCAACCGTGGCAATAGGCTCTTTTATTTCGGCCATGATATTTTTCCCTATAGGGTTAATGCAAACCGGTGTTGAAGCCATGTTTGACCCTGCCATACTCCCTTTAGCGCTCGCAGTTGCTATTCTTTCTACTGCATTCCCCTATACACTGGAAATGATCGCCTTAACACGCCTTCCAGCAAAAACATTCGGTACATTAATGAGCCTTGAACCTTGTATGGGAGCATTTATGGGAATTATTTTCCTTCAAGAACATTTAACTGCAACTCAATGGTTAGCATTATTATGTATTGTTTGTGCTTCAATTGGTTCAACATCTACAGCACGACCTAAAACAAAAATAGAAAAAGTTTCTTAAATCAGCAAAATAAAAAAATATAGAATTAAGGTTAATATTTTCATTAACCTTAATTTCTTGTAAAGTTTATTTCATATTGTTGAAATATTAGCTCATTAAAACTATCCTATATTTAAATAACATTTAATTAATTTTTTCTTAATATCGAATATGCCTATTAAAGTAATAGAATATTCCATTATGACAATTTAAATTCATTTCGTTATATTAGTTAACAGAAACAGAGATTAACTAAATAATTTAATTATAAGAGGATAAATTATGAGTACAGCTAAACTAGTTACCGCACCTCAAACAAACCTTTTATATACACGTAATGACGTTGAAGATAGCGTTAAATTAGAAACTATTGATATGTTAAACGTGATGGTCGTGCATTTTACCGACCTATCGTTGATGACCAAACAAGCTCACTGGAACATGCGTGGCCGTAACTTTATCGCTGTTCATGAAATGCTTGATGGCTTTCGTAGCAGCTTAGTAGAGCATCTTGATGAATTTGCTGAACGCGCAGTTCAACTAGGCGGTGTTGCAATTGGTACTACTCAGCAAGTCAATAAGTTTACTTCACTGGAAGCTTACCCAATTGATATACATGATGTTCAGGATCACCTCAAAGCGTTAGCTGATCGCTATGCCGTTGTTGCGAATGATATTCGTAAGGCAATTGATGAAGTGGAAGATGAAGACAGTGCAGATATGTTTACTGCCGCATCTCGTGATCTCGATAAGTTCTTATGGTTCTTAGAAGCAAATATTGAGTAATGTCGTTAAAAATAGTCAACCTCGATTGACCCTTTAGGGCTCCATAAAAAGGAGCCCTAGGTTGTTGACGAAGCGGGGCAAAAGCGTGGTTTTTCCCCGCTTCGTGTTATTAGCTGAAAATCAATAAATTGATTTTCCTCGTTGATTTCAAAAACCTTAACGACTGCCGCCAAACAGAATACGTTTGTCAGCAGTCTGAGGGCTCCATAAAAAGGAGCCCTTATTTTTTATCGCTACTATTTGGCATTACAGGCCTTTCAATAGGAAAAACAGGTAATGAGTTAAGTAATCGCTTACCATAATTTTTAGTGATTAAGCGTTTGTCATAAATAATAATTTCGCCATAACACTCATGGCTGCGGATCAAACGCCCTGCTTGCTGAATAAGATTAAAAGATGCACTAGGTAAGCTTTGTACCTCAAATGGATAACGTTTTAGTGACTTCAACCACTCTCCCTCCGTAATAATCACAGGATTGGTCACAGGTGGAAAAGCAATTTTATGAATATGTACCTGAGTTAGATATTCACCTTTTAAATCAAGCCCTTCAGCAAAAGACTGCAAACCGATTAATGCGCTGACTAAGCCTTTATTAATCCGCTCACAATGGGTTTCTACCAAACGATACCGTGGTTGATCGCCTTGCACTAATAGTTGCAAACGCAAATCTTTCACATGTTCTAAAAAGCCCTCCATCGCTCTCTGGCTGCTGAATAACACCAACATTCCACGATGAGTCTCTTTTTCCAATTCATTGCGAAAATAAGTTGCCATTTCAGCTAAATGTTCCGCTTCATTGGCCATTGTTGGCTCATTGACCATTTGTGGAATAATCAGCTTCCCTTGCTCAATGTGATTAAAAGGGGATGATAAAGTGACAAACCTGTCATCACTTTTCTCTGACAAGCCACTCAATTCTTGGAAACGTGAATAACTATTGAGCGAACGCAATGTCGCCGAAGTGATCACGATATGCGGTACATTACGCCATAAAAGCTGCTGTAACTGCTCACTAACTCGGATCCCTGCGCAATGCATAAATAAACGCGACTGATTTTTTTCATAACGGCGGCTAAGCCATTTAGAAACAGGCGCTCCTGATGTTTGATCTAGAGCTGCTAAACGCCACAGCTTAGCCATATTTTCAAAATACCCCATTGCCCTGCTGGTCAACAAAATAGAACGATGTAAACGCACAATATCCTGTTTCGCTGTCTGTTCTGTTAAATCATTTAAAATAGACTCAGCGAGTCCCTTGAGTGCATCAGTTAATTTAAACAGATCCTGACAACATAGCTGCATGGCTTCAGGTAATTGCCCCATCGGAAATAAGTACTCACTTTCTTTCGATGTTTCTGGCAACAATGCTTGGGTAAGTAATGAGAAGTCACGAAATGCAGCTCTTAATTTTTCTGCATGTTGTTGTAGTCGTTCTGGATTTGCCAATTTTGGCGGCTTAGCTGGCCTAAACTGAGCAACATATTGCCCAACATGATGGATAAAGTTATCCACTTGTGCAGTGAGTTGAACTAAAGTAATTTCCCCCTCCACCTCTAACGCATCCCTCGCAACATCAGGGACATGATGACCTTCATCAAGCACTAAAAGCAGTTTTTTGGGTTCAGGCAATACCGACTCACTTTCCATTGCCGCCATCACTAAAGCATGGTTAGCGACAACCACATCAGCATCTTCAATTTCACGGCGGGCAATAAAAAATGGACAACGCTGATAAAATTGGCAATTGCGCCCTAAGCAATTCATTTTATCTGTGCTTACTTTGCGCCATAAACTATCACTGAAAGAACGTTTATGATGATCTCGTAAACCATCCCACGCAAAGCTATGAAAATCATTACGCAGCTGTTGGCATTGTGCCCTTTCCTCACTATTCGCAATCTCAGCTTTATCTTCAACCAATAGCATTAAGTCTATTTGCTCACCTTCAGCTGCACAAATAGCTTCAAGATTTCTAGGGCACACATAGCGTGCACGGCCAAATGCCCCTGTAAATTTAAGATCCGGAATAATTTTACTGAGTAGTGGCAAATCCTTACTAAAAATTTGATCTTGTAACGCAACGTTAGCCGTACTCACAACTAATGTTTTGCCTTCTTCACGGGCAACGGCAATCCCTGGGATCAAATAAGACAACGTTTTTCCTACGCCAGTAGGCGCTTCAATAACTAGATGGCGCCCCTCTTCATCCGCTAAGTTTTTTGCAACTTCTGCTATCATCTGGCGCTGAGGAGCGCGGGAAACGAACCCGTCAATTTGTAATGATAACCCTTTGTACCATTGAGTTATGTGTTCTTTGATTTTGTTTGACAGGGACATAGGACTCGCTGTTATTTAAATAAAAAATGCAGGCATGCTATCTATCAAGCTACGACTCGATGTGGAAAAACAACTGATACCACTCACGTGTACGCGTCATTCAGCGTTTTAATGATTTACTTTTCAAATGGTTTTCACATATAGCATAAGCCAAGTAGGCCAATAGGTAGCAATTTACAATGATGTCATTGCAAAGCGTTTCGCAAAAACTACTGTTTAAAAAACCATTATGCCACAAAATTGGGAACAGGTTGGCAAATTAGCAACTGTTGTGCACAAAAAAGAGTATTTAACTTGTCTGCAACAAACATCAGGTTATACTTTAACTCTGTTTTTTACTTAAGCTATAGATAGGCTAGAAAAATGAAAATGGTTGTTATCGCACTTTTTGCGCTCTGTGCATTCGGTTCTGTTGGCGGAATTGTCTTAGCGGGTATGAATATTTATACACGCTCAACCACACCTATTGAGCAAAACCAGTCACAGCAACCCTCAATTTTGCCATCAGTGGGGCAGGCCCAATAATATTAAATCAGGATGAAGACTATTTATGTATGACGCTCACTTCGTTACCCCTAAATGGTTACATGACCATTTATCAGATCCTAACCTTATCGTACTAGATGCTTCATCTCCTCCACCCACTGCACCATATGATTGCCGGCAGCGTTGGCGAGAAGAGCACATTCCAACAGCCCAGTTCTTCAATCAAGACGAAGTCGCTGACACAAGTATTGATTTACCGCATATGCTGCCTGATGCAGACACCTTTAACCATGCAGTCAGCAATATGGGCATTGGCAACAATAGCCAAGTCATCATCTACGCTCAAAACAATTTATTTTCTGCACCGCGAGCATGGTGGACATTTACCACGATGGGTCATAAAAATGTGAAAATTCTTGCAGGTGGTATTGAGGCATGGAAGGCTGCTGGTTTTGCCACTGAATCAGGGGAAGTTACACCTCCACCAGCACAAAATTATACAGCTAACCGCCACGATGCAAATGTATTGAATCAAACCCAAGTACTTGAGTTAGTTAAACAAGGACAAGTGCAAATTATTGATGCACGCGCTGCCGCACGTTTCTTGGCACAAGCACCTGAACCACGTCCAGGCTTACGAATGGGACATATCCCAAACAGTAAAAACATGCCTTGGGATCTCTTAGTTGAAAATGGCGAATTTAAATCCCCTGAGCAACTGAAAGCCCTATTTACTGAACAAGGTATTGATATTCATGCCCCTTCAGTCACAACATGTGGTTCTGGAATGACAGCGGCGGTCGTTCTTATGGCATTAACATTACTTGGTAATACACATGTTAGGTTATATGACGGTTCATGGGCTGAATGGGGTCAAGATAACGGGTTGCCTATCGAAGCGTAAGCAAAATAATTAATCATCCCTTTATATATTCAGGATGCAGCTAAGCGACAAGCGAGGATAGACGAGGAGCATAGATAAACTCTGTAATTCGCTAAGCGTAGTCAATAACCCTGCATCTTCAAATATAACGTGTATAACAGGTTCAACAAAAGGGATGATATTAATAGAGCAAGTTATTTCAGATTCAGTTTCGATTCGAAATAAAAACTAATGATATCGCTATTTAATTTGCATAAACGCTGCGGCGATATTTTTTTTAATATTATTAAAACCGACTTAATTGATAGACATACAAAAGATACCGTCATTAATACAACATCATTCACTTTGAACAATATTACAGCCTTGTATATAAGAACATATTAAATTCTCCTAAAAAATAAACCACAGCATAACTGTGGTTTATAAGGGAATTTATTTTGTCTGACAATGACAACTCTATTATTTAGCAAAAATACCAGCTAAAAATAACACCACAATGGCACCGATTACTGCAACAACAAAACTACCAAAGTTGAAGCCATCTACCCTACCTTTACCAAAGAATGTACTGATGTAACCACCTACAACAGCACCGACAATCCCAAGGACAGTTGTCATCACAAAACCGATCTGGTAGGTTCCGGGCATGATCCATTTAGCCAATATACCTGCAATAAGACCAAATATAATCCAAGAAATAACCCCCATCATAGACCTCCATACGTAATTGAATCAGGTAAAATAGAGCTTAACTCAATTAAATTGCCATACGATGACATTCGACTTAAACCCAATTTTAATCACTTAAAAGTAAATTAACAGTTTAAGTAAAGATCTAATACGCTATTTTGGCAACTAAAAATCCATTGTTTGCCTAAAAAACAATCATCTCACTTAATTATTTACTTCTTTTTCGATGATCTCAGCTATCTCACTGGCACGCTTTAAAGCGCGAATATGCGAAAATAGCTCATCAGCCTGTCTATATTCTTTACGTAAATAACCTAACCACTGCTTAATACGTGCAGCATGGTAGTGCCCTGTATCACCTAGTTTTTCAAGCTCTGTATATTTTAAAAGCAACTGACCAACTTGCTCCCAAGCCATTTTAGGCTGATTTTCTTTTACGACATAGCTAAGGTTTGGTGTATTGAGAGCGCCACGTCCGATCATAATTGCATCACAGCCAGTGATATCTAGACAACGTTGTGCACTTTCGTGATCCCAAATTTCACCATTAGCGATCACAGGGATTGAAAGGCGGCGACGAATATCACCAATCGCCTGCCAGTTAATTCTTTCTGCTCGATAACCATCTTCTTTAGTTCGCCCATGTACCGTCAACTCGCTAGCGCCTGCTTGCTGTACGGCATCGGCAATTTCATGGCAAAATTGGCTATCATCCCAACCTAACCTAATTTTCACCGAAACCGGTAACTCTTTTGGGACAGCTTCTCGCATAGCTTTTGCTGCTCGATAGATAAGGTCGGGCTGCTTTAAGAGGGTCGCACCACCACCATGGCCATTCACTGTTTTAGAAGGGCACCCACAATTGAGATCAACGCCCCAAGAGCCTAACTCAACCGCACGATTGGCATTTTCAGCCAACCATTGCGGATGCTGCCCTAGCAGCTGTACCCGTACTAAAGTACCCGATGGCGTCCTGCTACCATGGCGCAATTCAGGGCAAAGTCGATAGAACGTTTTAGCTGGTAGTAACGTATCAACAACCCGTACAAACTCCGTAATACAGAGGTCATAGTTATTGACCTCACTGAGTAGAGTTCGAACTAATGAATCAAGAACCCCTTCCATGGGGGCAAGCAAAACACGCATTAACCTTCACCGTGACTCTGACGCACTTTCTTTTGTGCGCTTTTCCATGGAGACGCCGCGGCTGGTTTGCCTTTTGCTGCATTAGCTCGTTCACGGCGTGGCTTTCCTGTACCTTTTTCTTGATTTGAGCGGGAACTACGTTTCTCCCCACTACCACGTCGATCATTATTTCGTTGAGGCCCTTTTTGAATTGGCTCAGGCTTAATTGATGGGTCAGGTTCATAACCATCAATTGCCATAACGGGAATTGATTTCTTCAATAACTTTTCAATATCTTTTAACAGTTTAAGTTCATCCACACAAACCAGAGAAATCGCTTTACCTGTCGCCTCTGCTCGCCCGGTACGACCGATACGATGAACATAATCTTCTGCCACATTGGGTAGCTCAAAATTGACGACATAAGGCAATTGTTCAATATCCAGACCGCGAGCGGCAATATCCGTTGCAACTAACACACGAATATCACCTGATTTGAAATCAGCTAATGCACGAGTTCGCGCACCTTGGCTTTTATTACCATGAATAGCTGCTGCTTTGACGCCATCTTTATTTAAGTGCTCAGCAAGGCGATTCGCGCCATGTTTGGTTCTGGTAAAGACGAGCACTTGCTGCCAGTTTTCACGACCAATCATATGCGACAATAATTCAGCTTTACGTTTTTTATCAACATGATGTACATATTGAGTCACTTGCTCAGAGGCTGAATTACGTGGAGCAACTTCAATCGTTACTGGGTTATTCAATAATTTGTTAGCCAACTGTTTAATGTCATCTGAAAAAGTGGCAGAAAATAGTAAATTTTGACGTTTTTTTGGTAATTTATTAATCACTCGACGAATATCATGAATAAAACCCATATCCAACATACGGTCTGCTTCATCAAGGACAAACACTTCAACTTGCGATAAATCCACCGCATTTTGATGTTCTAAATCGAGTAAACGGCCCGGTGTTGCGATCAGGATATCTACCCCACCACGCAGTTTCATCATTTGTGGGTTAATACTCACACCACCAAATACCACAAATGAACGTACTCTTAAGTGGCGGCTATATTCTTTAACATTTTCAGCAACCTGTGCAGCAAGTTCACGGGTTGGTGTTAAAATTAATGCGCGAATAGGTTTTCTGTCTTTCCCTACTCGTGGAGTAGAAATTAATTTTTGTAAAATAGGTAAAGTAAAACCCGCTGTTTTACCCGTTCCTGTTTGTGCACTCGCTAAAAGGTCATTACCTGCAAGCACGGCAGGGATTGCCTGCTGCTGAATTGGCGTAGGGGCTTCATAACCTAGCTCGTTTATTGCAAGCAGGATTTCCTCGTTTAACGCGAGGTCAGAAAAAGTAGTCAAATTAAATTGCTCCAGACTTCACCCCTCTGAATAATCAGAGGCAGTTCGAGGGGAAGGATCATATCAGAGAAGAAAAAGTGCAAACTGCCGTGCTATTGCTAAAAATTCTAACATTATTTAAGCCTAATAAGTATATTAATTTAGTTTAGAAAATAAATTAATATAAAATCACCTCAATATAGTATATATAACTATTAGACGCTAGAAGCTATCGTTTTCTGTCACCGATTTACGTTAAAAGCCGTGTAGAGCTAGTTAAGGTGACATTTAATTTTGACTGTTAAGGAACCTGCATGATCATAAACACACCATCAACAAATCGAGGAGAACACGCCAGAGAGCAGTTGTTATACGCAGCTGCTGATGTCTATGGTGAATTAGGTTTAGACGGAGCAACCACCAGAAAAATTGCTCAAGTATCGGGTCAAAACATCGCTGCCATTTCCTATTACTTTGGGTCAAAAGAAGGGCTGTATTTAGCGGTAGCCCAATTAATTGCTGACACGGTAAAAGAGAATTTTTGCCAAACATTAACGGAGATTGATGCCTATCTTGAACTGACCTCCCCTGATCCCGATGAAGCAATCAAGCTGCTACAAAAAACCCTAGTCGGATATAACTATTTTCAACTGGAGAAAAAAAACCTGAGTTTCACACGGATCCTTTCAAGGGAACAACTCAATCCTACTGAAGCTTATACCATTATTCATGAACAAGCCCTTGGCCCTATTTATACAAAACTCAATAGGCTTATCGCTATTTATATAGGGTCTGATCCTAATAACTTAACCACATTAATACAAACTCATGCTATTTTGGGGGAAACCCTATCTTTTCGCATTGCGAGAGAAACCCTTCTACGACAAACTGGTTGGAAACACATTAATGAGGATGAATACAAAATCATTAATCAAGTACTTATCGAGCACACCAATATTTTATTAGAAGGATTGCGTCATCGCAAAGAAGCTGAAAAGTGATATGATTAATCTATAAAAAATGATTATAGATTATGGTCGCAGTATTGATAGCAGACAGATGTCACTATCAATATTGCGACTGAAGTAGGTATCACTGACTCGAATAAGGCTAATTATGAACAATAAACGTCGTTCTATTTTTATCATTTTTATTGTCATAGTCATCGGTCTCATTATAGGTGGTTATTATTGGTATCAATCACAACAAGATAAAACATTAACCTTATATGGCAATGTTGATGTTCGAACAGTAAACCTTGGCTTTCGAGTTGGAGGGAAACTTACGGCTTTAGCCGTTGATGAAGGTGCTAAAATTAGCCAAGGGCAATCATTAGGGCAACTTGATGATGCACCATATATTAATGCCTTAAATAAAGCCAAAGGAGTTAGAGATAGCGCTAAAGCCCAACTAACGATGAAAGAAAAAGGCTATCGAACTCAAGAAGTTGCTCAAGTAGAATCCGAAGTTGCACAAAAACAAGCTGCATGGCAATACGCAGAAAGCTTTTATAAACGTCAACAAGGGTTAGCGGCTTCACGCGTGATTTCAGCAAATGAATTAGATAATGCCAAAACAAATCGTAACCAAGCACTTGCTGCCTTAAAAGCAGCACAAGACAAACTCAATCAGTATCAAAGCGGGTTTCGCCAAGAAGAAATAGCGGCAGCACGAGGCGAATGGCTGCAAGCGGAAGCCGCTGTTGCACAAGCTGAATTAGATTTAGCTGACACACAGTTAATCGCCCCTTCTGATGGCACAATCCTCACACGAGCAATCGAACCAGGTACCATTATTGGCGCAGGGAATACCGTATTCAGTGTCACATTAACTAATCCAGTCTGGGTGCGGGCTTATGTCAATGAACCTAATTTAGGCTTAGCGGTACCCGGTAAAGAGGTTTTACTGTATACCGATAGCCGCCCAAATACGCCTTATCACGGGACAATTGGTTTTGTCTCACCAACCGCTGAATTTACACCTAAAAGTGTCCAAACACCTGAACTCCGTACCGATTTAGTTTATCGATTACGCATTATCGTTAACGACCCAGATGATGCATTGCGTCAAGGTATGCCAGTCACTGTCCGCTTTACTCATACTGAGTAATAGAGTTCATCATGGATGCATTTGATTATCGTATTCACCTACAAGGTGTTGAAAAAACATTTAGCGGCTTAGACATCCCTGCCGTCGAAAGCTTAACCACAGAGATCTGCGGTGGCTCTGTGACAGGCCTAGTTGGACCCGATGGCGCCGGTAAAACCACGTTAATGCGTATGTTGGCAGGTCTATTAAAACCAAATTCGGGCACAATCAGTTTAATGGGGTTAGACCCGATCAAAGACAGTGTTCAGGTGCATGCTAATTTAGGCTATATGCCGCAAAAATTTGGTTTATATGAAGATTTGACCGTTCAAGAAAACCTCGACCTGTATGCTGATTTGCGCGGCGTTGTGGGTGAAGACAGAAAAAAAACCTACCAACAACTGCTCACATTTACCGATCTAACACATTTCACACAACGGTTGGCGGGTAAATTATCAGGTGGTATGAAACAAAAATTAGGGTTGGCCTGTACCCTGCTTGGAAAACCCAAAGTCTTACTTTTAGATGAACCCGGAGTGGGTGTTGACCCTATTGCGCGTCGTGAATTGTGGCAAATGGTGCATACTTTGGCTGATGAAGGCATGCTGATCCTTTGGAGTACTTCTTATCTGGATGAAGCTCAGCAATGCAAAGAGGTATTATTACTCAATCAAGGAAAACTTCTCTACTCAGGACAGCCACAAGATCTCACAAAAAAAATGGTAGGACGCTCATTTTTATTGGAAGTTCCTGCTGCCCATAAACGCACTACACTACAAAATGCCTTGGTACTACCTGAAACAACAGACGGTGTCATACAGGGCCGCTATGTACGGCTTATTTTAAAGCCTAATGCATCCCAAGATTCACTATTACGTGGCTTAAATATGCCAGATGGAAAACTGATAGAGGCAGAGCCTCGTTTTGAAGATGCTTTCATCGACCTACTCGGTGGAGGGCCTTCGCATCGCTCTGAGCTCGCGGCCATTATGCCGCAGATCCCCGCCAATCCCAGCGAAACAGTTATTGAAGCACGTAACCTAACCAAAAAGTTTGGGGATTTTGCAGCAACCGATACCGTCAATTTCCAAGTAAAACGCGGTGAAATTTTTGGTTTACTTGGGCCAAATGGCGCGGGTAAATCCACCACCTTTAAAATGATGTGTGGTTTAATGAAACCTACAGAAGGACAAGCCTTAGTACTAGGAATGGATTTAAAAACCAGCTCAGACAAGGCTCGACAACACCTTGGTTATATGGCGCAAAAGTTTTCGCTATATAGTAATTTGAAAGTTGGGCAAAATCTCAAGTTCTTCTCCGGCGTCTATGGTCTTCACGGTAAACATCAAAACCAAAAAATTGCTGAAATGGTGGAAGCCTTTAATTTTACGCCAATCATTCATCAAGAAACGGAATCGCTGCCACTGGGTTTCAAACAGCGTCTTGCTCTCGCCTGCTCATTGATGCACGAACCTGATATTTTATTTCTAGATGAACCCACATCCGGCGTTGATCCCTTAACTCGTCGTGAGTTTTGGTTGCATATAAATGGAATGGTGGATAGAGGGGTAACCGTTATGGTCACCACCCATTTTATGGATGAAGCCGAGTATTGCGATAGGATCGGGCTGGTGTATCACGGTAAGATCATTGCTGCTGGCACACCGGATGATCTCAAACAGCAAATCGCGACTGAACATAACCCTAACCCATCAATGGAAGATGCTTTCATCGAGTTGATCCTTAACTACGATAAGCAGCAGGAGGAACAATGAGCACCTCTACCGCATCTCACTTTTCTTGGCGTAGGTTGAAAGCCCTGTGTATTAAAGAGAGTAAACAAATTGTACGTGATCCAAGTAGTGCCCTCATTGCAGTAGTGATCCCATTAATGCTGTTATTTATTTTTGGTTACGGGATCAATCTAGACTCCAGTCAATTGCGCGTTGGCATACTTATGGATCAACAAAGCCATGAGGCCAGAGAGCTAGTCGATACTTTTACAGGCTCTCCATTTATTGATGCAACCGTTAGTGATAACCGTCAAGAATTGATTGATAAAATGCAGGCTGGTGAGCTGCGAGGTATTGTCGTCATCCCTGTTAATTTTTCAGAACAACTGTTGCGCCCCGAAGGTCATGCCGCTATACAAGTGATCACTGATGGCAGCGAACCAAATACCGCTAATTTCGTACAGGCCTATACCAAAGGTGTTTGGCATACTTGGCTGATACAACAAGGGGAAAATAAAGGTTATCCAACCGCTCCTTTAATTGAATTGAACATGCGCTATTGGTTCAATGAGGCTGCAATTAGTCAGCATTTTATTATTCCAGGTGCAATAAGTATCATTATGACGGTTGTTGGTGCCATTTTGACATCGCTGGTGGTTGCCCGCGAATGGGAGCGTGGCACAATGGAAGCGCTACTCTCTACACAAATTACCAGAACTGAATTATTACTATCTAAACTACTGCCCTATCAAATACTGGGGACTTTTGTGATGATCTTATGTATGGCGGTTACCACTGGTGTGCTAGGTGTGCCTTACAGAGGTTCACTATTAGTACTTTTTTTGATCACCAGCCTCTATTTAGCAACCGCTCTTGGAATGGGATTATTAATTTCAACTATTACACGTAACCAATTTAATGCGGCGATGGTGGCACTGAATGCGGCATTCTTACCTGCTATCATGCTTTCAGGATTTATTTTTGAAATATCTAGCATGCCCATTTTTATTCAAATAGTGACTTATTTTATTCCAGCACGCTATTTTGTTAGCAGCTTGCAAACGCTCTTTCTAGCTGGTGATATCTATGTTGTTCTACTGACCGACCTATTGTTACTCATTGCATCAGCCATACTGTTTATTGGTTTAACGGCATGGAAAACCCGTCGTCGGCTCGATTGATAAGGACTCGATATGTTTTATCGCTTATACACCTTGATCATGAAAGAGTTGCAGTCCTTACTGCAAGAGAAGCAAACGCGGATCATTTTAATCATGCCTGTTATTTTCCAAATGATCTTATTTCCTCTAGCAGCAACACTTGAAGTGACAAATACCACTATCGCGATTTTTGATCAAGATGGCGGGCAGCACTCGATTGAATTAACGCAACGACTTGCTAAAGCAGAAGCCTTCTCTACCGTCTTATTGCTTAACAATGAACATGAAATTCGTGAGACGCTGGATAACCGAAAAAGCTTACTGGTGGTAAGATTTGGACAAAATTTTAGCGCCAATATTGATAGTCAGCACACCGCTAACATGATGTTGCTATTGGATGGACGTAATTCTAATAGTGCGCAAATTGCAGCTAATTATATTGAGCAGATCGTTTTACAATATCAAAGCGAGCTTACCGCAGGTAAACCATTGGCAAATAATAGTGAATTGGTGGTACGCAATTGGTACAACCCAAACCTCGATTATAAATGGTTTATCGTGCCATCACTGGTCGCGTTGATTACTACTATTGGTGTGTTGATTGTAACCTCTCTTTCCATTGCTCGTGAGGCTGAGCAAGGCACTTTAGACCAACTACTGGTATCACCATTAACCACTTGGCAAATTTTTATTGGTAAAGCGGTTCCTGCCTTGATCATTGCAACAGCTCAAGCAACCTTAGTGCTTGTGATAGGTATCTTCTGTTATCAAATTCCTTTTGCGGGCTCCTTGTTACTATTTTATGCCACTATGCTTTTTTATGGCTTATCACTGGTTGGATTTGGTTTATTAATTTCAGCCTTGTGCTCTACTCAGCAACAAGCTTTTATTGGTGTATTTGTCTTTATGATGCCAGCCGTTTTATTATCTGGTTATATTTCACCCGTTGAAAATATGCCGGTTTGGTTGCAAGACATAACATGGATAAACCCTATCCGCCACTTTACTGAAATAACTAAACAGATTTACTTGAAAGATGCTCATTTTGATGTTGTGTGGCATAGTTTATGGCCACTGTTAGTCATCGCCATCATAACGAGTTCATTTGCTTATTATCTATTTCGCAAAAAAACCGCATAAAAAAACCCTTGCTAATTACTAGCAAGGGTCTGTATTCGTTTTACTGATATTGGCTATTTATTAGCGACGATCGCCAAAAATACGCAGCAACATCAGGAACAGGTTGATAAAGTCCAGATATAAGGTTAATGCACCTAAAATAGACGTTTTACGCATAGTTTCTTTATCATTTTCATCAACATTAGCACCTATTTCTTTTAGTTTCTGAGTGTCGTATGCAGTTAGACCTGCAAAAATCAGAACGCCTGCATAAGTGATCACCCAATATAGTGCGGAGCTTTTCATGAAAATATTGACAATAGAGGCGATAATTAAGCCAATAAGTGCCATAAACAAGAAGTTACCCATACCACTTAAGCTACGTTTTGTGGTGTAACCGTAAACACTTAGAGCACCAAACATTGCCGCGGTAATAAAAAATGTACTTGCTACCGACACCATTGTATAAGCTGCTAAAACCACAGAAATGGTTAGCCCAGTCAGTACTGAATAGAGCATAAACATTCCTGTTGCCATCATGCCACTCATTTTTGGCAGCAAAAATGACAACCCCATAACCAGTCCAAGCTCAACAATAATTAAGCCAAAGAATAAAATGTTATTAGTTGCTATGGTATAAAATAAGCTACTTTCCAGCGAATACCACGCAACAAAAGCAGTCAGCAACAGACCAACGGTCATCCAACCATAAACCTGAGACATAAATGTCTGAATGCCGGCACTGCTGCGCTGAACAAGAGAATCATTACGTTGATCGAATCGATCCATGATGGTTACCCTTCATACATTAATAGGAAGCGACCACAGCAATGTAAATGTGCCGTAGCCAGACAATATCCTATAAAGTTTATCACAATTTATTGACATTAACATGCAACAAAATCAAAACTAAATGGAGAATTCAGAGGATTACCAACGCTCTGCGGAAGCCTCATCACTGTCTTTTGCTTCAACCCAACGTTCATTATCAGGTAGCGTTTCTTTCTTCCAAAAAGGAGCTTTAGTCTTTAAATAATCCATTATGAATTCAGCTGCTTGAAATGCAGCGCCGCGGTGAGCACTGGTTACCCCAACAAAAACAATTTCTTCGCCGGGTTGCAAGGTACCGATTCTATGGATCACACTGACTCGCTGTAATGCCCAGCGTTGACGCGCTTCTGTCACAATATTAGATAACGCTTTTTCAGTCATTCCTGGATAATGTTCAAGAGTTAATGCGGCAACATTATCCCCCAAATTGTGATTTCTCACTTTACCTATAAATGTCACTACCGCGCCGTCACTATCACATTGTGCTAACCAATGGTATTGCTCACCTACACTAAAATTTTCTGTTTGAACCGCAATATGGGTATTTTCCATCACTAGCCTCCTGTAACAGGAGGGAAAAAAGCCACTTCATCACCATCAGATAATGGATGATCCGTAGCGACGAAAGATTGGTTCACTGCGGCTAATAACTTGCCATCCTCTAAGGCCAGTGCCCAACGCTCCCCTTTAGCAGCCAGAGCTTGACGTAATGTTTCCACTGTTGGATAGTGCTCTGAGACGTCTAAACGATCGGTTCCCACCAACTCACGCACTTGCGCAAAAAACAGAACTGTGATCATGCATCCACCTTAAAATGACCTGATTTACCGCCCGTCTTTTCAAGTAAACGAACCGGTCCAATCACCATATCTTTTTGAACCGCTTTACACATATCATAAATTGTCAGTGCGGCCACGGATGCGGCAGTCAACGCTTCCATTTCCACACCTGTTTTACCGGTTAAACGGCAGCAAGATTCAATACGTACCTGATTTTGTTCTGGCAGTGCTTGTAAGGTTACTTCGACCTTTGTCAGCAATAATGGATGGCAAAGCGGGATCAGCTCCCATGTTTTTTTCGCCGCTTGGATCCCCGCGATACGGGCAGTTGCAAACACATCACCTTTATGATGGCTCCCTTCAACGATCATCGCTAAGGTTTCTTGGTTCATGGTGATAAAGGCTTCAGCTCTTGCTTCGCGGACGGTTTCTGCTTTTGCAGACACATCCACCATATGCGCTTCACCCGACGCATTGATGTGAGTCAGCTGTGACATAGTTTCTCCTGAAAAATCAAAATCAGTTAGCCGCCGATAACGGATAAATTCGGGGTAATACCGCTGTCACCCATGTGTAAGAAATGGGTTTCACGTTTAAATTTCAATCCACCTTGAATACGCGCTTTTAAGGCTTCGTTTTGGTTATCGTCACCAAGTAAATCGCGTAATGGGATGCCATTTTCACCAAATAGGCATAAATGAAGATTTCCAAGGGAGGAAACGCGTAGGCGGTTGCAGCTTTGGCAAAAATCTTTCTCATAAGGCATGATCAAGCCAATTTCCCCTTGATAGTCAGGGTGACTAAACACTTGTGCGGGACCATCACTGCGAGCGCGAGGCATACTGTACCAGCCTTCTTGAACAAGGCGCTCACGGATGGTTTCACCCGATACATGGTAGCGGTTAAAGAGCTCGCTTCCTTCCCCTGTTTCCATTAACTCGATAAAACGTAATTGAATAGGACGATGTTTAATCCAATTTAAAAAAGATTTAAGCGCAATATCATTAACATTTTTCATCAGCACGGCATTGACTTTAACTTTATCAAATCCTGCTTCAAAGGCGGCATCGATCCCTTTCATGACTTGATAGAACTTGTCTTGACCTGTGATTGCGGCGAATTGACGTGGATCTAAACTATCAACACTCACATTAATCGCACCAAGTCCCGCATCTTTCCATTGCTGTACATCACGTGCCATACGGTAACCATTAGTGGTAACGGCAATTTTATTGATTGATTGGTTTTCGTTTATTGCAGCAATGATATCGGTAAAATCTTTACGCATGGTGGGTTCACCACCGGTAATGCGCACTTTTTCGGTACCTAATTCGGCAAAAGCACGGCTAACACGCTGAATTTCACTCAGCGATAAAAATTCGTGGCGGCCACTCGGTTTATAGCCATTAGGGAGACAATATGTGCAACGAAAGTTGCATACGTCAGTGATAGATAGACGGAGATAGTAAAATTTCCGAGCAAATTGATCGACAAGCTGCTGCATAATGACACCTTTCCAAATACGGGAGATGCGGACATTTCTATCTTGCACCCTGGTGGCTCAAAGGCCACGGCCAGAGGATCATATTCGCCATAACGAACTTAGACACAAAGGCTAGGAGTTATACTTATTTTATGTAGGGATTTTAGCGTAAAAAAAAGGAAAAAGCGAATTTGAATATCGATATATAATATATTATACAACGACTTACCAACAAGTTACCCCTTTGTTAATCCAACATAAATTCAATGTATTCGATATTATACATGTGCCATATATATTAGCTTTGCGATGAATCAATAGAATGAAAATAGTATAGTAAGTTTCGCCAAATAAAATGATGTAACTAATTAAGAACAATCTTAGCGGATATTTACATTAATTTTTGATCACCTTTAAATAGTCAAAAAAAAGAAAACACAGATAATTAATTTATTCTAAGTAATAATTTTCAATTTTATCGCTAATTATGACGATGAATACTCCAAATAATGTGAGTTGTAAGTGGATAACACGTGAAGATAGATAAGGGGTATGGCGTGGTCAACACCTCGGCAGCTTGAAGTATGACGAGTATATACGTTTAATGAAATATTTTATGATAGATTAGCGCGACTTTATCGTTAACGTGGTTAATAGCACGAATTTTCGCTTAGATTAGACCGAATAATGTAATAACACGGTATAATGACCGTGGCTTTGGAAAAATAACGAATATAGGAACACTATGCCAAATAGCAGTCTGACGGATTTTAGGCATGTTGTCGCTCTTGGGGGCGGACATGGGCTTGGTCGTGTAATGTCTTCTCTCTCCTCTTTAGGTTCTCGATTAACAGGTATTGTAACCACTACAGATAATGGCGGCTCAACGGGTCGTATCCGCCGTGCAGAGGGGGGAATTGCGTGGGGAGATATGCGCAATTGTCTAAATCAATTGATAACAGAACCGTCTATCGCCTCAGCAATGTTTGAATACCGTTTTAGTGGTAATGGTGAGCTCTCAGGCCACAACTTAGGTAACCTAATGTTAAAATCATTAGATCACCTAAGTGTACGACCTCTTGAAGCCATTAATTTGATCCGCAATATGCTAAAAGTGGAAGCAAAACTGATCCCAATGTCAGAATCTCCTGTTGATTTAATGGCTATTGATGATATGGGTAATGAAGTCTATGGCGAAGTGAATGTCGATGCTCTCGTTGAATTACCTCAAGAACTGCGTTTATACCCTAGAGTCAAAGCCACCGCAGAAGCGATTGAGGCAATCCATCAATCTGATTTAATTTTAATTGGTCCTGGAAGCTTCTTTACTAGTCTGATGCCATTACTGTTACTTGATGAGATCACCAATGCATTACGTGAATGTAAAGCCCCAATGATTTATATCGGCAACCTTGGTAAAGAACTCAGTACATCAGCCGCCAGCCTAACCTTAAAAGAAAAATTGGTAATGATGGAACAACATATTGGCTGCAAAAAAATTAATGCGGTGATCGTGGGTCCAAGAACGAATATTGAACCTATTCGCCATGATCGCTTAGTAACTCAACGAGTACTTGAAGCCGATGATATTCCTTATCGCCATGATCGTAAATTACTTTTGCAGGCTATAGAAGAAACTGTACGCTTGTTTTAACTCATCAGTAAAAAGGCTAATTGCTACAAGCCGCCCAATTAGCCTCTAACATCGTTATAACTTTACGGCAAAACAGGTTGATCATGAATTTGCAATAAAGCGTTCTCTTAGTTCCTGCAACTGATCCCTAACATTCGCTGCGGCCTCAAACTCCAAATCTTGTGCATGTTGATACATTTGTGCTTCAAGTTGTGAAATGCGTTGCTCCAGCTCTTTGGTGGATAGTAATTGAATATCATCACGTTTATCTGTTTTGACACTTTCTTTACCACGGCCTTTGGATTTGCCACCTACTTTATGGCCAATCTGTAAGATATCCCCAATTTTCTTATTCAAACCTTGTGGAACAATGCCATGTTCCTCATTAAAGGCCATTTGCTTTGCACGGCGACGCTCTGTTTCTTTAATCGCTTTATCCATTGAATTCGTGATTTTGTCTCCATACAAAATCGCTTTACCATTCAAGTTACGTGCAGCACGACCGATTGTCTGGATGAGTGAACGTTCTGAGCGCAAGAAACCTTCTTTATCAGCGTCCAAAATCGCTACCAGTGATACTTCTGGCATATCAAGCCCTTCTCTGAGTAGGTTGATACCCACCAACACATCAAACTCTCCCAAGCGCAAATCACGAATGATTTCGACCCTCTCAACCGTATCAATATCAGAATGGAGATAACGCACACGCTCACCATGCTCTTCAAGGTATTCCGTTAAATCTTCTGCCATGCGTTTTGTCAGTGTTGTGACCAATACCCGTTCATTTTTTTGCGCTCGAATACGGATTTCTGACAGCAAGTCATCAACTTGAGTCGTAACAGGGCGAACCTCAATAACAGGATCTAATAGACCTGTCGGCCTTACCACTTGCTCTATAACTTCAGAACCTGATTTCTCAATTTCATAGTTACCCGGCGTTGCTGATACATAAATCGTTTGTGGCGCAAGGGCTTCAAACTCTTCAAAACGCATTGGGCGGTTATCCAGAGCAGAAGGCAGGCGGAACCCATACTCAACTAGAGTTTCTTTACGTGAGCGGTCGCCTTTATACATAGCACCAATTTGTGGGATGGTAACGTGAGATTCATCCACAACTAATAAACCATCAGCAGGTAGGTAATCAAATAATGTTGGTGGCGGCTCGCCCGGTGCACGGCCAGATAGATAACGTGAATAGTTTTCAATACCAGAGCAATAACCTAACTCATTCATCATTTCCAGATCGAACTGAGTCCGTTGCGTTATCCGCTGTTCTTCAAGTAGCTTATGATTCTCTAGCAACACTTTGCGCCTATCAGCCAGCTCAATTTTGATCTGCTCCATCGCCTCAAGGATCCGCTCTCTTGGTGTCACATAGTGTGTTTTCGGGTAAACCGTAAAGCGTGGTACACGATGCTGAATTTGCCCTGTTAGCGGATCAAACAGCGACAGGCGCTCCACTTCTTCATCAAATAACTCGACACGAAGTGCATATTCATCAGACTCTGCGGGGAAAATATCAATCACTTCACCACGGACACGAAAAGTACCACGCGTGAACGCTTGGTCATTACGCGTGTATTGTAAATCAGCTAAACGGCGTAAAATGGAGCGCTGATCGATAATCATCCCATCAGTTAAGTGCAGCATCATTTTTAAATAGCTGTCAGGATCACCAAGACCATAAATAGCAGAAACTGAAGCGACCACAATCACGTCACGGCGTTCCAGTAAGGCTTTTGTTGCTGACAAACGCATCTGCTCGATATGTTCGTTGACAGACGCATCTTTTTCGATAAAGGTATCAGAACTAGGCACGTATGCTTCAGGCTGATAATAATCATAGTAGGAAACAAAATACTCCACTGCATTATCAGGGAAAAAAGCCTTCATTTCACTATACAGCTGCGCAGCCAACGTTTTGTTATGTGCCATTAACATCGTTGGTCGATTTTCTTTAGCAATTACATTAGCAATAGTAAAGGTTTTACCTGAACCCGTTACACCAAGTAAGGTTTGATGTGCGAGGCCATCTTCCAACCCTTCAGAAAGCCGACGAATAGCTTCGGGTTGATCCCCTCCGGGTTGGAAATCAGAATACAACTTGAATTCTTTACTCATCAATAATGCCTCTTAGCCGATTACCCTTCCTATAATACTGGATAAAAAACCAGCTTCAAGCCCCTATTTTAAATATTCTCTCCTAATATATTTATCTCACGACAAAGTAAGGTTATCCCCAAAATTTTACTTGACCTGAATTGATTTATATATTTTATGCTGAGGCCATTTTTGATCCTATCTCAAATCTCGATTTCTGTATTGCTTTTATATAACTAATTGTATTTTATGATTATTATTTATAAGCCTGAAATCACAGCAAATAAAGGCGAAGCCGCTTGTCACCTTGGATACGGTTACTTTTTTAGATCTAATTCACAAGGTTATCCACAGAAATAGTGGATAACTCTGCAATCCCTTTAGCCTAGAGCGTTCCCGCTCCATTACAAAAGTGACAATTAGCGACTATATGACATAAAAATGATGTTTTAATGAAAATATTTTTACGTAGCATTTATGCCAAAAACAATATTTACTCTGTTTTAATCGATCCGAGTTGACAAGAATGACGGGATAACGATCCAAAATTGCCTTTTACACAGAATAAACAGGAACATAACAAATTAGTCAGTAAGATCCACTAGATAGACATACTAACCCGACCTGATTAGCTAAACATAGCCTTTAAAGTGTCTAGCCACATAGTTTATCTGTACTCCCCGACTATCTTCGCTTGTCCCTACCTGTAACTCGAATTATTTTGAGTATATGTTCAATGATACTTTTTGTTACTTAACAAGTTCTCAAGCTATAACAGAAAAAATCTAATTATGAGATTTATCCAAACTAACAATTAAATAAAAACACAATAAATAAAATTACATGTAATTATAAGATAAATTACAGACATTTTAATGTTGATATAACCATAGTTAAAGACATAACATAAAAATAAAAAACAGTTAGACAGCAAACCTTCAATATAAGAATAACACCCTCATTTGATTTCTTATTAATTAACGAGCCTAAAAATGCACCAACAAAAAGTTATATTTTTAATAATATTGCTGACATTATCATTTAGCCAATATAGTCATAGTCACGCAATAAATGAACCGAAACCTATCAGTCGTGATAGTGTACAGTTTGAGCAAAAACAACGTTTAGAATCCGAATTCAATCAGCGTCATCAACTTAAAAATCAGCAAAACTTAAATCTTGATAATAAAATTGTTAATGAAAAAACTAATGATGTTTGTTTTTATATTGAAAACACAAATATATTAGGAGCCACATTATTATCCCCCTCAATAAAATCAAAACTAACTTCTTCCTATCAGTCCCGCTGCTTATCTTTAAGTAAAATAAAAAGCTTAGCTAACACTATTACTAATTATTATATTAAACAGGGTTATGTCACTTCTCAAGCCTTTATTCCAGAACAAGATCTAACTAAACAAAAACTCATCATAACTGTCATTGAAGGAAAGATAAGATCCATCGATATAGAAAACTCGCCTCCCCGCTTAGCCAAAATGATTTTTCCAAATTATGTGGGTGCAATATTAAATTTACGGGATATAGAGCAAGGACTTGAACAATTAAATCGTTCTTCATCAGCAAAATATACTATTGATATTCAACCAAGCCATAAAAATGGATATTCACGAATATTTGTTTATAAGAAATCAGCAAAAGTCCCTTTAAGTGGGCAATTAAACATCGATAATTCAGGTATCAGAGCAACAGGAAAACAATTAATCACAGGAAGCATAATTGTAGACTCATTGCTTGGGCTTGGCGAACAATGGGCATTTTCAATTAATACAGATCGTGATATCACCCACTCTCATTACAGTCGTTACTATGCCGCAAGCCTTTATGTCCCTTATGGCTATTGGTCTTATCATTACCAACTATATCAAAATAAAACACGACAACCATTTTACATCGCCAATACGTCTTACCCTTATGAAGGAAAAAATACTAACCAACAATTAGATATTAGCCGCTTAGTCTATAGAGATAGCAAACAAAGGCTCACCCTTCAAGGTTCACTTAAACATAAAAACGTCAATACGCAATTAGCACAACAAACATTAGAAATCAGTAGTCCTACGCTTTCATCTATTAATTTAAGCCCTCAATACAGCACAATACTTGGCAATGGTTATTTTACATTTAATCCTATTTTTGAGTGGGGAATATCAATTTTGGGTGCTTCACCAGATACTATCGCAAAGGATTCCCCTCGTAGCCATTATCGAAAAGCCAGTTTAAGTTCAAGTTATCAAATATATTTAAATCAAAATATCTTCTATTTGACCTCATTTTATGGCCAATACACCACAGATAACCTCTATAGTGCCGAGCGGATAAATATTGGTGGTCAATATTCTGTTCGAGGCTATCAAGAGCAATCGCTCAGTGGTAATTGCGGATTTTATTGGCGTAATGAACTCAATAGCAAAATTGCAAATACTTCTATAGGTCAATGGCATCTTCTTGCCGCACTAGATTATGGCTTGATTGCTTCTGATGCATATCAAATTGAACCTAACGCGTTAATCGGTGGGGCTACTGGCGTTTCTTTCATTGGCGATTCACATTTTGCTTCACGATTTTTAATCAGCAAACCACTGTCGTATCCCTCATTTCTTAAGCCTGATAACTGGGCCATGTATTGGTCTATTTCGTTTGCTATTTAACATCTTATTTTATAGGAGTCTTCATGCCTAAAAAAAATATCTCTCGGTCACAACGATGGTTAGGCTATAGTATTATCTATCTCACCGCTATATATCCTCTTCATCCTGCTTGGGGTACTGCTTTGTCATTAGCAGATAATAATACCCAAGTTAGGCAACAAAATAATATTCCGATTATTGATATTGCAACACCAAATAATATTGGTATTTCTCATAATAAATTCCAAACATTCAACGTCAATCAACAAGGTGCTGTTCTTAATAACACTATCAATAATGTTAACTCTCAATTAGCTGGACAGATAACAAAAAATACTAATTTAAATGGCAAAGCTGCTGATCTCATTATCAATGAAGTCACTGGAAATGCACATTCCCAATTGCAAGGAAAGCTTGAAGTGGTTGGGAAACAAGCCAATGTTTTAATAGCCAATCCTAATGGAATTACATGTAATGGTTGCAGTTTTACCAATACCCCAGCCATTACATTAACCACAGGTAACCCTATCATTAATAGCGATGGCGGTCTCTTTGCTATTGAAGTAAAAAAAGGTAGCGTGATTATTGGCCCCCAAGGCATGAATGCAGAGGCACAAGACTACGCAGATATTATGAGCCGAGCGACAGAACTCAATGGCCAAATAAAAGCAAAAAATCTCACTTTAATGCAAGGTGCTAACCGAATCGATTTTCAAAATGGTTCGATTACCCCTTTAACAAGTGAAGGTGCTAAACCTAATATATCTATAGATACCAGAGCGCTTGGTGGTATGTATGCAAACCAAGTGCGCCTAGTGAGTACTGAAGCTGGAGTTGGTGTAAACCTTAGCCATATCCAAGCCAATCAAAATAACCTAACCATGACGGTTGATGGAAAAATTACGATTGCAGGTGATCTTCAATCTCAAAATGAAATAAACGTTAGTGCTAAAAACTTACATATTAATACAAACACAAAACTCAACGCACAAAAAGATATAACCCTAGCGACAAATACCTTAACTAATCATGGCCAAATTATTTCAGGCAAAGATGTGCGAGTCTTTGCTGATACGATGAGCAATACAGGCAAAGATACTCTTATTCAAGCGCAAAATAATTTGTGGGTGCAAAAAAATGCCAGTGGTGATTTAGCTACCTTAATTGAAAATAAATCTGGGACGATAAAGACCAATGCGGGGGATTTGGTAGTTCGGACAAAAAAACTGGCAAATACGGCGAATACATCCACCATAAAAATTTCCAACATCAATGCAACAACTAACGATAGTGAAGATTTTGTCTCTTCTCACTTTGGAAAAAGGCAAGGTGTTGTATCGATTATTTCACTCTATCCTCGATTAGAGAGTTTCCCTTATAAAAAATGGTTCGGGAAAATCGATTTAATCAACAGTGACAGCATTAATGTTGAGCGAAAACAATATATAAACCAAGGGAGTATTGGCGTTATAGCATCAGGGAAAAACGCCTATATTAATGCAAATGATTTAGTGAATGATTTTGGAAAAATTACCGTAAAAAATAATGTGATATTGACGGGGCAAAATGCATCTATTTCCGCGTTTAACTCAGGTAAATTAGACCTTTGGTATAAATATGATACCTCTTATAAAGATTTAGGGAAGTTTGCAGATGAAAATGATGATAATGGAACTTACGATATATTTTATGTGAGTGAACCCTTAGACTTCAAATTAATAGATAAATTCTATTCTTGGGCTCCTGACGCCTTAAATTATCAATCCATATCTGCCGGAAACAATATTGTTCTTGATTTTAAAAATACAATTAACATTGAGAGCAAACTACCTAACGCCGAAAAGCCAATAACCAAAATAACACAAATAGGAACGGCTCTAGCAGCGATTACAGCCAAAAATATGGTATTCAATGCTAATAATGTCAATATTTCAACCCATTTACAATCAACCAATGACCTTTCTATCATTGCAAATCAAAATATCAATATTGATAATGCAAACCTAAATTCAGCTAATTCACAAAGCCTAATCGCTCATAATAATATTAATCTTAACCAAACCAATTTAGCCGCAAGAGATAGCACTATTATCGCTAAAAATGGTGATATTCAGTATGCATTAAATCCAATATCCGCATTTAACGATAATCAATTGGTTCTCCCATCCATCAATGCCTCGAATAGTCTTATGTTTCAAGCAGGGAAAAATATTACCTTTGATAATACTCAAATAAATAAAAGTAATAAATTTAACCTAATCGCCAATGAAAATATCATTATTAATCGCAATGAATTGGATCTTATCAATTTAGACCCAGTAAATATCACGACAGTGACAACGGAGTTAATGCCTAAAATAGGTCTATGGGAAAGCGATCATGGCATGCTGTTTACTGCTGGAAAAAATATTGAAGCACAGGGAATAACCTTCACAAGTGGTCGTTCTCTCACCTTCAATGCAGGTCAAGATATTCAATTGGCATCAAAAGCCATCGATAATGTTCATCATTTATTCAAAACCAATCGCTATCCAGAACTTCGTTCTAAACTAATTGCTAATGGTGATATCACACTCAATGCTGCGCGTGATATCGATTTAAAATCGGCATTATTACAATCTACAGCTCGTATCACGTCATTATCAGGTCGTGATATGAAACTCACGACAACACCTTATTCCGCCCTCGCAACACCAAATGAAGATTGGCAAGATGTTCAGCACCTTACCACGTCAATAACTGGAAATAACGGTGTCACACTTGCCTCTAATGGCGCAATTACGTCACAAGGCAGCTCGATTCAATCATCAAATGACATACTTATTTCTAGTGGTGGAAATACCCGCCTTGAGTCAGTACAGACTCATTACCGTAAACAAGAAGGAAAGCGTTTAGAAGATTTATATGGCCAAATAGGCACCACAATTAGCAGTGGCAAAAACCTTTCCATCGTTTCTGAAGGCAGCATTTTATTTCAAGCTTCCCGTTTAGTGGCCAATGGGCTTCTCGATATCGCAGCAAACGGTGGCTATCTCTATGCACAAGCCATGGAAGAAACCAGCCATTACGAAGAACGACACAAAAAATGCAACCGCTGGACGCTTTGCATCACTAGACGAGAAGTGACAAACACTCATCATGAAACCACCAATAAAGTCACTGAATTTACTGCCGGTGGCAATATTAATCTATTAGCAAAAGATGATGTCACCTTAGAAGCGTCAAAAATTAGTACGCAAAATAATGCTCAAATCACCAGTCAAACAGGCAGTGTTAATTTTAAAACCGTCAAAAACTCAACCTTTGCACAAGAAATTTCTAAGTCGAATGGCTTTTATATTACTCAGCGTAATAAAGGCTATACCGCAGATAAATGGGTACTACCTGCATTACATATTGGTGGTCAGCTAACAGTCGAAGCCACAGAAGGTATAACCGCAGATATTAAAGCCCAAAACGCACTGAGTCTGCAAAATGCGTTAAATGCATTAGGAAAAACTGAAGGAACAAAATGGCTTGTAGGACTAAAAGATCGCACAGATGTGCAATGGAATTTAGTTCAAGATGCCTATGACAGTTGGGATTATCAAAGCCAGCATTTAAACCCTGTTGCGTCTGCTTTGATCATGATCTCGGTAGCTGCAATGACGTCCGGTACAGCAACACAGTTTTCTGCTTGGGCAGCATCAGGGAGTACGGGAACAACAGGAGCCATGATATCTGGTGCCGCATATTCAGGAATGACAGCACTAAGCACGCAAGCCGCTGTTGCACTCGCTGAAAATAAAGGCAACTTATCAAAAACACTAAAAACGTTAGGACAAAGCGACACCGTTAAATCCATTATTGCCCAGATGGTAGTCTCCGGCGCCCTCAATGGCTTAGATGTCAAAATGGGTTTTACCGACGGCGCAGCTAGCAATAGCAGTTTACCGTTATTAAGTAATGGTGACTGGGGTAAGGTTGCACAACGTGTTGCCGCTCAATCAACGATCAGCTCGACAATCAATACCGCTATCCAAGGTGGAAATTTTAGCGATAACTTTAAAAATGCACTGTTAAGTAATATCGGCAATCAAATTCATGCCGAAGGAGCCAAACTGATTGGCGATAATGGCGAAATTTTAGGCCATACAGGGAAAGTATTAAGTCACTCGGTTGTTTCTGGTATTAGTGCTGAAGTTGCCGGTGGAAACGTGAAAGGCGCGGTAGTTGGCAGCTTAGCAGCGCAATTAGCAGGCATAACTTTAGATAATAATCTAATTAATGAAAAGGAGTGGAAACAAACTACTGAAAGACATGCTCAATTATCTCGCGTTTTAGGCGGATTTGCTGGTGCTATTTTCACTGGAGATGCAGGTGGTGCCTATAGTGGCGCTAATGCGGCTGAAAATACATTTCGCTTCAATCATTTGCTTCATGAATTAGCGATGGACTTTGACAGTGAGATGCAAAGATGTGGTGATAACCTAACCTGCCAAAATACTATCATCAATAAATATGCCGCATTCAGTAATCAAAACACGAGTAACTTAGAGAGTGAAATAGCTGACCGTCCATTAGTCGCCCAAGGCGTAACAAGACAACAAATTGAAAATGCCTTTGCTTTAGCCGATCGCCCTTATTGGGCAAGCTATCTCGGCGCAGATGTCATGCGCAATGATCTCGCAAAACACTATCTTCAATATTGGAACGCTCAAGATTTAGCTCTGATCGATATACAATCCCCAACTTGGGTGAAATTTGCTTCCTTTATTGCTGAGCCAGACAATCAAGCCTTGCTGGTCAGTGGTGGATTATTAGCGAGAGATCTGAGCAATTTTGCTATCAACTACTTTAGCCGAAATTCAGCCATAAAAACCATTTCAGCCTCTGAAATTGGTATGAAATGGGTAGGACAAGGTGGTTCAATAAATCAACAGGGGATTGCTTGGGAAGATGCCATTGCGGCAACCCTCCCTCAACGAGCTAGATTACCCAAAAAATTTAAAACATTCGATTTTTTCTATCACGAAGAGAAATTGGCGATAAGCGCCAAAAGTATGGATACACAAACATTAAGTAAACTGTCTCAACCAAAGCAAATTTATAGTACCCTTAAAAGAAATATTGATAGTGCGGCAAAATTTGATCAATATTCAATTTCAGGCTTTAATCTAAAATCAGGCATGATAGCAAAAAGAGAGATATGGCTAGCTATTCCAAAATCTACTACTCGAACTCAATGGATAGAAATCAATCGAGCTGTAGCCTATGGGAAAAATATGGGCATTGAAGTAAAAACAACACAGGTAAAACAATGAATTTCATTCAAAATCAAGCATATTGTGCTGGTATCGTTATGACAGATAAATTTATTTGCATAAATACCGAATCTGGATATGGACTAGTGACTATTGACCCTGACTTTCCTTCTATTATATTGCCATTGGACAGTACGGAGCAGGTTCTTGGTGAAAAATTGCTGTGTGCTCTTAAGCGAAGTAATACTCAAATAAACGATGAAGATTATAATATTCTTTTTAACCCAGAAAATATGAAAGAAAAATGGAATAGATGGCTAAATCAACTAAAACTGGATTATCAATATCGTTCTAAACGTCATTTACTCGCTAATATGCTAAGTTGCTCTGTTTTTCTGTTAAACAATCAACTTAACATCTCTCCTACCAACCATTCAAAATGGGAGGGGTGGGAAGGACTTGGTGAATCAAAACATGTCATTTTATCGCTTGATCATTCAACGGAAGAGATAGGTGCAGGGTTACGATTAGCATTGAGCCGTTGCACAACAAAAGAGTTTTAATTTAATATAAGAGAGTGCTGGTTAGTATTTAGTACACTAGCACTCTCTATATTTTAGAGTAAATAAAATAATATTATTTTTAGTAATCATTAATTAATAACAAGAAATTATATAGTTACTACTTTTCTGGTAATGCTTTATTTTAATATAGCTTTGAAATTAGCCCATTACCACTAGGAATTTAACCTAAAAACATTGATTATAAACAATTCACTTTCACTTTCAGGCTATTTTTAACATAAAACCCCCAGATAATTAGTCAATTAACTATTGGGGGTTACTTCAAATTACAATATAAAAAAAGGCTATAATATATAATAAGTTATTTTTTAATTATACAGTTTATCATTTAAATACAACTTAATCATTAAACGATTATGTATCCATTGACATATTTATTTTATATATATCACACTAAAGCTTACTTAGTGAGATTTACATCGATAACCTGATAAAAAGCATTTGTAGTATCATATACATCCCATACAGCTAAAATAACATGATAGCCTGTACGATCAGCAGGTATAGTACATTGGAAATCAATCGGAGTTGCCAATGGAGGCGCCGCTCCATTGTCATCACGTTGACAGAATGGTGTTAAATCAAAAGATGCTCTAGTTAAAGGGCTTGACTGATCCCATCCCGTTTTAGTTATAAAGTATCTCCAGTTAGTCGTTTTATGTGCCGCGGTTAAAAACCATGTAAACTTATTTGATCCTGTTTTTAACTCAGTTTTCTTCCAACGATCAGGGGTTTGCTCGTCAAGAGGGGCGAATGCTATATCACCTACACTGGCAATATTTCCATCAACAGGACCTGATGCAGGGAAGTTTTTCAACGCTTCCAAACTTTGTGGATAGTAAGTAGGCCCATCTCCACAATTCAAATTGCCTGGTGTTTTCTGATTTCCACTGTAATCACGAACAAAGCACATATATGAACGACTTGGTGGAGTAATAACATAACCATGAGCACTTGACTGGAATGATATGGAGCAAAGTACAGTGCTTAATAAACTAAACAATATTAACGGCAATATTAATTTACTCATAACAACCTCCTGAAAAAGAAATATAAGCTATATTTTATATATCTGAAAGCAGCTGAGCACTATTCATTAATGATATTCAATTGCTTCATTAATACTGTTTTATCATTTAAATAGAAGTCGTAAATTGAAAATTTCAGTATCTTTCGCTAGATTTATTTCATTATAAAATATGTATATTTGATAAATAGAAATGACTCATCATAATACTCCTTGGTGAGTATAATTTGTCATTGATAAAATACATATTCTAATATGAAAGAGGTGATAATATTAATCAAACCTATTTAGTCCCCTAAAATAACCATATTATTGTTAAAAATAATGATAATAGTTATCACAACACTACATTAGATTGTAAAATACCTGATAAAGTAAAAATGAAGTTCGCCCTGAGATGTAAAAATACAGTGAGGCCGATGCAAAAAAAAATCAATAAAAATCAATACCATCACAAACTTTTGGCAGTCGATTCTTATATCCTATTTTTTATTTGGCCTTCACTTTAATTTCATCACTAGACGGTTAGCAAACACCTCACATCAATATACGACCCAACATTTGCTAACAGTTCGATATTTTTATGAGGAATAATACCAAGACAAGGTGCATTGAGTGAACGGTGTAATGTCGCTAAATATTCGGCCTGATAGTCTCCTGCTGGCTCGACTTCATTCGCCACCCACCCCACCAATTTTAGCCCTGATTGTTTAATTGCTTGTGCGGTTAATAATGCATGATTAATACAACCCAGTTTGATGCCAACCACCATAATTACTGGTAATTGTTGCTCAACCACCCAATCTGCATAACTTTCTTGCGCAGATAATGGCGTGTACCAACCACCAGCTCCCTCAACCAACACCCACTGAGCCTTTGACTGCAAATGTATTAATCCATCGGTCATAACCGAAAAATCAATCGGCTGGCCAACTTTTTCGCTAATAATATGTGGCGATGTCGGAGCTTCAAATACAATCGGGTTCACTTCTTGGTAAGTTAATGGCAATGTGCTGTTCGCTTGTAAAAATAGTGCGTCACTATTGCGTAGCCCCTGCGCTGTTTGTTCACTGCCTGATGCAACAGGTTTATAACCCGCAGTTCGATAACCCAATTGTTTAGCCGCTTGCAGTAATGCACAACTAACCACGGTTTTACCGACCTCAGTATCAGTGCCGGTCACAAAATAAGTTTTAGTCACGATAAATTATTCCAAATACAGTTTGATAAGTAAGCTCAAGACCCTTTTCAGACATGGGATAAGCGCTCTCAAGTCGATGTAATCGCTGCCTTGTCATCAATCCACCACGCCGCCCTGCGGTGAGATGGGTCGCGCCAATACCTTTCAATGAATTCAATAATCGAGCTAAATCCGGAAAATGCAGTTTATCGGTCTGAAGCAACAATTGATGCTGCCATGGTTGGCAACTCGCGGTGATCTGTTCAAAACTTAAAAACGCATTTACATGCGAATAGCCATCTAACCTAGCCCAAGCTTGCGATAGCTCCGATAGAGAGCCTTCAGCAAGCGTGGTAAACACAATCACACCACCACTTTTAGTCACTCGATGCAATTCAGTCAGCGCCAGTGATAAGTCAGAGCACCATTGGATCGCTAAATTAGAAAAAACCACATTAAAAGTTTGGTCGGCAAAAGGCAGTGCTTCCATATCCGCACAGATATACTGCTTCGCCGCATTTTTTTGACGTGCAACATCCAACATGCCGGACGATAAATCTAATGCGGTCACTTCAGCCCCTTGTGCTTTGATTATTTGGCTGAAAAAACCAGTACCACAGCCAACATCAATCACTTTTTTAGCCGCTAAATTCACCTGTGCTGAGGCTAATAAATCCAGCAGTTGATGACCGCTATTTTGTTGATAATACGCTATCGAATCATAGCGTTTTGCTGCTTTACCAAAGGCCGAAGCGATTTTTTGTTTTTCATCACTTAATGGTAAAACCATTTAACGCCTCCAACAGTTGATCAATATCTTGTTGGTAATGAGCGGCACTCAAAGTAATGCGTAGTCGTGCACTTCCGGGTGGGACAGTTGGTGGCCGTATCGCTTGTACCCATAGCCCTTTTTGTCGTAGATAATCAGAAAGTTGTAAACTGATCTCATTATCTCCCACGATGACAGGCTGAATTGCCATCTGTGAGTCCGCTAATTGCATATCCCGAAATTGACTATTTTTTCTAAAATACTCAATATGTTGCTTGAGCTGTTCCCTCGACTCATCCGCTGCACGGATCTGTTGCAATGCCGCAGACAACGCAACTGCCTGAGCCGGTGGCATTGAAGTGCTATAAATCAGGTGACGAGCGGTTTGAATAAAATAATCTGCGGTTGTTTCATCACACAAAACAGCTGCGCCACTCAAACCAAATGCTTTACCAAAGGTCACAATCAATAATTCAGGTTTGATACCATGTACATCACAGCTACCACGCCCTTCTCGCCCTCGCACACCAATACCATGAGCATCATCAACCATTAACCATACATTATGTTGTCCAGCAAGTTGTTGTAATTCAATCAGTGGAGCGCAATCGCCATCCATACTAAAAACGCCTTCAGTAATAATCAGCGTTTTTCCTTCTGTTGGATGAGCTAGCAACTTTTCTAATGATGATGGGCTATTGTGGGTGAAGCGTCGCAAGTTAGCATTCGATAACATTGATGCTTCAAGGATCGAAGCATGACTGAGCTTGTCGGCTAAAATACGATCCCCTTGACTCATCAAGGCAGTGATCACCGCTTGATTTGCCGCAAAACCCGAAATAAACAGTAGCGCTCTAGGGTAACCTAACCACTCCGACAGGGTATTTTCTAGCTGTTGATGGGCAAGCGAAAAACCGGTTACATGCCCAGATCCCCCACTACCTGTACCATATTGCGCTGCACCTTGCTGCCAAGCTTCAATCACCTTTGGATGACGACTTAACCCTAGATAATCATTGCCTGAAAAGTTTAGATAATGTTGCCCATCAACCTGTAATTTACGTCCTGAGTTATGTTCAACACAGATCCGCTGGCGCCAAACAGAATTTTGTCGCCGCTGTGCTAGTTGCGCCTGCATAAAAGATTGCCAGCTCATTAGATAGCCGCGTTATAGAACTGTTGATTATCGGCAGTCAGTATTTTTTCAGCTAAATGGGCTGCTTGCTGGTTATCACCATCACTCACCTCAATACGTTCAGGATTGATATTGAGTTTTTTGAATAATGCCAGATCTTTGTTTTCATCTGGGTTTGGTGTTGTCAGCAGTTTACAACCATAAAATACAGAGTTAGCACCCGCCATAAAACACAGCGCTTGGGTTTGCTCATTCATATATTCGCGCCCCGCCGATAAACGTACATAAGAGGTTGGCATCATGATCCGTGCAACCGCGATAGTACGAATAAAATCAAATGCATCAACGTCTTCATTATCTGCCATTGGCGTTCCCTCAACCTTCATCAACATGTTGATTGGCACACTTTCAGGTGGCTTGGGTAAATTAGCGAGTTGGACCAATAATGCAGCACGATCACTCACTTTTTCGCCTAAACCTAAAATGCCTCCTGAACACACTTTGATCCCCGCGTTACGCACATTATCTAACGTGTCGAGACGGTCTTGATAAGTTCGAGTAGTAATAATATTGCCGTAGTACTCAGGTGAGGTATCAAGATTATGGTTGTAGTAATCAAGCCCTGCCTCTGCAAGACGCTGCGCCTGATTATCATCGATCATACCCAGTGTCATACAGGTTTCCATGCCAAGGGATTTGACTTCTTTCACCATCATTTCAAGGTAAGGCATATCCCGCTCACGTGGATTACGCCACGCAGCTCCCATGCAGAAACGCGTTGAGCCTGCCTGCTTTGCCTTTTTCGCAGATTCTAATACTTGCTGAACTTCCATGAGTCGTTCAGTTTCTAACCCTGTTTTGTAACGAGCGCTCTGCGCACAGTATTTACAGTCTTCAGGGCAAGCCCCTGTTTTGATCGATAACAAAGTACTGACTTGTACTTGCTGTGGGTCAAAATGCTGTCGGTGAATTTGCTGAGCTTGGAATAGCAGTTCAAAGAAAGGCATTGAAAACAATTCATTAGCCTGTTTAGTTGTCCACTTTTTTAATTCGCTCACGGCAGGTCTCCATCGTAAAAAGTCGTTGCCAGTTTAAATATTGTGGTTATCATGTCAACCAGATTTAATAAAATAAGTTGACGGTAAAACAAATGGACAGTTCAGATATTGCTTTCGATGCTAAACATATTTGGCATCCCTACACTTCGATGAGCCACCCGATACCTGCGTATCCCATCGTCGCGGCAGAAGGCACAGAGCTGATAATGGCGAATGGTGAGCGACTCATTGACGGTATGTCTTCATGGTGGGCTGCAATTCATGGCTATAATCACCCAGTGCTCAACCAAGCAGCGATTGAGCAACTACAAAAAATGTCGCATGTGATGTTTGGTGGGATCACTCATCCCTCTGCGGTGAATTTATGCCGTCAACTTATTGAAATTACCCCCAAGCCTCTTGAATGTGTTTTTCTCGCTGATTCAGGCTCGGTTGCCGTTGAAGTGTCTTTGAAAATGGCATTGCAATATTGGCAAGCAAAAGGCGAAAAACGCCAACGTATTTTGACGCTACGCCATGGTTATCATGGTGATACTTTCGGTGCAATGGCTGTGTGTGATCCTGATAATTCAATGCATGGGCTGTACAAAGGCTATCTCCCTCCACATATTTTTGTTGATGCTCCTCAATGTGGTTTTTATGACGAGTGGGATCCCCTAGATTTACAGTCGATCACACAACAACTTGAGGTAAATCATCAAGAAATTGCTGCGATCATCCTTGAACCTATCGTTCAAGGAGCAGGTGGAATGCGCATCTATCACCCTCAATACTTAAAAGGGGTGCGTGAGCTTTGTGATCGTTATGGCATATTATTGATTGCCGATGAGATAGCGACAGGTTTTGGGCGAACAGGAAAATTGTTTGCCTGTGATCATGCCAATATTTCTCCTGATATTATGTGCTTAGGAAAAGCCCTAACTGGGGGATATATGACGCTCTCGGCGACGTTAACCACCCGACATGTTGCAGAAACCATTAGCAATGGTGAAGCAGGCTGTTTTATGCATGGTCCAACCTTTATGGGTAACCCACTAGCTTGTGCTGTTGCCAATGCAAGTCTGCAATTATTGCGCGAAAGCCCATGGCAGCAAACCGTCGCTCATATCGAGCAACAACTGATCCGAGAACTCACTCCTCTTGAGGATCATGCAAATGTGCAGCAAGTCCGTGTACTGGGTGCTATTGGTGTCGTTGAGATGAAAGAGCCCGTAAACACAGCGCAATTACAGAAAAAATTTGTCGCCAAAGGTGTATGGGTCAGGCCTTTTGGACGATTAATTTATGTGATGCCGCCTTATATCATTTTACCTGAGCAGCTCAGTAAAGTGACGAATGCGATTAGAGAAGTAATCGAGCAATAAATTCCCTTTAAATAACAAAGGGAGCTAAATAATTTAAAGCGCAGCTACATAGCCGTAAATACAGTCGAGTCACCTAGGTAAACTCAGTGACTCGACTAGCAGGGTTCTATCGCCATATCTTAACAAACATGACAAGCGCAACGTAATTAGCGCGCCAACACCGTTACCCACATAGGCCCTTTGCCGACTGGGTAACGACCAATTTGCGATAATTTACCGGTAATTGGATCGATTTCTGAAACTGAAATGCTATTTGATTTTTGCCCACTTGAAATCAAGAAACGCCCTGTTGCATCAATATTGAAACCACGCGGTTGTTCCTCGGTCGGATAAGTGCCCGCAAACGTGAGTTCACGCCCCTCATCGGAAACGAGGAAATGGCTAATATAGCTGTCTGAGCGCTCACTAGCATATAAGTGACGACCATCAGGAGTGATGTGGATATCTGCCGCCCAACGTTGGCTCTCGCTGCCTTCTGGATAAACATTAACATGCTGTATTTGGCGATAACGGGTGAATTTATGGTAAACATTAATAGTGGAATCTAATTCATTTACACAGTAAATAACTTTATGCTGCGGATGGAATGCCAGATGACGTGGACCAGCACCTTGAGCTGAGCTAATTTGATCAGCAGATGCTTCAGTTAAATAACCATTATCATGCAAATCAAATAGGCGGATATGATCTTCACCTAAGCAAGGTACCCATAGCTGTTGATTATCGGCGTCAACATGGGATGAATGTGGATTACGCAACCCTTCTATTACTTGGATAGCGCTTTGTGGCACACCTTCTTCGTCAATCGGTAAGACCGCCAAATTATGTTGATGGTATGAAGGAACAAACAAATACTTGCCGGTGTTATCTAATGATAAATGTACCGGCGTACTTGGAATGACCGTCTCAGCTTTTAAGCTAAGTGTTCCCTTATCTTCAATTTGATAAGTGATCACTCGAAAATTGGGCCGGACACCAATATAAAGGTGTTTTTTATCATGGCTTAATACCATTGGCTGTACTTGGCCTGGTGTTGTCACCGTTTGTAGTAACGTGAGCTCACCGGCTTCGTTCATAGACCAAACGTGGATTTGATGGCTTTCGGGGCTAGCAATATAGACAACCTGATTCATCCTGTCTCCTTATGATTCATGATAAAATAGCTTTTTTCATTATACTCTAAATAATTCGAGATGCAGGTAGGCGACAAGCGAAGATAGACGGGGAGCATAGATAAACTATGTGACTCGGCTAGCTAAGTGTAGTCAACAACCCTGCAATTTGAAGTATAACGAGTATATGACGGTTAATTTCAGGATACACTAGCGAGTAACAAGCAATCCCCTCTTTTTCAACACATCTTCCACTAAATTATCTCAAAATGATCAAAACAGCAGATTACCAATAACTTGACTCGATTCATTCTGCGCCACTTTAGTTAATCGGCAATATCCGCTAAGATGACTAAATTATTTTAGTATTGGATTATTTTCAGGCTAACAGATCCCTTTCTGTTTAGCCAACAACGACAAAAACTATCATATAGCCACTCATTAAGGCATATGCAACCTCAAATCACGTGGAGCCGTTTATGTCATACCGCGTTATTGCGCTCGATCTTGATGGAACATTGCTTGATCCTCAAAAGAAAATTTTACCCGAATCCCTAGCAGCCTTAAATGAAGCCCGCAGACAAGGTGTTAAAGTTCTCATCGTAACTGGCCGCCACCATGTTGCTATCCACCCTTTCTATCAAGAACTGGATCTTGATACACCAGCAATATGCTGTAACGGAACTTACCTTTATGATTATTTAGGTAAAAAGGTACTTGCATCCGATCCAATGACCACCGAATCAGCCATCCAAATGATTGATAGATTACAAGGAACGGATATTCAGCATTTAATGTATGTTGATAATGCGATGCTGTATAACGCGCCAACAGAAGGGATCAAACGTACCTTGAGCTGGGCTCAAACCCTGCCAGAAGCACAGCGCCCAAATATTCAGTTTGTTGAAAACTATGCCGACGTTATGCACGACTATCAATCTATTTGGAAATTTGCTGTCAGTTCCGAAGATGTTGATCAGCTGAAAGAGGTTGTGCGTGGTATTGAAAACGATTTCGGCTTGGAATGTGAATGGTCATGGGCCGATCAAGTCGACGTGGGTCGTAAAGGTAACAGCAAAGGCCAGCGCCTAAAACAATGGGTTGAATCACAGGGGATGACCATGAATGATGTGGTTGCTTTTGGTGATAACTTTAACGATTTAAGCATGCTAACCACCGCTGGACTCGGTGTTGCTATGGGCCAAGCGGTCGATGAAATCAAGCAACAAGCAAAACTGGTCACTAAAGATAATACCCAGCCGGGAATTGCGGAAGTGATCCGCAAATACGTTTTGTAACCGCGTATTTATACGCTCAATGATTTAAGTTGTCGTTAGGCTCACAAGTGAACAAATCGCTAAGTGTATAAGATCACGCTGATAAGTGTGAGAGCGACAACTTGAAGCATGGTGATCATAGAGGGCTAACCATTAGCCCTCTAATTACATAGATAACTATGATGAAAAGTTTCGGCTAAGGGATACACTCTTCACTTGCGCATACACACGACGCCCTTTACGGATCGACAGCTCATCGCGCGCCCAGCGAGTAATACGTGCCCATAAATAGTGCTGTTCGCCTAAATCCAATTTAACATCCACTTGCTCGCCATCTTCCATCCACTCCACGACTTCAGCGGATAAAATATTGCGGATGCTGCTCACCTGTGGCTTCTCTAATACTAATGACACATCGGATGCATCAATACGTAAACGTAATTCAGCCCCTTTTTCAGTATCAACACGAGGGATCCATAGCTTTTGATTGCCGACAGTCACTGCTGTCATATTATAGTCAGGGTGATTACTGTGGCATGTCACATTTAATACACTACTCAGTGTATCTTGCTGTAACCAAGGACGTAACGCACTACTGGCCCATACCTCTTCTAATGCACCGAACGCTTTTACTTTCCCTTGCGCCATGACGATCACTTTATCAGCCAAACGTAAAATCTCATCAAGACTATGGCTAACATATAAAATAGGAATTTTAACGTCTTGAGAAAGCTTTTCGAGATAAGGTAATAATTCACGTTTACGCGGTAAGTCCAATGAAGCTAATGGCTCATCCATCAGCAATATTTCAGGTGCCGTCAGTAAAGCACGGCCAATTGCTACACGTTGCTTTTCCCCCCCTGAGAGCGTAATCGGAAAGCGATTCAGTAATTTTTCAATTCCTAATAACCCAACGATTTCACCAAAGCGCTCTTTCATTTCAGGCGCCATACCGTAGCGTAAATTACTTTTCACTCGATAATGTGGAAAAAGGCGTGCATCTTGAAATACATACCCAATATGACGTTTTTCTGGCGGTAAACAAATACGTTTTTCGACGTCAACCAAGGTACGCCCATTCAGTACAATACGACCTCGATTTGGTTTGGTTAACCCGCCAATCACATTGATCAATGAGGTTTTCCCTGCGCCAGAAAGGCCAAATACCGCGGTAATACTTTCAGTAGGAAGCGCTGTTTTGACCTCAAGTTGCAAGTCACCCAACTGTTGTGAAAAATCCAGCTCTAACATATTAGGCTACCCCCAGTCGTTTTTTACCCCAGCGGGTCAGCCATTCTGAAATTAACAACGAAATGAGCGCCAATACAATGGCGATAATACACAGACGAGCGGCATCCACTTCAGCCCCTGGCGTTTCAATCAACGTATACATTGCCAATGGGATCGTTTGTGTTTCACCGGGAATATTAGAGACAAAGGTAATTGTGGCACCAAACTCACCTAATGAGCGAGCAAAGGCCAGCACAGTGCCAACGATAATACCGGGAAGTGACAATGGGATGGTGATCGTAAAAAATACCCGTAATGGCGTTGCACCTAATGTTCTAGCCGCTTGTTCCAATTTACGATCAACCGCTTCGAGCGCTAATCGAATCGCCCGTACCATTAAAGGGAAAGCCACCACAGCAGAGGCTAAAGCCGCACCTCGCCAACTAAAAGTGAAACTGAAACCAAACCAATTATATAACCATTCACCAATAAAACCGCGACGTCCCATACTAATCAATAATAAATAGCCAACTACCACTGGCGGCAAAACCAGTGGTAAATGGATAATACTATCAAGCAGTGTTTTACCGGGGAAATTACAGCGAACCAGAACCCAAGCCATTAATATCCCTAATGGTAGGCTAAACATTACTGCCACACTCGATACCTTTAAACTTAGGTAGATGGCTTCCCATTCATAAGCACTTAACATCGGCAATACTATAATCCCTTAACGTGGGGTGAAACCGTAACGTTTGAATACCTCAGAAGCCGCTGGGGTTTTCAGATACTCATAAAAGTCACGAGTGGCTTTATTATCTTGATCTTTGACGATAGCCATTGGGTATTCAACAGGTTTATGCGAATCAGCAGGGAAAATACCCACTACTTTTACTTTTTTGCTGGCAACAGCATCAGAGCCATACACAATGCCTAACGGTGCTTCATCACGCTCAACCAAAGCCATGCCGCTACGAACGTTATTCGTACGCGCTAACAATGGGTTCACCGTATCCCATGCACCTAAATTGCCTAACGCTTCTTTTGCATAAATACCAACCGGCACATGATCCGGATCACCAACCGCTAAACGACCACCATCAAGCAACTTTTTCCAATCAGTTTGTTGGTTGATTTCCACTTTTTCAATTTTAGAATCTTTTGGTGCGATCAAGACTAATTCATTACCTAACAAGGTATAACGTGTGTTATCCACCATCAAATGCTTATCAATGGCATAATCCATCCACTGTTGGTCAGCAGAAATAAACAGATTCGCGGGTGCACCTTGTTCGATTTGGCGCGCTAACGTTGAAGAAGATGCATAAGAAGAAACAACATCCACTTTATGCTCTTTCTGATACTGCTCAGAAATTTCATTCATTGCGTTAGTCAGTGATGCCGCAGCAAAAACAGTTATTTTCTCTGCCGCACTACTATAACTCGCCATAGATAAAGTTATCGTCGCGCCAGCTAAAAACTTGATCAAACTTTTTTTCATTTCATGCCCCATCCTAATATTAATAGTTACGCTATATATACCAAGATATAACGTTAACTTAAAGGCATAGGCTACATAAAAGTGTGCTAGCGCAACAATTTGACCAATATTTTAAGGATTGTCACCAGTAATAAATTTGTCCATCATTCTTTTTTAAAGTTCAGGAAGATGCGAGTCAGGTGTGTTACTAAAAGCCTACTTATAATTATGGTGCAAGATAGCTCAGTTAAATGGAGAGTAAAACACCAAAATACACCTGAAATAATTTGAGTTAATTTACTTAAAGATCAAGGTGAAAAGATGGTAAAATTTACAGCTATCTACTAAAAAACAAAAATAACGATACTGGTCAAGCTTATGACAGACAAAATCTCGCTCTCCAATAAAAAGCTTGTGTATCTCCATATTTACTGAAATTCCCTAAGAGATTGCTATGAACGTACTGATTCTCGGTGCACGTGCACCTGCCTGCTTAGAATGGGCGCGAGCCTTTGAAGAGGCAGGATGGGCTGTCAGCGTCGGCGATTCGTTGAGCCAGCCATTAAGCCGTTTCAGTCGCTCGGTGCAGCAGTATATCCGTTTACCTGAACCACGAAAGGATCCAGTAGCTTGGATTGAAGCACTGGCGGCGGCGATCAAAACTCAACGTATTGACCTGCTATTGCCAACGTGTGAAGAGGTGTTTTATTTGGCTCATGGCCTCGAACGTCTATTACCATTGTGTCGAGTGTTAACCAGTGACTTTTCGTTGTTGCACCGTTTACATCATAAAGGGCATTTTGCCGCCATGGTGGATGGTTGGTCCGTGACTGCGCCCGAAACACATCTACTGACAGACCGCCAATCGTTACTCACATTCGCTGATGAAGCGGCGAGATGGGTGTTCAAACCCGCGTACTCACGCTTTGCCTCACAAACTTTGATCCGCCCGTCAGCCCAACAGTTAAACGACGTGCAACCTACTCAGGCTGAGCCATGGATAGCACAGCGATTTATCGAAGGACAGGAGTTTTGCAGTTTTAGTATTTTGATTGATGGTGAACTACGAGCCCATAGCTGTTATCACCCACGCTATCGAGTTGGTCGTGGCTCAGGGATCTATTTCCAGCCGAGCACACCGGAACCAGTACGCCAGTTCCTTGAACATTTTGGTCAAGAAACCGCTTACAACGGGCAAGTGGGGTTCGATTTTATTAAGGATAGAAACGGTCGTTTTCATGTACTGGAGTGTAACCCAAGGGCAACCAGTGGTGTGCACTTATTCGATAATCAGCGACAATTATTAGTAAATAGCTTGAGTCATTCATGCGAACAAATACTTGAACCGACATTAGAGCCTCGAATGATCGCATTGGCTATGCTGCTATTTGCAGCACCACGACGGCTTTTTAGTCCTCAGTACTGGCGTGATTACACCATAGCTCGCGATGTCATTGTTCAAAAAGGTGACTGGTGGCCGCTAATAGCACAAACATGTAGTCTCACAGAAATCATTACTCGGGCTGTATCTCGACGCTGTGGGCTATTAGCTGCGTCTACGGCTGATATCGAATGGAACGGCCAGCCGTTAAGGGAACACACTCCATGAAATTATTGTTTAAAGAACAATTTCTCAGCGAGAACACCAGCCCTAATGATAGCCTTGCTTTACGCTATGTGCGCGCATGTGCCAATGACCGTTTAATCAGTAATGTTAGCGCTAGAATGGTGCTACTCGATACGGGAACACAGCAATTGCCTGTCAGTATCACGGAAGGTAACGAACCTGATGACAACTGCTATGTGGTATCCCCACAAACAGCCTACAGCGGTTATGCGCTTGAAGAGCTCAAACGCCTCGACAGACCATACCTAACTTGGCCCTTGAAACTGCTGATTCAAGCTGTCGCTTGTCTACTACGTGCGGGAAAAATCAACAAATTAGTGCAAGTGAATAACTGGTTGCTATCGACAAATCTTTATCCCACAGATTGGGATATCTCTGAGCTACCAGCAGTTACGGCGCTGCTACAAAGAGAATTTCCTGAGCATGCACTCGGCTTTCGTTCGCTTAATGATTTCAGCAATCGTGAGTTGCGCCAGAAACTGAAAACCCTCGGTTATCTGAGTGTCCCTAGCCGTCAAGTCTATTTGTTTGACGGACGGGCTGGGGAGCACGCACCGTTTCTCAAGCATCATAACACCCAATTGGATGCCACCTTATTACGACGTAGCCCGTATACCGTAGTACTTGGTAACGATTTAAATGATGCCGATTTCAAGAGAATCGAACATCTTTATAATCAGCTTTACTTAGATAAATACAGTACTCTGAACCCCCACTACAATGCACGATGGATGCAGCAAGGACAACGCGAGGGATGGCTAGAATTTCGCGCCTTACGTAACGCTGAAGGGCGTATTGACGGCGCGTTGGGCTGGTTCTCGTCTTCTACCCTACTTAGCGCCCCAATCGTCGGTTACGACACCACGTTACCCCAAAAGATTGGATTATATCGACAATTAACCCGCCTGTGCCTACAAGAGGCCGTTGAGCGTCGTCAAGTGCTAAACTTTAGCTCTGGCGCAGCCAAGTTCAAACGCTTGCGGGGAGGACAGCCGCAAATCGAATATAGCCTGATCTACACCGCCCATCTGTCTTGGGGGCGACGCCTTGTATGGACGGTGCTTAGCTATTTATTGCATCGTATTGGCGTACCTATAATGAAGAGGTTCAAACTGTGAATTCGATTTTTCACCAATGGTGGCCTGTCGCTCTCAGCGCCCAATTGCGAAACAAACCTGTGGCAAGCCAATTACATGACACGCCGCTGGTGCTATTTCGTACCCGTGAGGGGCGTGCCGCCGCGCTACCAGATCGTTGTCCGCACCGTTTTGCACCATTGAGCGCTGGCAAAGTCTGTGATGGGCAGATTGAATGTCCTTATCATGGTTGGCGGTTTTCCGCCGACGGACGTTGCACTCGAATTCCCGGTAGTGATCAAGCCTCGGGAAGCAAGCCTCTGCTCGATAGTTTGGCTTGTTGTGAAGCTTATGGGCTGGTGTGGGTAAGCTTGAGTACGGAAACCCTATTAACCCCACCTGTTGCTCCTGCTCATCAGCATCAAATATTAGATACGTTCTGGATCACTGATCGAGTGCAATGTTCATTGCAGGATGCGGCAGAGAACTTTCTCGATGGATTTCATACTCATTTCGTTCACTCAGGCTGGATCCGTCATGATAAACAACGACAAAAAATCAGTGCTCAAGTTCACCCACTCGCAGATGGCGTCGAAGCCGTGTACAGCGAAGAGGGTAAACAGTCAGGGATTATTTCTCGGCTGTTTGAACGCGAGCGCGGCGTCAGTATGGGGCGTTTCCGTATGCCATGTCTGGCAGAAATAGAGTACCGCGATGGCAATGATGCACTTAATCTACTAGTCAGTGTTTGGTTGGTACCATGTGGAAACGGTCAGCTACAACTGTTTGCTCGAATAGCCACCAAGCGTGGCTGGCTTCCAGCAATCATCAAACGTTACATATTAAGTAAGCTATTTCGCGTGATCCTGCGCCAAGATCGCCTGATGCTAGAGAAGGTTACTCACAATAAATTGCGTTTTCCAGACCCCTTGCTTACTCCTCTGGATGGAGAGCAGGACTTACTTGGCCCGAGTATACGTAAATTACTCGAAGATGGACAACCACTTATATTTGAGGAACGCCAGTTCTCTTTTTGGCTCTAAATAGGTGGTTTGTTGTAACTAATAAGATACTTATAAGATTTTACTGAGGTATATACTCTAAATAATTCGAGATGCAGGTAGGCGACTAGCTGAGTGTAGTCAACAACCCTGCAATTTGAAGGATGACGGGTATACTCGATAAATCCCTACCGTTTCATTAGGTCTTACAACCTTCAATATAGCGATTTGTTTCGAAGTGAATTGTTGAGTTTACAAACTCTTTTTACACTTATTCGGGAAAGCACAAGTCAACCAAATATAAAAGAGCATCAATAAAAGAAAAGAGCAGCCTGTTCTCTAACAAAAACAGGCGAGCTTAAATGGAGGAAGAACTATTTATTGTTCTCGGTATGATGATGCGGAACGTGCGCTTTAGATAACAGGTTAAAGAAAGCGCCGAGGCCATAAATCAACCCCATGATCAAAAACATCACGACTGGAACCATCAACAGGGCGAAGCCCATGCTTTTTAAAATATCAAACATTAATAGCCTCTTAAGTTATTACTAGCCTACTAGCCGAACTATCTCAGCTAGGGAAAATAACGTCATGGTTAAATAATAACGTATATAATAGACAAATTACATTTCAAACGACACACTAAACGTGCTTTTTTATCACATCTCGTTGATGATAACGTCGTTCTCAACATGAAATAGGAAAGGTTATATTTATGCAGGCAGAAATCTTACTAACACTAACATTTCAATAATCACATAAATCAATAAATATCAAAAAGATAGAAATAAAATAGATTAACATTTATACAACAAAATACTACATTTCACTCTAAATACATCAATAACTTACCCCTCCATTTCGAATGAAAAAGAGGGGGAACCCCCCTCATTTTTGCATCACAATTTCGGCACAGTTCGTCACAGTGTTTTTCTCTCCGTGCTATAGCCCATGGTAATCCCAATAATCATCCGCTTCTTTACCAAAACGAAATAGCAACTCTTCACCTGTAGGCCATACCCAACGTAATTCCGAGGCTGATGCTAAAAAGCGAGCGCCGTCTTTAAACAGTCGATACATACGTTTTGATTGCGTGATGATGTCACCAAGGTTTTTGTATTCCGTATCAAATATGACACCACGCCAAAATGAGCCATAACCCACGCCAACATTACGCCTAAAACGGGCAAGTTGTGCCGCTGTTTTGCCGGGGCCTCGCGTACCTTCATACAGTATTTCATTACAGGGGCAACTCAGGGATAACGATTGAGAGCCGGGCAAAGGTTTCCAGACTACATTGTATTTCATCCACCGAGTACCTCGCCTTGTTGCTGCTGTGCCGATTTCTCCCAGTCATCCACATTGTCACAAGATGAAACCAGCATGATGTTATGCTCATTCTTAACTTTAGCTTCGATTTGCTCTTTAAATGCTTGCACTTTGACATGCTTACCTAATAGTTCTAAGTTTTTCACTTTATCAGGCCATTTGATTTCTTAAGCAATGCTTCAGTATCTTCTTCACCCGAAGAAATGGACATAATATCTAAACCACTTAGTGTGGTTCGCCAAGATTTAGGCCAATCCTTGACGGGTTTTAAGTCGCCATTCTCAGTGAGAATATCCAGCACATCCATTTGGTCGATTTCAACTAACCGCTTAAGGACATAATCAGCGTCAATTTCAACACGCTCATTCCTATTTGATTTAAGTTCTTTAATTTTGTTTTGAATGTTAACATTTACTAACAGCCGGCTTGCTTGTGCGTTAGCAGTTTTATCGCTGTACCCCGCACGAATAGCCGCTTGTGTAGCGTTCAAATCAACGAGGTACTCACGACAGAACATTTCTTGTTTATCGGTGAGTGCCATGATTACTTCCTTATTGCTGAGATAGAAACTCATTTAAGTTTCTGACTGCTTCTTGCGGAGTTCTACCTATCGCATTATCCATTCTTAATTTAGCCCTCCACCCTTGACGGGTTAGCCGGATATGTGGCTTGTTTTTGCTACTCATATTCCACCCAATAAAAAACCCGCACTAGGCGGGTCATATGATTTTCATTAATTAAAGCTTTAAATAAGAAATTAACTCTATTGAAATATCAATATTCTTTGTCTATCAAAACCATAATGGCTAGCAAAGTTAATATATTCATTTAATAACTCTGGCGGCATAGTTGGCGTGCGAGAGAGAATCCATAGATAATCTTTATTAGGTCCAACAACTAATGAATACTGATAGTTATCATCTAGCTTAATAATATTATAGCCGCCGTAAAAGGGCCCAAAGAATGAAACCTTTAAAGCCCCAGTATCCGAGGATTCAACAAAGTAAGCTTTTCCTATACTTTCCTTCCATTTTTTATTTTTGGAATCCCATCCTCTGTTCACTACTTTTACGCCTCCATCATCACGAAGAGAATAATTAGCGGAGACCTTGTTTAACCCTTTCTCAAATCGATTATCGATTCTAGCTACCTCATGCCACTCCCCTAGATAACGAGATAAATCAAAATCATTAACGGGTGATATATCTTTTGGCACTTTAACACTGCAACCGTTAAGTAGCAGCATACTTAAAAACATTAGTGTTGACTTTATCTGCATTGTAACCTCACTCAGAATTCACTGATGAGATACTTTCGCATAAAAAAGGCCGCTGAGCGACCTACTTGTAATCCAGTGCGATTTGCAACTTGTTTTCTGCTTCTTGCTTATTGTGTAGTAAGTGAGCCTTCATACCACCTCACTTAATTGCGAAGAAGCCATTAAAAATCCCCGTTAGTTAGCAGGGCATTCCGTGTTTATGTAATTCTGCAAATACAATGTTTGCTTTTCGTTCTCAGCCATCATTTCTCTGAGACGCCAATAATCTTGTTCAGCTGCTTCACTAAGTCGTGCGGAGCTTTCATTGCTTCCGCTTTCGGAGGTATTCGCTTCGGGCTTTGGACATTTGGCGTTGACGTACACGCGCTTAGTGCCATTACTAACATCACTGCGCAACTGGTCAATTTCAGCTTTTGCATTTGTGAGTTCCGTTGTGTGTTTGGTGTCGAGTTCGTGAAGGGAGTTGATGCGCTTTTCGTAGTCTTCCGTGATAGCTACTTGTGCTATTAGGTCATTATTAAGCTGTTTAATTTTCTCGTTTTTACTATTTATCGAGTCACTTAAAAAGTAAATAACGCCTACCATCGAAGCCAAGATAACAATTAGCGCTTTTTCAGCCCAACTCACAGTAAACTCCACGCTTTTTCGAATGTAGCCTCACCATATGGCTGATAACCTAACTCAACGCTGACAATGGCTTTTGCTAATGCAATCCCTGTCTTTTTATCGCTGGTATCGATTTTATCCAAAACAGCTACGCCGATATCATCAGCAGCCCTTCGGATATAACCCGTTGTATTGTTTTCAACTGGCGGCGCGTACTTATTTATTATGGCCGCTACAGAATTCAGCCCATATTTACGCTGGTAAGTTTGCAGTAACTTATAGATAGCTCGAATGCCATACTCAGCGGATTGAAAACGACAGAATCGAGATTCAATGCTTGGGTCGTGAGGTAATTGCCCTTGCCATTTGTTAGCGGGGTTGTAGTCAATATTGCCGGGGTTATTGTTGCGTTCGCCTCGTGCTATTTTTCGCTGCTGATTACTCATCGCCTAGTTTCCTTTTAAATTTACGCTCAATTGTTTTTACGAACTCCGCACCAGACCAGCCAGCAATGCCAGCTATACCGCCTGCATATTCAGGAGCCCATTGAAAATATGACGCAGCAAGAAAAACGAATGAGCCAGCAAATACAGATACCAAAGCCTGAGCAATGAACATCCAGAGGCTAAACTTTTCACCATTGATGATTTTGTATGCATAGCTGGCAATAGAGCCTAGTAGCGTCATGATTACGATTAATAACTCTCTCGCCCAGCTATAACAGAAGGGGTCTTTATAAGGCATTTTCTTCATACCTCCCCCTTAGCTTGGGGCTGATTAAAGTTAATAGATAGCCGCGCACAATTTCTATGCGTCAATTAAGTGTGTGTGATTAGAATTCTGTGGCGGCGTATACGAAAAAAAGCCGCTTTAGGCGGCTTGTTAAAATAGAGTTGGTTTACTTCATGTCAACAGTTATACGCTAACATAACTTTTAGATCCAACATTCATATGACTGAAAGAACTAATCATATGAACAACTTTGATATACTGAAATATTACTTTAGTATCATAGTCCATATCTCAATCTCAATGACTGGGGATAAGGATGAAAATACTTTTGATTATTTAAATAATCATCAGGATATTCAGACAAATAGTGCATTATTAATGTTAAGGGTGCTAATAAAGGCTGTATTCCTTGTCGATATTCAAGAATTAACTTACTCAATGCCTGTCTTTGGTTTGATGTAAGATAGCGCTTAAAATAACCTTGGATATGCATAAGCACATTGGTGTGATTACGCCTTGTAGCTTGTTGCTTTAATAAATTCATAAACTTATTTCGGTACTCATCAAAATAAGAGTCAATTGATTCCCATTTATTGTTACTAGCAACAAAACGACCAAGTTCACGATAAAGAGGTTGCGAATGTGCTAGTAAAAGGAGCTTATATCGAGCATGAAACTCGATTAAAGAATGCCGATTAAATGAATTTTTCTTTAGTTCATTTAGCTCATGAAGAGCAAATACCCGTATAATAAAATTTTCTCGAATATGAGGATCACTTAACCTGCCATCTTCCTCAACAGGCAGCCAAGGCATTCTCTTTATTAATTGTTCAGTAAAAAGCCCCATTCCAGATTTTTTATTACCATTACCGACAGGATCATATACCCGAACTCTTTCCAAGCCACAGCTAGGTGAGTTCTTACATACAATATAACCACTTAAATTTAAAATACCATTCAAGTAAGCAGTCGAAAATAGTACCATTTCGTTAGTTAAATCGCCATCGCGACCATCACTGAATTTGAGTCTAAGGTTATTTTCTTTAGATTTAACTAACCTTAATGCAGGTCTAGGTGTCGGTAAACCAATCGCCATCTCAGGGCATGCTTGTTTGTATTCGAAATAATCGGATAACTCGTCTACAGCAAAATGGAAACGTTTATGACCACCATCAAATCTGACACTATCACCCAATAAACATGAGCTAATACCTACAGCAATTTTTTTATCTGAAGCGTTACTCATATCTTTAGATGAAAAAACATTAGCCATCATTGCCACCTTTATATAAAATCACTTATACGACTAAGTTAACATATAATAATACTGAGCTCATATTAGTAACATTGAACTTTATTACTAGCCCTATAAATCACCGCTACACATTATAATAAATTAGACAAAAAACACTCAATGGCCAGTCCTTGGAATAATTTTTGGAATACTGTGTTGTTCGAAATGGTATTGTGGAGGCATACGCTGAGAGTATATGCATTCAGGTTCTCCATGGCGTGTGTACTTCTATTCTGATAAATACAGATAACCCATGCAAGTTAGCCAATCAGCCTTGGCATTCTCCACAATGAAAACCCTACTTACTCTAATGCCGCTATGTGCAAGATAGAAGCTAGCAAATAGAGTTTTCATTGCCTAGAAAGCAAAAAACCCCACCGAAGTGAGGCTCTATAAGCTGCTGACGTTGTTGTCACTCTTATCACAATATCAGCTATTTTACGTACGTAAAGTATTTCAATGGATTTTTTCTACGTATTTATCCATCTCCAAAGTTATATCTAGCCACATCAACATTCCGTCGATTTGCCCCTCTGCTTTTTGTAGCTTTTTCCCAATATGTCCATCAGAACATTTGTGCTTTTTAGCCAACTGAATGAATGTCATGCCAAACAGATAATAATCGAGTATTCGACTGAGGTCACTGTAGGCATGGATGGAATCGTGAAGTTTCTAGACAAGAAACCACAGTCAACACAACAACAAAGTGGATGGGGACAGCCGCAACAACCGCAGCAACAAGCGCCGCAGAATGAGCCACCGATGGACTTCAGTGATTCAGATATACCATTCTGACCCTTCCCTATGTTATTTAACCAAAGGATATAACCATGAGTATTGACTATGTACCAAAGATAATTATCGGAACAGATATTGATAGCGTAACAATTGATGATGATGAAATAGATGATTTGCTAGATGATGAATATACGCAGCACGGATCATATTTAAGCGGTGAATTTAGTTTTATTGGGAAGGAGCTTTTTATTCATGAGATGCTTCAACCCGACTTCCAATTAAGATTTCGCACCCTGAAAGATGAAATTTCAGAAGAGCTAGGTGTAAGCCCTGATGATATACACATAAGAAATGGCTTATTAATTATGTAATTTAATTACATGGAATATTTGCAAGGATGCAAACAGGAGATAGATATGACTATTGAACAGTTACAAGAAGAAAACACAAAGTTAAAACAAGCCATCACTGATATATACCGCAACTGTGAAGAATGTGAATTTGATGGAAGCGGTACTTATTATGCAATAGAGCAAGACCACGTTAATGATGCGTATGAGCTAGTAAACCCAACGTAATAATTTAACTCGCAGGGATGCAATAAGGAAATAAGCATGACAGATAAAGAGTATAAATGCCATGACTGTGGAGAGGAAACAAAAATAATAGCCGGTACATCAGCAGAGGGATATCACGGTTTCATTATTCAATGCCCTCATTGCGGTTACGAGGCGGGATTATTCAGAACAATCAGGGATGCTGAGTTTATTATTAACAGTAATTTATCGCAGGGATGCAATGAAGAGGAATGAATATGAAAGACAGAATCAAGTTTAACGATGCAATGTTAGCGGCTGTCATGGATGGCAGTAAAACGCAGACGCGCAGACGAATTGAGCCACAGCCAAGGGTAACATAAGAGGAGTTACGAACTCTTGGTGCATGGCAAGAAGGCTATTCACTATCCGAGCAAGTATGTGCAGCGTGGAGGCATGGGTTTGTTGATGTTGATTGCCCGTATGGTGAGATTGGCGACATCATCAACGTTGCGGATAAAAACGGTAATATCAAAGGGAAAATTGAGATTACTGATGTTTGGTTGCAGCAAGTAAATGATATCAGTGAAAGCGATGCTAAAGCTGAAGGGTTCGATGGGAAGCTAAGCGCTTACTCATCTGAGTTTGCTTTGATGTGGAATGCAATATACGGAACTGATAGCTGGATTAATAACGAATGGGCGTGGGTGATTGAGTTTGTAGTTGTAAGTTAGTAAAGTAATGCCTCATATTTTAACTTGGCATCTATTTGATTATGAAAATTAAATGTAGAAAATTTTATCGAATGTTATTCTCTTCAAGTTCAACTCATAAAGGATTAAATATTACATCGCTGTCAGATGATAAATATAGAAATAAAGATTACAACTTTCACTTTATATCCTCAGCGTCATTAACGCTTATATCAGTTACATTTTTCATTGGAATGCTTAGCGTAAATTTGAAATCAATTAATAACCTAGCTTTTATAGAGTTATTTTTATCGATGCTATCATTTTCGATATCTATCGTAATAAATTCATTTTCATTATTTTACTTGTACTTAGCATTAAATAGCGAGCATGATAAAACACAGTTATTAATAGTTTTTAAATATAGATTTTTTGCAGCCATGAAATTAATTTCATTTTTATCACCAGCACTAGGGGTTCTTTTTCTGATATCTTACTTTAATGAATATATAGCTATGGCGTCATTTTTATTACTTATTCTTCTATTGTATTGCTATGGTCGAGTAATAGATAGAGCCTCAAGAAAAGCAACTAACATTATATATAAGTAACCCTGCACTAGCAGGGTTTTTTATACCTAAAATTCAGGAGTAAGCATGGATAAATCAAGGCAGAAATTTGAATATTGGTACTTCAATAATCATAGTCATGAGCAGAAATACCCGCTGCACAAAGATGAAAGCGGAGGGTATTTCTATGATGGAACAAGAAAAGCATGGGTGGCATGGCAAGCATCACGCGAGAGTTTAATTAATAGTTTGGAGCCTGTTGGTTATATATCGGAAGATGGATTGAATTCATTATCAGAAAATAGCGATGCAATAACCTCTTCCAAGCAGCAATATAATAAAGTAATTCCTCTATATAAATTAGATTAAATAACCATGCAAATAATCGGATATGTATTACTCATGCTAATACAGGGTTCTGCTGTGCCTGTTACAGAGCAAATATACACACAGCAAGAATGCGAGAGCCGTGCGTGGCAAATAATGCAGGTGCGGGATGTTGAGATAGTTTGTGGAGAGGTATTCGGTGAGAAAATTATCAACGATGGATGAGCTAATAGAGGCTAGTTACAACGAACATTGCAGAATAATCGTTAATTACTATTTCAGCGGTAGGCATGGAAATAAGAAGAATGAGCCTAAAGTTCCTAAATATAGGAGAGATAGAGTGTTAAATAAATTGGCAAGAGTAGAAATGGGTGAGATATGAAATTTAAAGTCGGCGATAAAGTTTATATTAAACCGTGGCATATTATAGCAACCATTTATTATGTTGATGACGAAGATTCCGCTATTCCCTACTTGGTCGAGGAGGAAGACGGTCAAACATCATGGTGGCATGAGGAAGATTTGGAGTTAATCAATGAATAAATACACAGTAAAGGCTGAGAATGTAAAGCCGAACGACTGCATGATTGTAGCTGGCATCAGCGTTCGAGTGCGTTATTGTTATTATCACCACAGTAGCATCGAGCATATTAAAGGAAAGATAACGTTCGACCTGCAAAGGTTTGAAGATGAACTACATCCACTATGCGATAAAACATTCATGAGAATATCTATGGATTTAGATGAGTTAGTTGAGGTGCTGAGAGATGAATAAATACACCGAACTATCTGACTTCGAGATTAATAAAAAAGTTGCAGAATATACACTTCCTGCTGGGGATTGGTATGTTATTAATAAAAAAACCGAAAATGCTGTTGGGTGCTTTGGAACTTGTAGGTTCGACCCGTGCAATAAATACAATGATGCAATGCCTATCATTATAGGTTACAGAATAAGCATGTATTTTGTTAGTGATAATATCGAATGGGCTGCTCGTGATAGTAATACAGATTATGGTGAGCTTGAATGTACTGATAAAAATTACTGTCGTGCTGCTATGATTTTATTCTTGTTAATGAAGGATGTGGAGAATAATCAATGAAACAAGTTCAAGCAATGACAACGCTAGTATTAATTGATGGTGTTACTTATCAAATAGCATTACCAAAACAATATGTTTTACTGCAAACAAAGCAAGCATTGATGATGGCTACCGAATTCGAAGGTCGATTGGTGAAATGTGACTTTGCAGATTTGCAACCAATGAAAGCCGAAGGCATGCCTTTTAATATTAATCATGGATAGGACATGGAAAATGAATGAATATAGCAAACTAAATGATTGACAGATTAATCAATTGGTGCATAACTATTACGTTTGCAATGGCGAGTTTAATCTTGAGTTCACTCGTCACTCTGTGAGATGGATAAATAATAATTACGATATTACATATAAAAGAAATGAAGCAATAACTAAAATTGATCGTGATTATTTTGAGGATAAAATAATATTTCACATAATTAGAAAATTTAAAATTAACATTCAATGGAGAGATTCAGTAAATCTATCACCGCTAGCTATTCATGAGAAGTTAATAGCAGAAAGTGCAGATATATCTAGAGCTGTTCTAGAGTGCTATTTAATGATTAAAGAAGAAGGTAATTTAAAATGGATATTATCGACTCAGCAAACGAACTAGAGCAATTACATATTAAAGCCGCATTATCAAATCGCAAGGTAGCAATCAAATCATATAACGGAATGTGCATCTGGTGCGAAGAAATACCAGCAGCACCAAATAGCGCATATTGCAGTAAAGATTGTGGAGATGATTATGAAAAATATAAAAGAAAGAATGGAGGTGTATAAATGCAAACAGTCAGAGAATTCGCAAAAAAACACAGAAGAAGTGATGAAACAGTTAGACGATGGATAAACTCAGGGAAAATATACCCTGCACCAACATTTGACGGGTATCAATATTTAATACACCCATCCGCAGAAAAAATAACAAACTACGAAAAGCTTACCCCAAGCATTCTATTAAATAATAACTGCAAACTGTTAAAAAGGATTGAGACAGATGGCAAGAAACAGAAGCCCCAAAAACGCACACTTACCACCTAATTTATATTGCCGGAAAGGTTATTATAGTTACAGGAATCCTGAAACTGGAATTGAGTACGGCATAGGCAGAAATAAAGCCGAGGCAGTTAATGAGGCTATCTCGGCTAATTATCAAATATTATCAGAAAAGATAAAGCCAAGTTTAGTAGAAAGAATGGCTGACTCTGGAGTTATGTTGTATCAGTGGATTTCAGAGTATCAAGAAATATTAAAAAATAGAGATTTGAAGCCTAAAACATATAAATCATATATAAGTAAGCTAAATTCAATAAAAGAATATATTCCGAACATAAGTATATCCCTAGTTACACCTCAATTAATATCTCAATTGATAAATGAAATATCAAAAACAGGTAAAATATCCATGGCTGCTCAAGTGCGTACAACTTCGATTGACCTATTTAGGGAAGCGATAATAAAAGGAATTTTAAAAGATAATCCAGCGGAGCACACAAAGCCTCCAAAAGTGCAAGTATCACGCTCAAGGATGTCATTTTCTGACTATGAATCAATAAAAAAAGAAATATCTGCTTTTGGTGATTTCTATCCGCTGTTAATGGATTTGGCGCTTCTTACTGGTCAGAGAGCTGGTGATGTGTTAAAAATTAAACGAAGTGATATAAAAGATGGTAGATTGTTTATTACTCAAGAAAAAACAGGGATAAAAATAGCAATTCCTCTTACTTTATCCATGCTAAAATTAAGAAAATCTGTCAATGATGTACTGATATCCCCAGTGCTAGACAATAAAACTGAGTATCTATTCATAAACGAAAAGAAAAACAACCTCCCTTATATGACACTATTCAGGAGGTTTAGCTCAGCAAGGGATAATTCAGGGTTAAAATGGCCTGATAAGACCCCTCCGTCCTTTCATGAGATAAGAAGTCTGTCAGCTAGGATATACTCTGAAGAAAAAAACAGTGAGTTTGCGAAAGCGCTACTAGGGCACAAGAGCATGAAAATGACCGCTGTTTACCAAGATGAGCGCTCAAATGACTGGAATTACATTTCGGAATAATATTGAGTGATTTTGGAAAGGCTCCATATAACAAGTTGATATTTAAAAGGTTTATTTATGGATATTTTACTAACACTAAAACTACAAGGAAATTTATTTGCTGATCCTCGCCGAATTTCATTACTAAAGCAAATCCAAGCGACTGGTTCGATTAGCCAAGGAGCAAAACTTGCTGGGATCAGCTATAAAAGTGCATGGGATGCTATCAACGAAATGAATCAACTTGCTGACGATATTTTAGTAGATAGAGCGACCGGAGGTAAAGGTGGTGGTGGTACAACACTCACCCACTATGGTGAAAGGCTACTGCAACTTTATGACCTACTTGCCCAAATTCAACAAAAAGCGTTTGATGTGCTGAAAGACGACAGTTTACCTCTCGATAGCCTATTGGCTGCAATTTCACGTTTTTCATTACAAACGAGTGCCCGTAACCAATTTTTTGGTCGTTTAATTGCGCGTGATCATAACCAAGTCCAGCAGCATGTCAGCGTGTTATTGGCGGATAATAAAACCGTAATCAACGCCGCGTTAACCGAGCAAAGTGCCAACCGTTTAGGGTTGACTGAAGGTAAGGAAGTACTCGCTTTAATTAAAGCTCCTTGGGTGAAACTGAGCAAACAGCCGACTCTCGCTAATGAATTCGATAATGCCTTAAACGGTAAAATAACGACTCTTGAACGTGGTAAAGAAAATAGTGAGGTACTTATTACGCTCTCAGGAGGAGAAACACTGTGCTCAACGCTCAACAACCAAGAAGTCGATAACCAACAACTTAAGCTTAATGATAGCGTGACAGCTCTATTTAATGCCGATCAAGTGATCATCGCCACGCTGTGTTAATCCTTTCACACTTACTTATTTACTTTAAATAGGTAAGTGCTTGCTTCTTTTTTGTGCCTTTCCTCCCTTGAGTTATTGACTTTATCGGCAATCCTGATTATTTGTGGAGAAGACAGATAGGTAAATAACGAATGATAAAAAGAGAATAAAGGAAGTAATATGGCATCAATCACCCTGCATCATAGTAGCTTTAGGCTAAGTGACTCACAAACTCTCGACATTCCAGATTTGCTCATTAATCAACATGAAAGCTGGGCTTTTATTGGTGCCAATGGCAGTGGAAAATCTTCACTGGCGAAAGCATTAACGGGTGAACTCAATCCCTTATCTGGTATTGTGGAAAACAGTTTTCTATCGCCTATACGCCTATCTTTCGAGCAACTGCAAAAAATTATTAATGATGAGTGGCAACGTAATAACACCGATTTGCTCAGTGAAAACGAAGAAGATACCGGATATACCGCAGCTGAAATTATTCAACTAAACCATAAAGACAATGAATATTGTTTAGAGCTCGCCAGTAAATTTGGCATCAGCGACCTGCTTTCACGACGCTTTAAATACCTATCCACAGGAGAAACGCGTAAAGTTTTACTGTGCCAGACACTAATGGGGCAACCTGATTTATTGATCCTTGATGAGCCTTTTGATGGCCTTGATGTTTTTTCCAGAAATAACCTCAGTGAGCTATTGTCCAATTTGTCTGAAAAAGGGCTCACGATTGTACTTATACTCAATCGATTCGATGAGTTACCTGACTTTATTGAAAATATGGGTGTGGTAGCTGACTGTAAACTTACATTATCTGGAACCCGTGAGTCAGTACTTGCTAACACACTAATTAGCCAGCTACAGCATAGTGAAAACCTTAAACATTTAACTATTCCAGAAGTGGAAGATCCCACCGCGCAAGTTACTTTATCTGATGATATTCCCCGCGTGATCTTAAATAATGGTGTAGTCAGTTATAATGATAAGCCCATCTTGCACGGCTTGAACTGGCAAGTTAACCCTCATGAGCACTGGCAAATTATTGGTGAAAATGGTGCAGGAAAATCAACGCTACTCAGTTTAATTACAGGGGACCACCCTCAAGGTTACAGCAATGATTTGACGTTATTTGGCCGTCGCCGAGGAACCGGAGAAACCATTTGGGATATCAAACGTCACATTGGCTATGTCAGCAACAGTATTCATCAAGAGTACCGTGTCGCAACCAGTGTATTAAATGTGATTATTTCAGGATTCCATGATTCTATTGGCTTATATCAAACCCCGTCAGATAGACAAGTACAATTAGCTTATCAATGGCTTGCTCTGCTCGGTTTTAGCAAACAAACGGCTCAACTGCCTTTTCATAGCTTATCATGGGGACAACAGCGATTAGTATTGATTGCGCGTGCACTGGTTAAACACCCTGCTGTGCTGATTTTAGATGAACCACTACAAGGGCTTGATGGTTTAAATCGCCTGTTGGTATTACGCTTTATTGATATCATGCTCAGTCAAGGCACTACGCAACTATTATTCGTCACCCATCACCAAGAAGATGCGCCAGCTTGCATTACTCATCGTTTAAAATTTGTTCCTGATAACGGTCAATATCGTTACGAAATAGAAGAAACCCGATGACCCCACCAGCTATGGCCGCAGACAGTTCGGCCATAGTTAATCTATTGATTATCTATCGATACAATATATAACTGTATAATATTATTATCTTATTTTCATATAATAACTATTTTCTCTATTTTTATCTCGGAAAATGTAACTAAATCATTAGAATGTGCCACCTTCAATAATTCAAATAGATTTTAAAATTTTTTGAGGTTCACTATGACCTGCTGGTTTGTTTTAGCAGCTTCGCTTGCTACACTCGCAACTCATCGATTAACAGCAATATTTTTACTGTTATTGGCTACTGGTATTGCACTGTATACCCATGTTTTAGGTTGGCAAGCCATGTGGCTATTAGTCGCCATTAGTGCAGTTGGCGTGATACGTTGGCGCTTTCAACATCATTTAGCCATCAAAATTGTCAGTGAAATTATCCTTATCGCTTGCGCAATTGGCCTGTTTATTCATGCTTTTTCTGGTTTCAATAATTTAAAATACCTTGATAGGGTCACCGTAGGTGAGCAAAGCTTACCCTTTACCATGTATTTTAATTTTGATAAGGCATTGATGCCATTTATTCTGTTACTTTGCCTACCAAGTCTTTTCACCACAAAAGCCGTCAAAACAGCACAACCATGGCAATGGTGGCTATTAATCGTAGCAGTGCCTGTGTTACTCGTTATTGCCACCCTTGCTGGTGGGCTAGGTTTTGAAAAACATTTTCCTAATTGGCTCCCCATTTTTATCATCTGTAACCTGTTATTTGTGTCACTTGCTGAAGAAGCGCTTTTCCGTGGTTATTTACAGCAAAGACTCACCCAATGGCTCAACTCCCCTTACCTTGCACTTATGATTAGTGCCTTGTTATTTGGTGGCGCACATTTTGCCGGAGGTCCTTTACTGATGCTGTTTGCTACCCTCGCAGGTATCATTTATGGGTTGGCATGGATGTGGAGTGGAAAATTATGGCTTGCTGTATCGTTTCACTTCGGGTTAAATCTAGTACATCTGTTATTTTTCACTTACCCAGTAAAAATGTTTACTGGATAAAAAACAAGCAAATTAGAAGGTGTTTTTCCACTTCATAAGCGAAATTTTTATCCAGTTAGCTCACTTATCATCACTTTTTTGATTTGGTTTGGGTAAAACATCAGTTGTGACTAGCGTTCGGATTCACTATCCCTATAATGTAAGTCAGCAATGATTCATTTTAATTTGAATGTACTGATAGGAGTTTAAGCTATGGCTGTAACTAAACTGGTTTTGGTAAGACACGGTGAAAGTGAGTGGAACAAAGAGAACCGTTTCACTGGCTGGACTGATGTTGAGCTGTCAGACAAAGGCCGCGAAGAAGCAAAAATTGCAGGTCAGCTGCTGAAAGATGAAGGCTTTGTCTTTGATTTCGCATATACCTCAGTGCTAAAGCGTGCGATCCATACCTTATGGAACATCCTTGATCAGGTCGATCAGCAATGGCTGCCTGTTGAAAAAAGCTGGAAACTGAATGAACGTCACTACGGTGCACTACAGGGCCTAGACAAATCAGAAACAGCAGCAAAATATGGTGATGAGCAAGTTAAACTGTGGCGTCGTGGTTTTGCTATCACCCCACCAGAGCTGACTAAAGATGATGAACGCTTCCCAGGCCATGATCCGCGCTATGCAAAACTGTCTAGCGCAGAACTGCCAGTGACTGAAAGCTTAGCAACCACTATCGAGCGTGTTGTTCCTTATTGGGAACAAGAAATCAAGCCACGTGTTGAAGCTGGCGAGAAAATCATTATCGCAGCTCACGGTAACTCACTGCGTGCTTTGGTTAAATATTTGGATAACATGGGCGAAGAAGAAATTCTTAATCTGAACATCCCAACCGCAGTGCCATTGGTTTATGAGTTCGACGAAAACATGAAACCAATCAAACACTACTATTTGGGTAACCAAGACGAAATCGCTGCAAAACAAGCGGCGGTAGCGAACCAAGGTAAAGCTAAATAATTTTAGCCCAGACTGCTGACAAACGTATTCTGTTTGGCGGCAGTCGTTAAGGTTTTTGAAATAAACAGTCAATCAGCCTCTTTTAAAGAGAGGGTTACAGACTGATAGTAAAAAGCCTGACACAGATACGTATCAGGCTGAATAACAAAGTGTTCTTAAATTCATTTATCTGAAAAATAATTAACTGCATTATTAAAGCAGATATCTTGCACAAGCTGACCTAACATCTCTTCATCATTAGGCACTTCACCATTTACTGCCCATGTACCTAACATATTGCATAAAATACGACGGAAATATTCATGACGAGTATAAGACAGGAAGCTGCGTGAGTCAGTCAACATACCAATAAATTGACTTAATAAACCCAGCTGTGAAAGCTGTTCAAGCTGACCTAACATGCCATCTTTTTGATCGTTGAACCACCAGCCCGAACCAAACTGGATCTTGCCTGCGATACCGCCACCTTGGAAATTACCGATCATCGTGGCTAATACCGCGTTATCACGTGGATTTAAACAATATAGGATCGTTCTTGGTAACTCATTACTTTTATCCATTTCATCGAGTAAACGAGAGAGCGGGTAAGCAATAGGGTTATCACCAATTGAGTCAAAGCCACTGTCTGCGCCTAATAATGCAAACATGCGACTATTATTATTTCGTAGTGCACCAATATGTAATTGCATTGCCCAATTTCTTTTTGCGTATTGTTTACCTAACCAAACAAGTACAGCGGTGGAAAATTGAGCAATAGATAACTCATCAAGAGGTTTTCCATTAAGCCTATTTTGTAGAATTGTGTCTAAGACCTTTTCCTCTGGAATTGGTGCATAACGTAGCACTTCTATACCGTGATCAGAGGCGATACAACCATGCTTATCAAAGTGGTTTAGGCGTGCACCTAAAGCTGCTAATAAATCACTAAAACGACTAATTTCAATATCTGCTGTTTGTCCTAATTTATTGATATAATCCACAAAACCATCAAGCTCAATTTTAAACGCTCTATCTGGGCGCCAACTTGGTCGAACTTTAATATTGAAAGTATCATCTTGCGCAATTTGTTGATGATATTCTAATGAATCGATTGGATCATCGGTTGTACCTACCATATGAACATTCATTTGCTGCATAATTCCACGAGCTGACCATTGGGGTTGAGCCAATTTTTCGTTCGCCATATGCCAAATAGCTTCCGAGGTATCAGGGGAAAAAAGCGTGCCAGTAATGCCAAACGGGCGGCGCAGCTCCAAATGCGTCCAATGGTATAACGGATTGCCTAACGTCATAGGAACCGTTTTTGCCCAAGCTTGATATTTTTCGTAATCGCTTGTTTCACGACCAGTAATGAGAGACTCAGGGATCCCTGCTGAGCGCATGCCACGCCATTTATAATGATCGCCTTCTAACCAAATTTGCCCGAGATTCTCAAACTGGCGGTTTTCTGCAATCTCACGAGGGTTCAAGTGGCAGTGATAATCATAAATTGGCATTGCCGCGGCATAATCATGATAGAGACGACGGGCAACTTCATTATTGAGCAAAAAATCTTCACAAAGAAATGTTTTCATATCAGTATCCAATTTAAAGCTGCGCAACGGCTTGGCGCACGCCAAGATCGAGTATTTGTTGATAGGCTAATTTAATCGTCGCCACAAAATGTGGATTTTGAGGGAGCTCAATACCGAAAATGGCATCAATAGCAAGCAAATCATCGACAACAGAAACTGCTAAACCATGCTTTGCATAAATTGCGGCAAAAGTATCAACAAGAGGGTCACGTACATCAATTTTTTTCCCCTGCTCATCTACACCCGCGACATAACGCATCCAACCTGCAATACCCAATGCTAAATGGCGATAACTCGATTGGTTTTCGATATGCCACGCTATGGGATCTAATAAACGCTGTGGAAGTTTTTGACTACCGTCCATCGCGATTTGCCATGTTTGATGTTTCAACGACGGATTCGTAAAGCGATCAATTAAACTATTAGCATAAGCTTTTAAGTTAACCTCTTCAGGCATAATGAGGGTCGGTGCTTGCTCATCCAACATTAATGCCTGAGCAGCACGGCGATAATCGGGGTTAGCCATAGTATCAGCAATATGTGCATATCCACCTAAGTAACCAAGGTAGGCTAAGAAAGAGTGACTACCATTTAGCATTCTTAATTTCATCAATTCGAATGGAACAACATCTTCAACAAATTGCGCACCTGCACAATTCCATTCAGGCCGACCATTCACAAAGTTATCTTCAATCACCCATTGACGAAAAGGTTCGCACGCAATAGCGCAATCATCCTTAACGCCTAAAAGCTCCGCGATTTCAGCCAAAGTTTCTGCTGTTGCAGCAGGAGCGATGCGGTCAACCATTGCGCAGGGAAATGTCACATTAGCTTCTATCCACTCAGCCAATTCAGCATGTTGTAATTTCGCTAACCCTAAAACCGCTTCCCGCGCTACATGGCCGTTTTCACGAACGTTATCACAAGAAAGAACGGTAAATGGCGGCAACTTGCGTTCCGCTCTTCGTTTTAATGCCGCAGTAATATACCCAATTGCCGATGTAGGCTGATTTGGTGTTGCTAAATCTTGTTGAATAAGTGGATTATTTTTATCTAATTTTCCTGTTGCAGGATCGACACAATAACCTTTTTCAGTGATAGTCAGAGAAACAATGCTAACAGAAGGCGAAGCCATTTTTTCAATAATGGCATCAACACCATCAATAAGTGAGTGCATGGCTTCTTTCATCGAGCCAATAATTTTTAATTCTGTATGCGTTTCAGCCTTTTCCGCTACCGTATACAACATGGATTGTTGTTTTAGCTTTTTTATCAAATCAGCACCATGTTTAGACATTAAATTGACTTCACAGTAGCCCCAATCACTGTCTGTTTTTTCTAATACGTGATGAGTATAGAGAGCTTGGTGAGCACGATGAAAAGCGCCACAACCAATATGTACGATGCGGGTGGTGAGACGATCTGTTGTCCAGTTTGGGCGGCGTGCATTAATTGTTGCAGTAACGATATTTTTGTCCATGATGATCCCCTGTTGACAGGCAGTTAATAGTCTTTGACCGCCTGTCAAAGCCAACTGTAAGAGATTATTTTTTTGGATAGAATGCGCGATGAATCCCTAATTCTAATCCTCTTAGTTCTGCAAGTCCTTTTAGACGACCGATCGCAGAGTAACCCGGATTTGTTTTTTTCTTTAAATCATCAAGAATTTGGTGCCCATGATCTGGACGCATCGGAATTAATTCGCCTGAATCGTTTTGCAAGCGGCGATGTTCTTCTTCTGCAACTGCACAAATGACCTTATACATATCAACATCGCCGGCTAAATGCGCGGCTTCATGAAATGTATTTGGATTTTCTTCTCGTAATGTTGAACGCAAATGCAGAAAATAAATACGCGAGCCAAATACACGGATCATATTCACTAAATCGTTATCAGCTCTTACCCCATATGAACCTGTACACATTGTGTAGCCGTTCGCATCACTGTCCACAGTGTCTGCTATCCACTGCATATCTTCAATCGTTGAAACGATACGAGGTAAACCTAAAATTGGACGAGGTGGATCATCAGGGTGAACGGCCATTTTCATGCCTATCTCTTCTGCAACTGGAATGATTTTCTTTAAGAAATAAGCAAAATGTTCACGTAATTTATTTCTATCAATATTTGCGTAACGTTTTAAGTGCTGACGAAATTGTTCAAGGGTATATTTTTCTTCTGCACCGGGTAAGCCAGCGATAATATTATTAACAAGCTTTTGCTTCTCTTCATTGCTCATTAATTCAAAACGTTGTTTTGCCTGAATTTGTTCTTCAGCAGAATAATCTTGTTGTGCGTTGTCTCGCTGTAATAAATAAATATCAAATACAGCAAAAGCAATTTGATCAAAACGCAACGCTTTTGAGCCATCTGGAAGCTCATATTCTAAGTCAGTACGAGTCCAATCAAGTATTGGCATAAAATTATAACAGACAGTACGGATCCCACAGCTAGCAAGGTTACGCATCGATTGTTGGTAATTTGCTATCAATCTATCATAGTCACCTGTTTGTGTTTTGATATCTTCATGAATAGGGATACTTTCCACAACTGCCCACTCTAATTGATTAGCTTCAATTAAATCTTTGCGTTTTTGTATTTCGTCAACACTCCAGACTTCTCCGTTTGGAATATGATGAAGCGCCGTGACAACCCCTGTTGCACCAGCCTGACGAATATCAGATAGAGAAACCGAATCATCTGGTCCGTACCAACGCCAAGTTTGTTTCATACTTAACCTCGTTTATATGTCACTAATGCTGCCTAATCGACTAATAAGTTCTTTTTACCGATTTGCTATGCCGTATTTTAGAACTGGTCGTCATTTAACTTATTTAATAAAAATTGTGTCACGATGTTGGCTCAAGATCTATAAAGGTTAGCTATTTTGGTTAACCAAATCACAAATATATACTAATTTTGGTCGCCCAATACAAAAGTAAGAGACAACTCACAAAATAAAGCCTTTATTTTATGCAGAATCCAGAACAGCAAAATAGAAGATTTACCGATTTTAAACTATTTTCCTCATTGGTTGACCAATATTTATTTTAACAGGATTAACCATTTATTCATTCAGGATTACTAGAAAAATATAAAACGTAAAAGGCTGATTATGAAAAAGTTAAAACATTATCGATGGTACATCATTCTTTTGGTTTGCTTTATTACCATAATTAACTACTTAGATAGAACAGCACTTGGTGTTGCCGCTCCTACTATCATGGAAACAACAGGGATCACAAAAGAACAATACTCATGGATTGTGAGTGCATTCCAGTTCGCCTACACAATTGGTCAACCGATTATGGGTTTCTTTATTGATACTATCGGTTTGAAATTAGGGTTCTTTATTTGTGCATTAATTTGGGGCTTAGCCACCATGGGACACGCATTGACAGGTTCATGGCAAGGTTTAGCTTTTATGCGCGGGATCATGGGATTCAGTGAAGCGTCCGTCATTCCTGCTGGTGTTAAAACAGCATCGACTTGGTTTCCAGCTAAAGAACGAGGCATTGCTACGGGTGTCTTTAATATGGGAACGTCGTTTGGTGCGATGTTAGCACCACCATTAATTGCTTGGGCTATCTTATTTCATAGCTGGGAATTTGCATTCATCATCGCGGGCATATTAGCAATTATTGCCGCATTTTTTTGGTTTTTCTTATATAAAGATCCAAAAGATGCCAAAAGATTATCAGATGAAGAACGCGCCTATATCGAAGATGGACAAGAAAAACACCTTCAATCATCTAAAAAAGAATCTACTTCTATCAAAAATATTTTGAAACAACGTAATTTCTGGGGAATTGGTATCTCTCGTTTTCTTGCTGATCCAGCTTGGGGAACGATCAACTTCTGGGTCCCTATTTTCTTTGTGGAAACCCTAAATTTTAGCCTTAAAGAAATCGCTATGTTTGTTTGGTTACCGTTCTTAATGGCAGATTTAGGTTGCTTAGCAAGCGGCTTTGTTGCCAAGTTCTTAAATGATCGTGGTATTTCATTAATCAATTCACGTCGTATTACTTTCACCATTGGCGCTATTTTAATGACGACAATTGGCTTAGTCAGTATTGTTGAAAACCCTTATATCGCCGTTTTACTGATTAGTATTGGTGGATTCTCCCACCAGTTATTATCAACAGTTGCAGCCACATTAAGCGCTGATTTATTTAAAAAGAATGAAGTTGCAACAGCCGTTGGTATGGCAGGCGCATGTGCTTGGACGGGTCAGTTAATCTTTAATTTATTTATCGGTGCTTTTGTCGGCATTATCGGTTTTGGTCCCTTCTTTGTCGCTTTAGCGGCCTTTGATTTGATTGGCGCAGCGGTTTTGTGGATCCTCATCAAAGAGAACAAAGACCCCGAAGAGACTAAGCATGATGAAGATAGTTTATTAGCAACATCATAATTAGCTCAAATTATTTGAAAAGACGCCAAATTTCGCTTCTCGCGTCTTTTCATTTATTTTTTTTACTATTATTTGATATGAGCTATTTTTGGTCGACCAATATCTGTTAAACTAAAAGCAATAAAAGTTAAGTATTAATTGATGATTAATCTAATGACACAGTTTACTGAATATAAACGCCCCTATCAGCAAGTCGGCCATGCTTTACGCCAAATGATCGCCAATATGAGCTACGCAATTGGTGACAAACTTCCACCAGAACGAGAAATTGCTGAAATGCTAGATGTTTCTCGAGCTGTTGTACGCGAAGCATTAATTATGTTGGAAATTGAAAATCTTATTGAGGTACGAAAAGGCTCAGGGGTTTATGTCATCGCACTGCCTCAATGCAAGGGAACAGCTGATGAGGAGGATAGAGCCGATGATTCGGCATTGAACGCCGCAGGACCTTTTGAATTACTTCAAGCGAGACAGCTATTAGAAAGTAATATTGCAGAGTTTGCAGCAACACAGGTTACACCCGTAGATATTGCGAATATGAGAAAAGCACTGCAAAGAGAAAAAAATGAGCTAAAAACGGGAGAAGATGAAACGGGTGATCGTGAGTTTCACCTCGCTATAGCACAAGCAACACACAACAGTATGTTAGTCGAACTTCTGAAGCAATCATGGGAATGGCGCGAAAACAACCCTATGTGGCTTAAATTGCATTCGCGGATCATCGATAAAGACTACAGAAAAGAGTGGATGTCGGATCATGAAGTCATTCTAGCGGCAATGATTAAAAAGGATCCCGTTGCTGCAAAATCAGCAATGTGGCAACACCTTGAAAACGTGAAACAGAGATTGTTAGAACTTTCTGATGTCGACGATCCTAATTTTGATGGATATCTATTTAACTCTTATCCTGTTGACTTTATTCGTAACTAAATGGAAAAATCGCGATCGGATTAATCTATTTCAAATAGATATAAGGGGTAAACCATTTGGCTTCCCCTTTTTTACGACATAACCAATGAATCAGACTAAAACTTAAAACAAATATCTCACCCCGAGCACTAGCTCTTGTGATTTAAGATGTGCTTTCATTTGCTCATCTTGCAACCCTCTCGCATTACCAAATCGATTCATACCACTCTCAATCTTACCTAAATCGACATAGCGGTAACCTAAATCAAAATTCAGTTTATCAATAGGCTCATAACTGACACCTGCACCAAGAGAGTACGCCAAATTAGTATCAGTATTGCTTGCATATTGGCGAGAGCGATTTCCTTGCCATCCTGATGATTTCACTTTTGCAATACCAATACCTACAGTACCATAAACGGAAATACCTTGGTAAATTTCATAATCGCGATAAGCATTTAACATCAGGCGCTGTGCTTCCGTTTTGTGATGATTAAAGCTGGTTGGAAAAGCTGTTGAACCACTAGTATATTCTGCTTTCTTATTAAAAGTATATTCAGCCTCAGTTCGCCATCCGTTACCATACTGATAACCAGCCGCAAGGGATGCATTATAGAAATCATCCTTATCATCACCTGAGACAAATTGGCCAATACCTGGGCGGCTACTGGTATCCATGCTATCTGCTTTTTGCCAAACTTTAGCAACGCGAGCAGAGCCATAATATCCTTCATTACTCGTTGATGCAGAAGCAGTTCCTAATGTAGCCAATAAGGCCAGTGACAGAGATGCAAGTTGTAATTTCTTCATCATATAATCCCATTTAGTTATAGTAACGAAACGCAATTATTTGACTTAAAGCAAATTAAAGAAAGTACTTATTTTTGAATGATTCGTTCATTTTTATTGAATAAGTAGAACTAAAACTCTAGGTAAAAAGGGCAAACAAACCAAAAATTCGAGTAAATGCAGAATATAAACAACTAAGATAAATCTGAATTTATTTTATGTTCAATAAACAACCCAAATCGAATAGCATTCCCCCACTTTTATATTTTGTTAACTAGAAACATTTTAATTTGTCATGATAGCACTCGACAGCCTATATTTTTGTGGCACAATTCGTTGTAATAACGGACTAATCGAGAAATATATGAGTAAATTCAATCTTTATGTTTGGGTGGGCTTAGTACTTAATACCGCCCTACTCGGAACATTATTGTATATGATACAAACGGGCGAATTAATTATTGATGGCTCTAATGGCGCACAAAATGCGCAACTGATGAAGGTGCTAATGATTATCGCCTGCGTGAGTTTCCCTATTCAGTTGATCAGCATGATGATCATGAGCTATAAACCAAGGGTCGCGATTGCTGTCGCGTTAATGAGTAGCTTGGCATTAATGCCTATCACGATCGTCTTTTTATGCGGAATGATTTTTTCTGCAATTCGCTGGCGTTTCCATCAACTTGAAACCTTTGATCCCACTATCAATGTCGATTTCGAAACCAAATTAACCTTTAATAATCGCCATAACAGTATCAGAGCGATTGCTCTTGGCTTAATCAGCGTGATATTTATCGTGTTGAGTCAAAGCTTGGGAATGTTTTTATTAGTGTTGGCGATCATTTTATTTGTTTTAGGAAAACGCATTAATGGTACTCCTTATTTAGCCATCAAAGGAGAACATGTTTATATCAGGCCAAGTCTGTTTGCTTTTTGCTATCGCATCCCATTAAAAGATGTGACGTATTTAAGAAATGAAAAAAATAATGTGCTATTCCAAGCAAGAATTGAAAACGCGCCAGTAAATCAGCAGCTGATCCCCCTCTCAATATCACTACAGAATTTAGCTGAAGAGGATAAAACTAAACTAGCCGCTGTACTAGAAAGAGTCCCTCATTAAGATAAAAAGCCAGTATGGCCTATCATACTGGCTTCACTCAAATACCCGTTATTTTTGACGACGAGCAATCACGGCATCAGATAACTGACGCAATACTTTTTCGGTGTCGTCCCAACCAATGCATGCATCAGTCACACTCTTTCCGTACACCAAAGGCTCACCAGATTCTAAACTTTGATTGCCCTCAACAAGATGACTTTCAATCATCACTCCTGTGATAGAACGATCACCTTGGCGTAACTGCTCACTCACATCATCTGCAACGATCATTTGCTTTTCAAACTTTTTGCTGCTATTTGCGTGGCTGAAATCGATCATAATACTTGGAGTCAGCCCTGCATTTACTAAGCCTTCACGCACCGCTTTAACATGTTCGGCACTGTAGTTTGGTTCCTTACCACCACGTAAAATAATGTGACAATCAGGGTTACCGCCAGTATTCACTATTGCGGAATGCCCCCATTTAGTCACCGATAAAAAACAGTGTGGCGAACGAGCTGAATTAATTGCATCGATTGCAATCTTGATGGTGCCATCCGTACCATTTTTGAAGCCAACAGGGCAAGATAAACCTGATGCTAGCTCACGGTGAACCTGAGATTCTGTGGTACGCGCCCCTATCGCTCCCCAACTCATTAAATCGGCAACATATTGAGGGCTGATCATATCAAGGAATTCACCTGCTGTTGGCAAACCTTGATCATTGATGGTCACGAGTAGCTCACGAGCAATACGTAAACCATCATTGATATTGAAACTATTATCCATATGCGGATCGTTAATTAACCCTTTCCAACCGACTGTGGTACGTGGTTTTTCAAAATAAACACGCATCACAATTTCAAGTGAACCTTTTAGCTCTTCACGCAGTTTATTTAGGCGCTGAGCATATTCTAATGCCGCTTTAGTATCATGGATAGAACAGGGGCCAATTACCACCACTAGGCGATCATCTTCACCTGACAAGATATTGTGGATGGCAAGACGTGCTTCATGAACGGTAAACGCCGCTTTGTCTGTCGCAGGAAATTTTTCTAATAATGCGATAGGTGGCAATAATTCTTTTATTTGTTTAATTCTGACGTCATCGTTCTGATAGTTCATACTCTTTTAATCCAGTGGTTATTTTGTTTTCTATATTGATGATTTACATACCTTATAAACAGCCGATGGTAAGCACTTACATTGAAGTGAAGAGCGAGTTGAAATGATCTTCTTACCACTGACAATACTGCGATTTGAAAGACAGCAGGTATCGAAATTTTAATCTAACCGTTCAGCTCTCTTCTGTAAACAGCTAAACGAGCTAGTAAATTATCACTTTTAGGCGCTAGAATTATAAAATGAGGCTAAAGGCGATTAAGCTGCGCAATAGCCCCATATTAGAGAGAAATTTCAGAGTAAAAATAAACAAAAATGGCAAAACTACGACAATGTTACTTTCACCATTTTATGATTAATTTTTGTCACAACGCACTCGATAGTGGTGAAGAGCCGTTTTGTTTGGCTGATTTGATCCATAATCTTGAGCCATTTAATGCAATACCCAGCAAAATTAAATATTCTAACGACATGGCATAGACCCCCTGCTTATAGAACACCACAATGCTAATGACATTAATCACGACCCATAGCAGCCAATTTTCAACGTATTTTCTTGTCATTAAAATCATCGCCACAACTGACAACACCGTCATAGTGGAATCCCAGAAAGGAAATGCATCTGGTTCCAACACTGGCATTTGTAAATTGGCGCCAAACAGATTTAACACTTCAACTGCCCATGCCGCTAACACACCAAATACCATATCAATATTGAAAGTTAAGTAAGTAATGACTAACACAGAAATAACTAACGTGATTGCCGCTTTTGGAAAACTTAACCAGCGGATCTTCAATTCAGTCTGTTGACTGCTATCAACGCGACTCCATGCATACCAACCATAAATGTTGGCAATAAAGAAGAACACTTGCAAAAGTAAGTTAGCATATAACTGAATTTGGAAAAAAATCACCCCAAATAAAGTGACGTTGATTAAACCAAACAAATAGTTAATCGTTTTTTCAAAACTCGCGAGTAAAATACACAGTAAACCAGCTACCGTGCCAACGGCTTCTATGTATGACAGCTCATAAATACTATTCCACAAAGGAATATTCACTAAAATATTACTTGTGCTAAAGAAATCCATCCCAAGATCCTTATTTAATCATGTGTGATACATCGTATATTGATACTGATCTACAACCAACCTTCTTCTATTTTAGACTCTCTGCAAAATCTAGCATTCTATTTAATGGTTGCATTGCTTTTTCACGTAACGTTTCACTCACATGAATTTGGTGCTGTTCACCATGGCTTTCTAGCGCCTGTGCGATAGCTTGTAGGCCATTCATTGCCATCCAAGGGCAATGAGCACATGTACGGCAAGTTGCACCTTCACCCGCAGTAGGTGCGATATATAATGATTTATCAGGACATGCCTGCTGCATTTTATAAAAGATACCTTTATCAGTCGCAACGATCATCGATGGGTTAGGTAAAGTCTGCGCGGCTTTAATTAATTGACTGGTTGAACCAACTGCATCAGCAAGGTCAACAATAGCTTGAGGAGATTCAGGATGAACAAGAATAGCCGCTTCCGGATATAATGCCTTCATTTTCATCAAAGATTGCGTTTTAAACTCATCATGAACAATACAGGCTCCCTGCCAACATAAAATATCGGCACCTGTTTTTTGCTGTACATAACGGCCTAGATGACGATCTGGCGCCCAAATAATTTTCTCACCTAAACTGTCTAAATGGTCAATCAGCTCAACAGCAATACTTGAGGTCACTACCCAATCTGCACGTGCTTTAACTGCCGCAGAGGTGTTTGCATACACCACAACAGTACGGTCGGGGTGTTGATCACAAAAGCGAATAAAATCCTCTTCTGGACAACCTAAATCAAGTGAACACTCTGCTGCTAAAGTTGGCATTAATACATTTTTTTCTGGACTGAGAATTTTAGCTGTTTCTCCCATAAAACGTACTCCCGCAACCAATAGCGTCGAAGCGGGATGTCGAGCGCCAAAACGCGCCATTTCCAATGAATCTGCGACACACCCCCCAGTTTCTTCTGCCAATGCTTGTATTTCAGGATCAGTGTAATAATGTGCCACGATCACTGCATTTTTTTCGGCCAATAATGATTTGATGCGCTCACGGTAAAACGTTTTTTCATCAGAGCTTAATAACGCAGGTTTAGGGGGGAATGGATAAACTGACTGGTTAAAATCAATAAACTCACTCATAATTAGCCTCTGTTTAGCATAATGCAATTTTACCGCAAAAATTACGTGTAAAATGACTCAATAACCGGTTTTTTGTTTTATATACTAAACAAGATACGCTAAATTTCTAAGGATGTCTTCTCGATTTTTGTTTAATTGTCTACTTTGCGACTTAAATACTAAGAATAATAATTATTGTGTTTCTTCGCATTTTTCTCACTTTACAGGTATCTTAGCCATACTCATATATCTGATAGGTTAGTTATGGAATCCCCCGCAGCTTTAATAAATAAAATAATTTCAATTTCTTTACTCGACCCTCGAATTGAGGCCGTAATATTAACCGGCTCAAGAGGAAGAGAACGGCATATCGATCATTATTCTGATATTGATATTGAATTAATCGGTTTAGGTGTAACAGATCTTTTTCACGATCAGCGATGGATCAATCAATTCGGTCATCCCCTTGTTGCCTTACATCTTATTAATGGCGGTATTGGTGAGCCTGAATCGCCAACCTGTTTGGTCATTTATGAGCAAGGAAGAAAAGTCGATTTCACCTTTGCGGAACCTTGTCGACTACAGAAAATGCAACAATATGGGCTTGATGATACCTATGCACGGGGATACACCATTTTACTTGATAAAACAGGTATTACTGAAAAACTACCAAACGGTTTTATACTGCCCTCTTTAAAACAACTCAGCGAACAGCAATTCACTTTTATTGCAAAAGAATTCTGGTATGAAGCACATCAAGTTGCAATTGCGTTATTACGTAATGAAATGTGGAGTGCTTGGTCAAGAGACGCAGATATGAAAAAAGCACTGCTGACCATGACAGAATGTTTAGTTTCAACTAAACAAGGCAAGCAGCAAGATGTCTGGTATAACGGAAAAAACTATCAAACATGGATGCCGGAAACCATAACACAATCCATGGAAACCTTATTTGATTATCGTAATGCACAAACCGCAGCGACAGCCTTACATTCACTCATGACATGTTTTGATAAAGTAACCTCAGAACTAGCCCGACAGCTTAATTACCCTATCGATCCCTTAATGAATATTCGCATGCAAGAATTAGTGATTGGTTTGTTGCAAGATAGGGAACTATTGCCAGAAGGAATTTGATAGACCTTCCATAGTAGCGAATTAACATAATATTAACAATAAAAATCGCTCTGTTAAAATTAAATAGCAGAGCGATTTTTTATAATGGCTATTTTTTCAGTTTCGCAAATTCGTCTTTAGCTTTTTGTAACTGCTTTTGGAATTCAGGGTTCGAGTGCAAGGTAGCTACCGCTGAAGAGGCGACAATACGCGCCGCATCAACGTCACTTTGCCAATGGTAACCACAAATTACTCTACTTTGACCTAATTCATAACCACGTTTTAATATATTATCTTGATTTTCAGGGTTAATTTCTGCAAGTACTAATGCAGACGCCCAACCAATTGAAGTATGGCCCGATGGGTATGAACCATTTTTAGACAGTTTTTCCTGATCTTTAGTATTACATGTTGCCACACCATAAAAAGCGAATGGGCGGATACGCATGTATTTTTCTTTTGCGGAACGAGTCGCCAAGTCACCTGCATCCTCAATCATATTCGTCAGCAGTTTATGAATTTCGGGAGCGTCTTTTTCAGTAATTGGATAACCAAATGCTTCAGAGAATGCATTAGCTACCCCTCCAGCAGCAAGATCAGCATCCGCAGCAGCTTGTTTACCTCTTTCTGTATTTCTGAGCATACGACCTTTTTCATACATCGCTTGGTCATTTAAAAATAAAATACTACCCACTTCTGGCGGTGGTGGTAGCAACGCCAAGCTGTCTATTGCTTGTGAGTTCTTTAAATAGTACAAGTCAGGTTTCGTTGTGACATCGTTTCCAGCGGGGATCGCTGCAAATGTACTAGTCGAAATAAATGCCCCTGCACATAAAACCGCAAGTAATTTTTTCATCCGTTAATCCTTTGTTATTTTTACCGCAGAATAAAATAACTTATATTTTACAATGTGATCGGTTATTAATGCTTTATTTAGACTAGTCTAAATAAGTATTCAATTCCTTGAGTCAGCTCTCAAAAACAAGGGGGAAATACGTGAATTATCCGTTTATAGAACGGTTTTTTTGAGTGGCTAAAGGGATGCGGTGAATAGTGATTAATTAGTATAAAAGAAGGATTAGGGTTGGATTAAAAACATCATTCGTGCACACGGGTCGTTGCGCAAGCGCAACGCTGTCTCGCTCCACTCGGCTCGAACCTGAACGCAGCTTCTCACCCGCACTCTATGTGCACTATGCAAGGATCTTTTTTGGAGTTAAGGGAAGTGAATTACTTTAGATGGTGGGTCGTGCAGGATTCGAACCTGCGACCAATTGATTAAAAGTCAACTGCTCTACCGACTGAGCTAACGACCCATCTTAGAATTGTAATACTAAAAAACAGCTTGGCGTACATGCAGGATTTAAGCCTTTCGGACTTACCCTTACGGGTCGAACCTGCAACCATCTTATAAAACTCAATAATCTACCGATTGAGCTAACGACCCATCTGATATAACTGATTTTATGTTTTAGATGGTGGGTCGTGCAGGATTCGAACCTGCGACCAATTGATTAAAAGTCAACTGCTCTACCGACTGAGCTAACGACCCATCTTAAAATTTTAAAGCTAAAAACGGCTTGGTGTACATGCAGGATTTAAGCCCTTCGGACTTACCCTTACAGGTCGAACCTGCACCATCTTGTAAAACTCAATAATCTACCAACCGAGCTAATGCCCCATCTGGCATAACTGATTTTGTGTTTTAGATGGTGGGTCGTGCAGGATTCGAACCTGCGACCAATTGATTAAAAGTCAACTGCTCTACCGACTGAGCTAACGACCCATCTTAAAATTTTAAAGCTAAAAACGGCTTGGTGTACATGCAGGATTTAAGTCCTTCGGACTTACCCTTACGGGTCGAACCTGCAACCATCTTGTAAAACTCAATAATCTACCGAATGAGCTAACGACCCATCCTAAAATTTTAAAGCTAACAACACGTCTTAAAATTAAAACTTACTTCTTAATTTGTTTACACGATAAATAAAACATTCAATTCACGCGTCAACGGCGGCTTATAATACTGATTTCTGACGATGGTGCAATGATTTTTTTGAAAAAAACGACTGAATGCACACTAATCATACGGTTAACCCCGAAATATCCGGCAATAACTTCTTCGGGGTTAACAATTAAAGTGAGCTTAGCTTTTTCTCAGCCAGTTTTGCACCTGAACTATTAGGGTATTGCTTCAATACCTGTTGGTAGACCGCTTTCGCTTTATCCTTTTGCCCTTTATCTTGCATGATAAGGCCAACTTTATATAAAGCCTCACTGCTTTTTTGGGATTTAGGATACTCTTTAACTACTGTCGCAAAGTAGAATGCTGCATCGTCTTTGCTACCTTTGTTGTAGTTAAGCTGCCCTAACCAATAGTTAGCATTGGATTGATAGCTGGATTTTGGATAGCTTTTAATAAAGCTTTGCAATGCACCGATAGCCTCATCGATTTGCGCTTTCGACTTACTATTCATCGCAAGCGCAACTGCTGCATTATAATCTTCCTTTTCACCGCCGCCAGAAGCAGCTGGGGCTGTTGGAGTATCTGATGATGAGGATGAATTAGACGCAGCTGCTGAGTCTGGTGATGCTGTAGAACCGCCACTTACCTGATCTAACTGCATATACAAATCTTTTTGACGCTCAACCACTTGATTCAGTTTGTATTCACTTTCCTGAATTTGTCCACGTAATGTATCAATATCACGCTGGTTATCTGCGAGCTGCTGTTGGATTTGATATAAGATCTGGCCTTGAGAATTAACCGCTGTCTCAAGCTGACTTAGGCGATCACCGGATGAACCGGATCCGACATTAATGATTGGCGCTTGGGCAATAGCGGCCCAAGGAGCCGCTACGCCAACCAATAACGACAGACCTACAAGTAGATGTCTGAAGTTACTGTTCATAAGAGATAATTTCGCTTATCTATTAGTATGCAATGACTGCACGACGGTTTTTCGCGTAATCAGCTTCTGTGTGACCTAACACAGCTGGTTTTTCTTTACCGTAAGAAACCAGAGAAACTTGATCACCTGCTACACCTTTGCTTTGCAGATACATTTTAACTGCGTTAGCACGACGCTCGCCCAGCGCGATGTTATATTCTGGAGTACCGCGCTCATCCGCGTGACCTTCAACAACAACTTTAACAGATGGGTTGTTGCGCAGGAACGCTGCGTGTGCATCTAACATATCAGCGTATTCTGGAGAAACGCTGTATTTATCGAAACCGAAGTATACGATATTGTTATTTTGCAGTTCTTGCATTTGCTGACGTGCCAGCTCTTCCGCAGACAGACCTGTGTTAGTTTGGTTCATAGAAGAATCCGTACCATCTTGGTCATTGTTTTTGTTAGAGCTACAAGCTGCGACAGCCATGATTGGTAATGCGATCATCAGCCCTTTAAGCACTTTATTCAGTTGCATCGTTTTGATCCTTAATAGTTTGCCACACATTATTATTATGCATCACAGATACGGAGACCATGCAGGAAATTTAACCTGTCCATCGGTCGCCGGAAGACGCGCTTTGAAACGCCCGTCGGTCGAAACTAGCTGCAATATAGTCCCCAAGCCTTGAGAGGAGCTATAAATTACCATAGTGCCGTTAGGTGCGATACTCGGCGTTTCATCTAGAAACGTTTTCGTTAAATATTCAACGTTACCCGTTGCCAGATCCTGTTTGGCGACATGCTGCTGACCGCCACCGGAGCTGACCATTACAATGAAAGATCCATCCGGGCTAACATCAGCGTCCTGATTTTGTGTACCTTCCCAAGTCACACGTTCAGGGCTACCACCATTAATATTAATTTTATAAATTTGCGGGCGACCCGCTTGGTCCGAAGTATAGACCAAAGTTTGACTGTCTGGCATCCAGCTAGGCTCTGTATTATTGCTACGGCCATCCGTCACTTGACGGATTTGACCACTTGCTAAGTCCATAACATAGAGGTTTAAACTACCTGTTTTTGACAGAGCAAAGGCAAGCTTAGTGCCATCTGGAGAAAACGCGGGGGCACCATTGTGACGAGGGAATGATGCCACCTGACGAACAGCTCCACTTGATAGAGTCTGGATCACCAGTGCTGAACTGCCACTTTCAAACGTAACATACGCCAAACGCTCACCATCAGGAGACCAAGTTGGCGACATTAAAGGCTCTGGTGAGCGGTGAACCGTAAATTGGTTATAACCGTCATAATCAGAGACACGTAATTCATAAGGGTACTGACCACCTTTATTTGTTACAACATAGGCGATACGTGTACGGAATGCGCCACGAATACCCGTCAGCTTCTCAAAAACTTCATCACTGGCAGTATGCGCTGCATAACGTAACCACTCTTTAGTCACTTTAAATTGGTTTTGAGATAAAACAGTACCTGGGCTACCGGCAACATCAACCAATTGATAACTAACAATATAGCTACCATCGGCTGCGGGTTGAACCTGACCGACAACAACGGCATTAATACCGAGAGCAGTCCAAGCTTCAGGAGTGACTTCAGAAGCGGTACCCGGTTGTTGTGGCATACGGCTTGGCTCAATAGGGTTAAATTTACCGCTATTGCGTAAGTCCGCACCAACAATCTGCCCGATTTCTTGTGGAGGCGTACCAGAGCCAGACCATTTAAAAGGCACCACGCCTATTGGTTGAGCACTATTCACACCTTCCGTGATTTCAATACGGATTTCAGCCTGAGCAACAGTTGCCCATAGCATTAGGAACCCGAGAACTACTTTAAAAGCCTGCTTCATCCTGATCTCCCTTACTGTGGTATTCACCACCACAATAATTCGCTGAATTTTAACAAAGGTATACTAACAAAACTAGATATCTCAGAAACTATTTATGCTATAGCCGCCATAATTTCAATACAGACAGCTCTGACTTATCCTATTTAGGGTTAAATATAATCGTACTGCCTTGTTTTTTAAACGCTTCATACACATCAGCTGGTGGCTTTGGTAATTTAGACAATTTAGCTGCGCGGATTGCTGCATCACAGAGCGCAGGGTCATTTGCCGGATTACCATTAGGTGTAATACTGATTAAGAAACCATCTGATGCGATTTTGAACTGTAGTTCGCACGTTCTTCCGCGGTATGTACTTGAATCATAAAATCGACTTTCGACAGCCGCTTTCACTTTTCCAGCATAGTTATCCACATCCGCATTCGAGGCACCTGACTTCTTACCACCACCTTGACCAGCGGCAGCGGCGCCACCTTGTTTGCTAGGTCCTGATGCGGTTAAATCGCCAAGTAAATCATCAACAGAGGAGGCACTCTTCGCCGCTTCTGCTTTTTCTTTAGCTGCTTTGGCTTTTGCTTCTTTTTCCGCTTTTGCTTTAGCTTCTTTTTCAGCCTTCGCTTTGGCTGCTTTATCGGCTTTTTCTTTAGCTTCTTTTTCCGCTTTCGCTTTCGCATCTGCTTCAGCTTTCGCCTTTGCCTCAGCTGCTGCTTTAGCCTTTACTGCCTCAGCTTGTTTTTTCGCTTCTGCTTCTGCTTTTTCTTTTGCAGCTGCTTGTTCTTTAATCAGTTTTTCTTTTTCCGCTTTTGCTTTCGCAGCCGCTTCTTCCGCTATTTTTTGCTCTTCTTTGGCTTTCTTAGCGGCTTCTGCTGCTTGTTTTTGTTGCTGCTCAGCTTGCTTTTGTTGCTCTTGAGCATCGCGTTCGCTTTGGATACGCTCTTGCTCAAGTTGTTGCAGCCGTTTTTGCTCCTGCTCTTGTTTTTCCCTTAACTCAGCTTCCTGCTTTTGTTCTTTCTCTTTACGTTCTTTAGCTGCTAGTTTAGCGCTGGTTTCTTGTTGTTGCATTTGGTTATATTGCTCAACAACCGCACCAGGGTCGACCATCACCGCATCGATGACAGTCCCCTCTTCCCCTCCGCCGCCAAGTTTGACAACGGATACTAAGGAACCAATTATAATTAGGCCAATCAATAAAACGTGCAGTGCAACTGACGTTAATAAAGAGCGCCTTAAATTATCTTTTTTCTCTTTTGTCTTTCCCACAACTGGTTTCCAAAAAAAGAATCGTTACTTACTCAAACTACATGGGTTGAGTCATTAAGCCGACAGATTTTATCCCTGCTTGATGCAAAATATTCAGTGCCTTAATTACTTCATCATAAGGAACTTCTTTTGCACCACCGATGAGAAAAATTGCTTTAGGATTTTTCTCTAGTTGGGATTTGGCCTCCGCAGCAATTTGTTCTGGTGGCAGCAAGTCTAAACGCTCGCCATCAATTAACATATTGTATTGGCCGACACCCGCAACTTCTAAAATAATCGGTGGATTATCGCTGGATGATACTGTTTGTGTATCGGTGGCATCCGGTAGATCAACTTCCACACTTTGCGAGATAATCGGTGCTGTCGCCATAAAAATAAGCAACAATACCAGCAACACATCCAGCAATGGGACGATATTGATTTCGGATTTCAGCTCACGTCTGCGACTATTGCGCGCCATTCGCTTATCTCCCCGTATTATTTCTTGTCAGCTGAGAATGCTTGGCGATGTAAAATAGCCAAAAACTCTTCCATAAAGTTGTCATAGCTCTGCTCTAATTTGTTAACACGCAAATTCAAGCGGTTATAAGCCATAACAGCAGGGATCGCTGCAAACAAACCAATCGCTGTTGCAATCAATGCTTCAGCGATACCAGGAGCCACCATTTGCAATGTTGCTTGCTTAACCGCACCTAACGCGATAAAAGCATGCATAATCCCCCATACAGTACCAAACAAACCAATATATGGGCTAATAGACCCTACTGTACCTAAAAATGGGATATGTGCTTCAGCGGATTCTAACTCACGATTCATTGAAATACGCATCGCACGAGCAGCACCAGTTACGACTGCATCGGGTGCATGAATATTAGCCTGATGTAGACGAACAAACTCTTTAAATCCTGAATGAAAAATTTGCTCAGCCCCCGTTAATGAATCACGGCGAGCTTGGCTCTCTTTATATAAACGCGATAATTCAATACCCGACCAAAACTTATCTTCAAAGGCTTCTGCTTCTCGAGTGGCTGCATTGAGAATTTTGGTTCTTTGAATAATGATGGCCCATGAAGCAATAGAAAAGCCGATCAAAACGAACATAATGATCTGAACCAATAGGCTCGCTTTTAGGAATAAATCCAGGATATTCATGTCAGTCACTGTTTAAACTCCGCGACAATAGACTTAGGAAGCGCTGTTGGCTTCATTTTTGATGTGTCCACACAAGCTATCAGGGCCGTAGCCCCACAAAGCAGGTTACCTTGTGAATCAACCAACCTTTGTTGAAAGGTTAAAGAGGCACGTTTCATATCAACGATTTGTGTCTCAATTTCCAATAAATCATCCAGCCGAGCCGCTCTCACAAAATCAGTTGTCATACTTCGTACAACAAATCCGATATTCTCAGCCAGTAAGCTTTGTTGATTGATACCTTTATCCCGTAGCATTTCGGTCCTAGCTCGTTCAAAAAATGCCAAATAACGTGCATGATAAACCACTCCGCCCGCATCAGTATCTTCATAATAGACGCGAACAGGCCAACGAAATAACATAACAACCACCCCAATCCTAGGTTAAATTAATTAACCGTGCCACTATACTCAAGACGATGCCGCTTTGGAATGACTTGGGGGTAAAGTTATCAAAAAAAAATTATGGATCCGTAGATCCATAATCGACATTTTGGATTAACTGAAGACTTTTACCAGTCCCCAGATAAGAATGATGGCTGCGGGTAATGGGTGGAAAACTGTGCGCCAAATCAATTTATTAGGACGAAAACCGACCCCAAAAATCATTGCACTACACGTCGCCCAAATCAGCAATAACCCTTGCCAGATTAGGAAAGAACTGGTTTTTGCAGCGAATTGGGTTGGATCCCACATCACGCTCCCTGCAATCACCAAAGCTAATATAAGGATAAGGAACCGAATCGGTCCCTTATCCAATAGCTGATAGCATTTATCCACCAGCATTACTTATTACTCGCCATCTTTCGCAGCGGCTTTATCTTCCGCATGTTCTAACGCAAGAGCTGCAATCACTGCAAAACTACAAGCTAACAGCGTGCCGAGGATCCAGGCAAAATACCACATATGTTATGCTCCTTAATACAGTGAATGCTTGTTGCCTTCAATGAAGTTTTTGTCCAAACGGCCGAACATTTTGTAGTAACACCACGCGGTGTAAGCCAGTACTATTGGAACAAAAATGATAGCAACAACAGTCATAACTTGCAGAGTAAACAGGCTAGATGTTGCATCCCACATAGTCAAACTTGCGTTTGGCATGATGCTTGAAGGCATGATGAATGGGAACATTGCAACACCACAAGTTAAAATGATACAAGCAATAGTCAGCGATGAACTAACGAATGCCAGCGCATTTTTATCAGCCTTGCTAAATAGCATAGTCAGCAGAGGTAAAACTACACCCAGAGCTGGTAGAGCCCACAACGCAGGGTAGTTATTAAAGTTAGTTAACCATGCACCAGAAGCCATTTCGACTGTTTTGTTCAACGGATTTGATACGCTTAATGTATCGATAGTTGAAGTCACAACGTAGCCATCAATGCCCATAACTAACCATGCACCAGCCCCTGCGAATGCAATCAACGTCAGCAATGCCGTAACATAGGTTGCTTTACGGACACGCAGATGTAGCTCACCAGTCGTACGCATTTGCAAGTAAGTTGCACCTTGGGTCACAATCATCATCAAGCTAACCACACCCGCTAATAAGCCGTATGGGTTTAGCAGACCAAACAGGTTACCTGTATAAGTCAGATATTGTTGGTTATCAATTTGGAATGGAACGCCTAATAATAGGTTACCAAACGCAACACCGATAACTAGCGGTGGTACGAAGCCACCAATAAACAAACCCCAGTCCCACATGTTACGCCATTTTGGATTCTCCAGCTTAGAACGGTAGTCAAAACCGACTGGGCGGAAGAACAGTGCTGCAAGCACTAAAATCATTGCAACATAGAAACCTGAGAAAGCTGCGGCATAGACTTGCGGCCATGCTGCAAACATCGCACCACCTGCGGTGATCAACCAAACTTGGTTACCATCCCAGTGCGGTGCAACTGCGTTAATCATGATACGGCGATCAGTATCTGTTTTACCTAAGATAGGTAATAAGAAGCCGACGCCCATGTCAAAACCATCTGTGACAGCAAAACCAATCAGCAGTACGCCAATTAGGATCCACCACACAAATCGAAGAACTTCATAATCAAACATAAGTGGACTCCTGTTTACTGAACGTCTTGTGCAGAGCTGTTTTTCTGTTCAAAGTGGTAGCGGCCAGTTTTCAGGCTACTAGGCCCTTTGCGCGCAAATTTGAACATCAAGAACAATTCAGCAATTAAGAACAGCGTATACAGACCACAGATCAAGACTAAAGAGAAAATCAGATCATGGGTTGTCAAGTTTGAGTGTGCAACGGAGACAGGGAGAACCTCACCGATTGCCCATGGCTGACGACCATATTCTGCAACAAACCAACCTGATTCAATAGCAATCCATGGTAATGGAATACCAAACAGTGCAGTACGCAGTAACCATTTGTTTTGACCGATACGATTACGCACAACAGACAGGAAGGATAGACCAATAATCAGCAGCAGTAAGAAACCAACACCGACCATGATACGGAATGCCCAGAACAATGGACCCACGTTCGGGATACTGTCTTTAACTGCTTTTTGGATTTGTGCTTCTGTTGCATCAACAACATTTGGTGCATATTGTTTCAGCAGTAAGCCATAACCCAAGTCTTTTTTGTTAATTTCAAAAGATTTACGCAGTTCAGGATCTTTATTACCTGCCAGAAGCTCTTGTAGCTCACCGTAAGCAATCATACCATTACGGATACGTACTTCATGTTGCTTCATCAGGTCTTTCAAACCAAGAACAGGTGTATCGACTGAACGTGTTGCAATGATACCCATTGCCCACGGAATCGAAATCGCAAATTTATTTTCTTGTTTTTCCGTATCAGGCCAAGCAATCAAGTTAAACGCCGCAGGTGGTGCATGCGTTTCCCACTCAGCTTCTACCGCAGCCAGTTTAGTTTTCTGCACGTCACCCATTTCGTAACCTGATTCATCACCAAGAACGATAACAGACAGTACAGCGGCAATACCAAAACTTGCAGCGATCGCGAATGAGCGCTTAGCAAATGCAAGGTCACGACCTTTAAGCATATAGTAAGAACTGATACCCAATACAAACATTGCACCAGTACAGTAGCCCGCAGCAACGGTATGAACGAATTTAACTTGTGCAACTGGGTTCAGGACTAGCTCAGAGAAGCTAACCATTTCCATACGCATAGTTTCAAAGTTAAAATCTGCTGCAATTGGGTTCTGCATCCAGCCGTTTGCTACGAGGATCCACAATGCAGAGAAGTTAGAACCTAAAGCTACTAACCAAGTCACCGCAAGGTGCTGAGTTTTGCTTAAACGATCCCAACCAAAGAAGAATAAACCAACAAAGGTAGATTCGAGGAAGAATGCCATCAGACCTTCGATTGCAAGAGGCGCACCGAAGATATCCCCAACGTAGTGGGCATAGTAAGACCAGTTAGTACCGAATTGGAACTCCATGGTCAAACCTGTAGCAACACCCAGAGCAAAGTTAATACCAAATAACTTGCCCCAGAACTTAGTCATATCTTTATAAATTTGCTTACCAGACAGCACATATACCGTTTCCATGATCGCAAGCAAAAACGCCATACCTAGCGTTAATGGTACGAATAGGAAGTGATACATCGCAGTTAAGGCAAACTGTAATCGTGACAGTTCGACAATATCAAACATCTTGACTCCTTGCTCCTAGCAGGAAGACACCGACTTGCGGCAACCCAGCTTCCAGTAAAATTAAAGAAAGCCTCTTAACTACCAGCAAAAAATGCCTCAAAACAACAAATAATTAACAAAATCAAAAACTCTAACGACACTATAATAATAGTACGCTTATCTTCACATACAATAAACTTCTTTTGCGTGATTCAGATTTGAATTCTGAATATATATCAATAATTATACCTCATAATAGAAAAATGAGTATTTGATCGGGCACCAATTTAAGCAATTTAGAAAAATAATGCTAGTACTAATGAATTGATTTAAGTCAATTTTTTGACTATTGTTAAGCGATTATCTTTATCATCAATTAATAGTTATTTAATTGTTAAATGGCTGTTATTGATAATAGTACATATATTCTTATTTTTCTAAACGACTACCTAAAAAAATTAACTTTTGATTTTTAGACTCAGAAAAAGATAATTTTATTTCTAATATTAGCCTATTTGATTTTTATTATGAATTTTATTAATTTTCCAATTAAGCTACAACACGTGGTTATATATGATTAATTGATGAGAACTAACAAACTTATTATTAGATAATAGACATTGGCTAGCATAATGTCATTTATATGGTTAAAAAATCACCATTTAAATCTAAATAGATAGCAATAAAAGACACAGATTGCTGCTTCTCTTCGATGGATAATATCGACCTTGATTTAAGGAGAGTCGTAACACCGTCACCAGCGGCTCTAGACGAGCTTATGTCACTAATGCATGCGCAGCCTTAATGCCTTTAGCTATTGATATTGAATGCTTTATTTATCAACCTGAAAATAAAACATTTCACCAGTGCATTTGTTAATAGATACACATCAGTAAGCGGTTTACCGCCCCGTAATTGATAATAACACTGTGACTGCCTACCGCCGAACGAGCTGAGAAATTGAATACATACAGATGACTAACTATCAAAATCCCCCGCTAATGGCTTCGTCATTTATCTTGAAGAACGATTATCTCACTAGCCCTTAATAAAAAATGAGCATTAAAAAGGCTCGCAAACCAATTAGTTTGCGAGCCCAATAACAAAATAATTTAAATGACTAAAATTATTTATCTAACAGTGATTTAACCGCATCACCGATGTCTGCTAAGCTACGTACTGTTTTCACACCAGCAGCTTCTAAAGCAGCGAATTTCTCATCCGCGGTACCTTTACCACCCGCGATAATTGCACCTGCGTGCCCCATGCGCTTACCTTTAGGTGCAGTAACACCCGCAATGTAACCAACAACAGGCTTAGTCACATGTTCTTTGATATATGCTGCGGCTTCTTCTTCCGCATTACCACCGATTTCACCGATCATAACAATCGCTTCAGTCTGTGGATCTTCTTGGAACATTTTCAGGATATCAATGAAGTTTGATCCTGGGATTGGGTCACCACCAATACCAACACAGGTTGATTGGCCAAGGCCTGCATCCGTAGTTTGTTTAACCGCTTCATACGTCAATGTACCTGAACGTGAAACGATACCAACTTTACCCGGCATATGGATATGGCCTGGTTGGATACCGATTTTGCACTCGCCTGGAGTGATAACACCCGGGCAGTTTGGACCGATCATGCGAACGCCAGCTTCATCTAATTTAACTTTAACCGTCAGCATATCCAGTGTTGGGATGCCTTCAGTGATAGTAATGATCAGCTTGATACCTGCATCAATCGCTTCCAGAATCGAATCTTTACAGAATGGCGCGGGTACATAGATAACCGATGCTGTTGCACCAGTCGCTTCTACGGCTTCACGAACAGTGTTAAATACTGGCAGACCTAAGTGAGTTGTACCACCTTTACCCGGTGTCACACCACCAACCATTTTTGTACCATAAGCGATCGCTTGTTCAGAGTGGAAAGTACCTTGACCACCAGTGAAACCTTGGCAAATTACTTTAGTGTTTTTATCGATTAAAATAGACATTATTTAGCCTCCGCCGCTGCTACTGCTTTCTTAGCTGCATCTGTCAGGCTATTTGCCGCGATAATATTCAAGCCGCTATCTGCCAGTTTTTTCGCACCTAACTCTGCATTGTTACCTTCTAAACGAACCACTACTGGTACATTTACGCCTACTTCTTCTACTGCACCAATGATGCCGTCTGCAATCAGGTCACAGCGAACGATACCACCAAAAATGTTAACAAAAACGGCTTTAACACTCTTATCGGACAGGATAATTTTAAATGCTTCAGTTACACGCTCTTTAGTTGCACCGCCACCTACGTCAAGGAAGTTAGCTGGAGCACCACCATGCAGTTTAACAATGTCCATGGTTCCCATTGCCAGACCTGCACCGTTAACCATACAACCGATGTTGCCATCAAGTGCAACATAGTTCAGTTCCCATTGTGCAGCTTGTGCTTCACGCGCATCTTCTTGAGATGGATCATGCATTTCACGCATTTCTGCTTGACGGTATAGAGCGTTGCTATCAACACCTAATTTACCATCTAAACACACTAGGTCGCCTTCAGTATTGATCACTAATGGGTTAACTTCGATCAGAGCAAGGTCGCGCTCTAAGAACATAGTCGCTAAGCCCATAAAGATTTTCGCGAATTGGCTAACTTGTTTACCTGATAGACCTAATTTGAACGCTAACTCACGGCCTTGATAAGGCATAGGACCAGTCAGTGGATCGATAACCGCTTTGTGGATCAGTTCTGGCGTTTCCTCAGCAACTTTCTCGATCTCAACACCACCTTCTGTTGACGCCATAAATACAACACGACGTGTACCACGGTCAACAACCGCGCCTAAATACAGTTCTTTAGCAATATCGGTCGCATTTTCAACTAAGATTTGGTTGACTGGCTGACCATTCGCATCTGTTTGGTAAGTCACTAAGTTGTGGCCTAACCATTTCTCTGCGAATGCTTTGATATCATTGATATCATTTGTCACTTTTACGCCGCCAGCTTTACCACGTCCACCTGCGTGAACTTGGCACTTAACAACCCATGGGCCGTTACCGATTTTTTTCGCTGCTTCTACAGCTTCTGCTGCTGATGTACAGGCATAACCCGTTGGTGCTGGCAAACCATAGCGTGTAAAAAGCTGTTTTGCCTGATACTCGTGTAAATTCATGATGTTCTATCCATAATTGAGTCTGAAGAGGCGATTATTCGCCTCCTGCAATTGTTACTGATTTAGCAGCCGGCAAAACCGACTGCATCGGTTACTTCAGACCGGGTAGGTGTTCCCCTACCCTGTTATGTAGCTATACGTCCAGCAGTAAACGAGTTGGATCTTCCAGCATATCTTTAATGGCAACTAAGAAGCCAACTGACTCACTACCATCGATCAGGCGGTGGTCATAAGATAATGCAAGGTACATCATTGGAAGAATTTCAACCTTACCGTTAACCGCCATTGGGCGATCTTTGATAGCATGCATACCTAAGATTGCGCTTTGTGGTGGGTTAATGATAGGGGTAGACATTAGAGAACCGAACACACCACCGTTAGTGATAGTGAAGTTACCGCCACTTAAGTCTTCAACGGTTAATTTACCGTCACGACCTTTGACTGCCAGTTCTTTAATTTTCTTCTCAATATCAGCCATGCTCATTGCATCAACATCACGCAGAACTGGCGTTACCAGACCACGAGGTGTCGATACTGCAATGCTGATGTCGAAATAGTTATGGTAAACAACATCAGTACCATCAATTGATGCGTTAACTTCTGGGTAACGTTTTAGCGCTTCAACCGCAGCTTTTACATAGAAAGACATAAAGCCTAAACGTACACCATGGCGTTTTTCAAACACTTCGCCGTATTGCTTACGCAGATCTTTAATTGGCTGCATGTTAACTTCATTAAATGTGGTTAACATCGCAGTGCTGTTTTTCGCTTCCAGCAGACGCTCAGCAATACGTTTACGTAAGCGCGTCATTGGTACGCGTTTTTCACTGCGGTGTGCCAATGGTGCTTGTGGCTCAGCAGCAGGTGTTGCAGCTTTCGCAGCAGGAGCTGCTTTGCCAGTAGCTAAATGTTTTTCAACATCTTCGCGAGTCAAACGACCACCAACACCCGTTCCTTTGATGTCAGCTGGGTTCAAGTCGTGCTCAGCAACTAAACGGCGGATTGCTGGAGACAGAGCATCATTGCTCTCTTCTTCCAAGCTGGCTGTTTGGCGCTGCGCTGGAGTTGCTTCTTGTGAAGCTTTAACTTCCACAGGAATACCCGTGCTATCACCTAAACGAATGCGGCCAAGCAGTTGTTTAGAAAGCACAGTTGCACCTTCATCTTCAACGATAGCTTCTAACACACCCGCTTCACTTGCAGGCACTTCTAAAACGACTTTATCTGTTTCAATTTCAACCAGCACTTCGTCACGTTCAACGCTATCACCTGGTTTTTTATGCCATGTGGCAACCGTAGCATCTGCAACGGATTCAGGAAGATCGGGAACAAGAATTTCTACGCTACTCATTTTCTATCCTTTAATTATTCAATGTTCAAAGCGTCATTTACCAGAGCTTGTTGTTGCTCTTGGTGAACGGACGTGTATCCAACTGCTGGAGATGAAGAAGCAGCACGACCTGCATAACGTAAAGTTGCTCCTGTAGGGATCGCTTCACGGAAATTGTGTTGGCTGCAATACCAAGCGCCTTGATTCAATGGCTCTTCTTGACACCATACGAAATCTTTAACGTGCGCATATGGTAAGAACGCTTGCTGAATATCTTCATGTGGGAACGGATATAGCTGCTCAATACGTACGATAGCGACATCAGTTTGTCCGTTCTTACGACGTTGTTCTAACAGATCGTAATAAACTTTACCGGAACACATAATGACGCGTTTCACATCTTTCGGATTGATTTCATCTATTTCACTGATTACTGTCTGGAACTTACCATTTGCCAGTTCATCCATACTTGAGACCGCTAATGGATGACGCAGTAATGATTTAGGTGACATTACAATCAGAGGACGACGCATACCACGCAGAGCCTGACGGCGCAGCATATGGTAAACCTGTGCTGGCGTGGATGGCACACACACTTGCATGTTTTGATCTGCGCACAGTTGTAGGTAACGCTCTAAACGTGCAGAGGAGTGCTCTGGACCTTGTCCTTCATAACCGTGTGGCAACAGCATCACTAGACCACACATACGACCCCATTTTTGCTCACCAGAGCTAATGAATTGGTCGATAACGACTTGTGCACAGTTTGCGAAGTCACCGAATTGAGCTTCCCAAATCGTCAGTGCACGTGGCTCTGTGGTTGCATAGCCATATTCAAATGCCAATACCGCGTTTTCAGTCAGAACAGAGTCCCAAACATTAAATACGCCTTGACCGTTATGGATATTTTGCAGAGGAACATAAACGGAACCATTGGTTTGGTTATGTACAACCGCATGGCGATGGAAGAAAGTACCACGGCCAGCATCTTCACCAGATAGACGAACAGGAATACCTTCATCAACTAGTGTTGCGTACGCCAATGTTTCTGCTGCGCCCCAATCCAGTAGTTTTTCACCTTTCGCCATTTCAGCACGGTCTGAGTAAATTTTCTCAACACGAGACTGAGTGACGACTTCAGCAGGGATAGTACTGGTTTTAACTGCTAGCTCTTGCAGACGCTTTGGATCGAAGGTGGATTTATACTCTTCGTTCCAATCATGATTTAGGTACGGTTCCCATGTATAGGAATGCAGACCCATTTCACGCCATTCTTCAACGACGCAATCACCTCGGTCTAACGCGTCACGGTACAAGTTAACCATTTCAGTCACTTCATCCGCTGTAACAACGCCTGCTTCAATTAAACGATCCGCATAGATTTTACGTGGTGTCGGATGTTTTTTGATTTTTTGATACATAATTGGCTGAGTTGCATTTGGCTCATCAGCTTCGTTATGACCATGTCGACGGTAGCACACGAGGTCAATCATCACATCGCGTTTAAACGTATTACGGAAATCAAGTGCTAAGCGAGTTACAAAAGCAACGGCTTCTGGATCATCCGCATTAACGTGGAAAATAGGTGCTTGAACCATTTTCACGATGTCGGTGCAGTACTCAGTTGAACGTGTATCTTTCGGGTTTGAAGTCGTAAAACCAATTTGGTTGTTAATGACGATACGCATGGTGCCGCCAACTTCATAACCACGAGCTTGAGACATGTTCAATGTTTCTTGAACAACACCTTGACCCGTTACTGCTGAGTCACCGTGAATAGTGATTGGTAGAACCATGTTGCTGCGACCTTCATCAAGGCGATCGCGGCGAGCACGTACTGAACCAATAACCACTGGGCTGACAATCTCAAGGTGAGATGGGTTAAATGCTAATGCTAAGTGAACACGCGAACCTGCGGTTTCGAAATCCGAAGAGAAACCTTGGTGATATTTAACGTCACCTGCACTTGAGTGGTCTTTGTGTTTGCCTGCGAACTCATCAAATAATTCAGCAGGTTTTTTACCTAAGATGTTAATTAAAACGTTAAGACGACCACGGTGAGCCATACCCAGTACGACTTCACGTGTATCTTGTTTGCCCGCATGGTGGATCAGATCTTTCAGCATTGGAATAAGTGAGTCACCACCTTCCAATGAGAAACGTTTTGCACCCGGGAATTTTGCGCCTAAATAACGCTCTAGCCCTTCTGCTGCGGTTAATTCAGCTAAGAAGCGACGTTTTTCTTCTTTCGAAAATTGCTCAGCAACATTCACTGATTCAAGGCGTTGTTGGATCCAACGTTTTTCCTCTGTATTCGTGATATGCATATATTCAGCACCAATTGAACCGCAATAAATGCGCTTCAGGGCATCGTATAGGTCGCTAAGTTTCATGGTTTCTTTGCCGATGGCAAAAGAACCCACGTTGAATGTCTCGTCGAAATCTTCTTTCGTTAAGTTATGGAACACTGGATCTAAATCTGGAACAGATTCACGTTTCCATAAACCTAATGGATCAAGATTTGCGTTTTGATGTCCGCGGAAGCGGAATGCGTTAATCAATTGCAAAACTTTCACTTGTTTTGCATCGATAGCAGGGTCGCTAACAGAGGTATGATAACGAGTAGAGTCTTTCGCTAAGCGACGGAAATAATCGCGTGCTTGCGAGTGAAATTGCTCAGAGTTGGTGCCTGCACCAGGCAGTTGCTGAAAGATTTCTCTCCAGCCAGCATCAACAGAATTGGGGTCAGTTAGATAATCTTCATAGAGCTGTTCTATGTAAGTCTGGTTCGCGCCTGCCAGAAAGCTCGAATCCAGCCAGTCCTTCATTACGCCGTTCTGCATTGTGATCCCTTAAGCTTTTACAGCTTTAGTTTTCGCCGTGGTTAACTAATTGCCGCGTTTAAGCGGCCTCGATAAAGGTTCTTCTGGACGTGCTTTATGCATGTTCTCACTTTGGGTTTCCCTTTATCACTCCGGGCTCCCCTTCTAAGGAACCTTTAAAAACTGGCTGCGGTTTTTAAAGGTCCCTTGAGTCAGCTCGCGTCTTCATCTTTTTTTGCAGTTTGGCTTTTACTTTCACTTTTTTACTTTTGGATTTATTACTTTTCAACAGCCTGCGGCACATAAGTACCGCAGGTAAAAACCGGTTCTACGCGCTATGTTTTAGCAACATAGATTTAATATGACCGATAGCTTTCGTTGGATTTAGTCCTTTAGGGCATACATTGACACAATTCATGATGCTATGACAGCGGAAAACACTAAAAGCGTCGTTCAGATCATCTAATCGAGCGTCTGTTTCAGTATCTCTACTATCAATTAAGAATCGGTATGCAGCTAACAGACCTGCCGGACCAATAAATTTATCCGGATTCCACCAGAAAGATGGGCAAGACGTTGAGCAACAAGCACACAGAATACACTCATATAGACCATCAAGTTTTTCACGTTGTGCCGGCGACTGTAAATTCTCACGCGCAGGTGGATTCTTATTATCATTAATAAGATACGGACGAATTTTTTCGTACTGGGTGTAGAACTGAGTCATGTCAATGATCAGGTCACGCACAACCGGCAAACCAGGTAATGGACGAATAACAATTTTCTTCCCACTACGAGTTAAAGCCGACAGTGGCGTGATACACGCCAATCCGTTTTTACCATTCATATTAACGCCATCAGAACCACACACACCTTCACGGCATGAACGACGGAATGACAACGTAGGATCTTTCTCTTTCAATTGAATTAACGCATCAAGCAGCATCATGTCGCGCCCTTCAGGCACTTCAAGTGTGTAATCCTGCATACGCGGTGCGTTATCAACATCCGGATTATAGCGATAAATCGAAAATTCAAGTTTCATAGTTTATTTCTCCGCAACTGGATTAACACCACGCATTAATAAGTACGTACTTTCGGCGGGAAGGGCTCACGCAACTTAGGCTGCATGTTAACTTCACGACGAGTCATCGTTTCAGATTGCGGTAAATATAATGAGTGACACAGCCAGTTAGCATCGTCACGATCTGGATAGTCGAAACGGCTATGCGCACCGCGGCTTTCTGTACGGAAGTTCGCTGCTTGTGCTGTCGCATAAGCGGTTTCCATCAAGTTATCCAGTTCTAAACATTCAATACGTTGTGTGTTGAACTCAGTAGAAGTGTCATCAAGACGAGCATTTTTCAAACGCTCACGGATCACTTTCAACTCTTCCAAGCCTTTCGCCATCGCATCACCTTCACGGAATACAGAGAAGTTGTGTTGCATACAGCTTTGCAGCGCTTTACGAATTTCAACAGGATCTTCACCAGTGCGTGCATTTTCCCAGCGATTAAAGCGAGTCATAGCAGCATCGATGTCAGATTCAGAAGCATCGCGCATTGAACCTTGTTCCATTAGAGATTCTTTCAGATGGAGACCAGCAGAACGGCCGAATACCACAAGGTCAAGCAGTGAGTTACCACCAAGGCGGTTAGCACCATGTACAGATACACAAGCAATCTCACCAACAGCAAATAGACCTGGGATCACCTCGTCTTCGCCTTTTTCGTTATAGCGAATCGCTTGGCCTGTTACCTTAGTCGGGATCCCGCCCATCATGTAGTGACAAGTTGGGATGACTGGGATCGGCTCTTTAACTGGGTCAACGTGTGCGAAGGTACGAGATAATTCAAGAATACCCGGTAAACGAGACTCAAGAACTTCTTTACCTAAGTGATCCAGTTTCAGCTTAGCATGTGGGCCCCATGGACCATCACAACCACGACCTTCACGAATTTCGATCATAATTGAACGAGCCACCACGTCACGACCAGCAAGGTCTTTCGCGTTAGGTGCATAACGTTCCATGAAACGCTCGCCATCTTTGTTCAATAAATAACCACCTTCACCACGACAGCCTTCTGTAACCAGAACACCTGCACCTGCAATACCCGTTGGGTGGAATTGCCACATTTCCATATCTTGCAATGGAACACCAGCACGTACTGCCATACCAACACCATCACCGGTGTTGATGTGTGCGTTTGTGGTCGATTGATAGATACGGCCTGCACCACCTGTCGCTAAAATAGTTGCTTTAGCTTTGAAGTAAACGAGCTCGCCAGTTTCCATACAAATCGCAGTACAACCTACGATATCGCCATCTTGGTTCTTCACTAAATCAAGGGCATACCACTCAGAGAAAATGGTAGTATGGTTTTTTAGGTTTTGCTGATACAAAGTATGTAACAGTGCATGACCCGTACGGTCAGCCGCCGCCGCTGTACGTGCAGCTTGCTCACCACCAAAATTTTTCGATTGGCCACCAAATGGACGCTGATAGATCGTGCCATTATCCAAACGAGAGAATGGCAGTCCCATGTGTTCTAATTCAAGGATAGCTTCTGGACCCGTTTTACACATGTACTCGATAGCGTCTTGGTCACCGATATAGTCAGATCCTTTTACGGTGTCATACATGTGCCACTCCCAGTTATCTGGGTGTGTGTTACCAAGTGCAACAGTGATACCACCTTGCGCTGATACTGTATGAGAACGCGTTGGGAAAACTTTTGACAACAAGGCACAAGATAAACCAAGTTGTGAAATTTGCAGTGCAGCACGCATACCTGCGCCACCCGCACCGATAACGATAGCGTCAAATTCTCTTATTGGCAGATTCATTTATGCACCCCACACCACAATTGTTCCGTAAATTAAGTAAGCCAGCAGAGCAACAACAATCACCAGTTGCAGCACTAAACGTAGTGCGAGTGGCTTAACATAGTCTGTTAGTACTTGCCATAAACCAATCCAAGCATGTACTAAAATCGAGAACAACGTCAGGATGGTGAAGACTTTGGTCACGGAGGATGCGAAGAAACCACGCCATGTTTCATAGGTAATATCATTGATGGCAACAAAACCAACAAGGTACAACACGTAGAGTACGATAACGATCGCAGAGCCACGGATTAACAGCCAGTCCTGAATACCAGTACGGCCTAAAGCTGATGCATTACTTACCATACTAATACCCCCGCCAGGATCGCCAGAACGATTGTAATAACAAACGTGATTTTTGCAGATGAATTACCCGCTGCTAGCGTTTCATCAATACAGCCGAAATCCATTAACATATGACGAATACCACCACAGATGTGATATGCCAATGCAGTGAGGATCCCCCAAAGAATGAACTTAGCAAAAAAGCCAGTCATTATTTCAGATGCGTATTGAAAGCCTTCTGGAGAGGAGAGAGATGTCCCTAACAACCAAAGCAGGATACCGACTGCGATGAAAGTAATGACGCCAGAGACACGGTGCAAGATCGAAGAGATCGCAGTGATCGGGAAGTGGATCGTCTGCAAATCAAGGTTGACAGGTCTTTGTTTTTTCACAATTTTGCCCACACAGCTCTTTATTATTTTCCTTCCTCCGGACCTGGGGCGGAAACAGACAGCGACAGGGGTAGAAAATGCAACTTAAGCTAAACGTTAATCCATCATGTTCAAATAGAGTTGCATACTGATTACGCTGGAACTCCTACATCAGGGTAATCCGGAGACCTGCCGCCAAGTATAAAGTCTTCACATAGCTATTACAATTCCCACACAAAATGTTTGGAGACATTTAGCCCGAACAGTGAGAGGGATCACGATTTAAACATTTTGCATAAATGTGCTTATCTTATTTGACAATGATTCAACATTTATCTTACATATATGGCTGGTAGAATTATCTGAACGTCGCCAATATCTCAAACGGCGTGAAAGAAAAAACAAAAGTTATGAAAGTTGTTTCCCTTACTAAAAATAATGATATTGTAGGGAAAACGACAAAAAGAACATAACATCTACACACTTGTAAACAACCTAAAAAACATTGTCATTGGTCGTCCGGTTTCAGAATTTAATGTGATTGCTAGCTGATTTCCACAACACACCGGTAGAACAATGCATAAAGACACAGTATATACTCTAAATCACTCGAGTTGCGGTTAGGCGAAAAGTGAATAAGGTACGAGAAACATAGGAAATGATGTGACTCGCGCCAGCGAGCGTAATCAACAACGCTGCAACTTGAAGGATAACGAGTATAACGCTGTGCACTGGTTGTTGGGTGTTGATTATCAAGCGCTAAGGAGACCGTAAATGGCTGATAACAAAGCTAAGCTAACGACTGAGAGTGCAAGTACAATTGAACTAGACATTCTATCCCCTACACTCGGTCAAGACGTTATCGATGTCCGAACTTTAGGTTCAAAAGGGTTTTATACATACGATCCTGGATTTACCTCTACTGCCTCATGTGAATCAAAAATCACATACATTGATGGCGATAAAGGCATTTTGCTACACCGCGGCTATCCAATTGACCAGTTGGCAACCGAAGCCTCTTACCTTGAAGTCTGCTATATCCTGCTGTACGGCGAAGCACCTACTCAAGAACAATATGAAACATTCAAAAATACAGTAACTCGCCATACCATGATCCATGAGCAGATCACTCGCATGCTTAATGGTTTCCGCCGTGACTCACACCCAATGGCTGTTCTATGTGGTGTAACAGGTGCACTAGCGGCTTTCTATCACGATGCACTGGATGTTAATAACCCACGCCATCGCGAAATTACCGCTTATCGTCTGCTGTCTAAAATGCCAACAGTCGCTGCAATGTGTTATAAATATTCAATCGGCCAACCGTTTGTTTACCCACGTAATGATCTGTCCTATGCAGGCAACTTCTTGTACATGATGTTCTCAACACCTTGTGAAGAGTACAAAGTTAACCCAGTGCTTGAACGCGCTATGGATCGCATCTTAATCCTCCATGCTGATCACGAACAAAACGCATCAACCTCAACCGTACGTACTGCTGGTTCTTCCGGTGCTAACCCATTTGCTTGTATTGCAGCGGGTATTGCATCGCTATGGGGACCTGCTCATGGTGGTGCTAACGAAGCTTGCCTACGTATGCTGGAAGAGATCCAAACTGTTGAACACATCCCAGCCTTTATCGAACGTGCGAAAGACAAAAATGACTCTTTCCGCCTGATGGGCTTCGGTCACCGCGTTTATAAAAACCATGACCCACGTGCAACTGTAATGCGTGAAACCTGCCATGAAGTTCTCAATGAACTCGGCCTGAATGACAGCCTATTAGAAGTGGCAATGGAGCTAGAACGTATTGCCCTAAACGACCCGTACTTCATTGAGAAGAAACTGTACCCGAACGTTGACTTCTACTCAGGTATCATTCTGAAAGCTATGGGTATTCCTTCATCTATGTTCACTGTGATCTTTGCAATTGCCCGTACTATCGGTTGGATCGCACATTGGAACGAAATGCATGATGATGGTTTAAAAATTGCTCGTCCTCGCCAGCTCTATACTGGCTATGGCAAACGTGAATTTAATACTAATTTATCAAAAAAATAATATTCTAACTAAATCTATCCCCTACACTATCAAAGCCCCTAAAATGGGGCTTTTCTGCATTATGTCTCATAAGAATGTTGATATTCCCTTGGTGTAACTCCACTCATTTTTCGAAAGAAACTAATCAATGCGCTATCACTCGTCAGCCCCAATTCTTGAGTAATAAAATGGTAGGGTTTCCCTTGCGCTAACAACTCTATTGCCTTGATAAATCGCCATTGTTGGCGCCAAGTTTGATAACTAACTCCTGTTTCACGTAAGAAAATACGTGTGATCGTTTTTTCACTAGCACCTATTGTTTTTGCCAGTTCTATCAAGGTTGGAGGTAATTGCTCCATATTGAGACCTTTCATACGACGATCTTGTGGAATGGCTAATAATGTAGGCTCTTTACTGGCTGATTTTAATTCATCAATAAACACAGGTAATAAATTAGCCAATCGTCCATGTTGCCATTGACTATCAAAAGGTGCGATGGCAATACGCTCCAGCACCTCTCTGAGTAAAGGCGTCACTGATAAAATCATCACCTCATGGCCAATTTGATTGGCATATTGAGCGCTAAGATACACTGACCGATAACCAACCGAAGAGCGCATTTGCGCTCTATGGATCACATGCGGCGGGATCCATGCTACACGCCCTGGGGGCAATAGCGACAAACGATTTTCCAGTGAAATGAGAATGCAACCTTGCTGGGTAAACAATAACTGCCCCATATCATGCGCATGTAAACCGGAATCGTGTTGACCCATTTCAGCGGCAATACCCAGTATAGGGGCACTATACCAATGGGTTTCAAACTTATCTTGCTGATTAAGCCATGCCATATCATGTCTGTTTTTTGATATTTATTGTCTTTATTATTGTAATAAGACAGCAAAATTGCAACTAAACTACTCGCCATTCATTACCAGAGTAGGAAAATACACAATGAAACATTCACTTTCATTATGGTTGGCTGTAGCCCTAATGATGTTTCCACAAATTGTTGAAACCATATACAGCCCAGCATTAACCGATATTGCGAGTGCATTCAGCGTCAATGCAGAACAAGCTTCTCAAACGCTTTCGCTCTATTTCTTTGCATTTGCATTAGGCGTCGTATTTTGGGGAAGAATGTGTGACATCATCGGTCGACGCCCAACAATACTTGCAGGCTTGCTGATCTATGCAGCTGCTTCTGTTGGCGCATTGTTTATTACGCATTTTTATCTGCTGTTATTAATACGCATGCTATCTGCTTTTGGTGCCGCAGTAGGCTCTATTGGCACTCAAACTGCTATGCGTGATAGTTACCAAGGCCATGAATTAGCAAAAGTTTTCTCCATTATGGGGATCGCTCTCGCCATTAGCCCTGCTTTAGGGATGGTAGCTGGTGCAATATTAGTTGGTTATGGTGGATATCAAGCCGTGTTCATGGGCTTAGCGATTTTAGCTATCGTATTATTGTTATGGTCATGTTACCGGTTACCCGAAACTCGACCCGAAAATGTGATACATCACCCATTTTTGAGCACTTTATTGGCCATGATTAGGGATAAAGAAATTCTCAAAAATGTGATCTTAATAGCATTTTTTAACATTAATTTATTCAGTTATTACCAACTGGCACCCTTTCATTTTGAGCAATTAATGCTCTCTCAGCAACAATTTGGCCTAACTGGAGTTTTATTAGCCATTGGTGTTGGTGTGGGTTCAATCTTAAATCGTTATTTACTGGCTAAAAAATGGACACCAGAGAGACTCGTAAAACTATCAAGTGTCATTTCTCTAGTTAGTGGCTGTATGGTTTATATACTGATCCACTCTGCTTGGTTTATTTTGCCCGTTATGGGGATTGTGATCGGCTACGGAATTGCCATTCCAAATGTCCTTGCTCACGCTCTAAACCGTTATGCAGATAGAAAAGGAACCGCAGGCGCGATTTTAGGATTACTTTACTATATTGGATTGGCAGTCGGTCTAATGATTGCGGGTTGGAGCCAGCACTTAGGTGGCGTTTTAGTGGTGTCAGGAGCTGTATTATTTCTGTTCGCCCTCCGTTATCGCACTCAATAATGATAAGGAGCAGTGTAGTCGCACACGCTGCTCCTTTCTATTTTTTAACTAACGGTATTAAGCTGGATTATCAATATCAACGAATGTTGCGTCTAAATTATGATGATCCACTAGCCATTTTGTCAGAGCTTTAATGCCATAGCGTTCTGTTGCATGATGGCCTGCTGAATAAAAATGGATCCCCATTTCCCTTGCAATATGAATAGTTTGCTCAGACACTTCACCAGTAACAAACGCATCCACACCAAATTCAGCAGCTTGTAATATAAAGCCCTGCCCACCCCCAGTACACCATGCAATTTGGCGTATCTCTTGTTTACCTGTATCACCACAATGTAATGGCTTGCGGCCAAGGCGGCTTTCTAAACGCTCATTTAATTCAGCTGGTGTTATCGGCTGATCAAAATACCCAAATGGCATCAATGGGTCGATATGACCATCAATTTTAACCCCCATCAAATGAGCTAACTGAGTATTGTTACCCAGCTGATGATGTGCATCTAACGGTAAATGATAACCATAAAGGTTGATGTCATTTTCCAGTAAGGTTTTTAGACGCTTTCTTTTCATTCCCTTAATCACTGATGGCTCATTTTTCCAAAAATAGCCATGGTGAACAATAATAGCATCAGCTTCCATCTCTACCGCTTTATCTAAAAGCGCTTGGCAAGCGGTTACACCAGTGACAATTTTTTGTACATGAGAACGGCCTTCAACTTGTAAGCCATTAGGCGCATAGTCTTGGTATTCATTGATTTTCAACTCATTATTGATGAGTTCTTCCAACGCTAAATTACGCATAATCTATCCTTTTTACTGCATCACTTATCGACGCATAGAGGTAATAATGATCGATATTATCTCTCTAGCTTATAAGCCCAGAGCATAAAAAGAAATGGCTAATTTTGGCTTATTTACTGCTACCAATAATAATTGGACAAAGAAATGAGTTCGAATAGAAATGATAAATATTTAAGAAGGGAACCAACCCCCATAACACGGTTATTATGGGGATCTATTAATGAATACAATCGTGATTAATGATGTGTATCCATTGTCATTTCTGAGCGCTCAAGCCAAACAGGTTTATCACTTGTTTTAGCCCAGACCTTATAAAGGTAACTATAAAATTTTGCTCGTTGTGGATGAAAAACCATAACCGGAAACGCAAGTATGCCAGCAGACATCGCAGCAGCGCGGCGTAAAATAACCTGATTACGGGAATATTCGCGATATGTGGACATCGATATCCTCCTGTCAGTAGCCACATTATTTGCCGATTTTAGTTTGCCCCTTCAACTCACACATAACACCCATTTAAGAGAGACCAAAATCGCACAGATAGTATGAAGATAATTAACTGACTTAATGATACGCCCTTATTGGTAACTTTACTACTGATCTGACCACTTACCCCTTAAAAAAGAGCCAAAAAATCGCACAATTTGTAGTTTTCCTACAATAATTAACATCCAAATGAATAAAAGAAACAAAATTAGCACATTAAAGTAACATTTGATTATAACCCTACAGTGACAGTGGCTGATTGTTTTATCACCATTTTTATACTTTTTTTACGCGCCCATCTCTATTTTTATCAGCTTCTTTACAACGCAATCCCTATCCTACCTCCATGGAAATATTAAGGAGAAACTACTGTGTCGCTACTTTCCATTGTTGGGGCAGTGTTTGTTGTTTTACTGCTGGTTTATCTGATCTACGCCTTGCTAAACGCGGAGGATTTTTAAGATGACCATAAATGCATTTTTACTTATTGCCAGCTTCCTATTAGTTCTGCTGGTACTGGCTAAACCATTAGGCCTATTCATTGCCAGCTTAATTGAAGGTGATATGCCACGTTTTATGCTAAGAACTGAAGCGGTAATTTGGCGTTGTAGTGGCTTAAAACAGCCAGGCCGCGAAATGGCTGAAATGAACTGGTTACGCTATGCATTAGCTATCTTATTATTCAATTTTTTAGGTTTTATTCTGTTATTTGTCTTATTAGTTTTTCAAGATAGCTTACCGCTCAACCCACAAAAATTTTCAGGAATGAATTGGGATCTAGCGTTTAATACTGCCATCAGCTTTGTTACCAATACCAACTGGCAGTCCTATAGTGGTGAAAGCAACCTCAGCTATTTAAGCCAAATGACCGGTTTAACGGTACAAAATTTTTTATCTGCTGCCACAGGTATTGCCGTCGTTTTTGCCTTAATTCGTGCTTTTTCTCGCCACAGTAGCAAAACACTGGGTAATGCATGGGTAGACTTAACTCGCATTACGCTTTACCTATTACTGCCCTTAGCGATCGTATTTGCGTTATTTTTCGTTAGCCAAGGCGTTATCCAAAATTTTTCCGCTTATATCTTAAGTGATAACTTAAATAGCTCAGCTCAACTACTCCCGATGGGTCCAGTTGCTTCCCAAGAAGCTATTAAGCTATTAGGTACCAACGGCGGTGGATTCTTTGGCGCTAACTCGTCTCACCCTTTTGAAAACCCAACTGCCTTAAGCAATTTTGTGCAGATGTTAGCTATTTTCTTAATCCCAACAGCACTGTGCTTTGCTTTTGGACGTACTGTTGGCGATAACAAACAAGGCAATGCGCTGCTGTGGACTATGGCAATCATTTTTGTCATTGCCGCAGCAACCGTTATCTATGCTGAATATATTGGTAATCCATTCTTAAATAATTTTTCTGCCAATAGTACAGCCAACATGGAAGGAAAAGAGAGCCGCTTTGGTATTCTCAGTTCAGCACTGTATGCGGTCGTCACAACCGCTGCCTCTTGTGGTGCAGTCAATGCGATGCATGATTCCTTTACTGCTTTAGGTGGCATGGTACCAATGTGGTTGATGCAAATTGGTGAAGTGGTCTTTGGTGGGGTTGGCTCAGGTTTATATGGCATGTTGTTATTTGTTTTACTAGCCGTATTTATCGCAGGTTTAATGATTGGCCGTACACCTGAATATTTAGGTAAAAAAATTGAAGTTCGTGAAATGAAAATGGTCGCCATTGCCATTTTAGTTACCCCAACCTTAGTACTTTGTGGTACCACTCTCGCATTGATGACTGAAGCTGGACGCGCTGCTATTTTTAACCCAGGCGCACATGGTTTTAGTGAAGTCCTCTATGCCTTCTCTTCTGCTGCCAACAATAATGGTAGTGCTTTTGCTGGATTAAGTACCAATACACCTTTCTATAATATCGCGCTGGCTATTGCTATGTTGCTAGGTCGCTTTGGTGTGATCCTTCCTGTGCTGGCAATTGCAGGCTCACTGGCAATGAAAAAACCTCAAGTCGCCACGATGGCAAGCTTACCAACGCATGGTCCTGTGTTTATTGGTTTATTAATCTTAACCGTTTTACTCATCGGTGCTCTAACTTTCGTTCCTGCGCTTGCGCTAGGTCCGATCGCAGAACATGTGCAAATTTGGTTAGCAGCATAGTGAGGGAAATAAAATGAAAAAAACTCAACTGTTTGATAGTGCTTTAGTTCGTCAATCTATAATCGATGCCATAAAAAAATGCACCCCACAAGCGCAATGGCGTAACCCAGTGATGTTTGTCGTGTATATTGGCAGCATCATCACGACGCTACTTTGGCTGACAATGTTAACGGGTCATAGTGAAGGTAACGCTTGGTTTAGTGGCATGATCACCCTCTGGTTATGGTTTACTGTGCTATTTGCCAATTTTGCTGAAGCCCTTGCTGAAGGACGCAGTAAAGCGCAAGCCGCTAGCCTTAAAGGCGTTAAAAAGCTCAGCAGTGCAATACGTCTTGCCGCTGCTTCTTTAGATGCTGCACAGGAAACCGTCAATTCAGATCAACTGCGCAAAGGGGATATTGTGCTGATCCGCGCTGGTGAAACTATCCCTTGTGATGGCGAAGTCATTGAAGGTGGCGCATCCGTTGATGAAAGTGCGATTACTGGCGAATCTGCCCCAGTCATACGTGAATCAGGGGGCGACTTTTCATCCGTTACAGGCGGAACACGCGTACTTTCAGACTGGTTAATTGTTGAATGTACTGTAAACCCAGGTGAAACATTCCTTGATCGTATGATTTCGATGGTCGAGGGTGCACAACGTCGTAAAACACCAAATGAAATTGCACTCACTATTTTATTAACTGCACTGACGATTATTTTTTTATTAGCTTGTGCAACCTTATACCCATTCACCTTCTTCTCCGCAGAATATGCGGGCGCAGGCAGCGCTGTTTCGATTTTAGTGCTAATTGCTTTACTGATTTGTTTAATTCCAACCACCATTGGCGGCCTACTTTCCTCTATCGGTGTTGCTGGGATGAGCCGCATGTTAGGCGCCAATGTCATCGCGACTAGCGGTCGAGCAGTCGAAGCTGCCGGTGACGTTGATGTGTTATTGCTGGATAAAACAGGCACCATTACCTTAGGTAATCGCCAAGCCTCCGCCTTCTTACCGCTTGCAGGGGTAACAGAGCAACAACTTGCGGATGCTGCACAACTTTCTTCTTTAGCCGATGAAACTCCTGAAGGTCGTAGCATCGTTGTACTGGCTAAGCAAAGATTTAATTTACGTGAAAGAGATATACATGCTCTAAATGCCACTTTTGTACCATTTTCAGCAATGACACGAATGAGTGGTGTCAACGTCGGCGAACGCATGATCCGTAAAGGCTCAGCGGATGCGATTCGCCGGTATGTTGAAGCAAATCATAGTAAATTCCCTCCCGAAGCTGACAAATTAGTGGAACAAGTTGCCCATCAAGGTGGAACACCATTGGTAGTGGTTGATAACCAAACCGTACTTGGTGTCGTTGCGCTAAAAGATATTGTGAAAGGTGGTATCAAAGAACGTTTTGCACAAATGCGCAGTATGGGGATCAAAACCGTAATGATCACAGGTGATAACCATCTTACAGCTGCGGCGATTGCTGCCGAGGCAGGTGTTGATGATTTTTTAGCTGAAGCAACCCCAGAAGCCAAGTTAGCGCTGATCCGCCAATATCAATCCGAAGGACGTCTCGTTGCTATGACCGGTGATGGAACAAACGATGCCCCAGCCCTTGCTCAAGCAGATGTTGCTGTTGCGATGAACTCAGGCACCCAAGCAGCAAAAGAAGCAGGTAACATGGTTGATTTAGATTCGAATCCAACCAAACTGATTGAAGTCGTTCATATCGGTAAGCAGATGCTAATGACACGTGGTTCACTGACCACTTTTAGTATCGCTAATGATATCGCTAAATATTTTGCCATCATTCCAGCTGCTTTTGCTGTCACTTGGCCGCAACTGAATGCGCTAAACATTATGCACCTACACTCACCTGCGTCCGCTTTGTTATCTGCTGTGATTTTTAATGCGTTGATCATTGTATTTTTGATCCCATTAGCCTTAAAAGGGGTTAACTATCGCCCAATGAGCTCACAGTCATTGTTACAAAGAAACTTAGGTATTTACGGTTTAGGTGGTCTGATCGTGCCATTTGTTGGTATCAAACTGATTGACATGATCATCAGTCTATTTGGTTTATAAGGGATCAATTATGAATATGCTCCGTTCATCTATCGTAGTATTAGCGTTACTGGCGATAATTACTGGGGTTGCCTATCCTTTATTTGTCACGGGGATCGCCAATGTCCTATTCCCTTGGCAGGCTAAAGGCTCTTTAATCGAACAAGATAACCGTGTAGTTGGCTCGGTTTTAATTGGTCAAAACTACCAATCTGAGAATTACTTTTTAGGGCGCCCCTCCGCGACTGCTGATCACCCTTATAATGCTCTCGCATCCGGTGCTAGTAACCTTGCGGTCAGTAACCCTGAACTAAATGAAGCTTTTTCTCAACGTAGTCAACAATTAAGAGCGCAAAACCCAGATGCAACATCGATATTACCTGTGGATCTATTAACTAGCTCAGCGAGTGGCTTAGATCCTGATATTTCAGTCTCCGCAGCGCTCTACCAAGCACCACGTATTGCGAAAAACAGACAGCTGTCACTAAAAGACGTAGAATCATTGATTGCCATACAAACCCAAAAACCATTATTTGGTTTTATCGGCGAACCTGTCGTCAATGTATTGCAACTCAATATGGCTCTGGATGAGCTAAAACAACAGCTTAACCTACCGGCTCACTGAGGCTAGCTATGGATAATCAAGACCCAATTCGCCCAAACCCAGACGAACTACTGATAAAAGCGAATGAAAGTGGGCGTGGTAAACTTAAAATATTTTTCGGCGCCTGTGCAGGCGTCGGAAAAACCTACGCCATGCTACAAGAAGCGCAACGATTGCGCGCACAAGGGTTAGATGTACTTGTTGGGGTCGTGGAAACACATGAAAGAGAAGAAACTGCCGCACTACTCGAAGGGCTATCTCTGCTGCCACCTCGTCGTTTAAATCATCGCGGACGCCGTATGAACAGCTTCGATATTGATGCTGCAATAGCAAGGCACCCTGCGATTATTTTAATGGATGAACTCGCCTTCAGTAATCCAATGGGAAGCCGCCACCCTAAGCGATGGCAAGATGTCGAAGAGTTACTCGATGCGGGTATTGATGTTCTAACCACCATTAATGTGCAACATATTGAGAGTTTGAATGATGTAGTGGGAAGTATTACGGGGATCCGCGTTCGTGAAACCGTCCCTGATCATATTTTCGATGCCGCTGATGAAATTGTCTTAGTGGATCTACCGCCTGATGATCTGCGTCAGCGCTTAAAAGAAGGCAAAGTCTATATCCCAGGGCAAGCTGAACGCGCTATTGAGCATTTTTTTCGTAAAGGTAATTTAATTGCACTACGCGAGCTTGCTTTACGACGTACCGCTGATCGCGTTGATGGGCAAATGCGTGAGTTTCGTGATGGTAAAGGGCAAGCGCCTGTTTGGCATACTCGCGATGGCTTACTGCTTTGCATCGGTCACAACAGTGGTAATGAAAAACTCGTTCGTGCAGCAGCAAGACTGGCTGCCAAATTAGGCTCTGTTTGGCATGCTGTTTATGTTGAAACACCCACCTTACATCAGTTACCTGAAGGTCATCGTAGAGCCATTCTTAAAGCATTGCGCTTAGCACAAGATCTCGGTGCTGAAACAGCAACCCTATCTGATCCATCCGAAGAAAAAGCCGTGTTACGTTACGCCCGAGAGCATAATCTGGGTAAAATTTTAATCGGTCGGCGCATTAAGCGCCGTAAGTGGTTTGATTTCACGACTCGTAGAAGTTTTGCCGAACGGTTAGGCGCATTAGGACCTGATATTGATTTAGTGATTGTGGCACTCGAAGAAAAACATGATTGGCTAAAAGATCCTGAGCGCAAACCTTTTACGGAAAAATGGCGCACAGATGTTAACGGTTTTTTAATGGCGATTGCGATGTGCGCCGCAATTACCCTTTTCTCACGAACTTTTTTACTCGCTTTCGATAAAGCCAACCTAGTCACGCTTTATTTACTTGGCGTCGTTTTAATCGCACTCTTTTATGGCCGCCGCCCTTCTGTTTTTGCAGCCCTAATTAACGTAATTAGTTTTGACTTATTTTTTGTTCAACCTCACTTTTCTCTAGCCATCATGGATATGCAGTACTTAGTGACATTTACTGTGATGCTAATTGTCGGTGTTGTCGTGGGTAACTTAACTGCGGGCATGCGCTATCAGGCTCGGATAGCACGCTATCGAGAACAACGTACACGCCATTTATATGAAATGACAAAAGAATTAGGTCAAGCGCTTACTGAACAAGATATTGGCAAAACAGGGTATCATTTCATTAATAATGCCTTTCAAGCAAAAACCTGCTTATTATTGCCAGATGAAGATAACCATTTAGCACCATTATCTTGTGAAGGCTACAGCCCCATGCAAATTGACCAAGCCATTGCTAAATGGAGCTTCGAGAAACGCCAACCTGCTGGCGCAGGTACAGATACACTGCCAAGTGTTCCTTATCAATTACAGCCAATTACTACAGCTGATCAGACACTTGCTGTACTGGCTATTGAGCCTAGTAATTTACGTCAGTTGCTGATCCCTGAGCAACAACGAATGTTACAAACCTTCACTGGATTAATCGCTAATGCACTTGCACGTTTAAAACTGGCAAAACAGGCGGAATTGGCAAAACTCGATATCGAACGCGAGCAATTACGTAATTCATTACTCGCTGCACTATCCCATGATTTAAAAACACCACTTACTGTACTATTTGGCCAAGCTGAAATTTTAACTTTAAACCTTAGCGCTGAAAATTCGCCTTATACTGAACAAGTTAACCAAATGCGTCAGCAAATACTTAGTACTTCACGTTTAGTGAATAACTTATTGGATATGGCACGCCTACAATCAGGAAGTATTCAACCTAATTTTGAATGGCAATCATTACAAGAAATTACCGGTAGTGCAGTAAGGACACTTGATTACACATTATATAGCCACCCTTTGTCTATTGAGATCCCTGCGGATCTATTACTTTACTGTGATGGCAATTTAATTGAGAGAGTACTAATTAATCTACTTGAGAACGCGGTCAAATACAGTGATACTGACACTCCAATGGGAATTAGTGCTAAAATAGAAGATAATCAAGTACATATTGAGGTTTGGGATGCGAGTAATGCGATCCCCGATGGACAAGAAAACATTATTTTTGATAAATTTTCACGGGCACAAAAAGAGTCCGCCATCCCCGGTGTTGGCCTTGGCTTAGCCATCTGTCGAGCTATTATTCAATTACATGATGGGCAAATTTGGGCTGAAAATAATAAAAAAGGTGGAGCCAGCTTCCACTTTGTTTTACCTTTTAAATCATTACCTGATATTGAAGAGATAACTAACTATTGTGAACCCCCATCAAATACTGATCATTGAAGATGAAAAAGAAATTCGTCGTTTTGTCCGATTAGCATTGGAGGGGGAAGGCTTGAAAGTTTTTGAGGCTGAAACTTGTCATCGAGGCCTCATTGAAGCAGGAACTCGCCAGCCTGATCTATTAATACTGGATCTGGGTTTACCTGACGGTGATGGGTTAGATCTGATCCGTGATTTACGCCAATGGAGCAGCATTCCAATTATCGTATTATCCGCACGTGAAGAAGAATCACAAAAAGTTGCAGCATTAGATGCAGGAGCTGATGACTACCTGACCAAACCTTTTGGCATTAGTGAATTACTGGCTAGAGTCCGTGTAGCCTTACGGCGCTTTGGTAAAGTCACTCAAGAAAGCTCAGTATTTCAATTTGGTGATATCAGTATTGATTTTATTAATCGGATCGTCAGCAAACAAAATGAAGAACTGCACCTAACACCAATCGAGTTTCGCTTACTCAGTGAGCTAGTCGCCAACAGTGGCAAAGTGCTCACTCAACGCCACCTGCTACTACAAGTTTGGGGGCCTAATTATGTTGAGCATAATCATTACCTACGTATTTATATGGGGCATTTACGGCAAAAGCTGGAAAATGATCCTGCCCGCCCCATCCATTTACTCACCGAAACTGGGATTGGCTATCGCTTTATGCCCTAGTGAATATTTACACAATGCTTAAAAGCTATTTCATAAGCATCTCAATTATCTTATAGCCATAAAAAAATCTTAGCATCACTAAGATACTAAGATTTTATCTGTCGCCTTGAAGCTATTAGCTATCACAGCATTTCCTCTCAATAATTCGTACCACATCTAGACGGCCAGTGAAGATAGTCGGGGAGCATAGATAACGCGATTAAATTAGCAGACATAAAAAAATCTTAGCATCAACTAAGACACTAAGATTTTATCTATCGCCTTGAAGCTATTAGCTATCACAGCATTTCCTCTCAATAATTCGTACCACATCTAGGCGGCCAGTGAAGATAGTCGGGGAGCATAGATAACGCGATTAAATTAGCAGACATAAAAAAATCTTAGCATCACTAAGATCCTAAGATTTTATCTGTCGCCTTGAAGCTATTAGCTATCACAGCATTTCCTCTAAATAATTCGTACCACATCTAGGCGGCCAGTGAAGATAGTCGGGGGAGCATAGATAACGCGATTAAATTAGCAGACATAAAAAAATCTTAGCATCAACTAAGGCACTAAGATTTTATCTGTCGCCTTGAAGCCATTAGCCATCACAGTATTTCCTCTAAATAACTCGTACCACATTTAGGCGGCCAGCAAAGATAGTCGAGAAGCATAGATAACGCGATTAAATTAGCAGACATAAAAAAATATTAGCATCAACTAAGATCCTAAGATTTTATCTGTCGCCTTGAAGCTATTAGCCATCACAGCATTTCCTCTCAATAATTCGTACCACATCTAGACGGCCAGTGAAGATAGTCGGGGAGCATAGATAACGCGATTAAATTAGCAGACATAAAAAAATCTTAGCATCAACTAAGACACTAAGATTTTATCTATCGCTTTGAAGCTATTAGCTATCACAGCATTTCCTCTCAATAATTCGTACCACATCTAGGCGGCCAGTGAAGATAGTCGGGGAGCATAGATAACTATGTGACCCGACTAGCTGAGCGCAGCCAACAACGATGTGGTGCGAAGTATGACGAGGAAATTATTGCGCTTCGATCTTAGCCCATGTATCGCGCAACCCTACGGTACGGTTAAACACCAACTTATCAGCACTGCTTAAACGATTATCGGCACAGAAATAGCCTTCACGCTCAAACTGATAGGGTTTATCTGTTGCAGCTTCACGTAAGCTTGGCTCAACAAAACCATGGCGAATAACTAATGACTCAGGGTTGATAACGGAGACAAAATCCTCTTCCGCAGCAGGGTTTGCTACCGTAAACAAGCGATCGTAAAGACGAATTTCAGCAGGTAGAGCATGTGCAGCACTAACCCAATGAATAACCCCTTTTACTTTACGTCCGTCTGCTGGGTCTTTATTCAGTGTTTGTGGGTCATAGGTGCAGTAAATCGTTGTAATGTTACCTTCTGCATCTTTTTCCACACGTTCTGCTTTAATAATGTATGCATTACGCAGGCGAACTTCTTTACCTAATACCAAGCGCTTATATTGACGGTTAGCTTCTTCACGGAAATCAGCACGATCAATATATAATTCATTGCTGAATGGGACTTTGCGTGTGCCCATCTCTGGCTTGTTCGGGTGATTTGGCGCAGTTAAAATCTCTTCGCCAGCAGGCATGTTTTCAATCACTAAACGAACAGGATCAATAACCGCCATTGCACGAGGAGCATTTTCGTTTAAGTCGTCACGGATGCAAGACTCTAACGATGCCATTTCAACGTTGTTATCTTGCTTAGTCACGCCAATACGTAGGCAGAATTCACGGATAGATGCCGCGGTATAACCACGACGACGTAAACCTGAAATAGTAGGCATACGCGGATCATCCCAACCTTCAACCAATTTATCAGTGACCAATTGGTTCAGCTTACGCTTAGACATCACGGTATATTCAAGGTTTAAGCGTGAAAATTCGTACTGGCGAGGGTGACAATCAATCGTGATATTATCAAGAACCCAGTCATATAAACGACGGTTATCTTGGAACTCCAATGTACACAATGAATGTGTAATACCTTCTAACGCATCAGAAATGCAATGCGTGAAATCATACATTGGGTAAATACACCATTTGTTACCAGACTGATGGTGCTCGGCAAATTTAATACGATATAAAACAGGGTCACGCATAACAATAAAAGGTGACGCCATGTCAATTTTTGCACGCAAACAAGCTTTACCTTCTTCAAAGCCACCAGCACGCATTTTTTCAAACAGTGCTAAGTTTTCTTCAATACTACGGTCGCGATATGGGCTATTTTTACCTGGCTCTTTCAAGGTACCGCGGTATTCACGGATCTGTTCTGCGCTCAGCTCATCAACATAAGCCAATCCTTTATTGATCAACTCAATGGCATATTGATACAAAGTATCGAAATAATCAGAAGAGTAATGAACTTTACCGCTCCATTGGAACCCGAGCCACTGCACATCTTCTTGAATCGAATTAACGTACTCAACGTCTTCTTTAACAGGGTTAGTATCATCAAAACGTAAGTTACACTTGCCTTGATAGTCCTGTGCGATCCCAAAATTCAAGCAAATTGATTTTGCATGGCCAATGTGCAAATAGCCATTTGGTTCAGGTGGAAAACGAGTTTGTACCGAAGTGTGTTTCCCACTCGCCAGATCTTCATCAATGATCTGACGGATAAAATTTGTTGGGCGAGTTTCTGCCTCATTCATTGTCATCATTCCTCAATGCCAAAAGCGCGTAATAGCAAGCTATAGTCTACCATAATCTGTCAGGAAACAACCGTTTGATCTCATATACTCTTCATTCTTCGCGCCACAGCGTTGTTGGCTGCGTTTAGCTAGCCGAGTCACATAGTTATCTATGCTCCTCGACTATCTTCACTGGCCGCCTAGCTGTAACACGAATTATTTAGAGTATACAATCGTTATATTACGCAGCTAATATCACACATAACACGACAAACAATAAAATTGGATAGCTTTGTGCATGACGTTTATCACTTAAATAAGGCATCAATAAACCAGCAAAACGGATCCCTAACCATGAGGTCGCAATTAAAATTAATGCGCCTTTAATATAAATCATGCCAATAAAACCACTACCCAATTCAATATCTTTCGTCAATGCAAAGTAGAGGTAAGTTAGCGTCCCCGTAATCGCCATCGGTAATGTTAACGGATTCGCAAACGCCGCCGCTTGGATCATACTCGCACCACGTCGACGCATTAAAGGAACTGTCATCACACTCCCCCCCACGCCAAGAAACGCAGCAACCGCGCCAATCACGACTCCAATAGGCGTATCCGCAAAAATGCCACCTTTAGAAGGTTGAATGCCATTCGAATCGGTTTTCATAAAACCTGGGCGAATGAAACAATCCAAGATAGTGATAATCAAGTAAACAATAAACACCCAGCGGATCCATTCACTTTCCACTGACAGTGCAACAAACGCACCAACAATCCCACCTAATGAAATTGGAATAATAAAAGGACGAATGATTGACCAATTTAAGTTTCCTTTGCGGTAGTGAGCTTGGCTAGATACCGATGCCGAAAAAATCATCACACAAGTTGATGTCGCAACAGCGATTTGCATTGCAACATCATTCGCCTCACTTTGCGGCCCCCACACCAAGCTAATTAAGGCATACAACAAGGGAACCGTAATAAAACCGCCACCAAAACCAAATAAAGCCGTTGTGATCCCAGATAGAAAACCAAAAAGGCACAGTAATACAGTCACAGGTATATCTCCATTTGTTATTGTAATGTTATCTTACCGAGGAGAATAACGGCTGACTTACGCATTCCTGACAAGTTACTTTGAAATTTCGCCAACTTTTCTGAAGATCAAAAAAAGGGAGGCATAAATCGCCTCCCTTCGCTCTGTCAATAATATAATAAGTCTATTGACTATTTCAGCACATTGTAAATGACCGTTTCACCGCCAGTCACATTACCTTCAGCTAAAATTTCAACTCCTGCAAAATCATCAATATTACTGATAATGACTGGGCTGATCATAGATTTTGCATTGGCTTCTAAGAAAGCCAGATCCAGTTTCAGAATAGGTGTACCCGCTTTCACTTCGCTACCTTCTTCCACTAAACGTGCGCAGCCTTCACCTTTCAATGCAACAGTGTCAATACCCATGTGCACGATTAGCTCAATGCCATTATCTGTTTCTAAACAAAATGCATGGTTAGTTTCGAAAATTTTCACTACCGTTCCTGATGCAGGTGCTAATACCTCATCACTGGTTGGCTTGATAGCAATACCATCACCAACAATACGGCTGGAAAATGCTTCATCAGGCACATCATCAAGCGAGAAAACTTCACCACTAACTGGTGCAACTAACGATAGAACAGTTTCGCCTTTTGCTTTTGCAGATTCACTCGCTTTCGCTGTTTCAGGTACAGCTGTTGGTGCTGAGCCTGCAATAGGGCCTTTAGCAATAACATCTTTCATTGCCGCTGCAACTAGTTCAGCACGTGTACCCACAATAACTTGGACACTTTGCTTGTTCAGGCGAATAACCCCTGACGCACCAAGGCGTTTTGCCATCGCATCGTTGACAATCGCCGCATCTTTTACACCTAAGCGTAAACGAGTGATACATGCGTCGATACCAGTAATATTATCGCTACCACCTACCGCAGCAACATATTGGCGAGCCTCTTTTTGAATTTCGCTGTCTGTGCTATCTACAGGACTCAAGTTTTCATCATAGCCATCGATGGTTTCATCGCCCGCACTCACTTCACGGCCTGGGGTTAACAGGTTGAATTTACGGATCATGAAACGGAAGATGACATAGTAAATACAGAAGAAGACTAAACCTTGAACAATCAGCATCCACCAATTTAATGCCAGTGGGTTACGTGATTGCAACAGCATATCGACTAAACCAGCACTGAAGCCGAAGCCCGAAATCCATTCCATTGACGCTGCAATAAATACTGAAATACCCGTTAACAGAGCATGCATAACATACAGTACAGGCGCCACAAACATGAATGAAAATTCAAGCGGTTCAGTAATACCTGTAAAGAATGCAGCGAAAGCACCAGCAAGCATAATACCTGCAACTTTTGCTTTATTTTCAGGACGTGCACAGTGGTAAATAGCTAACGCCGCGCCCGGTAAACCAAACATCATAATTGGGAAGAAGCCTGCTTGGTAACGACCTGTAATACCAGGAATTGCCAAACCTTCTTCAATTGATTTAGCACCACCAAGGAAGTTAGGAATATCGTTAATACCTGCAACGTCAAACCAGAACACAGAGTTCAGAGCGTGGTGCAGGCCAACAGGAATTAATAAACGGTTAAAGAAGGCATAAATACCTGCCCCTACTGAACCTAAATCTTTAATACTTTCACCAAATGAAACTAATCCATTATAAACTAATGGCCATACATACATCAGGATGAATGCAAGGAAAATCATTAGGAAAGAGGTTAGGATCGGCACAAGTCGACGACCACTGAAGAAGGACAGTGCTTTAGGTAGTTCAACACCACTATAACGGTTATACAGTTCAGCAGAGAGTACACCAACAAGGATACCCACAAACTGGTTATTAATTTTGTTAAATGCCGCAGGAACACTTTCTAGCGGGACATTCATGATCATCGAATAAGACGCTGGTGAACACAGTGTTGTGACAACAAGAAAACCGACAAAACCGGTCAGCGCAGCAGCACCATCTTTATCTTTTGACATTCCATAGGCAACACCGATAGCAAACAGCACAGACATATTATCAATAATTGCTGCACCTGATTTGATCAGTAAAGCCGCGATTGCACTATTGGCGCCCCAACCATCTGGATCTATCCAATAACCAATCCCCATAAGGATTGCGGCGGCAGGCAGTACTGCCACAGGCACCATCAGTGCCCTACCGATCCGCTGTAAGTAGCTAAGAATATTCACAAACTCCCCCTTTATAGCCCAGTTATTGCCCCATTTACGGGATCTTATAGTTCATACACCATAATAATAATTTAGGTGATTGAGCATAGCAATTTCATAGTCTAGATTAATTTTTTCGCGATACAAAATAAATAGGTGTGATTTGTGATAAATGTCAATGATAACTTTAGTAAGGAGGCTAAATTAGTGGCTATTATTGAAAACTTATTTTATGATTAAAAATAACTTATCTACTGGATTTCGATGTACCACTAATGGAGAATCGGTACGCCCTAAAATAACCTATAGTTAATGAAAAATATTAGGAAACATGGGCCATTCTCGAAATAGTAAAGTCACAGGCTAAGATCACTTGTTTGTAATAAAGCCATGTCACCTTTGCTAGCTGAGTGAAGAAAAATTTTATATTTCACAGAATTAACAGACTTTCACTAGAGGTAAAGTATCATGAGGCTCCTCCCGCTAAAAAATGCTCAAGACGTTGGGATCTGGTCTGCTCAATACATTGCAGACAAAATCAATGCGTTCAACCCTACAGCAGAACGCCCTTTCGTTTTAGGCTTACCAACAGGCGGCACACCGCTGGCAACCTATAAGGCACTGATTGCATTGTATCAAGCAGGTAAAGTCAGCTTTAAACACGTTGTCACTTTTAATATGGATGAATATGTAGGCATCCCAGAAGACCATCCGCAAAGCTACCACACTTTTATGCATGATAATTTCTTCAATCATGTGGATATTCAAAAAGAAAACATCAACCTACTAAATGGTAACGCGCCAGATGTTGATGCAGAATGCCAGCGCTATGAAGACAAAATCAAGTCTTACGGCAAGATCAATCTGTTCATGGGTGGCGTAGGCAACGATGGACACATTGCGTTTAACGAACCGGGTTCATCATTAAGTTCACGTACTCGAATTAAAACCCTAACACCAGAAACTCGTATCGCTAACTCACGCTTTTTCAATAACGATGTTAATCAAGTGCCTAAGTTTGCACTGACGGTTGGCGTTGCCACCTTGATGGATGCTGAAGAGTTAATGGTATTAGCCACTGGCGCAAATAAATCAAATGCAGTTCAAGCAGCAGTTGAAGGCTCTGTTAACCATTTATGGACGATAAGCTGTGTGCAGATGCACCAAAAAGCCCTGATTGTCTGTGATGAGCCTGCAACACTTGAATTAAAAGTAAAAACACTTAAATATTTCACTCAGTTAGAATCTGACATTATCGAAAAATTTAACCAGTAATCATTCGATCACCCGACTTGTGAGAGCAAGTCGGTGACCCAATGTTTTACCTCTCCAGAAGTCAGGAGCCAAAGACTATGTATGCATTAACTCATTGTATTATTTATACAGGCCATGAAAGATTAGATAACCATGCAATCATTATTGACGGTACACTAATTAAAGATATCTGCCCTTTAGCAGACCTTCCTGCTGATATCGAACAGCACGATTTACAAGGGGCTATCCTTTCTCCCGGCTTTATTGATCTGCAAGTCAATGGCTGTGGTGGCGTCCAATTCAATGACAACAAAGAAAACGTGACATTGGAACATCTGGAGATAATGCAAAAAGCCAACGAACGTACTGGCTGTACTAGCTATCTACCAACACTGATCACCTGCTCAGATGAATTAATGAAGCATGGTGTTGAAGTGATGAGTGAATACCTAAAAACTCATCGTAACCAAGCGCTTGGCCTACATTTAGAAGGCCCTTATATCAACATCATTAAAAAAGGGACTCATAACCCTGAATTTATCCGTAAACCTTCAGCTGAAATGATCGATTATTTAGCTGCCCATGCGGATGCCATCACTAAAGTAACATTAGCACCAGAAATGGTCGATGAATCCTATATCCGCCAGTTAACAAATGCAGGTATTGTGGTTTCAGCTGGCCACTCGAATTCCACTTATGAAGAAGCACGCCTTGGCTTTAAAGCAGGCATTCGCTTCTCTACCCATTTATTTAATGCCATGCCTTATATCTCTGGCAGAGGTCCTGGGTTGGTTGGTGCTATTTACGATACTCCAGAAGTGTATGCCGGTATCATCGCAGACGGACTTCATGTTCAATGGGCAAATATTCGTAACAGTAAACACTTGAAAGGTGATAAATTAGTTTTAGTTACGGACGCTACAGCGCCTGCTGGCATTGATCCTCAAACTGGTGAAATGGATCATTTTATCTTTGCAGGCAAAACCATATACTACCGTGATGGATTGTGTGTTGATGAGAACGGAACGCTCAGCGGATCATCACTAACAATGATTGAAGCAGTTAAAAATACGGTAGAGCATGTCGGTATCGCTCTAGATGAAACATTAAGGATGGCGACGTTATATCCGGCAAGGGCAATCGGCGTTGAATCTCAGTTGGGTTCGATCGCACCGGGTAAAGTTGCAAACTTGACTGCGTTTAACCACGACTTCCAAATCCTCTCAACTTACGTCAACGGCGAGGAAGTCTACAAAAAATGAGTATATAGCTGATGAACCATAGTCATTCATTAAAGCAAATTGGTAATATTGATCTGGTAAAACAACTCAACAGTGCGGTGGTATATAGCCTAATTGACCAACAAGGCCCAATATCTCGTATTCAGATAGCAGAACAGAGCCAACTTGCGCCTGCAAGTGTGACTAAAATAACTCGTCAGCTACTCGAACGTGGCTTAATCAAAGAAGTTGATCAGCAGGCCTCCACTGGAGGCCGGCGTGCAATATCGATAGTTTCAGAACATAAAAACTTTCATACCATAGGTGTTCGTTTAGGTCGTTATGATGCCACTGTTGCACTGTATGACCTCAGTGGCAAACAACTCATTGATGCCCACTATCCTATCTCAGAACCATCCCAGCAAGCTGTCGAACAAAAGCTGATCGAAGCCATTGAAGATTTTATCGCCCTTAATCAGCGCCGCATAAAAGAACTTATCGCCATTTCTGTGATTTTACCGGGTCTAGTCAATCCACATAATGGTATCGTTCACTATATGCCACATATTAAAGTGGATAATTGGCACCTTATCGATAATCTACAAGCCCATTTTAAAATTACCTGCTATGTAGGGCATGATATTCGCAGTTTAGCACTCGCAGAGAGCTACTTTGGCGCGACAAAGGATTGCGAAGACTCACTACTAGTGCGAATTCACAGAGGGACAGGGGCTGGATTAGTTATCAATAATGAAATCCTATTAAACCATCGGGGTAATCTTGGTGAAATTGGCCATATTCAAGTCGATCCTCTTGGGGATTTATGCCATTGTGGTAACTTCGGTTGCCTAGAAACCATTGCATCAAATCAAGCTATTGAAAACCGCGTTAAACAACGCTTAGAGCAAGGCTTTAGTAGCTCACTGACCCTTGAACAATGTTCTATCCAACATATTTGCCAAGCGGCCAATAAAAATGACCCGCTCGCGACTGAAGTGATCCAGCATGTGGGTCGCCAAATTGGTAAAGCAATCGCTATTTCCATCAACTTATTTAATCCAGAAAAAGTCGTGATTGCAGGGGATATTACAGAAGCAGCGCAAATACTTCTCCCTGCCATTCAAAGCTGCATTGATACCCAAGCATTGAAAGGCTTTCGTGAAAATCTCCCCGTAGTGACATCTCAGCTGGTACATAATTCAGCAATTGGTGCTTTTGCGCTCACAAAACGAGCGATGCTTAACGGTGAGTTATTACAAAAATTGTTCGATAATTAATCCAATTTGAGCTTAAAAACCGAGTTATTCAGCTCGGTTTTTTGCTGTTATTTCGCGAATCTAAATCACCATTTCAAGCAATAAAAACAATCAATCTGCGGTAATAGCTCACAGTTTTTTGGATTAGCGACTTGTTTTTTGCTGACTTTATCGACAAAATGATTATTCATCAAACAAACGGACGCATTTTCACAAAAATAGTGAAAAAAGCTGTTGACTGTCTCAGCGGTAATTAGCATAATGCGCCCCGCAACGCCGACGAAGGTAATGCAAAAAGATGGCTATGTAGCTCAGCTGGTTAGAGCACAACACTCATAATGTTGGGGTCACAGGTTCGAATCCCGTCATAGCCACCATATTTGCGGGAGTGGCGAAATTGGTAGACGCACCAGATTTAGGTTCTGGCGCCGCAAGGTGTGCAAGTTCAAGTCTTGTCTCCCGCACCATTTTCCTTCTCGGTTAACAATTTAAGATTGGGGTATCGCCAAGCGGTAAGGCACCAGGTTTTGATCCTGGCATTCCCAGGTTCGAATCCTGGTACCCCAGCCATCTTAAATTAAACAAATTTAGAGACACCCTCGGATGGGGTATCGCCAAGCGGTAAGGCACCAGGTTTTGATCCTGGCATTCCCAGGTTCGAATCCTGGTACCCCAGCCATCTTTCCTCTCCTAGGGTTGTCGAAAAAAATCCCATACAGTGATTTTCAAAAAAGCAGTTTTACTGTATAAGGCTATGTAGCTCAGCTGGTTAGAGCACAACACTCATAATGTTGGGGTCACAGGTTCGAATCCCGTCATAGCCACCATAGTATTTGCGGGAGTGGCGAAATTGGTAGACGCACCAGATTTAGGTTCTGGCGCCGCAAGGTGTGCAAGTTCAAGTCTTGTCTCCCGCACCATTTATCCTTCTGGGTAGAAAAATTTGTAAATTGGGGTATCGCCAAGCGGTAAGGCACCAGGTTTTGATCCTGGCATTCCCAGGTTCGAATCCTGGTACCCCAGCCATATTCTTATATGCCTGTTTCAATAACAGCCATAAACAAAAAAACCATCCTTCAAAAAGGGTGGTTTTTTTGTTTATGATTCAATGAAAAATCAAGCCAAAACAGCACTTTTCTTTATTTCACTTTAATAATTAAGTTCCTCTGTAATTTTCATCAGCTAACTATCAAATAATGCCTAGATTAGGATCATTTTTACCTATCATTGTGATAGCTAATACCTTGACTAAACAGGATTTTACAAACACTTAAGTGTTAAAAATAAACAAGTCGAACAATATTTTTACTTTTAAGTATTTTCTGTATCAATTATGTGACTTTAGTCATTTTTTAATAACGATCAATAGTGGTAATCTTCGCCTAGATTTTGGTTATATCCGATCATGGCTTTCAGGGATCATCTGCCTTCCGCCATGAATCAAACATTATCCAACCCATCATCTCTAATAAAAAAGTTCTCAAACCTAATAATTATAAATTGCAGTGATGCAATGTTCTTACAGAGAAAACTTATGCAAAACATAATTAAACAACCACTTTATAAGATCCTATACGTACAGGTTATCGTTGCTATCGTGCTTGGTATCGCACTTGGCCACTTTTTTCCTGATATAGGTGAATCATTAAAACCACTAGGTGATGCATTCATCAAAATCGTCAAAATGATTATTGCCCCCGTTATTTTCTTAACTGTTGTAACGGGTATCTCAGGTATGAGCAATATGAAGGCAGTAGGCAGTGTTGCAGGAAAAGCAATGCTCTACTTTATTACGTTCTCAACGGTTGCACTGATTATTGGTCTTATCGTCGCCAATGTGATTCGTCCAGGAGATGGTTTAAATATTGATCCTGCAACTCTAGATAGCAGTAAGGTTGCAGGTTATGTCGCAAAAGCTCACGAATCATCCATCGTTGGCTTCCTAATGAACATTATCCCTGACACAGTAATTAGCCCTCTTGTTAACGGTAATATCCTTCAGGTGCTATTTATAGCGGTTATTTTTGGCCTTGCATTAGCTGCGACAGGCAAACATGGCGAGCCTATCGTCAAACTACTGCAAAATTTCTCTGAACCTGTATTTAAAATGGTTGCCATGCTAATGAAACTTGCCCCTATCGGTGCATTCGGAGCAATGGCATTTACTATTGGTAAATACGGTATCTCATCAATCGGCAACTTGATGATGCTGATACTGACATTCTATATCACAGCCCTTCTTTTCGTTTTACTCGTGTTAGGCGCCGTGGCTAAATATAATGGCTTCTCAATTATTCAACTTATCAAATACATTAAAGATGAACTGTGGTTAGTGCTCGGAACATCGTCATCAGAAGCTGCATTACCTAGCTTAATGAGAAAAATGGAGCATGCTGGATGTGAAAAATCTGTCGTAGGGCTAGTTATCCCAACGGGTTACTCATTTAACCTCGATGGCACCAATATTTATATGACCATGGCTGCGCTGTTTATTGCACAAGCAACCAATATCGAGCTAACAATTTGGGAACAAATATCGCTGTTATTAGTTGCCATGATCAGTTCTAAAGGCGCTGCTGGTGTTACTGGTGCAGGCTTTATTACTTTAGCTGCAACACTGATGGTTGTTCCAAGTATCCCTGTTGCTGGTATGGCACTGATCTTGGGTATTGACCGCTTTATGTCTGAATGCCGCGCCTTAACCAACTTAGTTGGTAACGCATGTGCTTGTATTGTTGTTGCTCGTTGGGAAAAAGAATTAGATACCGAAAAACTCGCAGCAGCATTCGCCGAAAAAGGTGAAAGCATAGATGCAATTATCACTGAAGAAAATTTTGATCTGCCCGCTCATCATGCAGAAATTACTGATGTAGCAAAAGATAAATAGCTATAATTAATAAAAGGCCGCTGACCATCTAAAGTGAGCTCCAATAGTTGAACACTTTTGGTTAAGCGGCTAGTAAGGCCTGATTTCGATACTAAATCAGAATCAGGTTTTTTGTTATTTTGAGTTCGCTCGTAACATTAATTGATATCGCATCACCCAATATCAAAGCCCTAAAGCATATTTCAGAGCCAATTTCTTCGCTTCACCAGCACGTTGAGCAGCCATTAACCCTAAGTTTCTTAACATCTTCAACCCCGGTAACTGTTCACTAAATGCCATATAAAATACATCCATACCCGCCTGCATGACTAAATTATCAGGCAAACGTCGGCGCTGATAACGTTTAAGTACCTCTAGTGAATGCCAAGCTCCCAGATACTCCTTTGCATGGGTAACGACTTTAAGTAAGCTGTCGACATCTCTGTAACCTAAATTCACTCCCTGCCCCGCTAAAGGATTAATGGTGTGCGCCGCATCCCCTACTAGCGCTAGCCCGTCAATCACATAGCGATTAGCATGATGACGAGTTAGAGGGAAAGCACCACATGCGACCGCGTTGACCGCCCCTAAACGCTCAGGAAAAGCCTCTGTAATCGCCTCAGTCAACTGTTCCATTGACATTGATTGTAGACGGCGAATTTTTGCTGGACTGTCATACCAAACCAATGAGGCCCAATTATCATAAAGAGGCAAAAATGCTCTAGGCCCTGACGGAAAAAATTGCTGCCATGTTTTATCTTGTTGAGGTTCATCTGTTTGAATAGTGATTAACATACAAGATTGCCGATATTGCCAACCACGGCTCCCAATGCCTGCTAACTTACGCACTTGAGAATTTGCGCCATCGGCACCTATCACTAATTTAGTTTGTAGTTCACGACCATCATCCAGTGAAACAATCCACTCTTTTTGACTATTTGACTGATAAAGATGAGTGAGCTGAGCAGGACAAATACGCTCTAGATTTTTGTATTTTTGACACTCTTGCCATAATGCCAACTGCAAGACACGGTTTTCGACCATAAAACCGAGTTCTGGTAAACCTAAATCATCTGCATCGAACAGCACGTTACTTCCCTGCTCTTCCCATGTTTCAAGCTGCCGATAAGGCGCACTGCGCATTGCTTCAACATGCTGCCAAGCACCTAATTGTTTAAGTAGGTCTACAGATGAACGACTAATGGCTGAAATACGAACATCAGGAGCACTATTCGCATCAAATGCTGTTGGTTCTGCTTTTTCTAGCAATGCAACTCGCATGCCTTCTTGAGCAAACCCTAATGCTGCCGCTGCGCCAGTCATTCCTGCCCCAACCACGACAACATCATAATTTTCTGTTAGTTTATTCATTACATTAGCTACTATTAACTGTTTGATTTACGTAGTGTACCGAAAAATTGTTACGCTAGCAGGGAATATCTCAACCTGAGACTCTGGTCACTGATGCTTCAATTGAATACAATACAGGTTAATCTTTAAAATAATGGGCGATAGTCTGTCTTTGAGGCCGCGTACCACATAGCCTATTCATCTCTAATTTAGGTTATTTTGACATTTTTCATATCATAGAGTGATGTTTGTGATCAAAAATGCGTGCGCCTTCCCAAAACAAGATAAGACTTTGGATTTATGCACAGCATACTTCGAGCTGCTACGCACAATATAATAGTTTGAATTATAGCGGGTATATGCTTTAAATAATTCAATGTACAGTTAGGCGACAAGTGAATGAGTCGCTAGGAGCATACATCAGTATGTGACTGGTGCGAATGAGCGTAGTCAACGACGCTGCAATTTGAAGTATGACGAGTATCTACTCTAAATAATTCGAAGTGCAGCTAGGCGACAAGTGAATGAGTCGCTAGGAGCATACATCAGTATGTGACTGGTGCGAATGAACGTAGTCAACGACGCTGCAATTTGAAGTATGACGAGTATACAACGCGTTTCGAAGTCCATTATACTAAGCCACTTCGAAAACACCGGATATAGACATGTCGACGAATAAAAAGTTATACATTAAAACTTGGGGCTGCCAGATGAATGAGTATGACTCATCTAAAATGGCATCATTGTTAGAAAGCACCCATGGCTATCAGATCACTGAAATTCCAGAAGAAGCTGACGTGCTCCTCCTGAATACTTGTTCAATCCGTGAAAAGGCTCAGGAAAAAGTTTTCCATCAACTTGGCCGTTGGAAATTTTTCAAAGATAACAATCCCGATATTATTATCGGTGTTGGTGGCTGTGTGGCGTCTCAAGAAGGCGATTTTATTCGCCAACGTGCACCAAGTGTCGATATTGTCTTCGGCCCACAAACCTTGCATCGTCTACCTGAAATGATTAATCAGGTAAAAGGTACACGCAGTCCAGTCATTGACATCAGTTTTCCCGAAATTGAAAAGTTTGACCGCTTGCCAGAGCCAAGAGCTGAAGGCCCAACCGCTTTCGTTTCCATTATGGAAGGCTGTAATAAATACTGTACATTCTGCGTTGTTCCTTATACTCGCGGTGAAGAAGTTAGCCGTCCATGCGATGACATCCTCTTTGAAATTGCCCAATTGGCAGCTCAAGGGGTGCGTGAAGTTAACCTACTGGGGCAAAACGTAAATGCCTACCGTGGTGCAACCTTTGATGGCGACATTTGCTCATTTGCAGAATTGATACGTCTCGTCGCTGCTATCGATGGCATCGATAGAGTGCGCTTCACGACAAGTCATCCAATTGAGTTTACTGATGATATTATTGAAGTGTATGAAGATACGCCTGAGTTAGTCAGCTACTTACATTTACCTGTACAGAGTGGCTCTGACCGTATTTTAACACTGATGAAACGCGCTCATACCGCACTTGAATACAAGGCGATTATTCGTAAATTACGTAAGGCTCGCCCTGAAATTCTAATTAGCTCTGATTTCATCGTTGGCTTCCCTGGTGAAACCAATGAAGATTTCGAAAATACCATGAAGCTAATTGCCGATGTTAATTTTGATATGAGCTTTAGTTTTGTCTATTCCGCTCGCCCAGGTACACCAGCCGCTGATCTACCTGATGATGTTAGCGAAGAAGAGAAAAAACAGCGCCTTTATCTGCTACAGCAACGCATTAACCAACAAGCAATGAGCTTTAGCCGTGCTATGTTAGGTACAGTACAACGAATTTTAGTTGAAGGCCCTTCACGTAAAAACGTTATGGAGCTTTCTGGACGTACCGAAAATAACCGTGTTGTGAACTTTGAAGGTTCACCAGATATGATTGGTAAGTTTGTCGACGTTGAGATTGTTGATGTTTATGCCAACTCTCTACGCGGTAAAGTGATCCGCACCGAAGACCAAATGGGCTTACGCGTTAACGAATCACCAGCTTCCGTCATTGCACGTACACGTAAAGAAGATGAGCTTGGCGTTGGTCGTTACCAACCTTAACGATAGGATACTCAGTGACCGATAAAAAACCGTTGCAAATCGCAACACAAGAGATCTTTCTAGAGCCCGCAGATAACCAACGCTTAATGAGCCTTTGCGGGCCATTCGATGACAATATCAAGCAGCTTGAGCGTCGCCTTGCGATTGAAATTAATCGCCGTGATAACCGCTTTAAGCTTTCAGGTAAGCCTCTTAATATCCAAGCTGCCAGTAAAATTTTACGTCAGCTGTATGTTGAAACGGCACCGATACGTGGCGTTATCCCAGATGTTGACCCTGAACACATTCATTTAGCGATATCAGAAAGTCGTGTGCTAGAACAAGCAGCGGACAGTATTCCTGATTATGGCAAAGCCGTTAATATTAAAACCAAACGCGGTGTCATCAAGCCTCGCACACCTAATCAGGCACAATATATTGCGAATATCTTGGATCATGATATTACGTTTGGTATCGGCCCAGCAGGTACAGGAAAAACTTACTTAGCGGTTGCCGCTGCCGTTGATGCACTTGAACGCCAAGAAGTACGCCGAATTCTGTTAACGCGTCCAGCTGTTGAAGCCGGTGAAAAACTCGGTTTTTTACCCGGTGATCTCAGCCAGAAAGTTGACCCTTATCTGCGTCCATTATATGACGCACTGTTTGAAATGCTGGGTTTTGAAAAAGTCGAAAAACTGATTGAACGTAATGTTATTGAAGTCGCGCCATTAGCTTATATGCGTGGTCGTACACTCAATGATGCTTTTATCATCTTAGATGAAAGCCAAAACACCACTATAGAACAGATGAAAATGTTCCTAACCCGTATAGGCTTTAACTCAAAAGCCGTTGTTACAGGGGACATTACACAGGTCGATTTACCTCGCGGTAATAAATCGGGATTACGTCATGCTATTGAAGTCCTTTCCGACGTTGATGACCTCAGCTTTAATTTCTTCCACAGCGAAGACGTTGTCCGTCACCCTGTAGTGGCTAAAGTAGTTATTGCCTATGAAAAATGGGAAGAACAAGACAACAAACGCCGTCAGCAACTTAGGGAAGAACGCGAGCAACAAAAAGAGTTAGAAAAGCAGGAACATAATTAAATGAGTGAAGTGATCCTCGATTTACAAATTGCGAGTGAAGAAACTGTAGGCTTGCCTAGCGAAGCGCTGTTTCAGCGCTGGTTAGAAGCGGTGCTATCTAAATTTCAACCACAAAGCGAGGTAACTATCCGTGTGGTTGATGAAGCAGAAAGCCACCATTTAAACCTGACATATCGAGGAAAAGATAAACCAACAAATGTGTTATCTTTTCCCTTTGAAGCACCTCCGGAAGTTGAATTGCCACTACTGGGTGACTTAATAATCTGTCGTCAAGTGGTTGAGCAAGAAGCTCTGGAACAGCAAAAAACCGCAGAAGAGCACTGGGCACACATGGTTGTACATGGTTGCCTACATCTTCTTGGCTATGATCATATTGAAGATGATGAAGCCGAAGAAATGGAAGGATTAGAAACAGAAATTTTAGCCGAATTGGGCTATGCTGATCCTTACCTTGCAGAAAAATAATGACCCACAGTCTATTTTTATGCTAAATATTATCTAAGTAATAAAAGGGTTGTGTATTTTTGGAATATGCATGGTGATGAAAGCCAATACTGGTAATTCACCATACGATAGCCGCAACCTTAACTAACCTATAATTTGAGGAATTTTTAATAAAACGCCATGAGCGACGATAACTCTTCAAGTAGTGACAACCCTGGTCCTAAGAAAGGGTTCTTTGCACTCTTAAACCACCTCTTTCACGGTGAACCTAAAAACCGTGATGATTTGGTCGAACTGATCCGTGATTCGCAACAAAACGACCTGATCGATCCCGACACCCGCGATATGCTTGAAGGTGTTATGGATATTGCCGATCAGCGAGTACGTGACATCATGATCCCACGTTCTCAGATCGTAACCTTAAAACGCAACCAAACCTTAGATGAGTGTCTTGATGTTATTATTGATTCTGCACACTCTCGTTTTCCTGTTATCAGTGAAGACAAAGATCATATTGAAGGTTTGCTGATGGCAAAAGATTTATTGCCATTTATGCGTACTGATGCAGAACCATTCAGCATTGATAAGGTGTTGCGCCAAGCGGTTGTTGTTCCTGAAAGTAAGCGCGTTGATCGGCTCTTAAAAGAGTTCCGTTCTCTGCGTTATCATATGGCAATCGTCATTGATGAATTTGGTGGTGTTTCAGGTTTAGTTACCATTGAAGATATTTTAGAGCTTATTGTTGGTGAAATTGAAGATGAATACGACGATGAGGACGATGTTGATATTCGTCAACTCAGTCAACATTCATACTCAGTGAGGGCGTTAACCCAAATTGAAGACTTCAATGATGCATTTGGCACCAGTTTCAGTGATGAAGAAGTTGATACCGTTGGCGGCCTTGTTATGCAAGCCTTCGGTCACTTACCTTCACGGGGTGAGGTTATCACCATTGATGGCTATCAATTCAAAGTTGCCATGGCTGATAGTCGTCGGATTATCTTACTACATGTAAAAATCCCTGATGACGCACCGGTACCAACCTTAGACGAAGAAAAAAGTTAATGAGCTTAACGTCATTTCATCAAAGTCAGTGGCTTAGGCTGCTACTGGCTTTAATTTTTGGAGCCAGTGGTACACTGGCTTTTTCGCCTTTTGACTTCTGGCCAGCCGCACTTCTTTCCATTCTATTCCTACAATTACTCACATTACAGCGCCCACCAAAGCAGTCTTTCTCGATTGCTTTTGCATGGGGCTTTGGCCTGTTTGGTAGTGGTGTCAATTGGGTCTATGTGAGTATTGCTGATTTTGGTGGCATGCCAGAAATCGTTAATGTGTTATTAGTCATATTACTTGCAGCCTATCTCTCTCTTTACACAGGCTTATTTGGCTATTTACTTAGCAAATTTTTCCCTAATGCCACCGTATGGCGTTTAGTATTTGCTGCACCTGCGATATGGCAAATTACTGAGTTTTTACGTGGTTGGATTCTCACTGGATTCCCATGGCTGCAATTCGGCTACAGCCAAATTGATGGTCCATTAAAGGGTCTAGCGCCAATTTTTGGCGTCGAGATGATGACACTAATCTTATTCAGTATTAGTGGATTGATTGTTTTAGCGCTTGTACGCCGCAGCTTTATACCCTTTATTGCTGCCGCTATTCTTTTGTTTGCACCTTTATTACTCAAAAGTCTTCAATGGTATACCCCACTAGGATCTAAAACCACAGAGGTTGCCTTAGTTCAAGGAAACATCCCGCAATCAATGAAGTGGGAAGCTCGCCATTTACAGCAAATTAAAGATACCTATATTAAATTATCGAGTCCCTACATTGGTAAAGCGTCTTTAATTGTTTGGCCTGAGTCAGCGGTACCTTCTGTTGAACTCGATAACCAAGCTTGGCTGAAATCGTTAGATACAGTCTTAGCAGAATCCAATACTAAGCTAATTACAGGTATTGTCGATGCTAAGCCTATTGATGGCAATTATACGTATTACAATACAATCATTGTATTAGGTGATGATAAACCGTACCTCTATCCATCAAAAAATCGTTATAACAAGCACCATTTAGTTCCTTTTGGGGAATTCGTTCCACTAGAAGATATCTTACGTCCTATCGCGCCATTCTTTAATTTACCAATGTCAGGATTTAGCCGTGGTGACTATCAACAGGCTCAATTAGCTGTTGGCAATCTTCATTTAACCGCTGCAATTTGCTATGAAATTATTCTAGGCACTCAGGTTCGCGATAATTTCAAACCTGATAGTGATTATTTATTAACCATTTCTAATGATGCATGGTTTGGTAAATCTATTGGTCCATGGCAGCATTTCCAAATGGCTAGGATGAGGGCGCTAGAGCTCGGACGTCCGCTACTCCGCGCTACCAATAATGGCGTTACTGCTATTATTCGTGCTGATGGAACCGTTCAAGCTGAATTACCTCAATTCACTGCGGCAACTTTATCAGCCTCTATCACTCCGACGACTGGTTTAACCCCCTATGCACGTTGGAGTCATTGGCCAATGTGGGGAACCGTTGTGCTATTTGGGCTATTAGCGCTATTCTTTGGCCGCCGTAAAAAAATTAGCTAATTCTAAGCTCCCTATAAAATTAGGGAGCTATTTAGCTGATAAGTAAGTTAGCCAATAAGCTGTCCTTGTGTTTTTGCAATTCCTATTGATGCAATACATCCCGCATTAAAGCGAATAAAATCATCTTCAATACCATCAGAAAAAATCACACCATTTTCAGGCATTAAAGATTCAAGTTGTAACGGCAATTGTTCATCAATAGTCCCAAAAACTAATTTAACGCCAGTTGTGTTACTCGGAAATGGTTCACGAACGGTAAATTGTAATAGTCTATCTCCCCACGCAAATCCTTTTGTTAATGGATGATCATTCGTTCCCATAATTGCTTTAGCCCCTGCTAGAATCGATTGAAACCACCCTGTAGAGCCTAGTCCAGTTGAAACAATGATCCCTGAAGAAGATTGAAACTCTTGTTCACCGTTCCATTTCATAATATAACGCGCTGATGTATGACTTTTAGGACCAATAAATAAATCATTAACCGCTAACAATGATTGCCCATCATTCGTTGTTGCTTGAGCAAAAGTCACGGATTTACTGGGCATTTTGTCTTGAAGTGTGCTCAATACGACATCATGTAACTGCCCAATTTCAAAAGGTAGTAACTTACCGTCCCAACGAGCTGGATCTGGATTAATTGCAATCACAGGTTGCCCATTTAAATACTTTAACGTATTTGCGACCAAGCCATCTTGTCCAATCACGATCACAATATCACGCTGTGAAAATTGATAACTAGGTAATAATGAACGCTCTAATAATTGAAATCTTCCTAGTGATTTAAGAATAGATTCCGCTTGTACTAACTGTTTTTGATAATGATCATGCTCCTGAAGATAATCATTCACTTCTACGTTATTATGTTCCAAATAAAATTTAGCTTGCGGCCAAGTATTAAAGCGTTCAATCAGTTCTTGTAAACGAGTTTTACGCATAATTAATACAAAGCGAATATCATCTAGCCCTTTCATGCTTTAGCCCCTTTTTTGAACATTTGGCTAAAAAGATCAGGAGAAATATTCAATTCACCTATTTTGCCTGCATTCTGTGACAGTGATTCAAACGCCATTGCCATTAACTGCTCCGGTGACATTTTAGCTAAAGCCATCGCTTTTAAGTTTTCAACAGGTAACTCACGGTAAGCTTTCATTTTTGCTTCAATGGCATATGCATCAGCATCTGATTGCGTTTTTTGGTTTTCAACGCTTAATGTTACTAGTTCATGACGTTTTGCTTCCGCATTAACTTGAGCCGTAAGCCTTTCCTGTTCTATTTCAGCCTGTTCGCGCAATAGGGTGCGTTCATTTTCCAAACGAGCTTCTTCTATTTGTTGTTGCTTATTTTGTACTGATAAATCGGTTTCTAATTCAGCTTCTTTAATCATACGCTCTTGTTCCACAGAGAATTTTCGTCTCGTATAGATGGCATCGTCAGCTTCTTTTAATATTGATTCTCTGGCTTCGGCTTCAAGCGCTTTTAATGTTTCTGGAGAAGGTGTAATCGCAGAGATTGAAACATCAAGGATATCAATTCCTAATGTTTGTAATGCCGAATGTATGGCTAACTGCTCTGTCACTTTTGCCACTAATGCTTGGCTCATTAATAGTGCATTACGCATTGAACTTGACTGTATTTGAGCTTGGATCAGCGTTTGAGCACTGCGAACGACCCTATCACTGAGTTTTAATGGATCCTCAGAAGCATAAGATTTGCCATCTTTTGTCAGGCTATAATTCAGCACTTCAGCTGTTTTCTCAGGCTCACTAATCTGAAACGAAATTTGCCCCTGAATACGTAGGCTTTGAAAGTCTGCTGTTTGTAAATTAAAAATAAATGGGGCTTCTAACGCATTCAATGGTAATGCAGCAATAGATGTGGTCGCTGAATTGTACCAAAAGCTTAACCCTTTCCCCTGTTTAATCACTTTTCCATTAACGGACTTGATAATAAACGTTGATGAATCTGCTTTAAAATAATTAATGTTTAACATAGTCAACCTCGTTAGTGTCTTTTTGACAATAACAAATTATTGTCTTATAGACACCAACATGTCAAGCAGTAAGTGTCTTAATGACACAAATAATTTTTTAACGTATAATCTCACTTATCAATTAATCAATAAGTGGTGGTTCTAACATCATGAATGAACATCAGTATTTGTCTGAATATGATCGAAAAGCCTATCCTTCTCCTCTTATAAGCGTAGATGCGGTGCTGTTTACGTATCATGAGGAAACATTAAAAGTGTTATTAGTAGAAAGAGCTAACCATCCTGATAAAGGAATGTGGGGGCTACCGGGCGGATTTATTGATGAACAGCAGGACAATACACTTGAACAAACGATACTACGTAAATTAAAAGAAAAAACTGGCGTGATCCCTCCCTATATTGAGCAATTGAATACTATCGGCAATAATTATCGTGATAAACGAGGCTGGTCTGTCACCGTTTGTTATACCGCTCTCATCGCTTATCAAGCATGCCAACACTATATTAATAGCGTTAGCTCAGTAAGATGGGTGTCTATTCAAGAAATCGAAAGTATGCAACTCGCTTTTGACCATCACCAACTTTACCAGATAGCGCGTGAACGATTAAAACAAAAATCCTTGTACTCCATTGTTCCTGGTTTCGCTTTGCCTGATGTTTTCACGTTGACTGAGTTACAGCATGTCCATGAAGTTTTGATTGGTAAAACACTACAGAAAAAATCATTCCGCCGCCGTTTGGAGCAAGCGGATTTGTTGATTGATACGGGTGAAAAAAGGCAAGAAACAGGTAGGCCTGCTAATTTATATCGTCTAAAGCCAGAATCGGCTGATTATCGCTTTATTCGTAATTTGGAATTTTAATCAAATAAAACAAAGCCCTCTTTAAGCACCAACTCAAAGAGGGCTATCGGTTAGCTTAAAAAGAAGCCATCCACATACGTGCTTTAAGTCCCCAATAGCTAGTATAACCACTGGTAAAACTGACCATTTCACCATTATCAATAATCATAAATGATGGCGTCGCACTGATGCCGACTGCATTTGCCAACACACCATTAATATCATTGATAACGGGGAATTTAAGCTCTTTCTTTGCCATTCCTGTGAGTAGTCGTTGGCTATCTCCAGAGCGGATAGCCACAGAAATCACAGGAACCCCTGATTGCGCTAAATCAGCTACCGTGGGCGAGGTCATTTTACATACTCCGCACCACGTCGCCCAAAAATAGACCAAAACAGGTTGTTCTTTACTTAACTCAGCTAGCGAGACGGTTTCCCCTGTCGCCAACACTTGAGGCTCAAGTAAAACAGGGGCTAGGCTTTCAGGTTTGCGCCAAAAATCCATTACAGTAAAAACGATGAAGATGATCACCACTAAACCAATAATTTCTTTTGACCACTTTTTCAGTCTAGCCATAATTCCCTTATTTCACTTTCGCTAATTGCTCTTTCACAATCGCTTCTAATTGTTGCGAATCAATCGCACCTGGAATAATAGTGTCACCAACTAATGTGGCTGGCGTTCCATTAACCCCCAGTTTTTCAGCTAACATCATGTTAGTACGAATAGTCTCGGCACTCTTCTCATTAGCTACCAGCTTTTCATTGCCTGTAGCCTTCAGAGCTTGTTTGATATTTTCATCCGTTAACATACCTTGCTTTTGCATGAATTTTTGGTGCAATGCTTGGAATGCTTTTGGATCATTTTGCCAAAGAGTTAGAGCCAATTGTGAAGACTCAAGAGATGTTTGCCCTTTAAATGGTAATGGCTTGATCACTACGGCAACATCTGGGTGTTTTTTAATCAACTCTTCAAGTTGAGGATCAAAACGCTTACAGAATGGGCAGTTATAATCCGTAAAGTTGACTAAAACTAGTTTTGCATCTTTCGCGCCAAGGCGTGGACTTGCAGGATCATTAAATAGATTGTCATGCTCAGCCTTAATCGTGGACTTTACCTGAGCTTGCTGTTTTTCACCTTGCTTCGCCTGTAAGGCAACAATCGCTTCTTCTAAAATTTCAGGGTTCTCAACTAAGGTATCACGTACAAGTTTACGCACTTGCGCTTCTTGGTCTGCCGTTAACGGAGCCGCATGCGCAGTTGCACCTAACATTAATGATGAAAATAGAACGGCTAAAATTGTTTTTTTCATTTTTCGGCTCCTTTGGCCTCATTCATAATTGATAATAAAACTTCACGATCAAGTATTGTTGACAGTATTTCACCCTCCGCCAACTTAGGGCCATAAACTTGGTTAAATGGAACAGCGACTTGTCCGCGTTTTTGTAAAAATGCGGTGATCTCGGGTGAGGGTTTAGTCCAATCACCTCTAAGTGCCACAACATCAGGTTCATTTAATGCCTGTTGGATATCATCTCGCAATAAGACATTATATTTATTTGCTTTACAGGTCACACACCAATCTGCGGTAACATCAATAAATACCCGCTTATTTTCTGACAGAGCCTGTTCGATTGCTTCTTCGCTCAGTGGTTGCCAGTTCACCGTATCTTGAACAATGGCACGGCTTCCTGTCGTTTCATCCATCGTCGCCCAAGTAAACCCTACGCCAATCAAGATGAATAACAACAACGAATATATTCCCGCGCGTAAGCTATATTTTTTGCCAATAAATATAGCTAACAATAATAAAAAGATAATTGAGATTGCTAGTGTATAGGTTTCACCAAAGTGTGGGATCAGCAGGCTCATCAACCATAAACATGATAATAGCATCATCAATCCTAATACTATTCTCAGCTTATTCATCCACGCACCAGGCTTAGGTAATAAACGTGAAATCGCAGGAAAAGCGGCAATAAGTAGCCATGGCAAGCTCATTCCTAGCCCTAAAGCAGTGAAGACTAACCATAATTCGTCAAGAGGTGCTGCGAGCGCAAATGCCACTGCCGTTCCCAAGAAAGGTGCTGAGCATGGTGTCGCGAGTAATGTTGCAAAGACGCCTTGCCAAAAATGCCCACTATTCCCTTGTCCACCTGTTGTGGCTAAGCGAGTGCTTGCTTTACTACCTAAATGAATTTCAAACAAACCAAATAGATTAGCCGTAAAAGCAGCAGTGATGAGAACCATGAATCCAATAAACCATGGATTTTGGAATTGGATCCCCCAACCAACAGCTTGTTGCCCCGCACGTAAGAGCGTCATTAATAACGCAAGTAGCCAGAAAGAAACTAAGATCCCCGAAGAAGATAAGAGGAATTGTCGACGAATGGTTTTTTGTTCCCCTTGTGGCACCATCAAAATTGAACCCAATTTCATGGCTAACACAGGAAGAACACAAGGCATTAGGTTTAAAATTAAACCACCCAATAATGCAAACGCGAGGATCTGCCATAGAGGGATCGCGTTCGCTCCGTTTTGAGTAATGGTTCCAGTAAACGGTTCAATTTTAGCTGTGACTTGTTGTGATAAATCGCCATCTGTCACAACAAAAGAGAAATTTTGGCCCGTTAAATCAGGCGCTTTATCCCCCCAATCATCGCTAACCTTGACTGTTGCCGTTAGCATATCACCTGAAGATTGGATCTCAGGAACGCCAAGTGTTGTACCCTCAGGGGTATCAGTAAAAACTGCGGCGTCTTTGCCCCAAGGCTCGCCCGCTATCTTTTGCAGCTCGACGACTAAGCTATCTCCCGTAAAACCGACCTTCTGACTTTGTGTTAACCCTGTCGTTGGTGGAACACTCCCCATCGCTTGATTAAATGCCCACTCAAAATTACTTGGCGCAGGTTCAGTTAAATCAAGTTCAAAAGGATAGTCAGTCAAAATACACACATTGCTGCATGTTGATAATGTTAAGGTACCTGTGAGTTTATCCAATTTTTCCGTTGCATCAACAATGATAGGAAAAACGACATCCCCCATATATCCTTGTGTTGATATGCCTGCGACATCAAAGCGACCCGGTGCTGGCCAAAGCCATTGCATGTCCTTTATTGGTGATTTCCAATCGATTTCAGGCGCTATTCCGCCTTCTCCTGGAGAACGCCAATAGGTTTTCCACCCATCTTGCAGCTGAACATCCAATAATAAAGTAACTTTCCCATCTTTTTGGGAAGCACTTAATAAACGCACTTGTGCGTGATCATTATGTTGATCAGTTAACCAGCCTGTATCAGCAGCGAATACACTGCCCACAAACAAAGCAATTAACATAATGAAAGAATTAATTACAAAACGCATGTTTCCTCCAGAATAATATACACCAATAAGCTAAACGCGCTGGTGTTCTAATCCCGAAGATTACAAAATTGTAAATGGAGCCTAACTCTTGGCGGGGGGCGTTTATCTTCACGATTTGCTCGACGTGAGAACAGCTGACTGCAAAAGGCACTCAATGCTGCAATTGAGAGAAATAGAAAGAAAAATGGCTCAATAACCGCAGGGCTTAAGGTCAGCAATGACTTCGCGCTCAACTCACAAGTAGAAAGATGAGAGCCTTTTTCAACGGACTGTTCCGCCTGAAAAATAGTAGATGGGGAATACGTTTGCACGGGTATCACTGTAGCTTGAGACGAAAACTGGGCGACAAGGCGCTCTCCGACGGCTCTTTGGTTCATACAAAGTAACACCATCAGACAGGCGAATAACACTAATCCTTTGCCTAATTTAAGTTGCCTGTTCATGTTTGTCTCTATTTATTCATCCTGAATACACACACGACTAAGTGATGATTGATTATTATACTCATCATACTCCAAGCTACATCATGTTGTGGGCGGCTTGTTGGTTACACTTACCCACACTAGCCCCGACTTATCGTAGGCTGCCAGCGATTCATTTAATTTATTAGTCGCTTAACTGTATCTTGAACTATTTAGAGCTACAACACTAAAAATTAACCAATTTGCTAAAGGTTACATCTTACACAGCAAATAACACGGTACAAGCAGCATCATCTAACTTTACAAAACCTCATCGCATTTCTTTGAGCTTTTTCTGAAAAATTTGGCACGTAATATGCTTTATCCCTTCTAGATATCAGAAAATAGAATCGTTTTTCACTATTAAGGTGCATGAATATCCTTTTAAAGACGTGTTTTCCTCGTATTAGTGCAACAAATTAGGATCTGCCCAAATAATATGCGAGACAGCTCCCGATTTTGAAACAATTCATTTTCATTGTTTAACATTTTTCTTTAATTTTTAACAATAATAAAACATATAGCGGATAATCGCGCGCTCAACCGAATCTTTGAGACATCCGCCAGCACACGAACATAACAAAAACGAGACAGATCCCCGATCTCAAAAAGGAGTTGTAACTATGCGTATGAGCAAGATTGTACTATCGATGATGGTGTTAGGTGCAACCTGTGCTGTTCAAGCTGAAGAGCTAACAGGCACACTGAAAAAAATTAATGACAACGGCGTGATCGTTGTTGGACATCGAGAATCATCTGTTCCATTTTCTTATTACGACAATAGCCAAAAGGTTGTTGGCTACTCTCAAGATTACTCCAACGAAATCGTCGATGCGGTTAAAAAGAAACTAAATAAACCTAACCTTGAAGTTAAATTAATTCCTATTACATCACAAAACCGTATACCTCTACTGCAAAACGGCACTTATGACTTTGAGTGCGGCTCAACCACTAATAACTTAGAAAGACAAAAACAAGCAGCTTTCTCCAATACCATTTTCGTTGTGGGCACACGCCTTCTGACTAAAAACGACTCAGGTATTAAAGACTTTCCTGATTTAGCAGGTAAAAACGTCGTCGTTACCTCTGGTACCACTTCAGAAGTTCTATTGAATAAACTGAACGATGAAAAAAATATGAAAATGCGCATCATCAGTGCAAAAGATCATGGTGATTCATTCCGTACCCTTGAATCAGGCCGTGCTGTTGCCTTTATGATGGATGATGCACTGTTAGCCGGTGAACGAGCAAAAGCGAAGAAACCCGATATTTGGGAAATCGTAGGTAAGCCACAAACAGAAGAAGCTTACGGTTGTATGCTACGTAAAGATGACCCTGAATTCAAAGCACTGGTTGATGAAACGATTGCAAAAACACAAACAACAGGTGCTGCGGAGAAATCTTTTGATCGCTGGTTCAACCAACCTATTCCACCAAAAAATCTTAACTTGAAATTTACTTTGTCAGATGAAATGAAAACGCTCTTCAAATCACCAAATGACAAAGCGCTTAACTAGTTAATTAATTAAACAAATAATAAGACAAACAGGGTGTTACTGAAGTGAGAATTGCAAGGCGATCGTTCCCGCCTTGCACTTTCTTACCAGTAGTAGGGTCAATCTAATTGCCCACAGGAAGTAGAATTATGTCAATTGATTGGAATTGGGGGATTTTCCTACAGGAAGCCCCGTTTGGGAATACCACCTATTTAGGGTGGCTAATATCTGGCTTAGAAGTTACTGTCGCACTCTCTATCTGCGCTTGGATCATTGCTTTTCTTGTTGGCTCATTTTTTGGCATTCTACGCACGGTTCCCAATCGCTTTCTGGCGATGATAGGCACGGTGTATGTGGAATTATTTCGTAATGTCCCTTTAATTGTTCAATTCTTTACATGGTATTTAGTGATCCCTGAGCTGTTGCCTCAATCAATCGGCGACTGGTTTAAAATGGATTTGGATCCTAATTATCAATTCTTTATTTCTTCTATGTTGTGCCTTGGTTTATTTACCGCTGCTCGGATGACAGAGCAAGTTAGAGCAGCTATCCAATCACTACCTAGAGGGCAAAAGAACGCAGGCTTAGCGATGGGGTTAACACTGCCACAAACTTATCGTTATGTGCTGCTCCCTAATGCTTACAGGGTCATTTTGCCACCCATGACATCTGAAATGCTCAACTTGGTGAAGAACTCCGCCATTGCATCAACTATCGGGTTGGTTGATATGGCAGCACAAGCCGGTAAATTACTCGATTACTCAGCACATGCTTGGGAATCATTCACTGCCATCACTATCGCCTACGTCGGTATTAACTTAGTAATTATGTTATTAATGAGCCTACTTGAACGTAAAGTTCGCTTACCTGGCACATTAGGAGGGCGATAATATGTTCTATGATTTCGATTGGAGCTCGATTGCCCCAAGTTGGCCATTTCTACTTGATGGGTTAGTCGTTACCGCTAAAATTACCATTACCGCTATCGTCGTTGGGATCTTGTGGGGGACCGTCCTCGCAGTGATGCGTTTATCAACATTTAAGCCAATCAGCTGGTTTGCCGCCCTATACGTCAACACCTTCCGCTCAATCCCATTAGTCATGGTGTTGTTGTGGTTCTATCTGATTGTGCCTAACTTAGTCCAAAATGTTCTAGGCTTATCACCAAAAAGTGATATCCGTTTAATTTCAGCGATGGTAGCCTTCTCACTTTTTGAAGCGGCGTATTACTCTGAAATTATTCGAGCTGGTATTCAAAGTATCTCAAGGGGTCAAGCCTCTGCTGCACTAGCTCTCGGTATGACGCAAATGCAAACAATGAGGTTAGTCATTCTACCTCAAGCCTTTAAGGCCATGGTTCCTCTGTTATTGACACAAGGTATCGTGCTATTTCAGGACTCCTCATTAGTCTATGTACTGAGTCTAACCGACTTCTTCCGCACCGCGACTAATATCGGTGAACGTGACGGTACACAAGTAGAAATGATATTGTTTGCAGGTTTCGTGTATTTTATTATCAGTTTCGGCGCTTCCATGCTGGTGAATTATCTTAAGAAAAGGACTGTTTCATGATTACCCTGAAAAATATATCCAAATGGTATGGCCAGTTTCAGGTACTCACTGACTGCACAACTGAAGTCAAAAAAGGCGAAGTCGTCGTTGTCTGTGGGCCATCAGGCTCTGGTAAATCCACACTAATAAAAACAGTGAATGGTCTTGAGCCCGTTCAACAGGGTGAAATTTTTGTAAATGGTATCCAAGTCAATGATAAAAAAACCGATTTGGCAAAACTTCGCTCTAAAGTAGGTATGGTGTTCCAACACTTTGAGTTGTTCCCTCACCTATCGATTATTGAAAATTTAACCCTTGCACAAATCAAGGTGTTAAATCGCAACAAAAAAGAGGCTGAAGCAAAGGGGTTAAAATTACTTGAACGCGTTGGGTTATCAAGCCATGCCAATAAGTTTCCATCCCAACTCTCAGGTGGGCAACAACAGCGTGTTGCCATCGCGCGTGCATTATGTATGGATCCTGTTGCGATGCTGTTTGATGAACCTACCTCTGCACTTGACCCTGAGATGATCAATGAAGTGCTTGATGTTATGGTAGAGCTAGCGAATGAAGGGATGACGATGATGGTCGTGACTCATGAAATGGGCTTTGCTAAAAAGGTTGCCAATCGAGTGATCTTTATGGATGAAGGGAGAATTGTCGAGGACAGTAAAAAAGAAGATTTCTTCGCTAACCCACAATCAGACAGAGCAAAAGATTTCCTTGCTAAGATCCTGCATTAATACTGGCTAAATTATAATTAAATCGTGCTATTAGGAAGCCTCAATTAAACAAAAACTGAGGCTTCTTTGTTAAACACCGATTGTCAATGCATCTATTCCAGTAATATCTTCATTTTTTTCGGTAAAATGCTATCAATCCTCGCGTTTTTTGGTTAAGTTGTGGGGTTATCAGACTAAAGATTCTGACTCCGTTCCCTGAAACGATATCCAGCTTCCCCCTCCGGTTCAGCTAATCAACTATTGTTGTTTTAGGGCATGATCCGCTATGCTATGCGGATCTAAATTAGAGAAAGTCATTAACGCTACTGAGTAGCATTTATTCACCATAGGATTATCGGTGCCATGCAAGAACAATATCGTCCAGAAGATATAGAGCCTAAAGTACAGCGTCACTGGGATGAAAAGTCCACATTCAAAGTGATTGAAGACAACAGCAAAGAGAAATACTACTGCCTGTCCATGCTACCTTACCCTTCTGGTCGACTACACATGGGCCACGTACGTAACTACACTATGGGTGATGTTATCTCCCGTTATCAGCGTTTGTTAGGTAAAAATGTCCTGCAACCAATAGGTTGGGATGCTTTTGGTCTACCTGCTGAAGGGGCTGCGGTTAAGAACAAAACGGCTCCGGCTCCATGGACTTATGCCAATATTGAATACATGAAAGGCCAACTAAGAATGTTGGGCTTTGGTTACGATTGGGATCGTGAAGTCACAACTTGTACTCCTGAATACTATCGTTGGGAGCAATGGTTCTTCACAAAACTGTATGAAAAAGGTTTAGTTTACAAAAAAACTTCCGCAGTAAACTGGTGCCCACACGATTTAACTGTACTGGCTAACGAACAAGTCATTGATGGTTGCTGCTGGCGCTGTGACACAGCCGTTGAGCGCAAAGAAATTCCTCAGTGGTTTATTAAAATCACCGCTTACGCAGAAGAATTGCTCAACGATCTGGATACTTTGGATGATTGGCCTGAACAAGTCAAAACCATGCAACGTAACTGGATTGGGCGTTCTGAAGGGGTTGAAATCACCTTTGATGTTGCTGATCGTAACGATAAATTAACCGTATACACTACACGCCCAGATACCTTTATGGGTGCAACTTATGTTGCAGTTGCTGCCGGTCACCCTCTGGCCCAAGAGGCCGCAGAGAAAAACGCGGCTTTAGCTGATTTTATTGAAGAATGCCGTAGTACCAAAACAGCAGAAGCTGATATGGCAACGATGGATAAAAAAGGCATGGCAACGGGCTTTTATGTTATCCATCCACTGACACAAGAAAAATTGCCAATTTGGGTAGCTAACTTTGTCTTAATGGAATACGGTACTGGTGCTGTTATGGCAGTTCCTGCTCACGACCAACGTGACTGGGAATTTGCCCACAAATATAATTTGCCACTAAAAGCGGTTATTGCTGATGCTGAAGGTAATACACCGGATATTTCTCAAGAAGCGATGACAGAAAAATTTGCGCTGATTAACTCAGGCGAATTTAGCGGATTAGACAATGCTGCTGGCTTTAACGCAATCGCTGATAAATTGGTTGCTATTGGCGCAGGTCAACGCAAAGTTAATTATCGCTTACGTGATTGGGGTGTATCTCGCCAACGTTACTGGGGCGCACCAATTCCTATGGCAACACTGGAAGATGGTACGGTTGTGCCTGTTCCTGAAGATCAATTGCCAGTGGTTCTGCCTGAAGACGTTGTAATGGATGGCATCACTAGCCCAATTAAAGCCGATCCTGAGTGGGCAAAAACCACAATTAACGGCCAGCCAGCACTGCGCGAAACAGATACCTTTGACACCTTTATGGAGTCTTCTTGGTATTATGCACGCTACACTTGCCCACAATATGATGAAGGCATGTTAGATCCTGCTGCGGCAAACTACTGGCTGCCAGTTGACCAATACATTGGTGGTATTGAACACGCCATCATGCACTTAATGTATTTCCGTTTCTTCCATAAACTGATGCGTGATGCAGGTTTAGTGAATTCAGATGAACCCGCTAAACGCTTGCTGTGCCAAGGTATGGTATTGGCTGATGCCTTCTACTACACCGGTAGTGATGGCCAACGTGTTTGGGTTTCACCGGCAGATGCTATCGTTGAGCGTGATGAGAAGAGCCGTATAATCAAAGCCGTTGATAACGAAGGACATGAACTGGTCTATACCGGTATGAGCAAAATGTCTAAATCTAAAAACAACGGTATCGACCCGCAATTGATGGTTGAAAAATACGGTGCTGATACCGTACGTCTGTTCATGATGTTTGCGGCACCACCTGAATTGACACTGGAATGGCAGGAATCAAGCGTTGAAGGTGCAAACCGCTTTGTTCGTCGTGTATGGCGTATTGTGCATGAGCATACCCAAAAAGGTGCAACACAACCGCTTGATATTAATGCACTAACAACTGAGCAAAAAGACTTACGTCGTGATCTGCATAAAACCATTGCTAAAGTTACTGATGACTTTGCTCGCCGTTATGCTTTTAACACAGCTATCGCAGCTATTATGGAGTTCATGAACAAGTTAGTTCGTGCACCACAAGAAACTGAACAAGATCGTGCATTAGTGCAAGAATCACTTGAAGCAATCACCTTGATGCTATCACCAATCATTCCACATGCTTGTTTTGAAATGTGGAAAGCATTAGGTCACACTGATGATATCGATTTTGCAAGCTGGCCGGTCGCTGATGAAAAAGCGATGATTGACGATACCAAATTAGTCGTTATCCAAGTCAATGGTAAAGTACGTGGTCGTATCACAGTACCTGCTGATGCTGTTCAAGATTATGTTCTGGATATGGCTTCAAAAGAAGGTAGTGTGTCTAAATACCTTGAAAACGTCACGATCCGTAAAGTGATTTATGTTCCGGGTAAATTACTGAACTTAGTTGTTGGCTGATAAGGAGGCCAGGTGCGCTATCTGATAACTTTATTACTGAGCCTGTCGGTGCTAGTCACCGCAGGCTGTGGTTTTCGCCTTCAAGGAACGACGCAAATTCCTGATGAACTGAAAACATTACAGCTAAGTTCTAATGCACCTTATAGCGCTCTCACTAGAGCCGTTAGGGAGCAACTCAGACTGAATAACGTCACTATACTCGAAAACGGTAAACCTGATATCCCAATCTTAAAAATTACGGGTTCGTCAGAAACGACAGAAACGGTGTCGATATACCAAGATGGTAAAGCGGCTGAGAAGCAATTGACCTTTGTGCTCAATGCACAGGTGTTAATGCCTAATGGTTCTATTTACCCACTACAAAGCCAAGTGGAACGCACCTTCTTTGATAACCCATTGGAAGCACTTGCAAAAGATGCCGAAAATGAACTGGTTAAACAAGAAATGCGTGAACAAGCGGCACGTATACTAGTGCGTAAATTACTGATTGTTCATACTGCTGAGCTTGAAAAAGCAAATGCAGCGGCAGTTGTCCCTACTGTTGAGCAATAATGACCCGTATCTATCCCGAACAGCTGACTTCTCAGTTACAAGAGTCTCTGAGAAGTCGCTACCTAATATGGGGCAATGAGCCCCTATTAATCCAAGAAAGCCAAGACGCCATTCGAAAAATAGCGCAAACCCAAGGCTTTGAAGAACACTATACTTTTTCAATCGATGCAAATACTGATTGGGATGAAATCTTTAGTCTCTGTCAGGCATTAAGTCTTTTCGCTAACCGCCAATCACTCACTTTGATTTTGCCAGAAAACGGGCCAAATGCGGCAATGGCGGAAAAACTCACACAGCTATCAGGTTTGCTACACCCAGATATTTTGTTACTGCTGCGTGGGCACAAGCTGACTAAAGCACAAGAAAACAGTGCTTGGTTTAAAGCAATCAGTTCAGACAGTGTATATATCAGTTGTCTAACACCTGATTACCAACGTCTACCACAATGGGTTGCTAAACGCGCTCGTAGCATGAACTTGACGTTAGAAACAGAAGCGAATCAGCTACTGTGTTACTGTTACGAAGGAAACTTGTTGGGTCTAGCTCAGGCTCTTGAGCGACTATCACTACTTTACCCTGATGGTAAACTAACCCATCCAAGGGTTGAGTCAGCGGTAAATGATGCTGCGCATTTTACCCCTTATCATTGGGTTGATGCGATGTTGGCGGGGAAATCTCGTCGTGCATGGCATATTTTAGAACAGCTACGACATGAAGATACTGAAACAGTTATTCTACTGCGTTCAATTCAACGCGAATTAATGCTATTGCTAACTTTAAAACGCCAATCAGCAACCACATCATTAAAATCACTGTTTGATCAACACAAAGTTTGGCAAAACCGCCGACCACTTCTGACCGAAGCATTACAGCGTCTCAGCCTACATCAATTACAGTCAGCGTTACTCCTACTAACACAAGCGGAATTACACGCTAAACAAGATTTTAGCCACTCGGTATGGCCTGATTTGCAATCTCTATCTATGTTAATATGTACCAAATCCTTACCTGAGAGTTTTATTCATGACCTTTAAGCCCAAAGGACTTCAAGCGTTATTTGGTGGGACATTTGACCCAATACATTATGGCCATCTACGCCCAGTAGAAGCGCTAGCCAAACAAGTTGGCTTAGAAAAAGTCATTCTATTACCTAACCATGTTCCACCTCACAGGCCACAGCCTGAGGCGAGCCCAGCACAACGCTTAGAGATGGTACGTTTGGCTATTCAAGATAACCCTTTATTCACAATCGATACCCGAGAACTTGAACGAAACAGCCCTTCCTACACTATCGAAACATTAACGACATTACGTAAAGAAATGGGTTCAGAGCAGCCTTTAGCCTTTATTATTGGTCAAGACTCTCTACTTTCGATTAATACATGGCATGGGTGGGAGCAACTATTGAATAACTGCCATTTGCTAGTCTGTTCACGCCCGGGTTATGCGACTAATTTCAGTGATCCACAAATGCAAACATGGCTAGCCGAACACAAAACTGACGATCCCAACCAGCTTAGCTATACCCCGAGCGGTTATATATTTCTTGGTGATACACCACTAGTCGATATTTCAGCGACTGAGATCCGTAAAAACCTTAATTCAGGGCAATTAAATTCCAATCTTATACCACCAGCGGTAATGAGCTATATTCAACAACAACAGCTTTATCACAGCTGAAACAATGCTCTGACTTTTCTGCACTCAGGATAAGGCGACAAATAATATTGCTCACTAATATAGCTATCAGGATATTGAGTGAGCAATTGTAATATCATCGAAAGTGGATTATTGATCGATAAATACCCCAGCAAGTAATCGTTAATCAACCAACCCAAACGGGTCTTTTCATCTTTTGTCGCTTTATGTTTGAAGTAACCTTGAATATGTTGGATCGCATTGACGTGTAATTTACGTGTTGGTGTTTGGCTTAAAATTGCGAGTATTTTTTCTCGGTATTGTTCATAAAACTCACGTAAATCATAATGTTGACTAATACTAGCCACCATCTTACCCGTTGCTTGATAGCCTTGAGGTGAATAGGCCATTAATAAATATTTAAGCTTACTATGGAACGTAATAATACGATGGGAAGTTAAATCGTTAGCTAATACATCAAATCGGTTTTTGGTATACAACTGAATAAAGAAACGGTCTAAATGCTCAATATCTTGCCACTCACTCGTCGTGAGAAAGGGTGTATTAACATCAAATTTTTCTATTAACTGCTCTCGCAAACTGTCTTCACAAATCACGCCATCACACTCAAAGGCTAAACCCGTTATTTCTGGCTGTAAGATGAAATTTGTATGCTGTAAGGTCACTTGAACAATATCATCCATGGGATATTTCACATCCCCCACGATAGCAATATTGAATTGTGCACGTTCCATTATTTTTTACCTTAATTTATCGCTGATTAACACCTGTTATTAATTTTCTATCACTTTGTAAAGTTTGTACAAATTTCTTGCCCTAAGCGTCAGTTATTCATATAAATCTCTCACCTTGGGGAATATACTCGTCATACTTCAAGTTGCAGCGCTTTTGGTTAAGCTATAGTGAACTTCGCTCATTTGCACTAGTCACCTACTTATGTAGGCATGCAGCGACTCGCTGCACTTCGAATTATTTAGAGTATATAAAATAATTTAGCCGATTTTTCTAAAAATCTAGGGTAAAATGACCTAACCTTAATCGGTATATTACAAATTAGTGTTTAACGACGTTACACCCGCTACGCCTCAAAATATATTTGTTTTTTATTGGCTGGGTATAATTAGAATAAAGGTGAACCTTTTGCAAGGAACTGAACTCCAACAATTTATTGTCAATCAGCTTGATGACGCAAAAGCTGAAGATATCATTTCGATAGATGTTCATGGTAAGTCAAGTATTACTGACCAAATGATCATCTGTACAGGGACATCAAGCCGCCATTTAATGTCAGTTGCGGATCGCTTGATCGAAGCTTGCCGTAAAAATGGCTTATATCCACTCGGCGTTGAAGGCCAAGGGGTTTCAGATTGGATTGTGGTCGATCTTGGTGAAGCCATTGTCCATATCATGCAGGATGAAAGCCGTCGCATGTATGAACTCGAAAAACTCTGGAGCTGAGTTTGAAATTACAACTCATCGCCGTGGGAACAAAAATGCCGGACTGGGTTCAGACCGGCTTTATGGATTACCTTCACCGCTTCCCTAAAGATATGCCGTTTGAACTGATTGAAGTTCCGGCAGGGAAGCGAGGAAAAAATGCAGATATAAAGCGCATTCTCGAAAAAGAAGGCGAGTTAATGCTGGCTGCGGTTGGCAAAGGCAATCGTATCGTCACATTGGATATACCCGGTGAGCGGTGGGATACCCCCAAGCTTGCCAACCAACTTGAAAGCTGGAAACAAGATGGTCGCAACGTCAGCCTACTGATAGGTGGCCCTGAAGGGCTAGCCCCTGCTTGTAAAGAGGCTGCCATGCAGAGTTGGTCTCTATCGCCATTGACACTGCCCCACCCTCTAGTAAGAGTGCTGGTTGCTGAAAGTCTTTATCGAGCGTGGAGTATTACGACTAACCACCCTTATCATAGGGAATAGTCAGTTTTTAATATGTACAACATGGCAGTGGGATGAAAAATCAACGCACCCCTTTTCGCGACCATACAGCTGAATCAATGTTATTTATACGCCGAGCACTTATTGCGTTTGGCGTTATCATATTGCTATCAGCGCTTCTTGTAACGAACCTTTATCACTTACAAGTTGTTCGCCATGAAGATTATCAAACCCGATCAAATGATAATCGCATTAAACTGGTGCCAATTCCTCCTAGTCGTGGAATTATTTATGATCGTAATGGGACTCAGCTGGCATTAAACAAAACCTTTTATCAGCTGGAAATCGTTCCCGAAAAAGTTGAAAACCTGCAAGACACCCTTGAGAAATTACGCGATGTCATTGGATTAACTGATGAAGACATTGCTAATTTTGAAAAAGAGCGTAAACGCTCACGCCGCTTTACTTCTATTCCCTTAAAAACCCAGCTAAATGAAGTTCAGGTTGCTCGTTTTGCAGTAAACCAATACCGCTTCCCAGGCCTTGAGGTCAAAAGCTATCAGCGCCGTTCATACCCTTATGGTTCTGCATTGACCCATGTTATTGGTTACGTCGCTAAAATTAATGATAAAGATGTTGAGCGCCTTGATAAAGAAGGAATACTCCCTAACTACGCAGCCAGTCATGATATAGGTAAGTTAGGTATCGAACGCTATTATGAAGATGTCTTACATGGTAAGACCGGTTATGAAGAGGTCGAAGTCAACAGTCGTGGTCGAGTGATCCGTCAGCTACATGAGCAGCCGCCGCAAGCAGGTCGAGATATCTATCTGACGATTGATCTTGAACTACAAACCTATATTGAAAAATTACTGACCACCAGCCGAGCTGCTGTCGTGGTAACCGATCCTCGTAATGGTGAAATTTTAGCTCTGGTTTCAAACCCAAGTTATGACTCGAATTTATTTGTTAACGGTATCTCGAATAAAGACTATCAAGCGTTATTGAATAACCCAGACCGGCCATTAATTAATCGAACCACTCAAGGTCTCTATCCGCCAGCTTCAACCGTAAAGCCTTTTATTTCAGTGGCCGCTTTAAGTGAAAAAGTGATCACGCCTGCAACAACAATCTTTGATCCCGGTTGGTGGCAACTACCCGGCTCTGAAAAACGCTACCGTGACTGGAAACGTTGGGGCCATGGCAAGTTAAATGTGCTTAAATCCATTATCGAATCCGCAGATACCTTCTTCTATCAAGTTGCCTATGATATGGGTATTGATAGGTTATCTGATTGGATGAGCAAATTCGGTTTTGGTGACTACACCGGTATTGATCTCGCTGAAGAACGTTCAGGTATTATGCCAACCCGTGAATGGAAACAAAAACGCTATAAGAAACCTTGGTACCAAGGGGATACTATCCCAGTCGGCATCGGTCAAGGCTATTGGACCGCCACACCAATTCAAATGTCAAAAGCCTTAATGACGTTAATCAATGATGGCCAAGTGAAAACACCACATTTACTGTATGGTACAAAATTAGGTAATGCTATGGTGCCTTATGAAGACAAAGGCACCAGCCAAATTGGTGATATCCATTCAGGATACTGGGAAATTGCCAAACAAGGTATGTATGGTGTCGCCAATGCACCAAACGGTACAGGGCGACGTAGTTTTATTGGTACACCTTATAAAGCCGCAGCGAAATCAGGAACAGCTCAGGTATTTAGTTATGAAACCTATAATGCAAGTAAACTTGCCGAGCATTTACGCGATCATAAATTAATGATTGCCTACGCCCCTTATGATAAACCTACCGTTGCGGTGGCCATTATTTTAGAAAATGGTGGGGTAGGGCCTGCTGTAGGTGATATTGTTAGGCAAATTTTTGATCATGTCCTGTTAGGTGACAATAGAACCCAAGTTAACAGTGTAGGGGCAAGTTCAGAGGAAGACCGATAACATTATGACAGACGATAAGAAAAAATTATCACTCTCAATGCGTCTGCACATTGATGTGCCTATGCTGCTCATTATATTAGCTTTATTGGCTTACAGTGCGTTCATTATGTGGAGTGCTAGCGGTCAAGATCCTGAAATGATGGAAAGAAAGTTAGGCCAGATCGCGACAGGTTTTATTGTCATGATCATTATGGCGCAGATCCCCCCTCGCCTGTATGAAAATCTTGCCCCTCATTTATATATTTTTTGCGTTATCTTACTGATTTTTGTTGATGTCTTTGGTCAAATTAGTAAAGGGGCACAACGCTGGCTTGATCTCGGTATTATTCGTTTTCAACCCTCTGAAATCGCTAAAATCGCCGTTCCTCTGATGGTGGCTCGTTTTATGAACCGTGACCTATGTCCTCCATCATTAAAGAACACCGCCATTGCACTGGTTTTAATTGTTGTCCCCACATTGTTAGTTGCCGCTCAGCCTGACTTAGGAACCTCCATTTTAGTGGCGACATCGGGTATTTTTGTGCTGTTTTTAGCCGGTATGAGCTGGCGATTAATTACTATTGCGGCCTCTGCCCTCGCCGCCTTTATACCTTTATTGTGGTTTTTCTTAATGCATGATTATCAGCGTACGCGAGTCATGATGTTACTCGATCCTGAAACTGATCCACTCGGCGCGGGTTATCATATTATTCAATCTAAAATTGCTATTGGCTCTGGCGGTTTAATGGGTAAAGGCTGGCTGCATGGCACACAATCGCAACTTGAATTCCTACCTGAGCGCCATACTGACTTTATTTTTGCCGTTTTATCTGAAGAGCTGGGGCTTATTGGCGTCTTAGTATTACTTGGCCTGTACTTACTACTGATCATGCGAGGCCTGTATATTGCCGCCAGTGCACAAAATACCTTTGGCCGTGTCATGGCGGGGGGATTGATGCTGATCCTGTTTGTTTATGTATTTGTGAATATTGGGATGGTGAGTGGTATATTGCCTGTGGTTGGCGTACCGCTCCCTCTCGTCAGTTATGGCGGTTCTGCGCTCATTGTGTTAATGGCTGGATTCGGTATTATCATGTCTATCCATACACACAGAAAATTTCTTTCCAAGAGTTTATAAAAGAGGCTTAGTATGCGTTTTCAATGGATTATGCTTGGCATTACTGCCGCGTTGCTCAGTGGCTGCGTCACTGAAGAGAATATCAAGCAGCCTACTAATGTACCGGCTGTACCTGCGCAAGATGTGCTTGGAGCAGAGCCTCATTATGAGCCATTACATCCTACAGCGAACGGTGACTATCAACGTAATGGCCAGCAGTATCAAATCGTGCGTGATCCTTCACAATTCTCTCAAGTTGGCTATGCCTCTATTTTTGGTTCTGAATCCGCTGGCAATATGACGGCGATTGGAGAGCGAGTTAACCCAATCGAGTTAACTGCTGCGCACCCTACACTGCCGATCCCAAGCTATATACGCGTGACTAACATGATGAATGGTCGCATGATGGTAGTTCGTGTGAATGATCGTGGCCCCTATACTCAAGGTAAAAGCATTGCAGTTTCACGCGCCGTTGCTGACCGCTTGAATTTGATGCCAACAACCAAGATCAAAATTGACGCCATTCAAGTTGCTCAAGATGGCTCACTGTCAGGTCCGGGGACCATTGGTTCGAATTTTGTTAAACAAAGCTATGCCCTTCCAGGTCGTCCTCAATTAGGTGCAGGCCCAATGGGTACGCCAGTTATGCAAAGTGCCCCTGCCCCTGAAAATTCATTACCCGTTCAACAGCCTAGCGCACCAATGGAGCCTGTTGTACCTGAAAGTAGTTTAAAGGCTCCTGAGCCTGAGCCAACGCAAGCAGCGCCATCAGCAGCAGTACCTGAAAGGGGCTATTTAGTTCAAGTGGGTGCAATTAGCAGTCAAAGTAATGCGAAAACGATGCTGGATAATTTAAAAAATAAATTTGGCGTTCCGGGCCGCTTACAGCCATACAATAATATTTATCGAGTCCAATTAGGGCCATTTACCGATAGGCAGCAAGCAGTTGATTTACAAGGTCGCATTCAATCTGAATTAAATCAATCTTCGATGGTTGTTGCACCGTGATAAAAACAGCAAATTTATGCTCTAAATAACCTAAGATGCAGTCCTCCTGCATCTTGAAGTATCACGAGTATAAAATATTGTAAAAAATTGGCGCATGCATTAATCAATGAATCGACTTTTGCTACACTGCGCCTTCTTGTGTTAACCGAATTCCGGATGTAACAATAAAAACATGAAAAATTTTGCCCCATCACGTGTTGTTCGCAATACCTTACTGGGTACTGCACTGCTTTTTACTATCAGTCATTTTGCACAAGCAAATGAGCCATTCCCTAACAGTCCAATCCCCGCAGTACCTGATATTGACGCTGAAGCTTATATTCTCATTGACTATAACTCAGGTAAAGTTTTGGCAGAGAAAAATGCGGATCAACGTCGTGATCCTGCGAGTTTAACAAAAATGATGACCAGCTATGTTATCGGTCAAGCCATCAAATCAGGTAAAATCGGCGCAAATGACATGGTTACGGTGAACGAAGACGCATGGGCAACAGGTAATCCTGTGTTTAAAGGTTCATCACTGATGTTCCTAAAACCGGGCGACCGAGTCAGCGTATCTCAGTTAACACGCGGTATTAACTTACAGTCAGGTAACGATGCTTGCGTTGCAATGGCCGACTATGTGGCAGGTGATCAAACCAATTTTGTTCAGCTAATGAATGGTTATGTGAGCAAACTTGGGTTACAAAATACCCATTTCCAAACTGTTCATGGGTTAGATGCTGATGGGCAATACAGTTCAGCCCGTGACATGGCATTAATTGGCCAAGCGCTGATCCGTGATGTTCCCGAAGAATATGCTATCTATAAAGAAAAAGAATTCACCTTTAATAATATTCGTCAAACTAATCGTAACGGATTATTGTGGGATAAAAGTTTATCTGTAGATGGAATTAAAACAGGTCACACAAGCGGTGCAGGATATAACCTAGTTGCCTCTGCAACTGAAGGCGATATGCGTCTGATCTCAGTGGTTATGGGTGGAAAAAGCATGAAAGGCCGTGATGCAGAAAGCAAAAAACTCCTCACTTATGGCTTCCGCTTTTATGAAACCGTCAAGCCATTACAAGCAGGGGTTGAATTCGCATCTGAACCCGTTTGGTTTGGTGATGAAAATAATGTTAAATTAGGGGTTACAGAAGATCTGTTTTTAACTATTCCCCGTGGCCGCTTAAAAGATTTAAAAGCAAGCTATGACGTGACCAATAAAGAGCTTGAAGCGCCACTGAAAAAAGGCCAAGCAATTGGTACCATTAACTTTCAACTGGATGGTAAAACCATTGAGCAGCATCCATTGGTGGTACTGAAAGATGTCGAAGAAGGTGGTTTCTTTAGCCGTTTAATCGACTATATTAAATTACTGTTCCATCGTTGGTTTGGTTAACCCTTGAATCGGATATGCACTGTCCCCATATAGTGTATATCCGAATGTTTAAAAGATGACGATATCTATTTAAACACTATTTTTGTTATTAGGAGCGCCCATGAAAACGAAATTAAATGAACTACTTGAGTTCCCATGCTCATTCACTTACAAAGTGATGGGAATTGCGGAACCAGAGCTGGTTGATGAAGTCGTTGAAGTGGTTCAACGTCATGCGCCGGGCGACTATTCTCCAGATGTGAAGCCAAGCAGCAAAGGCAATTACCACTCAGTTTCGATTACCATCAATGCAACACACATTGAACAAGTCGAAACCTTATATGAAGAACTTGGTGCATTAGAGCGCGTGAGAATGGTTCTATAATCCACTGAGTCATTAATATACAAGGCCGTACTCTTATCGAGTGCGGTTTTTTATTACCTATAATTGTCTTTCATTAAGGTGTCGCGACCATTAATCGCTCACACTAATCAGAGAGTTTCTATACGCCTAGCGATAACAATACATTCACTTGTCGCCTAGCCGCACCTTAAATAATTTCGCACAGATAATATTAAAAACACCACTCACCTAACATTTTAGTAACATAACAGAACTGGCAGTAACCCAGCTACGGCGTTATACTAGCAACACATTTTGAATGTGGATGTTAAAACATTGTCAGCACGAACTATTATTGTACGTCAATTAGGGCTAGCCCCCTATCAAACTGTTTCTGATGCAATGCATCAGTTCACCGAAAACCGTGATAAAGATACCTCGGATGAATTATGGCTGGTGGAGCACCCACGCGTATTCACACAAGGGCAAGCGGGTAAGGCAGAACATGTTCTTGCACCGGGTGATATCCCAGTGATCCAAAGTGATAGAGGTGGTCAAGTAACCTATCATGGGCCGGGTCAACAAGTGATGTATGTGATGCTCGATCTTAAACGCAATAAGCTTGGCGTGCGTGAGCTTGTTAGCGCCCTAGAGGACACCGTTGTTAAGACGCTTGCTCATTATCAGATTGAAGCATACCCACGCCCTGATGCACCGGGCGTCTATATAGAGGGCAATAAAGTGTGTTCACTCGGGTTACGGATCCGTAAAGGCTGTTCGTTTCATGGCCTTGCATTAAATATTAACATGGATCTCGAACCGTTTAATCGCATTAACCCTTGCGGCTATGCACAGTTGAAAATGACTCAGGTTCGTGATTTCATCCCTAAAGTGACGATTGAAGATGTTCAGCCTGTGCTAATTGAGCAGTTCTGTGACACACTTGGATTTCATATTGTTCAATAATGATGCTATAATTTTTTAACATTTTTCAAAAAAATTTTAATGGATTAGTAACCGCTCCGTTGCGCCAAATACAACACCCAACTAATCCGATCAACAACTGGAACCGGTATAGCTATGAGTAAACCAATTCAGATAGAACGCGGAATAAAATATCGTGACGCCGACAAAATGGCGCTGATCCCTGTTAAAAACGTCGTCACCGAACGTGAAGAAATTCTACGTAAACCTGACTGGATGAAAATTAGGTTACCAGCAGATTCAACCCGTATTCAGGGGATCAAAGCGGCTATGCGTAAAAATGGCCTGCATTCTGTTTGTGAAGAAGCCTCCTGCCCTAACCTATCCGAATGCTTTAACCATGGTACCGCGACCTTTATGATCCTCGGTGCGATCTGTACGCGCCGCTGCCCTTTCTGTGACGTTGCTCATGGTCGCCCAAATGCACCTGACGCTAACGAGCCAGTAAAATTAGCACAAACTATCAAGGATATGGCATTACGCTATGTCGTTATCACGTCTGTTGACCGTGATGACCTACGTGATGGTGGTGCTCAACATTTTGCAGATTGTATTAGTGCGATCCGTGAAAAAAATCAGACTATCAAAATTGAAACGTTGGTTCCCGATTTTAGAGGAAGAATGGATCGCGCGTTAGATATCTTAACCGCAACTCCACCTGATGTGTTTAACCATAACCTAGAAAACGTACCTCGTATTTATCGCCAAGTTCGCCCCGGAGCGAATTACGAATGGTCGCTAAAATTATTAGAAAGATTTAAAGAAGCACATCCAGATATTCCAACTAAATCGGGCTTAATGGTGGGTTTAGGTGAGACAAATGCAGAGATCATTGAAGTGATGCGTGATTTGCGCCGCCATGGGGTCACCATGCTCACATTGGGTCAATATCTACAGCCTAGCCGCCACCATCTACCGGTAAAACGTTATGTCAGTCCTGCCGAGTTTGACGAAATGAAAGAAGAAGCGCTGGCGATGGGCTTTACACATGCGGCTTGCGGTCCATTTGTTCGTTCTTCTTACCATGCTGACCTTCAAGCAAAAGGCGAAGAAGTTAAATAAGCTCCAACTAAGTTCGGCAAAGCCCCCTAAAAGGGGCTTTTTGCTATATAGTCGCGATTAAGGCTCATTAACAGAGAAGTGACTCTCTTAGCCCCCTATAAAATAAAACTCGCTCCAGATGGCTGGAGCGAGTTGAGAGGCTGTTCGTTTCTATTTGTTTAAATTACAGAGAGACAACGTTTACAGCAGATGGGCCTTTAGCACCTTCAGTGATTTCAAATTCAACTTTCTGACCTTCTGCTAGGGTTTTGAAACCTTCGCTCGCAATAGCAGAAAAGTGAACAAACACATCTTTGCTGCCATCTTCTGGAGTGATAAAACCGAAACCTTTAGACTCGTTGAACCACTTAACGTTACCTTTAACTTTAGACATCAAATTATTACCTTTAAAATAAAAATAGACACACCATCAGTGTCGAGCTCAGTACATCAGATATATAAGTTACTTGTCTACAACCTAGATCACGAAAATTGACAAAAAGCATAAAAAAATATTATTTATTGGGATAAATTGCTTATCGTACATGAATTATTCTTAATAATAGCGATTATTCCGAACAATAATACTAACATTAGATGATTATTTAGGTGATTGTTTTTCGTGTGCGAGTAGCCAGTCTTTTATGTCTAATCCACCAGTGTAGCCAACAAGTTTGCCATCATGACCTAAAACTCGATGACAAGGCACAATTAAAGAGATTGGGTTACGTGAATTTGCCATTCCCACAGCTCGACAATAGTTTACTGAACCTAATTTCAAAGCGAGATCTTTGTAGCTCCAACGTTCACCAAAAGGGATGCTGCACAAGTGTGCCCACACTTTTTTTTGGAACTCAGTACCATGAGGGTTTAATGGTACGGTGAACTCTTCGCGTTTATGATTAAAATATTCTTCTAGCTCTTTAGCACATAACTCAGAATGCTCATTCTTATGTTCTGGATGACTTTTTTGTTCAACAAAATAGATGCTCGTCACCCCCTCATCATCAGCCGTGATCTCAACCCACGGTTTTGGAAATTTCTCAGGTGAAGCCAAATATTGATGATACATAATATCCCCTTAAGAGCGTGCAATTATCTGATCGTATATACAGTTATAAACTGTATTATTTCTACTTGGCAATGATATTTTTTCTTAGTCTTGATAACAGAACCATTCACATGCTCAAAATTTAATTTCCCAACATAAATAACGACCTAGCCAATAATTAGAATAATTATCATTCAATATTTCAAAACCACTATATATTGTGTGGTTGAAAAAAATAGAATCTATATATAGTCTTTAAATACTAATCATCACACTACTGATAGTATTCAGTACAGGTATAGGTACTCAATATGGCCGTTATCACAATTTACAGTAAACCCAACTGTGTTCAATGCAATGCCACCTACCAAGCCCTAGAACGCAAAAATATTCCCTACCAAGTCGTTGATCTCACCGAAGACGATGACGCATTACAATTTGTACGCCAACTCGGCTACCAGCAAGTCCCCGTTGTTGTTGCTGATCAAGAGCATTGGTCTGGCTTTCGTCCTGACATGATCAGCCGCCTTTTGGCTTAAGAGGTTACTATGCAAACGGAGTCACTGGTCTATTTTTCAAGTCGTTCTGGTAACTGTCATCGCTTTATTGAAAAAGTGGGGCTTCCAGCAACACGTTTGCCGATAGGTGAGCAACAAAATAGCATTATTGCGACTAAGCCTTTCGTTCTACTACTGCCAACTTATGGTGGTGGCGGTTCCAAAGGCGCAGTACCAAAAGAAGTGATCCGTTTTCTTAACATCGAGTCGAACCGACAACTCATACGAGGTGTTATCGCCGCAGGTAACACCAATTTTGGAGATGCTTTCGCCATTGCTGGCGATATCATCGCCCATAAATGCCAAGTTCCCTATTTATATCGTTTTGAATTACTGGGTACGGAGCGTGATGTTCAACGTGTCCGTGACGGGCTAAACGCTTTTTGGCAACAAAAACATCATTAGAGCTAGTTCAATGGAAAAGACAAAAAATACCCCGCATGTTGACTACCATGCGCTAAATGCCATGCTGAACTTATACAATAGTGCAGGCGAAATCCAATTCGAAAAAGACAAAGAAGCCGCTCATCACTACTTTCGCCAACATGTGAATCAAAACACGGTTTTCTTTCACGACTTAAAAGAAAAACTCGATTTTTTAGTTAATGAAAACTACTACGAAGCACAAGTTCTTGAGCAATATGATTTTGCATTTATCAAAAAATTATTCAAACAAGCCTATGCTCATAAATTTCGTTTTCAAACTTTTTTAGGGGCGTTCAAATATTATACAAGTTATACGCTAAAAACATTTGATGGTAAACGCTATCTAGAGCGTTATGAAGATCGCGTATGTATGGTCGCGTTAACACTTGCACTAGGTAATCAATCACTTGCTAGCCATTTGGTTGAAGAAATAATTAGTGGCCGCTTTCAGCCTGCCACCCCTACCTTCTTAAATTGCGGTAAAAAACAACGGGGTGAATTAGTTTCCTGTTTCCTGCTGCGCATTGAAGATAATATGGAATCAATTGGTCGCTCGGTAAACTCCGCATTACAGCTATCTAAACGCGGCGGCGGTGTTGCTTTCATGATGACCAATCTGCGAGAACAGGGCGCCCCCATAAAATTTATTGAGAACCAATCTTCTGGTGTTGTTCCCGTCATGAAAATGCTAGAAGATGCCTTCTCCTATGCCAATCAGCTTGGTGCGCGGCAGGGAGCGGGGGCCGTGTATTTACACGCCCATCATCCAGATATTATGCGTTTTCTTGATACAAAACGAGAAAATGCAGATGAAAAAATCCGTATCAAAACACTCTCTTTAGGCGTTGTGATCCCAGATATCACGTTCCAACTCGCCAAAGAAAACAAAGAGATGTACCTATTTTCCCCTTATGATATCGAACGTGAATATGGCGTACCCATGTCAGAAATCAGTGTGACTGAAAAATATCATGAGATGGTCAACAACAAAGCGATCAAAAAATACAAAATCAACGCAAGGGAGTTCTTCCAAACTCTCGCTGAAATTCAATTTGAATCGGGCTATCCCTACATTTTATTCGAAGATACCGCCAATCGAGCTAACCCGATTGCAGGACGTATTAACATGAGTAACTTGTGCTCAGAGATCTTACAAGTTAACCAGCCTAGCCTGTATGAAGACGACTTAAGCTACCGAGAGATAGGGAAAGATATCAGTTGTAATTTAGGCTCCATGAATATAGCGAAAACCATGGATTCGCCTGATTTTGCTCAATCTATAGCAATTGCCGTCAGAGCACTAACCGCGGTCTCTGATATGAGTCATATACGTTCAGTGCCTTCAATTGAACAAGGTAATCATCAATCCCATGCCATTGGCCTTGGGCAGATGAACTTACATGGCTATCTAGCGAGGGAAAAAATCTACTATGGTTCAGAAGAAGCGCTCGATTTTACGAATATCTACTTTTATACCGTGGCTTATCACGCACTAAGAACGTCCAACCAATTAGCAATTGAGCGTAAAGCTGCATTTAAAGGCTTTGAACATTCAGAATATGCCAATGGTCGTTATTTTGATAAATATATCAACGAAAATTGGTTGCCAAAAACCCAAACCGTTCAGGAATTATTCCGACGTTCGGGCATCGAAATACCTACTCAAGCGGATTGGCAATCACTGAAACAATCAGTGATAGAGCATGGTATTTATAATCAAAACTTGCAGGCAATTCCGCCGACAGGGTCTATTTCCTATATTAATAATTCAACCTCAAGCATTCATCCAATTGTTTCTCGTATTGAGATCCGTAAAGAGGGGAAAATTGGTCGTGTTTACTATCCTGCACCTTTTATGACCAATGATAATCTTGAATATTATCAAGATGCTTATCAAATAGGACCTGAAAAAATCATTGATACCTACGCTGTTGCTACGCAACATGTCGATCAGGGGCTATCTCTTACACTGTTCTTTAAAGATGATGCAACAACTCGTGATATCAACCGAGCACAAATTTACGCATGGCGTAAAGGTATAAAAACCCTGTATTACATTCGCCTTCGCCAAACGGCACTTGAAGGCACTGAAGTTGATGGCTGTGTTTCATGTACGCTTTAAAAGGACAATGAGTATGACAAACCAAACAATATTAACCCCCGTTAAAGCGATCAATTGGAATCGTATTGAAGATGATAAAGATCTTGAAGTATGGAACCGATTAACCACTAATTTTTGGTTACCTGAAAAGATCCCATTATCAAATGATACACCGTCGTGGAATACACTAACCAAGGCAGAACAACAGCTAACTATTCGTGTTTTTACTGGGCTGACACTGCTTGATACGATCCAAAATACTGTTGGTGCGCCTTGTTTAATGGAAGATGCCCTCACCCCTCATGAAGAGGCAGTATTATCAAATATCAGCTTTATGGAAGCTGTGCATGCACGCTCCTATAGCTCTATTTTTTCAACGCTTTGCTCGACTAGCGATGTCGATGATGCTTATCGATGGAGTGAAGAAAATCATGCGTTACAAAATAAAGCAAAAATCATTCTATCCTATTATTGTGACACCCATCCATTAAAGAAAAAAATAGCGAGTGTCTTTTTAGAATCTTTTCTTTTCTACTCAGGTTTTTATTTACCTATGTATTGGTCTAGTAGAGGGAAATTAACTAACACAGCCGATCTAATACGCTTAATTATTCGCGATGAAGCGATCCACGGTTACTATATTGGCTATAAATTTCAAAAATCATTATTAAATTATGATGAAAATACTCAGGCAGAAATTAAAGACTTTGCCTTCGCATTACTTTTTGATTTATATGAAAACGAAGTGAAATATACCCAAGAATTATATGACTCCGTAGGTTGGACCGAAGATGTCAAAAAATTCCTTCATTACAATGCTAATAAAGCATTAATGAATTTAGGTTATGAGGCATTATTCCCAGATGTGGTGACTGATGTCAGTCCTGCAATATTATCGGCACTTTCACCCGATGCAAATGAAAACCATGATTTCTTTTCCGGCTCAGGTTCTTCTTATGTCATAGGGAAAGCAGTCAGTACAGAAGATGATGACTGGGATTTTTAATCAATCAATTTAATTAACTGGTTAGATATAAACCCACTAAATGAAAACCAACCTTTTAGTGGGTTTATTAATGAATAAAAGCGACTTAATCAGCGTATCTGCTTACAAGTTTTACTGTTAAATTGATTGTTTTTAACATATTCATCAGGCAAACAAACGCTAAACTTTTTATTTTACCATTAAAATAGATAAATCTTATTTATGTGAATGGATTTTTTTTGAATTTTATAGCAACTTTATCCTAAAATTTAGCTAACCGTTATAATCAGCACTCTTCTAGTTTTGTTAGTCGTGATAATTCAATATTCATTTTTGGAATAAATTCAGTTTCAACAAAACGTTAGTTCATTCAATAATATTATTTACTCATCAATATTGAAGTGGCTAAAAACACCTATCTTCAAAATAATTCATCGCTATTCACTCCATTTTTTTGATTAATAGTCCTTAACCAAGGGTTGTCAGCTCCATTTATTATGCTAGGTTATATTGCTTGTTTGTTTTTCTAATAATTTTAAATGGAGTTATTTAATTTAAATCATAATTAATTAAATTCACCGTAAACATAATAGGAATATCTACCCTGAACATTTTCAACCAATAGTCGAAGTGAGTATTCATGCCTATCAATAGGCGATATAGATAAATACTTGAATGATTTGCTAATTGAAATAACGGGTAATTATTATATGCCAATAAAATTAGAAGTTAAAAATTTATATAAAATTTTTGGGGAACACCCTGATCAAGCCTTTAAGCTTTTAGAATCAGGAATGAGTAAAGATGACATCTTTGAAAAAACAGGCCTAACTGTCGGTGTTCAAGATGCCAATCTGGCCATTGAAGAAGGCGAAATCTTTGTTGTTATGGGGCTATCAGGCTCAGGAAAATCAACGTTGGTACGCCTTCTCAATCGCCTGATAGAGCCCACCAGCGGCCAAGTGCTCATTGACGGGGAAGATATTTCGAATATCTCCGATAAGGCGCTACGCCAAGTCCGACGTACTAAAATTAGTATGGTGTTTCAATCCTTTGCGTTAATGCCACATATGAATGTGCTCGATAATACCGCCTTTGGCATGGAACTTTCTGGTATGTCCAAAGAGCAACGCCATGAAAAAGCCATGGATGCACTTCGCCAAGTCAATCTTGAAAAATGGGCTGCATCTTATCCCGATGAACTTTCAGGTGGTATGAGACAACGCATCGGCCTCGCCCGCGCATTGGCTAATGATCCTGATATTTTGTTAATGGATGAAGCATTTTCTGCTCTCGACCCCCTGATCCGCACTGAAATGCAAGATGAGCTATTATCGCTACAAGGTGAAAAGCAACGTACGATTGTCTTTATCTCACATGATCTCGATGAAGCGATGCGTATTGGTGATCGTATTGCCATCATGCAAGGTGGAGTTGTGGTACAAACTGGCACACCAGATGAAATACTTAATAACCCTGCCAATGATTACGTTAAAACCTTTTTCCGCGGTGTCGATATTAGCCAAGTCTTTAGTGCTAAAGATATCGCACGAAGAAGACCAGATGCATTACTGCATATAGCCCCAGGCTTTGGCCCTCGCTCGGCACTGAAAGTGCTGAATGATGAGGATCGTAGTCATGGTTACTTAATTTCTCGAGGACACACTTTTGCGGGGGTGGTATCTGTCGAATCCCTCGAAAAAGCCTTGCGTGATAAACAAGGTATTGAAGCTGCCGTTATATCTACTTTAGAGCCAATTCAAGGGGATACGCCACTTAACGAAGTTATTTCGACTATTGCACAAGCCCCCTGCGCGGTTCCTGTCATCAATGAAAAAAATCGCTATCTTGGCGTGATATCCAAAGGAATGTTGTTACAGGCACTGGATAAGGAGACACCAAATGAGCAATAACACAAGCGAACATAAGACTGAACAACAAGATCCGTGGGCAGATACTCAAACCGATGATGCACCACAACAAAACACCCCTGATACCGCAAGCGATCCTTGGGGTAGTGCGACGGATACCACAACACCGAGTGATGCCGGAAGTAGTGATTGGTTGAATGCCACGCCAACCGAAACAGTGACGCCTGAACATTTTAATATTATGGATCCCTTCCAGCACACGTTGATCCCGCTTGATTCATGGGTTACCCATGCAATTGATTGGATCGTACTGCATTTTCGCCCTATTTTTCAGGGGATCCGCGTACCTATTGATTTTATCCTTAGTGGATTTGAACAGTTTTTAACCTCTCTTCCATCACCTGTTGCTATTATTTTATTTGCATTAATTGCGTGGCAACTCGCTGGTCGAGTGATGGGCGTAGCAACTTTTGTTTCGATGATCATCATCGGTGCAATTGGCGCTTGGTCTGAGGCTATGGTGACACTCGCATTAGTACTGACAGCTCTACTATTCTGTTTGATAATAGGATTACCACTGGGAATATGGCTTGCACGCAGTGACAAAGCTGCTAGCGTCGTTAGGCCACTACTCGATGCCATGCAAACAACGCCTGCGTTTGTTTACTTAGTACCTATTGTAATGCTATTTGGGATTGGTAACGTGCCAGGGGTTGTCGTCACCATCATTTTTGCCTTACCGCCTATTATTCGATTAACCATTTTAGGTATTAAACAAGTCCCTGCTGATTTGATTGAGGCGGCTGAGTCATTCGGAGCTAGCCCGCGTCAATTGCTGTTCAAAGTGCAGCTACCATTAGCCATGCCAACCATTATGGCCGGCGTCAACCAGACCTTGATGCTAGCGCTTTCAATGGTGGTGATAGCATCCATGATCGCTGTTGGTGGTCTAGGACAAATGGTACTACGAGGTATAGGTCGCCTTGATATGGGATTAGCCTCTGTGGGTGGTGTCGGTATCGTGGTACTCGCCATTGTCCTTGACCGACTAACTCAATCTCTTGGGAAAAATACGCGCAGCAAAGTCGCTACGCGTTGGTATCAACAAGGCCCGATTGGCCTGATCACTCGCCCATTCTCTAAAAAATAAATTCATCCGATAGAGCCATTTATTGGCTCTTCGCTTGCCAAGGCAAGCCAAATGCGACAAATAGAGGTATCAATAATGAAAAAACCAATACTATTGGCAACTGCCCTGACAGCCTTACTTGCCGTTCCACTCGCTAATGCCGAAGATCTGCCAGGCAAAGGAGTCAAAGTCACTCCGGTACAAAGTACGATTAGCGAAGAAACCTTTCAAACCTTACTCGTCGCAAAAGCGCTTGAGAAACTAGGTTATGAAGTCGAACCCATCAAAGAAGTTGATTACAACGTCGCCTATGCATCAATTGCCAATGGCGATGCAACTTACTTAGCGGTTAGTTGGGTACCACTGCATGATGCACAATATAACGCAGCTGGGGGTGACAAAGCTTTTTATCGCCAAGGTAATTATGTCGTCAATGCGGCTCAAGGTTATCTGATTGATAAAAAAACCGCAGACAAATATAACATTACCAATGTTGAACAATTAAAAGATCCCAAAATTGCCAAATTGTTTGATACCAACGGTAATGGTAAGGCTGACCTCACTGGTTGTAACCCTGGTTGGGGATGCGAAGCCGCAATCAACAATCATCTCAAAGCTTATGATTTAGAAAAAACGGTTGAGCATAATCAAGGAAACTATGCGGCAATGATGGCAGATACCATCACACGCTATAAAGAAGGTAAACCAATACTTTATTATACGTGGACACCATATTGGATCAGTGATGTGCTAAAACCAGGTCGTGATGTTGTTTGGCTAGAAGTACCTTTCTCTTCAATGCCTAATGGTGAAAAAACCGATACAGCGTTACCTAATGGCAAAAACTATGGTTTCCCACCGAATACCATGCATATTGCAGCCAACAAAAAATGGGCAGCGGATAACCCTGCCGCAGCAAAATTGTTTGAAATCATGAAATTGCCAATTGCAGATATCAATGCTCAGAACTTGAGAATGCATAATGGTGAAGCATCACAAGCTGATATTCGCCGTCATACTGATGCATGGATCAAGGCGCATCAATCTACTTTTGATGGCTGGGTTGATGAAGCACGCAAAGCTGCTGAAAAATAAATTTATTTTCTTTATACCTAAAGCCACCCTAACCCGGTGGCTTTATTCATTAATTTCGATATTCATTATCAATAAAATCCCCCATCTTAATGATAAAAAAAGCCTATAATGACTGCCTAATCAATAATGAGTAGATAACACATGAATAAGGCACCACAAGCAGAATTAACGACAGGTCTAGTCGTTTTGATGGCTGTCGCAACAGGTTTAGTTGTTGCCAGTAACTACTATGCGCAACCCCTCCTTGAAACTATCGCCTCTCAATTTAATTTAACCACGAATATGGCAGGGTTTATTGTCACCGCAGCACAATTAGGTTATGCAGCGGGATTACTTTTTTTAGTCCCCCTTGGCGATATTTTTGAACGTAAGCGTCTTATTTTAACCATGACATCACTGTCTGCGATCGGTTTACTTATCACCGCATTATCAAACAATGTATGGCAAATTTTATTAGGCACAGCACTGACAGGATTATTCTCTGTTGTCGCACAAGTACTGATCCCAATGGCAGCCACTTTAGCCAAACCTAATCAAAGAGGAAAAGCTGTTGGTATCATTATGAGCGGGCTATTACTGGGGATTTTACTCGCTAGAACCGTCTCGGGCGCTGTTGCAATGGTAGGCGGATGGCGAGCCATCTATTGGGTTGCTTTTGGATTATTGTTCTTATTGATTATCGTGCTTGCCCTGAAGCTACCACGTTATCATCAAAAAACTAACCTCAATTATTTCCAACTTTTATTTTCAATTGTACGTTTGTTTTGTGGGACACCAACACTTGCGGTTCGAGCGTTACTTGGCGCGCTGGTTTTTGCCAACTTCGCCTTACTTTGGACTGCAATGGCATTCCTGCTTGCTACCCCACCTTTTAGTTATTCTGAAGGCACGATTGGCTTGTTTGGATTAGTGGGAGCGGCGGGTGCTCTAATGGCATCTCAAGCAGGTCACTTGGTTGATAAGGGTAAAGGTAAGCCAGTCACCACCATTGGTTTAATTTTATTATTACTTTCATGGGCACCAATCGGCTTTGCAAAAGAGTCACTGATTGCCTTCATTATTGGTGTATTAATACTTGATCTTGCTGTGCAAGCGGTACACGTTACTAACCAAAGCACCTTATATCGTATTTTACCTGAAGCCCGTAATCGCATAACCGCAGGTTATATGACCAGCTATTTTATAGGCGGAGCACTAGGCTCATTACTTTCGGGCTATGCTTACGAAAAAGCAGGATGGGAAGGTGTCGCTGCTTCTGGTGCCATTTTGTCTGTAGTTAGTCTGATTATTTGGGCAATTGGCATCCGCTTTGACCCCACCATATACTCATCAGATGAATAACAAATCTATTATTGAGAGTGGCTATTATTAGCCACCTTCAATTATTTAATATAAAAATCATCAGATAACGTAATATATTTCAACTTAGCCGCCCCCTAAAATGTCTAATTCCCCCTCATCCTCTGAGCATCAAATCACAATTTTTTCAAGATGGTTTAATTTTGTAATAGTTGCATAGGCAAAAGTCATCAAATGACACAGTTAAACAAACGATATGCCTTAACATAAAGTTACAATATCATTTACATGAGTTACTATTATAAGGTTACATAGTAAGCAGCGATTTAGCGCTGATGAGATTATACTCACTGAATAGATGAAAGCGTTACAAATACCCAAAAAGTGCAACTACTTAAGTAGTTATACATTCTAATTACATGATTTTATTTTGTTTTACTCCATAATTATCCATTAGCAAAATAAATCAACGCTATGATTTTATTGAAATAAAACAAATTAAAAAGCAAAAACACCTAATTACGCTATACTAACCTAAGTAAATTACATTCATAAAATTTATGAATTATGTATCATTATCAAAATAAATTTGATGGTATCAATTAACTACAATTGCTAATTTTGTCTTTTGATATACCATTTAGATGGTTGATGACAGTTGTAATCTTACCAACTGAAACTAATAAGGTATCCAAATAATGGAAAGTTCATTTACTCCGACAGAAGAGCTACTAAATGCTCGTGTCGCACAGCAAGATTCACATAATAACCCAATACCCTATCAGGAGATCCTTCTGACTCGCCTATGTATGCACGTTCATGGCAAGTTACTTGAGTCTCGTAACAATATGCTCAAGGCCCAAGGAATTAACGAAACCCTCTTTATGGCATTGATGATCCTTGATACAAAAGATAGCCGTAGTATTCAACCTTCTGAGCTGAGCGCTGCTTTGGGTTCCTCACGCACAAATGCGACTCGCATCGCCGATGAACTTGAAAAAAATGGTTGGATTGAACGCAAAGAAAGCCATAACGATCGCCGTTGCTTACATCTCCACCTTACAGAAAAAGGCTCGCAGTTTTTAGGTGGGCTCTTACCACCTCAACATGCGGCTTTAAAAGATATCTGGTCTGTACTTGATATTGACGAACAGCAACAGCTAAATAAATTGATGCGTAAGTTACTTATAAAGCTGGATACAGTAAGAGATTATACTAAGTCATAATAACCTCTATATTAGTGTGGATAATGTATTTGAGTCATTTATAATCCGAAAGGCGAAAAAAGACTTTTCTGTCTAAAAGATTTCGTTATCCTTTCTACCTTGTGCTTACGATATTCCAACAAGCAAACCTATCAATTGTCGTCCCAGTTTCCAGTGGTTAGCGTTAACTACTGGGAACATTCGTGATTAAAAATGCCCATAAGCGGAGAAACACTAGTATGAGTGCCCACGAGGAAATGCAAACCACACAACAGCCTCAGCGCAATAAAAAGAAACAACGTAGAAGCGCCCTAGCACTTCTCACACTATTATTTGTCGCTATTGGCATTGGCTGGGCAGCTTATTGGTTCTTTGTTCTGCGTCATTACGAATCAACAGATAATGCTTATGTCGCAGGTAATCAGGTACAAATACAGTCACAAATCGCCGGTAGTGTGATGACCGTCAATGTAGATAATACTGATTTTGTAAAAAGTGGTACCATTCTCGTTGAATTAGACCCTAGAGATGCTCAACTCGCCTTAGAAAAAGCTAAAACGACTTTAGCTAACAGCGTACGCCAATCCCACCAGCAGATCGTTAATAGCCGTCAATACCAAGCTAATATTAATATGAAACGCTCTGAACTGGTGAGATTACAAAATGACTTAAAACGCCGAGAAGTCCTTGGTAGCAGCAATTTAATTGGTAAAGAAGAGCTACAACACGCACGCGAAGCCGTTGTCAGTGCAAAAGCAGCTTTAGATGTCGCTATTGAGCAATTAAATGCAAACAATGCTATTGTGCTGGATACGCCATTATCTAAACAACCTGCCGTTGAACAAGCTGCAACAGAAGTTAGAAATGCATGGCTCGCACTACAACGAACAAAAATAGTCAGTCCTGTCGATGGTTATGTTTCACGGCGTAGCGTTCAAGTCGGCTCACAAATCACCACAGCAACCCCCCTTATGGCTATCGTTCCTTCGCAAGGTATGTGGATTGATGCAAATTTCAAAGAAACTCAACTTGCCGATATGCGTATAGGCCAACCAGCCAAAGTAACAACCGATTTTTATGGTAAAGACATTGTGTTTAATGGCACGGTCGTAGGTTTGGATATGGGAACGGGAAGTGCGTTCTCTTTACTTCCAGCACAAAATGCAACAGGTAACTGGATCAAAGTGGTACAACGTCTACCGGTTCGTGTCGCGTTAGAGCCTACTCAGTTAGAACAGTATCCATTACGCTTAGGTTTATCCACTGAAGTCACTGTAGATACCCTCAATAAAGATGGCAAAGTACTCGCAAAAGGTATGCGTGAAGCTCCCGCTTATCACACATCTGCACTCGCTATTGATATGTCTCCTGCGGACAAAATAGTTACTGAGATTATTAATAGTAACTCTGGAAACAATTAATCTGAGGTGAACGTGACTAAAGCACCTTTAACAGGTTCTAAACTTGCATGGATGACTATCGCGCTTTCGCTCGCCACATTTATGCAAGTCTTAGATTCAACCATTGCGAACGTTGCTATACCAACTATCGCAGGGAATCTAGGCTCTTCAATTACTCAGGGAACTTGGGTGATCACTTCCTTTGGTGTGGCAAATGCCATTTCAATTCCAGTGACGGGTTGGCTTGCACGCCGCATCGGTGAAGTTAGGCTATTTTTATGGTCTACAGGACTGTTTGCCCTAACCTCATGGCTATGTGGTATTTCAAACAGCTTAGAAATGCTGATCCTGTTCCGTGTTCTGCAAGGTTTGGTGGCTGGGCCTCTGATCCCATTGTCTCAAAGTTTGTTGCTAAACAACTATCCACCACAAAAACGCAATATGGCGTTAGCCCTGTGGTCAATGACCATTGTTGTTGCACCTATTTGTGGTCCAATTCTTGGCGGCTATATCAGTGATAACTACCATTGGGGCTGGATATTCTTTATCAACGTACCTTTTAGTATTGCCATCATTTTTGCCATTATGCAGACACTCAAAGGCCGTGAAACCAAAATCTCGATTAACCCTATTGATACCGTTGGCCTAGTGTTACTCGTGGTCGGTATTGGGGCTTTGCAGATTATGTTAGATCAGGGCAAAGAACTCGATTGGTTTAATTCTACCGAGATCATTGTACTTACGGTAATAGCGGTTGTCGCCATAGCCTTCTTAGTGGTCTGGGAGCTAACCGATGATCATCCCGTCATTGATCTATCACTTTTTAAGGAACGTAACTTTACTATCGGCTGCCTTGCATTAAGCCTCGCTTACATGCTCTATTTTGGCACCATCGTTCTGATCCCCCAGCTATTACAATCTGTCTATGGTTACACCGCGACATGGGCCGGACTCGCCTCTGCCCCCGTTGGTTTGCTTCCTTTGCTGATTACTCCAATAATCGGTCGATTTGGTAACCGTATCGACATGCGTTACCTCGTGACATTCAGCTTTATTATTTATGCTCTCTGCTATTATTGGCGCGCCTATACTTTTGAGCCAGGTATGAGCTTTGCCGCAGCGGCTTGGCCTCAGTTCGTACAAGGATTGGCGATCGCATGCTTCTTTATGCCGTTAACCACCATTACTTTGTCGGGACTTCCTCCAGAAAAAATGGCTTCTGCTTCCAGCTTATCTAATTTTACGCGAACGCTCGCTGGGGCTATTGGTACATCGATTACCACCACCATGTGGACGCAACGAGAAGCCATGCATCATGAAGTGTTGACTGAATTCATCAACCCTTACAATGTCAATTCACAACACATGTACAGCGACCTTGCACAAATGGGGATGAATGATATTCAAAGTGCAGCCTTCCTTGCTAAGAGCATTACCGATCAAGGATTAATTATTTCAGCTAATGAAATTTTTTGGTTGTCGGCGGGGATCTTTATCTTACTAATGGTCATTATTTGGTTTGCCAAACCGCCATTTGGAGCGGGAGCCAAAAGTGATGGCGGCGGCGCGCACTAACGCCTAATAACAAAAACGGCACATTAAACAGTAGGTTTTCTACTTTTAATGTGCCGTTACGATCCATTACTCTACATCATATTGAAACGATGAACGGAGTATTATACCTTATTTATTTGGCTTTATTCTGTTGCCACCATTGCGCTAACATAATACCTGTAGCGACAGAAACATTGAGACTCTCAACCTTACCTGTCCCACCAATATATAAGCTCATATCCCCCTCGTCCCACACGCTATCACTCAACCCATCGCGCTCTTGACCTAACACCAGTACCATTTTTTCAGGTAATTGAGCTTTAGCAATGTCTTGACTGCCTTTATGACTTGATGTGGTAACAATAGTATAGCCCGCTTGGCGGAAGTGATTTAATGTTGCGCTTAGCCCATCTGCATCAATAGCTTTGATATGCTCAGCACCACCTTCAGCTGTACGAATGGCTGCACCAGACTCCAGCATACCTGCATCTTGTAAAATCACACCTTGGATCCCAAAATGAGCGCAGCTACGCATGATGCCACCTAAATTATGTGGGTTACCCACATCTTCTAGTGCCAAGACACAATCTTTTGCAGGAGCTTGTTCCAAATAAGTTTCAACGCTCATGCCACCGCGTTTTTTAATCAAGAAACAAACACCACCATGATGTTCGGTTCCCGATGCCTTCGTCAGTTCTTCATCATCAACAACATGATAAGCTTTACGATTTGCAGCCATCCATTTTAATGCATCACGAAAACGTGGAGTGACTGATTGCAGAAACCACGCTCGCACAATAGCATCAGGACGATTTTTAAACATGGCCAGACACGCATTTTCACCATAAATACGCGTTTCTTCTAAACGTTGCTTACGCAATTGCTCAGGGTCAATTTGGCTTTTACCTGAAATACCGCCATGATCATTAACCAACTCATCAGTATTTGGCTTTGAAACCGTACGCCAAGCAGAACGCTCACGTGGTGGCTGGCTTCTTCTATCATCGGGGCGACCTGAACGCTCATTGCGGCGGCCACCATCACGTTTATCGTTACCGCGTCGATTATCTTGCTGACGTTTGCCTTTATGTTGCCCGTCATTTTGATCTTCACTACGGACATACATCACTTTTACTTTACCGTTCTTACCACTAAAATCATTTGAGTCGTTCATTGTTATCCCCTACAAAGCTATGGCGCGAAGATTACATGATGTTGCCGAGCTACGCCACTGATTCACGCATTATTGCACCGAAAAGATCCTGAATATACCTCTATCACCATTCATTGGATTTACGTACAATACGCGCTCTATTTTCATCAACACCAAAACTTGTGCCAATCATGACCCCTAACGCCGTTTATGCTCTACGCCAACAACGCCTACTACTATCAACTAAACCTTTTAAAGCAAGAGGTTGTCGAGTTAAACGCTGCCAGTACTGTTTATTGCCTACACCACAGTGCCTTTGCCAGCATATAGTCTCTACCGAAGCGAAAAGCCAATTTTGCTTGATCATGTTCGATGGTGAAGTCTTTAAACCAAGTAATACTGGTAAATTGATTGCAGATGTCATGCCAGACACTTTAGCTTTTCAATGGTCGAGAACTGAACCCGATTCGCGATTACTTGCAGTTTTACAAGATCCAACTCGACAGCCTTATCTCATTTTTCCCGAAAGTTACGCCCAATCTGGACGGAAAGTGGTTAATCAACCGACTATCTCTGACAAACCCCCATTATTTATTCTATTAGATGGTACATGGCCAGAGGCACGTAAAATGTTTCGTAAAAGCCCTTATCTCGATAATATCCCTGTACTTTCTATTAACACCAAAGCAAGAACAGATTACTTACTGCGCACTCCATCAAAGGAAGAACAACACTGTACTGCCGAAGTGGCCGCAACCCTCTTAGAACTTGCCGGCGATACATTGGCCTCTCAACAACTCTTTAGTCATTTCAATCTATTTAGAGACAAGTATCTAGAAGGTAAACCGCACCACCCGTTGGCTCAAATGCGACAAGCTGAAAAACAGTTAACTCATTGTGAGTAGCGTATCAATGCGATTTTCCATAACTATCGTGATAAATATGCAATTTTAAGATAATCAACAATAGAAAACGTGAACATCATTAGATAATTCCACTGATAAACTGGCACAACTAGAGAGATACGGCATAGTATACTCGTCATACTTCAAGATGCAGCGGTGTTGACTGTGCTCAGCTAGCCGAGTCACATAACCTATATATGCTCTTCATCCACCTGCATCTGAAATAAATTAGAGGATATATCTCACAATATTGATAGGGCGGTATGTTCGCTCACCAAAGCAAAAGGTGATCTACCATGGGTTTAGTGAGTCAGTTAGAGTCTTTATTTAGACCAAAATCAATTGCGGTCATTGGTGCATCAGAAGATCCAAATCGAGCAGGCTCGGTAATGATGAAAAATTTGTTAACCAGTGGCTTCAAAGGACCAATACTCCCCGTTAACCCAAACCGTAGCTCTATTCTTGGGGTACTCGCTTATCCAAGTATTGATAAATTACCGTTAAAACCTGACTTGGCTGTAATTTGTACCCACCATGCCAAAAACCCAGAATGCTTAAGGCAACTAGGCGAATATGGCTGTAAAGTGGTGATTATTTTATCATCGCCCTCAATTCAATTTGCTGAACTCAAAAAAATTGCTCATCAATATCAAATTAGGCTGTTAGGCCCAAATAGCCTAGGTATCTTAGCGCCATGGCAAGGCTTAAATGCGAGCTTCTCACCAATCCCTATCTTAAAAGGTAAATTGGCTTTTATTTCTCAATCAGCGGCAGTGTCTAATACCGTTTTAGATTGGGCTCGCCATCGTGAAATCGGTTTTTCCTACTTTATTGCACTTGGTGATCGTATCGATATTGATATCGACGATCTTTTGGATTACCTCGCGCGCGATAGTAAAACGAGTGCTATTTTGCTCTATCTTGAAAGCATTAGTGATGCACGGCGCTTCCTTTCTGCTTCACGCAGCGCATCGCGCAATAAACCTATATTAGTGGTTAAAAGTGGTCGAACCCGTAAAGCACAACAGTTACTTGGCGAAAAACCAAGCTTAGATGCTGCCTATGATGCTGCCATTCAGCGAGCCGGCCTTCTGCGAGTTCAAGATACTCATGAAATGTTTTCAGCTGTTGAAACATTGAGCCACATGACCCCCTTAAGAGGTGAACGCTTATCAATCATCAGTAATGGTGCCGCACCCGCTGCGATGGCACTCGATGAATTATTACAACGCAATGGTAAGCTAGCGACTTTAGGCCAAGAAACACAAACCGAACTTAGCGCCCTTCTGCCCCTCGATCTATCAACGCAAAATCCTATTGATTTAGGCGATGATGCAACACTTGATCGCTACATTAGCGTATTGAATAAAATGCTAGATAGCCATGATCATGATGCGCTATTACTCATTTATACGCCAAGTGCCATCACTGAAAGTAAAGGCATGGCTGAAAAAATCATTAAAACCATTAAACAGCACCCAAGAGGGAAATGGCTAACAATACTCACTAACTGGTGTGGCGAATACTCATCACAAACCTCACGCCGTTTATTTAGTGAAGCAGGTATTCCAACTTACCGTACACCAGAAGGTGCTATAACTGCTTATATGCATATGGTTGAGTATCGTAGGAACCAAAAACAGTTAAAAGAAACCCCCGCTCTGCCTATCGGTATTACAGCGAATACTCAACAAGCACATGATTACATTCAACAAGCATTGCAAAATAACAATTTGCATTTAGATACCCATGAAGTTCAACCAATTTTGCAAGCTTATGGGCTGAACAGTTTACCAACTTGGATCGCCTATTCTAGCGATGAAGCGATTGAGATAGCAGAAAAAATCGGTTATCCCGTCGCATTGAAGTTACGTTCTCCTGATATCGTGCATAAATCAGAAGTACAAGGGGTTATGCTCTATTTACGTAATGCTAAAGAGGTTGGTGAAGCCGCTAAGGCGATTATTGACCGTGTATCAACGAATTTCCCTCAGGCAAGGGTCGAGGGCTTACTGGTTCAAAGTATGGCTAACCGAGCTGGTGCTCAAGAACTGCGCATTGCCGTTGAACTGGATCCTATATTTGGACCGTTAATTATGCTTGGTGAAGGCGGTATCGAATGGCAACAAGAAAGCCAAGCCGCTGTTGCTTTACCACCATTAAATTTAGCCTTAGCTCGCTATTTAGTTATTCAAGCTATTAAAGGCTATAAAATAAAATCACGCAGTGCGCTAGCGCTTTTAAATATCCCAGGACTCGCAAGCTTATTAGTGAGAGTTTCCAATTTAATTATTGATTGCCCAAATATTTCTCGGCTTGATATCCATCCGCTACTCGCTTCAGGTGACGAATTTACTCTACTTGATGTCTCAATGTCATTGTCACCAAACCAAGAGGATCCAAAATCAAGACTCGCGATCCGCCCCTATCCAAGTGAATTAGAAGAAACGATCAGTTTAAAAGATGACTTAACTTGCCTACTACGCCCTATCTTGCCTGAAGACGAACCTCTCCTAAAATCATTTATCGAACGGGTCACAAAAGAAGATCTTTATTATCGCTATTTTAGTGAAATCAGTGAGTTTACACATGATGATCTCGCAAATATGACGCAGATTGACTATGACCGTGAAATGGCCTTTGTCGCCGTTAAGAATCAAGACTCTGAGCCTGAAATTATCGGTGTCACTCGTGCAATGGCAGATCCTGATAATCAAGAGGCAGAATTTGCGGTTCTTGTTCGCTCAGATATGAAAGGACTTACACTTGGTTACCAATTAATGAACAAGCTACTAAACTATACTCGCTCACACGGGATCAAAAAGCTGAGCGCGATTACAATGCCAGAAAACCGTAATATGATCAGCCTAGCCAAAAAATTAGGATTCGAAATTGATGTGCAGTTTGAAGATGGTGTCGTAAACTTAACCTTACACTTATGAGCAATCAGTGTAATAACCTTGTACAACAATTAAACAGAAATTTAATTTATTCTAAATGGTTTGGCTAAATATGCTATCATCGACGGATCATTCGCTCACTTATACTCTAAATAATTCGAGGTGCAGCTAGGCGAAAAATGAATGAGACGCTAGGAACACAGAAAATGATGTGACTGGCGCGAATGAGCGAAGCTCAACAAACGCTGCAACTTGAAGCATGATGAGTATATATACTTAAAGCGAGTTGCGATTAGACCTAACAAGAGAAATTCACACTGTGATGTTGTCAAAATTAAAACAAGCAAAACATCAACAATACTTGGCAAATTTGCCTAAGCTGACACAATCGATTGCTGATGTTAAAACGCTATATAAGACAGAAGATTTTCGTGATGCTTTGCTTAAGCAAATATCCGTTGCTCAGCATTACATCTACATCACTGCGTTATATTTAGAGCAAGATGATGCAGGTAAAGACATACTTCATGCCCTCTATGCGGCGAAGCAAGCAAATCCATCATTAGAGATAAAAATACTGGTTGATTGGCACCGTGCACAACGTGGCAGAATCGGTGCTGCTGCGAATTCTACCAATGCAGATTGGTACTACGACGTAGCACAACAGTACCCTGAAATCGATATCCCTGTTTATGGTATTCCAGTCAATACACGAGAAGCGCTAGGGGTATTGCACCTCAAAGGTTTTCTTTTTGATAATACTTTATTATACAGTGGAGCAAGTATTAATGATGTGTACTTGCAGCGCCATGAAAAGTACCGTTACGATAGATATCAACTGATTAAAAATGAGCAGCTAACTGCGTCAATGAAAGCTTTTATTGATGATACGTTATTAAAAGCAGACGCAGTACAGTTACTCAACATTGCTAATCGACCTAAAACGGCTGAATTCAAGAATATCATTAAACAATTTCGTCTCACACTTAGGGGCGGCTCATATCGCTTTGTCGGTAATGCATCAAATCATGAATTAGCAGTCACACCTTTGGTGGGTTTAGGTAAAAAGAATGACTTAAACCGAACTATTACCCATTTGATGGGATCGACACAAAGTAAGCTCACAATTTGCACCCCTTATTTTAACCTTCCTGCGGTATTAGTAAGGGTGATTAGTCGATTACTGCGTGAAGGTAAAAAGATCGAAATTATTATTGGCGATAAAACAGCCAACGATTTCTATATTCCACCTGAAGAGCCATTTAAAATTATTGGCGCCTTACCTTATCTGTATGAAATCAATTTACGCAGATTTGTTAGTCGCCTACAAAAATTTATTGATAGTCAACAGCTCACCATTCGCTTGTGGAAAGATGGTGATAATACCTATCACCTAAAGGGTATGTGGGTAGATAACCAATGGCAGCTTATTACTGGTAATAATTTAAATCCACGCGCTTGGGGGCTAGACCTCGAAAATGCGGTATTGATCCACGATCCTAATCAGGAAATGCAGGAACAACGCCAACATGAGCTCGAATGTATTCGTACTCATACTAAAGTGGTTAATCATTATCGTGAGCTAGATAGCATTCAAACCTATCCTGTCAAAGTGAAAAAACTGATCCGCCGACTAAGACGAATCAGAGTTGATCGGTTAATCAGCCGTATCTTATAGAGCATTTATAAAGCACCACTTATGTGGTGTTTTTTTTATCTATCTTTATTCAACAAAATACATATGAAACTACCCAAAAAGCTATTCACATATTCATTCATTGGATTAGCACTCATAACAACTGGCTGTACAGGCTTCCATTGGTCAAACGATAATTGGACAGGCCAAGACAAAGCACAACATTTTGCATTTTCAGCTGCAATGGCTATGGCTGGTAATGCCTATGCAGATAGACAAAATTGGCAACACCGAGAAGCTGCGCAGTTTGGTATTTTATTGTCAGTTTCTTTAGGTGCAGCCAAAGAGCTATATGATAGTAGACCAGAAGGTACTGGATGGAGTTGGCATGACTTTGCTTATGATGTTGCCGGTGCCGTCGCGGGTTATAGTCTGTATAACACAATGAAATAGTTATCTCTTTATAGCTTTATCGCACTTTATCTCACCAAATCACTTCTCACAAAGCGCTAAAATATTTCTTCCCAAACGCAAAAAAGCCACCCAATGGGTGGCTTCTTCACTAATTTAATGTCTGGCAGTTCCCTACTCTCACATGGGGAGACCCCACACTACCATCGGCGCTACGGCGTTTCACTGCTGAGTTCGGCATGGGGTCAGGTGGGACCACCGCGCTATTGCCGCCAGACAAATTCTGTTTCGTTCCCGTTTGCAGTTATCTCAACGCAAACCAGAACCTCAATCTCAAACAAGCTGCGTGTCCTTCACCTTTCGGCTTCTCACTGCCCAAAAACAACTCAATCTCTCTAAAACACCTTCGGTGTTGTCAGGTTAAGCCTCACGGTTCATTAGTACTGGTTAGCTCAACGTATCGCTACGCTTACACACCCAGCCTATCAACGTCTTAGTCTTAAACGTTCCTTTAGGACCCTTAAAGAGTCAGGGAAGACTCATCTCAAGGCAAGTTTCCCGCTTAGATGCTTTCAGCGGTTATCTCTTCCGCACTTAGCTACCGGGCAATGCCATTGGCATGACAACCCGAACACCAGTGGTGCGTCCACTCCGGTCCTCTCGTACTAGGAGCAGCCCCTTTCAATCTTCCAACGCCCACGGCAGATAGGGACCGAACTGTCTCACGACGTTCTAAACCCAGCTCGCGTACCACTTTAAATGGCGAACAGCCATACCCTTGGGACCTACTTCAGCCCCAGGATGTGATGAGCCGACATCGAGGTGCCAAACACCGCCGTCGATATGAACTCTTGGGCGGTATCAGCCTGTTATCCCCGGAGTACCTTTTATCCGTTGAGCGATGGCCCTTCCATTCAGAACCACCGGATCACTAAGACCTACTTTCGTACCTGCTCGAGCCGTCACTCTCGCAGTCAAGCTGGCTTATGCCTTTGCACTAACCGCATGATGTCCGACCATGCTTAGCCAACCTTCGTGCTCCTCCGTTACTCTTTGGGAGGAGACCGCCCCAGTCAAACTACCCACCAGACACTGTCCGCACCCCGGATCACGGGGCAACGTTAGAACATCAAACATTAAAGGGTGGTATTTCAAGGTTGGCTCCATGCAGACTGGCGTCCACACTTCAAAGCCTCCCACCTATCCTACACATCAAGGCTCAATGTTCAGTGTCAAGCTATAGTAAAGGTTCACGGGGTCTTTCCGTCTTGCCGCGGGTACACTGCATCTTCACAGCGAGTTCAATTTCACTGAGTCTCGGGTGGAGACAGCCTGGCCATCATTACGCCATTCGTGCAGGTCGGAACTTACCCGACAAGGAATTTCGCTACCTTAGGACCGTTATAGTTACGGCCGCCGTTTACTGGGGCTTCGATCAAGAGCTTCTCCTTACGGATAACCCCATCAATTAACCTTCCAGCACCGGGCAGGCGTCACACCGTATACGTCCACTTTCGTGTTTGCACAGTGCTGTGTTTTTAATAAACAGTTGCAGCCAGCTGGTATCTGCGACTGGCTTCAGCTCCATGGGTAAACCACTTCACCTAGCGCCAGCGTGCCTTCTCCCGAAGTTACGGCACCATTTTGCCTAGTTCCTTCACCCGAGTTCTCTCAAGCGCCTGAGTATTCTCTACCTGACCACCTGTGTCGGTTTGGGGTACGATTAATGATAATCTAGAGCTTAGAGGCTTTTCCTGGAAGCGGGGCATGAGCTACTTCATCACCGTAGTGACTCGTCATCAGACCTCAGCATGTAGTGAACCGGATTTGCCTAATTCACCTGCCTACATCCTTAAACCGGGACAACCGTCGCCCGGATAGCCTAGCCTTCTCCGTCCCCCCATCGCAATTATCACCAGTACAGGAATATTAACCTGTTTCCCATCGACTACGCATTTCTGCCTCGCCTTAGGGGTCGACTCACCCTGCCCCGATTAACGTTGGACAGGAACCCTTGGTCTTCCGGCGTGCGGGTTTTTCACCCGCATTATCGTTACTTATGTCAGCATTCGCACTTCTGATACCTCCAGCATGCCTCACAGCACACCTTCGCAGGCTTACAGAACGCTCCCCTACCCAACAACATCTAAATGTCGCTGCCGCAGCTTCGGTGCATGGTTTAGCCCCGTTACATCTTCCGCGCAGGCCGACTCGACCAGTGAGCTATTACGCTTTCTTTAAATGATGGCTGCTTCTAAGCCAACATCCTGGCTGTCTGAGCCTTCCCACTTCGTTTCCCACTTAACCATGACTTTGGGACCTTAGCTGGCGGTCTGGGTTGTTTCCCTCTTCACGACGAACGTTAGCACCCGCCGTGTGTCTCCCGTGATAACATTCTTCGGTATTCGTAGTTTGCATCGAGTTGGTAAGTCGGGATGACCCCCTAGTCGAAACAGTGCTCTACCCCCGAAGATGAGTTCACGAGGCGCTACCTAAATAGCTTTCGGGGAGAACCAGCTATCTCCCGGTTTGATTGGCCTTTCACCCCCAGCCACAAGTCATCCGCTAATTTTTCAACATTAGTCGGTTCGGTCCTCCAGTTAGTGTTACCCAACCTTCAACCTGCCCATGGCTAGATCACCGGGTTTCGGGTCTATACCCTGCAACTCATTCGCCCAGTTAAGACTCGGTTTCCCTACGGCTCCCCTATACGGTTAACCTTGCTACAGAATATAAGTCGCTGACCCATTATACAAAAGGTACGCAGTCACACCCGAAGGTGCTCCCACTGCTTGTACGTACACGGTTTCAGGTTCTATTTCACTCCCCTCGCCGGGGTTCTTTTCGCCTTTCCCTCACGGTACTGGTTCACTATCGGTCAATCAGGAGTATTTAGCCTTGGAGGATGGTCCCCCCATATTCAGACAGGATAACACGTGTCCCGCCCTACTCGTCGAGTTCACAACACCAACACCTTCGGATACGGGGCTATCACCCTTTACTGCCGGACTTTCCAGACCGTTCTCCTGATGCTGATGCTGATTAAGACTCTGGGCTGCTCCCCGTTCGCTCGCCGCTACTAGGGGAATCTCGGTTGATTTCTTTTCCTCGGGGTACTGAGATGTTTCAGTTCCCCCGGTTCGCTTCGTTTGACTATGTATTCATCAAACGATAGTGCAACGAATTGCACTGGGTTTCCCCATTCGGAAATCGTCGGGTATAACGGTTCATATCACCTTACCGACGCTTATCGCAGATTAGCACGTCCTTCATCGCCTCTGATTGCCTAGGCATCCACCGTGTACGCTTAGTCGCTTAACCTCACAACCCGAAGGTGTCTTTTTTGTCAGTCGACATGAAACCCGACGGTTTCTGTCTGTTGACGACATCTTCAAGTTGAGATTTTTGAGAGACTCTCACATTGTTTAAGCGATAAACAATGTGCGTTGTTTTCAATTTTCAGCTTGTTCCAGATTGTTAAAGAGCATAATTATTCGCAATAGACTATTTAATTAACTAATCTATTCTGAATAATTCAAAAGTATTATGGTGGAGCTAAGCGGGATCGAACCGCTGACCTCCTGCGTGCAAGGCAGGCGCTCTCCCAGCTGAGCTATAGCCCCATAACAGGTTTGACAGTATCATCGCCGTCTTTAATCGGTGTGATTAAAAACGAAATCGAATTAAGGCAAGGCGTAGCTTAGCGACGTTTACACTAGGTAAACGAGCTGAGATACAACGTAGCATTCATTCGATTTTGGTAGGCCTGAGTGGACTTGAACCACCGACCTCACCCTTATCAGGGGTGCGCTCTAACCACCTGAGCTACAAGCCTATATGATACCGTTGACTCTATTTCATCAGACAATCTGTGTGAGCACTTCACAAAAACACTTCAATGGTAAGGAGGTGATCCAACCGCAGGTTCCCCTACGGTTACCTTGTTACGACTTCACCCCAGTCATGAATCACAAAGTGGTAAGCGCCCTCCCGAAGGTTAAGCTACCTACTTCTTTTGCAACCCACTCCCATGGTGTGACGGGCGGTGTGTACAAGGCCCGGGAACGTATTCACCGTAGCATTCTGATCTACGATTACTAGCGATTCCGACTTCATGGAGTCGAGTTGCAGACTCCAATCCGGACTACGACGTACTTTATGAGTTCCGCTTGCTCTCGCGAGGTCGCTTCTCTTTGTATACGCCATTGTAGCACGTGTGTAGCCCTACTCGTAAGGGCCATGATGACTTGACGTCATCCCCACCTTCCTCCGGTTTATCACCGGCAGTCTCCTTTGAGTTCCCGACCGAATCGCTGGCAACAAAGGATAAGGGTTGCGCTCGTTGCGGGACTTAACCCAACATTTCACAACACGAGCTGACGACAGCCATGCAGCACCTGTCTCAGAGTTCCCGAAGGTACTAAAGCATCTCTGCTAAATTCTCTGGATGTCAAGAGTAGGTAAGGTTCTTCGCGTTGCATCGAATTAAACCACATGCTCCACCGCTTGTGCGGGCCCCCGTCAATTCATTTGAGTTTTAACCTTGCGGCCGTACTCCCCAGGCGGTCGATTTAACGCGTTAGCTCCGGAAGCCACACCTCAAGGGCACAACCTCCAAATCGACATCGTTTACAGCGTGGACTACCAGGGTATCTAATCCTGTTTGCTCCCCACGCTTTCGCACCTGAGCGTCAGTCTTTGTCCAGGGGGCCGCCTTCGCCACCGGTATTCCTCCACATCTCTACGCATTTCACCGCTACACATGGAATTCTACCCCCCTCTACAAGACTCTAGCTGACCAGTCTTAGATGCCATTCCCAGGTTAAGCCCGGGGATTTCACATCTAACTTAATCAACCGCCTGCGTGCGCTTTACGCCCAGTAATTCCGATTAACGCTTGCACCCTCCGTATTACCGCGGCTGCTGGCACGGAGTTAGCCGGTGCTTCTTCTGTCGGTAACGTCAATCGTTGATGATATTAGCATCAACGCCTTCCTCCCGACTGAAAGTACTTTACAACCCTAGGGCCTTCTTCATACACGCGGCATGGCTGCATCAGGCTTGCGCCCATTGTGCAATATTCCCCACTGCTGCCTCCCGTAGGAGTCTGGGCCGTGTCTCAGTCCCAGTGTGGCTGATCATCCTCTCAGACCAGCTAGGGATCGTCGCCTAGGTGAGCCATTACCCCACCTACTAGCTAATCCCATATGGGTTCATCCGATAGCGCAAGGACCGAAGTTCCCCTGCTTTGCTCCTAAGAGATTATGCGGTATTAGCCACCGTTTCCAGTAGTTATCCCCCTCTATCGGGCAGATCCCCATACATTACTCACCCGTCCGCCGCTCGTCAGCGAGAAGCAAGCTTCCCCTGTTACCGCTCGACTTGCATGTGTTAGGCCTGCCGCCAGCGTTCAATCTGAGCCATGATCAAACTCTTCAATTAAAAGTAGTCTGATGCTCAAAGAATGTCTTACTGACCGTAACGTTCTTTTGTTCGGCTAACTTTGTCAGCCGCACATCGCTTCACCTCGCCGTACCTAAGTACTGTCTCGGCTCATCGCTGCTTGCTTTCGCGTTACCCTTCCAAAATAAGCGTTACTACCTTATTTCATATATATGAATTAACGTGTTAGTCACTCTTCAAGACTTTAAAATCAAATATTTTTTGATAGTGTCTTGTGAGTGCCCACACAGATTGTCTGATAAATTGTTAAAGAGCGTTGCGACTTTATCTTTCGATATTAACCGTTTAGGTCGTTGTCGCGAGGTGGCGTATAATACGCTTTCCTCATCGAGAGTCAAGCTTTTTTTTCGCTTATTCTTTTCAGAATCTCTCGCTGCCTTCGTAATGCCTTTTGGGTTATCCCCTTTGGGCTTGCCATCACATTTCGTGTCAGCTCATCGTCGGTCAGTGGAGGCGCATTATAGGGAGTCAGAAAATTCTAGCAAGTGTTTTTTTAAAAAAATTTTTCAGTTGCTGATATATCACCCAAAACGCCTATTTTTTGATATTTTTAACCGCTTTAGGCAGTTCTGCGATGCTTTCTATGACTAAATCAGCAGCTGCGATAGCTTCATCAGTTACTGTTTCACCACTTTTAACGAGAATAGTTGTACCAACATTTGCCGCTTTACCCGCTTGCATGTCTGCGAGCTTATCGCCAACCATAATAGAAGATGCCATATCAATATTCAGAAATGCTTGCGCGTCTAATAACATTCCTGGTTTTGGTTTACGGCAATTACAGTCTTGTCGATATTCCTCTTCTTTCGCATCTGGGTGATGCGGGCAGAAATAGATACCATCAAGATCAACACCACGGTCTGCCAGAGACCAATCCATCCACTCGGTTAGCTGCATAAAGCTATCTTCAGAATAAATGCCTCTACCGATACCTGACTGGTTAGTGACAACAACTAATGCATAACCCATGTTTTTTAATTCAGCCATCGCTTCAATTGCACCATCAATAAATTGAAAGTCATCTATTTTATGTACATAGCCATGGTCAATATTGATTGTGCCATCTCTATCTAAAAAGATCGCAGGTATACCTTTGCTCACCGATTCACTCCTCAAACTAAATGTACTTTTAGTATCTCATGAAAAGAAAATAAATGAGAATAGAATAAATAAATCAAACTTTATTGACTTAGACGTCTAGACGCCTTAACATCCAAGCATATTAGATTTAGATATCTAAAAATTGATTCCTATATATTTAGAAGAAATAAATGATAAAGCTCTCAAATATTAATAAAGTTTTCCAACAAGGAAGCCGTAACATTCAGGCACTCACTAATATTAGCCTGCACGTTCCTGCTGGGCAAATTTATGGCGTGATTGGCGCATCAGGTGCAGGCAAAAGTACACTGATTCGTTGTGTAAACATGCTTGAGCGCCCAACATCAGGCCAAGTCATTGTTGATGGGCAAGACTTAAGTGCCTTACCTGAAAAAGCGTTGACGAAAGCTCGCCGTGGTATTGGCATGATTTTCCAGCACTTTAACTTATTATCATCACGAAATGTATTTGACAACGTGGCTCTTCCACTTGAATTAGATAATACACCTAAAGAAAAAATTAAAACTCGCGTCGATGAATTACTTGAGCTTGTTGGCTTAACCGATAAAAAGGATGCTTATCCTGCTAATTTATCCGGCGGTCAAAAACAACGTGTCGCTATTGCACGCGCTTTAGCAAACTCACCAAAAGTTTTATTGTGTGATGAAGCAACTAGTGCACTTGATCCAGCAACAACACGTTCTATTCTTGAATTATTGAAAGATATTAACCGTCGTTTAGGATTAACAATCTTATTGATCACCCATGAAATGGATGTAGTGAAACGTATTTGTGATCAGGTCGCCGTGATTAGCGGTGGTCAATTAATAGAACAAGATAAAGTGAGTGAAGTATTCTCTCACCCTAAAACACCAGTTGCTCAAGAATTTATCAAATCTACGTTGGTTATTGATATTCCTGACGACTATAAAGCGCAATTAAAAAGCGAACCTAGTGCAGATTTATCGCCATTATTAAAATTAGAATTTACAGGTCAATCTGTTGATGCCCCGTTAATTTCTATGGCGGTTCGTAAATTTGACATTGATATCAACATATTGAGCTCTCAAATTGACTATGCAGGCGGCGTGAAATTTGGTGTTATGTTAGCTGAATTGCATGGTGTTAATGGTGGAGTTGAAGCAACAATTGAATTTTTGAAAGAGCATCATGTCAAAGTAGAGGTTTTAGGTTATGTCTGAGGGAATGATTTCACTGCTTATATCGGGAACGATTGATACTATTATTATGACTTTCGTTTCGGCAATCCTCGGTTTTATCATGGGCGTACCAACTGGCGTTCTACTGTATGTGACTCGTAAAGGGCAAGTCATGGAAAATAAGGCGCTATATGCTGTCATTTCAGCGATAGTGAATATTTTCCGTTCGATTCCATTTATTATTCTTTTAGTTTGGATCAGCCCATTTACTAAATTCTTAGTTGGCTCTGCAATTGGTATTGAAGGAGCGATTGTTCCACTAACTGTCGGTGCGATCCCATTTATCGCTCGTATGGTTGAAAATACCTTATTAGAAGTTCCAAGCGGTTTAATTGAAGCTTCAAGAGCGATGGGAGCAACACCACTGCAAATTATTCGCAAAATTCTGTTACCTGAATCATTACCGGGGATCATCAATGCAGCAACTATCACACTCATTATGTTAGTTGGTTATTCTGCGATGGGTGGTGCTGTCGGTTCAGGTGGTTTAGGTCAGATAGCAATGCAATATGGTTATTACACCTATAACCCATTAGTCATGAATACCGTACTTGTGTTGTTAATTATCTTAGTATTCATCATACAATTTACCGGTGAATATTTAATGAAAAAAGTGTCACATAAATAGTCCGTAAAATAGCAGCGCCATTGAGGTGCTATAAAGAAAGCGTTTAAGGGGTATATCTATGTCTATTAAGTTAAAATCTATCGCAGTTGTTGGCGCGCTATTAGGCACATTAGCACTTACTGGTTGTGGTCAAAAAGAAAAAGATCCAAATAGCATCAAAGTTGGCGTTATTATGGGTAAAGAGTTAGAAGTTGCTGAAGTTGCACAGAAAGTAGCAAAAGAAAAATACGGCTTGAATGTTGAATTAGTTGCTTTCAATGACTTTGTACTGCCAAATGAAGCATTAAGTAAAGGTGATATCGATGCAAACGCATTCCAACATAAGCCTTATCTTGATCAGCAAATTAAAGACAGAAACTATAAGCTGACCCCTGTAGGTAATACGTTTATTTACCCTATCGCAGCTTATTCTAAACAAATTAAATCGGCCGATGAACTGGCAGATGGCTCACAAGTGGCATTACCTAACGATCCAACTAACCTTGGCCGTTCACTGCTACTGTTACAAAAACAAGGCTTAATCAAACTGAAAGATGGTACAGGCCTAATGCCAACAATTTTGGATATTGTTGAAAATCCAAAAGGCTTAAAATTTGTTGAATTAGAAGCTCCTCAATTACCACGTGCACTTGATGATCAAAAAATTGCATTAGCTATCATCAACACGACATGGGCAAGTAGTGCAACGCCTAAATTAACCCCTGCAAAAGATGGTTTGTTTGTAGAAGACAAAGATTCTCCATATGTGAATATTATTGTTGCTCGTGATGACAATAAAGATAATGAAAATGTGAAGAAATTTGTTCAAGCATATCAATCAGATGAAGTAGCTAAGAAGGCTGATGAGGTCTTTGATGGTGGTGCAGTTAAAGGTTGGTAATCTTTTTTATTAGTTAAAAAATGATTAATATACTAGGTGGTGCAATGCCACCTAGTATTTTTTGCATTATACATACTATAAATAATTCAAGGTGCGTCTAGGCGATTCGTGTTTTTAAGCACAGACAACGACTTGAAATACGACCAGTATAAAGACAACACATAGCAACTGTATTTCCCCAAGAGCTACTATAAGAAAGGAAAAACTTATGAGATTGTTATTGCTCACCCTCGCTACTTTTATTTTAGCTGGGTGTGGAATGAATCAATACATTCATCAGGGCCAAAATAAAGGCTTCACAAGTATGAAGCTATCTAAACCAGTGCCAAAGAAAGTCGCTGAACCAAATACCGCTAATGTAAAATTAATGAATAGCCCTGAAGAGTTATTAGGGATGCCATTTAAAGATTTAGGGGTTGTTTCTGGCGAATCGTGTCGTGAAAGTATCAAAAGCCCACCCGCCAACTTAAATACGGCTAAAAAAAGCATGTTAACACAAGCAGCTTATATTGCAGCTGACGCTGTACTGCTACATCAGTGCCAGACCTTAGCATCACCCGGTTGCTATCAAGCAACAATTTGTGAAGGTAGCGCAATACAAATTGTTGAATAATAATTATATGCAATCATTCGAGTGTAATGTTATAGGGCATATCGAATCACCCTATAAAGAAAAGTTTGCCATTCCACGCCAACCTGGGCTTGTACCAGGTGGCTCGGGACGTCTACATTTGCATTCACCATATAATGATCCGAATTCAGTGAGGGGACTCACTCAATTTAGTCATATCTGGGTTTTATTTATTTTTCATCAAACAATGCAAGGAGGCTGGAAACCTTTAGTCCGCCCTCCTCGGCTTGGTGGCAATGAAAAAATGGGGGTTTTTGCGACACGTTCTACTTTTCGCCCTAACCCTATTGGTATGTCGCTGATCGAATTAAAAAATGTCATAGTTAAAAACAATCAAGTTATTTTAGAGCTAGGTAGCTTGGATTTGGTAGATGGTACTCCTGTTATTGATATCAAACCTTATTTGCCTTTTGCTGAATCTATTGCAACAGCAAAAGCCGGCTTTGCACAAGATGCGCCATCAGATGATATGCAGGTTATTTTTCTTCCTCAAGTTCAGCAAGATTTAGTCAAATACCAGCAAAGCTATCCAGGTCTTAGCGAATTTATTCAACAAGTTCTTATGCAAGATCCTCGACCTGCCTATAAAAAGCATGGTACTAATGAACAACGTGATTACGCCGTTCACTTATTGGATTTTAATATTCGTTGGCGAGTTATTGATAGTGTGACGGAAGTATTCGCTATCGAACCTTATGAAAAAACCGTTTAACCCCTTTTGACAAAGCTCGGTCACTGATAAACTAACCGTTTATCATGTTGCTTAGCAACCTAGATTGATTTTGGCGAATACATATATTCGCCATAACCCGTTGTTCTAATGGAACCTATACAATGCGTACTAGCAAATATCTGCTCTCAACACTAAAAGAGACTCCTGCTGATGCGGAAGTTATCAGCCATCAGCTGATGCTTCGTGCAGGAATGATCCGTAAACTTGCATCTGGTCTTTATGACTGGCTACCGACTGGTGTCCGTGTTCTACGTAAAGTCGAGAATATCGTCCGTGAAGAAATGGAAAATGCGGGCTCAATTGAAGTGTCTTTACCCGTAGTTCAACCCGCAGATTTATGGCAAGAAAGTGGTCGTTGGGAACAATATGGCCCTGAATTACTACGTTTTACTGATCGTGGTGAGCGCCCATTTGTTTTAGGTCCAACTCATGAAGAAGTCATTACTGATCTAATTCGTAATGAAATCACTTCATACAAACAACTCCCATTGAATCTATTCCAAATTCAAACTAAGTTCCGTGACGAAGTACGCCCACGTTTTGGGATCATGCGTTCACGCGAATTTATCATGAAAGACGCTTACTCTTTCCATACATCTCAAGAATCATTACAAGAAACGTATGATGCAATGTATGAAGCGTATAGCAAAATCTTTACCCGTATTGGCTTTGATTTCCGTCCTGTTCAAGCTGACACAGGTTCAATTGGCGGTAGTGCCTCCCATGAATTCCAAGTGTTAGCTCAAAGTGGTGAAGATGATATCGTTTTCTCGACTGAATCTGATTTTGCAGCCAACATTGAACTCGCAGAAGCCGTTACACCACTGACTTCACGTGCGGCTCCAACTGAAGAAATGCGTTTAGTTGATACACCCAACGCGAAAACTATTGCTGAATTAGTTGAACAGTTTAACTTACCAATTGAAAAAACAGTTAAAACACTGATTGTTCGTGCTAAGAAGGATTCAGGTCATACACTCGTTGCTCTACTGATCCGTGGTGATCACGAGCTAAACGAAGTCAAAGCAGAAAAACACCCACTGATTTCTAGCCCATTAGAATTTGCCTCAGAGGAAGAAATCAAAGCAGCAATTAAAGCTGCTCCAGGCTCTCTTGGTCCTGTGAATATGCCATTGCCAATGGTCATTGACCGTAGTGTTGCTGTGATGAGTGATTTCGGTGCTGGCGCTAACATCGATGGCAAACACTACTTTGGCATTAACTGGGAACGTGATCTTGCGCAGCCAGAAACATTCGATTTACGTAATGTAGTCGAAGGCGATCCAAGCCCTGATGGTAAAGGCACGTTACTCATTAAACGCGGGATCGAAGTTGGCCATATATTCCAATTAGGGACTAAATATTCGGAAGCGATGAAAGCCTCTGTTCAGAATGAAGAAGGCCATAACCAAATCGTGACTATGGGCTGCTATGGTATTGGTGTAACCCGTATTGTTGCCGCCGCTATTGAGCAAAGCCATGATGAACGCGGTATTATTTGGCCTGATGCGATAGCGCCATTCCACGTTGCGATTTTGCCGATGAATATGCACAAATCATACCGTGTCAAAGAAGTGGCAGAGAAATTATACGCTGACTTAAAAGCACAGGGTATTGATGTCATTTTTGACGATCGTAAAGAACGCCCAGGCGTTATGTTTGCTGATATGGAATTGATCGGGGTGCCATATACCATCGTTATTGGCGATCGTAATTTAGACAATAACCAAGTGGAATACAAAGCTCGCCGTAGTGACGAAAAATCACTTGTTGGCTTAGATAATGTTATCAGCTTCTTAAAAGAGAAACTGGGCAAATAATTTAATCTGCTATTTTTACTTGCCCAACCTATTTATATTAAAGACAAATAGGTTGGGCTATTTATTATAAGTCCAAATAAGTTGCTAACTGATACCCTCTATCCCTAATTGCTTGCTTAAGCCCTTTTCCAGTTAAAACCTCTAACTCTGTCAATCTCTGATATGCATATCCACTCATCAATAAATCGTTATCAATAAATGCTGGATGGCACATAATCTCTATAGATTGATATCCCTGTTTTGTTGATCTGTCGAGTATACTCAAAAACAGCGCCTCTGAAACTGAACTAGGTTCACCATAAAAATCAGGTGAAAAATAATCAGTACTACGAGGAATATTCAATATATTTTCAGTACTGTTATGTTCGTGGTAAACCCGCAAGGGTATTCCCTTTTGATTGGCAAATTCAGCAATTAATGGAAAAAGCTGTGCAATCATATGTATATGGTGATGGCTATCTATATGACTTGGTGGGCGACCAAAAACATCATTAAACCGTTGATATTGAGCATTCAACTCTGCCATTATTTCATCTAAAGGTAATAGCCCCTCTGCTTCCAATTCCCACAGCCATTTACCTAATTTACCTTCACGGGTTAAGGTAGGCATTACAGTAAGAGGCTTACCGGTAGTTAATACAAAGTGCATTCCTATCGCCAAGGTGGGTACTTGGATGGCAAGTTCCGCTGCGTGTTGAATATTTTGCATATTCATCATCGCTGTCGTTGATGTCACAACACCATAACGGTGTGCATCAACAATTCCATAATTAACCGATTTAGATAATCCAAAATCATCAGCATTAATAATTAATAAAGAGGGCATATCCCATTCCTATTAAGCTCCAGAGACAATTTTTTCCTGTTCGATATATTTAATGGCTTCAGCAAAATTCGGTAAATAATATTTATGCGCTAGGAGAAGATCTTTCGCCATCTGGCGTGCATCATTATCGGAATTAATAAGAGGATTTAAATTCATGGCTAATAAAATTTCATTGAAATCCCCATTGATTGCTGCATGAGTTGTTGCTATTTCATACTCTTTAATTGCATAAATCAATCCTAATACTTTTTCGTCAAAATACGTGATCCTTTCACTCGGTATTGCACCATCACGACCTAATTTACTGGTTACCTCAATCACCCAATCGGCTGGAATATTATTTATATGGCCATAATGAGGAATATTAACATAGTGCTCCGTTTGCTTATCATTATAAATAGCATTGATAACTTCACAGGCTGCATCTGAATAATAGGCACCGCCACGAGACTCTAATTGCTTGGGTTTTACTTTTAATTCAGGATCTTTATACAGCTCGAAAAGTTCTTTTTCTAATTTTTGTACGACTTGCGCTCGTGTGCCCTCTTTATAAAACTCTGCCATTTCAATAACTAACATTTCTTTATGTTTAAAATAATACTGTAAGTATGAACATGGTATCAGTTTCAAAGCACTTAATAGTCCACTATCAAAAGGTAACCCTGTAATATTTTTTACTGAATTAGTGCTATATGCCTTTGATATGATGCCATTCAATACTTCATCAAATCGAGAAACACCATCAACAGTAATATTTTTAATGAATACCATATGGTTTAAACCAAATAAATCTATCGATAGCTGGTTTTCTTTTGTTAAACCTAATACATCTGTAATGAACATTTTCATACCAATCGGGACATTACAAACACCAATAAAACGTTTGAAATTAGTGTGCCGATAAACAGCTTCTGTCAACATTCCAGCAGGATTGGTAAAATTAATAATCCACGCATCTGGACATAGCTCTTCTACATCCTTAATTATGTCAAAAATGACAGGGATTGTGCGTAGTCCTTTAAATAAACCACCAGCACCATTTGTTTCTTGCCCTAAATAGCCATAACTTAGTGGGATCACTTCATCTTTTTCTCGTGCTTTTAATAACCCAACCCGAAATTGTGTCGTCACAAAGTCTGCATCTTTTAATGCTTGCTGACGATCTAATGTTTTATACAGTTTAAGTGGTATATTCGCATTCTTTATCATCCGTAAACTTAATTCATAAATAATATCTAGCTTTTCCTGTCCTTCTTCAATATCAACTAACCATAATTCACTAATAGGTAAATCATGATAACGTTTAATAAAGCCTTCAATTAATTCAGGTGTATAACTACTACCACCACCAATAGTCACCACTTTTAATTTTTTGCTCATGTGTGTTCAGACCTCACTAATGAAATTTAGATATAGTAAGTTATAATTAAGTTGAAATATAAACAGGGAATACAATAAATAATATAATTTCTTTATTTAATCTATATACTCTAAATAATTCGAGATTCATCTAGGTGACAGACGGGGAGCATAGATGAACTATGTGACTCGGCTAGCTGAGCGTAGTCAACAACCCTGCACCTTGAAATATGACGAGTATATTAGCCACTTTGTAAACTCTTTCTATACTCACTCGGAGTTAATGTTGTTGCTTCCTTAAATTTTTTCACAAATAAACTCGGACTGCTATAACCTGATTCAAAAGCAATATCAGTTATAGAGTAATTAGTTATCTCTAGTTGTTTTTTTGCAAAATTTATTCGAATACTATTGATAATTTGCATTGGCGTTTTACCGTAATAACGCTTTGTTGCTCGTGTTAAATACTCTTGAGACTTCCCTGTTATTGCAATCATGTTTTCCAATGCATTTTCATTGAACATCGCTATTTCATGCATTTCTTCAATTGTATTTTTTAACCATTGAGGTGTGTCATCTTGCACTTTTTTCTCTCTATAATGACGTAAACGATTAACAACGTTGAAAGTAACAATCTCAATAAATTCATTAAATTCATTTCCTCTAAAGTTTAATGAAGCTATTACTGATTCGATATAAGCCATAAATTCATTTTTCAAAGCATAAGATTGAGAAGCAACAAAGAATGAAGGCAATAAAGGTGAAAAATACTCCTCAAAAAATGTTTTTTTGATTCCAACGTTTAAAATTCTTGTTGCGCCAAACTCATAAAAACTTTCGTGATTTGAACCAATAGGTAAAAAAACAAATTCCCCTCTTTCTAATAACACTTTTCTGCCGTTAACATTTTGGTAATAACGCCCTGTAAGAACAATCGTATACTCGTAATAATCATGTTGATGCAGCCCTGTAGCACTTTCTGTTTTATTATAAATAACCACATGAAAATCCTTATCATTAAAAATATCATTTTCATAGACAGTTTTAACATCCATATTAGAATTGTTTGTGCTTATTATTGGCTGCATCATACACCCCCTAATCAAGAGTTTATTTTTTTATAGAGCTCAATGAACTCCGTTACCAATTCTTTGGCTAGCATCGTGTTCATTAAGTGATCTTGAGCGTGAGCTAAAATCAAACTCACTTTAATTTTCCCTTCACCCATATCAGTTTCAATCATTTTAGTTTGAACTTTATGTGCGTCACTCAATGCTAATTTTGATTGTTCCATTAACTCAGCAGCTTCAAGATATTGACCTTTTTTCGCTTGCTCTAACGCTTTATAAGCAAAACTTCTTGCCTTACCTGAATTAATAATGAGACCCATAACAATTTCTTCAAGATCATCAAAAGATAAATTTCCATTATTATCTAAATCAATCATAGCTTCCTCATTTATTATTAAACATTACCGGCCAATTAAAACTGTAATGCTTTTTTAGTTTCTTCTTCGCTTTCTTCTTTATTCGTCGTCACTTGGGCTTTATTAGCAATTATTACAAACGGTAAATAAACTAACGTTGCAATACCAAGGTTAAATAAAGCTAAAAGTAAAGCTGCAAAACTGCCATTTGTATTAAAGAAAGCCCCTAATCCAGTTGGCATTGTCCATGGTCCGATATTCGTGATAGGCGGAATAATCCCCATATAATAGGCAATTACAGTGATCGCCAATAATATAGGTTGAACAAAAACAAATGGGATAAACATAATAGGATTCATTATGATAGGAATACCAAATACCATAGGCTCGTTAATTTGAAATATTGATGCAGGTAATCCTAGTTTTGCAACTTGTCGATAATCAGCACGGCGTGAAGCAATGAAGATAGCAATAATTAATCCAAGAGTAGCCCCTGATCCTCCAAGAAATACATAAGAATCAAATAAGGGTTTGGCCCATAAGTGGAATGTTTTCCCTGCTGCAAGTGCAGCTTCAACAGAGCCATATTCATGATATAACGCCACGTTTTCTATCGCCCATGGTGTCATTATCCCTGAATCTAGCGCTGTTAACGCCAAAGCACCATGAATACCAAAGAACCATAGTAGTGTACAAAAAATGGTATAAGCCCATCCAACAATGCCGCCAAGAGAAGCTAATGGTTTTGATATACCATCCATGATTAATTGATGGAAATTAGTTGTGATCCCTGCCAAGCTCCATGCAATAACCCCCATAATCAATAAAATGATAAAACCTGGAATTAATGCAGAGAATGAGCGACTAACTGCGCTAGGTACTGTGCTAGGTAATGTAATAACCCAGTTACGACGAACAATAAACGTAAATGCTTCAGCAACAACCAAGCCGATGATCATACCCGAAATGATATTCGCACCGCCTAACCAATTTGCACCTATTGCATAATTACCATTCACATCAAATGGAGTAACAGTAACAAATGCTGCAATAGCAATAACCCCTGCGGCTATAGGATCAACTTTGCGTTCTTCTGCTAATGCCATACTGATAAAGAAAGGTGTCATTAAAGACATGATCCCTAATGTACCATTATAAACATTACCACCAATCCCTTTAAATTTATTTAAAGATTCTATTGCTTCAGGTGAAATATGAATGCCAAGAGAATAAAAAAAAGAACCTTCACCAAAGCTAAGAAAAACGTTATTTATCAAAACGAATAATGCCCCAATTAATACCAAAGGCATTAATTTAATAAAACCATTTTTTATTGCATTTATATGTGGTTGATTTCCTAGTTTTATAGCAACTGGAAGTAATACCTTTTCAAGTGACGTGAGCATATGATTCATAGAATATCCTTAGATACTTTAATCACATATCTTGTTTGTATGAAATAAGACAACCATAACAAATAGATAACGAATTTAATTTATTTAAAATTAATATTTATTGACTAGATTTATTTTTTATTGCTGCTACTGCTGACTTTAGTACTCCCAATCCATCGACTTTGCCATAGAGTACAGAATCAATAACCTCTACAGGCTTAGTGGGTAGGAGCTTCTGGATTTCAGAACATTTCCATGCTATTTGAGGACCAAGTAAAACAAGATCTGCATCAATTCCCTTTTCTGTCACAAGTGTTTCAGAAAATGCCTCTATAATAACTGGAACATCATATTTTTCAGCTTGTTGTCTCATTTTTGATACAAGAAGAGATGTTGACATTCCAGCTGAGCAAAACAAATAAATAAGCTTTTTTTCCACAATAAACCCCTCGTTCATCCGTCTGCTTTAAATACCGATTAACTGCCGTATATATCATTATATTTTTATATTCTATAATTTAACCTTGATTGCTTTTAGTTGAATCGAGTATACGTAATCCCCCTTAATATGAATATTTCACCACTATCTATAATTGTTTCTCATTGACCAACAGCTATGACCTTCTTCACATTTCTTATAAATAACTTATTAATATAAGCAAGCAATTAATAACAACTAGAGAGTATCATTAATGGTTATTATTTGATTTTATATTCTATTTAAGGATTAATTGGTAGTTTTTTAACAAAAAAAGCCAATTTCATATGAAATCGGCTTTAAAATAAGAATATATAGAAAATATTAATTTATTTACAAGAACTCGACTTATCAAACATTATTTGCCCCGTTTGCACTAATGCTGGGTCAAATTGACCATCCTCCATCGAAGGACGAATAGTATAATAACCTTCTATTTCAGCATAAACAGGTGTTCCACCTGTTACGCCTGTCGCACTATAACCTTTTTCAAGCTCTAAACCTGATGCGCTATAAGTACGACCTGTTTTACATTCAGTGAAAGTCGCAGCATCTGCGAGATAACGATATTCACCCACTTTTTTAGTTGAGGTTACTTGGTTTAACGTATAGTTTAATTGCGATTCAATTTTGTTACCTTCTTGGTCAAGAAGGATCATTGATTTATCATCTGCGGATGGTAAGAAGTAACTGCGTTCGCCATTCGCATTGGTCATACGCAATTTTTCACCATCTTTTGCCCATGAGCCAGTTTCATAAAAAGTTTGGTTACCATCACGGGTATCTAAATAAACCAATTGCTCTACATAAGTGCCATCTTGATTAACGAGTAATGTTGCCTCAATTCCAGAGCAGTCTGCACAAGGCAATGTTCCTGTATAAGCTCTATCGATATAAGTCACGTTAGGTTGTTTTGCTATTGTTTGGCAACCCGCGAGTGTTACTACACCTGCCGCCATTAATGCTAATAATAGTGATTTTTTCATTACCTTTATCTCCTAACCATTCCATTATTATAATTTTAGTCTATACATTAATGATAACATTTTACGCCAATAAAAATATTATCATGACTATATTTCGGATTTTCCTGACATCTTGAACAAAATAGAGTCACTCGCGAACAAGAATTTATTTATTTAAGTCATCGCTGATTATTGTTCTTAAAATTACTGTGCTATTATCCTATTAAGCATGTGATGCTTAGTGAAAATATACTCTAAATAATTCGAGGTATAGCTAGGCTGCAAGTAAGCAAATCACTAGGAGCCTACACCAATAGGTGACTAGTGCGAGTGAACGCCAGCAATAATGCTACAACTCGAAGTATGACGAAGGCGGCAATAACCGCCACTAACACAGTGGTGAGGGAATATGTCTACAGATACTGAATATCAACCTATCAATTGTGATGATTACGAATATCTTGAAATCGCTTGTCAGCGCCAGTTAAAACTTGAGATTAAACTTCATGGCGGCGAAATCATCGAGGGTAAAGCCAGCGATTTGCTCTTGCGTAAAAAAGTTGAGTATCTCATTTTAGAGACTCAAGAAGGCACAAAAGAGCTTCGATTGGATCACATCAACACCTTCAGTCATCCTGAGATCGGCACAATTGTTGTCGATAGCTCTCACTAAAGCTCATACACTATTGAGTCCTTCAGCGCCCCTTATGAACATCCCTGTCGTAAGGGGCTTCTTATTTTATTGACTACTTAAGTTGATATTCATCGAATTTGTCCCAATGAAATGCAACGCCCACTTGCTCATTGTCCACCAACCCTTCGGGGGTAATAAAGCATCCAACAGCAGTAATCAATTGTTCATTGTAATAAATCAGTGGTGTTCGCTCACGCATCCAAGGAGAGATACCTAATTCTTGCCAGATCTTCTTACTGCTTCTGGAATGCATTCTACCGACAATTTTATAAGTACCCTGCAAACCAAAGCGTACAGTCACCTTTTCCGTTGGCATGGGCGGGCGAATTTGCCCTTCATCAACCATAACATTCAAAGTGCCTAGCGCTTCAGGTAACATAAATGGTTGCGGGTAATGCCATGTAAATTGTTGCCCGAGTAAGCTGTTAATACGACGTACAATCCACAACGCTCCTTGATACCGCCGAATATCGACATTGCCGAGCTGACAAATAGGTTCCGCATCTTGCCTTGCCAATGCGACTTCCAGCCAAATACGCTGTAATTGATTGAAAGGTGGCATCGATAATTGATGCAGTGCCATCCAGCGACGTAATAACGCATTACGTTTTGCTTGCGTGCAATCATGTAGACCATCAATAAATAAACCGCCTCGATAGTCCATCATTTCATCGAGTGAATCTTGTAATAGCTCATCAAGTAACGCTTCTTGCTCAGCACATAACGACGCACTACGTGAAACTGCTTTTGCAAAATATGGCCAACGCTGTGCTAATGTCGGCATAACACGCAATCTTAAAAAGTTACGGTCATAGCGATCATCTTGATTACTGTCATCTTCAACCCAAATAAGTTTTTCTTTAGCCGCGTATATTTCTAAATCATTGCGAGATACTTCCAGTAAAGGCCTCAATAGCCACGTTTGACCAATTGTTGCATTAAAATTTAAAGATTCGGGCATTGAGGAAAGCCCTGCGGGTCCACTCCCCCGTTTCAAAGCTAATATGAAAGTTTCAGCTTGATCATCTAAATGTTGAGCTGTCACTATAATTTCATTTTCAGCAAGTTCATCACGATAGGCTTGGTAACGCGCTTCCCGAGCAGCAGCTTCAATACCATTTTTAGTGGGATCAACCGTAACACGATAACAAACAAAAGGAATTCCCCATTGATGACATAACTCCAAACAATGCGTTTCCCACTCATCGGCTTTATTATTTAAGCCATGATGGATATGGATCGCTCTAATTTCTAGTTCAGGAAGTTGCTGCTGTTTCAATTGATATAACGTGTGAAGTAGAACCGTTGAATCAACACCACCACTAAGTCCAACAAGTATTTTTCTAAAATGACCAATTTTGTTGAATACATGTTCAACGATGGTTTGCGATGATTTCATCATTATTCAGACCTTCTCTATTGTTTACCGCGACCCACACACAACACACCAGAAATAATCACTAGCAGTACTCCTACGATATACGCAATTTCAAATGGATCACTTAAAATCATCACTAACCACAGTACTGACAAGACCGGTGATAAAAATACAATTGAAGCAATTTTTGCGGAATGCCCAGTATTCATAGCTTTAAACCACAAAATATAAGAGACGCCATTAATCAATACGCCATTAATGATAGTTGGCCAGAATGCAGCTTTAGAGGGTAATTTTATTTCGCTAAACATAAGCAGCAAGACTAATGAGGTTAATGTAGAAAATATAAATAACCAGACGGTGCTAATATAAGGATCTATTGAGTACTGTCTAGAGAATACCGACATTAGTGCAAAGCAAAATGCACCACTAAACACAAGTAACAACGCAATCGGATTTTCTACTTGTAGCTGTGTCAAATGGCCTTTTGTAAAAGTAATAATGACAGCAATAAAACCAATGATCACACCGACAATTTGTCTACCCGCTAACTTGTCTTTCAGTAAAATAACAGATAGCAAAATAATAATTAAAGGCCAACTATATTGAATGACTAGAACAGCAATGCCATTCTCAATCGAGTAGCCGTAATACAGTAACAAATAAAAAAGACAGTCTAAAAAACCAAGCACAAACACTTTACACAACATGTTTTTAGGTAGAATAAATAAGTTAGCAGGCCGATAACCAGCGCATAAAGCGACACAAATAACTGAAATAGCAGAAATAAAGTTAGACCAAAACAAAAATTGAAAACTATCCAACCCATTTTGCCCAAAGCGCGAAACAATAGGAATAAAACTCCAAATCAACACACATAAAAATGCGTAGATTAAATAGTTATACTGACGCATGGTCACCCTTCATATTTTCTGCAACCAATAAAAACGGGAGCTGGCTTTTACCTAACTCCCGTTTTTCCGGCACTAATCAATAATGATTAGCAATAGCCATATTCCATCAAACGTTGGTAACGACGATTCTTTAGTGCTTCTTGATCTAATTCAAGCAGCTCATTTAGATCTTCCTCGATACGTGCTTTTAAAGAAGCCGCAATTTCATCATAGTTACGATGTGCGCCACCTAATGGCTCTGTCACAACATTATCAATCAGTTTCAGCTCTTTTAAGCGAGGAGCCGTGATCCCCATAGCTTCTGCTGCTAATGGTGCTTTATCAGCGCTTTTCCAGAGAATAGAAGCACAACCTTCTGGAGAAATCACTGAGTAAGTGCTGTATTGCAACATGTTTACTTTATCACCAACACCAATTGCTAATGCCCCACCTGATCCGCCTTCACCAATAACGGTACAAATCACAGGAACAGATAAACGAGACATCTCACGTAAATTGCGAGCGATAGCCTCTGATTGTCCACGCTCTTCAGCACCTACACCAGGGTATGCGCCAGGGGTGTCGATAAACGTAATTATCGGCAAGTTGAAGCGCTCAGCCATTTCCATTAAACGTAATGCTTTGCGATAGCCTTCAGGTGCAGGCATACCAAAATTGCGGCGAATTTTTTCTTTCGTTTCACGCCCTTTCTGATGGCCTATAACCATAACGGGTAGACCATTTAAACGCGCAATACCACCGACAATAGCTTTATCATCTGCATAAGCGCGATCGCCCGCTAATTCCTGAAAATCAGTAAATATACGAGATATATAATCTAACGTATAAGGGCGACGTGGGTGACGAGCGAGTTTAGCAATTTGCCAAGCACCCAGATCAGAGAAAATTTTACGTGTCAGCTCAAGACTTTTTTCACGTAAACGAGCAACCTCGTCATCTAGGTTGACTTCTAAATTGTTGTCTTGACGGCTAACTGCGGTCAGCGAATCAATTTTCGCTTCCAGTTCAGCAATTGGCTGTTCAAAATCAAGAAAATCCAGACTCATAATATTCCTATTTTAGTCAAATTCTAATTCTACCTGCTCATTACCCAGCAGAGTTCGCAGAGAATTCAGAAGGGCATCAACGGGTGTTACACGCCAAACAACACCAAATTTAAGCTTGGCTCTGGCGTCATCCTTCTGATAATACAAATGAACCGGAATCGTTCCTGAACGATGGGGTTCAAGAGTGCTGCGAAGTCGGTTCAGCAACTGGTCGTTAATTTGTTTGTCTGACAGTGAAATAGCAAGCCCTCGTGCATATTTTTCCCTTGCTTCACTAATGTCCATCAACTCCCGCACTGTCATTTTATTACCACCGTTGAAATCATCAAAGCTGACCTGACCAGTGGCAATCAGGATACTGTCTTTTTCCAGCAAATGCTGGTATTTATCTAGTGCGTCTGAAAATAGCATAATATCCAGACGACCGGAACGATCATCAAGCGTACAAATACCGATTCGATTGCCACGCTTAGTGGTAATAACTTTAGATGAAAGAACTAAACCTACCACAGTTGTCACTTGACCACGAGGGGTTGGGTTCACATCTTTTAATCTTAAACCGTTAGTATAGCGCTCAATCTCACTTAAGTATCGTGTTATTGGATGTCCAGTTAAATAAAGCCCCAATGTTTCACGTTCGCCATCAAGTACAACTTGTTCAGGCCATTTCGGTACACTTGCATACGAACTTTCTACTTGCTCAGGTGCTTCAGCCAGCACACCGAACATATCAGCTTGCCCAATAGCTTCTGCTTTCGCATGTTGATCGGCGGCTTTTAATGCATCTTCAAGCGAAGACATCAGCGCCGCGCGATGTGGACCCAATTTATCAAACGCCCCTGCCATGATCAGTTTTTCCATCACACGGCGGTTAATTTTTTTGATATCAACTCGAGCGCAAAGATCGAAAATCTCTTTAAAGATCCCTCCTTTTTGGCGGGCTTCTATAATAGCTTCGATTGGGCCTTCACCAACCCCTTTGATTGCACCAATACCGTAAACAATTTCACCTTCATCATTAACGTGGAAATGATACTGACCACAATTAATATCTGGTGGTAACACTTTTAACCCCATCCGCCAACATTCATCGACAAGACCAACCACTTTTTCAGTGTTATCCATATCGGCGGTCATTACCGCAGCCATAAATTCGGCTGGGTAGTGGGCTTTTAGCCATAATGTTTGATATGAAACCAGTGCATAAGCTGCTGAGTGTGATTTGTTAAATCCATAACCGGCAAATTTCTCTACCAAGTCAAAGATTTTCATCGACAGCTCGCCATCAACACCATTTTTGATGGCGCCTTCTTCAAATACAGAACGCTGCTTCGCCATCTCTTCAGGTTTCTTTTTACCCATTGCACGACGCAACATATCGGCGCCGCCTAATGTATAACCTGCAAGAACCTGAGCAATCTGCATAACCTGTTCTTGGTATAAGATAATACCGTATGTTGGCTCTAGAACAGGTTTTAATGACTCATGTTGCCATTGTACATCAGGGTATGAAATCTCTTCACGCCCATGTTTACGGTCGATAAAGTTATCTACCATCCCTGATTGTAATGGGCCTGGGCGAAATAGTGCCACCAAAGCGATCATGTCTTCAAAACAGTCTGGGCGTAACCGCTTGATCAGATCTTTCATACCACGGGATTCCAACTGGAATACCGCTGTCGTTTCTGAACGTTGCAACATGTCAAAACTTTTTTGATCATGTAGAGGGATCGCAGCAATATCAATAGGCTCTAAATTTTTCTTTGCTCGCCTTGGGTTGATCATTTCCAACGCCCAGTTAATGATCGTCAGCGTACGCAATCCCAAAAAGTCAAATTTAACTAAACCCGCATATTCGACATCGTTTTTGTCAAATTGAGTAACAGGGTTGTTCCCTTCTGCATCGCAATATAGGGGAGCAAAATCCGTGATCTTGGTTGGCGCAATAACTACGCCACCTGCGTGTTTCCCCGCATTACGGGTAACCCCTTCAAGCTTACGCGCCATATCAATGAGCGCTTTAACTTCTTCATCTGCTTCATAGATTTCAGGAAGCTGAGGTTCTGCTTCAAATGCTTTATCCAGCGTCATCCCTGGATCAGGTGGGACTAATTTAGAAATCCGATCTACAAAGCCATATGGATGACCCAGTACTCGACCAACATCACGGATAACCGCTTTTGCTGCCATCGTACCGAAGGTAATAATCTGTGATACCGCATCACGACCATACATCTGTGCGACATGATCAATGACCTGATCACGTTTCTCCATACAGAAGTCAACGTCAAAGTCAGGCATCGAAACACGTTCAGGGTTTAAGAAGCGTTCGAAGAGAAGATCAAACTCTAACGGATCCAGATCGGTAATTTTCAGTGCATAGGCAACTAAAGAACCTGCACCCGAACCTCGCCCTGGCCCTACAGGTACACCATTGTCTTTTGACCATTGGATAAATTCCATCACGATCAGGAAGTAACCAGGAAAACCCATTTGGTTGATTACGTTTAGCTCGACATCTAAACGTTCATCATATTCAGGTCGTCTTTCCGCTCGAACTTTTTCATCAGGAAATAAAAATTCAAGGCGCTCTTCAAGCCCTTCTTTCGAGCGCATCACTAAAAAGTCTTCTGTTTTCATATCCCCTGTTGGGAACTGAGGTAAGAAGTATTCACCTAGGCGAATAGTAACATTACAACGCTTAGCAATCTCTACACTGTTTTCTAAGGCTTCAGGAATATCAGCAAATAATTCACACATCTCTGCTTCAGTGCGTAAATATTGCTGAGGACTATAATTTTTAGGTCGTTTAGGATCTGATAAAGTAAAACCATCATGAATGGCAACGCGAATTTCATGAGCGTCAAAATCACTGCTCTCAATAAAACGCACATCGTTAGTCGCCACGACAGGCAAACCACGCTGAGTCGCAAGCTCTACCGCAGCATGTAAATAGCTTTCTTCATCCGGCCTTCCCGTTCGTATTAGTTCGAGATAATAACTATTCGGGAAATGGGTTTCATAGAACGCTAAACATTCCTCAACAAGCGCCTGATTGCCTCGCAATAAAAATTGCCCAACATCGCCTTTTCGTCCACCGGACAGTAGAATTAAACCCGCTTTGTGTTTAACTAACCAATCGCGATGGATAGTCGGGCCTATCGCACCATAACCTTTTTGGTAAGCTTCTGAAATTAGTAATGTTAAGTTTTGATAGCCTTCATTATTACGTGCTAAGACGGTTAGATGCGCTATCTCATCGCCCAATTGTTCACTTTCAACAAAGAAATCAGCCCCAATAATAGGCTTGATCCCTGAACTGTGCGTCGCACCATAAAACTTCACTAACCCGCAAAGGTTAGTAAAGTCAGTAATAGCGAAAGCAGGCATCCCCATTGCTGCCACTTTTTTGACTAATGGGCCAGTTTTCGCTAATCCATCAATCATGGAATAGTCGCTATGAACGCGTAAGTGAATAAAACGAGGTTCAGCCATCTAATTTATACTCAGTCTTTCGCTGCTAATGCACGGCGCACTGGCGCAAAACTCGTACGATGAAATTTTGTTGCGCCATGTTGAGCCAATTTTTCTAAATGATAAGCCGTTGGATAGCCTTTATGTTTCGCAAAGCCATATTCAGGATAAGTTTTATCTAGCGCCACCATTTCTCTGTCCCTAACGACTTTAGCTAAAATCGAGGCAGCACTGATTTCTTTGACCAAGCTATCACCTTTGACCACCGCCTGTGAAGGCATTGATAATTTAGGGCAGCGATTTCCATCCACTAAAACAAAATCAGGTGTGATGCTTAAACCTGCAACGGCTCGTTGCATCGCTAACATAGTGGCATGCAGGATATTGATCTCATCAATTTCTTCTGGCTCAGCTCGGCCTATACACCAGCACAATGCCTTTTCTTGGATCTCAATAAATAACTGCTCGCGTTTTTTTTCTGTGAGTTTTTTTGAGTCAGCTAACCCGATAATGGGTTTATTAGGATCCAAAATGACCGCGGCAGTAACAACCGCACCTACAAGTGGGCCACGCCCAACTTCATCAACGCCAGCAATTAAGTTGGCTTCCGGGTATATAAAATCCATTAATTTCTAACCAAGTCCAAAACAGCATCAGCCGCTTGCCTATCCGCATCACAGCGGATCAACTGGTGAAGCTGTAAAAATGTTGCTTTTAACTGCTCAACCTGTTCGCCACCTTCTAATAACGGCATTAATTGCTGGGCTAATTTCTCAGGCTGACACTCTTCTTGCAGCAGTTCTTTGATAATTTCTTTTCCTGCTAACAAATTGGGCAGTGAAACATAAGGCGTTTTCACTAAACGTTTTGCTAACCAAAAGGTAAAGGGCTTCATTCGATAGCCAACCACCATCGGACATTTTGCTAACATACACTCTAACGCCGCAGTCCCAGAAGCTAATAATGCTGCATCCGCTGCTATCATCGCATCTCTAGCTTGACCATCTAATAAATGAATTTTCAGCTCTGGAGCGACCTGCTGACGAATAGTTTCAAATTGTTCGCGCCGCTTTTGATTGACCAACGGTACAACAATATGTAATTCGGTAAAATGTTGATTGAGAATGGCCGCGGTTTTTAAAAAATCCGCACTCAACATCTCCACTTCTGAATGCCTGCTTCCGGGTAAGATAGCTAAACATTTTGCATTATCAGGTATACCAAGACGTTGCCTTGCTGCTAATTGGTTCACTTGAAGTGGAATTGCGTCCGCCATAGTATGCCCAATAAAACGACAAGGCACATTAAAACGGTCATAGAATGCTTTTTCAAACGGTAAAAAGGCTAGCACCAAATTCGTGGATCGACCAATTTTAAATACCCGTTTTTGCCGCCACGCCCATACTGATGGGCTAACGTAATGAATAGTTTTAATACCTTTTGATTTTAATCGCCCTTCGAGCGTGATATTAAAATCAGGTGCATCAATACCGACAAAAATATCAGGTTGCAGTTGTGTAAAACGTTCAGTTAAATCTTTACGTATAGACAATAACCGAGGGAGGCGCCCTAAAACTTCAACAACCCCCATCACTGCAAGTTCTTCCATTTCATACCAAGCTTCACAGCCTTCAGCTTGCATTAAAGGTCCCGCAACACCGACAAAACGTGCATCAGGAACCTGCTCTTTTAATGCTCTGATAAGCCCTGCACCCAGTATATCGCCGGATGTTTCGCCAGCGACAAGGCCAATAGTCAGTGGGCGATTATGATCCGCCAAAGTTCTCTCCTTAATATACTCGCCATACTTTTTAAGTTGCAGCGTTTCGCATTAAGATAGGATGACTACACTCACTCGCGCCAGTCACATAATTTTCTATGCTTCTAGCGACGCATTGGTTTGTCGCCTCACTGCACCTTGTGTTATTTAGAGTATCGGCCCTGATTTCGCTATTTTTATTTAACGAATAATACCACGGTTAGATTCTGCTGAATCTTCTAAGAAATCACTAAATACCTTCACATGCGGGTTTGCTAGTGCAAGCTGAGCAATTTCACTACGTGCATCTTCCAGTGACTTACCTGATCGATAAAGCACTTTATAAGCATTACGGATAGCATGGAGTGACTCTTTATCAAAACCTCGACGCTTCAGGCCTTCAATATTTAAGCCATAAGGTGTCGCATGGTTACCCTGAGCGATAACATAAGGTGGAACATCTTGTGCAACACCTGAGCAACCGCCGACCATAACATGAGCACCTATTTGACAGAATTGGTGAACCGCCGTCATTCCACCAATAATGGCAAAATCACCGAGTGTAACGTGTCCGCCCAAGGTGCCATTATTAGCAATAATGCAGCGATTACCAATGATGCAGTCATGAGCGATATGTGCATTAACCATTAATAAGTTGTCATCACCCACTTTGGTCAAACCACCACCTTGAGTTGTACCGCGGTGGATTGTCACACTTTCTCGAATACGGTTTCTATCGCCGACTTCGACACGTGTAGGTTCACCTTGATATTTCAAGTCTTGGTTTGCTTCGCCAACTGAAGCAAACTGATAAATCACATTATCACGACCAATTTTTGTATGGCCGTTGATAACAATGTGAGATTTGAGCTCAGTGCCTTCGCCTATTTCAACGTTAGCGCCAATATAACAAAAAGGGCCAATACGAACATTGGCACCGATAATAGCTCCATCTTCAACAATGGATGAGGGATGAATACAGGCTGTTTTATCAATCATATCAGACCTCACGGCGACGGGCGCACATCATTTCTGCTTCGCAGGCCACTTCTCCATCAACTTTTGCAACACCTTTAAAACGCGCAACGCCTCGACGTTCTTTAATAAACTCTACTTCGAGGATCATCTGATCTCCCGGTAACACAGGGCGCTTGAAGCGAGCGTTATCGATCGCAGCAAAATAATACAGCTCACCAGGTTCCAATTTCCCTACGCTTTTAAACGCAAGAATCCCCGTTGCTTGTGCCATTGCTTCCAGAATCAAAACACCTGGAAAAATTGGCTTGCCGGGAAAATGGCCTTGGAAAAATGGCTCGTTGAATGAGACATTTTTTACTGCACGTAGGGATTTCCCTTTTTCGAAATCCAATACACGGTCAACCAAAAGGAACGGGTAACGGTGCGGAAGCAGTTCTAAAATCTCTTCAATGTTCAGAGTATGATTATCACTCATCGAAATACTCTTCCTGTCTATTAATTCAATTTAATTAACGAATCGGCCTGCTTTAACCATGAAGTTAGGTTAACTGGCAGGCCGGAAAAACGTAACTCAGTCGGTTATTTTAACCTGAATTACAAAATGATTACTGATTTTTTTGAATTTGGCTATCTAATTCACGCTCAACTGTTTTCAAGCGCTTATTCATTTCATTGATATTTAACACTAAAGCTGCTGTTTTACGCCATGTTTTATTAGGCTGTAAAGGTATACCCGAAGAGTATACGCCAGGCTCAGTAATTGGTCTCATGACCATACCCATACCTGTGACGGTCACCTTATCGCAGATCTCCATATGACCGTTAATCACACTCGCACCACCAATCATACAATAACGGCCAATTTTCAAACTTCCCGCCATGATGACCCCACCCGCGACGGCAGTACCTTCACCAATGGTTACGTTATGTGCTATCTGACATTGATTATCAATAATAACATTACTACCAATAACCGTATTATCTAATGCGCCGCGATCGATAGTGGTACATGCACCAATCTCGACATGATCACCAATAATGACGGTGCCAAGTTGCGGGATTTTAACCCATTTACCACGGTCATTTGCGTAGCCGAAACCATCAGAACCAATAACAGTACCTGATTGGATCAAACATTGCTCTCCAATTTCAATATGATGGTAGATGCTAACATTTGCCCATAAGCGGCTACCCGCACCAATACGCGTGTTTTTACCAACAAAGCAACCTGCACCGATGACAACGTTATCACCAAGCACCACACCGCTTTCAATGACGGCATTTGCACCAACCGCAACATTGCTACCTAATATCGCATCCTCAGCAATCACAGCTGACGCATGAATATTTTCTGCGGGACTTGGAGTGGTATCCATTATTTGAGCCATGCGTGCATAAGCCAGATATGGATTATCAACAACCAAAGCTGCAACTTTGCAAGCTTCTAGGTCTTTCGCTGTTAGGACTACAGCAGCCGCCTGACATTCAGCTAATTTATCGCTGTAACGGCTATCAGACAGGAAGGTAATTTGTTGATTGTTTGCTGAATACATCGGAGCAATACCGGTGATGACAATATCGCCATCACCGTGTAACTGTGCATTCAACTGCTGAGCAAGATCAGCTAATCGAATTGAAGACATCTATTATTTAACCTGTTTTTGAACCTGACTGGTGATGTCAATGCTATCTTTTGCATAAGCAACTGCATTTGCGTCGATAACGACATCATAGCCTTCTTTGGCTGCAACAGATTTAATAGAATCTTGAATACGGCTGAGAATTTTGTTGCGCTCTTCCATTTGACGACGACGATTGTCTTCTTCAAATTTCTGCGCTTTTTCAGCAAACTGATCACGTTTAGTCATCAGCTCTTTTTCTTGCTTTTCACGATCGCTTTGCTTCATTGTTGCACCATCACGGCGCAGTTTCTCTACGCGTGATTGGAGATCTTTTTCCAAGTTCTGCAACTCTGTCGCACGGCTCTTGAATTCGTTCTCAAGCTGTTTAGCAACGGCTTCGCGTGCTGGCATATTTTGGAAAATTTCACCAACGTTCACAACAGCAATTTTATCTGCGTAAGCTCCCGCAGACATCGCTAAAGCCAGACTCACACCCGCTGCACACAACAATTTTTTCACACGAAACTCCTTAACCCATATTTATGGCTGGAAATTTTGGTTACCCCCACGCTATATATGGGGGTTTTCCTTAGATAGACACGATCTAGATTACCATGTTCTACCAATATTGAATTGGAACTGTTCTGATTTATCGCCTTCGTAGTCCTTAATAGGCTGCGCATAGGAGAAGACCAGAGGCCCAAGTGGCGACATCCATTGTAAAGCAACACCCGCAGATGCACGGACATTGGTTGCTTTACCATAGTCAGGCATGCCCGCACGCCATGCTGGATCAATACTGTTCCAGTTGGTATCCCATACAGTACCTGCATCAACAAACAACGATGTACGTACTGCGTTGGCGTATTTCTCATCAATGAATGGTGTCGGGGTAATCAGCTCAAATGACGCTGCATACATCGCATTACCACCAACCGCATCACTTGATGGACTACCTGGCTCTGGACCAACGACCCCATTCACATTTTTCAGATAAACGGCTTTCGGACCGATGTTATTGGAGCGGAAACCACGAATGGTACTCGAACCACCTGCATAGAAGTTTTCATAGAATGGCATTTGCTTACCGCCAATACCATCACCAAAACCAGCTTGTGCTCGGCCTAAAATCACCCAAGTTTCATCTTCATTGATTGGGTAGTACTGAGCCGTATCAAAACGCAATTTATAGTATTCGTTATCAGAACCTGGAACCGTCACTTTACCAGACAGGTTAGTTTTATTACCTGATGTTGGGAAGAAACCACGGTTTAATGAATTATAGGTCCAACCTACGTTAACCGTGAAGTCATCGGCATTAAACTTCTCTTTATTGCGACCGTCGTCATTAATTGGTGGCTTATCCCCCATTGAATAGAGGTAATCCCACATCGCAGCTTGAGGGCGCATATCAGAAAGTGAGTTATGAACATAACCCGCACCAAGGCGGAATGAGTTATTTTCATTGAATGGGAAGCTTAAGAAGCTGTCTAAACCATAAGTTTTGTTAGTATAGCCAGATAAATCAGCATCTTTTGCACGGAAGTCGTTATAGAAAATACGACCACCCAAGCTCACACCGTTAACGGTAAAGTATGGATCAGTAAATGACATCTCAACGTTGGTTGAGTAATCGTTTTTACTTGCGTTAATACCAACCGCATTACCTGTACCTAACCAGTTATCTTGTGTCACACCAACTTGGAAACTGACGCCACTTTCAGTACCAAAACCAACACCAAAGTTCATTGAACCCGTGTTACGTTCTTTTACCTTGTAAACTACATCAACTTGGTCAGGACTACCTGGCACACGTTGCGTTTCGACGTCAACAGTTTCAAAGAAGCCAGTACGATTCAGACGTTCTTTACCTAACTCAACCAAATCATTACCCAGCCAAGCACCTTCCATTTGGCGCATTTCGCGACGTAAGACGGTATCTTTACTAGTATCATTACCTTGGAAACGAATTTGACGAACATAGAAACGGTTACCTGCGTCAATATTGACATGCAGTTTTACGGTTTTATCTTCATCATTAATTTCAGGCTGAGTCATTACACGTGGGTAGGCATAACCATATCGACCAAGAAGGTCTTTAATTTTGTTTTCCATACCCGTTACTTGGGTACCGTTATACAGTTCACCCGGAGTAATGGTAATGAGTTCTTGAATTTCTGTGAGATGATCTGCCGTATTACCATTAACCTCAACGCCGGAGATCTTATATTGATCGCCTTCCGTCACATTAATCGTAATGTAGATATCTTTTTTATCTGGCGTCAAACTGACCTGAGTGGAATCAATATTGAAGCGAGCATAACCTCGGTCAAGATAGAAGCTGCGGAGGGTTTCTAAATCACCAGCCAGTTTTTGTTTCTGATATTTTTGGTCTGCTGCTAAGTTCCACCATGGCACATCATCGCGTAATTGGAATTTATTGACCAATTCCGCTGTCGTGTAATTTTTATTTCCGACCACGTTGATCTGCTGGATTTTTGCAGAAACGCCTTCAGAGAATACAAATTTTAAATCAACACGATTACGAGGCAGTGGTGTAGCAACGGCTTTTACTGTCGCGTTGTATTTACCAACACTATAGTAAAAGTCTTCTAGACCTTTCTCTATGTTCGCGATTGTCGTGCGGTCAAGGGCTTCACCAACACGAATATTTGATGCTTCCAAGTTTTGTTTGAGCATATCGTCTTTAACAGATTTGTTACCTGTAAAAGTGATACTCGCGATGGTTGGCCGCTCTTTAACTTGAACGATCAGCGTGTTTCCATCACGCAGGACCCTAACATCTTCGAAGTTACCGGTAGAGAATAGAGAACGGATTGAACGACTAATATCATCGTTATCAATCGAGTCACCTACCCTTACAGGCATGTTCAATAATGCTGCACCAACGGCGACGCGTTGTAGACCTTCGAAACGAATGTCTTTAACTACGAATCCGTCTGAACCGTATGCAGTGGCGCTGCCGAAAAGCAGCGACGCTATGAGCAACTTTTTCATCGCCATCGTTGTTATGCGTATTCCTTACTGGTCCCCGGCTTACTTTGTTAGAAGCGAGAGAAATCATTAAAAAGTGCAAGTCCCATTAACAGAATCAATGCCATTGCACCTATCCGATAACTAAAGTCTTGTACTCGCTCAGACACTGGACTTCCTTTAATTTTCTCAATTAATAGGAAGAGCAAGTGCCCCCCATCTAATACAGGCAATGGAAACAAATTGATAATGCCCAAGTTCACGCTTATCAGCGCGATGAACATCAAATAATATACCAAGCCTGACTCTGCCGATACCCCCGCGCCTTTAGCGATCGAGATCGGCCCACTCAAGTTGTTAAGTTTGACATCCCCAACAACCAATTTACCCATCATATTCACGGTCAGCTTCATCAACTGCCATGTTTTATCGCTAGCTTGGTAAATTGCAGAAAATGGCCCATATTGCTGCACCATTTTATATTCATCCGCTAACGGTAACACTGAAAGTTCGACTCCCGCAATTCCAATTTGCTCTCCACCCTTCCCTTTCTGACTATCTGGAGTCAATATGAGCGAAATGAGCTGGTTGTCTCTTTCAACGCCTAATTTCATTGGTTGATTCGGACTTTGACGAATAAACCGCGTAACAGGATTCCATAAATCAATGGTATTCCCATCTACGCTAACAATTCTATCCCCTGCTTGTAAACCTGCGCGTTCGCCAGCAAGCCCCGGTGAAACTTTTAAAATAACAGATGACACTTTAGCCGAAACAGGCATGATACCAAGAGAAAGCACAGGATCTTGCTTTTCAGGATCGAATTGCCAAGTCGTTAAATCAATTGTTTTAGTCACAGGCTCACTAAAACCTTGAGGCAACACTTCTGCGGTTAATTGACGATCACCAATTTTACCCACTAACGCTAGACGAATTGAATTCCAGTCAGGCGTTTCGATACCATCAATTGATTTTAGTTCCATTCCAGGCAAAAAATTTGCCTCAGCCGCTACTGAACCCACTTTTACATCTTCAATAATTGGGCGAACGGATGGAACTCCAATCATAAATACCAACCAGTAGACAACAATTGCTAATAAAAAGTTCGCAATTGGTCCCGCACTAATAATTGCGGCGCGTTGCCCAATGGTTTTATTATTAAAAGCTAGATGACGACGTTCAGGTGTCACATCCCCTACACGCTCATCCAACATTTTGACATAGCCGCCCAATGGGATCATGGCAATAACAAATTCGGTCCCCTGACGGTCAACTTTACGCCATAACGTTTTCCCAAAACCGATAGAAAAACGTTCGACATAAACACCACAACGACGAGCGACCCAAAAGTGACCAAATTCATGTACGGTAATTAACACGCCAATAGCAATGATAAATGCCGCTAAACTCCAAAAAAATCCCATTTCCTATCCTAAAGACCGAAACCATTAAAAACTAATAAATTCAGGCCAGCAAATACCGGTATTGCAGCGGTTAGACTATCGATTCTATCAAGAATTCCACCGTGACCTGGAATTAAATGACTACTGTCCTTGATCCCTGATTGACGTTTAAACATGCTTTCAGTCAAATCACCGAATACAGATACTACAACAACAATAATTGATGTAACCAGCAAATAATCAGGCATAACAGGGATTGGCGCAAATAAACTAAATAGCCAAGAAATAATTCCTGCTGTGATTAAGCCGCCAGCTAACCCTTCCCATGTTTTACCAGGAGAAACTTTTGGTGCCATCTTATGACGTCCCATGGTACGGCCAAAAGCATACGCTCCGGAATCTGCACCCCATACCAACAACATCACATATAGCAACCACCATGCACCAAAGAAAGTATCAGTATGATAGCCAATCGTTCTCAATACCATCATGCCACAATAGAAAGGGATAATGGTCAATACACCAAATAAAGCGCGAACAATCGCTGATTGTCCCCAAGCTTGGGCTGATTGAGGATAAGTGACAACTAATACTATCGCTACGACCCACCAAATGAGTCCTGCCCACAAGCCATATAAAATCAAAGGTTCATTCGCCAACATGGTCATATCAGCAAAAGAGAATTGCATTGCTAATAATGCAACAGCAAAAACGACCGCAAGAACGATGCGTTTAGCTTGGGTTTGCCATCCGGCAAATTGTGCCCATTCCCAAGCCCCTAGTGCACACACTGCGATTACAACATAGCCAAATGCAGCAGGTGAAAGCAAAAAAAGCGCGGCAATAACCAGCGGAATTAAAATAATTGCTGTAATTAAACGATATTTCAGCACAATTTACCCCTTTTACTTAACGAGCTCATCATCTGACTCAGCCCCACCATAACGTCGCTCGCGTTGACTAAAAGCATCAATTGCATTCTGAAACACCATTTCATCAAAATCTGGCCACAGTACATTGGTGAAATAGAATTCGGCATAAGCAACCTGCCATAATAAAAAGTTACTAATGCGGTGTTCACCGCCCGTTCTAATAACCAAATCAACGTCTTCTTGCTCATGCATACAAACATAATCATTAATTGACTCTTCATTGATATCATCAATAGTCAATTCGCCGTTTTGTACGCGCTCAAAAACCTGTTTCACACTATTAGCAATATCCCAACGACCACCATAGTTTGCTGCGATATTTAACCTTAATCCTGTATTGTTTGCAGTAAGTTCTTCTGCTTTTTGAATACGTTTTTGAAGACGTTCGCTAAATCGACCAATATCACCGATAATTTGTAGTTTTACATTATTCTTGTGTAGGTTTTTTACTTCATTATCGAGAGCAAATACAAATAGCTCCATTAAGGAACTGACTTCTTTCTCAGGCCTTCTCCAGTTTTCACTGCTAAAGGCGTATAACGTCAGTGAACTAATGTTATTTTTAACTGCGAAGCGTACCGCATTACGCACAGACTCAACGCCAGCCTTATGCCCAGTTATTCTTAATTTCCCTCTCTGCTTTGCCCAGCGCCCATTGCCATCCATAATAATAGCAACATGCTTTGGTAGCCCTGAGTTGGAGAGATTTTCACCACTAGAGTTCATTAAATATTAATCCTTGTATGCATAGCGTTGAGAATTCAGCATAATCATACCTGTTATTTTTGAGTTTGCTGATAAGACAGATCCTTAATTCAGCGCTAAATACCGATATTATGTTTTTATACTCGTCATACTTCAAGCTGCCGAGGGGTTGACTACGCTCAACTAGCCGAGCCACATAACCTATATATGCTCCCCGCCTATCTTCGCTTGTCGCCTACCCGCAACTCGAACTCTTTTGAGTATATATGCGCGTGACATATTAAAGACTTATCATGCTTATCAGCAACTAAATAAATCACATACTAGACCGAAAATGTCTGTTTGATTAATTGTGCAGCTTCACATCGAGCCTGATTATCGATGTCTAAGACCTCATCAATTGAAACTGGTTCAGATAAATGCAGTTTTTCTAATGTTGCAAGATTAATTTTCGCAATATCTGTAAAACGAACCTTTCCTTCAAGGAAGGCTGCGACGGATATTTCATTGGCAGCATTTAAAATCGTGGTTGCTGCTTGACCTTGATGGCAAGCATCAATGGCAAGTTTCAAACAAGGGTAGCGCTGATAATCAGGCTGAACAAATGTTAATGACGACAATTTTGCAAAATCCAGTGGCTCAACGCCTGAAGAAATACGTTGTGGATAAGCCATGCTATAAGAGATAGGCGTGCACATATCAGGCGTACCGAGCTGTGCAATCACACTACCATCACGGTAGCGAACCATTGAATGGATCACCGATTGAGGATGAACAATAACTTCCATTTGTTGTTGATCGGCATTAAAGAAATAACAAGCCTCAATATATTCAAGACCTTTATTCATCATAGTCGCTGAATCAACAGAAATTTTACGGCCCATCGACCAATTTGGATGATTACAGGCTTCATCAGGCGTTACCTTATCGAGATAAGATAATGGCGTTTCTCTGAATGGACCACCTGAGCCAGTCAAAATAATACTCGAAATACCAGACGCAGATAGGTCGGCAAAACCGAGGTTCAATTGAATAATTTCAGGCAAGCTTTGGAAAATGGCATTATGTTCACTATCAATTGGGAAAACAGAAGCACCATGTTCACGAATCGCATTAAAGAATAGTCGACCACTGGTGATCAGTGACTCTTTATTCGCTAATAAAATTCGTTTTCCTTTGCGAATGGCTGCCAATGTAGGGAGCAAGCCAGCAACACCTGTAATTGCAGACATGACTTGGTCGACATCATCAAGGCCTGCAAGTTGAATAGCCGCTTCACGCCCAGACAAAACTTCCGTTTTACAGTGATTATCTGTCAAAATTACACGTAGCTCTTGAGCTGAAACCTCATCTGCCATCGAAGCATATTGTGGTTGGAATTCAAGACATTGCTTTGCCAATTCAGCTACATTTCTGCCAGCCACTAAGGCAACAATTTTAAATTTATCGGGGTTGTTTCTGACGACAGAAAGTGTGCTAGTACCAATTGAACCTGTAGAACCTAGAATAGTAAGACGTTTCATAATGCAGATACTCTGTATTTATTCAATACTGAGATTATATCAGCTTGATCGCTAAGAAAGGATGATTATTAGATCATTTGATATGAGAGAATAAAACCACCAAAGTTGCTCCTTTGATGGCTTTATTGGATGGATTAAAACTCCATCAGCTCAGCTTCTTTTTGAGCTAAAGCATCATCAACTTTTTTGATGAAGTTATCAGTCAATTTTTGAATGTCATCTTGTGAGCGACGCTCATCATCTTCACTGATTTCTTTGTCTTTCAACAATGCTTTTACTTTATCGTTAGCATCGCGACGCACGTTACGAACAGCAATACGACCTTGTTCAGCTTCAGCACGAACCACTTTGATCAGGTCTTTACGACGCTCTTCTGTCAATGGTGGAAGTGGAACACGAATCACTGTACCCGCTGATGATGGGTTTAGGCCCAGATCTGAAGCCATGATTGCTTTTTCGATCGCAGGTGACATAGAACGGTCAAATACAGAGATAGCTAATGTGCGTGCGTCTTCAACAGTCACGTTCGCTAATTGACGTAAAGGTGTTGCTGAACCGTAGTAATCTACCATAATACCATCAAGCAGGCTTGGAGATGCACGACCAGTACGAACTTTACTGATTTGATTTTTCAGTGCTTCGACGCTCTTTTCCATGCGGTCTTGAGCATCTTTTTTGATTTCATTAATCACGTTTTCAACCCTTAAAAACTGGTTATTAAAGGCCGCAATGCAGCCTCGCTTAAACTTTCTGAATTTACGTTAGATAATACAATTAAACTCAGCCGATGTCTCTGAGTATTAATTGTGAGAAATCAGAGTTCCTTCATTTTCGCCCATAACAACACGGCGTAAAGCACCTGGCTTATTCATATTGAAAACACGAATAGGCAAATTATGGTCACGCGCTAGCGTAAATGCAGCCAAGTCCATTACTTTCAATTCGCGCTCAAGGACGTCTTGATAAGTTAATGTTTCATAAAGTACAGCATCTGGATCTTTTGCTGGATCCGCTGAATACACACCATCAACTTTTGTTGCTTTCAATACAACATCTGCTTCGATCTCAATGCCACGTAAACACGCAGCAGAGTCAGTTGTAAAGAATGGATTCCCTGTTCCCGCAGAAAAAATCACAACGCGGCCATGACGTAACAGACTGATAGCCTCAGCCCAACTATAGTTATCACACACGCCGTTAAGTGGAATTGCAGACATTAGTCTTGCATTCACATAAGCACGATGCAATGCATCACGCATGGCTAGCCCGTTCATCACGGTAGCCAGCATCCCCATATGGTCACCAACCACACGGTTCATACCCGCTTGTGCCAAACCAGCACCACGAAACAGGTTACCACCGCCAATAACCACACCGACCTGTATACCCAGCTCTATGAGTTCTTTGATTTCCTGAGCCATACGATCTAAAACGCTAGCATCGATTCCAAAACCTTCTGCGCCTTGTAAGGCTTCGCCACTGAGCTTAAGCAGGATACGCTGATAAACGGGTTTTGCATTGGTTGCCATGGTGTTCTGTCCTACACAGATAATTTATTGGGGTAACACACGCAGAATGCATAAGGCGATTTCTACGTACCTTAATTTTTTGGGATATACTCCAAATAATTCGAGTTGTAGGTGAGCGACGAGTTAAGATAGACGGGGAGCATAGATAAACTCTATGACTCGACTAACTGAACACAGTCAACACAACTGTAACTTGAAGGATTTCGGGTATATGCTAATTAAAACAGAGCCGCCAATCGGCGGCTCCTTGTAAAGCTGACTACTTACTTACTCATTGCAGCAACTTCTGCTGCGAAGTCAGTTTCAACTTTCTCGATACCTTCACCCACTTCAAAACGGATAAAGTTAGTTACTTTCGCATTTTTCTCTTTCAGCAGATCACCAACAGATTTGCTTGGATCCATAACGAAAGGCTGGCCAGTCAGTGAGATTTCGCCAGTGAATTTGTTCATGCGACCAATAACCATTTTTTCTGCGATTTCGCGTGGTTTACCAGATTGCATAGCGATGTCTAGCTGGATTTGGTGCTCGTGAGCAACAACATCAGCAGGTACATCATCAGGAGTAACATATTCAGGCTTGCTTGCCGCGATGTGCATAGCAATGTGCTTCAGCAGTTCTTCGTCCGCGCCTTCAGCTGCAACTAAAACACCGATACGTGCACCGTGCAGGTAGCTACCTACTTGTGCGCCTTCAAGGATTGCAACGCGACGGATGTTGATGTTTTCGCCGATTTTAGCAACCAGAGCAGTACGAGTGTCTTCAAATTTTGCTTTCAGTGCATCGATATCTGCATTTTTATCAGCAACAACGGAAGCCATCACTTCTTTACCGAATGCCAGGAATCCAGCATCTTTAGCAACGAAGTCAGTTTCACAGTTCAGTTCGATCAGTGCGCCAGTTTTGCCGTCAGCAAAAACTTCTGCAAGGATAACACCTTCAGCAGCAACACGGCCTGCTTTTTTAGCCGCTTTAGCCTGACCTGATTTACGCATGTTGTCGATGGCTAATTCGATATCACCATTCGCTTCAACGAGTGCTTTTTTACATTCCATCATACCTGCGCCAGTACGTTCGCGCAGTTCTTTTACCAATGCAGCGGTAATTCCAGACATGTGATTTATTCCTCGATATACCTTGCGGGAGGATCCCCCCAAGGATAATTCTGATTCAGATAGATAAAAGGGGCCACAAAGGCCCCCTTCTAACCATATAGCAATACCTGGTTAATAAGGGCTCTACTGAGCAGGCCTTATTATTCAGCTTCTACTAAGCTTTCTTCTGCTTGTACAGCCAGATCTTGAGAACGACCTTCACGAACAGTAGTTGCTACAGCGCCCAGATACAATTTGATTGCACGGATTGCGTCGTCGTTACCAGGGATAACAAAGTCGATACCGTCTGGATCAGAGTTAGTATCAACGACAGCAAATACTGGGATACCCAGGTTGTTTGCTTCTTTGATAGCGATATGTTCGTGTTCTGCATCGATAACGAACAGAGCGTCAGGTAAACCGCCCATATCTTTGATACCGCCTAAGCTGTTTTCTAACTTGCCAAGTTCACGAGTACGCATCAGCGCTTCTTTCTTGGTCAGTTTGTCGAAAGTACCGTCTTGAGACTGAACTTCCAGATCTTTCAGGCGTTTGATTGACTGACGAACTGTTTTCCAGTTAGTCAGCATACCGCCTAACCAGCGATGGTTAACGAAATACTGGTCACAGCTGTTAGCAGCTTCTTGAACGGCTTCGCTTGCTGCACGCTTAGTACCAACAAACAGAATCTTGCCTTTACGAGAAGCAATTTTAGTCAACTCAGCCAGAGCTTCGTTGAACATTGGAACAGTTTTTTCCAGGTTGATGATATGTACTTTGTTACGAGCGCCGAAAATGAAAGGTTTCATTTTAGGGTTCCAGTAACGAGTCTGGTGACCAAAGTGTACGCCCGCTTGTAGCATATCGCGCATGGAAACAGTTGCCATTTAATACCTCTGTATTTAAGTAATTGGGGTTATGCCTCCACAGATCCCATAACACCGACTCCAAAGCTGCGTCTAGACGCATAAGAGCACCCCGGTGCATGTGTCGACCTGTGTGTGTTATACACAATTGAGTTTAGTTTAAGCTTACCCATAATTCTAATTATGTGGTGCCATCAACCAAGGTTAAAGTCACATTTGTTCATCGAGAATATGGATTGCCGGCGCGCTTTATACCATAAATCGAATTAATAAGCCAACTTTTGTTGTTTTTTTGCGGGGAGAAAAAAGGGTTTAATGAGCTTAACTCTATTCCAGATTCTGTTCTAAATTCGCTATTGTACTGTGGTTAGTAGCGAACCTAACATTGCCGTAAAATCAATCGATGAAGTTAGTTTTTACACTCAGTATTAGAGTTAAATTAAACTCCAAATAATTCAAGGTGCAATTAGGAGCTAAGTAAATGAGTCGCTGGGTTGCCACATAAAATAGATAGTGAGTTGCGAATGAGCCTAGTCACCATGCCTCAACCCTCAACGAAAATCTCTGTAATTTAAATTATAGCCTCATTATTTTTTTATTAATTTTTTATTTAAAAAATCGATCCTTGATTGTATCTGCGTATAACCTAATTGATAGGCTCTTTCGTATAATTCTATGGCTTTTTCGTAGCTTTGAGGTACCCCTAGCCCTTCCTCATACATCAATCCCAAGTTAATCAACCCACCAAGCCCTTCTTTATTTGAAGCATCTTGATAGAGCTTTACCGCTTTATTAATATCGCGTTGAACACCAAAACCATGCTGAAAAAGCAATCCCATTGAATTCATTGCAGCGGGATCCCCTTTTGTAATGGCTATTTCATAGCATTTTATTGCGCCATCATAATTTTCTAAGTCACTGTACAAATCACCTAATCGAGTAATCGCAAAATAATTACCAGATTGTATTGATTCTTTATACCACTTTTCAGCTAAATCAGTATTTTGCTCCCCTCCACGGCCATCACGATATAAATCTCCCAAACTCATCATTGCGCTACTTGATTGATGTTTCTTGATTGCTATTTCAAACATTTGTCTCGCTTTGATGTAGTCATTATTATATTTGTATAATATACCTAAATTGTAATCTGCGGAGGATGACCCAAGTTCAGCAGCTTTTTGATAAAGTAAAATAGCTTCGTCTTTTTTCCCTTGGTCTTCTGTTAGCATCGCTAAACGATTCATCCCATTTGCATCATTTTTATCCGCCAGTTTCTGATAAATTTCTTCTGCCTTTTCGAGATTTTTTTCGACGCCAGTACCCGTTTCATAAAAGCGCCCGACCACCAATAAAGCCTCATCATCCCCTTGTTTAGCTAAAGTTTCACAGATAGCAAAATTTTTTTCTTCAGGAATGCATTTATTTACTGATTCAGAATATGATGATACTGGGTTACCTAAGAGTAACAATAACGTGACGATGGCGATTTTATTGTTTAACATAACTTAAATTTACCTATAAACGGACTCAAAACGGACTCAATTAATGGCTAATTTAATCTATCTAACGTTACAAGGGAAACAGCAAGGTCTGATTTCTCGTGGTTGCGGCACATTGGACTCCATCGGAAATCGTTATCAATCGGGCAAGCAAGACGCGATATTTGTCACAGAATTAAACTTCTCCATATCCAGAGCCCAAAACTTATCACACCAACCTATCGAGTTCACCAAACTGATTGATAAATCATCACCATTATTGCTAATTGCCGTTTCAAATAATGAAACACTCAATCTCGTCTTCGATTATTATCGTACCGCTCAAAATGGCGGAATAGAAAAATATTTCACAGTGAAATTAAACGAAGCATCCATTATTGATTACACCCATCAATGTCCAAATAATATTTTACGTAATGATATCGAACCGGAAGAACGGTTAACCATTAAATACCGTGATATTACTACTGCTCAAATTATGGCTGGCACATCAGGCTACAGTATATCCAATGATAGCGTGTTCTAATTTTTATATTTACTGATTAAGTTAACAATTTCAGCAACAAAAGCATCATCACTCGCCGCATTACTTGGACTTGCAGCTAACGTAATTAATGGGCTTAATTCCTCTTCAACAAAGTAATAAGCCATGGTGATTTGGCTTTTATTCATCGCGTCATAAACGACGCGATTCTTATTCTTCAGTCGTCTTGCCGCTTCCGACATTTTTTCAATGGTACCGTAGCTGTATATCAGAGTAGCTGCAATGATCGTGCGACTGATCACCGCACGAGGGCCACCTAACGGTTTAAAAAAAGACGGATGTTTTGTGACAATGAACGCAACAATACGCGTGATTATTGCAGTCACAATAAATTTCCGAATCTGTGATTCCGTCATAATATCAATCGTCACGCCTTCGGCAAAATGTCTAACCGACACATTCACTCGCTGTTCAATATCAAATCTATCATTAAAATTAATTGGTTTATTTATATTAGAAACGGTACTTGCCATTTGAATATAATCAGATAACTTTCGCCTTCTTGGTGGCGGCATTTGGCTAACGATAGCGCCAATAATAATATTGATAACCTCAGAAAAATTTTCATAGGGATCATAAACAAACCGCAATAAATAGATGGCTTCAACATTCTCTTTCATGATACGGGGATTTTGAGACACCCGAGATTTAAGAAGAAAATTCATACCTTGCAAAGGAGGAGGTAACACACCAAGTTCAGCAGCTGTATTTATCGAACGTTTAACACCTTTTGCCGAGGTGATAGCAAAATCCTCAGTTCCTTTTACCCAAGGATTACTGAGTGCCGTTTTAACCGAAGGTTCATCACCATCACACCTATAATAAATTGACTCATCTAATCCGCTAGGGGGTAAACATTCATTGGATCGATTATGTGCACTTTTAAGGTTTTTCAAAATTCGACGATAAATAACCAATCTTTTTTCCATGGCTTCATTAGCATCCATGATTTCACCGTTTTTACAATAAAACCATTCTAAATCACCGCACTGCATATACCCCCCATCCTTAAGTTAAATACGCATTCTAAATGAAAGGAAATAAAATTAAATACATTTAACTGAATGTTTAATAATACTGATATATACTATTCTATATCTCAAGAACGACTCATAAAGTATTTTTTATAGATATAACATAAAGTTGACATACTCATTTCTTTCGTTAAGTGACAAATATCAGTATAATTTTAGCGAGATAATTATTAATTGATATCGATTAAACCAGCCAACATACATATTAAAGCCGGTTTAGGGGGATAATATCGATGGAATAATAAGATGTATCCAACCTGCCCTACAGAGCTCTTACATTTTTTTCGATTATTGGTTTATTCACTAGAACCTTATTTTTGGCAATTTGTGCTACCCAAAGCTCAAAATGATAAGCCACACGAGCCGCTCAGCGTATCCTACAACCATTTTTACAACCCAATAAACATCGATGCCTAGTTGGCAGAAAATGCGGTGGCTGGTACCATAATCCCATTAATCTTGAATAGATGGCACTGCTGCCTATTTATTAATCCTTTTCATTTAAATTGTGTCACGCAGCCGTTGCTGACATAAATGGACTGAATTCATGGCTATTATTATCAAAACTGAAGAAGATATTCAGAAAATGCGTGTTGCTGGCAGGCTCGCTGCCGAAGTGTTAGAAATGATCGCACCACACGTCAAACCTGGGGTAAGCACTGGTGAGCTAGATCGCCTCTGCCATCAACATATTGTCGATGTTCAACAAGCGATCCCCGCATGCTTAAATTATCATGGTTTTCCTAAATCTGTATGTATCTCCATCAATGATGTTATCTGTCACGGCATTCCTAGTGATGATAAAATTTTGAAAGATGGCGATGTGGTTAACATTGATGTGACTGTCATTAAAGAGGGTTTCCATGGTGATACCTCTAAAATGTTTATTGTCGGTAAACCCACGATCCAAGGTGAACGTCTGTGCCACATTACACAAGAAAGCCTTTATTTAGCATTGCGTATGGTAAAACCGGGTATTCGCCTACGCACACTGGGTAAAGCTATTCAGGAATACGTAGAGAAAAACGATTTCTCTGTTGTTCGTGAATATTGTGGCCACGGTATTGGCGAAGGATTCCATGAGGAGCCTCAAGTTCTCCACTATGATGCAGATGACAGCGGTGTTGTATTGCAAAAAGGCATGGCATTTACCATCGAGCCGATGGTCAACGTTGGCGATTATCGTATCCGTACCATGAATGACGGCTGGACAGTCAAAACCAAAGATAGAAGTTGGTCAGCGCAATATGAACACACGTTAGTCGTTACTGACAATGGTTGTGAAATCATGACACTCCGTAAAGAAGAAGAGCCGTTTATCTCCGCGGTTTTAGTTAACGCTTAACCTTTACACGCTAATGCATTGTGTCATGTCACGTTCAGGTTTCTATATACCAACGTGACATGTCACATTTTTCATTTTTACCGTCCACTCATTCACTCAAAATAATTCAACTTCTGGCTGTTCATCCACAATAATCCCCAGTAAGCTGTTAATTATCCAGTTGAGCTCTCTATGTGGAAAGATAACGATGACACCATCTCCTGTAACCTTCTTATCGCCCTCTTTATTTCAATCTTCAGATATTGAACTGTTTTCTCTAAAACAACATGTCGAATCTTTTAACAACTATCTAGAAGAAGCATTCAAGCAAGGTCAGTCGGTCATCGATCTGGTGCATGCACGCAGTGATTATCTTGATGCTCTTTTAACTCGACTATGGCAGGAGTATCAGTTTGATCAACAACCACAAGTGTCATTAGTCGCAGTTGGAGGCTATGGCCGACACGAACTGCACCCTTTATCTGATATTGATATTTTAGTGCTCAGCGCCCAGCCCTTGAGCGACGAAATTGCCGCCAAAATAGGCCAATTTATTACCTTACTGTGGGATTTAAAATTTGATATTGGCCACAGTGTTCGCTCGTTACAGGAGTGTATTGATGCAGGTAACGCCGATTTAACGGTTGCCACTAATCTAATTGAATCAAGACTGATCTGCGGCGACATCACCTTATTTTTGCGCTTACAAAAAACCATATTTAGCGATAACTTTTGGCCTTCAGAGGCCTTTTTTGCCGCAAAATTGACTGAACAGCAAGAGCGTCATCAGCGTTACCACAGCACTAGCTATAACTTAGAACCGGACATTAAAAGCAGTCCAGGTGGCTTACGTGATATACACACGCTACTGTGGGTTGGGAGACGTCATTTCGGCGCGACCACGGTCGATGAAATGGTCGGGTTTGGCTTTTTAACCGAAGAAGAGCGACAAGAACTTAAAGAATGTTTGGCTTTTTTGTGGAAAATTCGTTTTGCATTACATTTAGTGGTTAAACGCTATGATAATCGCCTATTGTTTGATCGTCAGTTTAGCGTTGCCCGTTTGTTGGGTTATGAAGGAGAGAAAAATCAGCCTGTTGAACGCATGATGAAAGATTTTTATCGTGTTACTCGACGCGTGCGTGAGCTCAATCAGATGCTATTGCAGTTATTTGATGACGCGATCCTTGCACTCAATCCCGATGAAAAGCCACGACCACTCGATGAACAATTCCAACTACGCGGTTCGTTTATCGATGTCATTGATGACATGCTATTTATCAAACAACCGGCTGCCATTCTAAAAATGTTCTATTTAATGGCCCGCTATCCGAATATTACAGGGATCTACTCAACAACTTTACGCCAACTACGTTTTGCAAGACGTAATTTGTCAGCACCATTATGTGAATTAGCAGAAGCAAGACAGCTATTCCTTAAAATATTACGTCACCCAAGGGCAATTAAAGGTGCCTTTGTGCCAATGCACTTACATAGTGTATTAAGCGCTTATACGCCCTATTGGAGCAATATTGTTGGCCAAATGCAGTTTGATCTTTTTCATGCCTATACTGTGGATGAGCATACTATCCGTGTGTTACAAAAAATCGATAGTTTTACACATGAAGAAAATCGTCGCGATCACCCATTATGTGTCAGTGTTTATCCCAAATTACTGCATCCTGAAACATTAAGGCTTGCTGCATTATTTCACGATATTGCCAAAGGGCGCTCAGGAGATCACTCTGATTTAGGTTCTGAATTTGTCTATGAATTTGCGATGCAACATAATTATCCCATCAAAGAAGCTGAGCTGGCCTCTTGGTTGGTAAAAAGTCATTTACTCATGTCAGTCACCGCACAGCGCAGAGATATCCAAGATCCCGATGTGATCAAACAGTTTGCCCTCGAAGTGAAAACCGTTCCTCGCTTAAATTATTTAATGTGCCTAACTGTTGCTGATATTTGTGCCACCAATAGCACGCTGTGGAATAGTTGGAAGCAGAGTTTGATCCGTGAGCTATTCCTCTCAACAGAGCATCAACTCAATCAAGGTATACAGAACACACCGGACTTACGTGAGCGCATCCGCCATCACCGCCATCAAGCGCTGGTCCTACTGCGACAATCCCCTATTAATGAAGAAAAGCTCAACAAATTATGGTCTCGCTGCCATGCTGATTATTTCCTGAGACATACGCCATCACAACTCGCTTGGCACGCTTGTAATTTACTCAAGCACGACCTCGAACGACCTTTAGTTTTGATTAGTACACAACCCAAACATGGCGGAACAGAGATTTTTATTTGGTGTCCTGATAAACCTCACTTATTTGCCGCTGTTGCGGGCGAACTTGATAGGCGTAACCTAAGCATTCACAGCGCCCAAATTTTCACCAATAAAGATAATATGGCAATGGATACCTTCGTTGTGCTCGAACCTAATGGCATGCCATTATCAAAAGACCGGTATGAGCAAATCCGTAAAACATTATTGCATGCCGTTCAACAACCTGCGATCCCACTCCCTAAACCACGGACATTACCTTCTAAATTACGTCACTTTACTGTACCGACTAGAGTGAATTTTTTACATTCGACCAACGAACGTCGTAGTTTTATGGAATTATTTGCACTTGATCAGCCAGGCTTGCTTGCTAGAGTGGGTCATGTTTTAGCACAAATGGAAATCTCCTTGTATGGCGCTCGGATCACGACTATTGGTGAAAAAGTCGAAGACTTTTTCGTGCTTGCAGATAAAAATCACCAAGCACTTAATAAAAAAATGCAACAAGAGTTATCAGAAAGGTTGACAGAAACCCTCAATTCGAAGGATAAAACATAACCTTAAAGCAATATTATTACTCGTCCTTAAAGGGGAAAAACAATCAATGCAGCATTTACAAGCAATCATTGAACAAGCATTTGAAGACAGAGCCTCAATAACGCCGTCTACAGTGACACCAGCAATTCATCAAGCAGTCACAGAAACAATTGCATTACTCGATAGCGGTAAACTCCGTGTCGCAGAAAAAATTGATGGGGTTTGGGTTACCCATCAATGGCTGAAAAAAGCCGTATTGCTTTCATTCCGTATTCACGATAATCAGGTAATAGAGGGTGCAGAGAGTCGTTACTTTGATAAAGTGCCAATGAAATTTGCAGATTATGACCAAGCTCGTTTTGAACGGGAAGGTTTCCGCGTTGTGCCACCAGCCGCAGTTCGCCAAGGCGCTTACATCGCTAAAAATAGTGTGCTGATGCCTTCTTATGTCAATATCGGTGCTTATGTTGATGAAGGAACGATGGTTGATACGTGGGCTACCGTTGGTTCTTGTGCTCAAATTGGTAAAAACGTTCACTTATCTGGTGGTGTTGGTATTGGTGGTGTACTTGAACCTTTACAAGCAAACCCAACAATTATTGAAGACAATTGCTTTATTGGGGCACGTTCTGAAATCGTTGAAGGTGTAATTGTTGAAGAAGGATCTGTGATTTCAATGGGCGTATACATCGGCCAAAGTACCAAAATTTATGACCGAGAAACTGGCGAAATTCATTATGGTCGCGTACCAGCCGGCTCAGTCGTTGTATCGGGTAACTTACCGTCAAAAGATGGCAGTTATAGCCTGTACTGCGCAGTGATCGTTAAAAAAGTTGACGAAAAAACACGCGGTAAAGTGGGGATTAACGAATTACTCAGAAGTATTGATTAAGCCCCTCTCCTAAGTGGCTAAAAATCGAGCCAACCTCTTTCACTATCCAAAAAATGATTAACCCCCTTTTATTTCAAGGGGGGGTTTGTCAAATCAAATATTTCACGCATAATATTGTTTTAAACAATGACTCTGTATTTCTACCATTCTCGATTTTCTATAATTCGGTGAACTTTATGTACGATAATCTAAAAAGTTTAGGTATTAGTAATCCGCAAGATATTGATCGTTATACACTACGCCAAGAAGCCAATAACGATATTTTAAAAATCTATTTTCGCAAAGATAAAGGTGAATTTTTCGCCAAAAGCGTGAAATTTAAATATCCACGTCAGCGCAAAACGGTTGCCGCAGCAGATGGCAGCAACAATTTCAAAGAAATTAATGAAATTAACTCAAACCTGCGCTATGCAATTGAAGAGCTAGACCAAATTTGTCAAACCGTCAGCACAGACATTGATTTGAAACATAAGATTCTGGATGATTTACGCCATCTTGAGCACGTTGTTTCAAATAAAATCGCTGAAATTGAAGCTGATCTTGAAAAACTAACTCGCAAATAATAATGCTATTGTCTTAACAGCACCGTAAAATATACTCGCGGTGCTGATATTTACAGTAGTTCAGCCCAAGATTGTAACCACGATTTTGCATACTCTTCAGGCATATCTTCTTCAAGCGCATCGATAAACAGAACATCGCCAATTCTTGTTGCCGATTGTTCAGTAAGTAACTCATCAAAACGTTTCCCTGCACCACAGAAGTTCTCATAACTACTGTCACCAAGCGCAATTAAGCCATAGCGTAATTCAGGTTGATATCCAACCACATCTTGGATTTCATAAAATAATGGAGCAATTGTGTCAGGCAAATCCCCTTGCCCCGTTGATGAAGTGATGATTAACGCAATACCTTCACCACCATTGTATTGTTGCCAGTCATTAAGAATGGGTTCATCAAAAATGGTTATCTCATGACCCAATTGCTCTAATATTTCCTTAGCAGATTCAGCCACTGCTAAAGAGTTACCGTAAACTGTTCCTACAAAAATACCAATCTTTGACATGAACACCTCCATTAAATTTACTGCTTATATTCTAAATAATTCAGAGTGCAGCTAGGCAGCAAGCGAAGATAGGCGAGGAGCATAGATAAACTATGTGACTCGGCTAGCTGAGCGTAGTCAACAACGCTGCAACTTGAAGTATGACGAGTATATCAATCCAATTTGATCATACCTAAGCTATCAGCCACCTGTTGCCAACCAAACTGGTTAATCAACGATAGCCATGATCCATCCCATTTAGCCACTAATGATAGCCGCTCCCCCGAAATAGGGTGACTTAATATTAACTGAGTTGCATGCAACATGAGCCGTGAAACTGCGAAATTTTGGCTAATACCACGATTTTGCCGCAGATCGCCATGCTTACTATCCCCAATAATAGGATGACGAATGTGCGACATATGACGTCTTAATTGATGTTTTCTACCCGTTTCCGGCTTTAATTCTAATAAGCTAAAACGCGATGTAGGATATCGACCAATAGCAATGGGACATTCGACTTGAGCCAGTGGCAAACAATGAGTCACGCACTCTTGCAGTGCTGGCTCACGAGTTGCATATTTGTCGGCTATTTTATCCAGCTGCTCCAGCAGTGGATAATCAATGGTTTGAGCTTCTTCAACATAACCTCTAACCACTGCATGATAAATTTTTTCAATTTGATGAGATTCAAATTGAGCTGCTAATAACCGTGCAACTTCACTTGAAAGCGCAAATAACAGAACCCCAGAAGTTGGCCTATCGAGACGATGAATTGGATAAACAAACTGACCAATTTGGTCACGTAATGTTTGCATCACAAATACGGTTTCTTTGCTATCGAGCCAGCTCCGATGAACTAACATGCCAGCAGGTTTATTCACTGCAACCATGAATTCATCATGGTAAATAATTTCTAACATCAATAAATTACCTGCATGATCCAGTGCTAAAAAAGCTATCTAACTCACGCAAATGCTCAAGTAATAAGCTATATTGCGCTTCTTCATCATGCTTATACGCTTCTTCGAAATAAGGAGTAATAGCAAAGGCGCCAGGTAAAACAGCATTTTGCTCAATAAGTGCATATAAACGCGGGATCAGCACCCATTGCAACCATTCGGTGGCTTCCATAGTATCAATCGAAAAAGGCTCCGTGCTTTCAAAAGCTTCAGGGCTAGGCGGATATTCATTCCATAGCGATTTCGCTCTCATCTCTTCTTCAATATGACGAAGCTTTTCGATGATCCGCAGTTCAATATTCATAATTCACTCACTCGATAAAATTGACTCAATTATACGACATATTCCTTATTAACTCTGTCGTATATATGGGGTTTGCAACAATCAAAAACAATTAAGCTCTCACAAGTATTACTCGTGCTTTCACGTAGAACATTTTACCGCAAGTTATTTTTGTAAAGTTATTTAAGGTTTATTTAACTTTTGTTGTAGTTCAGAGGCGCATTATTGTTCGCTTTTATATCATCCAAATAAAAGATAACTCAACAATCAAGCATGGTTATATATGGGATTATTAAAACAGTGGCGCAATCAGAATAAAATTTGGCAATCCATAAATAAGGGTTATGATAATTTAAAACGACAAGCACGTATTGCCAAACTTCCTAAAAAACCTTATCAGCAATTCCAAATCATGTGTGAAAATTACACTAGTGCTCGCATGTCTAAGCAATTTAGCCATACTCCTGATTTTGCTGAGCGCCCACTAAATAAATATTTGCACCGCAAATGGAATGGAAAGCAAAAACTACTAACAGCAAGTTATACATTAGAGCTGATAGAAAAAACCTTTACTGCTGACGCTATTCAAGCAATGTTTTCTACAGAACGTAAAGGTTTAAATGTAGCCAATATCGAACTGAAATCAGGCGATTTTGCTCAATTAAAACTTGTGTATTCTGCATTCCCAAGAGAGGGAGACTTGACCTTACATTTGTTCAACGAATTTGGTGATGATATCTACTTAATGAGCTTTTCATTCGGTACAGAAGGCCAACTCTATGTATGCTCGCTGCAAGGGCCATCAACAGAACAAAGTACAGAGCAAGTTAAATCTATTACTAAGCAAATGCATAATATGCGTCCTAAAAACCTTTTAATGTCAGCGATATATGCCGTTGCTGCATTTTTCCATTGCACCGCTATTTTAGGTATTTCAAATAATAGCCATATCAAACGTCAACATTTGAAATCGAGTTATGATAATTTTTGGCAAGAATGCAATGCAACAGCAAACAGTGATGGCTGGTATTACTTGCCATTAACTGAGCCAGTTCGTGATATTGAATCGGTTAAAAGCCAACACCGTTCCGCATTTCGTAAACGTGAAGCGTTAAGAGAAGCGATGTATCAAAGTGTTTTAAGCTCACTATCGCAGTATTCTGTGGATCCAAACAAGCAGAGCAAGACGCTTAATTAATAAAAAAAAGCCAGCCAACAAGTGGGGTTGACTGGCTTATCTCATGTTTTAAATGGTGTTACTGCATCCTGCAATGACGACATCCTGCCGTTGACATCCTGTCTCTGTAAACAGTTTAGTGAGCTACATGCATCACTTAGCCATCCTTGACCCTGTATTACTGATAGAATTGCTGAGCAAGTGCACCCTCACCCAGCCGTTTAAGAATGTATTAAAAACATTAATGAAACAACCTAGTAAAACAAATTAAAAAAAAACTATAAAACTTGATTTACGTAGGTTGATAGTAACCACATGAAATTAAAAATTTAAATAATTCTCATTTAGATAAATTAAGAAATTTAGAGCTTATCTCTTCATTAATTTGTAAGTCATTTCCTACAAGTAAAATCCTCAATAGCTTACTCGACATGCTCTAAGATAGGTGATAGTTTGCCAATAAATTGGGCTAAATCAGGGGCTAATACTTTTCGTTCCTTACTACCAAATTTTTCTAAAATAATTTCCCCAGTTAAGTTACACAAAGAAATCATTTCTAAATCGGATTCTAATGTAGCTATAAATAATGTTGGTGATAGTTTCAAACGTTTCTGAGTGACTAAATGACCAATTAAATTTTCTTGTAACCGTATAAAATCATCTTCATTCCACACCTGAACCAGACTCAACGTTTGATCTTGGAATTTTGCTTTCATATCTCCCGCAAGCTGTGTGGTATAAAAATCATGGATCGCGGGCTGTAGCTCAATATCTAATGCAATCGCCACTTTATCTAAGTTTTTATTCTGCTCAGGAAATGCCTGCGGTTCCCAATACACCCAGTTTTCACCTGTGCGCACAATACAAGGGGAAGGTATACCATAAAGTTCGGTTGAGGCAGGAGGTAACCCCGTATGCTCCAGCCACATCGCGACATATTGTTGAGTAAAATGAGTTAGTGCTTCAGAGACAGTCATATTCATGTTTATTTAATTATTCAGAATGTTATTAATAGAGATGGCGGCAATGTCGTTAATAAGTGATATTATGGCAGAAATTAACTAATGAATGAACACACCTCATTGTTAACGGCATTTATGCTCTAAATAATTCGAGATGCAGCTAAGCAAAGGTGAATGAGTCGCTAAAGGCATTGTAAGCACAGTGGCTAGTGTGACCATTCCCCGACAAAAGAGCCACACCTTGAAACATAAAGAGCATAGCTCAACCGATGACGTTTTAAGGATCAACATGTCACACTATCAGAATAACCCTGCTTTGGATAACCTTACATTAGGCAAAAAAACGGCATATTATGACCAATATGATCCAAGCCTATTGCAAGCCGTTCCTCGTAGCCTAAATAGGGATCCACTCGATATTCACGCTGACAATCTTCCTTTCCATGGTGCCGATATTTGGACTTTATATGAGCTTTCATGGCTAAACAGCAAAGGGGTTCCCCAAGTCGCTATTGGCTTAGTCAGTGTCGATGCCCAAAGCGAAAATCTAATCGAATCGAAAAGTTTTAAGCTTTACCTTAATAGTTTCAACCAAACACGTTATGAAACTTGGGAAAATGTGCGAAGCGTTTTGCAAAATGATCTCTGCGGCTGTGCTAATGGAAAAGTTAGCGTTACACTCCATAAACTTGATGAGTTTTCACAACAGCCCATTAATCAGTTCCAAGGTATCTGTATTGATGATTTGGATATTGAAATAAATGATTATGAATTCAATCGTGAGTTCCTAGCGGGTAGTAGCGAAAGTGACATAGTTGAAGAAACACTAGTCAGCCATTTATTGAAATCGAATTGCCTGATCACTAATCAACCTGATTGGGGTTCAGTACAAATTCATTATCGTGGCCCTAAAATTAACCGTGAAGCATTACTACGCTATTTGGTTTCTTTTCGTCATCATAATGAATTTCATGAACAGTGCGTAGAACGCATTTTTAATGACATAAAACAACTGTGCAACCCTGGAAAACTCAGTGTTTATGCACGTTATACTCGCCGAGGTGGTCTTGATATCAACCCATGGCGCAGCAATACACTATTTACGCCTGAAATAGGACGTTTAGCACGGCAATAAGCAAATTAAGTTAATTGAAATAATTTTTCCCTTTGGGATAAAGGAGAGTTACTTGATTACTCATATCAGTCCATTAGGATCCATGGATCTCTTGTCTCAACTCGAAGTTGATATGTTAAAGCGCACTGCCAGCAGCCATCTCTATCGGCTGTTTAGGAACTGCTCATTAGCAGTGTTAAATTCAGGCAGCTTAACTGATAATAGTAAAGATTTATTAGATAAACACACTGACTTTGACATCAATGTGTTACGCCGTGAGCGAGGTGTTAAACTTGAGCTAATTAATCCACCGCAAGAAGCATTTGTGGATGGTAAAATTATTCGTTCAATTCAAGCTAACTTGTTTGCTGTATTGCGTGACATTCTCTTTGTACATGGCCAAATCATCTATGCAGAACAAAAACTGCATCTCGATTTAGAAAATAGCGCTCATCTTACTAATATCATTTTCTCAATATTACGTAATGCACGAACGCTACACCTCGATGAAGATCCTAGCATGATCGTTTGCTGGGGGGGGCACTCAATCAATGAAGTTGAGTACCTCTATGGACGTAAAGTTGGTAATGAGCTCGGTTTACGTGAGTTGAACATTTGTACGGGATGTGGACCGGGTGCAATGGAAGCACCAATGAAAGGTGCCGCAGTAGGTCATGCGCAGCAACGCTATAAAAATAGCCGCTTTATTGGCCTGACCGAGCCTTCTATTATTGCTGCTGAGCCACCTAACCCTCTGGTTAATGAGCTGATCATCATGCCGGATATTGAAAAGCGCCTTGAAGCATTCGTTCGCTTAGCTCATGGTATTATTATCTTCCCGGGCGGTGTGGGTACAGCTGAAGAGTTACTCTATCTATTGGGTATTTTGATGGATCCTGAAAATAGTGAACAAGTATTGCCTCTGATTTTGACCGGTCCAAAAGAAAGTGCTGAATATTTTGCGGTATTGGATGATTTTATTCGCCATACACTGGGTGATGAAGCTAGCAAACATTACCAAATCATTATCGACGACCCGCAAGAAGTTGCTCGTGTCATGAAAAAGCATATGCCTCTGGTCAAAGACAATCGCCGTAGTACAGGTGATGCCTATAGCTTCAACTGGTCAATAAAGATCAATTCAGAGCTACAGCATCCGTTCGAACCAACCCATGAAAACATGGCGTCACTTAACTTAAATCCAAATCAATCCCCTGAGAAATTAGCTTCCGACTTACGTCGTGCTTTCTCCGGTATTGTGGCGGGTAACGTGAAAGAAGTTGGCATGAAAGCCATAGAGCAGCATGGACCATTCAAGATCCACGGTGATAAAGAAATCATGCAACGCATGGATACCTTATTACGTGGCTTCGTTAACCAACATCGTATGAAGCTCCCGGGTGGAACCGCCTATGAGCCTTGCTACGAAATAGTAAAATAATCACTAACAGGCCAAGGATGGCAAAAATTTTATGATCCACTTATTAATTATTGATGCACTCAACTTAATTCGTCGCATACATGCTGTCCAAGGTAGCCCTTGCGGCGATGCTTGTATGTCTGCCGTTATACAGCTAATCGCACACTCTTCACCAACACATATTGTTGCTGTCTTTGATGAAGAAGGTCGACACCATAGCTGGAGACATGAAAAATTACCTGACTATAAAGCAGGTAGGCAGCCCATGCCTGAAAATTTGCAAGCCGAGCTTCCTCAGCTGATACAGCAATTTGAGTCTAGAGGCATCCATTGCTGGCAATCAAGTGGTGATGAAGCTGACGATCTAGCAGCAACATTGGCAAAGAAAATCGCTGATGCAGGCCAAACAGTGACTATTGTTTCAACGGATAAAGGCTACTGCCAACTGTTATCACCATCAATTCGCATCCGTGATTATTTTCAAAAGCGCTGGCTAGATGTCCCTTTTATTGAAAAAGAATTTGGCGTAAAACCTCACCAATTGCCTGATTATTGGGGACTTGCAGGGATCAGCAGTAGTAAAGTTCCGGGGGTAACAGGGATCGGAGCCAAAAGCGCGACTCAACTTTTACAGCAGTATCATTCGATTGAAAACTTGTATGCCAATTTAGATACAGTTGATGAAAAATGGCGAAAAAAACTCACTGGGCAGTTGGATATCGCCAAAATTTGTCGCGACATCGCGACACTAAAAACGGATATTAAATTACAAGGGAATTTAAACCAACTGCGTTATCAGGGGACATTGAATACCCCATAAAAAACCGAGCCTTAAATGGCTCGGTAGGTTATTAAGATTATCTAATCGCTAATCACGAATTGGTGCGTATGCAGACCAAATTCGTTGAACATGTACTGTAATTTCTTCACGATCGTGATAGAGCTGCTTCGCTTGAATACGCACGTTAATACCCTGTTCGGTTAATTGAGTACGCATCTTTTCAAGGATGTGAGCAACTTCCTCATAGCGTTTTTTCATTGGCAATTTTAAGTTAAAAATGGCTTCACGACACCAACCCTGTAGCAACCACTCCGTCATAAGTGCCGCAACTTTAGCTGGCTTTTCAACCATATCACACACTAACCAAGTGATATTGTTGGTGCTAGGCTGGAATTTAAAACCATCTACTCGATGATGCTTAACTTGCCCTGTATCCATTAAACTCTGAGCCATCGGACCATTATCAACCGCATGTACCATCATACTGCGTTTTACTAACTGGTAAGTCCAACCTCCGGGGCATGCCCCTAAATCAACGGCATTCATACCGCTACCTAAGCGCTCATCCCATTCATCATAAGGAATAAACACATGGAATGCCTCTTCAAGTTTCAATGTTGAACGACTTGGTGCATCCGATGGAAACTTCAGACGAGGGATCCCCATATAAAATGGAGAGCTGTTTGTACTATATGAATAACCTGTATAACAGCAGCCTGATGCAATAAAGAAAACATGGATAACAGGACGTTTAAAGTTTTCTTTCGCTAATAAGATTTTTTCCTGCCTTAACGCATTACGTAGAGGCACCGTAAATTTACGGCAAAATTTCATTAACTCTTTGCTTTCATTAGTATCTGCTACTTCAACCCGAACATCACCAGCACGCTCGACTTGCTCCTTAAGTGCATTTACTATTGGTGTAATGCGATCCTCTGGAGGTAGATCCTTAAGTAATTCACCCACCACAATCATTTGACGTGCAAAAATTAGCTCACGAAAAGGTAACTCACGAGCAAGCTTATCGGCATCTTCAGCCTGATAACATTCAAAAATAACATAACCGCTATTTTCTTTAACGCGAGCAAAACCATAAACTTCTTTCTGCCCTGCTTTGTCTGTAATTTCTGCCGCACACTCTTTTTCAAAACCTGGACGACAATATAATGCAATTTTATTACTCATGGCGTAACGCCGGTTTCCTTAGACGCATAGCGCCGATAACGACCAACAGCCAGCCAATAAGAAAACACACTCCCCCTATTGGCGTAAAATAGGAAAAGTATTTTACCTGTAACAAGGCCATACAATAAAGGCTACCACTAAAAAGAAGTATCCCTACAGCAAAAAAAACGCCACACCAGTAGAACCACAAAATCACTTTACGCAATAAAATAGCTCCCAGTACCATTAAGGCAACGGTGTGTAACATTTGATAACGTAAACCAATTTCAATCCATTCCATCTGATGCGCACTCATGACTGATGAAAGTGCATGGGAACCAATCGCACCAAAAGCGACACTAAAAAAGCCACTAATCCCTGCAAAAATCAACATCAAACGACTATTCACAGTAACACCTTCTTTTAACTATACGCGTCACACTTCAAGTCATATAGATTGCAGAATCTATTAACAGATAACTACTTTTTATCATGATTTGAAGCATTATTGGCATGTATGATTACTGAATAAGCGCCACATCCTGGTCACCCATAATAAAACCCAATTTTTCTTGTTCACTCGCTGCCTGAGCCAGGATCCATTGACGAAATGCGGCTATTTTTCCTAAATCCGCTTGGTTTTCCTGACAAACAAGGTAGAACGCGTTTTTACTGACAAGCACCTCACTAAATGGGCAAACCAGACGACCTGCGTCAATTTCATTTTTAGCCATTACATTATTGGTTAATGCCACCCCTTGCCCGTGTACCGCAGCTTGGATCACCATAGCACTATGACTAAAAATTGGACCTTGTTGTACATTGACAACGTTGTGCAATTCTAATTGGCGAATGTAAGCTTGCCAATCCCGACGAGAAGAATCATGCAATAAAGTATGATTCACTAGATCTTCGGGTTGCTTTAACTGGTGTGCTCCAGTTAGTAATGCCGGAGAACAAACAGGCATTAAATACTCGGCGTACAACCTATCGGTTCGAAGACCCGACCAATTGCCACGCCCATAAAAAATAGCCACATCAACATCATCAGCTAATTTATCTTCTTCCCTATCAACAGCTTGAATACGTACATCAATACCAGGGTAGGCTTGATTAAAACTTGAAAGACGCGGTACAAGCCATTGAATAGCAAAACTAGGGGATAAACTAACGGTCAACGCCCCTTTTGCGCTACGCGCCTGTAATTTTCTTGTCGCCTCATTAATTGAGGAAAATATTTCTTTAATATCAAGGTAGTAACTCTGCCCATCTTCCGTTAATAGCAGTGAACGGTTACGACGACGAAATAGTTTCAAGCCAAGAAAATCTTCCAAACTTTTCATTTGATGGCTAACAGCTGCTTGGGTAACGAATAATTCCTCTGCCGCTTTAGTAAAACTTAAATGACGAGCGGCTGCATCAAATACCCTTAACGCATTAAGTGGCGGTAATCTTTTAGACATAATCACTTCTACTCGACATGGTTACATGCATTAGTTTTTTTCATCCGAAGCATTATAAATTGTCCATTGAGGATACGCCAGTAAATACCTATAGTATGCCCACTTCCTAAGCCGGAACGAAAAGTTACAGAGTTTAGTTACTTTGGAACTTTTGGCTTTGTGGTTGTGATGTTGTGTTTGCAAGTTGTCTGGATATACCAGACTTTGTAGCGTTAGCTACTGTTTTTTTCACTTCCTGTACATTTACCCTGTCTGTCCATAGTGATTTTTGTGATGCACCGCTAAAATGCGGTGCTTTTTTTTCTAACAACACAAAAAAGTCTAAAAAAGACAAGCATTCATTAGTTTACAAAAAATATCCTTAGTAAGATATTTAAGATAAATCTTGAATTTGATGCAGTTACAGATCTAAGTGCCTACTCAATATATTCTAAACTATTCGAGGTACAACTCAGTGACTAGTACAAATGAAAATAGTCACACTTCCTCCACAGAAAGCACTACACTAAGGTATGATGAGTGATAAATAAAAGTGATTGCAATATGACCTAAAACACATAATCATTTCTGTGTAGTCTTAATCACCCTAACACCGAATAAATGTAACAAGATATTTCAATGGTAGATCTAGAATATCATTATTAGTATTGATTACAAATAAAACGCTCAAATTTCAGATACAGAACACACTCAGATAAAGAATAAATAAAATGCATTATTTTTCTGCAAAACAATTTCGCGATCAGTTTCCTGCTATTCATTCTCAAACTATCTTCCTTGATAGCGCGGCCACATCACTAAAACCTTCATTAATGTCTCAAGCCTCTGATGATTATTATCGCTATTCAGGAAGCTCGGTGTATCGTGGTCAATCTCCTGAAGCATTAACAACAACAAAAAATTATGAGCTAGGGCGTAATCGGGCTGCACAATTGATCAATGCGCAAAGCGATAAAAATATTATCTGGACACGTGGAACAACTGAGTCAATTAACCTAATTACCCAAAGTTATTTTAGAAATAATTTAGCACCTAATGATGAAATCATTGTTAGTGAATTAGAACATCACTCCAATTTATTACCTTGGATTATTCTTGCTCAACAAACTGGTGCTAAAATTATTAAATGGCCGGTGAATAAACATTACACTTTAGATATAGAGAGCCTTAAACCTCGATTGAGCTCACGAACAAAAGTCGTTGTGATTACCCAAATGTCAAATGTAACTGGCTTTCAACCCGATATTGCACAAATAACGCTATTAGCCCATTCTGTAGGCGCCCTAATTGTCGTTGATGGTGCCCAAGGGGTCGTTCACTGCCCTATTGATGTCAGTGAGATGGATATCGATTTCTATGCATTCTCTGCACACAAACTCTATGGCCCAACAGGATTAGGTGTGTGCTATGGCAAAACAGAGCTGCTCGCTAAAATGCCACCATGGCACGGAGGAGGGAAAATGCTCACAGAGGTTAATTTTGAACATTTTACTCCAGCTCCTGTTCCATACTGCTTTGAAGCAGGCACACCGAATATTGCGGGCGTTATCGCTTTTTCTGCGGCTCTTGAATGGCTTGATACAATTGACTTGCCTCAATCTGAAACATACTGCTGCGCTTTAATTGAATATGCATACCAGCAATTGAAGCAATTACCCGGTTTTATTTGTTACAGCCAGCCAAACTCACCTCTACTTGCTTTCAATTTTGCAGGGATCCACTTTAGTGATTTAGGGCTATTGTTGACTGAACAAAAAATTGCATTACGCTATGGTCAACACTGCGCACAACCGTTAATGGATGCGATGGCAATTAGTGGTTGTTTACGTATTTCGGTTATGCCATATAATGATCAGCAAGACATTGATAAATTTATTAATGCAGTCAAATTTGCACTCTCGATATTAAATGATGAAGATGAATAAGGAAGCCTAATGACTTCAATAACACCGACATTTGCTCCACACCCGTTTGGTACGGAGTTAAAAATCGAGGAAATGATAGAACAGTTTTCGACACAAAAAGCGTGGGAAGATAAATATCGTTTACTCATCCAACTCGCTCGCCAACTTCCAGTTTTGACTGAAGAGCAAAAACAGCAGACCCAAGAAGTTAAAGGATGCGAAAATCGAGTATGGATTGGTGCTAGGCTCAATGACGACCAAACTTTTCACTTCTACGGTGATAGTGAAGGACGCGTTGTAAAAGGTTTATTTGCGCTTTTACTCGCCGCTGTTGAACAAAAAAATAGCCAAGAAATTTTGGCTATTGATTTCAAAGAAATTTTGAATAAAACTGGTCTTACAGGGCAGCTCAGTGAGTCAAGGCAAAATGGAATAGCCTCATTAATCACCACTATTCAGAACTTTGCAAGTGAAATGACCCCAACAGAATAGTTTATTAGAAGGGAAAACAACGGGTTTTCCCCTCTAATTTTTTGCCACATTTTCTCTTTGGTATTTAGCAACCATCTTCTTAAGTGCATGTGATACAGCAATAAAGCCAAAGCTGGCAGTTACCATAGTTGCAGCACCAAAGCCTGACGCACAATCCATCCGTTTTGAGCCATCTGCCGTGCTTTTAGCAGCACAGACAGAACCATCACTTTGTGGATAAACCAATTGCTCTGTGGAAAAAACACAATCAATACCTAACTTCCCTTTGCTATTTTTCACCACATTAAAATCAGACTTCAATCGCTCACGTAACTTAGCCGCTAGAGGATCTTGAACTGTTTTTGCCAGATCAACCACTTGAATTTGGGTTGGATCAATTTGGCCACCTGCTCCACCAGTGGTCACAATAGGAATTTTATAACGTCGACAATAAGCTAAAAGCGCAGCCTTCGGCCTAACACTATCAATGGCGTCAATCACATAATCAAATCCCACAGCAAGCAACTCTGCTACGTTATCAGCTGTTATAAAATCATCCACAACATTAACAGTACATTCAGGGTTAATCTCAAGGATCCTGGCTTTCATAACATCAACTTTTGGCTGGCCAACGGTTGTTTTGAGAGCATGCAGCTGACGATTAGTATTAGTAATACAAATATCATCCATATCGATCAACGTGATCGCACCAATACCAGTACGAGCCAACGCTTCAGCAGCCCAAACGCCTACGCCACCAATACCAATCACACAAATGTGAGAACGAGCAAAAAGAGACAGCGCCTGCTGCCCATAAAGACGACCGATTCCAGCAAAACGCTGCATCCAAGCATCTGAAAGCTTAGTTTGCATAATAAGTAACAACCTTAATAACTACATATACTCGTCATACTTCAAGTCGCAGCACTTTTCGTTAAGGTATGACGACTCATTCACTTGTCGCCTAGCTGCATCATGAATTATTTAGAGCACAGTTCCAAAAAGTGGTTGGCTTTTCTTCAAAACCCACACTCTTCCATAATGATTATAAAAACCGGCCATTTTACCTGCTTCATGACCTGTCCCGTGATAAATATCGAAATGATGGCCTTTGATAGCCCCACCTACATCAAGGGCAACCATCATACGCATTTCGTAACGCCCCGTAAATTTACCCGTATTATCCAGAACAGGGATTTCAGCCAATAATGCGGTGCCAGGTGGTATCAATGTTTTATCAGAAGCAACAGAAGCTTTAGCAATCAGCGGTACTGCACTTGCCCCTCTTACTGGTACAAATGATTGTGGTTTAAAGAAAACAAATGAAGCATTCTCTTCAAGTAGCTGGCGAACTTCTTGCTCACTGTGGCTATTTGTCCAATCATGGATTGCTTGCAGAGACATTTTTTCTAAAGGAACTTCACCACGATCTACAAGAACCTTACCGATGCTTTTATATCCATGACCATTTTTGCCTGCGTAACCAAAGAAATTTAATGGGCTACCATCACCAAAATCAACATAGCCACTGCCTTGTACTTCCATCATAAAATTATCAACAGCTGAGTTGCTATAAGCCAAAATCAAATTATCGCTTAAAGCACCATTATAGATGGCAGCACGGCTAGGCAATCGTTTCTTTCCTTTTGGCGGCATGGCATAAAGTGGATGTTGGAAAGTGCCTTGTTTAGTACGACGTGCTTCAATAACTGGGGTATAGTAACCCGTAAATTGCACGTTACCGTAGTTATCTACCCCTTCCATCTGGAAAGCGGTTAAATTGAAATTTGCCAACAATTTAGGATCACCACCCGCAACTAACCAGTTTTCAATTGCATGGTAGGTATCATTGTTATTTTGAAAGAGTCTTGGTGATGCATTTTTGATTTCAGTAATTTGGCGCTCGAAGTCTTGCGAGTTGACAGGACGCCCCTGAACATTCAGTTGGCTGACTTGTTTAAGATCTTGATTTAAACGTCCATCTTTATATTGCTGCCCTTTGTCCGTCGGATGAGACTGACAACCCGCCAACAACGAAATAAATGCCCCTGCGACACACCATTTTTGCCATAGTTTCATATCATAATGCCCACACCAATCCAATATGTAGCGCACAATAGCAAACCCAAATCAATAATGAAATGACAAAAATTATTTAGTACGTTAATTAATTCATTCACTCATACATGAGTTTAATAAATGAGCATGGAGAGTGATTTTTGTTCTATTTATGCGAAATTTTGAAAAAAAACACGAAAAAACTTGCATCAGATCTCATCCCGAGTATAGTGCCCGCATCGGACGCGGGGTGGAGCAGCTTGGTAGCTCGTCGGGCTCATAACCCGAAGGTCGTTGGTTCAAATCCAGCCCCCGCAACCAATAATAAGTTAGTATCAAAATATATTTCAGGCGCGGGATGGAGCAGCCTGGTAGCTCGTCGGGCTCATAACCCGAAGGTCGTCGGTTCAAATCCGGCTCCCGCAACCAATATCCCTGAAATATACCCTCTTCTGTCGCGGGGTGGAGCAGCTTGGTAGCTCGTCGGGCTCATAACCCGAAGGTCGTTGGTTCAAATCCAGCCCCCGCAACCAATTTTCGTCATTTCCAATAGAATCCACAAATAAAAAAGGCAACTCACATCTCTGTTCGCCGCCTCTTAAAAACGCAATATCATCTGATTAATTTCTTATGGCAAGTTCACCGCCATTGCGGAAATAAGCTTTAATTCCATGAAAGATTGATTCAGCCATTTGCTGCTGAAATTTAGCCGTTTTTAGTTTTCGCTCTTCCTCAAGGTTACTGATAAACGCCGTCTCAACTAAAATAGAGGGGATCTCCGGTGCTTTAAGTACCGCGAAGCCTGCTTGATCGACTTTGTTTTTATGTAAGCGGTTCACTTTCCCCATACGCTTTAACACTTCATCACCAAACTTCAAGCTATCATTGATGGTCGCCGTTTGCACTAAATCAAGCATCGTATGGTCAAGGTATGCGTCTCCACTTTTACTCACCCCACCAATTAAGTCAGCTTCGTTTTGAGTTTGAGCAAGGTAGCGGGCTGTGTTACTCGTCGCCCCTTTAGTTGATAACGCGAACACAGAAGAACCATTTGCAGAGCGATTAGTGAAAGCATCAGCATGAATTGAGACAAACAAGTCCGCTTGCATTTTCCGCGCCTTCGCAACTCTAACTTTTAATGGGATAAACACATCTTCATTACGTGTCATATAAGCACGCATTTCAGGATCTTTATCAATTAGCGCCTTTAAACGCCGTGCGATTTGCAGCACCACGTCTTTTTCGCGTGTTTTATATTTACCCATTGCCCCGGGATCTTCACCGCCATGACCTGGGTCTATCATGATAATAATTGGGCGATCTCTACCTGCTTGACCTGGTTTTTTGGCCTGAGCAGGCATTTTTTCTTCTAAATCACCTTTATTGTAATCTTCTAGTAATGCCAATAATGGATCATCATTTGCACTAACACCCTGCGGATAGAAATCCATCACTAAACGATTTTTAAATTCAGCAACTGGGCCTATAGTAAAAATCTGTGGGCTAACTTTATTTTTAACTTCAAAAACCAAACGTACTGTTTTTGGATCGAATTGTCCGACCCTAACTAATTTTAAGTGAGGATCTCGAGATTGAATTTGCGTTCCCATTTGCTTCAGAACATTATTCAGCTGCACACCTTCGAGATCAATAACTATGCGCTCAGGATTGTGTAATACCAACTGACGATATTTTAATGGGACAGTCGATTCTAACGTTACTCGTGTATAAGACGATGCCGGCCAAATACGAACGGCAATAACGTTACTACTCGCAGCAAAACCGAATGGGCTAACGCTGAGCAACATAACTGCCGCTGCCCCTTTGATAAAGCGGCGCTTCGATGAACTGTGATCTCGGTGACTCATCAATAATTCCGAACCTAAAACATAATATCAGGTGATTTTAGAATAAAAGCCAAGTAGAGGCCAGAAAGATAACTCTAACGAATCATTAGCATACTGTCATCAAGAATACACATTTAAATATAGAGATATGTAAACTCAAATAATAAAAATGTTACAAGTCTTATCTTATCTTTTACTTGATATTTATCGCTAAAAAGAATAAAAATACATAATTAACGAATAAAAATTCACTTAAGAGGGTGGTTATGAAAGAGCGCAGCACCGAATTGGTTGATGAATTTCGCCATTCGGTACCTTATATCAATGCCCACCGCGGCAAAACGTTTATTATTATGCTTGGTGGCGAAGCAATTGCGCACGAAAATTTTCCAAGTATTGTCAATGATATAGGGCTATTACATAGCCTTGGGATCCGTATTATTGTTGTTTATGGCGCTCGCCCACAAATTGAAGGCATTTTAGCTGAACATAATTATGAGGCTATTTACCATAAACATACTCGGGTTACTGATTCGAATACACTTGAATATGTTAAACAAGCCTCAGGCGCTTTATTACTTGATATTACTGCACGTTTATCAATGAGCCTGAACAATACGCCATTACAAGGTGCCCACATCAATGTCGTTAGTGGAAACTTTGTTATTGCCCAACCACTTGGTGTTGATGATGGTGTTGATTATTGTCACAGCGGACGTATTCGTCGTATTGATGAAGATGCTATCAATAAGCAACTCGACAATGGTTCTATCGTGCTAATTGGCCCAGTTGCTGTTTCTGTCACAGGAGAAAGCTTCAACCTCACTTCCGAAGAAGTTGCTACTCAACTCGCTGTCAAAATGAAGGCGGAAAAGCTGATTGGTTTTTGCTCTTCGCAAGGTGTTGCTGATAAAGAAGGTAATATTTTATCTGAGCTGTTCCCCAATGATGCAGAAATTCGTATTCAAGAATTAGAATCTGAAGGTGATTATTACTCAGGAACCGTTCGTTTCTTACGCGGAGCTGCGAAGGCTTGTCGCCGCGGAGTGCGTCGTAGCCACCTATTAAGCTATCAAGAAAATGGAGCATTGATCCAAGAACTATTTTCCCGTGAAGGTATCGGTACGCAAATTGTTATGGAAAGCGCAGAGCAAATCCGCCGTGCCAATATTAATGATATCGGAGGGATCCTTGAGCTTATTCGCCCTCTTGAACAACAAGGTATCCTAGTTAGACGATCGAGAGAACAACTTGAGATGGAAATTGATAAATTTACCATCATTGAACGCGATAGCTTAATTATCGCATGTGCTGCGCTATACCCCTACCCCGATGAAAAATTAGGTGAAATGGCCTGTGTTGCAGTGCATCCTGACTATCGCAGCTCCTCTCGAGGAGAAGAGTTATTACATCGTGTCGCATTACAAGCAAAACAATTAAGGCTAGATAAATTGTTTGTCCTTACAACACGTAGCATCCATTGGTTCCAAGAGCGAGGCTTCGTACCTGCGGAAATTGAAATGTTGCCTGTAAAAAAACAGGCTCTCTATAATTACCAACGACGCTCTAAAATTTTGATGCTTGATTTAAAAACGCAAGCAGATAAATAACTCACTAAACGACTAACCTAACTCTTAGGTTAGTCGTTGGTTATGCACTTATGATTTAGGCTATTACGCTATTTGCACTATGCGTGATTTTTCACAGAGTGGGAAGCTATCAATCACAGGCTGGATGAGTGCTGACATCTCTGCAAATGAAGTACCATAGAAATAGAATGCAGTTTCTGTCGGTCCTTCCCAAACGCCATGGATTGCACCTATCTCTTCAACAGCCTCATCCAGTTTATCGAAAATTTCATTAATATCGCTATTTTCATAAACCTCATCAGGTAATTCAGTACCATTGAAATATAGCGCCAGCCCTTCTTCATCACCAAACTCAATTACGGTGTCTTCACCATGAATGACTAAGCGAGATCCTTTAGGAGCTAACATTGATGAAAACAATTGAATAATCAAGCTAATATTCTCATCGCTTGCATCTGCAACCGCGAGTTCAATATCGCACTCTTCGGCTTCACCATTATCAGAAAGTAAAGTTCCACCACCAGTCACTTGGATTTCTTTTCCCATTCCTTGCATGACTTGTGTAAATGCATCCTCTAAATCAGCACGTCTTTCCGGTTCAATCCTAGCTTTTAATGTTACCGTCATCGCCGTCATTTCTTGCTGGTTTTCCATATCATTACCTTTTTGCATTTAAATCCAATTATATTGCCAAAACTACGGGTGTTACTTTTCTTTGGCACTCAAAAGCTGTATTGCCAAACCACTACGCCGTTTGGTTGGTGTTTCAATAGCGCGACGAATGATTTTCATACCGCAATACAATGAAAGTTCTTTTTTTGCCCGAGTAATTGCTGTGTAGACGAGCTCACGAGTCAATACAGGCGAATATACCTTCGGTAAAACTAAAGCGGTATGAGTAAACTCCGAACCCTGTGATTTATGAACCGTCATTGCATAAGCTGTTTCATGCAATGGTAAACGATTAGGCTGAATACCTTTAATTGTTCCATCTGGGTATTGAAAGTATGCCCTTAATGCACCATCTTCATCTGGAAGTATGATACCTATATCACCATTAAATAAGCCTAGTGGGCTATCATTACGGCTGATCATAATAGGCCTTCCTGCATAATGTTTGTTCATCTGATTGTATGGACGGTGGATCAACCCTTGCCGATGAAGCAGTTTTTCTAGCTTGTCATTGATCCCCATAACACCATAAGGGCCATCTCTCAAAGCAGTCAATAACCGATATTGATTAAACTTATGTAACACCTCAGAAGCAAGCTGCCTAGTTTTTACTGCTAACAGATATTCCTGATAAAAGCCTGCCGCTGCAATCAACATTTGTGCATAATCGTCTTCATCTTGTTGTAAGTATGTATGCACATCGGCTAAGTCCTTAGTTAATAATTTTTCAGCGTGCTTTGTATCACCTTCATTGACCGCTAAAGCTAACTGCCCTATTCCTGAAGATGCAGAGAAACGATAACTTTTGCGTAGTAAGCACAGGCTATTTCTAATTGGGGGTCCTTGCTCAGAAGTAAAATGTTCAAGCGAATAATTGGTCAATTGAGATAACTCAGCGGCTCGTTGAGGACTGTAGCCTACATCAGCAAATTGACAAATATCACCAAGTACAGCTCCCGCTTCTACCGATGCTAACTGATCTTTATCACCTAAAAAAATTAATTTTGCCTGTTTGGGTAAAGCCTCAATCAACTTCCCCATCATCGGCAAATCAACCATAGATGCTTCATCGACAATCAATATATCTAGCACCAATGGGTTATCTTGATTGTAGCGAAATTGCTGGCTTTCAGGTTGTGCACCTAATAATCGATGCAGTGTTTTAGCCTGATTGGGTAACATGCCTCTCTCATCATCATTAAGTGGCAAGCTATTTAATGCTGTCCCTAAAGATTCTGTTAGCCTTGCTGCCGCTTTTCCTGTTGGTGCTGCAAGTTCAATTTTAATAATTTGCTTATTATTGACTGCAAGTTTAATTAAAGCGGCGAGGATCCGTGCAACTGTGGTTGTTTTTCCTGTTCCCGGACCACCTGAAATGACAGATACTTGACTAGTGACTGCAACTGCCGCAGCTATCTTTTGCCAATCGATTTCATTGGCTAAAGGAAATAGCCCATCTAATATGAGTTTAACCGCTTGGTTATCATACTGAGGCAACGAAGTATGCGAAAAAAAACGAGATACCCTTTGTTCGTATTGCCACAAACGCTGAAAATACAAGAAATGATTAGATAAAATTAACGGTGATAGCTCTTTCTCATCAGCTAAAGAGACAAAAGGCGCATCTTTGATATCTTGATAAATAGCTTCGGCACTCGGTTCCCCGATTGCTAGCCAAAATTCCTCAGCTAATTCAGGATGCCTACCTGCAAATAACGTCTCAACACTAATTTCAGACAACGCTAAACACACGTGCCCAGCCATAGTCTCCGAACTTAATAAAGCTGCGGTAAAGAGTAATAATGGGCTCTGCCCTTCTGCGATATTGTAAGCAAACTGAACATCAAGAGGCGTGAACAAATGTTCTTCAAGCGCTTTATCAAACAGCTCTTTCATCATTTTTCTTGTTCCTCTAATGCCTTACAAAATAGCTGATCAAGCTCATTGATAAACGAAGATTCAGGTCGATAATAGAAAATACCATTTTTCGACTCAGCCCGATCAATACCTCGTAAGAAGAGATAATAAACTCCTCCAAAATGCACATCATATTGATAATTTGGTAAACGTTGTTTTAGATAGCGATGTAATGCCAATGAATACAGCTGATATTGTAAATCGTAACGATGATCTACCATGGCTTCTGCCATGGCGGCTTGAGTATAACTCTCTGCACTTTCACCGAGGTAATTTGATTTATAATCAAGAATATAAAACTTACCTTTCCATAAAAATGTCAAATCAATAAACCCCTTCAAAATACCTTGAACTTTTTCAAAGTTAAGAGGCGGGCATACTTTAGATAATGGGTCATAACGATGCGTAATTTGATCAAGCTGTTTAGCTTCTAATAAACTATCAATAGGTAGGTAAAACTGCATTTCATCTAGCATATCACTGGCCGCTAATGCAGATAAACATAAGCCATCATCGTTAAGCGGCGCTTGAACAATCGCAGTCAGCCATAGCTGAAGCATATCGGCCCATTTACTCTCAAAGCCCGAGAGCTCTAATTTCTCCACCAGCCACTCTAATGAAACCTCTTGAGAAAAATCGATTTCTTCCATTAGTTCATGTAAGAACGTGCCTGGAGCTGCTCCTTTAGGGAATTGATGAGGCGTTAAAGTCTGTTCATCTTTTGAAGGAAGAGAGGCATCAATACTCACTTCAATATCCATTGTGGGTGCGAGTGAGTTCGCCAACTGTTCAGCACTAATTGTTTGTGCACTTTCAACATGCCCACTACTGTAGCTTAAACCTGAATAACTCGTAACTCGCCAATGATCATCAAAAAAACGGGTAATATTCCTTGCACAAAGCACTTCATCATCGACTTCACTTAAAGATAACGAATTGGATTTAATATGTGCTATTTGTTCGACACTAATCGTGCTATTAACTAGCTCAGCTAATCTTGCATTAAGTAAATTAAAATCCCCTGCTTCACCTTTTTGTATTAAATAACCTAGAGCAGATAAATGCAGATCTGTTTCGCCGCTTTTCTTGCGGTTACCTTTAATGATAGGGGCAATACCAACACTACAATGATAAATAGCACGAGTGAGTGCAACATAGAGTAAGCGTAAATCCTCAGCTAAACGTTCTTGATCGGCAAGCGCTACGTTTTCTTCACTATCCGCTAAATCTAAACGTGTACCGTAATCTTCACGATCATGAAAGAGGGCTTTTGATTGTGGTAAAAAATTGCTCACAAAAGGTAGCCAAACAATTTTATATTCAAGCCCTTTCGATTTATGAATAGTGCTGATTTGCACTAAGTGTTTATCGCTTTCTAAACGCATTTGTTGGGCATTCGATTGATGGTCTGGATGAGCTATTTGCTGTGTTAACCAGCGAACTAGCGTATGTTCCCCTTCAAGTTGTAAAGACATTTCTTGAAGTAGCTCACCAATATGCATCATATCCATCAAGCGCCGCTCACCATCTGTCGCAGCAAGTAATGTTTCCGCAATATGCCGCTCTGCCATCAGTACCCGTAACATAGGTAATACTCCCCGCTTGTGCCAAATTATGGCATAGCGGGTAAACTCATCGACCAGTGCTTCCCATGCTTTTTCATTATAATTCAAAGCATCTATTTGCTGAGCATCCAACCCAATAAGACCTGTCGCTAGCGCACAACGCAACACTCGCTCTTTTTCTGGAGACAATACAGCTTGAAGGATCCATAACAGATCCTTTGCTTCTTGGGTGGCAAATACACTTTCACGATTTGATTGGAACACCGAGGGGATATTTAATTGGTTCAAAGCATCTCGGATCAAAACAGCTTCTCGGCGGCTTCTAACTAATACCGTAATATCTGCCGCAGAAACTGGTGATTGCTTCCCATCACCATTTTGAAAAACCGCAGTACCAGCTAATCCCCCCTGTAACCATTCACTGATTTTCCCAGCACACTGTGATGCCATGGTTTGCTCATAATCAGTAATGGATACCGCTTCTCTATCTAGATGCCAAAATGTCAATGCCGTCAGTGCCTGACCATTTTCCAATAATTTTTTACCTGCATTTTTTGCAGAGAAATTAACAGGGTTGAATGGAATTTGTTCAAATATAAACGGATTATCACAATGTCTAAAAATGTGGTTTACTGCCTCTACCATATGCTCAGATGAACGATGGTTCGTTTCTAACGTATAATGGGCGTTAACCTGCTTCTTAGCCTCAATATAGGTAAAAATATCTGCTCCGCGAAATGCATATATTGCTTGTTTCGGATCACCAATAAATAATAAAGCGCTGTGTTCGACACCACGATATATACGCTGAAATATACGGTATTGTTGTGGATCTGTATCTTGAAACTCATCAATCATTGCGACAGGAAAACGCTGGCTAATTGCCTCAGCCAGAAACTGCCCACCTTCATTTTTCAATGCTTTATCTAAGCGAGTCAGTAAGTCATCAAACCCCATTTCACCACGACGATGTTTTTCATGAGCAATACTTTGCCTCACTTCAGTAATAGCGAGAGGGATAATTAAATCTTTAATCGTCAATGATTGTGTAAGCAATTGGTCGATTTGAATAAATGCTTGATGTTCAGGACCAACACCGCTTTTCGATTTTTCATGTAAAGTGGCTTGAGAGAAGCGAATAATCTCTTTAGGCAATTGATAATCTTGGGTATCTTCCTCTGCCCAACAGGTTATTTTTTCTAACCAACTGGGTAAATAACGAGAGCTATAGCTGCGTTTATCGACATCTGAGTTAGTGATTAATTTTTCAAATTCACTGCACCCATCTAACCATGCAGCTTTGACATCATTAATTAAGCTAATAAAACGTTGATGTCGTTCTTCAAAGGTCTCTGTATCCTCTCCTCCATTAACAATATATGGCATATCCCCTTGTAAAAACGGTTTTATTTCAGCCAATAATGCTTCTGGGCTATTCCATTGTGACAAAATAACTTTTGCCATCGAATAATCAAGAGGATAAAAGTGGCGGCGCCAAAAATCAGCGCATGCTTGCTTTTGAATTGGTTGTTCATCTTGGATCATATTTTGTTCAAACAAAACGCCCGATTCAAAAGCATTGTTGACTAACATCCTTTGGCAAAAACCATGAATAGTATAAATAGCCGCTTCATCCATTTGCCGTTCAGCCGTTAACAACCAATTTGCTGCAAATTCTCGTTGTTCTGGAGTTGCAATTTGTGAAAGTAGCTCCAAATATTCAGGCTGATCCTCAAACCCTACCCCCTCACGAATACACGCGAGTCGCATATTATGGATCCGCTCACGTATGCGACCACGCAATTCGTTGGTTGCTGCCTCAGTAAAGGTCACAACCAAAATTTCCTCAACGCTAAGAGGCCGAGGGAAAGCATTTGCTTCCCCCAACCCAAGCAGTAAACGCAGATAGAGGATCCCTATGGTATACGTTTTACCGGTACCCGCTGATGCCTCAATTAATCGCTGCCCTTGTAAAGGCAATGAAAAAGCATCTAGCAATTGGGAACTTATCTGCATTTTATTCACTCTGCATCTTCCTTAATTGGTAACATCTTTTGGAACTCTGAAGCATTTGGATAGAACACCCAGCCTTTCAGTGGTGCGTATCCTGTTTTTTCATCAACATCCTGACCAATAACTTGAGACGTTAACGCTAAACCTTTACGTTGCATCACTGCATTTTGGTAATAATCAATAACTTGCTGCTGTGTCGTTTTACCAAATAATTCAATAACTTTAGCTCGAGTATCAAAGGTAAAGATATTGCGGCTAAAGTCAGATGAATAGCGTCCTACCTCTTCATAGAAAGTTTGTGGTGGTTGCTTCATTTCTGTAATGATCGACTGTTTATACTGTTCAAACTCTTGAGCGGGTAATTTTTTCAACTTTTCAAGAGCCGTACTATAAAACTCTTGATAACGAGTATTTAAGTAATCAGGCGTTTTTGCATTACTTTGCAGTAAGAACCCAACCCCCCACTGATCACCTAAACCTACTTTGAATGCAAACACAGCATAACCAAGTTGCTCGTTAGTTCTAAGCTGATCATAGAACCATGGTTGAATAATATTAGACAGTAAACCAGATAGCACAGCCCCCTCAATACGGCTATACCCTTCAGGAATAAAAATTTCTGCTAACGCATTATCCGTGCTTTTGGCTTGATTATGAAAATCGGCTAGATAAGGCTTATCAATCACAACAATGTCACCACGCCACCAGCCTTTTCCTTTGCTTTTCAGTAAATCACGAGCATCTTTAATAACATTAATACTTTGTTTATCGGTTAAATTACCAATTACCATAGCTTGTAATGACGCGCTCTCTATCACTTTACTACGGTATTTCGTGATATCTTTTAGAGAAATACTGTCTAATGTAGATAATCGCTCTTCTTGTTCAAAATAAGGAACAGTATCGATACGTCGTAGTGGCTGCATAGCTATTTCATAAGCCTTAGCATTATTGGCTACTTTTATTTGTTCCTGATACCAAGATTTAGCTTGAATAAGCTCTCTTTCTGTTGGCTCAAAGCTTAAATACAGCTTTGTCATCGATAGAAATAGCTCAGGTAAATGCTGAGTATATCCACTCGCATTAAACTGCAATCCAACGCCTTGTGAAACAGACACCGACATACCTGCTACCGATGCTTGATATTGCAGCTCATCCATTTTTAATGATGCTATATATTGCAATAATGCTCCAGTCACTTGGGATTTAGCATCTTGATCACCAACTTTTGTTTTCAGTAATAAATTAATAGTTGCTTTAGGTTCATCTGCAAAATATTGGCTTGGCATATACAGCACACGTGTATTGCCATCCTGATAAACTAATTCAGGATGTTTATAGGTTTTTTCTGTCTTAATTAATGACAAGTTATCCGGAATGTATGGGTTCAATTCAGGTAACCTAAATTTCATTTTAGATTCTAGCTGCTCCCATTGGGTTAACTGCTTCTGAGTTATTTTATCGACCTGATAAGCTGCATCAACAAAGTAGGCTTTCTTATTGTGTGGCTCATTTGGGCTAATAAACCAAATCCGTGCATCCTTAGCCGTTAGCTCAGAGAGCCTTGCCTTTATTGCCGAAGGATCATATTTGTCCGCAATATAATCAGAATCTAATACATGGTTGACCGGTACATTAATCATTTGGTCTGATAACCATTCAATGTAGTTCATATCTCTGACAATAGAGCCATAACGGAACGATAAATTCAGTACATTCGCGATTTCATCAAAGTAACTTTTGGTTACCCCTTCTTTTTTCAACAGATCAATATAAGCAAATACAGCCGCAATAATTTCATCACGTTCTGCCAGCCCTTTATCTGTCAAAGTAATGTAGATAGAAAAAGTCCCATAATTCCGATCTGCGTTAGGCATTGCAGAGGCACTAATCCCCTCAGCCAATCCTTCAGAAACTAGCCAATCTGCTAATGTGCCAGGACTGCGATTCCCGATTAGATAACCAATGTATTCATCACTTTTACTGCGAAAATCAGCCATATTGTTCTTAATACTGAACTCTAATTGAATGGCTTTTTGTGGCTGAGCAGGGATATAGTGGATCACAATCCCTTTTTCATTGTCTGTGACAGCGGGAACATCCGTTGTTGGCGCTTTAACATTATGGTCTGGAATACGCCCAAAGGTTTCTGCTGCAATTTTTGCCAGCGACTCAATAGATTGGTCACCATACAGAACACCATTCATCAAATTCGCCGAATAATATTGCTTATAAAAACCCACTAGCTCATCTTGTAACTTACTACCGGGTTTATCTTGCAACGTCTCTAAATTTCCACCAGAAAAGCGTGAGTTGGGGTGATTAGGATTTAATGTTTCAGAGCGAACTTGCCATAGACGCATTCCATCACGGGAACGAGCCATAGTCAGCTCCGCATTGACGGCATTTCGTTCTCTATCTGCATTAGTCGGATCCAGTAGCGGCTCAGCTAAAGCATCCGCTAATCTATCCGTAGCATCCTTTAAGGCACTATTTTCAACTTCTAAATAGTAAGCAGTACGATGTGCCGCGGTACTGGCATTATGACTCCCACCATGCTTTTGTAAAAACTCAGACAAACTGCTGGGTTCTGGATATTTTTTAGAGCCCATTAACACCATATGTTCTAAATAGTGTGCAAGCCCTAATTGGCTATCTGGGTTTTCTAAGCTACCAACAGGAATAGAAACAGCGGCTAGTGATTTAGTCGCTTTTGGATCTGAAACCAATAACACTATCATTCCGTTATGTAGCTTAACGGCTTGATAGGTTCGTGGATCATTTTCGCTCTTATTGATAGTTTCGGGTAACACCTGCCAAAGGGGCTGGCCAATCGCTGCTGCCCCCCAAACCATTAAGGTTACCAATAAGAAAAATTGAGCGATACTTTTGGATAAACGTCGCATCCTTTAATGCACCCCTTTTTTTATTTTAGATATTCTGCCATCGGCAGAAGATAACGCTGAGAATTTTCCAACAGTGACTGAATTAAGTTTTGGTCAATATTTCTACAAACTCGTAACACATAATCATCCTCCATCTCCCCTCTTTTCATGGATGAACCTTGGAGGCTTTGCACTAGTACTGATAATGCTTTTTGTTGTACATCTTCAGAAACAAAATCATATTGTTTCGTTTTTTTATCAAAACAAGCTGATAACCAATTCCAACCACTTTGATTTAACAATAACAATGGGCTATTTAGGCCATTACAGTAACCCGTTATAAGCTGTTCTAAATAATTCTTAGCATTTTCTTGCTTTACACTAGAAAAATGCCACGTACTGTTATCACGACCTAGTGCAATACTATCACCTTCACCGATCGTAAAATTAAACAACAGATGTTCTATCCACAGTTGAATACCATCATTTGCTGTCAAATAAGCAGGCCGATAACGTAATACCCCGTTTTCATGCACATTTCTTAATACTCCTGTTAATTTGATGCCATTGATATCAGTATCAATCACATGGTCAAAGGGTTGAATATTTTGCTCCTTAACCTTTTCAGCCAATGGCATAATATTATTCATTTGTTGCTCCCAAAACAGCTGCCCAAATTGCTTAGCAGGTAACTGCCCAGAGGCTCTCAGTGATTGATAAAGCTGAGCTGGATCTTCATCTTTAACTAATAAAGCTAATACACGCTCATTAATTTTATAGCGCTGTAATCTATCTAAAATAAAGGGCTCATCCTCTGGCAGTTCTGTTTCTTCAATGGCGAAATGAACTTTCAAACGTTGTTGAAAAAAAGCTCTTATTGGATGACGATAAAAACGCAATAGTTGTTCAACTGAAAGCTCAGTGATGATTTCACGTTCATTAAGCTGAGATACAAAAGGCTTGTTCCCTTGAAATACAGTTTGCGCGGCTGGTAACCACTCACTTGCAAAACTCTGATTTATAGAATCCGCAATGAAGTTTTCTTTGGCAAAAGGCACACGGTTGTGCTGTGTGACAAGATGTTTTTTTAATCTCATCGCACTCTCATCAATATTAAGTTCCTCATCCCCCTGTAAACAAAAACTTTGGCAAATATAATCCAAAAGCTCAGTCACTAGCACAGATGGGTTACAGGTTTGGTTATCCTGTATAGATAGACCAATATAGCTAACATAAAGTTGCTTCGCTGCTGAATTCAATGCTTCTAAGAATAGGTAACGATCATCATCTCGGCGCTTTCGATCCCCTCTGGCAGGCTTCTCTGCCATTAAATCAAAGCCTAGTGGTGGAATACTACGGGGGTATATACCATCATTCATCCCTAATAAGCAGACGACTTTGAAAGGTACCGAACGCATTGGCATTAAGGTACAAAAATTGACAGCACCAGCTAGAAAGCGCTGACTTATCTTTTCATCGTCAAAACATACAGCTAGTTCATCACGGATCAAACGTAAAGGGACTTTTTCATCATAACCAGAGCTTAAGGCATTTTCGATAATCCTATGCCATTGCTCTGTAACAAGAGTAAGCACTAACTCTGTATCGCCATCAATTTTAAAAAAGCTATGAAGTAGCTGCTGGCAAATCGCTTTCCACTCTTCAAGATTTCTCTCAACTTCTAGTAATGTTCGCCACTCTTTTAATGTATTGACTAATAATGCGAGCTTACCTGCTAACTGAGCAGCTAACCCACTACTTTCATCATAAGGTAAAACATTATGCCAAGGGCCATATCGACTATCCATTGCATAGCCTAATAGCATACGGCTCAACCCAAATTGCCATGTATTTTGCCCAATTACGGGCAGTGCCAAAGCACGCACATTATCATCATCTAACCCCCAACGGATCCCTGACTCATTAACCCATCGACGTAATAAACTTAATTCACTTTCATCAATATTGAAATGAGCGGCAAACGCAGACACCTCAAGTAATGTAAGTACTTGTTCAGTTGAAAAACGGCTTTGCGGAAGGTCAAGTAATAAAATAAATGCTTGTAAAATAGGATGGGCTTGTAATGCCTTTCTATCTGAAATGGAAAAAGGGATATAGCGCCCAGATGCCGTATTGCCAAAAACGGCTTGAATGAATGGTGTATAACTGTCGATATCTGACACCATGACAATAACATCTCTAGGTGTAAGCGTTGGGTCATACTCAAACAATGACAATAATTGATCTTGCAAAACTTCGACTTCCCTTTGTGCACTATGGCACGAATGAAAAGTCACTGATTGATCGGATAAAGCTAACCTACGTTTGTTGTTACTCGTGAGGTAATCTTGTAGTGTAGTTCCGAATTGAGCATGATTTTCAAGATCTAAAATATCCTGTTGTAAATTCTCTAGTAGGTTGCGACGATTTGTATCAACAAATGCTGATATTTCATTCGCATTATCAATCTGTGAGATAAAATACAGATTATCCCGCCCTAATTTTCCCCATGACGCAAGCAATGGGTTAGCGAGTTCTTGTTCACCTTCATCGTTGAATAACCTTTCAACATTCCCATCAATTCTAAAACGTGATATTTCATGCTTATCAATATAATGCTTCAATTTTCTTTTCTGTAATTTGGCAAGAAAAGAGTGGCTGTAAATATCTCCCCAGTAATAGCGACATGGGTTAGTAAACATCAGGTGAATATCAGTATGCTCTGCAATTGCTTTTAGGGCTTGCAGGTAAACAGGCGGTAAAGATGAAATCCCGCAAATAAAAATACGCTTTGGTAATACATTTTTTAAATCCTGCTCACCTTGTAGCTTGGCAATAAACTGCTGATAAAGATTCGCTCGGTGCCATGGTGACTGCTCAAGAGTTTGAGTATAATCAACCAACTTCAGCCATAATCGTCTTTGCCATAATTGATTTGAGCTTAACCCCTCGACTAATTCATTCTGCTGCCATTTTTCTATCCACTGAGGTCGATAAACTAAATATTGGTCAAATAAATCTGCGACTCGTCCCGCTAGCTGGTGTAACTTTCGCTTATCTGAATCATTCTGTAAGTAATGCCGTAACGGCTCAAATTCTTCTTCATCAATGACTTCAGGTAATATTTTCATCAGTTTCCAAGCCATAGCTTGCTTGGTATAAGCGCTCTCTTTCGGTATATCGGGAAGTACACGACGAAACATATCCCAAATAAAAGTTGCTGGTAGAGGATAATAAATATTCGCAGCTATCCCAAAGCGCTTTGCTAACTCTATTTGTAACCATTGGGACATACCCGGACTTTGTACTAAAACGATTTCTTGCTCGAACGGATGAGAAAGTGGTTCATTTTCCATTAAATGAGCAATTAACTCCTTTAATAGCTCTAATTGATTAGAATGATAAACCTGAAACATGACTATCTCCTGTTCTGCAAAACCAACGGTTTAGCGAAAAATCTTGCTGAGTACTTAATAAACTGACGGTTGTACTTGTGCAACTATCAGACACCATAAGTGACTGTAAGTTTATCTGCCAATTAGGATAAATAAATGATGGGTCATTTGGTATTAACGCCATCTTCGCCGCTTCCTGCTCTAAACGACTTTGTAGCTCCCTTACTGCAACTGAGCTACTAAATATCCAATTGAAATTCAAGGTAATATGTTGAGTATAGTTTAACAGAGCGACTAGCAGCATAGCAAAAATCACTACAGCAAGCATTGACTCTATGATTGCAAAACCACGCTGATCTTCCAGCTCATCATTCATTGGCAAAATCCCTTTTTATCAACTGGACAGTAATCAAGCCAACCTTTTATTTGGCTTCGCACTTTCTGTGTGCCTGAAATAGGAGAAACCCAGCGATAGAGCGTAACATCATATTGCCCCCTATAGTTTCCTTTACCAGAGAGAATAAATTGAGAACCTTTATAATGTTTAAGGCAGCTTTCCCATGAGTGCTCTGATGCTCTCTGACATTGCCATTTTTGGCGGCTAAACGTCTGCAAAGCCCAAGATTGCTGAAGCCCCCATGACAGCGCTGACTCTGCTTGATTAAATGCTTCAACATATTTTTTTTCCTTTAAAAATTCGTTGCGAGCGTTTTCTTGATAAAAATGTAATGCTTTTAATAACAGTAGCGCTGTTGTCATCAATACCACGACCATCACTAACGCAATGTTTCCCTGCTGCTGAAAAATACGATGCTTCATCGTAAATTCCTTAGCAAAACAGCGCTACGATAATGAAAGGCTTTGTTTGGCAAATACGGTGTTTCAATGACTAAATATATTTCCAGCAACGACTGAACTTCATGCCATACAAATTTTAATGAAGAGACTTTAATCATTAGAGGATCAAATAAAGATTGCCAACGGTTACCATCACAATCCGTAATATTTCGATTTGACTCTAATTTTTTGTCATTCAGGCGATAGCCAAAAAAATCAGATTCTTTATTTCTACCTTGAACCGACCGCCATGTTCCTGACAAGTTCTGGTCATAAGCGAAAATAATGCATGAGTTAGGGTATCGACTTAAAAATTTAGCATCAATTTTAATCGCCTCACCTTGGCAAGAAACACGGCTACAATAACCTATACGCCTGAGATCCTTCTCCATATTAATTAGCACCTGACGAGCATCTCTATCAATTTGATATTGAATATATGATTGATGTACTTGCTTAATTAGTGTTGGAAAAACAGAGATTGCAGCAATACATACCAAACTACTGATCGACATAGCGACTAGCGTTTCTATTAACGAGAACCCTTTTTGATGGCTTAAATTCATCTGTAGCCCCTAGCAGCGGGGAACGCCAATGATTTTTTTATTACTGCAACCTCTTATCCGGCCTGCTGCGGACATAAATACAGTCATCTGCCCAAAATCGTTGATCAGTTCAATACGAAAAGCATGACTAGTTCCTTGTTTTCCATAAAGATTAACGGATGTACGAGTTGCTGATTTCATTTCGATATTGTTAAATTGCGCCGATGACAACATTGCAATCTGTTGATTAGTCACAGCGTCTTTGATAGTGATTGACCAATTACCCTGTGCATTATTAATTAATAAGATACGATGCTGATTTAAGTAAATGCTTTCCATTAAATGACTGTAAATGAATACGGCAACTTGCCTTGCAGCGTCAATTAAACGGGTGCGTTGTTGCTGTTGCTGCCAACCATATAAAGCAGGTAATAAAACCAATGAGCATATAAATATCACAACCAATATTTCGATCAGCGTAAATCCTTTTTCCTGTTCTTGAGTTTGTCTGCCCATCTATAACCACCGCCTGTTCGTAAAATATGCGTCTGATAATGTCAGCAAAATCGAAGAAAAATAGAAAATAAGAAGAGTGTTGCGTAACGTTTTGCAAACAGATGCAAGATTTACACATAATCAGTCGTGTTTTCGGAGTAGGCTCGCAAAAAGCTAAAATATGCGGGGAAAAAGATAACGTAGTGGTTAAAAAAACGATAAAAAAGCCAAGGTACAGTATGACCTTGGCCTTCTAAGAGAAGACTAAACGTTATACCGTAAATGGGTATTTAATCGCTTCATGACATTGATAACCTTCAAGAGAAAAATCATCAGTGGTTACCCATGTTTCCAGATCTTCTAACGTTTTAATTTGAGGGTTTATCGTTAATGATGGTAAAGCAAAAGGCTCGCGTTTTAACTGAACATCGCGCATCAGTGGTAATTGGTTCTCATAAATATGTGCATTCACAATTTTATGATACGCCTTACCTGGTTGATGACCCGTAATCCGCGCCATCAAAGCGAGTAACACGAAACATTGTACTTGGTTAAAATTCAATCCAAGTGGTACATCGCAACTACGTTGATAGGAGGTTAAGTGCAGAGTATCACCGAGCAGTGAAAAAGTATGAGTATGCATACAAGGCCGTAAGCATCCCATTTCAAATTCACCTGGATTATAAAACGTAATGATTTCAGCGCGGTCATCAATACCATTTTTTAAGTTATTAACCACTTTTTTAAGCTGATCGAGATGCGTACCATCAGGCCGCTGCCATGAGCGCCCTTGGACACCATAAACGCGCCCCATATCATCTTCACCTTTACGGTGTGGGTTATTCAGCCAAGCTTGATTGTCATTCGCATTTGCATTCCATGTATTACAGCCGATTTCACGGAATTGAGCTGCATTATCATAACCGCGTAGGTAACCCAGTAGCTCTGCTATTGCGGCTTTGTAAAAACTTTTTCGGGTAGTGATTAATGGAAATTGGTTATTTGCCACATCATATTCAAGATCTGCATTAATGACGGTTAAGCAGCGCACGCCTGTACGCTTATTTTCAATCCATTGGCCTTTATTGATGATACGTTGGCATAATTCTAAATACTGCTTCATAGTCATTCTCTTGCGCTATAAGCGGCAGCGGTATCAAATATTCACCACTGCCACCTTATTATGTTCATTTACTTACTTGGCTGTGCTTTATTATCCGGTTTATGAGCGGGGATATTTTTACCATACTTATAGGCCCACACAATCATTAAAATACCAATAATAATCATAGGGATAGATAGTATTTGCCCCATACTAATACCACCAAATAAACCTAGTTGAGCATCAGGTTGTCTAAAGAACTCAACAATAATTCGGAATGCGCCATAACCAATCAGGAACAGGCCGGAAACACTGCCCATTGGGCGCGGTTTACGCACAAATAAATTGAGGATCAGGAACAGTACAATTCCTTCTAAAAACATCTCATAGAGCTGTGATGGATGACGCGGAAGTACGCCATATTGCTCTAGCGTAGGCAATAACGACGGATCTTGTGCTGCAAGTTGAATGTCTTCACTGCGTGAATGAGGGAATAAAAATGCCCAAGGTGTATCTAATGTTACACGCCCCCATAGCTCACCATTAATAAAGTTACCAATGCGCCCCATACCTAGGCCAAAAGGAATTAGCGGAGCAACAAAATCAGAGACTTGTAAGAAGCGGCGGCGAGTACGATGAGCAAACCATACCATCGCACAGATCACGCCAATCAAGCCGCCATGGAAGGACATTCCTCCATCCCAAACCTTAAATAAATAAAGTGGATCATCAAGAAAGACTGGAAGGTTATAGAAGAAAACATAACCCAATCGTCCTCCTACAAAAACACCTACAAAGCCAATATAGAGTAAATTCTCAACTTCATTTTTTGTCCAACCACTATTCGGTTTGCTTGCGCGGCGGCCCGCTAGCCATAAAGCAAAAACAAACCCTACAAGATACATGAAGCCATACCAGTGCAGTGATACTGGCCCAATTGAGAACATTACGGGATCAATTTCCGGAAATGCTAAGTAGCTGTTACTCATCGTTCCCCACTTTATTTGTTAATCAAAAATCATTTAGGTTACTGACGAAGTGGGATAAAAGCGTGGTTTCCCCGTTTCATATCATCAGCCGAAAATCAGGCAATGGATTTTCTTTGCTTATCACACAAACCTTAACCGCAGTTAACAAATAGGATAGTTTATTAACTGTCAGATTGCGCATAATAACATAGCTCATGCGAAGAGAAAGTAAGACTGATTAGATCCCACCCCGAACAAAGCCACCAAGCCCATTTTTTTCCAAAAATAAGCTAATTATTTGCCGGATATTATTGCTCGTTTCCGCCGCTAAGATTTCGGGAACCAATTGTTCAACTTTACCCGCATGTAGGCCACGGATCAGGTATTTCACTCGAGGAACACTTCTTCCACTCATGCTTAAAGACCGGTAGCCAAGGGCTATTAGCGCCATTACCCCTAGAGGTTGTCCTGCCATTTCACCACATACGCTTACAGGTAAACCGAGGCGATCACACTCTTCATTAACTTTAGCCAAAAATCTCAGCATTGATGGGTGTAAATTATCGTAAATAGCGGCAACATGGGTATTATTTCGATCAACTGCTAACAAGTACTGAGTTAAATCATTGGTACCAATTGAAATAAAATCTATACGTTTTTTTAATTCAGGAAGGAGGAACAGCAAAGAAGGAACTTCAAACATTACCCCGATTTTCGGCATTATCAGCGTTTTGCCTGTAGCCAAACTCACCTCTTCATTTGCACGCTTGATTAATCTGAGCGCTTCATCCACCTCATTAATACTGGTGATCATCGGCAATAAGATGCGTAGATTTTGCGTCTCAATATTCGCATGTAGCATGGCTCTAAGTTGGATCAAGAAAATTTCAGGCTGGTCTAACATTACACGGATCCCGCGCCAACCTAGGCAGGGATTTTCTTCACTAATAGGCATATAAGGCAATTGCTTATCCGCACCAATGTCTAATGTTCTCAGCACGACAGGTTTATCAATAAATAGCTGTAGTATCTCTTGATATAACTGTTTTTGTTCATCTTCCGATGGAAAGCCATTATGTAACATAAAAGGCAGTTCTGTGCGATATAGTCCCACACCATCTACAGCCACATTAATTTGTTGCTCATAGCGAGGACTTAATCCTGCGTTAAGATGAATGTGAACAGGTTCACCATTTTTCAAAGTAACGTCTTGCTCTAACGCTCCTTCAGCTAGCTGACTGAGAACATTTTCCTCAGCAATGATTTGCTTATACTCTTGGGCGATTATGTTTTCAGGTTCAATGAATACTTCACCACGATAACCATCGAGGATCAAAAAACGATTATGGAGCAAGGAAGGGTCAATATCTGCCCCCATAATGGCGGGGATCCCCATCGCTCTAATTAAAATCGCTGAATGTGAGTGTGTTGCACCATCACGTACTATCACGCCAACAAGCTGCTCAAGAGGCATGTCTGCCAAGACGCTAGCACTTAGCTCATCGGCAACTAAAATAAAATGCTCAGGCCACTGATCAACCGATGTCAAACTATCATCTAAATGAAATAATAAACGTTGTCCCAAAGCACGGAGATCGGCACCTCTCTCTCTCAAATACAAATCATGTAAACGAGAAAATTGTTCTACATAATCCTCTATGACCGTTTTAACGGCCCATTCAGCCACAGCTCCTTGTTCAATAGCATCAAATAATCGTTTTTTTAATTGTGGGTCATGCAGCAAATGATTATAGAGGTCGAAAATTGCTGCGCTTTCTTTCTGCGAGTTAGCAATAAAACGCTTACTAAGACGTCGGCATTCTGAAGCAGCATTTTCAATCGCTGCGATAAGGCGCTGTTTTTCTATGTTTTGGTCGAGTGCCGTCGCTTCACAAATACTTTCAAAGGAGGGCTGTGAACTATCCTGCCAGCCATAAGCCATCACTATGCCTTGAGAAACAGGAAGTGCTTTCAGACGACTTTGTCGATACTGCCCAAAAATCCCCTTCGCTTGAGCTTGAGACAATATAACCGCCAGTTGCATTGACAATGTCACCATAAACGATTCTTCGGTTTCATTGAAGAAACGACGTTCATGTTGTTGAACCACCAATACACCCAATAGTTGACGACGGTAAACAATCGGCACACCGAGAAAGGCTTTTAACCGGTCTTCTTTGAGTTGAGGGAGATATTTAAATTCAGGATGCTCGCGGATATCGGCGAGGTTGAGCATTTCAGATTGACGGCCAACAGCACCAACAACCCCTTCATCAAATCCAAGACGAATAGCAATCCCGCTAGGTTTTTTCAACCCGCGGGTTGCCATTAAGTAGTAACACTGACGTGAATGATCAGCTAAGTAAATTGAACAAACATCAGTTTGCATCGCATTACATGTTTCGTTTACTAAAACTTCCAACGCTTCAGTTAAACTTGTCGCCATCGCGACTTTTTCAACAATCTCACGTAGACGCGTCAACATGATCTTACCTTGCCCCGCGCCTACGGTGATTAAACGCAGGTCTTTGTGCCGTTTTTTGTTCCTGTAGAGGCATCACAACAGGTGCAAACTCTTTCATTACTCGGCGATATACTTCTCGTTTGAAAGACACCACTTGCCTTACGGGATACCAATAACTCACCCATCGCCAGCCGTCAAACTCTGGCGATTTACTGCGCTGAACGTTTATATCGGCTTCATTGCATTGCAGCTGTAGTAAAAACCAACGCTGTTTCTGCCCGATACAAACAGGTTTTGTGTCCCAACGCACCAAACGCTTGGGTAATTTGTAACGCAGCCAATTGCGCGTTGAAGCTAACAACCTAACATCTTTACGTTGTAGGCCTACTTCCTCGTACAACTCTCGGTACATAGCCTGTTCTGGCGATTCACCGGGGTTAATTCCCCCTTGTGGAAACTGCCATGAATGTTGACCATAGCGGCGAGCCCATAAAACCTGCCCTTGCCGATTACAAATTACAATTCCTACATTCGGGCGGTAGCCATCATCATCGATCACCAGACTACCTCAATAACCAAATTTGAAAGATGGCTAATTGTTTCACACATACCCTAACTGGTAAACCTATATCAATAGAGTTTGCAGATATGCGTAAAGACACTACAATAGCGACTGTCTCAACGGGGTGCCGAAATTATTATGCTCAGAGTATGACGAGTATAGGCTGAGAACTCACCCGTAGAACCTGATCCGGGCAATACCGGCGTAGGGATTTGAGCTATCATCCATGTTTATCGCCATGGTGCCCTCTCAAATCCTGTGTAGCTTTTACTCTAACGCAGGAATAAAAATGTTTAAAAAATCATTCTTTAGCGCATTAATTACCTTAACGGCCGTTAGCTTTACTCATCTTGCTTGGGCAGAAAAGCCAACACTGACTGTTTACACTTATGATTCTTTTGCTGCTGAATGGGGTCCAGGCCCACAAATTAAACAGAATTTCGAAGCGCAATGTGACTGTGAACTAAAATTGGTTTCACTGGGTGATGGTGTTGCCTTACTTAACCGTCTGCGTATGGAAGGGAAAAAAAGTAAGGCCGATGTCGTACTAGGGCTCGATAATAACCTCATTGATTCTGCTGAAAGTACGGGGCTATTCGCTCCTGCCGATATCAATACGCAAGCCATGAAGCTGCCAATCGAATGGAATAATGCAACTTTTATCCCTTATGACTATGGCTATTTTGCTTTTATCTACGACACAAGTAAGATCACAACGCCCCCAAAAAGCATGAATGAGCTATTAAATAGCGACCAACCGTGGAAAATCATTTATCAAGACCCAAGAACCAGTACTCCAGGGCTTGGCCTCCTATTGTGGATTGAAAAACTTTATGGTGACCAATCTGCGGATGCTTGGAAAAAAATGGCTAATAAAACGTTAACTGTGACTAAAGGTTGGAGTGAAGCGTATGGCTTATTTTTAAAAGGCGAAGGGGATTTTGTTCTTAGCTACACCTCCTCTCCGGGCTATCAAATGTTAAACGATAACAAAGATAACTATGCAGCCGCTTTGTTTGAGGAAGGACATTATATGCAGGTGGAAGTTGCAGCACGATTAAAAAACAGCAATCAACCTGAGCTCGCCAAACAGTTTTTACAATTTATGTTAACCCCTGATTTCCAAAGTACCTTACCAACGACTAACTGGATGTATCCTGTGATCGATATACCACTTCCAGAGGTGTATAACTCACTACCTATCCCTCAAAAATCGTTACAATTTAGTGCGAAAGAAGTTGCTGAACACCGTCAGGCATGGGTTCGTCTATGGCAATCCGCTGTCAGTCGATAATGAATAAATCACTGATCCCGGGGGCATTAGCCTCCGGTTTGCTAATCACAGTTGCATTGCTTGCTTTTGGTGCGTTGTATGTTTTTTCACCTGAAATATCCATTAGCGATGTAATCAGTGATAGCTACTTATGGCATGTCATTGGCTTTACTTTTTGGCAGGCTTTTTTATCTGCTGTATTCTCAGTTTTACCCGCTATTCTACTGGCTCGGGCGCTATTTCGGCGGCGTTTTGTTGGACGAACATTATTATTACGTCTTTGCGCCATGACCTTGGTATTACCCGTTTTAGTGGCGGTATTTGGCATTTTATCTGTTTATGGTAAAACGGGTTGGCTGGCTCAGCTGTATCATTTGCTTGGATTGGAATATCAGTTCACTCCCTATGGTCTCAAAGGCATATTGCTTGCACACATATTTTTTAATATGCCATTAGCAACACGTATGCTTTTACAATCGCTAGAAAATATTTCTATTGAACAACGACAAATTGCAGCTCAGTTAGGATTTAATGAGTGGCAGCAATTTCGCATTTTAGAGTGGCCTTATTTACGTCGGCAAATGCTACCAACCGCATCACTGATTTTTATGTTGTGTTTTGCAAGCTTTGCAACCGTGTTGGCTTTAGGCGGTGGCCCAGCGGCTACGACGATAGAATTAGCCATTTATCAGGCTCTCAACTATGATTTTGATCTCGGTAGAGCCGCCATTTTAGCCTTGATCCAACTCTTTTTCTGTGTCGGTTTAATGTTCTTCAGCCAAAAAATCAATAGCTTATTTTCAATTGGTCACAGCCAACATAATCATTGGTACGATCCGGCTGATAACTATTTTCGCCGTATCCGTGATGCCATCATTATCAGCGCAGCTGTATTACTCTTAATTCCACCTTTACTGGCTATTATTTTAGATGGCCTAAATGGACGCTTATTTGAGGTACTCAGTCAATCTGCATTGTGGCAAGCCGCTTCCACTTCGCTATTTATTGCTATTTGCGCAGGTACATTATGTGTATTCCTCACGATGATGCTGTTATGGAGTAGCCGTGAATTACGCTTACGTAGAGCGATTAAACTAGGGCAAGCGATGGAATTGAGTGGATTGCTCATTTTAGCTATGCCCGGTATCGTGCTTGCGACTGGCTTTTTTATTCTGTTTAATGAAACAATCGGTATTCCAGAATCCCCTTATGCATTAGTGATCATGACCAACGCATTACTCGCGATTCCTTATGCATTAAAAGTACTCGAAAACCCAATGAGAGATCTGGCAGAACGCTATAACCCACTGTGCCACTCACTCGCCATCAGTGGGCTAAATCGGCTGCGGATCATTGAATTAAAAGCATTGAAGAAACCACTCGCCCAAGCTCTTGCTTTTGCTTGTGTGATTTCCATTGGTGATTTTGGCGTAGTCGCTTTATTTGGTAATGACGACTTCCGCACGCTGCCTTATTACCTTTACCAGCAAATTGGTGCCTATCGAACCAATGATGGAGCCGTCACTGCGATGGTGCTTCTTTTATTATGTTTTGGCTTATTCAGCCTACTTGAGCGCATATCAGGAAAACAGCATGATTAAATTAAATAAACTGGATTATCAGTATGACAACCTAAACATGCGATTTGATTTTGCTATCCAGGCAGGTGAACGCGTTGCCGTTATGGGACCAAGCGGCGCAGGAAAAAGTACTTTGCTCAGTTTGATCAGCGGTTTCCAATTTGCCAGAAGTGGCTCTATTTATTTAAATGAAACTGATCATACCTTTACCCCTCCCGCGAAACGCCCTGTATCAATGCTATTTCAGGAAAACAACCTATTCACTCATTTAACCGTTAGGCAAAATATTGGGTTAGGTTTGCATCCAGGCTTACGCTTAAGTAATTCACAAATGCAGCAAGTTGAATTGATCGCAGCTCAAGTTAGCCTTTATGAATTTCTTGATAGGCTCCCAGCTCAGCTCTCAGGAGGACAACGACAACGTGCAGCTTTAGCGCGCTGCTTGATCCGCCAGCAGCCTATTTTACTACTTGATGAGCCTTTTTCTGCTCTCGATCCGGCTTTACGCAATGAAATGCTATTACTGCTTGATGACATTTGCCAAACAAAAAACATCACCTTAGTTATGGTATCTCATAACATTGAAGATGCCTTACAAATAGCACCGAGAACACTGGTAATTGCTGATGGCACTATAGCCTACGACGGTAGTACTCAGGAATTATTACGGGGAGATAGCCTCGCTGCTGAGTTACTTGGCATCACAAAAAATACTGTATAAATTTCCACCCCTGTCGTATAGTAGGTTCGTTGATTTTTATGCGAGCCAGCTATGCCCCAATTTATGTCCCCCGCTGAAAAAGGCTTCATTATTAGCCGCCATTGGAGAGATACTCGCCAAGGCGTTGAAGTCAGTTATTGGCTGATCACAGATAATGGCCCACGTAAAGTCACTGTTCCCTATCAACAAGCCGTTGCGTTTATCCCTCAATCGTTATTACCAAAAGTCAAACATTTACTTGATGGGCAAGCTAATATGGCTTATCGGCCTATTGAGTTAAGAGATTTTCAACGTGAAAAAGTTTATGCGATTTATAGCCCCCAATATCGACAGCTCCAGAATTTAGATAAAAATTGCCTAGAGTTGGGTATCTCATTACTTGAAACCGATATTCGCCCATGTGAACGTTATCTTATGGAGCGCTTTATTACTGCGCCCGTTTGGTTTTCACGTAATCAACAAGGGGAATATCTACTCAAACCATGTGAAAATTATCGTCCAACGATTAAAGCGGTCTCTTTAGATATCGAAACCAGCCAACATGGCGAATTATATTCAATAGGCTTATCTGGCTGTGGTGATGATGTCGTATTTATGTTGGGGCCTGAGCAAGGTCCAGCGCTCACCGATGCGCATCGCTTAGTTTATGTCAGTAGTCGACCACAATTGCTGGATAAACTTAATCAATGGATACAGCAATATGATCCCGATGCAATTATTGGTTGGAATTTGATCCAATTCGACTTAAATGTGCTACAGAAACATGCGGAGCGTTATGGCATACCGCTATTATTTGGTCGCCAAGGTAAAAAATTAGAATGGCGTGAACATGGCTTCAAACAAGGGGTATTTTTCGCATCTGCCGAAGGTCGTTTGATTATTGATGGCATTGATGCGTTAAAAGCCGCCACGTGGAATTTCCCTTCTTTTAGCCTTGAAGCTGTTGCCCAAACTTTATTAGGTGAAGGCAAAGCCATTGATAGCCCTTATGATCGCATGGATGAGATCAATCGCCGCTTTCAATACGATAAACCCGCACTTGCTCATTACAATATTCAGGACTGTATTTTAGTCCATCGCATTTTTGAAAAAACCGATTTGATGGCTTTCCTGCAAGAGCGTGCTACCGTAACGGGGCTAGTTGTCGATCGCATGGGAGGCTCAGTCGCGGCGTTTTCACACTTATATATACCTCGGTTACATCGTTTAGGTTTTGTCGCTCCAAACCTTACAGAGCAAAAATTACAGCATAACCCAGGTGGTTTTGTAATGGATTCGCAACCCGGTTTATATGACTCTGTACTGGTGCTCGACTATAAAAGTTTGTATCCCTCAATTATTCGCACATTTTTAATTGATCCCGCAGGGATGATCGAAGGACTAGCCCACCCCGAAAAACAGCATTCTGTTTCAGGTTTTCGCAATGCATGGTTTTCGCGCACAGTGCACTGCTTGCCAGATATTGTCAGCCATATCTGGCAAGGCCGTGATAAAGCCAAAAAAGAAAATAATGCCCCGCTCTCGCAGGCATTAAAAATTATTATGAACGCTTTTGCTGGTGTACTGGGGGCTGAAGGGTGCCGCTTTTTTGATCCTCGTCTTACTACATCAATTACGATGCGTGGTCATGAAATCATGAAAATCACTAAAGAGCTGATTGAGTCCCAAGGTTATCAAGTGATTTATGGCGATACCGATTCAACATTTGTGTGGCTAAAAGAAGCTCACAGTGAGGAACAAGCTCAAAAAATTGGCTTCGAACTACGTGATTATGTGAATAATTGGTGGAAACAGCATTTACAAGACGAATGGCAACTAGAAGGTGTGTTAGAACTCGAATTTGAAACCCACTATCGGCGTTTTTTAATGCCAACAATCCGTGGTTCAGAATCTGGCAGTAAAAAGCGCTATGCAGGGCTCAGCGGTGAAAAAATGGTATTTCGCGGCTTAGAAACTATCCGCTCTGATTGGACACCACTGGCACAGTACTTTCAAAAAGAGCTGTATACACGAATTTTTCATCGTCAACCATACCGTGAATTTATTCGTGAATATGTCCAATCCATTCGTAATGGTGAATATGACGACCGCCTTGTTTATCGTAAACGCTTACGCCGTAAGCTATCGGACTATCAACGCAATGTGCCCCCACATGTCAGAGCCGCTCGCCAAGCAGATGAGTACAATTTAAAGCAACAGCGCCCTCAGCAGTATCAAAATGGCGGTTGGATAAGCTATATCATCACACTTGCAGGGCCAGAGCCACTAGAGATTATTACCGCAACTCCGGATTACGAACATTATATTTTGAAACAAATAAAGCCAATTGCTGATGCTATTTTACCTTTTTTACAAGAAGATTTTGATACGCTGTTAACTGGGCAAATTACTTTATTATTTTGATAATGATGCTCAACTAGGCTTAAATTTTGTGCGATTTTTTGCTACAATAGTGAGTTACGAGTCAAGTGTTATAATAAACAGTGATTGGATTTATCTATTGTTGATATCAAAGAAAACAACATATTCGATGATCCTACAAAAATAATAGAATTCCTTATGTGTTGTTGTTTTTTTAACAGGTGACGATAAGCCTCGCTTGAATTAATATATCGCCCCTTTGATATCTCGCACTTCTTTACTGCACAAAATCTGCGGGATACTGAGTAATCGTTGTCACTCCGGCAACGACAAAAATTAACACTCTTATTTTCCAACACAGGGTGAAGGCAATGAAATGATTTGCCTGCAACAGTCTAAAAATAAACTATCAAAATTATGGAACTGAGTTAAACCTATGCCATTTACTCTTGGTCAGCGCTGGATCAGCGATACAGAAAGCGAACTCGGATTAGGCGCCGTTGTGGCTATTGATGCCCGAATGGTGACTTTACTTTTTCCCGCCAGTGGTGAAAACCGACTTTACTCACGCAATGATGCCCCCATCACCCGTGTGATGTTTAACGAAGGTGATACCATTACAAGCCATGAAGGCTGGCAGCTACAAGTCGAGAGCGTTAATGAAGATAACGGATTACTCACTTATTGTGGTACGCGCCTCGATACACAAGAGCAGGATGTTAATCTGAGAGAGGTCTTTCTCGATAGCAAACTAACCTTCAATAAGCCACAAGATCGCTTATTTGCCGGTCAAATTGACCGCATGGATCGCTTTGCACTACGTTATCGCGCACGTAAATTCCAAAGCGAACAAGTCAAGCATCAGGCAACAGGTTTACGAGGCATTCGTGCTAGTTTAATTCCTCACCAATTGCACATTGCCAACGAAGTCGGCAAGCGTCATCACCCTCGGGTGCTACTGGCGGATGAGGTCGGTTTAGGAAAAACTATCGAAGCAGGTATGATTATCCATCAACAACTGATGGCGGGTCGTGCGGAGCGCGTATTAATCATTGTTCCTGAAAGCTTACAGCATCAATGGCTCGTTGAAATGCTACGCCGCTTTAATTTGCGTTTCTCACTGTTTGACGATAGTCGCTACAGCGAAGCACTACACGATAGCGACAATCCATTTGAAACTGAGCAACTGGTACTGTGCTCTTTAGATTTTGTTCGCCGCAACAAACAACGTTTTGACCAACTCGTCGAAGCGGGTTGGGACATGATGGTTGTCGATGAGGCTCACCATTTACAATGGAGTGAAGCCGCCCCTAGCCGTGAATATCAAGTTATTGAAACCTTGGCTGAAAGTGTACCATCTGTTCTATTGTTAACCGCAACGCCTGAGCAACTTGGACAAGAAAGCCATTTTGCACGTTTACGCCTACTTGATCCTAATCGTTTTCACGATTATCAAGAATTTCTTGATGAGCAATCAAACTACCGCCCTATTGCCGATGCAGTATCATTATTACTCTCGGGTAATAAACTGACTAACGACCAGCAAAACTTACTCAATGATTTGATTAAAGAGCAGGATATTGAACCATTACTGAAAGCTGCAAATGTTGAAAGTGAAGATGGTATCGCTGCCCGTCAAGAGTTGATCAGTATGCTAATGGATAGGCACGGTACTAGCCGCCTACTATTTAGGAATACTCGTAATGGCGTTAAAGGCTTCCCACATCGTGAATTGCATTCACTGAAAATGCCTTTGCCAACCCAATACCAAACGGCAATTAAAGTCGCGGGTATTATGGGGACGAAAAAAGATCTCGAAACGCGTGCGAAAGAACTGCTTTATCCAGAGCAAATTTATCAAGAATTCGAAGGTGAAAACGCCACTTGGTGGAACTTTGATCCTCGTGTTGAGTGGCTTATGGGCTACTTAATGGCCAATCGTAACGAAAAAGTGCTGGTGATCTGCGCAAAAGCTGCGACTGCACTACAACTAGAGCAAGTACTGCGTGAACGTGAAGGGATCCGTGCGGCAGTATTCCATGAAGGTTTATCACTCTTAGAACGTGACCGTGCAGCAGCTTACTTCGCATCTCAAGAAGATGGCGCACAAGTACTACTTTGCTCTGAAATTGGTTCTGAAGGACGTAACTTCCAGTTTGCTAACCAGCTAGTTATGTTTGATTTACCGTTCAATCCGGACTTGCTAGAACAACGAATTGGTCGACTTGACCGTATTGGTCAAACACGCGATATCGTACTGAGCGTCCCTTACTTAGAACATACCGCACAAGCAGTACTATTGCGTTGGTATCATGAAGGTCTAGATGCTTTTGAGCATACTTGCCCAACCGGACGCACCATTTATGACAAATATTACCAACAGCTTCTGCAATATATGGCAGAGCCTACGGTAACGGATGGTTTTGAAGAGTTTTTGAAAACTTGTCGTGAAGAGCATGAAGCATTGAAAGCACAGCTTGAACAAGGTCGTGACCGACTGCTTGAAATGCACTCTAATGGTGGTGAATCAGGCGTTCAATTAGCTGAAACGATTGGCGCTGAAGACAACGATACAGAACTGGTCAATTTTGCACTCAACTTGTTTGATATTGTTGGTATTAATCAGGAAGATAAGAGCGATAACCTGCTTATTTTAACACCATCTGATCACATGTTAGTTCCTGATTTTCCAGGTCTCCCCCAAGATGGCTGCACTATTACTTTCGATCGTGAGCAGGCGTTATCCCGTGAAGACACCCAATTCATTAGTTGGGAACACCCTATCATACGTAATGGTTTGGATTTAGTGTTATCAGGTGATACGGGTAGCTGTGCAGTTTCCTTGTTGAAAAACAAAGCATTACCCGTTGGTACCTTACTGACTGAATTGGTTTATGTCCTTGAGGCTCAAGCACCTAAGAACTTACAAATTAGTCGTTTCTTACCTGCAACCCCAATTCGTTTATTAATCGATTTGAAAGGTAATAATCTTTCTTCACAAGTTGAGTTCGAAAGCTTTAACCGTCAGCTTAATGCGATCAACCGTCATATGGCGAGCAAGCTAGTGAATGCAGTACAAAACGAAGTTCACTCAGTGCTAAAACTTTCTGAACCTATGGTACAGAAAGAAGCCGATATCTTGATTGCTAACGCTAAAGAAGCGGCAGATAAGGCACTCACGCTTGAATTATCACGATTAGAAGCACTGAAAGCAGTAAACCCAAATATTCGTGATGAAGAACTGGATGTGATCGAAGAAGAGCGCAAACAATTACTGACTAATATTGAGCAAGCAACATGGCGCCTTGATGCCATTCGCCTTGTGGTTGTCACTCACCAATAGTCAAACTGTTTTAATTGGCTTAAAATTGTTGTTTATTTCTCCCTCAATCGAGGGAGAATTTATTTTTCAGGAGCGCGATTTCTCATGATGGAACCCTACCATCCCCCAATTGACCCATGGTTACACATTCTATATCAAGATGAACACATCATCGCGGTCAATAAACCGAGTGGGTTACTGTCCGTTCCCGGCAAAGCACCTGAGCACCATGACAGCATTATGAGCCGCATACAACGCGATCATCCAAATGCTGAATCTGTGCATCGCTTAGATATGGCCACCAGTGGCGTAATGGTCGTCGCTCTTAACAAACCCGCAGAGCGTGAATTAAAGCGTCAATTTCGTGATAGAGAGCCTAAGAAGCATTATATTGCCCGCGTTTGGGGTCATTTAGAAAAATCAGAAGGATTGGTTGACTTACCACTTATCTGCGACTGGCCTAATCGCCCAAAACAGAAGGTCTGCTTCGAAACGGGTAAATCAGCACAAACAGAGTATCTGGTTTTGGAATATGAAGAGCAAGCTACCCGTGTCAAGCTATCTCCAATCACCGGCCGCTCACATCAATTACGCGTGCATATGTTAGCAATAGGCCATCCAATATTAGGAGATCGATTTTACGCTCACCAACAAGCACTAGCCCTCGCACCTCGCTTACAGCTACATGCTCAAGAGCTATACATCACTCACCCAGCCTACGGCACACCAATGCATTTTACTTGCCAGCCTGATTTTTAATCATTCAATTGAATAAAAAAGCCTGATCATAGTAGCATCAATACTATGGTCAGGCTTTTTGCTTTTCGCTTTTCGCTTTTTGCTTTTTGCTTTTCGCTGTTCGCTTTTTATCCAAGCATCACTCGAGTTTCCTCTAAACAATGCATGTCGCAGCCAAACTATAACCTTATGTTATTTTTTTGTTTTCTATTCAAATACACACTCGAGTTTCCTCTAAATAGTTCATGCTGTAGCTAGGCGGCAAACGAAAGTTATCTCGATGGGCATACATAAGTATGTGATTCGGGTAACTAAGTGAAGCCAACAACGCTACGGCATGAAATATGACGAGGAAAAATTATTTGAAGCCGCGCTCGCGTTTAACTAGGTCATAAGCCGCTTGGATTGATTGGGCTTTTTGCTTCGCAATCTCCATCATTTCAGGCGGTAGCCCTTTAGCGATCAACTTATCCGGGTGGTGCTCACTCATAAGTTTGCGATAGGCCCGTTTAATCTTAGTGGGTTCATCATTAATTGAAACACCAAGTACTTTGCAAGCATCTTCAAGGGTTGGCCCACTTGATTGTTGGTAATAGCCACCCGATTGTTGCTGAGAATAACCTTGTCCAAATTGGCGACCACCTTGGATCATATCCAAGAATTGCTCAAATTGGCTTTTTGATATTCCTAATTCTTCGGCAATGATAAACAGGACTTTTCTTTCATTTGGATGTAAGTTGCCATCTGCAAATGCTGCCTGTAATTGAATTTCCAGAAACATCTGAATCAGGTCAAAACGGCCATAACACGCCATACGTAATTGTTTAAGGACATCACGTAATGGGAAATCAGGTGCCTTCCCCTCTCTAAACGCTTGTTGAGCAGCTTTACGCGTTTCTCCGTGCAGTTGCATTCTATCCATCAAATTCGACGCTAACTGAATATCTGTCTCGGTTACACGGCCTTTTGACTTGGTTAAATGCCCCAAAATTTGGAATGTACTAGCAAAAAATATCGCCTGACGATCACGTTTATTCATCCCACCGGCAAATTTGCGTTGAGCCGATGCTTTATCAAATCCATGGCCTAAAATTAAACCAATCAGTGCGCCCCAAAAGCCCAAACCAGAGACAATTGCCAGTACAACACCGATAATTTTACCCCAATAGTGCATATATCCCTCAATTCTTCAATGCTCAGAATGCAATTTTGCATTATCATACTACCCATTCTGCTCGGTGCATAACTACAAGCGCGTAAAGTTTCTTACATTATACTGGCGCAATGTGGTTGGCTAAGTTAGTCTTTGAGCGTTGCCGGCTATGCCAATTACGACGGAACCGCATATTTAATGATGAAAAAAAGCTATCCAACACTACTTGCCACCATGGTATGGGCGGCAATTTATAGTCAGCAAGCACATGCTGATCTTGCAGCACAATGTATGCTGGGCGTCCCGGTTTATGATAAACCGCTGGTTAAGGGCGATCCCAAAGATTTGCCAATTCGTATCACTGCGGAGGATGTTCAAGGCGAGTATCCAAACTTTGTTGAATACAGCGGTGATGTTGACATTCAGCAAGGCAATCAAACATTAACTGCTGACAATGTAAAATTAACGCAAACCAACCCTGATAGTGTTGATCCAATCCGTGAGGTCACCGCGACGGGTAACGTACATTACGATGATCCACAAATTATTCTCAAAGGCCCTTCAGCTTGGTCTAACTTGAATAATAAAAATACTGATGTTAATGATGGTAACTACATGATGGTAGGTCGTCAGGGACGTGGTGACGCGAAAAAAATGAAAATGCGTGGTGAAAACCGCTATTCCATTATGGAAAACGGTACCTTTACCACCTGTTTACCGGGTAACGACAGTTGGAGTGTTGCAGGCTCTGAAGTTATCATTGACCGAGAAGAAGAAGTTGCTGAGATCTGGCATGCTCGATTCCGTCTTGGCAATGTCCCTGTGTTCTATAGCCCATATATGCAACTGCCTATTGGCAGTAAGCGTCGTTCAGGTTTCTTAATTCCAACAGGAAGCTATTCTAATAACGATGGGTTAGAGTTCTCTCTACCTTATTATTGGAATATCGCACCAAACTACGATGCGACGATCACACCACAGTTTATGACTCACCGTGGTGTTAAACTGAATAACGAGTTCCGTTACTTAATAGCACCAGGCACAGGTACACTCGCCTTTGACTTTATCAACCACGACCGAGCCTATATTAAAGATAAAGATCGTAAGAAACGTGATGCACGTGAGAGCGATGATCGTTGGTTATTCTACTGGCGTCATTCGGGCACCTATGCCCAACATTGGAACTTTAATGTTGACTACACCAAGGTCAGTGACCGCCAATACTTTACCGACTTTAGTTCCCAATACGGTAGTACCACCGATGGCTATGCAACGCAAAAATTTGGCACTGGCTATTCTGCGGAAAACTGGAATGCCACTTTAACGCATAAGCAATTCCAAATTTTTGTCGATGATCCAAATCGCCGTGCCTATAAAGCTGAGCCACAGTTAGATTTTAACTACTATAAAAACAATTTAGGGGCCTTTGATTTACATACCTATGCTCAAGCTGCTCGCTTTACTAGCGTAGGCAAAAATAATCCTGATGCGACCCGTCTGCATATCGAGCCAGAACTGAGCTTACCGCTCTCAAACGGCTGGGCGAATATGAACAACAGTTTCAAGTTGCTGGCAACGCATTATGATCAGGATATCCCTAAAACAAATAAAAACACTAGCTTAGAAAAAAATGTCACCCGAGTTTTGCCTATGTTCAAAAGTGACGCAAAAGTTGTCTTTGAACGTAACCTACTCGAAGGCAGTGATTTTATTCAAACATTAGAACCGCGTGTTCAGTATCTGTATATTCCTTATAAAGATCAGGACAACATCAATAACTACGACTCCGCACTGCTGCAATCAGACTACAACGGTTTATTCCGTGACCGCATCTACAGTGGTCTTGACCGTGTTGCTTCAGCAAACCAGTTCACCACCGGTGTAACAACGCGTGTTTATGATGAAACGTTAACTGAACGCTTTAACTTCTCCGTAGGACAAATTTATTATCTAGAGCGTCCACGCGCAGGTAACTCCAGCCTACAAATTGATGATAAAAGTAATACTGGCTCCTTACTGTGGGCGACAGATTCTTACTGGCGCATCAATGATAAATGGGGTATACGTGGAGGTCTGCAATACGATCGTCGCTTAGGTAACGTTACCATGGGGAATGCGGTTACAGAGTATCGTATTGATGCCGATCGCTTGTTACAGTTAAACTACCGTTTTGTTGACCGTGACTATATTCAAGCCACATTCCGCCGTGATGAATCTGGTGGTTACACATATACACTACCTGAATACCAACAAGGTATATCACAAGTCGGCGCTGTATTAAGTTGGCCATTAAGTGAACGTTGGGGCTTCGTTGGCTCTTACTACTATGATACGAAACAGCAGCAATCCGCCAGCCAACTGGTTGGTTTACAATACAATACTTGCTGTTGGGCGTTTAATGTTGGCTACGAACGCAAAATTGTCGGCTGGGAAAAAGATAAATTCAACAGCGAATATGACAATAAATGGTCATTCAATGTGGAACTTAGAGGCCTAAATAACAATCATAGTTTAGGTAGTCAGGAAATGCTGAAACAAGGTATCATGCCTTATCAGCGTGCTTTCTGATAAATTTACTCTAAATAATTCGAGATGCAGGTAGGCGACAAGCGAAGATAGACGGGGAGCATAGATGAACTATGTGACTCGGCAAGCATAGCGCAGTCAACAACCCTGCATCTAGAAATATGACGAGTATACATAATTATTTGTACTGCTAGCTCTCTCACATCAGCAAGAGCAGCAGTACAAAAGGACGATTAACCTGCCTTGGGCGGAACCTAAATCAATAAATAGGACCATTATGAAGAATTGGAAAACGCTTATTCTGGGACTGATGTTTGCAAGCTCCACAGCATTGGCTGCACCACAGCAAATGGATAAAGTTGCTGCTGTTGTCAATAACGGAGTTGTGCTGGAAAGTGACGTCCAGAATATGCTGAACACGGTAAAATTGAATGCACGCAATGCAGGGCAACAAGTGCCTGATGACCAAACACTCCGTCATCAGATCCTTGAGCGTTTGATTACTGATAACATCATGTTACAGATGGCTAGCCAAATGCAAATCAATATCCCTGAAGAAGCTGTTAACTCAACAATTGCGGATATTGCACGTCAAAATGGTTTAACCTATGAACAAATGCAAGCGCGTTTAAAAGCGGATGGCATCGATATGGCAAAATATCGTAGCGAAATCCGTAAAGAAATGCTGATCGCTGAAGTACGTAATAACGAAGTTCGCCGTCGTGTGACGATTTTGCCGCAAGAAGTTGAATCACTGGCAAAACAAATCAGCAGTCAAGCTGACTACGAAGCAAACGTCAACTTAAGCCATATACTTATTCCATTGCCAGAAAATCCAACGCAAGAGCAGCTACAACAAGCAGATGCTATTGTTACAAAAATTATGGATGAGCTGAAAAAAGGCGGTAACTTTGGCAAACTGGCTATCGCCTACTCAGCAGATCCACAAGCGCTAAAAGGCGGCAACATGGGTTGGTCTCGTCTACAAGAGCTTCCTGTTGTATTCGCTGAACAACTGAAAAATGCGAAAAAAGATGACATTGTTGGCCCAATCCGCTCTGGCGTCGGTTACCACATTCTACGTGTTAACGACATCGATAGCGCCAATAAAACCATTTCAGTCACTGAAGTCAAAGCGCGTCATATTCTGTTGAAATCATCCCCCATTATGGATGATAACCAAGCAAGACAAAAATTGGTTCAAGTTTCACAAGATATCCGTAATGGCAAAACCTCATTTGAAGATGCCGCGAAAGAGCTTTCTGAAGATCCGGGGAGCGCACTCAAAGGTGGAGAGCTAGGTTGGAATATGCCTGATGTTTATGATCCCGCTTTCCGTGATGCACTAATGAAATTGAATAAAGGTGAAATCAGCCAGCCTGTTCGTTCCAACTTCGGCTGGCACTTAATTCAGTTAGAAGACACGCGTAATGTCGATAAAACTGATGCAGCACAAAAAGATCAAGCTTATCGTTTATTGTTCAACCGTAAGTTCAACGAAGAAGCACAAAGTTGGACCCAAGAACAACGTGCTGCGGCATACGTAAATGTCATCGATGGACGTGATAACCAATCTAATGACGAAAAATCTCAATAAACCCATTGTGATCACCCCCGGCGAGCCTGCCGGGGTAGGTCCAGACCTCCTAATCCAGCTCGCTCAAGAGTTTTGGCCTGTAGAGCTGGTTGCTTGTGCTGATCCTGAATTGCTCCTTACACGCGCTAAACAGCTGAACCTCCCTCTATCATTAAAAACCTATGCGCCAGATAGCGGACACGACGCTCAAGATCCTGGAAGTCTCTCTATTCTCCCTGTTACCTTAAATGCTTCTGTTAAGGCAGGTGTTTTAAACGTTGATAATGGCAGCTATGTCACTGAGACCTTAGCAAGAGCATGTGATGGCTGTTTAAACGGTGAATTTTCTGCGCTTGTGACCGGACCGGTACATAAAGGTGTCATTAATGACGCAGGTGTTCCATTCAGTGGACACACTGAGTTCTTTGCAGATAGAAGCCATTGCCAGCGCGTCGTCATGATGTTGGCAACTGAAGAACTACGCGTTGCGTTAGCAACCACCCATTTGCCATTGAAAGATGTTTCTGCGGCGATCACCCAACAAAGCTTACGTGAAGTCATTACCATCTTAAATCATGATTTACGTACTAAGTTTGGCATTGATTCACCCAATATCTATGTATGTGGCTTAAATCCACATGCAGGTGAAGGTGGTCATATGGGAATGGAAGAAATTGATACTATCATCCCTGCTCTTGAAAACCTGCGTGCTGAAGGGATTAATTTGGTTGGACCATTGCCTGCCGATACCCTATTTCAACCCAAATATTTAGATGATGCAGATGCCGTGCTTGCAATGTATCACGATCAGGGTCTTCCTGTGTTAAAATACCAAGGTTTTGGTAGAGCCGTGAACATTACGTTAGGTCTGCCTTTCATCCGTACTTCTGTTGACCATGGCACTGCGCTAGAGTTAGCTGGTACGGGTCGTGCTGATGCGGGGAGCTTTATTACCGCATTGAAGTTAGCTATCCAAATGACATATAAGAATTCATGAATAATCGAGTCCACCAAGGGCATCTTGCCCGCAAACGTTTCGGGCAGAACTTTTTAACTGACCAATTTATTATCGACAGTATTGTTGATGCAATGCATCCGCAGCCTGGCCAAGCCATCGTAGAGATTGGCCCAGGCCTAGGTGCATTAACCGAACCCGTTGGTAGTAGAATGGACAAAATGACGGTTGTCGAGCTCGACCGCGATCTCGCTGCACGCCTGCATGTTCATCCTCAGTTGAAAGATAAGCTCACTATTATCCAGCAAGATGCGATGACGGTGGATTTCGGTGAACTAGCTAAACAGGCGGGTCAACCTTTGCGTGTTTTTGGCAACTTGCCTTATAACATTTCAACGCCATTAATGTTTCATCTGTTTACGTTCACTAATTCAATTGCAGATATGAACTTCATGCTGCAAAAAGAAGTCGTCAATCGCTTAGTCGCAGGGCCCGGCAGTAAAGCTTATGGCCGTTTAAGTGTTATGGCACAATATTATTGCCAAGTGGTTCCTGTTCTCGAAGTCCCACCAACGGCTTTTGCTCCACCACCGAAAGTTGATTCAGCCGTTGTTAGACTTATCCCTCACCGCGAGAACCCTTATCAGCTAGAAGATATCAAAATGCTCAGCCGTATTACGACGCAAGCATTTAACCAACGCCGTAAAACCATCCGCAATAGCCTTGGTGATTTACTTAGTGTTGAACAGCTGACAGAGCTTGGTATCGATCCTGGCACTCGCGCTGAAAATATTTCCGTTGCAGCTTATTGTAAAATGGCAAACTTCTTAGCAAATTTGCCTAAATAAGAGTTGAAAAGGAGGCACTATGCTTAACGAACCGAATGTGAGCATCCAAGTACAGAGTGTCTATATTGTCAGCCAGTCTCAACCTGAGATAAATCGGTATGTTTTTGCTTATACCATATCTATTCGAAACTTAGGTAGAGAAGCCATTCAGTTAATGAGCCGTTATTGGCTCATCACTAACAGTGATGGTCATAAAACTGAAGTGCAAGGTGAAGGCGTCGTTGGCGAGCAGCCTATTATCCAGCCTGGATCCGTCTATCGTTATACGAGTGGCGCTATCTTAGAAACCCCGATGGGAACAATGGAAGGCTATTACGTCATGCTAAACGGCCGAGGGGAACACTTTCATGTTGATATCCCTGCATTCCGCCTTGCTTTACCTACTTTGATTAATTAATTATGTCTACATATCTTATTGGTGATGTGCACGGTTGTTATTACGAATTGCGTGCGTTGCTAGAACAAGTTAATTTTGAACCTGAAAAAGACACATTATGGCTCACGGGTGATCTTGTTGCCCGCGGCCCTGAATCATTACAAGTGCTTCGTTATGTTAAAAGCCTTGGTTCATCTGTACGTTTAGTACTCGGTAACCACGATCTGCATCTTTTGGGTATTTACTGCAAAATCAGTCGCAATAAACCTAAAGATCATCTTGATGAGTTACTCAATGCTCCCGATGCAGACGAATTAATTAATTGGCTGCGACGCCAGCCACTACTGCAAGTTGATGAAGAAAAGAAAATCATCATGGCCCATGCAGGAGTGACCCCACAGTGGGATCTGGATACAGCTCGCATGTGTGCACGAGAAGTTGAATCAGTTCTCTCTAGTGATGCTTACCCATTATTCATTGATGCCATGTATGGTGATATGCCCAATAATTGGTCTGAGAGCTTAATGGGACTGCCAAGACTACGCTTTAGCACTAATGCATTAACCCGTATGCGTTATTGCTTTCCTCATGGTCAACTCGATATGATTTGCAAAGAGAGTCCAGCCAAAGCGCCTTCTCCGTTAAAACCTTGGTTTGCCCTACCTAACCAATTACCTGATGGCTATGCTATCTTTTTTGGTCACTGGGCTTCGCTAGAAGGAAAATATACACCTGAAAATGTCTATGGATTAGATACAGGTTGCTGCTGGGGAGGAAACCTAACGTTATTTCATTGGGAATCTAAGCAATATTATCATCAGAAATCACGACAAAAGCGCCATAAAGATTAATTTATGTTTTTTAGGTCGATAAACTTATATTAAAACGTCTTATTTAAAAGTAATAAAAATAATTAACTCCATTAAGTTCATTTTTTTAATTACAATTTAAAGCGATAACATCCTAGGCTGATAATAAAAAACGGAGCAAGTTGCTCCGTTCTTAATTTTTATTAAGATTAAATTCTTTTGGTTAATATTTCGAAACAATAACCATGGGAATTATTTTCATCTGCCTCGTGATATTCTGTAAATACTGAATCCCATTCATCAGGTTCATAGATTGGGAAATGAGTATCACCAATCACTTCAGCATCAACATGCGTTAAATATAGCTTGCTTGCTAGAGGTAAAAACTGTTGATAAACCTTACCGCCACCAATCACGATGACTTCATGATCATCAGCGTCATCCCGTACCTGTTTCGCTGCTGCTAAAGCTTCTTCAACAGAAGAAACCCAGATAACATCATTATCTGTGCCAGGTCTACTACTTAAAACAATATTTACTCGCTGTGGAAGCGGACGTCCAATTGACTCATAAGTCACTCGTCCCATTATGACTGGTTTATTTAACGTATTACGTTTAAACCATGCTAAATCACCTGGTAAATTCCAAGGCATCGATTTTTCCATACCGATAACTTGGTCAATCGCCATCGCTGCGATTAAACTAATATTCATCTAGTCACCTTAGAGGCTAATATACAATTTTGTGCTCACTATACGTAAAGAGAAAAGCTTCGTCGACTAAATTTAATCTTCCTTAAAAAGCGATTATTAATTTATACTCATGTAGTGAGCAAACCGACTAAAAATAACATTTAAAAACAATTAGCTTTAGATACATTAACTAACTAGCTCTTCCCGCTAGACAAAAAGTTTTATGTTGTGAATAATTTTGACGAGCGCACAACACATAAATATAACCACCCTATTTCAAACTTGAAGTATAACGAGTAAGGACAATAATGTACGAAACCTCAATACTTATCGCAACCATTGCGACACTAGGTATGTTATCTCCAGGGCCTGATTTCTTTCTGATTATCAAAAATGCGGCTCGTTACCAGCGCTCCGCCGCTCTTATGACAGCAATGGGAGTAATTAGTGCCGTTGCCTTGCATATGTCCTACTGTGTTGCAGGATTAGCAGTACTTATCACAACAACACCTTGGCTATTTAATATTTTAAAATATGCAGGTGCCGCCTATTTGATTTGGATAGGTATAAAAAGCTTAATGCCAAACAAAGGGCAACAAATTGATTTAAACCACACCCAGCACGAAGTCGTCACATTTAAAAAAGCCTTTATGCAAGGGTTCTTATGCAACGTACTTAACCCAAAGGCGACGTTATTCTTTCTCGCCGTATTTACCCAAGTATTGAGTGTTGATTCAACTTTTGGTGAAAAGCTGTGGATTGCCTTTATTATTTGGGGATTAGCCGCTATTTACTGGCCATTATTGGTTTGCTTAATCCAAAGTGCCCCCGTTAGAAAAGGCTTAGCAAAAGTGCAAAAATATGTGGATAAAATACTGGGGGTCGTCCTAGTCGCTTTTGGGATCCGCGTTGCATTAAGCTAATTTCTATTCCCCAACGAGAGAATACATAGTCAATAAATCAGAAATCCGTGTTGCCTAAACGCTCATGGTAGTCAATACGGATTAAAGTCATAAACGTCATCACACTCTACATTGTAACCTTCTACGTTCTTCTCCAGTAACCAAAAGGACATTTTGATCATTATACAGATACAGTGTTTCACTTATTATAAGTTACTGCCTCACCCTAATCATTCACCATAGTTCAGCTCATTAAATGTAAGATTTCATTTAAACTAGCACCATTGTTAACACTATATAAAACACTACCATTACTATATAATCACAATAAAATAAGATTAAAATCCAAATATAGGACTTATTATGAGTGAAAACACTTCCTTTTGCGATGAAAATGAAATAAATAAGCTCTCTACTATTTTGTTAACAACAGCTGAACAAGCTGAGTGGCAATCCATGTTACAAAAAGCAATTAACCACCCAGATGAATTATTAGAAGATGACAAATACTCTAACTATTCTGCACTAGAAGATATTTTCGATGAGGATCAAGAAGAAGAAGACAAACTACGATTACTTTTTGATATTTTCTGTTATGCAAACAATGTCGTTATTGATATTGACTGGCGTGGAGAAGAGGATGATGATCAACTAAGTTCGTTTTTAGCACAACGTCTGAATAAAATGAGTCCTTCATTTGAAACTCACGAAGTACACGCTAGAATGAATAAATACATTGAGACCAGTGAATTAGATAACCAACAATTTGATAGCTCAACTGACTATTTTGCTAATAAATTTAGTTTATTACAAAAAGTTATGGCTGAATATAATTATAAAATGGGTGTCTTACCTGTAGATTATGACTCATTTCCTATTTTTATTACTAGCCTTGAACACGCCCCTTTGTTTGAAGAGAGTAGTCTGATAGATTTCATTCCAAACTAAATTTTTTTCAGATACGGATTGGCTCTCTCAACTAATCGATGCTTCTAGGTGGCTATCTTTAATCATCCTTAATAGATAGCCACCTTCATAAATGAACCTGTCATACCATGAACTTAATCTTCTGGCGCAACAACCAATTGCCCCACCGATCCTAAATCCGCCTTCTCTAAATTGTGGCTATAGAACAAAAATGGGAAGTGATCATAAGATGGCTGCATCATTTGCACGAGCAATTCAGTTTTTCCATCGACCCAAACAGTATCTTTCCAACCAAAATCCTCCGCTGGAGTCTGCTGACCATTACGATTAATCACCTTGAAACGTACCCCTTCAATATGAAAAGATTGCGGCACATTACTGGTTACAGCCCAGCGTTCCCAAGCTCCTTGCTGGCTAGATAAATCAATACGACGGGTATCTTTCGTCGCATTATTGATCCCATACGGCTCATTCAAATGAATATCGCGATTACGGATAGAGGAAGTAATTTGCGTTTTGTCTTCCACTAACTGAGTCGGTAGGTCATCGGTCACCAATGACATAAGTCCTGTCGCTCTGATCGTTAACACGTTAGTTGATATCAAAGTTGATGATGGCTCGAATAAACTCTTCATTCTATCTATGAAGGAAGCGGATTCGCCCGCCGTAATGGTGACCTCTTCCGTTTTCGTCATATCAATCAAGACTTCACGACGTTCACCCGGAGCCAATGAGAGTTCAGGAATACTCACTGGTGCAGTTAATAACCCTTGATCTGACGCTATCATCGCAAATGGTCGCCCATCACTAATTTTCATCACATAACGTCGGGAGTTGGATGCATTCAATAAACGCAGACGGATCCAGCCACGAGAGACTTCAACATATGGGTCTTGAACGCCATTTACAATTAACGTATCCCCTAAAAAACCGTCTTCATTGGCTTGATATTCAGGCACACCAAAATTATCTAAACGTTTATCTTGGATAATGACAGGGAAGTCATCAACACCATAATGTTTTGGCAACCTGAGATTTTTGTTCGAATCATCTTCAATGATCCACATTCCTAATAAACCATTGTAGATTTGCGAGCCCATTTTTCCTTCAGTATTGGCATGGTACCAAAGGGTTGCTGCTGGCTGACGAATGGGGATCACCGGTGACCAGTCCGCACCTGAAGAAATAAGCCTTGCAGCTCCTCCCATCTGAGTACCCGGTACTTGTAAGCCACTAATCGTCATAGAAACAGGATCAGGTAATCTATTACTATAGATTAACTTGATATCATCACCATTCTTGACTTTCACTGTCGGGCCTGGGTAGGAGCCATTAACCCCCCAAACATCCGCAGAGTATTTTCCATCAAAAGACCAATGTATTTTTTGTAACGTCAAAAATAACGGCTGGCCAGATCGGGATTCTAATAATGGTGGAACTGGGAGTGGTATTTTACCGTTACCACTTGCTAGAGCACTGTTCGGTGTATTTACCAAACATAAAGCCAACCCAGCAATAAGCAGGGATCGGCACCGACTGAATGACATAAATTCTCCACTACATTAAAAACAGCAGCGTTTGTTATTATTAGAGTTGCTTAATAAAAGCCAATATATTTGTCATGTTCTAAGTCGCAGCACGTTACCTAGTGATAATCGTAACGCCTCGAATTATTTAGAGTACAAAATGGCAAATTTTAGGTGTAATAATATCGCGAAATCAGAGTAAACCCTAAAAATATCTATGCCGATAAACAAAATTTAATAGTCAAAAATGACAGCGCTGAACAATATTAGACAGGTAAATAGCAGGATCTCCCCCATTCATTCACTTTCGCTAAAAATGGGGGATACACTCGTCATACTTCAAGTTGCAGCGTTGTTGACGTCGTTCGCTTGTTGCCTCGCTGCACCTCGAATTATTTAGAGTATCAATAGAGGTAAAAAATATTAATTCTTTTGCTTATCCATTTCAGCAACTTCCGCATCAAGTTCTTTGATCTTTGCTTCCATTAGATCATGGCAATGTTGCGCGAGCTCCCTGACTTGATCGCGTGAATAATTTTTAGTGTCTATTGGCTCTAACATCTCAATAATAACGTGACCATTGTTCCAACGATTCAGTTTAATTCGCCCTTGCGTACTCGAAACACAAACAGGTACGATAGGTACACCAGCGGCGATTGCTGCATGAAATGCCCCTGTTTTGAAAGGTAATAATCCACGCCCACGACTACGCGTTCCTTCAGGGAACATCCACACTGAAATTTGATGTTTTTTAATTTGTTCGGCAACTTGTGAAATCGTGTTATGTGCTTTAGAACGGTTAGCCCTGTCGATTAAAATATTTCCGGTGATCCAATACAGAAAACCGAAAAAAGGGATTAACACTAGGCTCTTTTTACCTACAGTTACCGTTCTTGGTACAACACCATTTGACATTGTTACCATATCATAATTATTTTGATGGTTCCCAATATAGATACTCGGTCCATATTTCTTCGCTTTCTCAGGAACACGATTAACAATTTTAATACCAAATACGACCGATAAGCGGCCAAACATGTGACCAAATGTCATCACATGTTTTGGATTACGTGGGCTAAATAAACAATAAATCGCCCCACCAACACACACCAATATCGTATAAATAATCACAATAATGGTACGAATAAGCGCTAACATAGTGACCTCTGTTCCGTCTAAAAATAAGTAGTTTCTAGCTATTATCAATTAATTACTGTGCTGTATCAGCAGGTTCAACTTCGATACGTTCAATATTATGTAATCCTCGAGGTAATGAGGTACCTCGACGCCCGCGCTCTGCACGGTATTTCTGCAACTCTTCAGCCTTAAATTTAAGCTTCCGTTTACCGAAATATAACGTGATTGAAGATTGAGCTGGTAGCACTAATAACCAAACCAATAAGTCTTCACCACTAGCCGCTTGTGCGCCGGTGATATTGATAATTTTATTGCCTTTCCCTTTCGATAGCTGAGGTAAATCAGCAACAGGGAACATTAACATGCGCCCAGCCTTAGTAATGGCTAGTAACATGTCTTCCTGCTCATTATTAAGCTCTATCGGCGCTAAGATTTTGGCATTATCAGGCAAGTTAATCAGAGCTTTACCGGTTTTATTTTTCGTTACTAAATCATTAAATGTACAAATAAAACCATAACCTGCATCTGAGGCCATCAAGTATTTTTGCTCATCTTGAGCCATCAATACATGCTCAACAGTCGCTCCCGGTGGCAATGACAGACGACCTGTCAGTGGCTCTCCTTGGCTACGTGCAGAAGGTAATTCTAATGGATCAACCGAGTAGCTACGCCCAGTGGTATCAAGGAACACCGCTGGTTGGTTTGTCTTACCACGAGCAGCACCTTTGAAATTATCACCGGCCTTATAATTCAGATTCGATGGCTCGATATCATGACCTTTAGCACTGCGCACCCACCCCATTTCAGACAACACAACAGTGACAGGCTCTGAAGGTAAAATTTCATGTTCACTCAATGCCTTAGCTTCTTCACGTTCATGCAGTGGTGAACGACGATCATCGCCATATGCTTTCGCATCTGCCTGAATTTCTTTTTTGATCAAGTTATTCAGTTTACGCTCAGAGCCTAAAATACCTTGTAACTCATCACGTTCTTTCGCTAATTCGTCTTGCTCGCCACGAATTTTCATTTCTTCGAGTTTTGCTAAGTGACGTAATTTTAGCTCTAAGATGGCTTCAGCTTGCGTATCGGTGATAGCAAAACGTTCCATCAACACAGGCTTAGGCTCATCTTCAGTACGGATGATTTCAATCACTTCATCAATATTAAGATAAGCAATTAATAAACCATCTAGAATATGCAAACGTCTTAAGACTTTTTCTAAGCGGTGATTAAGGCGATTACGCACAGTTTGGCGACGATAAACGATCCATTCATTGAGTATTTCAACTAACCCTTTCACTGCCGGACGGTTATCAAGGCCAATCATGTTTAAGTTAACACGGTAACTTTTCTCAAGATCTGTTGTTGCAAACAAATGCGTCATCACTTGTTCGAGATCAACACGATTACTACGCGGTACAATCACTAAACGAGTTGGATTTTCGTGATCTGATTCATCGCGCAAATCATCAACCATTGGCAATTTTTTCGCTCGCATCTGGCTGGCGATTTGCTCTAACACTTTTGCACCAGACACTTGATGAGGCAGTGCAGTGATCACCGCATTGCCGTCTTCTTTTTCCCAAACGGCACGCATACGTACAGAACCGCGACCATTTTGATAAATTTTACGAATATCATCCTTCGAAGAAATAATTTCTGCTTCAGTTGGGTAATCAGGCCCCGGTACATATGCCATAATATCATCAAGTGATAACGTCGGTTTCTCCAACAAAGCCACGAGAGCTTGAGCCACTTCACGCGCATTGTGTGGAGGAATATCCGTTGCCATCCCAACAGCGATACCTGTTGTTCCATTCAGCAAAATATTCGGCAAACGTGCTGGCAACATTTTGGGTTCATTTAATGTGCCATCAAAGTTAGGGATCCAATCCACCGTTCCATGAGCAAGCTCACTCAATAAAACTTCAGCATACTTTGATAACCGCGATTCGGTATAACGCATCGCAGCAAAGGATTTAGGATCATCAGGTGCCCCCCAGTTCCCTTGACCGTCAACCAATGGATAACGATAAGAAAACGGCTGAGCCATCAAGACCATAGCTTCATAACATGCGCTATCACCATGTGGGTGATATTTACCTAGCACATCACCCACAGTTCTAGCCGATTTTTTATACTTCGCGGTATTGCTTAAGCCTAATTCGGACATTGCATAAACAATACGACGCTGGACAGGCTTTAGCCCATCACCAATAAACGGTAACGCCCTATCCATGATGACGTACATCGAATAGTTAAGATAGGCACTCTCAGTAAAGGCGTGGAGGGGTAAGCGCTCTACGCCGTCATGAGTAATTTCACTCATTCAATACATTCCTTACTGTTTTTTGATCGCGTGATGAAGACTAAACTTCAATTTCAGCCATATCGCCTTTTTCTTGCAGCCAATTACGGCGATCTTCTGAGCGTTTCTTCGCTAAAAGCATATCCATAACCGCTAACGTTTCTTGGTAGTTTTCATCATCAATAGTTAACTGCACAAGACGGCGTGTATTCGGATCCAACGTGGTTTCACGTAACTGAATTGGGTTCATCTCACCCAACCCTTTAAAACGTTGCACGTTTGGTTTGCCTCTTTTACGGCTGAGCCTTTCAAGTACGGCATTCTTTTCGCCTTCATCCAACGCATAGAAAGTCTCTTTCCCTAAATCAATGCGATAGAGTGGTGGCATTGCCATATAAACATGTCCTGCCTTCACTAATGCAGGGAAATGGCGCACAAATAATGCACATAATAACGTGGCAATATGCAACCCATCAGAGTCAGCATCGGCAAGGATACAGATCTTCCCATAACGCAGCTGGCTAAGATCTTCACTATCCGGATCCATACCAATTGCAACAGAGATATCATGTACTTCCTGTGAGGCTAGCACCTCATCGGAAGAAACCTCCCAAGTATTAAGAATTTTACCGCGCAGAGGCATGATTGCCTGATATTCACGGTCACGAGCCTGCTTTGCAGAGCCACCAGCAGAATCCCCTTCCACCAAAAATAACTCAGTCATACTCAGATCTTGCGAGCTACAATCGGCTAATTTCCCGGGTAAAGCTGGGCCGCTAGTCAGTTTTTTACGCACCACTTTTTTAGCGGCACGCATACGACGCTGGGCACTGGCAATTGCCATCTCAGCAAGCTGTTCAGCAACTTGAACGTTTTGGTTTAACCATAGGCTGAAAGCATCTTTAATGACACCAGAAACGAAAGCGGCACACTGCCGAGAAGATAGACGTTCTTTGGTTTGACCCGCAAATTGTGGGTCTTGCATTTTAACTGACAGCACATAAGCACAGCGCTCCCAGATATCATCAGCAGATAATTTTACCCCTCGAGGCAAAATATTGCGGAATTCACAGAACTCACGCATCGCATCAAGTAACCCTTGGCGTAGACCATTAACATGGGTACCACCCTGTGCTGTCGGGATCAAGTTAACATAGCTTTCAGTGAGCAGTTCTCCACCTTCAGGTAACCATAACAGCGCCCACTCGGCTGCTTCGGTATCGCCAGAAAACTCCCCCGTAAAAGGTTGCTCTGGTAACAGTTCTAAACCGTTAACCGCTTCCATCAAATAATCGGTTAACCCATCAGTGTAACACCAGCTTTGCTCTGTATTATTGAGTTGATCCTTAAACGTGATTTTCACGCCAGGACATAAAACCGCTTTCGCTTTTAAGTTATGGGCCAACCGAGAGACCGAAAAGCGTGGATTATCAAAATAGCTTTCATCGGGCCAAAAATGCACACTGGTCCCCGTATTGCGCTTACCACAGGTACCAATCACATGGAGATCTTCGACTTTATCGCCATTTTCAAAAGCTATTTGGTAAATTTGCCCATCACGGCGCACAGTAACTTCAATACGTTTAGATAAAGCATTAACAACGGAAATACCTACACCATGTAAACCACCAGAGAATTGATAGTTTTTATTGGAAAACTTACCACCCGCGTGCAATTGCCCTAATATCAGCTCCACCGCAGACACTTTCATTTCAGGGTGAATATCAACAGGCATTCCTCGCCCATCATCAACCACCTCAAGGGAGTGATCTGGGTGTAAAATAACCTCAATATGCCCTGCATGGCCTGCGAGTGCTTCATCGACGCTGTTATCAATAACTTCTTGTGCTAAATGGTTCGGCCGACTGGTGTCTGTATACATACCAGGACGGCGGCGAACAGGTTCCAAACCACTGAGGACTTCAATGGCCTCTGCGTTATAACTAGATTGAGTCATGTTGTCATTCTGCGGTAATAGGTGATTAATTGAACAAATTGAATCGTTCAATCCGTGATTTACTGTTGATAATAACAGTGTACATGGGTTTTGGCATTATTTCATTTCTTCTGCCAATCTCAGGAAATGGATTATCTGAGGAAAGTAAGCTTCGAAACCAACGAATGCATGGTTGCCATACGGTTCAACCGTTTGTTTGCATTTTGCCAAATAAGAAACGGCCTGACGATAATCAAGAACTTCATCACCTTCCTGCTGTAACAGCCAAATCAAATCAGGGGATGTTATTTGTGGTAGATGCAAAGCTTTCAGCTCATGCATATGTTTTGGTTCAAGAAAATATTTTTCATCAGTATATGGATTGGTGTTTTCACCCAAGTAATCTTGCAACAGATCAAACGGGCGCACGGCTGGGTTAACAACCACCGCAGGCAACTGAAAACGCTGTGAAAACCAAATAGAAAAATAGCCACCAAGTGATGATCCTACCAACCCTATCGGCTCGTCTTGATGCTGTACAATAATGTCTTCTAACATTACAGCGGCCTGCTGTGGATAGCAAGGCAACTGCGGCACCACCATATTAATATGTGGATAGTGTTCTTTGACCCACTGTTTTAATCCATTAGCTTTTGCAGATAAAGGTGAACTGTTAAAACCATGAATATAGAGCAGCGTCGCCATTAATAACCATCCGAATCCAGATCAGGGCTAAACTTTTGAGTATTCAAACGATAAACTTGTGTACTCACTTGCCGATCACCGTGTTCATCAACCGTTAATTCAAGATAACGCCAACCCGGCGCAACCGTATCTAATTCAAAATTTGTGCAGTGCGGTTTAAACTGAACACAAGTAGATGGCGTGGCTAGTAACCGAATTCCATTCCAATATTCATCCATTTCTTGATGAATATGACCACAAAGCATAGCCTTAACTTGTGGATAGCCTTTTAAATATTCAGCCAGCATATGGGAGTTACGTAAGCTATGTTGATCGAGCCATGTACAACCCGATGGTAAGGGATGATGATGCAGCATGATCAGCGTTGTTCGCTGCGGTTGACTATCTAAGCATTTTTTCATCCACTCAAGTTGCTGCTCAGACAGTTCGCCATGTGGGACATCTTGTAGCTGACTATCTAGCATCAAAATTTGCCATTCGCTACCAATAAGAATTTCTTTAGCGCAAGAAATGCCTGCAAGTTTTAAAGAATTAACCATCGCAGGTTGGTAATCGTGGTTGCCCGGCAGCCAAACGCAAGGCGCTGGTATTAATTCAATACCCTGAGCAAAGTGTTGATAAGCTTGTGGCGATTGATCTTGAACTAAATCCCCTGTAGCGACAATTAAATCAATAGGCAAATTTTGTTGTAAGATAGCATCAAGGACAGCGTGATAGCTTTGGTGCGTGTTAATCCCCAATAGGGTATTCGCTGTATCAGCAAAGAGATGCGTATCAGTAATTTGTAAAATTCTGACTACCTTCGCGTTCCGAGCAGTCACTTCGAGCTGGCTGTCCAAAAGTTTTCCTTGTTCCAATTAAAGATGAATAGCACTAAAGAAAAAAACACCGCTATTCTAACGTTAGTCGTTGGCCAATATCTGCTAAATAGCACACACTTCATTAGATTAATGATTATTTAAGACTGTTTCACCCATTTTTGTTGCAGTTTTTTATAATTTAGTTGCAACCATTGCAGCACAATTACGGTAGCTGCATTATCAATGATCCCTTGCTCAACCCACTGATAAGCCTGATCACGACTGACCACATGAACTCGGATATCCTCATTTTCTGATTTCAAACCGTGGATCCCTGATGCCTGAGTGCTATCCACTTCTCCGACATAGACATACATACGTTCTGATGTCCCCCCAGGGCTAGAGAGGTAGCTCAAGGCTTTTTCTGTACGGCCTATTTTTAAACCCGCCTCTTCATCAGCCTCACGATGAATAACATTTTCAACCGTTTCATTTGGCTCGATCATCCCGGCAATGGCTTCAAGTAGCCATGGTGTTTCACTGGTTTCGATCGCCGGTAATCTAATTTGCTCGATCAATACGACCTGATCGCTACTGGGATCATAGGGCAAAATAACCCCTGCGTGCCCGCGTTCAAAAACTTCACGAGTAATTTCTTGGCTCCAACCGCCTTCAAATAATCGATGGCGAAAACGGTATTCCACCATTTGAAAAAAACCGTTAAATAATTTACGCTTAGATATAATTTCAACATCATTTTTATTGTATTTAAATGGTTGTTTTGCGTTATTTGTCATAACAGTCTCCTAAACTGATGATTTCCATATTAAGGAAAAATTGTGGAATAAGACAGTTTTTAAGGTTTTTTGCTCTGAGATGAGTTAATGTTTAAACAAATTGAGACGAAATGGCACAAAACGCTACCGTTAACACAACCGATATTCTGTTACAATACGCGTCATTATTTAAATCGATGGGCAACAACAGAGTCTATTTTTGATAACTGTTTTTAGTGCTAATGATTTATTTTGACATAGGTTACTGTAATTGCCCTATTATCCGTCTTAATCTCAGATGGGCTATGCTCTAAATAATTCAAGGTACAGCGAGGCAATAAGTCAACGAGTCGCTAGGAGCGTACAAAAGTATGTGACGCGCGTAAGTGAACATAGGCAATAGCACTGTAACTTGAATTATGATGAGCATATAGGTAACAGACTCCACCTATTTGTTGTTTAATCAAGGAATCCAAATGAAGAAACTGCTTCCCCTTTTTATTGCGATGAGTTTTGTGGGTCTCAGTACAAATAGCTACGCAGAAGATCTCCTTCAGGTTTACCAAAAATCGAAAGAGAGCAACCCTGATTTAAGAAAATCGCTGGCAGAGCGCAACCAAGCTTTTGAAAAAATTAACGAAGCCCGTAGCCCATTGTTACCACAATTAGGTTTAGGTGCTGGCGTAACTTATGGTAGCGGTTACCGCGATGCAAGTAATACTGAAAGTAATGGCCTAAATGCCTCGTTGAAATTGACTCAGACGGTCTTTGACATGTCAAAATGGCGTCAATTGAACGTCCAAGAAAAAACCGCAGGTATCTCTGATGTCACTTATCAGACTAGCCAGCAACAACTGATTTTGGATACCGCTACTGCTTACTTCAATGTATTGAAAGCGATTGATGCGCTGTCTTATATCGAAGCAAACAAAGAAGCTGTTTATCGTCAATTAGATCAAACGACTCAACGTTTTAATGTTGGCTTAGTGGCAATCACTGACGTACAAAACGCCCGTGCTAACTATGATAGTGTTTTAGCGCAAGAAGTTGCAGGTCGTAATGATTTAGAAAATGCGGTTGAAAAGCTGCGTCAAGTCAGCGGTGTTTACTATAACCAATTAGCATCATTGAATATTGATCGTTTTAAAACTGTCAATCCTGATCAGGTTGAAGCGATCCTAAAAGAAGCTGAAGAGCGTAATCTTAGCTTGCTGAGTGCTCGTTTAGCACAAGATGTTTCTCGCGAAAATATCCGTTTAGCAGAAACTGGCCACATGCCGACGGTTAGCTTAGATGCTGCAACGAGCGTCACTAATAGCCACAACCATGGTAGCTCTCTTCCACCAACCACTGATCGTAATAGTTACACTGGTCAAAATAGTGTTGGCTTAACATTAAGCTTACCACTGTATAGTGGCGGTGCGGTGAGTTCACAGGTCGAACAGGCGCAATACGGTTTTCAAGGTGCAAGCGAGCAACTTGAAAGCGTCTACCGTAATGTGATCCAATTAGTACGTTCTTCTTACAATAACGTCTCTTCTTCTATCAGCAGTATCAATGCTTATAAACAAGTTGTGGTTTCTGCACAAAGCTCATTAGATGCGATGGAAGCGGGCTATCAAGTCGGAACTCGTACTATCGTTGACGTATTAACGGCAACAACAGCGTTATATCAGGCGAAACAAAACCTATCTAATGCTCGATATGATTATATGATTAATCAGCTCAATATTGAGTTTGCTCGCGGTACCCTCAACGAAGAAGATATCGCACGTTTAAATGCTAGCCTAGGTAAAGAAGTGTCTACAGCCTCTAGCAGCATCATCCGTAATATCGAAGCGCCAAAAATTAAATAATTGGCAATTTAAGGAGGGGCTTATAAATAAGCCCCCTTTCTTTTATTTAAAACCCTTTCCTCAGTAAAATCATCTTAAACCAATAATATCATTATTATCTACATTCAAATTAATAAACAAAATATATTAATCACTTTAATATTAAATAGTTATGCAAAGATTAAGAATAAATTATGAGGTTTGCGTCAGTGAATGCAAAGTCATTTTTCTTTACTCATTTACCGGTGATATAAAGCTAGCGCCTGTAATTGATCTATATTCGTTATACTTCAAATTGCAGCGCTGTTGACGTCGCTCACTTGCGCCAGTCATCTAGTTTTCTATGCTCTTAGCGACTCATTCACTTGTCGCCTAGCTGCACCTCAAATTATTTAGAGTATAAAAATGGAACTCTCATGAAAAAAATGATCCTGCTGGCATTATGTACTGCTCTTGTTTTACCTGCTGCAACTGCGCAAGCTGCGCCACCAGCACATCATCAAGCGGTAAAACCATCGGCTCACGCCGCTAAAGTACATAAAAATAAAAAACCGACTCCACCACCAAAAAAGAAGAAAGCGCCAAAAAAACATAAAGTAAAAACACCACCAAGACCATAATACATAATTGCTACGCAATAGATGTTTATTGCTCTCTTGCGTAGCAAACTTACTCTCTTTGCCAATCATCTTATTTATATCTAAATATCTAGGTCAGTTTATCTAAATAAACCGCTGTTTTTGATATCATTAAATCCCTTTAAACTGATAACTAAATAGAAAAGACGCCTATAAATAACTATTTTATTCTATAAATTTAATTAGCTTTGTCTTAGTGATGTTTATCTTAGCAAAATCAGCTAATTCCGATTATAGATATCGGGTTGATGCATAAAAAACAACCAACCAACAACCATTTGAAATAAAAAAGAAATTATCATTTATTATCAAATAAATAAGTTACTCATCATCACTTTTAGTAGAAAATTCACAAAATTTATTATTTATTCGTTTTTCACTGGTGTTTTTGCTTTAATTTTCATCGTAATTGCCCTATCCTAGGGTCAACAACTAACATCTTATCTCACTCTTAATTCAGGGTAATTACCATGACCATGAAGCGCACCAAAGATATCAATCAAGACGCATTTCGTAAGTCTTGGCGTTCATACCGCTTAGCACCTGTAGCTATCGCTGTTAGTGCCGTATTTATGCTTTCTGCTTGCGAAGAAAGTGATGAAACCGTTTCTCTTTACACCAATGCTCAAGACTGTAGCCAAGCGAATCCATCGCAAGCTGAACAATGTACTTTGGCTTACAATAACGCATTACAAGAAGCTGCAAAAACTGCGCCTAAGTATGCCACTCAAGCAGACTGTATTGCTGAGTTCGGTGAGTCAATGTGTACTCAGGCTCCTGCACAAGCAAGCTTTGCGGGTACAAATACAGGCAATGGCGAACAAACAGCACAAGCACAAAGCAGCTCAGGCAGCATGTGGATGCCTCTGATGATGGGTTATATGATGGGTCGTATGATGGGCGGTGGCGCACCATCACAGCCATTATTTAGCTCTAAAAACCCAGCCAGTCCTGCAAATGGCAAATTTGTGGATGCCGCAGGTAAAAGTTATGGCCCAGCAGTTGCTGGTGGTCGTTCAATCAGCGTACCTAAAACAGCAATGGCGCCTAAGCCAGCAACGACCTCAACAGTAACGCGTGGTGGTTTTGGTGACACAGTGAATAAACAAGCAATGGCACAGAAATCGTCTTCTTCATCTAAATCTTCTTCCCGTTCAATGGGTGGTTGATAAGTAATGAAACGAGTTCCTATTATTGAGCGCCCTGATTGGCGCGAAAAAGCAGCAGAGTTTGGCTTCGGTTTTCACACTATGTACGGCGAGCCGTACTGGTCTGAAGATGCTTATTATCAGTTCTCAATGGCACAAATAGAAGAAATTGAAGATGCAACTGCCCAGTTGCATCAAATGTGTCTAAAAGTTGTAGAACGCGTTATTGAAAGTGATGAGCTACTGACACGTTTTCAGATCCCTAAACATTGTTGGGGCTTTGTACGCCACTCATGGAAAACCAGCCAACCTTCACTCTATTCACGCCTTGATCTCGCTTATGATGGCGTTAACCCTCCTAAGCTACTGGAAAATAATGCGGATACACCAACGTCTCTTTATGAGTCTGCTTTTTTCCAATGGATTTGGCTAGAAGATCAAGTAGAAGCAGGTAAGTTACCTGAAAATGCCGATCAATTTAACAGTATCCAAGAACAGTTAATTGAACGCTTTACGCAGCTTAAAGATCAACACGGTTTCCGTTTACTGCATATGGCATGCTGTCGTGATACCGATGAAGATCGCGGCACCGTTCAGTATCTGCAAGACTGCGCGAATGAAGCGGGTGTTGCGACTGAATTTCTGTTTATGGACGAAATCGGCTTAGGTGAAAGAGGTGAATTCACCGATACCCAAGATCAGGTTATTAGCAACCTGTTTAAGTTGTATCCATGGGAATTCATGCTCAGAGAGATTTTCTCTACCAAATTAGAAGATGCAGGTGTGCGTTGGTTAGAACCAGCGTGGAAAAGTATTATTTCCAATAAAGCATTGCTACCTATGCTATGGGAAATGTTTCCTGATCACCCTAATTTATTGCCAGCTTACTTTGCTGATGGCTCAAAACCAGAGCTAGATAGCTATGTGATCAAGCCACTGTTCTCTCGTGAAGGGGCTAACATTCGCGTGATTGAAAATGGTCAAGAGATTGCATCTGCTGATGGGCCGTACGGCGAAGAAGGAATGATCATTCAGCAATTCCATCCACTACCTCAATTCGAAGGTAATTATACCTTGGTTGGAAGCTGGTTAGTGAATGATCAACCTGCTGGGATCTGTATTCGTGAAGATAAAGAGTTAATCACTCAAGATCTCTCACGTTTCTATCCACACGTCATTATTGACTAAATTAATATCACGGCATGTTTTCACATGCCGTTTTTCTTATAATCTATTCACCTACTTGTACTGATAACATACTCAGTGAACCTGATACAATCCCTTCTGTTGGCGTAGATATGACTTCACTGCCATCCCAACTTCCCAGCACATACAATAAAGGTAAAAAATGTTCAGGCGATGGATTTGAACGTTGTCCATCTTCTCTTTCAAGGGCTTGTGTCAACGGGTGCGGCTGTTCACCACTCCGTAAATGCTCTATCACAAACTGTTCAAATGAACGAGCCCATGGGTAAGCTGCTGCTTCCGCATTTTGCCAGTTCATTTCTCGTAGGTTATGAACAACATTACCACTGCCCATAATCATCACGCCCTGCTGCCGTAAGATAGCTAATCTACGCCCCATTTCTAGGTGCCAAGCCGCAGGTTTTGTGCCATCAATACTTAACTGAACTACTGGGATATCTGCTTGAGGATACATACGAACCAGTATTTCCCATGTACCATGATCAAGCCCCCACTCACGGTTATCTAAATAAATATCTAATGGCGCTAATAACTCAGCCACTTGTTGAGCTAACTCAGGTGAGCCTGGTGCAGGGTATTGCACTTGATATAATGCATCGGGAAAACCACCAAAGTCATGGATAGTTTTAGGTTGGGACATTGCGGTAACAGCAGTTCCTCGTGTATACCAATGTGCTGATACCATTAAGATTGCTTGCGGCTTTGGTAGTGTTTGTCCGAGAGCTTCCCATGCCTTGGTATAGCGATTGTCAGACAGCGCATTCATTGGGCTACCATGGCCAATGAACAGAGCGGGCATTTTGTCGGTTAACATGATGTTTCATGCTCCATCTTACGAATTCTACCTTCAGCATACGCAATTTTGTGTTAGATCACAGTAGAGTAACTCTGAGCATGTCTATCAAATAAATTGAAAAAGCCACAAAGTGTGCAAATTTGTGGCTTCTTAAATACAGTGCTAAACGTTTAAGTTCAACTTAGCTGGCTTTTTTTTCGGTTTGTAGACGGTAGGCAACCAGATCTTCAATGGTTAACACTGTCATGCCATGCTGCCTTGCGAATTCAACCACTTCAGGCGTACGCGCCATGGTGCCATCATCGTTCGTCAGTTCACACAATACACCTGCGGGTTTAAAACCTGCAAGGGTAGCTAAATCAATACTTGCTTCTGTGTGACCACGACGTACTAATACTCCGCCTTCACGACCACGCAAAGGGAACACGTGTCCAGGGTGATGGATATCAGCGGGTACTGCGTTATCCGCGATCGCTGCACGGATAGTGGTAATACGATCTGCCGCAGATACCCCTGTAGTGACACCTTTAGCCGCTTCAATCGTCACCGTAAAAGCAGTTTGGTTTTGGCTAGTATTTTTTTCAACCATCATAGGTAATTCGAGTTGCTTACGACGTTCTTCAGTGATGCATAAGCAAACAATGCCGCTGCTATAGCGGATTGTCATTGCCATTTGCTCTGGCGTCATTGTCTCTGCTGCAAAAATAAGGTCGCCTTCGTTTTCGCGGTCTTCATCATCGAGTACGAGTACACCTTTACCTTGACGTAATGCTTCAAGGGCGCGTTCAACACGTTCGATTGGATTACCGAATTCGGAAAGTAGCGTCTGATTCATGGTAAAAACCTCTTAAGTAATAATTTATTAGTTACCAGAATCAGGGCAGTCTTAGGAGTACGAGAACTGAATAAACAAAAAACACGAATGCGCCTTTTGCAGACTCAGATATGCAACGCAGTACTGTGCTATAAAGCACAAAATGCTGATACAGTTAATTCTCTCCCATCCGGACTATAACCGTCGGCTCCAGAGTCACACTGGATCTGCTGACCTTTACTCATGACAAGTAAAGCGCTCGCGGGCTTCATGCATAGCATGTTACCGCCGGTGGGGACTTTCACCCCGCCCTGAGATAAACGTATTCAATATAGCGCTAATAATTTTAACGTGCAATCAGCAAAGCCAAAATTGATGCTCAACTCACACTTATAGTCAAAAAAGTTAATAAAAAACGCATAGTTAGATTTAAATTGGCAAATATCTATCAATCTTCTTAGTCAATTAAGCGATCCAGCGCGAGTCTTGTTGAGTTAGCCCCCTTCAAGTATTACACTAGCCCTCAATATCTCTTTAAAATCTTAAGGACCCGCGAATGCTCGATCCGAAAAAAATTGAACAAGTCGCTCGCCAAATTCAAGGCGCTTTACCAAAAGGCGTTCGTGATTTAGGTGAGGACTTCGATAAAAAATTACGCTCATTACTGCAATCACAACTTGGCAAACTGGATCTAGTCAGCCGAGAAGAGTTTGATATCCAAACTCAAGTGTTGCTACGCACTCGCGAAAAATTAGTACAGATGGAACAGCGTGTGAAGGCATTAGAAGAACGTTTTAATGACGACAATGGTGTCGAAGAGCAACAACAAAACCAGTGATATTTGTTTCATTACGGCCTGCAATTGCATCATTACAGGCCGTAAATAAAAATTTTAAAATTATTTATTCTTTGGTTTTGATAATATTTTTGATGATATTGGTCGTTGAGATGCCATCTTCAAAATTAAGCACTTTGACCTCACCGCCCGCAGCCCAAACTTCCTCACTGCCCGCGATCTCTTCTGGTCGGTAGTCGCCACCTTTCACTAAAACATCAGGGAGTACTTCGCTGATCAAGCGTTGAGGAGTATCTTCTTCAAAGGGGACCACCCAATCAACCGATTCTAATGCACCGAGTACGATCATGCGTTGCTCTAGCGGGTTAACTGGACGTGTTTCCCCCTTCAATCGACGAGTTGATGCGTCACTATTAACAGCAACAATTAATCTATCACCAAGCTTACGTGCATTGGCAAGGTAAGAAACATGGCCTGCATGCAGAATATCAAAGCAGCCATTAGTCATTACGACTCGCTCACCACGCAGCCTTGCATTCGCTACAGCTTGTTTGAGCTGCTGTTCATCCATCACGCCAAAGCCGTTATCAGCACGCCCACGGATCGCATTTTCTAATTCGATTGGCGAAACGGTAGAGGTACCCAATTTACCAACAACTACACCTGCCGCAGCGTTAGCAAGTGCGCATGCTTCATGTAGTGGGCGACCTGATGCAATCGATGCGGCTAAAACACCGATCACGGTATCCCCCGCCCCTGTTACATCATAAACCTCTTGGGCTTCTGTTGGTAAATGCAGTGTCGGTGCATTACGGCGGATCAGGCTCATACCTTGTTCTGAACGAGTGATCAGTAACGCGGTTAAATCAAGAGATTCTAATAATTTTATCCCTTTTTCTTCAACATCTTGGTTATTATGGCAACGACCAACAATCGCCTCAAACTCAGACATATTTGGCGTTAACAACGTCGCACCACGGTAACGCTCGAAATCGTTCCCTTTTGGATCGATCAGCACAGGCACGCCTGCTTTATTTGCCAATTCAATCATTTTTTGTACTTGCGAGAGTGCCCCTTTGGCGTAGTCAGAAAGCACTAATGCGCCAATATGTGGCAATGCTTGCTCAATGCGCTCTAACATCGGTTGCACATCAACGTTTTCGAAGCCTTCTTCAAAATCGAGGCGGATCAGTTGTTGGTTACGCGATAGGACTCGCAATTTAGTGATCGTGGGATGTGTTGGGATAGCCACAAAATCACACCGAACCTTAACCGCATTTAAGCTTTCTGTGAGCGCTTTAGCAGCATCATCAATCCCTGTTAAACCAACAAGACGTGAATTCGCGCCTAACGAAGCAATATTCATAGCAACGTTTGCTGCGCCACCTGGCCGCTCCTCAACCATGCTGACTTTGACCACCGGAACAGGGGCTTCAGGTGAAATACGACTTGCAGGACCATGCCAATAACGATCGAGCATGACATCGCCCACAACCAGTACGCCTGCTTGCTTATAATCAGGGAGTGTTACTTTCATCCCAAAACTCCAATTTTCCAAAAGAAACTGTCAATAATTAACGCGATACTATCATAAAGAAATAACACACGTTAATGATCCTCTTAGGCTACACCTAACCATTTTGTCCAACTTGTTAGCACTTGTTCGCGTTCAGCCGTGAACTGGCTGATATCAACGCGACTAGGCAATGACTGTAAGGCAAGGTGATGTAGCTCATCGCGCATAGAAACATAAGCCTGAGTTAACGCATTCGCTTCCTCTTCAGACATCAAATCATGTTGAGCCATTAACTCAAAAATACGGACATTATCTGACCAACGGGTTAATGAGGGATTATCAGGTGCATAGCGTAGCACGAGGTATTGAGCGATAAACTCAATATCGGTAATGCCACCGGGGTCAGCTTTTAAGTCGAACTGCGTTGCTTGATGACTGCCTAAGTGCTGATGCATTTTGAGACGCATATCGCGAACTTGCTGACGAAGCGTTTCTGCATCGTGTGGTGTACATAAGGTTTCATGACGTATACGTTTAAATTCGTGTTGTAATTTTGCATCGCCAAACACCATACGTGCGCGGATCAGAGCCTGATGTTCCCATGTCCAAGCGTCGTTTTTTTGATAATCATCGAACGCTTCAATGGTGCTGACTAGCATCCCTGACTCACCGGATGGCCTTAAGCGTGCATCCACTTCATACAGAACCCCAGAAGCCGTACGGGTGCTAAACAGGTGAATAATGCGCTGAGCAACGCGTAAATAAAATTGCCTTGCATCGATCGAACGTTCACCATTGGTCACCACACCAATCGGACAATCAAACAGAAATACTAAATCTAAATCGGAGCTGTAACCAAGTTCCCAACCGCCGAGTTTGCCATAACCCAATACCGCAAATCCGTATTGCTTTTCACCTGATTGAGCCAGATGTGCGGGCTCTCCATAACGCTTAACCATTTTTTGCCATGCTTGATGAACAACCGCATCAATAATGGCTTCAGCAAGGTAAGTTAGGTGATCGCTGACTTTCATAACAGGCAACACACCTGTGATATCTTCTGCCGCAATACGTAGCAACTGAGCTTGCTTAAACTGTCTTAATGCTTCGAGTTGTTGTTCTTCATCATCATCTGGCACACGCATTAAATATTGACGTAATTCATCTCGATAAGCGGTTAAAGGTAAAGGTTGATACAGCGATTTGGGATCTAATAACTCATCCAGCAACAGTGGATGGCGAGCCAGCTGCTCTGCAATCATTGGTGATGCCGCACACAAACGAATGACGTGAGTTAATACTTCATCAAATTCAAGCATCAATTCTAAATAAGTGGTGCGGCTGACAATACTTAATAATAGTGGCGTTAAGCGTTCAATCACTTGCCCTGCATCGGCTCGTTCGCCGACTTTTGCCAACAATTTTGGCATTAAGTCATCAAGAACATCACGCCCACGCGGCCCAATCGTACGCTTATTCAGATCATGGCGGAACATTAACACGCCATGGATCATTTTCTGAGCGATCTCTTCATCCTGAGAGGGAAGATAGGATGCGAGTTCTTCTTTTGCTAATTCACCTTGCCATAAGGTGATGTAGATTTCATCAAAGCTATCTTTCGTTTCTTCATCATCATCTTGACCGATTTGCTCGGTAAAAATTTGATGGACCTCAGACATGTTTTGTTTTAAAACTTGATAAAACGGCTGCCAATGTGTGAACCCCATGCCCCAAGCTAATCGGGCTTGGTCTAATGGCTCATCAGGAAGGGTCTGCGTTTGTTGATCATCAATACTTTGCAGTAGATTTTCAACACGACGTAAAAACAGGTAAGTGCTCTGTAGTTGTTCAACTTGCGATTCAGGTAATAACCCCAGCTCAATGATCCCTTGCATAGCCTGTAGTAAGGACTGTGATTGCAATGCAGGCTCTCTTCCCCCGCGGATCAACTGGAAAACTTGCGTAATAAATTCAATTTCACGAATACCACCAGCCCCAAGTTTAATGTTATTCACCAAACCACGGCGCCTAACTTCGCGTTCAATCATGTTTTTCATATTACGTAATGATTGAATTACGCTGAAGTCGATATAGCGACGATATACAAAAGGACGCAATAACTGCCGTAATGTTTCTGCATAGTGTAAGCTATCGGGTCCCATAATACGTGCTTTAACCATCGCATAACGTTCCCAATCTCTACCTTGCTCTTGGTAATAATCCTCTAACGCAGAAAAACTAAATACCAAAGGACCACTATCCCCAAAGGGACGCAACCGCATGTCAACACGGTAGACAAAACCATCGACGGTGAGTTGATCCAGTACTCGGATCAATTTTTGCCCCAAACGCGTAAAAAACTGTGCATTATCAAGCTCTTTTCGCCCACCCCGAGTCAACCCATTTTCTGGATAGGCAAAAATGAGGTCGATATCAGAAGAAAAATTCAGCTCTCTACCGCCAAGCTTACCCATACCGAGCACAAGCAGAGGTTGAGGACGACCTTCGCTATCGCATGGTGTTCCCCATGATTGACTATATTGGCGATATAACCAATCTCTTGCCGCAACAATGAGTGCCTCCGCAAGAGCACTTAATTGCAAAAGAGTCTCTTTTTCATTACTGATAGTTAAGGTTTGCATCCAAGCAATTCTGACTAACATCTGATGGCGAAAAATACGCAACACACGCATCAAATGGTCTTCATCCATAATCTGAGCCAGTTCTGTTACTAGCCATTGATTATAATGCTGATATTCAGTCGGTTGAGGCTGCTGTTCACGGATCCGCTGCAAAAAATGGGGGTAAGCTAAAACCTGTTTAAGCACAAAATCACTTGAGCTGAGCACAGCGAGTTCTGTATCAAACAAAGGTAGTAATTCACTTTGCTGATCAGAAAATCGCGCGATAACACGTTGTTTTTGGTTTTCAAGCAGTTCCGAGAAAGGATGCATATCGACACCTTAATGAATATCAGTATATTTCAAAGCAATTAGCCACTGTGTAAAAGCTAGCTTACATTTCAACCAACAACTGCTATAACAAAAAGTTTCCGCGGTGCGTGTTTCATCTGCGAGATCATGACGAAGCTGCTCTAATGGAATATCTTGAATAAATTGTGGTGCAGAGTTTTGATAATGCACTAAAAATGCCTGCACAAAACGCAAAAAGACATCAAACCCTTCGCGTGCACCTTCACCATCCGCTAACCAATACGCTTCATGCTGCTGGCTCAATTTCTGCATATGCACCAAGGCTTGATCGATAGGTTGTTGCTCATAATCAAAAATATCATCAGGCTGCTGTACTGACGTTTTATCCGACTGCATCAATGAATAACCACGGGCCGCCTTACTCAATGATGAAAGGCGTAATCCATCAATATCGGCAAGTTTTTTGGCTAAATTCAATACATCCGCCACAAAACCTTTTTTCAGCTCCAACTCAAATTCTTGAATCGGTAAATCACGCGATCCCGCGGAAATTTCGCCCTGATCGAAAACTATCTCGATTTCGCTGTCTTCAAAAGTGGCTAACCATGTTTCGCGCATAAAATTAGTGCTAAACAGAATTTGCAATTGCGACTGTAATTGCTGTACATCCGTACCTTCAGGCCAAATATCAACTGGAAATGCTGCCAAATCGAGCTCTGGCGTTGCAATTTCCACATTATATTCAGGGCGTTGATGCAACCCACCAATCACTTGCCCCGCTGTTTTTATCGTCATTTCATAATGGCCATCACAGCCACGAATACGTAACCCCATATCCCACTGACGTAATTGACGCTCTTCGGTATCAAAATAGATGTTAGTCAGTTTTTTAGCTTCGGTATGCTGATGGGAAAGAGTCGATAATGATTGGCGCACTGCCTCTATCGCAGTCGTTTGAGCAGATAATTTAAGCTCGACTTCAAGGTGGCTCATACATTTCCTTTATTTAATAATTTCTCTGCACTCATATTACCCCAATTTTCCCCTATCAGGGTAGACTGAGAAAACAAACTATACTGAAAGCAAAAATTCTATTCGCTCGATTAATTTCAGACGTTTATACTGTTAATAACGCGAAATGTGATAGCAGTGAGTGAAGCCGTTCAACTGTACTGCCACTTGAAATATAACGAGTACGAGTATATGTCAAGAAATGCAAGGAACAGCCCCTCTTAGGAGAGTTCCCATTTTCGTTTTACATTTGCACACGCACACTGAACTCTTTAGAGTAAGTCTACATATGTATGCTGCATTCATTCACCATATAAAGAATAGAAAATAATACCATGCGAAAAATACCATTATTCCTCATTTCCATCATAGGACTCAGCCTGTCAATTGGCACTGCTGCCGCCGAGAAACGTTATGTTTCTGATGAATTATCAACTTATGTGCATAGTGGTCCAGGAACAAAATATCGCATTGTTGGCACACTCAATGCAGGAGAAAGTGTAGAGCTACTCTCAACGGATGGTAATTTTGCTCAAGTAAAAGATGAGCGAGGTCGTACCGTTTGGCTACCTACCGAACAACTCAGCAACATCCCGAGTATGAAAACGCGGATCCCTCAACTAGAAGCCGAAAACCAAAAGCTGCGTCAGCAACTGGAAAATATCGATAATACGTGGAACACGCGTACAGCAGATATGCAGCAACGTGTCGCAGATAATGACAACGTAGTTAAACAGTTAAAAGCTGAAAATGAAAAGCTGAAAAACGAATTAATTAAATCAGGTAAAAAACTGGAAATCGCGGAAGTTAACTTAGACGATCGCCGTCGTGAGCTCATTCTACAATGGTTTATGTATGGTGGTGGAGTCGCTGGTGCAGGTTTGATCTTTGGTTTGATCCTGCCGCATATCATTCCTCGTCGCAAAAAACGTAATGACCGTTGGATGAGCTAAGTATTAATGATGAAAATATATCTGGTAGGTGGAGCGGTACGTGACGAACTGCTTGGCCTGCCTGTTTCTGATCGCGATTATGTCGTTGTCGGCTCTACGCCTGAAGCGATGCTGGCACAAGGCTACCAGCAAGTAGGGAAAGATTTCCCTGTATTTCTACACCCAAAAACCCATGAAGAATATGCATTAGCCAGAACCGAACGTAAAACTGGCTCGGGTTATACAGGGTTTAGCTGCTACGCTGCGCCTGACGTTACCATAGAAGATGATCTATTACGTCGTGATCTGACCATTAATGCGATTGCGAAAGATCAACAAGGGCAACTCACCGATCCCTATCATGGTGTGGATGATTTAAACGCACGCATTTTACGCCATGTTTCTGATGCATTTGCCGAAGATCCGTTGCGGATTTTACGAGTAGCTCGCTTTGCTGCGCGTTTTGCTGCACAAGGGTTCCAAATTGCGCCTGAGACGCTATCGCTGATGCAATCAATGACAGCATCAGGCGAGTTAAATCACCTTACCGCGGAGCGTGTGTGGGCCGAAACGGAAAAAGCCTTACAATCCACCAGCCCACACGTTTATTTCGAGGTTTTACGCCAATGTGGTGCACTTGCACTGCTATTTCCTGAAATAAACAATTTATTTGGTGTACCCGCCCCAGAAAAATGGCACCCTGAAATAGATACAGGGGTTCATACAATGATGGCACTACAAATGGCGGCGCAATTATCAACAGATGTTGATATTCGTTTTGCCGTACTGTGCCATGATGTTGGTAAAGCACTAACACCCAAGGAAGTTTGGCCGAGTCATCCAAATCATGGTGAAATGGGCATCGGTTTAATTGAAAATCTGTGTGATCGATTCAGAATCCCCAATAGCACACGCGAACTGGCACGCCTAGCCGCACGTTTTCATGACCAGATCCATGTCATCAACCGCTTAAGTGCGACAGAAATCATTCAGCTATTTGATGGACTTGATAGTTGGCGTAAACCTGAGCGCATTGAACAACTTAGCGTCATCAGCGAGGCTGATGCACGTGGACGAACGGGACTTGAACAGCAACCGTATCCACAAGGTGAATTTTTACGTGAAGCATTCAAAGAGGCTCAAGCCGTTAGTGTCAAACCAATCATAGAGCAAGGTTTTCAAGGACCACAAATCCGTGAACAACTCACATACCAACGTATTGAAAAGATTGAACAGTGGCGTCAGCTGCAAACGCTATTATCGATACTTTAACTCATGCGAAGTACCGCTAACGAATGGTTAGAAGTATTAGCTCACCGCAAGACTAGCGACCATAGTTCAACGCAATACGCCACAACGTGGAACATAACGAGTGAATATAAATGGCGGTGTTATCGTGATACCGCCATTGTTCTTATTCTGTTTTACAACCTCTTTCGATAACCACTCCAACGCTTATCGCCTGTGCTACTGCCCCCGGCTTTGACAATTTGATCCGTACCCACGGGCAATTAAAATCATTTAATATAATTTGAGCCACTTCCTCAGCGACACGTTCTACTAAAGCAAACTTATTGTTGCTAACATGGCTAACGATGGCTTGGCTAATTTGCGCGTAATCGAGACAATCGATGACATTATCGCTCTTTGATGCTCGTTTGTTATCCCAACCCATTTCGATATCGAACACCAATTTCTGCTCAATTTGTTGTTCCCAGTCATATGCACCTATGGTGGTGATGACTGATAATTGTTCAATAAATACGATATCCATCACGTCATTTTCTCGTTTGTGTGCTGAATTGATACCACTTTTTGGAAAATATGCGTATTATCCAAGAAGTGAAATAAATACCCTAACTGTTTTGGAGTTAGCTATGAGTGCAACCGCGCTTGGCATGATAATCTTTGCCTACCTTTGTGGCTCAGTTTCAAGTGCCATACTGATCTGCCGGCTGGCAAGATTACCCGACCCCCGTCAACACGGCTCAGGCAACCCCGGAGCAACAAATGTATTGCGCGTTGGCGGTAAATTAGCCGCAGCCTCAGTACTGATTTGCGATGTCCTAAAAGGGATGATCCCTGTTTGGCTAGCCTATTACTTAAAAGTCCCGCCATTCTATCTTGGCTTTGTTGCGATTGCAGCCTGTCTTGGCCATATTTACCCAATTTTCTTTCGCTTTAAAGGCGGAAAAGGCGTTGCTACCGCATTCGGTTCAATTGCAGCCATTGGTTGGGATCTTTCGGGGCTAATTGCAGGAACATGGCTACTCACTGTCCTACTTAGTGGTTATTCATCGTTAGGCGCAATTGTGGGTGCTCTCTTAGCGCCGTTCTATGTTTGGTGGTTTAAGCCTGAATTCACCTTCCCTGTCGCGATGCTCTCCTGTCTGATACTGGTTCGCCACCATGGTAATATTCAACGTCTATGGCGCGGCCAAGAAAGCCGTATTTGGCAAAAACTGAAAAATAAGAAGAAGAAAACCGCGAAAGAAATTGCACAAGAAGCAAAAGATCAGGAACAAAACGATTAAAATTCACAGGCTGTGATTGAAGCTCCTAACGTTCTCAAGTCACTTCAAAAGCAGCCTTTTTACTTCCCTTACATAATTGTTCTCTTTTTTAATTAAATTTTGCGCTATTACTACGCGTTATTACGTAAAAATTAGATAATCATCAAATAATTCAAAATAATAGCTAATGAAAATTTAAAATAAGTCGAAGTATACCATTGAGAAACTCAACGATAATAATGGTGTACACATGAACCAAGTTCCGTTTACCACACAAAACGAATATCAATTAAACAATGATACAACTTTAATGACCACCAGTGATTTAGATGGCAACATCACTCACGCTAACGACGCCTTTATCCAAGTCAGTGGTTATTCACTCGAAGAATTGCTTTATCAGCCACATAAAATTATTCGTCACCCTGATATGCCAAAAGCCGCCTTTGCTGATATGTGGAGTACCCTCAAAAACGGCCAGCCATGGACGGGGATCGTCAAAAATCGGCGTAAAAATGGCGATCACTACTGGGTTAGAGCCAACATTTGCCCGATGATGCGACAAGGCGTCATTACAGGCTATATGTCAATTCGTACTAAAGCCACCCGCCAAGAAATTGCTGCCGCAGAGCCTCTTTACCAATCACTGAATGAAAATCGCAGTCATTATAAGTTACACAAGGGCTTAGTCATACCAAAACATTGGTTTGGCCAATACCCCACGCTCTCTATTCGTTGGCGAATTCGCTTATTGGTGATCCTGCTATTTATGGGTTGGATAGGGATGGCAATTTTATCCGGCCTGCAAGGAATGACACTTCTGCGCTCAGCGCTAACGGCCTTTATCACCCTATCTTTCGGTGACTTCTTATTCGAACGGATCATTGCTAAACCGCTTGAAGGCGTCGCTAAACAAGCACTGGATGTTGCCAGAGGGCAGTGCCATAGCATTTCACATCTTAACCGTGTCGATGAAGTTGGCTTGATGTTACGTTCTATCGGACAGCTAGGATTAGTTTGTCGTTGGCTCACTAACGATGTGTCTTGCCAAATCGGTAATGTCCACAAAGAAAGCGAGTTGCTAGTGCAAGATTGTGATGAATTAGAGCAACATACTCAAAAAACGGTTGGTTATGTCCAACAAACCGTTGCCACCATGAACCAAATGTCTGTTTCGGTGCAAATGAACGCCGAAAACACCCTTCGTGCAGATAAACTGTCCAGTGAAACCAGCGGTACAGCCCTACATGCCGCTGAAGCAATGGAAAATGTGGTACACACCATGGATGAAATCGTTCTTAGCACCAACAAAATTAATGCAATTACTGATGTAATCAAAAATATTGCTTTTCAAACCAATATATTAGCACTTAATGCTGCCGTTGAAGCCGCCCGAGCAGGCGAACAAGGAAAAGGGTTCGCGGTCGTCGCTGATGAGGTACGTAGTCTCGCCAGCCGCAGTGCTAGCGCCGTTAATGATATTAGAGATCTAATTGATGATTGTGAGAGCAAAGTTCATTCAGGTAAGCTACACGTACATTCTACAGGAGATACCTTACAAAAGGTGGTGGAACAGGTACAGAATGTGACTCAATTGATTAATCACATTAGCCATGCGACATCTGAACAAGCTGCGGGGTTAGCTGAAATCACCCAAGCCGTTTTCGAACTCGAGTCCATCGCACAAAAGAATACAATATTAGTAGAGCAAAGTGCTAACGCATCTGAAATCGTAAAAAAGCACTCTGTGCAACTTGATGATGCAATTACTATCTTGCACTAAGCAATAGAAAATATCAGTGGTTTCGTGGCATGTCACAAAACCACTGATTTAACAAAAAACGAATTATACAGTTTCCACTAATGGCGGTAATTCAGCTAGCGGCCAACGAGGGCGTACCGTAACGCCTAACCCTGTTGTTGAGCCACCTTTTAAACGGATCAACCCCGCCAAAGCGATCATTGCACCATTATCGGTACAAAACTCAGGGCGTGCATAGAACACTTCACCACCACGCTGTTTTAAAACGTCTTCCATTTTAGCTCGCAGAGTACGATTAGCGCTCACCCCGCCAGCCATTACCAAACGTTTAAAACCAGTTTGCTCTAAGGCTCGTTTGCATTTGATAGCCAAAGTATCGACAACCGCATCTTCAAATGCACGTGCAATATCAGCACGAGTTTGATCATCATCGGCATTTTCACGGATCGTATTCGCAGCAAAGGTTTTTAAACCTGAAAAGCTGAAATCCAGCCCCGGACGATCCGTCATTGGGCGAGGAAAAACAAAACGCCCTGCGGTACCCTGTTGCGCCATGCGAGATAAGACAGGCCCCCCTGGGTAGTCTAGCCCTAATAATTTAGCAGTTTTATCGAAAGCTTCACCCGCTGCATCATCAATAGACTCACCAAGCAATTGATATTCACCGATCCCTGTGACGCTGATCAGCTGGGTATGGCCGCCTGAGACTAATAAAGCAACAAACGGAAATTCAGGACTTTTCTCCTCAAGCATCGGTGCTAATAAATGCCCTTCCATGTGATGGACAGCAACCGCTGGCACTCCCCATGCAAAAGCTAATGAGCGCCCAACAGTCGCACCAACCATTAATGCGCCAACCAGCCCCGGTCCGGCGGTATACGCAACCGCATCGATATCTGCACTGGTTAAATTCGCTTCTTTGAGCGCCGCTTGAATCAAGGGCACTGTTTTACGAATATGGTCGCGAGAAGCTAATTCAGGTACGACACCGCCGTAATCTGCATGAACTTTTATTTGGCTATAGAGTTGATTGGCTAATAGACCGGCCTTATCATCATAAATTGCGATCCCGGTTTCATCGCAAGATGTTTCGATACCTAAAACGCGCATTGCACTACCCTTGTTTGTTGCATAAGCCAAAGTCTACCATTAAATTCAGCTGATCGTATAATTTATGATGCCAAAAGGCTGACTTTTCCTGTTGTATAGTCTATAATCAGCACCCTGTAATAAATTTCGTGTGGCTAATTTCATTATTACTTAAATTTGGTTGTGTTTTGGAGCAAGCGGGAACAAACGATTGTTCAAACAAAACAACCAATTGGTAATCTTGTGTGTTTCAATTTTATACGGCACTTTACAAACCCGTACTCATTGAAGTAAAATTCCGCACCATTTTAAATGACGGCTGGTTGAATAAAGCCAGCAACAACCCGATTTCTATTGAGGTGAGAGGCACATGCCGGTAATTAAAGTACGTGAAAACGAGCCATTCGACGTTGCACTGCGTCGTTTCAAACGTTCCTGTGAAAAAGCAGGAGTCTTAGCTGAAGTTCGTCGTCGTGAATTCTATGAAAAACCAACGACTGAGCGTAAACGCGCTAAAGCATCTGCTGTTAAGCGTCACGCTAAGAAACTGGCTCGCGAAAACGCACGCCGTACTCGTCTGTACTAATTGGTCGCGGTGCCTACCGCAATCATAGCAGGCAGTACTAGTAAGCAGTTAAAGGCCGTGCTTTCCTGAGGGAAGCGCGGCTTATTATCGTTCATCAACAGGCGAAAAAGAGGCTTATGGCTGGACGAATCCCGCGTTCATTTATCAATGATTTGTTAGCGAGAACCGACATCATCGATTTAGTTGATGCAAAAGTCCCGTTAAAAAAACAGGGTAAAAACCATCACGCGTGCTGTCCGTTCCATAACGAAAAAACACCTTCTTTCACGGTGAATAGTGAAAGGCAGTTTTATTACTGCTTTGGCTGTGGTGCTCATGGCAATGCGATTGATTTTTTGATGAATTACGACAAATTAGATTTTGTCGAAGCCATCGAAGAACTGTCCGCCTTACATGGTCTCGATGTTCCTTATGAAACAGGGACTGGTACCAGTCAAATCGAACTTCATCAACGGCAAAATTTGTACCAATTGATGGAGAAAATAAACCTGTTTTACCACGCTGCCTTAAGTCATCCATCGGCGAATAAAGCCAAAGATTATTTAAGCCAACGTGGTTTAAGCACAGAAATTATTGAGCATTTTTCAATCGGTTTTGCCCCTGCGGGGTGGGATAATCTGCTCAAAAAATTTGCTGTAAACCCAGAGAGTCGCAAACAGCTTGATGATGCAGGTATGTTGGTGACTAATGATAACGGCCGTACTTATGACCGCTTTAGAGAGCGAGTCATGTTCCCTATTCGGGATCGCCGTGGTCGTGTTATCGCATTTGGTGGCCGTGTTCTTGGTGATGCGTTACCGAAATACTTAAACTCACCAGAAACGGATATTTTTCATAAAGGCCGCCAATTATTTGGTCTTTATGAAGCAACCCAAAATAGCAGTGAAATTGCTAAATTGTTGGTTGTTGAAGGTTATATGGATGTTGTTGCATTGGCTCAATATGGCATTCGCTATGCGGTGGCATCACTGGGTACCTCAACAACTTCTGAACACATTCAGTTGCTCTATCGTTCAACTGATACCGTTATTTGTTGTTATGATGGCGACCGCGCAGGCAGAGAAGCTGCGTGGCGGGCACTTGAACATGCCCTACCTTATTTAACTGATGGTCGCCAATTGCGTTTTATGTTTTTACCTGATGGCGAAGATCCTGATTCTTTAGTCCGCAAAGAAGGCAAAGATGCATTTGAGTTGAGAATGAATGATGCACAAACATTATCTTCATTTCTGTTTGACTCGCTCGTGCCTCAGGTTGATCTAAAAACGCAGGAGGGACGCGCAAAATTTAGTAAGCTGGCGATCCCTTTGATAAAACAAATACCTGGTGAAACATTGCGCCTTTATATGGCTCAAGAACTAGGAAATTTTATCGGTATACCGGATATTTCTCAGGTTCTTGCTATGATTGATAGAGAGAGTACTGAACCGGTAAGTTACCAAGCGCCAAAATTAAAGCCAACCACAATGCGTATTTTAATCGCTTTGTTGGTACAAAATCCGAACTTCTCTGAGTTCGTTCCCTCATTAGAGGGAATTGCCCATATCCAAATGCCGGGGCTTTCTCTTTTTCAGGAGCTGGTAGATGTTTGCCGTTCCAACCCTGGATTAACAACTGGGCAGTTACTTGAGCTGTATCGTGACAATAAATTTGCTAATCAACTTGAAAAACTGGCAACTTGGAACGATATAGAGATAGAGGAGATCGCGGAAAAAACATTTAAAGATGCGTTAAACCATCTGTTTAATAGCGCGCTTGATGAGCGTTTCGACTATTTGATAGCGAAAGAACGAACGGAAGGGCTGACCCCTGAAGAGCGCGCAGAAGTCCGCTTGATCACGCTTTCCCGTGTGAAAATATAAAGAATACCAAACGGCTTAAGTGCCGATTTACCAAAGGCAAATGCCTGTAAACTGCTACGAAATTAAAGGAGCGTAGCATAACAAAATAAAAAAACTCCTTTGAATGTTCTTGTTGGCCGATTGTTTCGCCGACCGACACCAATCTAAATACTCAGAAGTGTGGATACCGTCTTATGGAGCAAAACCCGCAGTCGCAGCTTAAGCTACTCGTAACCAAGGGTAAAGAGCAAGGTTACTTAACCTATGCTGAGGTCAACGACCATCTGCCGGAAGATATCGTCGATTCAGATCAGATTGAAGATATCATCCAAATGATTAATGACATGGGCATCCAGGTCATGGAAGAAGCACCTGACGCCGATGATTTGATACTCGCTGAAACTACTTCCGATACGGACGAAGACGCAGCAGAAGCCGCTGCACAAGTTCTATCCAGTGTTGAAAGTGAAATTGGTCGTACTACTGACCCTGTGCGCATGTATATGCGTGAAATGGGCACCGTCGAACTCTTAACCCGTGAAGGTGAGATCGACATTGCAAAACGTATCGAAGATGGCATCAACCAAGTCCAGTGTTCTGTTGCAGAATACCCTGAAGCCATTACCTACTTACTTGAACAGTATGATCGCGTAGAAGCTGGCGAAAGCCGCCTATCTGACCTAATTACTGGTTTCGTCGATCCTAACGCTGAAGAAGATTTAGCACCAACTGCAACTCACGTTGGTTCAGAGCTTCCTCAAGAAGAGTTAGATAAAGACGATGATGAAGATGAAGACGATGAAGACGGCGATGACAGCGATAGCGATGACGATAACAGCATCGATCCTGAATTAGCCCGTGAAAAATTCAGCGAACTGCGTGTGCAGTACGAAAAAACTCGTCAACACATTAAACAGTTTGGCCGCAGCAATGCCCAAACAGCTGTTGCTATTGAAGAACTTTCAGAAGTCTTCAAACAGTTCCGTTTAGTGCCTAAGCAGTTTGACTATCTGGTCAATAACATGCGTGAAATGATGGACAGAGTTCGTTTCCAAGAACGTACCATCATGAAACTGTGTGTTGAACAGTGCAAAATGCCGAAGAAAAACTTTATCACCCTGTTTAGTGGTAATGAAACTAGCGAGACTTGGTTAACCGCAGCTAAAGCGATGAACAAGCCATGGTCTGAAAAACTGTTAGATGTTGAAGAAGAAATTCTGCGTTGCCTACAAAGGCTCCGTCAAATCGAAGAAGAAACTGGCTTAACCATTGAGCAAGTCAAAGATATCAACCGTCGTATGTCTATCGGTGAAGCAAAAGCTCGCCGTGCGAAGAAAGAGATGGTTGAAGCAAACTTACGTCTGGTTATTTCGATTGCGAAGAAATACACCAACCGTGGCTTGCAGTTCCTTGACCTGATCCAAGAAGGTAACATTGGTTTGATGAAAGCGGTAGATAAGTTTGAATATCGCCGTGGTTACAAATTCTCAACTTATGCAACTTGGTGGATCCGTCAGGCAATTACGCGTTCGATTGCGGATCAGGCTCGTACTATCCGTATACCGGTTCACATGATTGAAACTATCAACAAACTGAACCGTATCTCTCGTCAAATGCTGCAAGAAATGGGCCGTGAACCTTCACCTGAAGAGTTAGCGGAACGCATGCTAATGCCGGAAGATAAGATCCGTAAGGTACTGAAAATCGCTAAAGAGCCAATCTCAATGGAAACCCCAATCGGTGATGATGAAGATTCACATCTGGGCGACTTCATTGAAGATACCACTTTAGAGCTACCATTAGACTCAGCCACTTCAGAGAGCCTGCGTTCAGCAACTCATGAAGTCTTAGCTGGTCTAACCGCGCGTGAAGCAAAAGTACTGCGTATGCGTTTTGGTATCGATATGAACACTGACCACACCTTAGAGGAAGTGGGTAAACAGTTCGATGTTACGCGTGAGCGTATTCGTCAGATCGAAGCTAAAGCATTACGTAAATTGCGTCACCCAAGCCGCTCAGAAGTGTTACGCAGCTTCCTTGATGAGTAAGTCATAGTGCCTGTCGACAAACAAAATACGTTTGTCAGTAGTCTAAAACACCTGCTTCGGCAGGTGTTTGTGTATTTAAGCTCGACTCACCTTCCCACGTTTTACCATCAGTAATAACGTTAAACCAATCGCTACTGCCCCTCCCAACATCGCGACATTAAAACCAGATGTAAATGCACAGCGTACTGCGTGTTCTATATAAGGCTGTGTTATCAGCGAAGCATCGTTAATTAATTGACTAAAATCTTGATTTGGTAATATTGAAACAAGCGATTGATCGTCAATTAATTGGCTCACAGCACGATGTGTCATTAAAGTACCTAGCAACGCAATTCCTAACGTCATCCCTGTTTGCCTGAGCGCATTCATTACTGCGGAAGCAATCCCTGAGTACGCTTTATCAACACTCCCCATAATCAGAGCGCCTATTGCAGGGGTGGCCATCCCCATTCCTGTACCAAGCACAAATAAAGTCACTGCAATCGGTAAATAAGCAGTATCTGTCGATACATAACCAAGAACAATCGAAGCAGCTGCAATCAACACAAAACCAAACATCATTAAGTGACGAACACTGATAAAACCTGAAAGACGGCCAAAAGAAAATGAAAATAGAGCCATAGCCACAAACTCAGGCGCCATGCGTAATCCAGCTTCAAAGGCGCCCCACCCTTGTCCCTTTTGTAAAAATAAAGCAATAAAGAACACATTGCTATAGGTCGCAAAACCTAACGCAAAAGAAGCCATGTTGTATTGAAAGAAAAACCGATTAGTTTTAAATAAAAAAATAGGAAATAATGGGCGCTCTACCTTTGTTTCTATAATAATAAAACTAATAAGAGCCAATAAACCAAGCCCCATCCCACCAAGAGTGATAAAGCTTGTCCAGCCAAATTCGCCCGCCTCAATTAAGCCAAAGGTGATGCTACCTAGCATAATGATACTCAAAATCTGTCCTAAAGGGTCAAACGCCGCTTTATCAGGATCTGCACTCTCAGAAATACCCAAGCCACCTAATACTAATGTCACAATCCCTAAAGGAATATTGATCAGAAAAATAGTTGGCCAATCCAATATATCAACCAAAAAGCCACCTAATATCGGACCGATAATCAACGACAATGCACTTACCGCAGACCATATACCAATAATTTTTATTCGCTCAATATCATTACTGAATGCTTGTGTGATGATCGACAATGCTCCGGGTATTAATGCCGCGGCAGCGATCCCTTGAATAATCCGTCCTAAAATCAGTACTTGGGGGGTATTTGCCAATGCACAAATCGCTGAACCAACAACAAAGACAGCGATCCCACATAACCAAATTTTCTTACGCCCATAGCGATCACTAATAGGTCCGACAGAGAGGATCAGAGCGGATAAGCACAATGCATAGGAGTCAATAATCCACTGTAGCATCCCCATATCCGCATTGAGATCTTTTTGGATCGCAGGTAATGCGACATTAACAATACTGATATCCAACGTTGCCATAAAAGTGCCTAGGCAGACCGCGGTAATCAAAAAAATACGTTTCATTTTTATTGCCTTCATGTTCCATGATGTAGGCATCATAAATTACGACCGACCGACGGTCAACATTAAATGAGAGTGAATATCATTCGCTAATAAAATAATAATCGTGCTTGAGTAACGATAGTATGAATAAATAAAGGGAACCTGATAGGTTCCCTTACTGTGTGATTTGATACTAAAAATAACTATGCGTTGATAAGGGAACGCACATATGCTGCGATTTCTTCATTTTGGCAATGGGCAAAAAAGCACTCTTGGAACTGACTGCCCATAACTGCTGTTTTCACTAAACTTTGATCCATAGCACGCAGCGTATCTAAATAGTTTTCTTTGACAATGGCCGCTTTCACTTCATTTAAAATCGCGGCATTACAGCGTTGTGGCTCTGCGCGCTCAAGAGGATAGCCTTGGCCACGTTCACCCGTGAATGCTTTCTCAAAAATATAGCGAACATTAAGCTCTGCCCCCCAGCCATAGCCTTTCGCAAATGCCATTGAAATCGCATTACCGTTATTGATTTGATTAAACAAAAAAGCATCTGAAGGCTCTAAACAGTAACCACAAACCACGCCTGGATGTAAATTAAGCGACATTAAAGCGCCCTGCCCTGTTCCACAACCTGCAACAACAAAATCCACCGCTTTCGAGTTAAGTAATAAACTTGCCATGATCCCAAGATGGATATAAGTCAAATGGTGGTCATGTTCATCTTTCATGCCCACGTTGAATGCTTGGTGGCCTAATGAGGAGCTAACGGTATTCAGCTCGTTAAAAATAACCGCGTTTTTTGCCGCTTGGCTATTTTCCATCATTAATGCAATTTTCATTGTGACTCCTATCGTCATTTATTGTGCCAGTTTATTTACTGGCAAATGCTACATACTGATTCAATTTTTAGTTAAATTAAAAATCTAAAAATAATCGACCGCTCAATAGTTTTACTAAATATCCTTCACCTCACTTCCCTCTAAATAATTCGAGTTATATCTAGGCGGCAAATGAGGATATCCGAATGCAGCCAACAACGAGATAACTCGAAGTATGACGAGGGAATTAGCGAGCCAACCACCCACCATCCACCGCTATCGTATAACCGTGAATGTAATTGGCGGCTTCTGAAGCTAAAAATACACATGGCCCCGCTAAATCATCCGATGTTCCCCAACGCCCTGCTGGAATACGATCAACAATTTCTTGATTACGTTTTTCATCTGCACGCAAAGCCGCTGTATTATTCGTTGCGAAATAACCGGGAGCGATGGCATTAACGTTAATATTATATTTAGCCCATTCGTTGGCTAATAAACGAGTGATCCCTAATACACCGCTTTTCGATGCCGTATAAGATGGCACACGAATACCACCTTGAAATGACAACATAGAGGCAATATTAATAATTTTGCCGCCTGAGTTTTGAGCAATAAATTGTTTGGCGACGGCTTGTGATAAAAAGAATACTGACTTTAAATTCACATTCATCACATCATCCCAATCCTCTTCAGTGAAATTAATTGCATCTTCACGGCGAATAATGCCTGCATTATTTACAAGAATATCAATATGCTTAAATTCACTAACAGCACGTTCAATAATATGTGGAATACATTCGGTCTTTGTCAGATCGGCTTCTACATTGACAAATTTTCGACCGACCGCTTCTACTTGTTGCTGTGTTTCAACGGGTAATGAACGGTTTACCCCTAAAATATTGCATCCCGCCTTCGCGAGTCCTAGGGCAATTGCCTGCCCTAAACCTGTATTACAGCCAGTGACGATGGCGGTTTTGCCGGTTAAACTGAATAAATCCATATTCATTATTTCCCCCAATTTAATTTGCTATTAAGCGCTTATTCTTAAAAAATATTGACGCTATAGCCGACGATAAATTTCACGTCATTACGTGAAGTTTTATAATTTGTCTCTGTTGTTCTTAATAACGCAGGTAACAAGGTGACTGACAAACCTTTTGCGGCACCGCTTTCGACGTTATAACGCATTAATAAATCAAGTGAGCGCATCTTGCCGTCATAATCGCGTTGTGAATTTATTTTGCTGGTATCAGAAACCACATGCCAACCATAGGTTCCTGCTAAGCCCATCGTAAATTCAGGCAGGTTATAATCTGCAAAATTATGGGTAACGCCGAGTCTTACCGCATGGGTACCTGATGCATTATAGTCTTCCAATTGTGAAAGCGTGGCTTGGTAGTCACGCTTATCGGAGTTCGCCCACGGTGTTAATCTAAAATTATAATCAGCCGTTTGTGGTGCATAGTTTTGGCTATAACCTAAAGACCAAGTGGTATTTTTATGTTTTAAATTCAGCCCTGCACTGACGTAATACTCGGTCTTTGGTGATTGAACAGGGGCGATACCATCAATATACCGAGCACCTTGATAAAAAACTTTAGTCTGCAATGAAGTGTCTGTAGATAAATTATCTGAACGTTCCAACTGTAATTGCCAGTTGCGACGATAGTCTTTACCTTCACCATAGCCCGCATCTATCTTCGCATGACCAAAGTCATACACCGCACCGACAGTGTGAATATAGTCAATCACATGACCTTTTTTAATAATGTTGCCATTATCATTAAGGCCAGCGGCATTATTTTGATGCCATGTTGTGGTCATCGGTTTAAAGTCACGACTCCAATCGTTTTTAAATCTATCAGCCCATGCATAAGTTAGTGTGAAATTATCAATCGATAATGCACTGTCAAAACCGCGATAAGAGTGAGGGTTTAGCCCCCAACTACTTTTTATCGTTCCTGAATTTATCGGGGTAAACCCCGCTGACATTTTGAATTTGGCAATATCATTACCATATTTCAATTTTACCGCTGCCGTTGACACACTCGCGCTTGACTCTTCACAAGGTGAAAATTGTCCATCACCATTACAACTATAGTTATAATAAAGAATTTCCGATTGCCCAACAGTATTACCTAGTTTAATATTGGCTCCGCCCCAAAAATCAAAACCAATCACATCTTTGTAATAACCTGATTTATAATTAAGAGCTAATAAGGCTGTTTGGTTTTTAATTCCCCCAGCCCCTAAGCCATAATTTCCTGTATTTTTACTTTTAACCGCTCGATATCTGACATAAAGATTTGAATTAACATCAAGTGAAGCATCAGTATAAATAGCACGATAAAAATCAGAATCATTTGATTCATTAATAGCAATTAATTTCCCATCGGCGTTGGCTGACTGTATAACACCTATTAATGCTAAGAATAAAATCGATTTTTTAAATGCTGTGTTTTTTAGTGTAGGTTTTAACATGGATTTCACCATCGAATTAAACTTATTAGAATTATTAGCAATAGGTTATTCTATTGCATAAATATACTCGTCATACTTCAAGTTGCGGCGTTATTGACGACGTTCACTCATACTAGTCACCTACTTATGTAGGCTCCCAGCGACTCGCTCACTTGTCGCCTAGCTGCATCTCGAATTATTTAGAATATAGCAATTAATATTTTTGATTATTTTGTTTTACTATTTTATAGACCATTAATTAATTCAGGAATGCGCCCTCCATATTGATTAATTAAATCTAAATTATGTTTATCTGAATCAGGAATATTACCACTTAAAAATATAGGTAAACTGCACTGTTCCTCACTAAGATTAAATATCACTTCCGCAAATATTCCTTGTACAAGAAAAATACCTAGCATAGACGAAATCGGCGAAAACGGAGGTTCCTGCTCACTGGCTTTTAATACTGCATCACCGATAGGAACATTATTATCAATAACCTGATCGGCACAATCACGTAAATGTTGACCTGATATATGCTTAGACTGAAAAGTGTCAGCGTATACAGAGCTAGTAATGGCAACGGTATAAGCGCCATGCTGCCGGCCCCACTGTGCGACATCAATTGGCACAGGATTGATCCCCGATGTTGAAATAACAATTAATGCATCTTTTTCAGTAATTTTATAATCAACTAAATAAGGTAAAATATAATTATTTTGTTTTTCTAATTTAGATGAGCGAGCAGCGCCTTCATGAAGCATTAATGGCTCAATTAAAATTGGTCTAACAGGTGCTAACCCACCCGCCCGATAAAATACATCTTCACCAAAAATATGTGAGTGTCCACAACCAAAGAAATAAATAATACCACCTTGACGGATAACATCAGCAAGTTTATTGGCTACTTGATTTATATTTTGTTGTTGGTCTTCAGCTAAAAATGTCAGTTTATCTTTTACAATATTTAAATAGTTATTAATATGACTCATTACCAATATCCTTTCCAACTCGGGTTATATAATCGATAGAGTGCTTCCATATAATAGTAATCGCCCCATAAATTACATTCATTTATCCCTTTATTATGGCTATATGCATAAACACCATGTTTTAATAAACCTTCACAATCTTTATCATGGCTTGCTGATGCAAATTGTTTTACTGAATTTAATAATTGGCTTGCTAATACTGTGTAATTTTTATGTGGAAAGAAGCGTTGTGCTTCAAGTAATCCACAAACCACGATAACTAATGCTGATGTATCCCTTGATTGCTGATCTGCCGCAGTAAAACTGAGATCCCAATAAGGAATGGCATCTTCAGGTAAATGAGCAAAAAAATAATCACAGATACGCTCATATAACGATCCATCGGGCCAAATGCTGCCGATGCGCCAATTTAGCGGTAAACCAAGGATCGCCCACGCTTGCCCTCTGGCCCAACAAGAACTATCACTGAAGCCCTGAAAGGTGCGGCCGTGTGACGGTAATTTAGTTTCAGGGTCAAAATAGTAAGTGTGATGGCTAGAGTAGTTATCACGAAAAATATTCTGAACCACATGATTAAAATGCCGTTTAGCTGCCTGTTGATATTTATCATCACCACTTATCTGACTCGCAGTAAACAGCAAAGGTAAGTTAATCAGTGAATCAATAATCAAACGATACTCTTGCTCTTCATTCATCTTTCCCCATGCTTGAATAAAACCAGCATCTTGGTGAAAGCGAGCCAATAAGACGTCAGCAGCAGCAACAATCATCGCATCAACATCACTATTGCCCATGATTTCCTTATAAGCGCCAGCAGATAAACTGTATAAAAAACCGATATCATGGTGATCAAGGATAAAATGGTTTGTTAATCGCTGTTCAAAGCTGGCAATATTACGACGAACACCATTCAGAAAATCATCATCTAGCGTGAATTCATAAGCAATGGCTTGCATCCCTGTCCAAAAACCATTCGTCCAATCATCATTACCTTTAATTCGATATTGATTATTTTGAGCACACGCAGAAGGGAACTGTTCAGCAAATTTTCCCATATTCTGTTTTAGCTTTTTACACAGCAAACTCAGTTCATCAGCGATTTCTTCTCGAGTTAATGGCGCTGGCAAATGATGTATAAATGGGTAATCAGACATTAATCGCTCCTAGATTGTAAATATCCGCTCACGATACTCAGTTAATAACCTTTGGTTATATTCTTTACCGCCCGGTTGATTAATGCTTCTCATCACAGGTGGCTCAATGCCGTCCAGCAAGAGAATATCAATGCACTTGATCACAATACTATTAACAATATAAGCATTAGTCATCGACGAGACCGGCCCTGTCATGATTTTTCCGTTATCAATATTTATCGTGCAATCCCCTTTTGGGCTATGATTATCAATCACCACATCGGCAACGCCATTAATACCCGCTAAGTTTGCATCAACAGGATCTACCGATGAAATACCACTGGAAATCACTATCAGATCATTACCTTTATCTTTAATATTTTTTGCTAACTCAATATGTAACGGCTTAGTCCCTGAATTAGAAACCATCACAAAACAATCATTGGGGCGAATATCAATTAAATTAGCAAAAACATCGCCAGTACCAGCCACTGAATCTAACCATCCCATGTGGCCATAGAATTGTTCAATAGCACGTGTATTAACTAGGCCACCTGCTCTACCTGCAAGCTCCACCGCCGCCGCAAAAGAGTGCCCCGATCCAAAGCCGTAAATAACTCCTTTTTGACGAACACATTGTGCAAAAATTTCTGCCGCTTTAGCGATAGTGTTTTGCTGAGTTAAATACACGCGTTCAAGCGTATTAATCACACTTTCATAATACTTTTTTTGATTATCGCTCATAAAACAACCTTACATCCCTTTAAGAAAAGTACTGATATCCGTATCAGGCTCTTCAGGGGTCATTTGTGCTGTCACACTCACCCCTCTTTCTAATAGCTCACGAATAATCTCCAATTCGCTATCACTAATACTGACTGAGCGCTTAATTTGTTTTCTATCATCCTTGTTCGACATATTACCGATATTTAGCTGTTTAACCGCTAAGCCACTATTTAACATCTGCAAAGCAATCTCAGGTGTTTTAACTAAAATTAGCACCTTTTGGTTTTCATAATTACCTTGGCTAATATTATTAAATGCCGTTTCACGAGCAAGAATCGACGTATTACATCCATCTGGTGCCGCACTGCGTAACATCATTTTCTCAATATCGTTGGCTGCAACCGCATCATCAATGATCATAATACGATTTGCATTAAAGTGACTGACCCAACGAGTCGCAACTTGCCCATGAATTAAGCGGTCATCAACGCGAATATGTACAATACCTTTCATAACAGCATCCTAATTAACTAAGAATATTAAGGTTATAACCAACCACACCAATAAACATTAAAATAAATATCACTCGCGTAGAGTTCATTCTTTTAAGACCGAGTAACCAATAAGTTAATAAAACAACGAGTAATGGCACTAATCCCGGCATTAATTGATTGGCGACATCCTGTAGCTTTAATGAAATTTCACCATAATGGAATTCAAAACCTAACTTAGCTTTTACTACCGAAGGTATTAATGCCCCAATAACAGTTAACCCTAATATATTGGCTGCACGAGTAATTTTATTTAAACTATTGGTTAGAGAGCCTAATAGGTTTAATCCTTCTTGGTAACCTTTACCAATGCTATAGCGCATAAACAGTAAACGAATAAAGAAGAACATCACCCATAGTAATAATCCTGCTGGGTTGCCCTGTAATGCCATGTAAGAAGCTATCGAACCGATAATCGTTGTTGGTATGACAAAGAATAACGTATCACCAATACCCGCCAGTGGACCCATTAAACCAGTTTTGACACCGACAATCGCATCTTTACTTTCTAAGCCTTTCTTTTCTTCTAATGCGAGGTCTACACCCAAAATTGCTGGTGCCATCGTATTATTAGTATTGAAAAACTGACTGTGTACTTTTGCTGCTTGTTTTAATTCTTCGGGATCTTTATATTTTTCTTTTAAGAAAGGATAGATACTGTACAAATAGCCCAAACCCTGCATTTTTTCATAGTTCCAGCCACATTGCCCAAATAAAAACCAGCGCCAGAATACTTTTTTAATTGATTTATTCATCACCCATATCCCCACTTGTTTTTTGAGCTAGCTGAGCTTTTTGATTGTCTGCATTAAAGATATAAATCGCGACAGCTAAACCGATTATTGCCGCACCTAAGATAGGTACTGATAAATAGGCGGCTAAGAAGAATCCAAGTATCAGGAATGATATATTTTTCTTAATTGGCAAGTAACGCATCAATATCGCAATACCTAATGCAGGTAACATACCTCCCGAGACTTTTAATCCATTCATAATGGACTCTGGAACATGCTGTACAACATTATTCACAAATGCGGAACCAAGAACTAATGCAAGGAATACCGGTATCATGCGAGATAGAGAAATCGGTAACTGCCCAACTAAGTTCATTCTTGATGCCAGTTTGATATTACCGCGTTCAATCAACGAATCGGCTTTATGGTGAATAAAGGTATTAGTAAAACGCGCTAAAATATCCAATTGCACCATCAATAAGCCAATAGGTACTGCAATAGTTGCACCGAACTCAGCGCCTTCGCCACTCATGATAGCGAAAGTGGTGCCTAGCACCGCCCCAGTCATATAATCAGGTATAGATGCACCGCCAAAGTTACCTACACCCAAAACCAACAAGTTTAATGTGCCGCCAATAAATAAACCTGTTGTGACATCCCCCATAATTAGGCCAGCAAAGAAACCCGCCATACTTGGCTTAACTAAACCTAATGTTGTATTGTTTCCATCGTAGATTGCAAAACCAGAATAAAGTGTTAAAAGAATAATTTGCCAAAACTGAATATGTTCCATTTAATTATTCCTCTTGTTCACTACATTGTTTATCCCATGTTTTTTTATTCATTTGAAATAGGCCTTCTTTTGCTGTTAAAAGAATTTGTTTCTGAGATTCTTCTTTTAATACTTCCTCATCAGCCATAATAATTTCTAGAATTAAATTTAAATTCATCCCTGTAAATAAATGCGTATAGTCCCATAAATCATTACTAGCAATTATTGATAATGCACAGTTGTAAGGGGTACCATTCTTTAAATCAGAAACAATAATTAGATTATTTTTATCTTTTATTAATTGATTAATTTTTATGTTAAGTTCGTCTTTAAATATCTCAATGCCTTTCTCACCGGTTAATTCGTGATAATCGACATTATCTTGTTCTCCTAATATCAGTTCGACAGCTTTTTTAGTTCCACTTGCGTATCCTTCATGAGAAATCAGTAGAATACTTGTCATAAATATTCCTTCTAGGTATTTCTTATTTCAATGTGAAATGTATCAATTGTTTTATAAGTTTCAACATATTCAATAACCTCTTTATCATTATTTAAGGTCAAACGTCTCATTAATACCACAGGGGTATCTTCGGCTAATTGCAAATAATCACTAAACTGTTGTGGTATCACCTTTGTAATATCAATAGTTTGTGTAAAAGGCATTGAATACATATCTAAGTTATTACTGTCTCTTAATAATTCATACAGAGACTGATAAGAACCGCTTTTTAAAAGACTTTCATCTTTAATATAAGAAGAGCAAATATGTGAAACTTGAATAGCAAATGGTTTTTTATTGTTATAACGTGCTCTCACAATTTTATAATACTGCCCATCTTGTTGAATTTTTAACTTATCTAAAATTTCAGTTTCATTTTCTAACGTGCAAGAAACCATTTTAATCGATTGAATACCCACTAACTGATTATCGGTTTCAGAAAAAATAATTCTCTCATTACGTTTTGCTTTAGAAACAAAAGATCCTTTTCCTTGATAACGAACAATATACTCTTCATTTACCAGCTCTTGAATCGCACGTAAAATTGTCGCTGTACTCACGCCATAACGGCTTTTTAATTCTGATTCACTATAGAATTTTTGCCCTGGTTTAAACAAACCCGAATTTATCTCTTCTAGTAACTCATCTTTGATTAGTTGGTACTTAGCACGGTGCATTTAGAAATCTCTTATTAACTTTTCAATGTGATCAGCATTAGTTTATGAGTTTCATCATACAACAATGTTTTTTGCAGTAAACCCTAAAAGCCAACTTAACCGGTTAACCGGTTAAGTATTTATTTAAAACAATAACTCGATCACAAATTTTCCTTGTTCAAAGCTATCAAAGGCAGATTTTTATCGAAAAAAGAGCAAAAAAGTCAGAAAGGGAGCAGAGAAGTGAATGATGTAATTAAGTTATAGTTGGCTAGTTTCATACGAAATAAAACCTAACCAACTAATAAATAAACTATTTTTTGACTATTGGCGTTTCATGCAAATAAGTCCAGAAACATTGCTCGTCTTGTATTCGAATACAAACCGTAGAAGTTCGTAGCAATCGAGAATCATCTAACTCATGTAATTCACGATACTGTAACCAACAATATTCACCAACTTCCAAAATAGGTTCGATATTGTCAGGGGTGATCTTCAAAGAAGGCTTAGCTCCAATATTATTACTGAACAATGCATTTACCTGCGCCAATCCTATACAATCACCGCCCATAGTAACCATTTTAAAGTTGCTATCGAAGCTCTCTAATAGCTTATTTAGATCATCAGGCTTATGACCCGTAAAAACATTTTCAATTAACTCATGCAACTCGATAACACTTTGAACTGCTTTATTCATATTACTCATGCGCTTTTCTCTCTAAGAATAAAAATTAACGACAACAAACTCAGTATTGCTGCAATAAAAAAGGTGTACTGATAACGAAGTAAATCACTCTGTGCACTCACTAGACTGAAAATGGAAATCAGCACTACGGTGCCGACACTAAAAGCGACTTGCCGATTGATATTCCATAACACACTGCCCTGCAATAAATCTTTACCCGAAAAATCCAACAATGAACTAATCTGCGCGGTATTAGCGGCTATTCCACCACCTGCTCCCATTAGTAAATAAGCAATAACCAGTTGAATAAGATCAGTACGGCTAGAGACAGTAAATAACAGCGCTATCCCTATACTATGTAGTAATATTCCAATGAAAAATAAACGCTTTTTACCAATATGATGATATAAATAACCACCACTCACCATAGAAACTAATGCGCCAGCCGCATATAGCAACATGAACATACCTGTCTGGCCTGCATTAAAATGCAAATTAGTTTGCAAGTTAAAAATATTGAGTAAATTAACTCCAGTAAATACCCCCGGAACCGCGTAATAGACAATAAAAGCATTACGTAAATTACTATTGCGCAATAGCTGAAAGTTTAAAATGGGCGCTGCACATTTCTGCGCATACTTAATATAAAAAGCAAAGATAATTGCGGAGAAAAATAGACTTCCTATAGCTAGCGATAAGTTGTGATAATCGTTATAAAGAGAAAATGATAACAATAACAACAGCAAGCTGACAGTCACTAGCAGTAAACCGAATACATCTGGTTTTTCCCTTCGCTGTCGTTCACTATTATTAATCCATAACCACGCCAAAGCCGCAGCGAGTAATGAAAAAGGCAAATTCGCATAAAACACCCAACGCCAAGATAGGCTATCAATGATCATTCCACCTAGCGCAGGTGAAAACGCAGGGGCTATCAACGCAACTGTCATAATCATAGTGGAAATACGATGACGTTCTTTATTTGGAAATAAGGCAAAAACTAACGCCTGACCCACAGGGATCAATAATCCTCCAGATATCCCTTGAATAAACCGCCAAAAAATCAAACTATAAATCGAATAACTCAAACCACACAATAAAGCGCTGATTGAGAATAACAGCATAGAAAAACATAATAGCTTTTGATTACCAAACCGCCCTGCTAGCCATAAACTAATAGGCATAATTAATACTAAACCTAAAATATAACTATTTGCTACCCAAGCAACCATTGATTGACTGGTTGAAAATACTTGAGCAATATCAGGCAATGCAATTGCTGACATAAAAATGTTTATACAATCAATAAAGAACCCTAACAAAAATATTGTCGCAATTTTATATCGATAAGACATAACAACCTCCGGCGACAAAGAGTAGTGTTAGCCCCTTCCTTTGTCGATGCAAGAGGATTAAACTCATTGTTTAATAAAAACAAACAATCATTGTAATTATGCAGAAAAATCTCAAGCAAATAGCGACATTCCTTCAAGTGGTTGATTCCGGATCATTTACCAAAGCAGCGGATATATTAGGGCTCAGCCGTTCCATGGTAAGCATTGATATCAAGCAGCTCGAAAGTCAATTAAATGTCAGTTTATTGACCCGTAATACGCGGAATATCGCGCTTACAGAAGCAGGAAAGCATTTTTATGATGACTTCAAACGCATTCAATTAAATATCGAGGAAGCCTTTGAAAGAAGTCAAAACTTAGGCAGCAGTGTGACAGGGTTATTACGTTTTTCATCAACCAATGAATTTGGGCAGCGTTATATTTTACCTTTGCTACCTGAGTTTTGCCGCCTTTACCCAAAACTACGATTACAATACAGTTTTAACTCTTCATTAGATGATTTAGTGACAGAAAAATTAGACCTAGCAATACGTTTAGGTAACTTAAAAAGTTCTTCACTGAAAACGCGAAAAATAGGTGAATACTCCATCTATATTGTTGCATCACCACAATTTATCAAAAGATATCCAATCAACCATATTGCGGATTTAGCCCAAGTACCTTGGATTACACACTCGTTATTAAATTGGCAAGATACTCAATATGTTTTGCAAGATCAGCAAGGTGAAAAACAAACACTCCCCATCATTAAAAGCCAATATGAATCCAATTCTGCGGCGGTTATCCATCAAATGACAATCGCATCATTAGGGTTAGCTATTTGCCCTTCGTGGTTGGTCGATGAAGATATTCAATCAGGCCGTTTGCTCAGAATATTACCGGAGTACAATCTCCCCACACAAAATATACAATTACTTTATCCAAGTACCATTGCACTGGCTGCAAAAACACGTGCATTTATTGATTATTTAGTGGAAAGATTTACTTTGTAAAAAAGCCGTGTTGTATACAACACGGCACAGACTGTTGACAAACATATCATATTTGGCGGCAGTCGTTAGGGGGTTTTGAAATAAACGAGGAAAATCAATTTATTGATTTTCGGCTGATAACACGAAGCGGGAAAAACCACGCTTTTATCCCGCTTCGTCAGCAACCTCAGCCATGTTGTATACAACACGGCATTAAATCAGAGGGATATCCAAAACACTCCATCAGTTTTAATCGCAGTAAACTGCCGTAGGAATTCCTGCAAATTTTGCTCTGGCTCTAAAGCTACAAAAGTCTGCGGGTGCATAAACTTGGCCATTGCCTCAATTGCAAAAATATTCATCGGATTATTATAGAAATTGTGATAAATCGCCATAACATGTTTATCTTTTACCGCTGTCAGCGATGAAATTCCTTGGCGCTCGACTAATTTAGCTAATTGCTTTTTAGCAACGGTTGCATCTGCCCCATAACCTAACTTAACTGCGGTTGAGCGGCGATTAAAATTCTGCCAATCTGCTCCGGTTAACAAATAAAAGTCAGGATTTAAGCTAATAATATTTTCAATCGAGCTTTCGGCGCCTTTTGCAGGGAAACTGTCTTCAACAAGATTTTTACCACCCGCAAGGCTAGCAAGCACGCCAAAACCAGAACGTCCATAAAGTTGGCAGCAACTATCAGTAAATAAACCGGCATTTGCCTCAATTAATACTGATGGATAAGGTTGTTTCAACTGCCCTTCAATTGCTGCTAATTTTTCTTGATACAATTTTGCAAAATTGTTTGCACGCTCCTGAGTCCCTAATAGCTCACCTAATAACACAATACTTTTTGGCGTGTTATTGGCGATATCCATACGGAAATCAATAAAAATAACTTTGATCCCAGCCGCCTCTAATTGTGGCATAAATTGGCTGTCGCGCATCGCGGCATAATTAGATTTATGCATTAATACTACTTCAGGCGCTAGCTCAAGTAGCTTTTCAATTTGAATGCCAGTTTCGCGCGTTTTTCTTAATGTCGGTATTTTTGCTAATTCAGGAAGCGCTGAAAAATAAGCCTGTTTTAGATCCGGCGCATATTGTTCTAAGGAATCACTCCAACCGATAATACGTGATACCCCCTCTTGCCCTGCCGCAATATCGACTGACAAAACATCTCGTCCATCAATCAAAAATAATTTATCGACGGGAAGCTCTAGGCTTATCTTGCGGCCTTGCAAATCCGTAACGACTGTTGGTGTTTTAGCTGATGCAATCATACTGGCTAAACATAGTAGCCCAGTTAATAGCCATTTCATTGGACAACCTCATTAAGTAAAAATGAGCCATCAATGATTAAGATGACTCATCTAACATTCAACTTAAAACGTCACACTATAATTAAGCGCAAATGTTCTGCCTCGACCTTTATAGGTATACAAGTCTGCCGCACCATAATTAGGACTATATAACTTAGGTGCACGCTGCCCCCAAATTGTGGTGTAGTCTTCATCCAGTAAGTTTTCAACTGCAAAGCTGACCTTGCCAACTGGTAATAAATAACTGCCTAAGAAATCCACGGTATTATAACCATCGAGTTTATTACCATCGGCATCAGACATATTGAAGGTTTGCTGACTTTGTAAACGCAGTGACCAGTCGTTAGGATCCCAGCCAACATATGCCGTGACTTTTGATGGACTAGCAAATTTGACACTCCATTTTTCCCATTTGCCATCGACTTTAGTTTCTGATTTTTGCAGATTAAAGTTACTACCCACACTCCAATCGCTATCATCAAAGAAATAATCAACCGCTCCTTCCACACCATAAATACGACGTTTATCTGACTTCATATAAATCGTCATATCTGTGCTATTAATGTCATAACTTCTATCTGATAATGAATAATAAGCAGCAATTTGTGTACGCAAGTTTTCACCGGTATAACGCCACCCTAGTTCATAAGAGTCAACTTTAATACCTTTCACTTTAGTGTCGTTAATATTCACACTATTTTCTAATGCCAAATGCCCATTCGCATCAGCTGTTGGCGCATATTTCCCTGTGCCATAATATTTAGCGATATCAGGGATTTCGAAACCTTGAGAGAAATTAAACCATGTTTGCTGATCTTCCGTTAAATTAACTAATAGACCTGCGTTAAATAATAAGTTGTTATAATCGGTGTTACCACCCGGTACTGCATCAGCAGATTTAATTTTACCTTCAGCAATTTGCTGTTGTTGTGCATACCCAACAAAGCTATCAACTTTGTTTTCAGTATATTGGTAACGCACTCCACCGCTTAAGGTGAATATTGGATTAATATCGTAACTACTCTGTAAAAAAGCAGCCATATTGGTTGTGGTATAACTTGGATAACGCCCAACTTGATAGGCTTTTTTCAAATCCATGCCGCCTGATTCTTTTGCTTTATCTAAGTTAAAGAACATTTGGTTAGCACGAAATTGTTCGTGTTCAGCGTCAGCACCATAAGTCAGCGTCAAATTATCGACAGGCTCACTATTAAACGTCAGCTTAGTACCATAGAAATTGGTTTTTTGATCGGAAGCACTAATACTGGTCACATCCTTTGCTTTATTTAAAGTAGGAAATGGATAAAACTTTTGTGATTCGTCCCGATAATAAACTTGAGCAACAAAATCTTGCCCCCAAAGATCGCCATTTGAATATTGTAAATTCAACATATGGCGCTCAGTACCGGGTAAACGATCTGAGTTTAATTTACTACTATTGTAAGCTTCGCCTTGGCCTTTCACCGCCGCAAAATCTTTACCTAAATAAAGGCCATGTTTTCCATCGGACTCACTTTTATAATATTGAACCGTGGCTTGTAACTGCTGATTATCATCAATATTAATAACCCCTGCGCCCATTACATCCAAGCGATCAGAAAACTGTAGACCCGTTTGTGTATTATCAATATTAATTGCCTTGCCTTTACCATCATACCAACCGCCATAACGTTGATAGGCAACAGATAAACGACCGTGGGCGTTTTCATTACCACCACTCATTGCCGCAGCAACATTTTCATCATGATCTTTGCCATTATTAAAACCAGTTTTACCGCCAATTTGCAGATCAACTTGTTTCTCTTCTTGGCCTTTTTTGGTGACAATATTAATTAATCCACCGCTGCTACCTCCGCCATATAGAGAAGTCGCCCCAGAAATAACCTCAATGTGATTAATATTAAACGGATCAATAGAATCTAATTGGCGACTATCACTGCGCGAAGAATTTAAACGTACGCCATCCACCATCACAATCATTGAGCGCCCACGCATATTCATGCCGTAATTAGTACGACCTTGGCCACTGACACTCATACCGGGGATCAGCTGTGACAGAATATCTTTTAACTCTTTGCCACCTTCAGCTTGCTGTTCAATTTCAGCGTTATCTATTACCCATGTCGTTTGCGCCATTTCAGACACACTGCGGTAAGAGCGAGTTGCTGATACAGTCATTTCATCTTGTTTGTTTTCTGCTGCGAATGTAACTGGTGCAATAAATGAAGCAAGGCACGGAGAGAGTACCCAAAGATGCTTAATTTTCATTAATCTAAGATCCTAATATGTCGTTATGTTTTTAGTAAGTCAGCCACTTAACAATATAGAGGCTAATCTTAACTGATAATACACATACAATTAAGAACTATTATCATTGTTATGAAAATTTTCAGGGCAAATACGTAAAAATTGCCATAGAAAAATCGATGGTTAATGAGTGAATAGAAAAAATAGTGGGCGGGATGATGTGAAAAGTAAGCTCATTGGAGTTTGCTCAATCATCAAAGATAGATGACTGATCATAACTGCTCCTGTTAAAAACCCTATTTGACACTTAATATCTGGTGTTTGCTTTTGATTATAGTAAAAGCAAACACCTAATTAATAAGGCTTTAATCAGTGAAATTTAGCTTATTTCTTTGATGCTAAATAATCTTGCAGAGTCCCTTCTGGATTCTTCTTACAGAATTCAACAATTTGAGGTGCTTCAGCAACACTTTGCTCAGTCAGAGCAACGTAATCACCCCCTTTAAATTGAGTCTCGGCATTCGTGATCCATAACGCAACTGGCGCCCAGCTTTGTGGGTTGAGGTTAATATACTCTTGGCAAGTCATCTTCTCAGGCGTAACCACGTTTGAATCGGCAGCCATCGCATTAACAGAAAATGCTGCCATTGCAGCCAAAATGCTAGAGATAACAATCTTTTTCATTATAGACCCTCTATAGTGTATTAATCGTGCATAACTTTACCCATCATATTTCAAATTACAGTGTTATTAGTAAGCTGTACCTCGAATTATTCAGAGTATATGTAGCTATGTTTATTTTTATCACAAACTCACCAAACTTTATATAGTCTTATTTTGATAATCAAAATAAAGCAAGTTAAATGTTTAATGACATAATAAGAAGTATAATACCTGAATAACAACAATAATAAACACATCAATATAAATAATGCTTTAAAGTTTTAGTAATCAAATATAGATTATTATTAATATACTCACCGAGGATTCATTCGTTTAATGCATTCACTTTTACTTTTAAAAATAAAAATCGATTAATTACTCATTAAAGTTTTATTAATTTAATTAATGATATTAATCTTTTCGATCTAATGATTGTCCAAAATGTCCAGACAGTTTACTTAGTGATCGAATAGATGAAATAGCGACGTCTTTATTTGGATCTTTGCATAAATCAATTAACCTCACAACCGCTTCTTGTTGTTCGATTGTCGCTTTATAATCCCCTAATGCTGAGATCGCTGCAATCTTGACATCATCGTTGCCTCGAAAGGTTAATCCAATGAGTGTACTTATGATTTGTTTTTCCATGGTTCAACTCGTTATAACAAGAAGAAATTAAGTATAATTAATTATTTTAAATCAAATAACCCATTACATCTCACTTTATTATGAAGCCAATTGAGTAGCTAATGATGTCTTTACACATTTAGAGAATATTTTTGACATATTACAAAAAAACGTTTTATTTAGATTTTTATGATTATCACTCCTATAATAAATTATTAAATACTATTAATAATAATATAATTCTAGGGGCAGTCCTAGTAAGGTTTAAATTTTACTTTTAACTATCTGTTTTAGCATAGTTAATTGTTGTTTTGTATGAGGTGTGTTAAATCGCCCCTCACATTCCTTTAGATGCAGCTCAAAATGAGCCTTCCGAATACCGTTAAATTTACGCATATGACGCTTCGCTTGGTTCCAAAAATTCTCACTACCATTGATATGATTTTGCCGCTCCTTTTTGTCGACAAATTGGGTGCTGTGATTAATCCTGTAATGCTTAAAATCGCTCACATCCAGTACATCATAACTGGAAAAATTATCTGTGTAGACGATGCTGTCAGGGTAAATTTTTGACTCAATCATTGGCAGTAATGTCCGTGATTTAGCATCAGGTATGACCTGAGTATAAACCTTGCCACCACTCTTGAGAAGACCGAAGATAGGCACTTTTCCAGCTGCCCCTCTACCACGCTGACCTTTGCGACGACCACCAAAATAGCTTTCACCCTGTTCAATCTCGCCATCAAACCAAGTGTGCTTATCAACGTGCTCAGCTATCAGCACTCTGAGCCGATGAAAATAGTAAGCAGCTGTATTTCTGTGGACACCAACCAATTCTGCGGCAATACGGGCCGTGGAGCCTGCAATAAATAGCTTAAGTAACCGTTCTTGTTTGTACTGACTGAGTCTGCTTTTTCTTATGGAGCTATCCTAGATGATCTTAGTTATCTAGGACTGCCCCTAAATTAATATAATGAGTATTTACATCTTTTTCCGTATCATTAATTTTTAAATAAACAGAACTAGAGAAATTACTTAAACTACAATCTAATTCATGCAATATAACAAAAAGTATATCTACATTTATATTGCATACACCTCTTTCATATCGATATATTTGTTTCTGTGAGACATTTGATTTTTTAGCTAACTGCTTTCCTGTTAAGCCTTTTTTTCCTTAAGCGAAAAATTTCTTTTCGTACTGCTGCCATAAAAATACTTTTTGACACTTCTTGTTCCACTATCATATTAGGCTCCTAATTCCTGATACAACCAACTTTATTTATTAAAGCCTGCTTGTACAAAATTATTTCCTGCCTTGCTTGGTTCGAATTAAATTTACTTCACTCGCGTCCCCCCCCCCCCAAAAAAAAAAAAAAAAAAAAAAAAAAAAAATAAATAAATAAAGTAATATTCCTCAAGCAGTTACCTCCACAGATTAAATATTCAAAATAAGTGTATACCTACATGGGGAAACACATTAATGCTGTCAAAAAAACATTCAAATTAAGAACACACAAATAAGAATGGATTCATAACCCAAATAAATCAAAAAAAGAATAAAAAATAGGTTTTTAATTCTTATATTCATAGAAATTCAGATTTTAAGTATTAGCACCTAATCGTTTTTACATAGATAAATATTATTCAATTCTATCATTAAAAAACGCAATAAAATCAAATTATTGTATTAAGATATGATTTTTTTTGCAATATCCATAAATCCATAATATTATTTAAATAAATATAATTATTCAGGATTATGAAAGATAGAAATTTTATTTTTTAATTTATATTCTGATACAGTTGAATTTAATTGATACTTATTATACCCCATAGAAAAAACACATCATTAAATGAAGATCATCTAACAAATCTTCGAGAGTTTATTATGAATGGAGTTATTTACCATACTATTTATGCCTTAGTATTTTTCTCAACATTACCACTTTCTTCGTTATCACAAGAAAACCTAAATCAGCTGCCTGGGCTATTAAAGTTTGCTAATGACTATGAAGAAAAAAAGCAAGGTATGGAAAACAATTAGCCTTATAATAGCAACCTAAGTAGCATTCAGTTACCACAATTGAAATTAAAAATGCTTAATCGACAAATACAAGCATTAACCATCAATGAGCGTCAGTATAAAATTCGTTTACAACAACAAGAAAGATAGCTTCTACAAGTAAAATTAAATAAGATTAATAATGATCTATTGTTTTTATTGAATATGAAGAACATACAGCAAAAATTAAAGCAGCAAGAAGAGATAAAACAGCAAGTCGAGGATGCACTAAAAAAATTAAATAGTGAAAATCTTAATTTGAATAACAATATTAAATTATTGAGTCAATGTACTGAAGAGTCAGAACAAGCACAAAAATGGTTTATGCTCTCAGCCGAGCAAGGTAACACATATGCACAATATAATCTTGGTTGGTTAATGCAAAAAGGAGAAGTTGAAAACGCATCCCCCTATGCGGCTCGATATTATTTTGAACTCGCATGTAAAGGAGGTTTAGAGAAAGCCTGCTTTGCACTCGAAAACCAATCTCCTTCTAATTTTTAACTTCTATCTATAAGTGAGTTCTACTTAGGGCTCACTAGCTCAGCTGTTATTTCCATAGTCAACAAATCGTCGTTTAAAAACAAAAAACCATCTGATTTTCGTTCTTAAGAATGATAGTCACTTTAGGTAATTTAGCTCTAAAATCATCAATGCATGTTAACTTTTTATTAACATATATTACTGGCAATACTTATTATATTGACGAGGTGCCAAAATGAACGAATCGCTGCACACACAAGAAGTCAATGATATTCCCCAAAAAATTGTTCTAAAATCTTCGCTGAATTTATTGTTAGCAATTATTATTTTTGCAGCGATTGCTCCAGGCATTTTAATGACAGCGCCTGCTGTTGCCAGTCAGCTGGCCTCCCAATGGCAGCTCTCTGCTGATAAAATCGGTTATCTATTCTCCGCGGAATTAGGCGCCATGAGCTTTGCGACTATCCCTGCTTGGTATTGGATCAACCGTATTAACTGGCAAAGAATTGCGGTGTTATCAATTATTGTTTTTATTATTGGTAATTTGATTTCTGCATTTACAACCACTTATGCGGCGCTATTTATTTTTCGTATCATCGCATCTCTAGCTGGCGGTACTTTAATGATCATCTGTCTTTCTTGCGCAGGGAAAACCGAAAACCCAAGTCGCATGTATGCTTTTTGGGTACTAGGACAATTAATATTAGGTACTCTTGGGCTACTTGCGCTACCACCATTATTTGAACAGTTTGGCTTGCGTATTGTTTACTTTATTTTAGCGGCTTTGATGATTGTATCCTTTCCTTTAATTAAAGCATTTCCAGATCAAGTAGTTAAAAAGGAGCAACCGCAAAATGCAGCTATGGTCAATACTAAAAATAACGTTGCTAATAAGACAATGGCGATCATCGCTATCTTAGTTTTCTATATCTGTCTTAGCCAAGTTTGGACCTTTATTGGTCTATTTGGTGAAAAAAGTGGCTTAAGCGCCGAAGAAAATGGTCGAGTTTTAGCTATTGCGACCGTATTGGGGATCATTGGTTCAATGATAGCAGCAGCTATCGCCAGTAAGTTTAAAACCAATAAATTAGTTTTTTTAGGTTATGGATTATTAATTGCCAGCATTTTATTGTTACTCGATTCCCCTGTAGTTACTCGCTTTATCATTGCCGCATTTTTGTTTAAATTCACTTGGACCTTTGTCTTACCTTTTATTATGGCAACGGTTTCTCAATTAGATACTAGTGGTAGGTTAATGAATAACATCAATCTAGTTATTGGTGGAGGGATGGCGCTCGGCCCTGCAATTGGTGGATATATCTTAGTCAACTCTACAAATATGGTCGTCTTTATTAGTTTTGCGTTGCTATGCTCTATATGCTCTGCGATATTAGTCGCATGCTTTTTAAAAAGAATTAACTAGCCACTAAAAATCTCTAATAAAACATTAGCCATTTCTTATCGTGGCTAGTGTTTTTGTATCTATTAATGGCAATCTGCTTGATGATGAAAACTAAATATCCCAAGGAGTGGGTATGGTAATACAGAAGAAATTGACCATGATCACGAATCATTCAATTGGATATAGCACTCGCATTAACAACCATAAAAACCGAAAGTAGCACATTGATATTATTAATTTTTTTAATGATACCACAATGTTTCCCTAGATAGTAAGAAATAAAAACCCTATTTTTTATAGTCATAAAAATGAAGCAGTTCCAATTCCTTAATAATTAATCAAACGTTTAATTCTAATCTAGATTAAGTGAAGAAAAATAAAGTTTTATTTGCTCTAACTTATCCAAACTACAACTTAAAACTTGAGTAATATCGTATTTTTTCACAATGTCAGTTTCATGATAGAAATAAAAGCATTAGTATTCCAAAAATCATAAATCTGCCGCAAAAAAGATATTTTTCCACCCCCATCACAGTAAAAGTAATAGATTAACAATAAAAAAATCGAATTTATGGTTAATCACCCAATTATTTATTAATTGCTATGCTGGATATCTTGTATAAATATAAACTGAGGAGCTACTGATGCATAAAATTATTATTGATAGTGATCCAGGCGTTGATGATGCCGTCGCGATTTTTTTAGCACTTGCTTCACCTGAAATAGAGCTAGTTGGCATTACGACTGTCGCGGGAAATGTTGGATTAGATAGAGTTCATAATAATGCGAAACGACTGCTAGCATTGGTAAAACGGCCTGATATTCCCTTAGTTAAAGGCTGCTCACATCCAATTATGACAAAATGTAGCAATCACACAGATGTACATGGCGAAGACGGTCTGGCGGGTATTCCTTTACCTGAATCAAATTACCCTGAACACTCAGGCCACGCAGTCGACTTTATCATTGATACTGTGATGTCAAACCCTGGTGAAATAACACTCTGCCCAATAGCCCCTCTAACCAATATAGCCATAGCAATGATCAAAGAACCAAGGTTAGCCGATAATATAAAAGATATCGTATTGATGGGAGGAGCGGCATTCACCCAAGGAAATGTCACGCCAGCGGCGGAATTTAATTTTTATGTCGATCCACACGCTGCGCATATCGTTTTTGAAAATGCCCACCATGTCACCATGTTGGGTCTTGATGTCACCACAAAAGCTGATATTCGATCTGGTCTTTGTAACTCATTAGAAAAACAAGGCCATATTGCTCAAATTACCGCAGCAATGTCTCGCAAATATGCAGAGTTTGATCCATTTCTACATGACCCATGTGTTATTGCTTATCTTATTCAGCCAGAGATATTTTCATCCGTAGAAGGGAATATTTATATTGAATGTGGATCCAAGACCCTATTTGGTCATAGCTTAGTGACTAATAGTACAAAAAATAAAGTTACCAAACCTAAATGCACAATTGTCACCGATGTAGATAGTTCAAAATTAATGCCTTTAATTGCAGAACGCATAGGTACGCTTGGTTAAACAATACATGGCTATATTAGCCGAGTGATCAGTACCTTCAACTATCAAGATCACCTTCTTTTACTCACACGATAATAAAACCGTGTCGACATTTTGTCGTCAATAAGCGATAAAAACAAAAAAGCCACTTCTTTCAAAGTGGCTTAATATGCTGATTTAACAGCTAAAATTTGGTGGCCCCTGCTGGACTTGAACCAGCGACCAATCGATTATGAGTCGACTGCTCTAACCAACTGAGCTAAGGGGCCAAAGTGGGAGCGATTATACGTGCTGTTTTATCTCAGGTCTAGTCTTTCCAAACTGTATGGCGATTTTCTATCCAATCACTTACACAGCCTTATCGTTCAGCAAGATAGCATCATCAAAAACTATTATTCATAATGAAATAATGATGCTTTTTTCTTGCTGTATTTGCGTTTATAAGAGACTTTTCCAACATATATTTACAGTAAATAATTTATAAAAAATGAAATATTCCTGATAAAGCCCCAACAGAATCTGTTTTATAGTTTAAACATCGAAACAGCATAATTAATTGATATAAAACAATAATATTTATCTACATTAGGTGAGTATGTAGGTAGATGATTAACAACAGGATCTTAACGATGAAAAAAGTACGTGCTGTTCAATACGGTTGTGGAAAAATGGGCAAGTTCTTGATCCGTTACCTACAAGAACATGGCGCTGAAGTCGTAGCGGCTTTTGATATCAATGAGGCGGTTATTGGCAAAGATATTGGTGAAATATCGGGTACTGAGTTAACAGGAGTTAAAGTTCAGCCCTTGAATGAAGCCGAAGCAACATTATCTCGTTTAAAACCTGACGTCGGCGTTATCGCAACGTTGAGTACCATGGCTGACTTAAATGACGCATTTTCCCTCTTTGCTCGCCTAGGCATCAATGCGATTTCGACTGGCGAAGAAGCCCTTTATCCATGGAATTCATCACCTGAAATAACTAAAGAACTCGATCAACTGGCAAAAACGACTAATTGTACCCTAGCAGGCAGTGGTTATCCAGATATGTACTGGGGGGTACTGATTGATACCTTGGCCGGCTCTATGCATAAGCTAACCAAGATCAAAGGCTCTAGCTGCTACAACGTTGAAGATTATGGGATAGCACTCGCAAAAGGCCACGGTGCTGGATTAACTGTGACTGAGTTTAATCAGCAAATTGGTAACTATAATGATCTTCCTTATGCAGAGATCTCACAAAAAATAGAAAGTGGCGAATATGCTCCACCTTATATGTGGACACAAAACGGTTGGTTAGCTAGCCGTTTAGGGCTGACTATAACCAATCAAACTCAGCGTTGTGTTCCTCAAATTGCTACCGAAGATATCTATTCAGATACCTTAAAAATGACGGTTAAAAAAGGTGATGTCTTAGGTTTATCTGCGCTTGTGATCACCGAAACTGCTGAAGGCATAACCTTAGAAACAGAATGCATTGGAAAAATATTAACGGCAAATGAGTGTGATAAAAATAGTTGGCAATTTATTGGTGAGCCAAATACAGCCATTGAAGTGAATAACCCAGCAACGGTCGAATTGACCTGTGCTAATCTGGTTAATCGCATACCTGCACTGATCAAAAGCCCTGCGGGCTTCATTACAACAGAGAAAATGCCAAATAATGTCTTTATGACTAAACCAATGCACGAATACTTATAACAGCATAAGTACATGGAGCGCATTAGAAGATGTGCTCCATAATCACTACCGTGGTTTAACCATTTGCCACTCTAAATGGCGTTTGATCGACGGCCATTCGGACAAGATAATGCTATAAACACAGGTATCGCGTAGTTCTCCCGTCCGTGTATAAACATGGCTTCTTAAAATACCATCGAGTTTTGCCCCCAAACGCTCAATCGCTTTACGGCTTTGCTGATTCAAAAAATGAGTTCTAAGCTCCACGGCAACACAAGCTAGAGATTCAAAGGCATATTGCAATAATAAAAATTTTGCCTCGGTGTTAATGGCTGTACGTTGAACTTCTCGGCTATACCATGTCGCCCCAATTTCAACCCTACGAGTCTCATGATCGACTTTATTATAAGCCGTCATACCTACAGGGTTGCCTGTTGTTTTATCTATCACAACAAATGGCAGCATTTCTTGTTTTTGATAAAGTCCGAGCCGCCTATCAACATCTTTACTGACATTTTCAGGCTCAGGCACCGAGGTATACCATAAATTGTGTAGACCATCGCGTTGTATAATATGGGAAAATTGCTGGTCATATTGATGAGATAATAGCTCAAGTCGTACAAATTTCCCTTCAAGTTCAATCACCTGACATATATTTTTCATGGTTTACCTCTATATTGAACGCTCTGACTATTTCTACAGGTGAATTGTGACAGAAGTATAAAATAATATGTAATTATCATTGACGCTAACTATATACAAATAAAACACATGATAAATATCACATTTTTTTAACATATTTTTCTATTAACCATTTTATTGAGCTACAGTTAACTCCTCTGACCTGTCATACTCGTCATTCTTCAAGTTGCAGCGCTTTGCGTTAAGGTATGGTGACTACGTTCACTCGCACGAGTCACATTTCCTAGCGGCTCGTTCACTTGTCGCCTAGCTGCGCCTCGAATTATTTAGAGTAGAATAAGACCCCTTAAGGGAGCAAAATATGAGCAATTTCCCACATCTTTTTTCCCCTCTCGATTTGGGGCACACTGTATTAAAGAACCGTATTTTAATGGGTTCAATGCATACCGGCCTTGAAGAGCACCCTGAAGGTAGTCAACGCTTAGCTAATTTCTATCGATTACGCGCAGAAAATGGCGTTAGTTTGATCATTACTGGTGGAATTGCACCAAATAAAGAAGGTGCATTAACAGCCCATGGTGCCGTACTTAATTGCCCTGAGCAGCTACCTTTTCATCAAGCGATCACTCAGGCAGTTCATCAAGCCGACGGTAAAATCGCCTTACAAATTTTACATGCGGGTCGCTATGGTTTTCACCCACATATCGTTGCTCCCAGTGCCATTCAAGCTGAAATTACCCCTTTTGCACCCAAAGCGTTGACTGAACAAGAGATAACTCAAACTATTGATGATTTCATCAACACGGCAAAACTTGCACAACAAGCGGGGTATGATGGCGTTGAAATTATGGGTTCAGAAGGTTATTTAATTAACCAATTTATTACTAAACGAACTAATCATAGAACTGATCAATGGGGTGGTAGCTACGAAAACAGAATTCGTTTTCCATTGGAAATTGTTCGCCAAATCCGCCAGCACGTAGGGGCGAATTTTATTATTATTTATCGACTTTCGATGCTTGATCTCGTCGAAGATGGCTCTAATTGGCAAGAAGTTCTCTATCTAGCCAAAGCTATCGAGCAAGCAGGTGCAACCATGATTAATACAGGTATCGGGTGGCACGAAGCTAGGATCCCAACCATCGCTACACAAGTACCACGCAGTGCATTTAGCTGGGTAACTGAAAAATTAATGGGGCACGTCAATATCCCACTGATCACAACGAATAGGATCAATGACCCTTTTGTTGCTGAACGGATCCTTGCCACCGGGCAAGCCGATATGGTTTCCATGGCACGCCCATTCCTTGCTGATGAGGCATTTGTACGTAAAGCACAGGAAAATCGTGCCGATGAAATCAATACCTGTATCGGTTGCAACCAAGCCTGCCTTGATCAAATTTTTAACGGCAAACTCGCCTCTTGCCTTGTTAACCCACAAGCCGTTAGAGAACTTGACTATCCAAATGAAAAAGCCACGCAATTGAAATCTGTTGCTATCGTTGGTGCCGGCCCTGCGGGGCTATCATGTGCGATTTATGCAGCTAAACGCGGACATAAAGTGACCTTGTTTGAAAAATCAGATCAGATCGGTGGCCAATTTAATATGGCGAAGCAGATCCCTGGAAAAGAAGAATTCTATGAAACGATCCGCTACTTTTGCCGCCAGCTCGAACTACTGAATATTGATGTTCGCCTTGATCACCAAGCTGATATTAATGACTTAATAGATTTTGATGAAGTCATTATTGCAACGGGCGTTGTGCCA